>CAVPOL010000048.1:0-19523 GCA_963706975.1 uncultured Alphaproteobacteria bacterium
CGATGGATCTCGCGTGACCTCCAGAAGAGCCCACGACGACGGGACGGTCGACACCGTCCTGCTGGTGCTGGCCGAACTGGGAGGGCCGGCTCCTGGGCAAGCGGATGACCACGGACCATTCCTCAACGAAGACGTCTCCCACAGCGCCGAGGGGTGCTACTACCTGCTCGCGGTGGACGTGGACATGAATACGGTGCAGGGGTACGCGATGGCGTAGCTGGGAGCCCGGCTACGGCGACTTCGTCATGAGGCCGACCTCGACATCCTGCGCCCGATGCCGTGGCACGAGAGCACGGTGCTGGTCATGGCCGACCTGGAGTGGCAGGACGGCTCGACGGGTGGAGTCGCCGCGGCAGATCCTGCGCCGCCAGCTCGCCCGCCTGGAGGAGCGGGGCTGGTAGGCGGTGGTCGGCTCCGGGCTCGAGTTCATCGTCTTCCGCGACACTACGAGGAGGCGCGCCGCAAGGGCTACCGCGACCTGACCCCGCCAACCAGTACAACGTCGACTACTCGATCATGGACCGCCTGGTCGAACCGTGATCCGCCGGATCCGACTCGATGACCGGCGCCGGCATCCCCGTCGAGAACTGGAAGGGCGAGTGCAACTTCGGCCAGCACGAGATCAACTTCCACTTCGCCGACGCCCTGACGATCGCCGACGACCACGTCAGCTACAAGGCCGGGGCAAGGAGATCGCTGCGCAGCAGGCCACGGCGCTCACGTACATGGCGAAGTTCAACGAGCGCGAGGGCAACTCGTGCCCATCCAGTGCTCGAGCGCAGCTCTCGGACGATGACCGGAACGTGTTCGCGGACGACCAGGCGCTGTTCAACATTCGTTTCGTCGCCGGGCAGCTCGCCTGCACGAGGGAGCTGACCTGCTCTTCGCGCCGAACGTGAACTCGTACAAGCGGTTCGTCGCAGGGCTCGTTCGCGCCCACGGCGATCGCCTGGGCAAGGACAACCGCACGTGCGCGTTCCGCGTCGTCGGGCCACGGCCAGGCGCTGCGGGTCGAGAACCGCTGCCGGCGCCGACGTCAACCCCTATCTGGCTTGGCGGCGATCATCGCCGCCGGCTGCACGGCATCGAGCACGGGCTCGAGCTCGAGCCGGCCTTCGGGGCAACGCGTACGAGGCCGACAGCCGCGCGTGCCGCACAATGTGCGCCGCCCTGGACCTGTTCGCGGGTCAGCGAGGTCGCCCGCGCGGCGTTCGGCAGAGGACGTCGACCACTACCTCAACCGGGCCCGGGTCGAGATGAGGCCTTCAAGGCCGCCGTCACCGACTGGGAGCGCGTCCGCGGCTTCGAGCGGCTCTAGGGCGATGAGCCGACGGGTTATCGCCATAGCGCCGCCATCCAGGGCTCGCCCTCGGCGAGTTGGGACGGCAGGAAGCGCAACGATGGCGCCGCGCGTACTCGCATGCCGTGCAGCGCGGCCGGCGCGTTCGCGCTGTCTGCCGCCCGACACTGGCGCCGGGGCGCCCGAAGACGCTGCTCGACCGGATCGACGGCGTGGTGCTGGCGGGCGGCGGCGACGTGGATCCCGGCTCCTACGGGGCCCAGCCTCACCCTGAGACGCTCGGGACCTGGCCCGAGCGCGACCGTTCGAACTGGCTCTCCCCCGCGGGCGCTCGAGCGCGAGATGCCGGGTGCTGGGGGTCTGCCGCGGCATGCAGAGCTGAACGTGCGCGGGGGCACGCTCGACCAGCACCTGCCCGACGCCATCGAGCTTCACCGGCACACGCCGGGCACGTTCGCCGATCACGAGGTGCGAGCTCGAGCCCGGTCGCTCGCGGCGCGCGCGGTCGGGCGCCGAGCGCACCGGGTCAAGTCCGCCCACCACCAGGGCATCGACAGCTCGGTGAGGGCCTCGTCGTCAGCGGCTCCGCCGACGACGGCGTGGTCGAGGCGATCGAGCTGCCGGACAGGGCTTCGCGGTCGGGTGCTCTGGCATCCCGAGGAGGACGAGCGCAGCCGCGTGATCGGCTCGCTCGTGAGCGAGGCGCGCGCGCGCCGCCGGGGCGCGCTGCGCGAGGGCGGATGACCAGGTACTCGAGCCGGCGACCGCCGAGGTCATGGCCGAGGTCCCGCAGGCGGGCGTCGAGGAGACCGACGCCGCGGTCGGCGCGCGCCAGGCGGCCTTCCCGGCCTGGCGCGCGGTCGCGCCCGGCGACCGCCCGCGCTGCTCACCGGCTCGCCAACGCGCTCGAGGAGCACGTCGAGGAGCTCGCCACGCTCGAGGCCCGCAACGCCGGCAAGCCGATCGGCGACGCCCGCGGCGAGATGGGCATGGTCGTCGACACGTTCCGCTACTACGCGGGCGCGCCCGAGCGGATGCACCGGCCGACACGATCCCCGTGGCGGGCGGCGTCGACATGACGTTCCGCGAGCCGCTCGGCGTGGTCGGCGCTGATCACGCCCTGGAACTTCCCGCTCACGATCGCGTCCTGGAAGCTCGGCGCCGGCGCTCGCGGCCGGCAACACCGTGGTGCTGAAGCCGGCCGAGCTGACGCCGCTCACCGCGCTCGAGCTCGAGCGGATCGCGCTCGAGGCCGGGCATCCCCGAGGGCGTGCTGAACGTCGTCGCGGGGCCGGGCTCGGTGTGCGGCCAGCGGCTGGTGGAGCACCCGGACGTGGCGAAGATCGCGTTCACCGGCTCGACCGAGGTGGGCCGCGGGATCGCGGCGGGCGCCGCCGGGACGATCAAGCGCGTGACGCTCGAGCTGGGCGGCAAGTCGGCGAACGTCGTGTTCGCCGACGCCGACCTCGAGCGGGCCGCCGCGGCCGCCCCGAGCGCCGTGTTCGGCAACGCCGGACAGGACTGCTGCGCGCGCTCGCGCATCCTCGTCGAGCGCTCCGCGCTCGACCGCTTCATGGAGTGCCTGGAGGAGGCGGTGGAGGCGATCGCGTCGGCGACCCGCTCGACGAGTCCACCGAGATGGGTCCGCTGATCTCGGCGGACCAGCGCGAGACGTGTTCTCGTTCGTGCCCGACGACGCGCCGGTGGCCATCCGCGGCTCGGCGCCCGACGGCCCCGGCTTCTGGTTCCCGCCGACGGTGCTCTGCCCGGTCGCAACGACGACCGCGCCGGCGCGCGAGGAGATCTTCGGGCCGGTGGCCGCGGTGATCCCGTTCCGCGACGAGGAGGAGGCGGTCCGGCTCGCCAACGAAACCATCTACGGGCTCTCGGGCTCGGTCTGGACGCGCGACGGCGCGCAAGGCGCTGCGTGTCGGCGCGCGCGATCGACACGCGGGGTCCTGTCGATCAACTCGAACACGTCGGTACGCGTGACCACGCCGTTCGGCGGCATCAAGCAGTCCGGCGTGGGGCCGGGAGCTCGCCCCGACGCGCTTGACCACTACACCGAGGTCAAGAACGTCTACTACGCGACCGGAGGGACTGATGGGGCGGCTGGACGGCAAGGTGTGCGTGATCACCGGGGCGGCGAGCGGCATCGGCGCCGAGACCGCGCGGCTCTTCAAGCGAGGAGGGCGCGACGGTCGTGGGCGTCGACCTGGTCCGAGAGCGCCGAGGGCGACCTCGCCATCCAGGCCGACGTGACGGACGAGGAGCAGGTGCGCGGGATGTACACGCGCGCAGCGGGATATCAGCTCGGCGGCAACGGCGGCGTCGCGAATCTTCGAGTCGCGCCAGCAAGGGCGCACCGAGACAGGTCAGGCGCAGGATGCCGGACGGACCGTCGGCGCGGCGGATATCGGAATAGGGCCACGCGGCAAGCCTGGCTTCGTTGCCGCTGATTTCGAGCGCATCCATGAAGCCAAGCGACACGGCGCGGCGCTGGTTCGACAGGCCATCGAAATAGATCGCCGAACTGCCCGGCAATGAAGGCGTCGGGTCGTTGTTCGGCGCGCTATCCATCGCAGCTGACGCTCATGGGCTAAAATCCCGCGACATCCAGTCCATCGGCAATCCCTTCACCGAGCGCATTGGCGAGTTCACCCTGCGCGGCAACATTCGCGGCCGCCTCGATGCCGTGGACGACGGTCGAGGCGAGAACGCGCACCCAGAGATCGCGCGACAGATAGACTCGCGACACCACACCAAGTCCGAGTGCGAGCACCAAATAGCCGATCACCGTGACGGCAGCCATCGGAATACTTGTCGCCAGCACGTGCGGCGGCGCAGCGGAGGGGTCCGACATTGCCTGGCTGATACCGTAGATCAACGCTCCGAGGCCGCCGATGACGATTGCGAAGCCGGTCGACAGCAGGATCGTCCATCCGATCACCTTCCAGTAAAGGCCCATCAACGCATCGGGCGACAGCGTCGAATTCCAGGCGCACGGCGCCGAATCGAATGCCGGAAAGCCACCAGCGCCATTCAACCGCCTTGTAGTTGGCGTATAGGACCGGCAGCAACGGAAACACGACGATCGCGACCGGCAGCAGCAGCCACAGCCACCAGATTTTCTTGAAGAACTGCCAGCCCCGCCCTTCAAACCTGCCTTGCAGGTCGCCATACCAGGAGTGGTGCATCTTGTAGCGTTCAAGCGCGGCCTGCCTCCACGGAAAGGCCAGTCCGAGCGTCAGCACCGCCAGCAGACCCCAAAGGGTGGCGCGCGCGGCATAGGCCCAGCCCGAACCGTCCATCCAGAACCGCACCCCGCGCCACACCGTGCGCGTCAGCCGGTAGCGGCGCGCGCGATAGATCGCAAATTGTCCGAACACGTAGAAAGCCGCGATCAGAGGAACGCTGGCAAGTCCCTGCAGTCGCTCGGCCTCGATGCTGATGAGGAAGTAGACCAGATAGATCGGCACCAGGATCGCGAGCGCGATCAAAAATCCGATCAGCAGTTCCCTGCCGCGACCGGTGTATTCCGCGGCATCGCCATCGATGTGGGTGTTCGACCAGAGATGGCGGCGGATGTCGGTGACGAGCCAGAACCGGTAGAAACCGACAGTGACGAATTCGAGTCCGGCGCCGCGCGCGACCAGCCGGAAGAACTCCTTGCGATCGCCGGAAAACGACACCGGCGTCGGCAGCGGTGGCGGCAAGGGCGGCGGCGACGGCGGCCCCAATGGGGTCCACCTCATCTCGTTCACGGAATCAACTCCAGGACGTCCGGCAAATCAGGATTAAACCACAGATTTGTCGGCTCAAACACGACCCGGTTCGACCATTTTACGCCGATTTCTCGAACAGTTCCCGCCCGATCAGCATGCGCCGGATCTCGCTGGTCCCGGCGCCGATCTCGTAGAGCTTGGCGTCGCGCAGCAGACGGCCGGTCGGATAGTCGTTGATATAGCCATTGCCGCCGAGCAGCTGGATGGCGTCCAGCGCGCATTGCGTCGCCTTCTCGGAGGCATAGAGAATGGCGCCGGCGGCGTCCTCTCGCGTGGTCTCGCCGCGGTCGCAGGCTTTTGCAACGGCATAAACATAGGCGCGCGAAGCGTTCATGGTGGTGTACATGTCGGCGATCTTGCCCTGCACCAGCTGGAAGGTGCCGATCGGCTGGCCGAACTGCTTGCGCTCATGCACGTAGGGCAGCACCACGTCCATGCAGGCCTGCATGATGCCGAGCGGCCCCGCCGCCAGCACCGCGCGCTCATAGTCGAGACCGGACATCAGCACGTTGACGCCGCGGCCGACCTCGTTCAGCACGTTCTCCTCCGGCACCTCGCAATCCCTGAACACCAGTTCGCAGGTGTCGGAGCCGCGCATGCCGAGCTTGTCGAGCTTTTGCGCGGTGGAAAATCCCTTCATGCCCTTTTCGATGATGAAGGCGGTCATGCCGCGCGGACCGGCGGCGGGATCGGTCTTGGCGTAGACCACCAGCGTATCGGCGACCGGGCCGTTGGTGATCCACATCTTGTTGCCGTTGATGACGAAACGGTCGCCCTTCTTTTCGGCCCGCGTCTTCATCGACACCACGTCGGAGCCGGCGTCGGGCTCCGACATCGCCAATGAGCCGACATGTTCGCCCGAAATCAGCTTCGGCAGATATTTCCGCTTCTGCGCCTCGTTGCCGTTGCGGCGGATCTGGTTGACGCAAAGGTTCGAATGCGCGCCATAGGACAGCCCGACCGAAGCCGACGCCCGCGAAATTTCCTCGACCGCGATGCAATGTTCGAGATATCCGAGCCCGGTGCCGCCATATTCCTCCTCGACGGTAATGCCATGCAGGCCGAGCGCGCCGATTTTCGGCCAGAGGTCGCGGGGAAACTGGTTGCTCCTGTCGATATCGGCGGCGCGCGGCGCGATCTCCTTAGCGGAGAAATTCTGCACTGTTTCGCGGATCGCGTCCGCGGTTTCGCCGAGATCGAAATTCAACATCCGGTATGCGTTGGGAATCATGTCGGGCTGCCTCCGGGCAAATGGCGCTGGTGCTGGCGCAGAGCCTTATTGGTTGGAAATGACCTTGTCACGGGCCAATCGGGGTGAGAAGGGGCATCGTTCGGATTGGCGCGCGAGAGGCGGCGGAATCACCAAACTCGCCCTTGCTCTGGCGCCCGCAACGGGATGTAATTCGCCCCAATAATCGCCCTCCGGAGCCAATCCGGACGGGACCATCGGGAGACGCCGAATGCACGGAACGATCGATCTCGTTCAGGACGCCGACCAACAGGCCGCGCGCGAACGCGCTCGCTCGATCCCGCTCGAGCAGTTCGATCCCGGCGACCCCGAATTGTTTCGCTCCGATTCGTTCTGGCCGTATTTCGACCGGCTGCGCCGGGAGGATCCGGTGCATTACTGCAAGGACAGCATGTTCGGGCCGTATTGGTCGATCACCAGATACAGCGACATCATGGACGTCGAGACCAACCATGCGGTGTTCTCGTCGGCGTCGTCGCTGGGCGGCATCACCATCCGCGACATCGATCCGGATCTGCGCCGCGAAAGTTTCATTGCGATGGACCAGCCGCGGCACTCGGCGCAACGCAAGACCGTGGCGCCGATGTTCACGCCGACCCATCTCGACCAGCTCGCCATCGACATCCGCAAGCGTTCCGCCGAATGCCTCGACAATCTGCCCGACAATGACGTGTTCGACTGGGTCGATCAGGTCTCGATCGAACTGACCACGCAGATGCTGGCGGTGCTGTTCGATTTCCCCTGGGAAGACCGCCGCAAGCTGACGCATTGGTCCGACATGGCAACGACGATACCCGGCCCGAACGGTCTGGTTGCGACCGAAGAAGCACGGATGGTCGAACTGCGGAGAATGCGCGGCCTATTTCGCAAGACTCTGGAACGAGCGCATCAATCAGCCGCCGAAGAGCGACCTGTTGTCGATGATGGCGCACAGCGACGCCACCCGCGACATGGATCCGAAGAATTTCCTCGGCAACCTGATCCTGCTGATCGTCGGCGGCAACGACACCACCCGCAACACGCTGTCGGGCAGCATCTACGCGCTGAACAAGAACCCGGATCAGTACAGAAAACTGCGGGAAAATCCGGCCTTGATCGACAGCTTCGTGCCGGAGGTGATCCGCTGGCAGACCCCGCTGGCGCATATGCGCCGCACCGCGCTGCAGGACTTCGAATTCCGCGGCAAGCAGATCAAGAAAGGCGACAAGGTCGTGATGTGGTACGTCTCGGGCAATCGCGACGACGCGGCTATCGAGCGCCCCTACGAGTTCATCATCGACCGGGCCAGGCCGCGCACCCACCTCTCCTTCGGCTTCGGCATCCACCGCTGCGTCGGGATCCGGCTGGCCGAACTGCAGTTGAAGATCATCTGGGAGGAAATCCTCAAACGCTTCGACAATATTGAGGTGGTCGGCGAGCCGAAGCGGGTGTATTCCAGCTTCGTCAAGGGCTACGAGACCCTGCCGGTCCGCATCGCCGGCTGACTTTTGTCTGCTTATATTCGGGATCGATCGACCATGAACATCCAGACCTCGGTCAGAACCGACAAGGCCGAACTTCTGCGCGCCGCGCGCGAAGAGGCCTATTCCACGCCGCTGAAGGATTTTCATCCCGGCGCCCCAAAACTGTTCCAGAACGATACGCTGTGGCCGTGGTTCGAGCGGCTGCGCAAGGAAGAGCCGGTGCATTACTGCACCAACTCGCCGATCGAGCCCTATTGGTCGGTGACCAAATACAACGACATCATGCATGTCGACACCAATCACGGCCTGTTCTCCTCCGACGTCACGCTCGGCGGCATTTCGATCCGCGACGTGCCGCCCGGCTACGACTATCCGAGTTTCATCGCGATGGACCAGCCGCGGCATTCGGCCGCAGCGCAAGACCGTGTCGCCGATGTTCACGCCGACGCATCTGGACGAGCTCGCCGTCCTGATCCGCGAGCGCGCCGGCAAGGTGCTCGACGCGCTGCCGCGCAACGAGACCTTCAATTTCGTCGACCGGGTGTCGATCGAACTGACCACGCAGATGCTGGCGACGCTGTTCGACTTCCCCTGGGAAGAGCGCCGCAAGCTGACGCGCTGGTCGGATGTCGTCGACCGCGCTGCCGAAGAGCGGCGTGGTCGAATCCGCCGAGCAGCGCCGCGCCGAGATGGACGAGTGCTGCGCTTATTTCACCAAACTCTGGAACGAGCGCGTCAACGCCGCCGCCGCGCAACGACCTGCTGTCGATGATGGCGCACAGCGACGCCACCCGGCACATGGACCCCGACAATCTGATGGGCAACATCATCCTGCTGATCGTCGGCGGCAACGACACCACCCGCAACACCATGAGCGGCTCGGTGCTGGCGCTGAACGAACACCCCGAGCAGTACCAGAAGCTGCGCGACAATCCGGCGCTGGTCGACAGCATGGTGCCGGAAGTGATCCGCTGGCAGACGCCGCTGGCGCATATGCGGCGCACCGCGCTGGTCGACACCGAGACTCGGCGGCAAGACCGATCAAGAAGGGCGACAGCGTCGTGATGTGGTACGTCTCGGGCAACCGCGACGAGGAGGGCATCGAGAAGCCCGACGACTTCATCATCGACCGCGCCCGGCCCCGCACCCATCTGTCGTTCGGCTTCGGCATCCACCGCTGCGTCGGCATGCGGCTGGCCGAACTGCAGCTGAAGATCGTCTGGCAGGAGATGCTGAAGCGCTTCGAGCGCATCGAGGTGGTCGGGCGAGCCGAAGCGGGTCTATTCCAGCTTCGTCCGAGGCATCGAGTCCCTGCCGGTGCGCATACCCGCATGAGCAGACCGGCCTTGATCGCCGGCCTTGACCAGCCTATCCACGGCGAAGGGCTTTAACCGCGCCGCGGGCTGCACCGCGCCCTCGATCTGCCAGCCGAGTTCCGATGACCGCCACCGAGCCACAAGACGAATTTGCCGACATCCGCGACGCCGTCGCCAAGCTGTGCGCCCAGTTCCCCGGCGAATACTGGCGCAAGCTCGACCGCGAGATGGCCTACCCGTCCGCCTTCGTCGATGCGCTGACCGAGGCCGGCTATCTCGTCGGTATTGATCCCGGAGGAATATGGCGGCGCCGGGCTGAAACTGTCGGCGGCGGCGCGCGATCCTCGAGGAGATCCAGCGCGCCGGCTGCAATGGCGGCGGCTGCCACGCCCAGATGTACACCATGGGCACCCTGCTGCGGCACGGCAGCGACGAGCAGAAGGCCAAGTTCCTGCCGAAGGTCGCCACCGGCGAATTGCGGCTGCAGGCGTTCGGCGTCACCGAGCCGACCAGCGGCACCGACACCTCCTCGCTGAAGACCTTTGCCAAGCGCGACGGCAATGGCGACTACATCGTCAACGGCCAGAAGATCTGGACCAGCCGCGCCGAATATTCCGACCTGATGATCCTGCTGGCGCGCACCACGCCGAAGGATGAGGCCAAGAAGCGCACCGACGGGCTCTCGGTGTTCATCGTCGACATGAAGGCGGCGAAGGGCAACGGGCTCACCATCAGCCCGATCCGCACCATGATGAACCACGCCACCACGGAAGTGTTCTTCACCGACATGAGGGTGCCCGCCGAAAACCTGATCGGCGAGGAAGGCAAGGGGTTTCGCTACATCCTGTCCGGCATGAACGCCGAGCGCATCCTGATCGCGTCGGAATGCATCGGCGACGCCAAATGGTTCATCGCCAAGGCCACCGCCTACGCCAAGGAGCGCGTCGTGTTCGGCCGCCCGATCGGCCAGAACCAGGGCATCCAGTTTCCGATCGCAAAGGCCTATGCGGCGATGCGCGCCGCCGAACTGATGGTGAAGGAAGCCACCCGCAAATATGAGGCGGGGCTCGATTGCGGCGCCGAGGCCAACATGGCCAAGATGCTGGCGGCCGATGCCTCCTGGGACGCGGCCAACGCCTGCGTGCAGACCTTTGGCGGTTTTGCCTTTGCCGAGGAATACGACGTCGAGCGCAAGTTCCGCGAAACGCGGCTCTATCAGGTGGCGCCGATCTCGACCAATCTGATTCTGTCCTATGTCGCCGAACACGTGCTCGGCATGCCCCGCTCCTACTGAGAACAACAAATGCTGCCGCTCGAAGGACTGACCGTCATTGCCGTCGAACAGGCGGTCGCCGCGCCCTTCTGCAGTTCGCGGCTGGCGGATGCCGGCGCCCATGTCATCAAGGTGGAGCGGCCGGAAGGCGACTTTGCCCGCGGCTATGATGCCGCCGCCAAGGGACAGAGCAGCTATTTTGTCTGGCTCAACCGCGGCAAGGATTCCGTGGTCATCGACCTCGCGACCAAGGAGGGCCGCGCCGCGCTCGAAGAACTGATCGCCGGCGCGGACGTGCTGCTGCAGAACCTGAAGCCGGGATCGATGGACAAGCTCGGCTTCTCGCTGGAGCGCCTCGAAAAGGATTATCCAAAACTGATCTGCTGCACCATCTCCGGCTATGGCGACGACGGCCCCTACGCCGACCGCAAGGCCTATGATCTGCTGATCCAGGCCGAGAGCGGGCTGGCCTCGATCACCGGCGGACCGGAAGGACCTTCCCGGGTCGGCATTTCCGTCGTCGATATCGCCACCGGCGCCACCGCGCATGCCTCGATCCTGGAAGCGCTGATCGCGCGCGGCCGCACCGGCAAGGGCGCCGATATCCGGATTTCGATGTTCGACGTGATGGCCGACTGGCTGGCGGTGCCGCTGCTCAATTCGGAAGCCGGCAATCCGCCGAAGCGGATGGCGCTGGCGCATCCCTCGATCGCGCCCTACGGCGTGTTCCAATCGAAGGACGGCAAGGGAATCCTGATCTCGATCCAGAGCGAGCGCGAGTGGAAGAAGCTCTGCGCCGAGGTGCTCGACCAGCCTGATCTGCCCGCAGGATCCCCGCTTCGCCAGCATGGTCGAGCGCGTCCGCAACCGCGCGCTCACCGACAAGGCGGTCGGCGACAGTTTTGCCACCATGGCCCGCGTCGACCTGCTGAAGCGGCTGGCCGATGCCGACATCGCCTTTGCCGAGGTCAACACCATGGCCGATCTCTCGGTTCATCCGCATCTGCGCCGCATCGAGGTCGATACGCCGAACGGCAAGGTGAACTACGCCGCGCCGGCCGCGATCTTCGTCGGCGAGCCGCGTCACTACGGCGCCGTTCCCGGCATCGGCGACCACCGGCGAACGTCCAAGACTCCTCGCGCCCGGGCCAAATCATCATGACCGAAGCCATCGCAGAAAAACTCGACATCGATCATCTGCGGCAATGGATCGGCCGCAGCCACGGAGGCCTCCGACATCGTCACTGCGCAACTGGTAAAAGGCCTGCGCGCGACCCTGTTCCAGGAGATCGGCGAGCCGAAGCCGGGCGATGCGGCGCCATGGACCGTGCATTGGTGCCTGGCGCAGCCGGTGTTTCCGATGTCGGAACTGAGCCAGGACGGTCACCCGACGCGCGGCGGGTTTCTGCCGCCGGTGCCGCTGCCGCGGCGGATGTGGGCCGGCGGCGAGCTGGAATTTTTCGAGCCGCTGCGGGTCGGCGACGAGGCGAAGCGGACCTCGCGCATTTCCGACGTGACGATGAAGACCGGCAGCACCGGCGTGCTGTGTTTTGTCTCCGTCGAACATCTCATCACCACGCCGCGCGGCACCGCGATCCGCGAGCGGCAGGACATCGTCTATCGGGAAATGTCGACCGCGCAGCCGGCAGCACCCGCCAAGGCGCCCCCGCCGCCGCCGGTAGCAAAGCATCGCGAAAGCCATATGGCCGATCCCGTTTTGCTGTTCCGCTATTCGGCGCTGACCTTTAATGGCCACCGCATCCACTACGACCGCGACTACGTCACCAGGGTCGAGGGTTATCCGGGCCTGGTTTTCCACGGCCCGATGCAGGCGGCCTTCATCGTCGAACTGGCGGCAAAGCTTCACGGCGGCACAGCGCCGAAGAAACTTGGTTATCGCGGCGTGCAGCCGCTGTTCGAAGGCAGCGAATTTTCCGTCAACGCCAACGAGACCGCGGCGGGCATGGAATTGTGGACCGCGAATGCGCAGGGCCAGCCAACCATGAAGGGTACGGCGAGTTGGTAAAACTCGTCATTGCGAGCGAAGCGAAGCAATCCACCTTTTTTTGAAGCAAGCATGGATTGCTTCGTCGCTTCGCTCCTCGCAATGACGTTGAGGTGTTTCGAGTAATCCTAAGGTCGAGACATTGTCCCGCAAGCCAGCCAAAACCACTTCATCATCACTTACGGTCAAGCAAGCAACGCTCGATCTGTTGCGCGCGTTCGGCATACAAAAAGTGTTCGGCAATCCCGGCTCGACCGAATTGCCGTTCCTCGCCGACTGGCCCGACGATATCGACTATGTGCTGGGCTTGCAGGAAGCCGCGGTGATCGGCATGGCCGACGGCTACGCCCAGGCCACCCGCAACGCCGGCTTCGTCAACCTGCATTCGGCCGCCGGCGTCGGCAATGCGCTCGGCAATATCTTTACCGCGCACCGCAACCAGACCCCGCTGGTGATCACGGCGGGCCAGCAGGCGCGCTCGATCCTGCCGCTGCAGCCCTTCCTCTATGCCGAGCGCGCGTCCGAATTTCCCCGGCCTTACGTCAAATACTCGGTCGAGCCCGCGCGCGCCGAGGATGTCCCCGCAGCGATCGCGCGCGCCTATTACGTCGCGATGCAGCCGCCCTGCGGCCCGACTTTTGTCTCCGTGCCGATCGACGACTGGACCCATCAGGCGCAGCCGGTCGAGGCCCGCAGAGTCAGCCGCGAACTCGGCCCGGATGCGGAGGCGATGAAGGCGCTGGTCGCGGCACTGTCGGCGAGCAGGCGCCCCGCCCTCGTCGTCGGCCCCGGGGTCGATCGCGCCGGAGCCGTCGACCTGATGGTGCGGTTGGCGGAAAAGACAAGGGCGTCGGTCTGGGTCAGCCCGTTTTCGGCGCGCTGCAGTTTCCCGGAACGGCATCCGCAACTCGCAGGCTTTTTGCATGCCTCGCCGGGACAACTGTCGGACGCCTTGCGTGAGCACGATCTTGTCGTGGTGATCGGCGCGCCGGTCTTCACCTTCCATGTCGAGGGCCATGCCTCGATCTTCGATGGTGGAACGAGCATCTTCCAGATCACCGACGATTCCGGAGCCGCCGCGATAACGCCATCGGGCACCAGCATCATTGCGACCATGAAACCGGCGCTGACAATGCTGCTCGAGCTGTTGCCCGAGACAAAACGCGCGACGCCGGCGGGCCGCGTGTTGCCGCCCGCACCGCAAGCCGGCGATCCGATCCCGGTCGAATATCTGCTGCACGCACTCTCCACGGTCATGCCCGAAGGCGCCGTGTTGGTCGAGGAAGCCCCCTCGCACCGCCCGGCCATGCAAAAATTCATGCCGATGCGCGGACAGGACAGTTTCTGCACCATGGCGAGCGGCGGTCTCGGCTTTGGCCTGCCCGCCGCGGTCGGCATGGCGCTCGGCCGGCCCGGCGTGCGGACCGTCTGCCTGATCGGCGACGGCTCGGCGATGTACTCGATCCAGGCGCTGTGGACCGCGGCGCAACGCAAGCTGCCGCTAACGGTTGTCGTCATCAACAACGCCGGCTACGGCGCGATGCGCTCGTTCAGCCAGGTGATGCAGGTGCGCAACGTCCCCGGCCTCGATCTACCCGGCATCGATTTCGTGCAGTTGGCACATGGCATGGGCTGCGATGCAGTGCGCGTCAGCCGTTCATCGGAGCTCACGGCGGCACTCAAGCGCGGCATGGCGCATGATGGCGTCAGCCTGGTCGAGGTAATGGTGGATTCGGCGGTGCCGCAGCTTTACGCGAAGAATGGGTAGCTGGATGGAGCGGCCGCCGGAGATGGCAAGCCGGTCCGCCGGAGACGGCCTCCGAACGTTTTCAGTTTTGACCTTGAAGGTCGCTGCCGGGCAGGGCGCATGGCGCCGCGTAGTTGGGAAACCTGCTCAGCGCTGCCCGTTTCATGAATTTGAGATGGGCGATCGTGGTCGCCAGTTCATCGAGACGACGCTGTCCGCCCGAGATCTCGACGGCGAAGAGCTCCTGTTGACGGTTGTCGGGCGCCTCGCGTTCCAGATACTCGTCAGTTCCATTGCCGAATGTCACCGCCGCGCGAGCCAGCACGTCATCGACCCGCAGGGTCAGGCCGGAGTGCTCGCTCTCCGCCGCACGCAAGGCGTTTTCGATAGCGGTCACGATCGCACCAATGCGGACACCGTCGGTCCTGGCGTCCCGTTCTTCCGAACGAGGGTAGAAGTCACCGTGGTTCAGGGCCAGCCGGAAATAGGTTACCAAATCCTTAATCAACCCAGAAATCTTCCTTTCACAGGATTGGAAGAACCCGCGATCGCATAGAACCTCTAACTATGCGTGTCATGATGCTGAAGAATGTTGGGTAGACAACCTGTCCCAGAGGACAATATGTCGAGCGACATTCTTTGCGCTCATCCCGGAAGCCGGGCTCAGCGGTCGCAAACGCCGTGGGTTGAGCGACCACGAACTGAAACGCCTGGCAGTGATATTTAATCGCGTCTGCCAGCCTCGAAACGCCGACGGCGCAATCTGTCGGCACAACTCGCGGCGCACTCGCTGTAACTTGACCCCGGATTGCGCTTCGCTCCATCCGAGCTACGGTCGCTTGGTGTGCGACGAAGCAATCCATTCGCCCGCGAGGTGCTGTTACTTCCCGTACGCTTCCCGCAGCTTCGCCTGGATCTTGGCCATGCCGGCGATCCAGCGGTCGTAATTTTCCGTCTTCTTGCGCATGTAGCCGAGCACCTGCGGGTGCGGCAGGATAAGAAAGGTCTCCTGTTCGAGGCCGGCCAGCACGTCCTGCGCCACCTGCTCCGGCGAAAGGTCGCCGTCGCCGGATTGCGGGCCTTTTGGAATCGAGCGCAGCATGTTGGTGTCGACGCCCTGCGGGCACAGGATCGAGACCTTGATGCCGTCAGCTCTGTGCGAGATCGCCAGGTTCTCCGCAAATCCCACCGCGCCGTGCTTGGTCGCCGAATAGGCCGGGCTGCCAACCTGCGACAGCAGGCCTGCCGCGGAGATGGTGTTGAGAAAGTAACCGCCGCCGCGCGCCTTCATGCGCGGGATCAGGTGCCGCGCCGCATAGACATGCGCCATGACGTGGATCGCCCAGCTGCGCGCCCACGGCTCGTCGGAGCTGCCGCCGGCATTGACCGACAGCGGATCGAACCCGCCGCCGATCCCGGCGTTGGAGCAGAACAGCGCGATCGGGCCGAAGCGCTTCTCGGTTTCCTCGATCAGGTGGACGATGTCATTTTCCTGCCCGACATCGCATTTGAACGCCGCACCATCGACCGAGGCCGCGACGGCTTCCGCATTCGCCAGATCGAGATCGGCGACCACGACCTTGGCCGCACCCGCGCGATGAAACGCCTCGCAGAGCGCCCGGCCGATGCCGTTGGCCCCGCCGGTCACGACCACGATCTTGCCCGTCACCTGCATCGCTTCACTCCCCGAATTTTTGATTGAAAGCTCAGGTCAAGACCAGATCGAGCACGGCGGTGTAATGGCAGGCCGCGCCGAGCAGGACAAAACCGTGCCAGATCGCGTTCTGGAAACGCAACCGCTGCCAGGCATGAAAGATCACGCCCAAACTGTAGAGCGCTCCACCGGCGAGCACAAACCAGAGCGCCAGGCTGGGCAGTGCCGCCACCACCGCATCGTAGAGCATGATGCCGCTCCAGCCCATCGCCAGAAACAGGCCGACCGCGACCCGATCGTAGCGGCCGGGCAGCACAAGCTTCAGCACAACGCCGACGATCGCCACGCACCATACCCCGGCCAGCAGCACCATCGCGAAGAAATTGTCCTTCACTTCCATGATGATCGGCGTGTAGGTCGCCGCGATCAGCAGGTAGATCGCCGAATGATCGAGGCGGCGCAGAATCCATTTGGCGCGCGATACCGGCCACAGATTATAGCTCGCCGACAACACCAGCATGGCGAGCAATCCGGCGACGTAAACCGACACCGCGAAGACCTCGAACGCCGTGGCATAGACGGCGGCGAGCACCACCAGCACGGTGGCCGCTATCAATCCGCCAAACACGCCAATCCCGTGAACGACGCCATCGGCGATCAATTCGGCCCGATCGTAATTCCACCGGATGGCGCCCGCCGCCGCATGGGCGGATGACGAGGCCAGTTGTTTCATTCGGAAGACGGTCATGAAGGCCCGGATCGTTCGATAAGGCAGCGATAAGACATAGGTCTGGCGAGGTCAACGAAGCGTTCAAATCTGTTGCCTGCAATCTCGTCCTAAGTGTGAAACTTGATTTTCGTTCCCCAATCGCCACTTTCTGGACAGTTGATCAGCCAATTGCCCCGCCGAACCAGGTTCTTTCCGCCGCATGGCCCTCCGTTTTCAGGATATCGTCGAGGAAACGCGGCTTTCGGCGCGGGCCCTGAAGGACTATGGCGACAATTGGTTCAATCCGACGGTGCGGCTCGGCGTCACCGGCCTGTCGCGCGCCGGCAAGACCGTGTTCATCACCGCGCTGGTCCACGGCCTGACCCGTGGCGGCCGCTTCCCGGTGTTCGAACCCCTGGCAACCGGCCGGATCGCGCGCGCCCGCCTGCAGCCGCAGCCCGACGACGCCGTGCCGCGCTTTGGCTATGAAAACCACGTCCGCACCCTGATCGAGGAGCGGCGCTGGCCGAACTCGACGGTCGATATCAGCGAACTGAGGCTGGTGATCGACTACCAGCGGCAGAATGGCGCCGACCGCACCCTGACGCTCGATATCGTCGACTATCCCGGCGAATGGCTGCTGGATCTGCCGCTGCTCAACAAGAGTTACGAGCAGTGGTCGGCCGAGAGCCTCGCGCTGTCGCGGGAGCTGCTTCGCGCAAAACTCGCGGCACCATGGCATGGCCTCCTCGCCACCCTGAGCGCGCAGGCGCCGGCCGACGAACAGGCCGCGCTGGCCTCCGCGCGACTGTTCACCGATTATCTGCGCGCCTGCCGCGACGAACGTTTTGCCATGAGCCTGCTGCCGCCCGGCCGCTTCCTGATGCCCGGCAATCTAGCCGATACCCCGGCGCTGACCTTTGCGCCGCTCGACGTCCCGGTCGACGGGACAGCGCCCGAGGGATCGCTGTGGGCGATGATGGTACGGCGCTACGAGGCCTACAGGGACGTGGTCATCCGCCCGTTCTTCCGCGAGCATTTTTCGCGGCTCGATCGGCAGATCGTGCTGGTCGATGCGCTCTCGGCGTTCAATGCAGGTCCCGAGGCGCTGGTCGACCTCGAAGCAGCACTGGCGGGAATCCTGGATTGTTTCCGGATCGGGCGCAGTTCGTTTCTCAGCAACCTGTTCCGGCCGCGGATCGACCGCATCCTGTTCGCCGCCACCAAGGCCGATCATCTGCACCATTCCAGCCACGACCGCCTCGAAGCGGTGTTGCGCCGGACCGTCGGCCGGGCGGTCGCCAGGGCTGACGATACCGGTGCCATGATCGATGTCGTCGCACTCGCCGCGGTGCGCGCCACCCGCGAGGCGCAAGTCGCGCGCGGCCGCGAAAAACTGCCCTCGATCCTGGGAACACCTGCGGCCGGCGAGACGGCGGGCGGCGAGGCGTTTGACGGCAACACCGAGGTCGCGACCTTCCCGGGCGATCTGCCGGCTGATCCGGAATATCTCTTCAAGGGCGACAGCGCCTTTCGCGGCCTCTCCAGCGCATCAGCCGAAAAGGCCGACTTCCGCTTCCTGCGCTTTCGCCCGCCCTTGCTCGAACGCGAAGGCGCTGAAGAACCCGCGCTGCCTCACATCCGCCTTGACCGCGCCCTCCAGTTCCTGATCGGAGACAGACTGCAATGAGCGAGCGCCCTCCCCATCGGCGGCCGGCGACCTTCAAGCTCGACGACCCCGGCGTCGTCGTGATGGACCCGGACGATTCGAGCCGGCCGTCGCGCGGCACCGTCCAGGTCAGGCCGGAAGCCGACCCGTCGCTGCTGCCGGTCCCGATCGAGGCGCCGCTCGTTCCCGCGCGGCGCGGGTTTCGCTGGGGGACGGTGTTCTGGAGCGCGGCCGCGTGGACTGACGCTGCTCGGCCTCGGGCTCGGCGTCACCCGCCTGATCGAGGACCTTTTTGCACGCAGCGAGAGCCTCGGCTATCTCGGGCTGGCGCTTGCCGCCGCTGCATCGCTGGCGCTCGTCATTGTCATCACCCGCGAAGCGCTCGGGCTGGCGCGACTTGCCACCATCGAACAGCTGCACCAGCGCGCCGCGGCCGTGCTCGCCAGCGACGATCGCGCCGAGAGCCGCGCCGTCGTCCACGATCTCATCGGCCTCGCGCACCAGAACCCGCATCTGGCGCGCGCCCGCGCCGCGTTGCAGGGCCATGCCGACGACATCATCGACGGCGCCGACATGATCCGGCTTGCCGAGCGCGAATTGATGAGCCCACTCGACCAGGAAGCGCGCCGGCTGGTCTCGTCAGCCGCGCAGCGGGTTTCCGTCGTCACCGCCGTCAGCCCGCGCGCGGTAATCGACGTGCTGTTCGTGTTCGCAGCCTCGCTGCGGCTGATCCGGCAACTGGCGCGGCTCTACGGCGCCCGGCCGGGCGCGCTCGGCATGATCAGGCTGATGCGCCACGTCATCGCGCATGTCGCCATATCAGGCGGCATGGCGGCGAGCGACAGCTTGATTCAGCAGGTGCTCGGCCACGGCATCGCGGCAAAACTGTCGCAGCGGCTCGGCGAAGGCGTGTTGAACGGTCTGCTGACCGCGCGGCTCGGGCTCGCCGCGATCGACGTCACCCGCCCGCTGCCGTTCACCGCGCTGCCGCGGCCGGCGCTGGCTGATCTGGCGAAGGATTTGTTGCGGAAGCGCGACGGCGAGGAGTGAAGTTCCGAACGCTCCCCCGCACCAGGCGATGGGGAGGGATAAGAAACAACGCGGCATCCCGCTCATGGTCGCGTTATTGTCCCAAAGGACATGCCCATCAGGACAATTACATCGGTTGATCGTCCGCAGTAACAAATGGCCGTGAGCACAACCAAGGGAGCGTCACGTGCCCATCAGCCAAAAGCGCGAACTCGAAATTGAACGGGAACTTGCGGCCATCATGCGCGAACTCGATCGCCATGAGCTGGCGGGAAAACCGGGACCGAAAAAGCCCGGACGAGGGGATCAGTTCCCGTGGGCTCC
>CAVPOL010000049.1:0-76210 GCA_963706975.1 uncultured Alphaproteobacteria bacterium
ACGGTGCCTGTGTCGGGCGCATACAATCCCGAGACCAGGTTGAACAAGCTCGTCTTGCCGGCGCCGTTCGGTCCGATCAGGGCGTGGATCTCGCCGGCGCCGACCTCAAGGCTGGCGTTCGCGACGGCGCGGATGCCGCCGAACTGCTTGGAGACGTCGTCGACCTCCAGCACCGTGCCCTTGGCGCCCTCGGCCGGAAGAAATGCCGGCAGCGGCAGGCCCTCGTAGATCTTGCGCCGGCTCATCGCGGCGGCTTCTTCCGGCGGCGGCCGCCAGCGCCGGCTCAGCTTGGCCCAGATGCCGACCAGGCCGCCGGGCGAGTACAGCACGAAGGCGACGAAGATCAGGCCGAACCAGAGCAGCCAGTTCGACGTCCAGATCGAGAACAGTTCGCGAAACAGGATGAAGAACAGCGCGCCGAGCGCCGGCCCCAGCATGTTGCGCATGCCGCCGATCACGACCATCGCCAGCAGTTCGCCGGAAAACGGCACCGAGACGGCTTCCGCCGAGACCAGGTAGGTCTGGAATCCGAGCAGCGCGCCGGCGAGCCCGGTCACCACCGCCGAAATCACGAACACCGCGAGCTTGTAGCGTTCGACCGGATAGCCCTGGAACGTGGCGCGCAACTGGTTCTCGCGGATCGCCACCAGCACGTGGCCGAACGGCGAGCGCGCGATGCGCAGCAGCACATAGAGCACGCGCGAGCGCGATCAGCGCCACGACGATGTAGTAGGTCAGCCCGTCGTCGAGATTGAACGGCCCGATGTGCCGCGCGTCAGGCCGCCCAGGCCGTCCTCGCCGCCGGTCACCTCGCTCCAGCGGAACGCGATGGTGTAGGTCAGGGCCGCCAGCGCCAGCGTCAGCAGCGAGAAATAAACGCCGCGCCGGCGCAGGATGACGATGCCGACGATGGTCGACAGCGATTGCGACGAAGCACCATCGACAGCAGGAGCGGAATCACGATCTGCGTCGTGAAGCCAGTTCTTCTGGATCAGTCCCGCGGCATAGGCGCCGATGCCGAACCATGTGCCATGGCCGAACGACACCAGCCCGGTATAGCCGACGCAGCAGATTGAGCCCCATGGTCGCGATGGCGAGGATCACCACCATCGATGCGGTGTTGATCGACAGGCCGAGCAGCCGCATGCGCAAACGGCAGCGCAATCAGCGCGAGCCGCCGCGATCAACAGCGGCCGATACTTTGCAGTAATGCGACGCGGCGTCATTCGAATTTCTCGATGCGTTCGCCGAGCAGGCCGCGCGGGCGGAACAGCAGCACCAGGAACATCAGGACGTAGATCGATGCTTCGCCGGCGGCGGGGACGAAATGGATGGTGATGCCGCGCACCACGCCGACCAGCAGGGCGGCGAGCACCACGCCCCAGAAACTGCCCAGGCCGCCGATCACCACCACGACGAAGGCGACGGTGATGATCTCGGCGCCCATCGCCGGATGCACGATGGTGATCGGCGCAAAGAACGCGCCGCCCATCGCCGCCATGCCGACGCCGAGCATGACGATGGCGGTCATGTAGGGCTGCAGCCGGATGCCGAGAGCCGCGACCATGTCCGGCCGCTGGATGCCGGCACGCACCACGCGGCCGAACGAGGTCTTGTGCAGCAGCAGCCAGATGCCCAGCAGCACCAGCGCCACCACGCGCGAGCAGCAGCAGCCGATAGCGCGAGAACAGGAAGTCGCCGACGATCACCGAGCCCTTCAGGCTTGCCGGCATGGTCTGCGACAGCGGCGCGCGCGCCCCAGACGATGCGGATCAGCTGTTCGGCGACCATCGCGAGCCCGAAGGTCACCAGCAGGCTCAGGATCGGATCAGCGGTATAGAAGCGGCGCAGGATGAAGCGCTCGAACAGGATGCCGAGCAGGGCGACGGCGATCGGCGACAGCGACCATGGCCGGGCCGAAGCCGAGATACTTGGTGATTTCGACCGACGCATAGGCGCCGAGCGCATAGAACGCGCCATGCGCCAGGTTGACCACGCCGCCGACGCTGAAGATCAGCGACAGGCCAAGCGCGATCGAGCAGGTAGTAGCCTCCGAGCACGAGGCCATTGACCACCTGTTCCAGCAGGAACATGAACTGCATTCTCGATCCCGGAAGCGGAAGGATGGGGCGCTGAACGGGCGCCGACAGCGCGTCACGCCGGCATGCGTCAGCGGACGCGAGCGCCGGTTGCACCCGCGCCGCGATTACAGCGTGCAGGGATTCTGCTCTTTGGTCGGGGTGATGACCTCGAGCGGCTCGTTGGCTGCCGGGATTGCCGCGCCGAGCGCCAGGAAGTCCCACTTGTCCTTGGCCTGGCCCTTGGCCTTGACCGTGAAGGGATAGGCTTCCTGCACCAGCTGATGATCCCACGACCGGAAATAGCGCCTTGCGCGCCCTTCAGGACGTCGAACTCGCGTTTCCTTCTCGAAGTAGTCGATCAGCTTGTCGGTGTCGGTCGACTTGGTTTCGTTCATGGCCTGCGCCATCATCTTCAGCGAGACGTATTCGATCCAGGCGTGGTTTTCCGGCGGCTTGCCGTGCTTCTTGGTGAAGTCGGCGACGAAGGCCTTGGAGCCGGGCGTGTCGAGGTCGTGGTGCCAGACCGTCGGCCAGGTGCCGCTCAGATTGCCTTCGCCTGCCGCCCAGGCGTCGGCGGTATTGAGATTGAAGCCGACGATCGGGTAGGGCAGGCCGAATTCGGCATACTGCTTGATCAGGTTGGTGACCTGATTGCCGGCAAGGTTGCAGCAGACGACGTCGGGCTTGGCCTGCCGGACCTTCAGCAGATAGGGGCTGAAGTCGGTCACGTCGGTGGCGACCAGCTCGTCGCCGATCAGGTTGCCGTCGTTGGCGGCGAAGAAGGCCTTGGCGGCGCGCAGCAGATCGTGGCCGAAGATGTAGTCGGCGGTCAGCGTGAAGAACTTCTTGTCCTTCACCAGGTTGTCGCGCAGCAGCGCCTTGCCGACCGCGTTGACCATGACGGTGTTGGGGATGTCGACGTGGAAGGTGTACTTGTTGCAGTTCTTGCCGCGCAGCGCATCGGAGCGCGCGCCGATCTGCATGAAGAGCTTCTTGTTGCGTGCCGCCACCTGCATGATGGTG
This sequence comes from uncultured Alphaproteobacteria bacterium, assembly GCA_963706975.1. Lineage (GTDB taxonomy): Bacteria > Pseudomonadota > Alphaproteobacteria > Rhizobiales > Xanthobacteraceae > Bradyrhizobium. The sequence continues at coordinate 3,105 of CAVPOL010000049.1, forward strand.
AGCGCGGAGGCCGAACTGATTTCGCCCATCAGGACCGCCGCGCCGTCCTGCTCCAGCATGCGCTGGGCCTTGGTCGCGGCGGTGGCGGGATTGACCGAATCTTCCGAGATGATGTCGATCTGGCGTCCCATGACGCCGCCGGCCTTGTTGATTTCTTCCTCGGCCATTCGCATGCCGAGCTGGGCATAGGCGCCGAGCGCGCCGAGAAAGCCGGTCAGCGGCGTCAGATGGCCGATCTTGATCTTGTCGGACTGGCCGTAGCTGATCGCCGGAAATCCGATCGCCGAGGCGCCGGCAAAGGCGGCGCTTCCCTTCAACAAGGTTCGTCGGCTGGTGCGGGTCATCGTTGGTCTCCTCCCAAAGGGCGTTTGCCGCGATGTCCCCCTTCCATTCCGTCATATGCGACAATGTGAGAGACGCTTTTCTATTGTTGGATGATATTTTCGGACGCGGCGGTTCCTGTCAACGCCAAAAGCGCGCATCGGCGCCGCTCGTCAGGAGGATTTCGCGGTGTCCTTGGCGCCAAATTCGGCGGACAGACGATTGGCCGCGGCCCGTATCGTCTTGGCGTGGTTCTGCAGCGCCTGGATCGAAAGCCGCCAGATCGGGCCGGATATGCCAAGCGCGCCGACGGTCTGGCCGGTGAAATCCTTCACCGGCACGGCGATGCAGCGGACTTCCGGGTTGAATTCGCCGTCGTCGAAGGCGATGCCGCTGTGCTTGATCTCGGCGATTTCGCGCATCAGCGCCGGAATGTCGGTGATCGATTTTTCCGTCGACGGCTTCAAATCGGCGCGTTCGAGAAAGCGCTTGAGCTGCTCGGGACGCAGCGACGCCAGAATGATCTTGCCGAGCGCGGTGCAATGCGCCGGCCGCACCACGCCGACGCGGTCGGTCAATTGAAACGCGCCGGGGCCGCTGGTGCGGGCGATCACCACGACGGCGTCGCCCATTCGCACGGCAAAATGGCCACTTTCGCCGGTTTCCCGCGACAGTTCCTCGAGCACCGGCGTGGCGACATTGACCATCTCGATTTCGTCGAGCGCGCTGGCCGCCAGCGCAAACAGCGGCCGGCCGATGCGGTAACGCTTGGAATCCTTCTCCTGGCGCAGATAGCCCAGCGACACCATGGTCTTGGCCAGATGGAACGTGGTGGAGTTGTGCAGGCCGACCCGTTTGCTGAGGTCGGCCAGGCCGATGCCGTCGCGGTGACGCGCCACCTCTTCGAGAATGGCAAAGGCGCGGCCGAGCGACTGAACGCCGACCCGTTGCCGGTCGTCGGCATCATCGTCGATATCGGCTTGCGGCGGCGGCACCAGCTTGGCGACATCAGCCTTGCGCGGGCGAGCCTGCTTCTCGATGGTCTTTGGCTTGGTACGCGGCTCCCACGAATTTCATCTCCACGCGACGGTGCCTTACTGTATCAGTCGATCGAAACGACGGAACAGCGTGCCCGATCGCTCCTGGGCAGTCGGACTTCCGAGCATACCACAATATCAATTGACGTACAGTATTATGAGAAATAGGTTTCGCGCGCCGGGCGGAAGGTCGAAGGACGAGCCTCCGGGATGGGAATCGTTGAGCGAGCAGGAGAGTAATGCGATGGCGCAGGTAATACGCTCAATGGTGCGCAGGTCATCGTCGACTATCTGATCCAGGAGAAAGGTGCCGCAGGTGTTCGGCCTGTGCGGTCACGGCAATATCCAGTTCATCGACGCGCTGTACGAGCGATCGGACGAACTCAAGACCATCTCGGTGCATCACGAGAGCGTCGCCGGCTTCATGGCGGACGTCTATTACCGCGTCTCGGGGCGGCCGACCGCCACCTTCACCTCCTGCGGTCCGGGCTCGGCCAACCTGCCGATCTCGCTCGGCAATGCCTATCTCAACTCGGTGCCGTTCCTGGCGGTGACCGGCAATGTGCCGACCAGCCAGTTCAACCGCGGCGCATTCCAGGAACTGTATCGGCATTACCAGGCCGACTTTCCCTCCACCGTCGGTCCTACTGCAAGAAGGTGTTTCAGCCGACGCGTGGCGAGATGGTGCCGCTCGCGATCCGGCAGGCCTGGAAGACCATGACCACGGGCCGGCCGGGCCCGGTCGTGCTCGACGTTCCCTTCGACGTGTTCATGGAATCGGCCGCCGAAGAGGCGCCGAACGCGCAGGCCTGGAACGGCAATATTTCCAGCCGCTGCGGCGCCGATCCCGGAAGGCGTGGTGAAGGCGGTCGACATGCTGCTCGGCGCCGAGCGGCCGGTGATGATCGTCGGCCAGGGCGTGCGCTACGGCGGCGCGGCCGAGGAGTTGCTGAAACTGGCGGAGCGCCTGCAGATTCCGGTGGCGGCGTCGGCCTCGGGGCTTGGCGCGATCGACTGCAATCATCCGCTGGCGCTCGGCCTCGTCGCGCGCGCCGGCCATTATCAGGCCAACCATGCGACGCGTCAGGCCGACGTGCTGCTGGCGATGGGCGATGCGGTTCGACGACCGCACCTCGAGTTCGTGGATCCCGGGCTATTCCTTCACCATTCCGCCGACGCGGCTGATCCACGTCGATATCGATCCCGACGAAATCGGCCGCAATTATCCGGTCGCGCTCGGCCTGATGGCCGACGTGCGCACCTTCTTGCGCCAGGTCCATGCCGAGCTCGACCGCCGCACCGATCTGACCAGGCAGGCCGATGCGCGCAAAAAATGGCTGGCGCAGATCGATACCTACCGCCAGGAATGGGACAAGTTCGTCGCGCCCGGTTTTACGGACGACACCGTGCCGATCAACCCGCAGCGCGCCGCGCTCGAGATCGACAAGGCGCTGCCGGAGAACGCGATCCTGGTCAGCGACATCGGCGTGCACCACAATTGGCTGCTCGAGCTTCTGCAAGCCGAAGCGGCCGGATTCGCTGATCGGCTCGATGGGTTTTGGGCCGATGGGGTTTGGCGTCGCCGGCGTGATGGGCGCAAAGTTCGCCGCGCCCGACCGGCCCTGCGTGTCCGTGTGCGGCGACGGCGCGTTCTTCATGCATGCCAACGTGCTGGGAACCGCGGTCGAATACAATCTGCCCGTGGTCTGGGTGGTCTGGAACAATTACGCCTATGCCTCGATCCGCGGCCTGCAGCGCGGCTATATGGGCGGCCGCGAGCTCGCGACCGATTTTCACGATCCGCATCACCGGGCAGCGCTACAATCCGGATTTTGCCGCGATGGCGCGCTCCTGCGGCGTCGAGGGCGTGCGCGTCGATCGCGCCGGCGATCTCGGCGAGGCCATCCGCAAGGGCATCGCCGCCAACAAACCCTATCTGATCGACGTCGATATCGCCGCCGACATCAATCCCTCCGGCGCCGGCGTCTGGGAACTGCCCGGGCTCGGCCGCAGCAAGCCGGGCATCGGCATGCGGTTCGAGCCGACCTGATCGCGCAACAAGATCAATCTCGCGAAGGAAACAGCATGATACTCGCAGGCAAGAAGGTCGTCGTGGTCGGAGGTTCATCCGGCATCGGTCTTGCGACCGCCGAACTCGCCAAGCGGGAAGGGGCCGAGGTCATCATTGCCTCCCGCAATGTCGACCGGCTGGACGCGGTCGCAGCCAGGCTGGACGCCCTCGCCATCCCGGCCGATGTCACCAGCGATGACAGCGTCGTCGAACTTTTTCGCCGCTGCGGTCCGGTCGATCATGTCGTCGTTACCGCGGCACAGCTCAAGACCGGCCCGTTCAAGACCGTTGCGATGGACGATGTGCGCTCGACCATGGAGGGCAAGTTCTGGGGCGCCTGGCGGGTGCGCGCGAGCGGCCGACATCCGCCCCGGCGGATCGCTGACGCTGGTTTCCGGATTTCTGAGCATCCGGCCGCGGCCGAATTCCGCCATCGTCGGCGCCGCCAATGGCGCGATCGAATCGCTGGCGCGCAGCCTCGCGCTCGAACTGGCGCCGGTGCGCGTCAACTGCGTATCGCCGGGCATCATCGACACCCCGATCCGCGCCGCGATGCCGGAAGCAAGCGCGCCACGACATGCTGGCGAAGACGGCCGCCAGCCTGCCCGTCGGCCGCGTCGGCGAGGCGAGGATATCGCGCGCCAGATCCTGGCCTTCATGACGATCGGCTTTGCGACGGGCTCGATCGTGTATATCGATGGGGGCGCGCTGATCACCTGATCGTCAGGAGCCGAATGACGCGAACCCAACCAAAGCTGGTCGTGGTCGGGCATGGCGCCGCCGGTCTCGCCGCGGCGCTCTCGGCGGCCGAGCAGGCGCGCAGCCGCGGCGTGCCGATCGACATCACCGTGCTGGAGAAATCGCGCGAGGACGAGGCCGGCGGCAACACACGCTGGAGTCCGTCGTATATGCGGCTTGAGGCACCCGATCGGATCGCGCCCGGGTTCGAAGAGGAAATGCACGCGGTGTCGGGCGGATTGGCCGACCGAAGCTATTTTCGGACGCTCGCGGGCAATGCGGTGCAGACCATCGGCTGGCTGCAAGCGCACGGCGTCGAGTTCATCAAGCCGGTCTATCTACCTCAGCGCCGGCCCGGCGCGGATCCAGCCGGTCGGCGGCGGCAGGACCATCGTCGAAAAGCTGCTTGCGGCCGCGAGAAGTGCAGGGGTCGAGATTCGCTACGAATGCGAGGCGAAGGCGCTGCTGATGGCGAAAGACGGTGCAATCAGTGGTATCAGTCTCCAATCCCCTGATGGTAGCACCGCTACGCTCGACGCCGACGCCGTGATCCTCGCCTCCGGCGGTTTTCAGGGCAACCCCGATATGATGCGCGCACATTTCGGCGCCGGCGGCGAGAGCGTCAAGTTGATCTCGCCCGGCACGCAATTCGACAGCGGCGACGGCATTCGCATGGCCATCGGGCAGGGCGCGAGAGTTTCGGGCGACTGGAACGGCATGCACATCGAACCGGTCGATCCGCGCAGCAAGGCCTCTGCGCCGGTGGTGCTGGTTTATCCCTACGGCATCGTCGTCGACCAGCATGGGCATCGCTTCTTCGACGAGGGCTCCGGCCTCGTCCACGAGACCTGGGAGCATTTTGCCCGCGATATCCATTTCGCGCGGCCGAACCATATCGCCTATGCGATCCTCGACAGCCGCCTGTTCGACATAGAAGGCTATGAGCGAGCGGTCAGGTCGGATGTTCCGCCATATCAATCGGACACGCTGGAAGGTGTTGCGGCCCAGATCGGGATTCCCGCCCGCAATCTGCAAGCGACGGTCGATGCATTCAATGCCGCCGCTACCGGCGATATGCCGCGGTTCGATGCGAGCCGCTGCGACGGACTTGCTGCGGCCAGCGAACTGAAGCCGCCGAAATCGAACTGGGCGCGGCCGATCAACACGCCGCCCTATCTGGCGTATCCATTGATCGGCGGTGTCGCCTATACTTTTGGCGGTCTCGCCACCAGCGCAAGGGCGGAAGTGCTTGGCGCGCAGGGGCCGATAACAGGTCTCTACGCGGCAGGCGAAACCACCGGCCATTTTTACGGCACCGCGCCGAACGCGGTGGCGGTGCTCCGCGCCTTGGTGTTCGGACGAATTGCGGGACGAGAGGCTGTCGACCTTGTCGCCGGCATCGAAACAAGGCGCGCCGCTCAGGGATAGATCAGCAGGGAGATTCAGCATGGCTTTAGAAAACAACGGCGCCTTTATCCGCAATATCGCCGAAGTGCCGTGGCGCGAATTTCCCAATCATTTTGGCGGCGCGTTGTCGAAGCCGCTGGTGATGCCGGAGACGGCGGGCTCGCGTCACATCGACTACCGAATTTCGATGTATCAGCCGATGGCCCATGTTGCGCGGCACAAGCATCAGGTTCAGGAGCAGGTCTACCACGTGCTGGAAGGCGAGGGGCTGATGGAGATCGCCGGCAAGAACCATGTCGTGCGCAAGCATGATTTTATTTTCCTGCCACCCGGCGTCGAACACGCAATCTCGAATTCGGGTCTGGTCGATCTGGTATTTCTGGTGATCACGTCGCCCGTCACCGACGCCGCAGGGTCGTCTGACTTTGCTGCACCTGACCGCGCGGTGCCGGCATGACGCCGGCTTCCGACATCTACGATGTCGTGGTCATCGGCGCGGGCGCCGGTGGCATGACGGCTGCTGCGGTTGCAGCCGCGGAGGGATTGAGCGTCCTCCTGATCGAGAAGACCGAATTTGTCGGGGGAACCACGGCATGGTCCGGCGGGATGGTCTGGATTCCCGTCAATGCCCAGATGAACGGGCAGGCCTGGCTGATAGCCCGTCCGATGCCGCGATTATCTCGCCGCACGTTCCTGAACCAGACAATGCCGACTTGCGGGAAGCCTTCTTTCGCGCGGCCCGGAGGCGTCGCAGTATCTGGAAGCGAATACCGAAGTCCGTCCTGCAGCCCGTAAAAGTGTATCCCGATTATTATCCGGAAAATGCCGGGAGCCACGTCCGGAGGCCGCGTGCTCGAACCCGCCAGTTTCGATGGCGCGAGACTCGGGAAGAATTTTGACCGCCTGCGCGCCCCGTTGCCGGAATTCACCCTGTTCGGCGGCATGATGGTCAACCGGCTCGATATTCCGCATTTGCGCAAGTTCGGGCGTTCGCTTCGCTCGACCGTGCGGTCGCTTCGTCTGATTTCGCAATATGCCCTGCAGCGGCTGCGCGCGCCCCGGGGAACGACGCTGCATCTGGGCAATGCGCTGGCGGCGCGGCTTTATGCGTCGCTGCTGGCGCGGAAGCGTCGAGATTTGCTTCGGCACGGACGTCGAACGGCTGGTTGGGGATGGCAATGCCGTCCGTGGTGTTGAGATCGGGGACCGTCCGGCAGCAGGCGGATTGTCGCGCGAAAGGGCGTCGTGCTGGCGACCGGGGGATTTTCGCACGACGCCGAACTTCGCCAGCGGTTCTTTCCCAACGTAGCGGGTACTATCTCGGCAACCACTCCTGCCGCGAGCGGCGACGGCTTGCGTCTCGCGATGGCCGGCGGCGCCGATATCGGCGCGCGTGTCGCGGATGCCGCCTACTGGGTGCCCGCCTCGCTGTTTCGGCGCGCGGACGGCAGTCAGGGCGTGTTCCCGCACACCGTCACCGACCGCGCGAAACCCGGCATCATCGCGGTCAATGCGTCGGGAAGGCGTTTTGTCAACGAAGCCTTGTCGTACCACGAATTCGTTCGCGCCATGCTGTCGGACGGCAACGACACCACGGGCCGCCCGTTTTATCTCATCTGCGACCGCCGGTTTCTCTGGACCTATGGGCTAGGCCGAATCAGGCCGTTCACGCGGCGCATTCGCAGATACGTCGAAGCGGGTGAACTGTTCGAAGCGCCTGATGTCGGCGCGCTCGCCGATCTGATCGGCGTCGAGCGGTCAATGCTGACTGCGACGGTGGATAACTTCAACACGCATGCACGGATGGGACTCGATCCGGAATTCGGCCGCGGCAGCACGATCTATCAGCGTCATCTCGGCGATGCCGGCCATTTGCCGAATCCGTGCGTCGCACCGATCGGGCAGGCGCCGTTTTACGCGTTGCGTATCTATCCGGCGGACTTGGGCACGGCGATCGGCCTGCGCACCGATGGCAAGGCGCGGGTGCTGGGACGCGGGGGCGCGCCGATCGCCGGTCTCTACGCCTGCGGCAACGACATGGGCTCAATCATGAATGGCAATTATCCGGGGCCCGGCATTACGCTCGGGCCGGCCCTCACATTCGGCTATATCGCGGGCCGGCACATGGCACAGCGCGATTGAATCGTCGGACCGGCACGGGAAGTTTGACATGACCAGCATGGCAGCGGGCACTAGCGTCAACACCTACTCCTATATCTTCAGCGGCAGCGCCGCCGACACCGTGGCGCGGCTGGCGGACCAGGGTTTTGGCGGGGTCGAGCTGATGTTCTTTCCCGGGCATCTGTGGCCCGCCGAGATGGACGCCTCGTCGTTGCGCCGACTGCGCAATCTCTGCGAAGCCCGGCTGCGGCTGGTGTCGGTCAACATGCCTAACGTGGACATGAATATCGGCGCGGCGGCGGAGGAAATGCGCGCCTATACACTCGACCTGCTGATAAAATTCGTCCGTTGCGCCGGCGAACTCGGAGCCGGCGGCATCGTCGTCGGTCCCGGCAAGTATAATCCGCTGTTTCCGATGCCGCGCGATCGAATGGTCTCGCATTTCTATCGTGCGCTCGACGTCCTCGCGCCATTGGCGCGCGAGGCCGGCACAAGGCTGCTGATCGAGAACATGCCGTTCGCGTTCCTGCCGGACGCGGAGTCGCTGATGAGCGTGGTCGACGGTTACGGCGATGACAGCATTCGCGTCATCTACGATGTGGCGAATGCGCACTTCATCGGCGAATCTCCCGTGGAAGGATTGCGCCGGGTCCGCGACCGCGTCAGCCTGGTGCATTTCTCCGATACGACCAGGCAGAGTTACAAGCACGATCCCCTTGGCCAGGGCAACGTTCCACTCTCCGGCATCGCTTCGGTCATGCAGGAGATCGGACTTCTGGAACTTCCGATGCTGGAGGTGATCTCACACACCCCGGACGCCGACATCGCCGATAGCTGTGCGCGCCTGAAGCAGGCGGGGTTCGGCACCACGGGCTGATTCATGGCCGCACCGCCGGCGCCTCCATCGGCATGCCGCGGGCACGCGACATCAGATAGAGCTCGAGTACGACCAGTTCCGGAGCGCCGTAGTCGTAAGGCTGGGCGCGAATGCCCGTGAGGCAGGCGCGCAGGCGGCGCTGCAGCGATCCCAGCGATTGCCACTCCAGCCGGTACAGCGGATAGCCGGTCGGATGTCCTTGCGTGATCGCCGATCCCGCCAGCCGCTTGTCCCAATTGTCGTCATGGCAGTTGCTGCAGGCGAGATTAAGCTGGCCCTGCCGCAGCATGAAGCGATCGCGGCCCCTGGCGATGAAGGGGGCCAGTTGCGGATCGGCGGCGGTCTCGATCGCCGTGCCGCGCGACTGCCGCGCGACGAATGCGGTCAGCGCCAGCAGTTCGCGGCTCTCGTAGGCCAGCGGTGTCGGCCTGCTGCTGTACGACCCGGCACAGATTGATGCGCTGCTCCAGATTGAAGGGACGGCCGAGCGCTTTGTCGAAGGCGGGGTAACGGGCGGCGACGCCTTTCATGCTGCCCTGCGCATCCTTGTGGCAATCCGCGCAGGCATTGCCAGTCGCGCCAGACTTGCTGTTCCAGAGCGCTTCGCCGTCGAGCACCCACAGCATGCCGGGATTGGCGGTGTCGTCGTTCTGCATCGACTGGGTATCTGATGACATGAAGCTGTAGCCGGAACGCCGCTCCGCCGGCGGAATTTCTTCGCTGTGTGAGGGAGAAGCCGCGATCAGCAGCGTTGCCACGACGATGGTGCGTAGTGCGATCATTCTACCGTAATCGAGGCCGAGGCGTTGGCCGCAAATCCCTTGTCGCCGATCCATTCGAATTCGAGTTTTCCGGTCTCGGTGGCGACCGTGAAGAAGCTGATGAACGGATTGGCGGCAATCGCCGGAAACAATTCGGCGCGGAAAATTTCGGTGCCGTTGTAGCGGCAGGTAAAGCTGGTGACGATGTCGCGCGGAATCAACTCGCCTTCGGCGGTGTGGCGATAGCCGGTCTCCATGATATGCGACATCAGCGTCTTGATCTCGATGATCTCGCCGCGTTTGGCCTTGGCCGGAACGTTGATCAGGGCGGAGGCCATCAGACCACCTCGTCGGTGCAGGCGGCCAGTGTCACCACCACGTCCACCGTCGCCGACCAGAACGAGCCGTCGGAGAGTTTTGCGATGGCGACGATCTTCTGGCTGTCGGCGAGCCGGATACGGGCGGAAACCTGGGCGCGGCCGGCGCGCGGGCCGAGATGGAAGTTGCCGATATTCGGCTGCGGGTTCTTTTCGTTGAAGACGTGGATGCTCACGACATGATCATCCGCCGTCATCGCGCTGGCGATGCTGACCGTCATCGGCACGGTGTTGCCGTTCTCGACCAGCGGCGGCACTTCGAGCTTCACCTTTCCGGCCCGCACCACGGCTGCGCCGACCACGGTGCGGATCGCCGCAGCCATCGACGCCGGTGTCGCTTCGGCCGGCCGCAGCGACACCATGGGAACGGCACCGGCACCCAGAGCGGCCGCGCCGCCGGCGAGGCCGAGAAACATGCGTCGTGTGGATTGTTCCGGCATCGAGGTCACTTCCTATTCGCGCAGGCTGGCGAGATAAGCCACCATATCCTCGATCTGTTCCGCCGACAGGATCGGCTTGCTGCGCCATGGGGTGCCAACGCGTTGCAGTCCGTCGACGCGATAATAGGACGGCATGATCGTAGCGGCATTGAGGCTACCGGCATCGACCAGCCGCAGCCGCAACTGGCCTTCGGACCAGCGCCCGCCTGAACCGGCGAGGCTGGGCGCGAGGTCGCCCTGGAACTTCTCTTCCGGGAACGGACCGCTGTGGCAGAGAATGCAGGTGCTGCTGCGTGCAAGGACCAGGGCACGTCCCCGTACCGCGTCGCCGGGCGATCCGGTCAGCGACATCGGAATCGTATCGCCGATCACGGCATAGCTGCGCAGCGTTTCCGCGGCAGCGAAGCCGGGTAACACCAGGAGGGCGGCGGCCAGGATTGGACCCGCTACGCGGTGCGCGCGTCTAGCCAAAGACTTCCGCCGTCGTCGTCGCGAACCAGGATTGCCCATAATCGGCCTCGCGCGCGCGGAACTCGCTGGGCGCATCGGCCGGACTGACTCCGCCGGCGCCTTCGACGTCGGCAAACACGCCGTTCTTCGGCTGGTAGACGCCGGCGATCGAGATGCCGTAGCCGGGCGCAATCAGGCTGTAGCAGGTATTGATCAGTTTTGGCTGTTCCGGCGACCGGCCGGCGACCAGCGCGGCAACCGCGCTCGCGCAAACCTTGGCCTGCGCATTGGCGGAGAATGCGGATTTGGGCATGGCCCCGGCGAGACAGGCATCGCCGATGACGTGGATGTTCGGCGCCGATCTGGATTCGAAGCTGACGGGATCGATCGCGCACCAGCCGGTCTTGTCCGTAGCGCCTGCGAGTTCAGCGATACGGCCGGCGCGCTGAGGCGGGATGACGTTGGCCACCTTCGCGGTGTGGTTGCCGAAATCGGTGATCAGCGTGTTGGTCGCGGGGTCGACGGCGTTGACCTTGCCGCCCTGCGACAGCGAAATCCATTCGATCATTCCCGGATAAAGCTCCTTCCAGGCGTTCTGGAACAGGCGCTGTTTGGAAAAGGTGTCCTTGGCGTCGAGGATGAGCAGTTTCGAACGCGGCTTTTTGGTCTTCAGATAGTGCGCGATCAGGCTGGCGCGTTCGTAGGGTCCCGGCGGGCAGCGGAAGGGGTTGGCGGGCGCTGCGATCACCACCAGACCGCCATCCTCCATGGCCTCGAGTTGGCTGCGCAGCAGCAGCGTCTGCTCGCCTGCCTTCCAGGCATGCGGCATCTTCGCGGCGGCGGCTTCATCGTAGCCGGGCAGCGCGTCGAACCGCAGATCGACACCGGGAGACAGCACCAGCCGGTCGTAGGGAAGCGACGCGCCGTCGGCGAGCCCGACGGTCCGCGCCGTTGCGTTGACGGAAGTCGCCGCCTGCGCCACCACGGTGACGCCGCTGGCGGCGACCTTGTCATAGCCGAATTGCTGTTGCTCGATCGAACGCAGCCCGGCGATGACGATGTTGCTGAACGGGCAGGCGGTGAAGGTCTTGTTCGGCTCGATCAGCGTGACCTGCAGTTTCGGGTCGATCGCTTTCAGCGCGCGCGCGCAGCTCGCGCCGCCGAAGCCGCCGCCAATCACGACGATGCGTGCCGCGGCTTGCGCGAATGCGGGTTTCGGAAGCGCCAGCGCCGTCACGGTCGCCGCGCCCGCGCCGCAGAATGTTCGGCGGCTCATGCGATGGTTGATGCCCATGCCGGCGGTCTCCTTATTTCTGGGCTGCGAGCCACGCCGCAATCGCGCGCAACTCGTCGTCGGAGAAGCCCTTGGCGATGCGGTTCATCACCGTGGTGGGAATCGATCCGTCGCGAAATCCGGCCATCGCGGTCGTGATCTCGCCGGCATCGCGGCCGTACAGCCGCGAAACCGGTGAGGCCGTTTTTGCCCCGGTGCTGTGGCAGCCTGAACAGGATGCCGCGCCGGGCGGGATGTCGGAAGCCGCAAACCCTGGCAGGCTCCACGCCACCATCACCGCAATGCCGACGCCGACGCGCAATGCTTTCATCAGCCCATACCCCCAAGTTGGGTGGGCGGCGGCCGTCGGGCCGCCACCCGTTGTCTCAGGCGAAGGTGATATTCTGATCCTTCAGCGGCACCGAGCGGATCCGTTTGCCCGTGGCCGCGAAGTAGGCGTTGAGCACCGCGGGTGCTGCGACGCAGATGGTCGGCTCGCCGACGCCGCCCCAGAAGCCGCCGGTCTGCAGGATGATCGATTCCACCTTCGGCATCTCGGCGATCCGCATCGAATTGTAGCTGTCGAAGTTGGCCTGTTCGATGCGGCCGTCCTTGACGGTGCAATTGCCGTAGAACAGGGCCGACAGGCCATAGACGAACGAGCCCGCGATCTGGCGCTCGATCTGCGCCGGATTGACGGCGTAGCCGCAATCGGTGGCGGCGACGATGCGGTGCACCTTGATCTTGTTGCCGTCGGTGACGGAGATCTCGGCCGCGGCCGCGACGTAACTGCCATAGCCCATGTGCTGGGCGATGCCGCGGAACACGCCTTGCGGCGGCGGCTTGTCCCAGCCGATCTTCTCGGCCACGGCATTGAGCACGCCGAGATGCTTCGGATGTTTCGACATCAGCTTGCGCCGGAACGCGACCGGGTCCTGGCCGACCGAATGCGCCAGCTCGTCCATGAAGCATTCGAGATAGATCGCGTTCTGATTGACGTTGACGCCGCGCCAGAAGCCCGGCGGGACGTGGGGATTGCGCATCGAATGCTCGACCAGCAGGTTCGGAAAGCTGTATCCGATCGCCCAGTCGCCGGCGGCATGAAAGCCCTGGAAGGCGATCGGGTCCATGCCGTTGACCAGTGCCGCCGGGCGCACGGTGAACAGGATGGATTGGCCGGAGATCCGGGCATGCAACGCCGTCAGATTGTTGTCCTTGTCGAAGGCGCCGGTCATCTTGCACTGGGTGATCGGATGATAGGTGCCGTGCTGCATGTCGTCTTCGCGCGACCACAACAGTTTTACCGGCGTGCCCGGCATCTGTTTGGCGATCGCGACCGCCTGCCGGACGTAGTCGGTCATGCCGCGGCGGCCAAAACCGCCGCCGAGCATCAGCTTGTGCACCTCGCATTTTTCAGCCGGAAGACCCGAGGCTTCCAGCACCGCGGCGAACGCCGCTTCGCCGTTCTGGGTTCCGGTCCAGACCTCGCATTTGTCCGGGGTATAAAGGGCGGTGGCGTTCAGCGGCTCCATCGCGGCGTGGTTCTGGAACGGATAATTGTAGACCGCCTCGATTTTCTTGACGGCGCCCGAGATCGCCGCCTTGGCGTCGCCGTTCTGGTTGCCGACAAAGGCCGGCTGCGAATTGTCGAGGCCCTCGGCCAGCCATTTGTCGATCGACGCGCTGGAGACCTTGGCGTTGTCGCCTTCGTCCCACACGATCGGCAGCGCATCGAGCGCGGTCTTGGCGTGCCACCAGGTGTCGGCGATCACGGCGACGGTGCTGTCGTTGACCCGCACCACCTTCTTGACGCCTTTCATGCCCATGACCTTGGCTTCGTCATAGCTCTTCAGCTTGCCGCCGAACACCGGGCAGTCCTTGAGCGCGGCGTTCAGCATGCCCGGCAGCTTGACGTCGGCGCCGTAGATCATGGCGCCGGTGGTCTTGTCGACGGTGTCGAGCCGCTTGACGCCCTTGCCGGCGATCTTCCAGTCCTTCGGATCCTTCAGCTTGACGTCGGCGTCGGCCGGAGGGGTCAGCTTCGCCGCGGCTTCCACCACCTTGCCGTAGGTGGTCTTCCTGCCCGACGGCGTGTGGGTGATGACGCTGTTGACCGCGGTGCATTCGGAAGCCGGCACCTTCCACTCGTTGGCGGCGGCCTGGACCAGCATCATGCGCGCGGTGGCGCCGCCCTTGCGGACATAATCCTGCGAGGTGCGGATGCCGCGGCTGCCGCCGGTGGAGAAATCGCCCCAGGCGCGCTTGCGGGCGACGCTTTGCCCGGGGGTCGGATATTCGGTCGTGACTTTGGACCAGTCGCATTCGAGCTCTTCGGCGACCAGCTGGGCGAGGCCGGTGAGGGTGCCCTGGCCCATTTCCGAGCGGGCGATCCGGATCACGACGGTGTCGTCGGGCCGGATCACGACCCAGACGTTGACTTCCGGCGAGCCATCGGCGGCGCGCACCACGGTCGGTCCGCCAAAGGGAAGATCGAGGCCGAGCGCGAGGCCGGCGCCGGCAGCGGCGGTGCCGATAACGAAGGAACGGCGGTTCAGTTTGAGCATCTGGTTCATTGCTGCCTCCCTCAAGCGTTCGCGGCGGCGTGGATCGCCTCGCGCACCTGCTGAAAGGTGCCGCAGCGGCAGATGTTGGTGATGGCCTCGTCGATGTCCTTGTCGGTCGGCTTCGGCTTCTCCTTGAGCAGTGCCGCCACCGCCATGATCATCCCGCTCTGGCAATAGCCGCATTGCGGAACGTCGTTGGCGACCCAGGCCTGCTGCACCTTGTGCAGTGCGCCATTGCTGGCCAGCCCTTCGATGGTGGTGATCTGCTTGCCGACGGCGTCGGAGACCTGGAGGCCGCAGGAACGCACCGCCACGCCATCGAGGTGGACCGTGCAGGCCCCGCATTGTGCAATGCCGCACCCATATTTGGTGCCGGTCAGGCCGATATTTTCCCGGATCGCCCAAAGCAGCGGCGTATCCGGTTCGACGTCCACATTAAATGCCTTGCCGTTGATCGTGAGGTTTGCCATCGCGCTTCCCCTTTTTGGTTCATTCCGTCGAGTGAACCTTGGAACCGATGTTGGACCGGAAATTGGAATTGTTCAAATCAAGATTATGCGTTGCAAAGGGGAAGAGAATTGACCGGCCGGTGTCGCGGCGAGGTTTTCGCGGATGAGGACCGGTGGGTTCCGCGGCACTCCCAACTTTCTCATGGTGAGGAGCGCGTTGGCGGCACCCTTGTGCGGCCGGCGCGCGGCTCCTCAGCGACAACGGCGAAGCCGTTGCGCGAGGATGAGGTCCTGCGCCGCGCGGAAAAGGATCAATCGGTTCGCTCGCAAGGACGGTTTTTTGACATGCGACTAACCTCGCATCGGGTAGGGCCTTGCGCGGACCAGCATGGTTCCCTCGTCGTTTCTTCGGCGCCCGATTGGCACGAATCCGCAAGGAAATGGCCTGATTTCGATATCGCCTCCGCTTTCGCCTAACCATGTTTGCGGCACCAGCAATCAGTCAAGGAGTTCCGATGGTGCTTCGCTCGAGCGCCGCGATTTGCGGCGCCGCAATCACGCTTTTCATTTCTGTTGCCAAGGCCCGAAGTGAAATCGGTGCAGTTCATTCAAATGCTGTCGATAGTGCCGCTTCCGGCCCCGCGATGGTTGGCGCCGCATCCATGTACAATCCCTTCCGGCCCGGATGGCGGGAGGGCGGCCCGAATACAGCTTCCGGGCAGCGCTATGATCCCTCCGAGTGGGCAGCTGCCATCAAAACAAGTCTACGCAAGAACTTTGGCGGGGTTCAATATGGCGCGAGCCCGAAATATGCCCTCGTTGAGGCTGCAGGCAAGAAGGTCATCGTCAAGATAAATGATGTGGGGCCTCTGACGCCCGGTCGCGTCATTGATTTCAATGAGCGAACGATGCGCCATTTCGATCCAAGCCTGCAGCAGGGCGTGGTTTATGGCGTAAAGGTTACTCCACTTTCCGGCGGCGGCTGGACCCCCGGACCAATTGCCTAGAAGTGATCGCAGGCGCTCGCCCGCAAGTTCGCAACTCGGCCGCATCCAGCATGGTCTGGCCGTTTCGATGCGTTGATGCTATGCCGCCATCCCTTAAGGGAGAATGCAATGCGTATTACGGCTTTGGCGATATTGACGGCCTTGGCGGTTGTGGCGGCGGCCCCGGCCGAGGCCCAGACCTATAATCCGAGATATCCGGTCTGCCTGCAAACCTACACTATCGGCGGCGGCATCATCGACTGCCGCTACTTCTCGCTGGAACAATGCAACGTCTCGGCAGAGGGCCGCGGCGGCTCGTGCTTCAACAATCCGTATTTTGCCGGCGCGCCATCAGCCGGAGGATCGCCTTATCGGCGGTGACGCTGCCCTTGAAAACGATTCGTATTCGTCATGGCCGGGCCATGGCCGTCCGAAGGACGGCGTCGCTTCCGCTCGCCTATTCCCGGCCATGACGACCTTTGATGGCGCCGCTCAGCCCGGTCCGGCGCCTTGCGTTGAAGTGAACACGGCGTAGAGCGACTGGCTCGCGGCCATGAACAGGCGGTTGCGCTTGGGGCCGCCGAAGCAGACATTGCCGCACACTTCGGGCAGCCGGATCCGGCCGATCAGCTTGCCGTCCGGATTCCACACCGTGACGCCGCTATAGCCGACGTGGCGGCCGGCATTGCTGGAGGCCCAGAGGTTGCCAACGACGTCGCAGCGCAGGCCGTCCGGTCCGCACTTGATGCCGTCGATCATGCAGTCGCTGAACCGCTTCGGGTTGGAGAGCTTGTTGTCGGTGCCGACATCGAACACCCAAATGTCGCCCTTGCCGCCCGGGCCGGTATCGCCCGGCCCCTTGCCGGTGCTGGCGACGTAGAGCTTCTTGTAGTCCGGCGAGAAGCAGAGGCCGTTCGGATCCGGCACCTGGTCCTCGGTCACGACCAGGTCGACACGGCCGGAAGGATCGATGCGGTAGCAGTTGGTCGGCAGTTCGCGCTTGCCCGGCACGAAGCCGGCCGGCTGGCCGATCCGCGGATTTAGTTTGCCGGCGGGATTGCTGGGGCCACCCGCGACGTCGGGCTCGCCCTCATAGAGCTGGCCGCCATAGGGCGGGTCGGTGAACCAGTAGCTGCCATCGGGGTGGGCGACGACGTCGTTGGGAGAGTTGAGCTTCTTGCCTCCAAAATTGTCGGCGAGCACGATCGAGGTGCCGTCATTCTCGTACCGCACCACCCGGCGGGTGAGATGTTCGCAGGAGAGCTGGCGGCCCTGAAAGTCGAACGAGTTGCCGTTGGAATTGTTGGACGGCGTGCGGAATACGCTGACGTGACCGTCGTCCTCGCTCCAGCGCATCTGCCGGTTGTTGGGAATGTCGCTCCACAGGAGATAGCGGCCCTGTGCACTCCAGGCCGGACCTTCGGCCCACAGCACGCCAGTGTAGAGACGCTTGATGGCCGTGTTGGGTTGGGCGACGGCATTGAACGACGGATCGAGCGCGATGAGGTCGGGGTCCCAGAAATAGGTGGTCGGCGCGCCGCGCGGACTGAAATCGCGCGGCGGACTGGTGATCGTCGTCGGCGGCGCCGCCTCGGCAGCGCTCTGGGCGAGCGCGCCGCCGGCCCCCGCCACGGTGGCGCCCGCGGCGATCGCGAGGCCCTGGACCAGTGTTCGTCGTGAAACCATTGCTTCCGGAACGCGTTGCACTTCGCGTGTCATCACATCCTCCCAATCTTTCCGCCGGCCGGTTGATCCCGGCTCAGCGGCGCCAAGGCTAATCCGGTCCGGGTCCGGTTGCGAGAGTTGTTTTGGATTTGCATCGCAGCTGAAGCGTGCAATGCGAGATGGCATTGGCATTGCATGATCCAAAATCAGGCGCCGCACCCGGATCGTCGAAAACGATCCTGACGCCCATCAAGGACGATTGAGAACTGCGATCCTAGCGCGTCGGCTCCCGGTTCGATGAGGGGGACGCCGAAACCTCGAAGTCAAACCCGTTACGAAATGGCTTATCGACGATTTCGAAGTGCCACCACTCCTTGCCATACGGACGAAATCCCGCTGCCTTCATGAGGGATTTCAGCATCTGACGGTTTTGTCGTGCTATTGGCCCGACAAGGGTGCAGGGCCTTGCCGCCATCAGAGCGGACCGAGGAAGGCCCATCGCGGATCGCAGAATTGCTTTACGGCTGCCGCGACCCCGTTACTGATGATGCCCCGGTGTTCGGGCGAGTCCATCCTGAGTTCTTCGTCCCGATTGATGATCGAGCCCGCCTCCAGCAGGACCGCCGGCATTTTTGTCGTTCGCAGGACGACAAGCTCGTCGTAGCTATAGACGCCGGTTTCCTTGTTCAGCAACGGACGCTGGTGCCGCCCCATGATGGCCTGTGAATATTGCCGGGCATATTCCAGGCCGAGCGCCGTCATTTCCTTGCCAATCATTTCGGCGAAGGAGAGGCTGGTCTTGAAGTCCGGATTTCTGCGGGAGACGAACACGGAATAGCCGCTGAAGCGGTCGCTGTAACGGCTCTTCCTGCCTTCGAATTCCCAGTTTTCGAGGAATTTCTTGGGCACGGAATCGTGGTGGATCGACAAAAAGAGATTCGCCTGCAGATTGTTGGCCGCTGTGACCCGCCGGACGAGGCTGCGTCTGGCCTTGCCTTCGGTCAGGAGCAATCTGGTTTCGGTAAATCCGTCGGCCTTCAATTGCAGCTCGATCCGCTTCGCAAGGCGCAGATTGTAGCTGAACTCGGAGAAGTTGCGGGCGCTGGTCGCGCCTTCCAATTCGGGGGTATGTCCCACATCCAGAACGATCCGGAATTTCGAGGGATCGCACATTGCTGCGGCCGGTTTCACGGCGGAAGCGCGCAGGGTGGCCGTCCCTAAGGCGGCAAGCCTTGCAGCCCGGGGTGCGGCGGCAGGTTTGCCCGGGGCGGTTCGCTTCGGCGAGGCGACCTGTTTCGGCGAAGCGGCGGGCTTTGACGGGCCTTTGAAGACATCCGACAGCCAGCCGGCATCGCTGGCCTCGACCGGCAGCAACACCAATGCGGCCATTACGGCGACGATGGCGCAGCGACGGCGCCAAGCGCCCAAGCCTGACCCGCCGGATTTTCTCCCTGCCGACGTCAATCCCTGCTTTCTCCCCGGGTGATTTCGGTTGGCGCCGTCATGGCGGCATATTGATGGCGATCATGAACCATGGACCCGGAAATATTCAACTCTTTCGCTGTCTTGCCGCGCCTTGATCTCGTTCGAACCTGGCCAGTGCCTCTCCTCGAATTTGGGATTGAACAACCACATCGCATCCAGAATTTCGCGGAAGCTTGCCGATGTCCTGGCCCGGTCGGCTCGTCCAAGGCAAAAATGCTGTTGTTTCGCAGGTATCCCATGATCTTCGGATCGGAAATCCGATAATTCAAAGGGTTGCCCGACCTGAGCGCCGACCTCGTTGGAGCGGGAATGATCTGGATGAGTTCGAACAGTTTCATCTGGTCGATCGGGTCGGGCAGGGTTTTGACGATCGCCGGCACCTGCGGAAAAATATCGGCGTGCGCGTTCATGAGCGCGTCACGCACCGCGGTCCAGTGGTTGTAGCGATGGTCGAGGTTGCCCACCCGCGCCGCTTCCCTGTCGTCGCGAAGGTTCAGCGCAGGGTCGAAGGCTGCGATCGATGTCTTGATGGCCGCCCACTTCCGTCGACCGTTCTGGTCCTCGGACGGACCGGTTTGAAAGCTTCCCTTGTATTTGTTCGAGCGCGCATTTCCGATGTTTTGATTGCCATTGGTTTCGGCAAAGAAAAGCCCCAGGCTGATACGGCCTGCCGCGTCGGCATTTTCGGCATCAAGGCCCTGGCGCGCCCAATGGCAGTCCCCAGATCGACAACGTCCTTGAAGGGCGTGTCCGATTTTTGCGAATTGACCGGCGGCGCCTGCATGAGATCGAACAACCGCCTGTACTCGTCGATCAACGGCTCCAGATCGGCGTCGAAATAGGCCGGCGGGATTCCCAATTTGTTGGGCCGCTCCGATCTTCGAAGGAACGGCGTCGGTCAGATCCTTGCGGGCGCTCAACATGCCGTTGCGTGCAAGGTAGAGCGCTTGTCCCGGCAGGTTCGGCAGCGGTTGCTTCGAATCAAGTTGCGCGCGCCGCTGGCCCAGGATCAATTCGAAGCCTTTGACGGCGGCGTCATAGGCAGCGACCGCGTCCGATTGGCCTTTCGTGAGCGGGACCGGCTGCCCCATCGCAGGAGACATGAACCTGAAATGGACGACGCCGGCCGAGACCAGCGACGCGACCGGGCCGGTGGCAACATCGATGGCGATGCACAGCGGCAGGGCGAAAAGCAGTCCGATGGCAAGAGTTGCCGCGGGCGCAGTGGCACGACGTCTCATCGTCATCGCAGTCTCCCAATGCCCGGGTTTTCCGGATGCGAATCACCGGATCGTAGACGGTGAGGGCGCCGGCTGGCGAGACGTTCCTCACATCCGATACCACGCGAAGGCGTTCGGCATCGAAGTGCCGCCAACGCGGCTGCCCGCGCCGACGAAGCAATGGAATGAGGTGGCGACCCAGCTTTGGCGGGCCGACAGGTATTGCGTATACCGCGAACGCTGCGGCAGACCTAAAGCCTGCCGCCATCCACGACAAAACTCTGGCTTGTCAGTCCCGACGCTTCGTCCGATGCCAGAAACAAGGTCATCCGCGCGCAATCGGCCGGATAGAGCTTGTGCTTCAGGCATTGGCGCGCCATCAGGTTCTGCTCGGCTTCCGGCGTCAGCCAGAGGTCGAGCTGGCGCTGCGTCATGATCCAGCCGGGAATGACGGCATTGACGCGGATGTTATAGGCGCCGAGGTCGCGGGCCAGGGATTTGGTCAGGCCGAGGACGCCGGCCTTCGCGGTCGAATAGGCCGCAAGATTTGCGGCTCCGGTCATCCACGCGCTCGATGAATAGTTGATGATCGCGCCGCCGCCGGCGGCCTTCATGTCGGGATAGACGGCCTGCGCCGCAAAGAACTGATGCCTGACGTTGACGGCCAGTCGATTGTCCCAGAGTTCCGGCGTGACTTCGTCGATCGTATAGCGTTGATCGTGCGCGGCGTTGTTCACCAGGATGGTGATCGGGCCGAGCGCTTGTCGTACCGCATCGATGGCCCGCTGCAGCGCGGCAATGTCGGTGACGTCGCAATGTTCATAGTGGAGTCTTCGCTTCCGGCCCCAGATCGGCGATCAGGGCTCTCGCAGCATCGTCGGCGATGTCGACGAAGCCGACCTTGCAGCCTTGTCCGGCAAAGTGCCGCACGATCAACTCGCCGATCCCGCTGGCGCCGCCGGAAATGAAAACCACTCTGTCCCTGAGACCTGGATAAATCGCATTGTTCACGGTAGCCCTCCAGAAGGCGCGTATCCTAGGGGGTAAAGGCCAGGCAAGTCACGCCCGCGGCGCGACTTTCTGGTACTTCCCGTTCGCCTCGCCTTCGCATAGGCTTGGCCCAACAAGAATAAAGAAGGCCGCTCCGGCGGAGGGGAAGGGCGCTTTGAACGGACAGGCGGGCCGGCGCATCGAAGTCACGCGCAGCGGCGGCGAGGGCATGCGTGGGCGTGTCCTGGCTGGCTCGTGGGTCGCGCTGCTGCTGGCGATTCTCGGCTTTCTCGTCATCTATCCGTTGCTCACGCTGCTGTTGGGCGCGCTGACCGACACCAATCCCGTGGTCGACGGGTTCAGCCTGAGCCATCTCTCCGTCGCCAATTTCCTGGTCGTGCTGGCCAATCCGAATGTCGCCGAAGCGCTGGTCAACACGCTGATCGCCTGCGGCGGCGGCACCTTGATCGCCGTGGTGATCGGCCTCGCGTTCTCCTGGATCGTGGTGCGCACCAATACGCCGTTCAAGGGATTCATCGCCGCCGCCAGCATCCTGCCGCTGTTCGCGCCGCCCTTGGTCGCAGGCGTGGCGTGGGCGATCCTCGGCTCGCCCAAGACCGGGCTGATCAACACCATGTTCAAATGGGTCGGCCTCGACTGGCGGGTCGATTTCTATTCGCTGTGGGGCCTGGTGTTCGTGTTCGGCATCTATTACGCGCCCTATGTCTACATGTTTACTTCGTCGGCGCTGCGCAACATGGATCCGAGTCTGGAAGAGGCCGCGGAAATATCCGGCGCCAGCGCATTCGCGACATTGTTCTCGGTGACGTTCCCGCTGATCATGCCGGCGATCGTGTCGGGCATGCTGCTGTCCTTCATCGTGATGCTCGGCATCTACGGCATTCCCGCGGTGCTGGGCGCGCCAATCAATCTGGCGGTGCTGACGACGTATATTTTCAAGCTCACCAACTGGTCGCCGCCGCTCTACAACACCGCAGCCGCGGTCGCGATCATCCTGATGGTGGTGACGGGCGCGCTGGTGTTCCTGCAGCAGAAGGTGCTGAGCGGGCGCAGCTACACCACCGTCGCCGGCAAGGCGTACCGGCCGCGCAACCTCGACCTCGGACCTTGGCGCTGGTTCACCTTCGGGCTCGGTATGGTCTACCTGATCGTGGTGGTGGTCCTGCCGACCCTTGCCTTGACCGTGGCGGCATTTCGAAAGTTCATGTTCATCCGCGACGTCTCGAGCCTGTTCGACATGAAGCAATATTCGCTGGTGCACTTCTACAGCATCTTCGACAATCCGCTGACGCTGCGCTCGATCTACAACGCGGTCGAGGTCGGAATCGTTACCGCGGTGGTCGGCGGGGTGCTGGCGTTTGCGATCGGCTACACCATCCATCGCACCAATGTCGCGGGCCGCCGCAGCCTCGACCTGATCTCGACCTTGCCGGTGGCGATCCCCGGCCTCGTGGTCGGCGTCGCCTATCTCTGGGCCTGGATCGGCATTCCCGGCGGGCTCTACGGCACCATCTGGATCCTGGCGCTCGCCTTCATCGCGCGCTTCATGCCGGATACGGTCAAGGCGCTGTCGACCTCGTTCCTGCAGATCCACCGCGAACTCGAGGAAGCGGCCTGGGTCTGCGGCAAGGGCATGCTCGGCACCATCAGGACCATCGTGCTGCCGCTGGCGCGGCCGGGCGTACTCGCCGCGATGACATTGCTGTTCGTGCTGGCGATCCGCGAACTCGGCTCGTCGCTGTTTCTCTACACCAGCAACACCATGGTGATGTCGGTGCTGCTGCTCGACTATTACGAAGGCGGCAACCTCGGCAAGACCGCCGCCTTCAGCCTGGTACAGACGGTGCTGCTCGGCGTTCTCATCGGGGGCGCCAACTGGCTGTCGCGCGGGCAGGCCCAGAGCAGTGTCGCCCGCGCGGGATAATTGAAAACAAGGGAGGATCGGCCATGAATAAACAAATCTTTGCCAGAGTCTTTAGCGAATTCGTTACCCTGGCCGGCGCCGCCGGTCTCGGCCTCGCGCTGGGCGCGCTGCCGGCGCAGGCGCAGGAATTCGGCTCGCCCGAACTGATCGCCGCGGCAAAGAAGGAAGGCAGACTGGTCTACTACACCGCGAACTTTGCCGAAGTCGAACAGCGGGTGATCAAGGAATTCCAGAAGCGTTTTCCCGAGATCAAGATCGAAATGGTGCGCGCGCCCGGCGGCCAGCTCATCACCCGGGTCAAGACCGAGGCAGCGGCCGGCAAGCTCATCGCCGACGTGGTCGATCATTCCGACCGCGCGCTGATGCTGCCGCTCGCCGACATGTTCCAGGACTATGCGCCGCCGAACGCCGCCGACTACAATCCCGATGCGCAGATTTCCCCAAAACTGTGGCCGCGCGTCACGCTGGTGTGGTCGATCGCCTACAACACCGAACTGGTGAAGAACCCGCCCAAGAGCTGGATGGATCTGACGAAACCGGAATACGACAAGATGACCGGGCAGGTGTTCGCGCGGTCCGGCGGCACCACCTGGACCCGCATCATGTTCGAGCGCCAGGTGCTGGGCGAGGACTACTGGGCCAAGCAGGCTGCGACCCGTCCGATCCTCTATCCGTCGGGCGCGCCGATGTCGGACTCGATGGTGCGCGGCGAAGTCGCGATGGGGCCGTTGCTCTACAACGCGATCTATCCGAAACAGAAGGACGGCGCGCCGATCAAGATCTTCTTCCCGCCGGAGGGTACGCCGGCCAATCCCTATGCCACGGGAATTCCGAAGACCGCCGCCAATCCCAATGCCGCGAAACTGTTCCTCAACTGGTGCCTGTCGAAGGAGGGCCAGACCTTCATGATCAAGGAGTTCGGCAATCTGACCTCGCTCAAGGTGGCCCCGGTCTACCCCGAGGGCTTCGATCCCAAGGTGGTCAAGGTCTGGTTTCCGAAGTTCGACGAGTACGTCAAGCTGCACGAGCCGTGGGTGGCGGAATGGGACAAGACGTTCGGACATCGCCAGTGATCGCCACGTTCATGCAGCCGATGAAATCATGACGGCGACCCTCGACGTCACCGACCTGCGCAAGCAGTTTCCGATCGGCCGGCCGGCCGTCGACGGCGTCAGCTTCGCGGTGCCGGCCGGCGAGATCGTGGTGCTGCTCGGTCCGTCCGGCTGCGGCAAGACCACGACCCTGCGCTGCGTCGCCGGGCTCGAGCATCCGACCGGAGGCGACATCAGCATTGCCGGGCGCCTGGTGTCGTCGCCCGAGCGTGGCGTCCTGGTGCCGCCGCGCTCGCGCGACCTCGGCATGGTGTTCCAGTCCTACGCGGTGTGGCCGCACATGACGGTGCGGCAGAACGTGGTCTATCCGCTCAAGCACCGCAAGATGGCGCGCGGCGAAGCGGCGCGCAAAGTCGACGAGGTGCTGGAGCTGGTGGGCCTATCGGAATACGCCGAGCGGCCGGTGGTGGCGCTGTCGGGCGGCCAGATGCAGCGGGTGGCGCTGGCGCGCAGCATCGTGTACCGGCCGCAACTGTTGTTGCTCGACGAGCCCTTGTCGAACCTCGACGCCAAACTGCGGTTGCGGCTGCGCGACGATCTTCGCATCATTCTCAAGCAGACCGGCATGACCGCGCTCTATGTCACCCACGACCAGGCCGAGGCGGTCGTGCTCGGCGACCGCATCGGCGTGATGCGCGACGGCAAGCTGCTGCAGATCGGCACGCCCGATGAAATCTACAACCGGCCGGCCGATCTGTTCGTCGCCAATTTTACCGGCGCCACCAATGAACTCACCGGCACCCTGATCGGGCGCAACGGCGAGTTCGGCACGGTCGATTTCGGCGACGGCCATCGCGGCGAGGCGGCGCTGCTGCAGGCGCTCGAACCGGGAGACAAAGTTCGCATTGCGCTCAGGCCGGAAAATATCGGGATCGGCAAGCCCAACGGCGCCAACGCCTTTCCGGCGCGCGTGGTCGATCGCCGCTATCAGGGCACCCAGACCGTCTATGACATCGACCTCTTGGGCCGGCGGCTCGAAGCGCTCGAACTCGGCACCGCGGCGCGGCACCAGGTCGGAGCCGAGACGCAGGTGTCGCTGCCGCGCGAGGGCTGCTGGGCGTATCGCGACACCGGGCCGTCGAGTTACGAGTAGTGGTATCCTCCGGACCTCATCCTGAGGAGCGCGCTCTTGCGCGCGTCTCGAAGGATGAGAGATAGGGGCTCTCATGGTTCGAGACGGCGCAAGTGCGCCTCCTCACCATGAGGAATACAGCATCGTGTGCCTCAGAACTGATAGCGGCGCAGGCCGCCGTCGACCGGAATCACCGTACCGGTGATGTAGCGCGCCACTGGCGAAGCAAGGAAGATCGCCAACGCGGCGAGATCCTCGGGCTCGCCCCAGTAACCCACCGGGATCTCCTCCTCGGCAAAGTGTTTTCGATAGTCCTCCGGATAGTTGCGGCGGATCTGCTCGCTCATGATGCGGCCGGGCGGAATGCAATTGACGGTGATGCCGTGCTCGCCGATCTCCCGCGAAAGTCCCTTGGCCCAGGCATGCACCGCGGCCTTGGCGGCGAATGCCGCGTTCAATCCCTCCGGTTCGGATTTGCCTGTGATGTTGATGATGCGCCCCCATTTGCGCGCGATCATCTGCGGCAGCAGCGCATGCGTGACCTGCCGGTAGCGGGTGAAATTCAGCGACATGGCTTCGTCCCAGGCGCTGTCGGGGGCATCGACCGGCAGCGGCCGGCTGCCGCCGGCGTTGTTGACGAGGATGTCGACATGACCGAGTTCGCCGATCGCGGCGGCGGCAAGCTTGCTGGCGGCGTCTTCCTGCATGATGTCCTGGATCACCGGAATCACGGTGCCGCCCGCCGCCTTGACCTCCTGCGCGAGCAGCTCGAGCAGATCCCCGCGCCGGGCGACGCCGACGACGCGCACCCCCTCCAGCGCCAGCATTTTGGCGATCGCGCGGCCAATCCCGATGCTGGCGCCGCTGACGACGGCGGTCCTGGACTTGAGGTCGAGGTCCATGTTCGAAGGCTCTCTTTCTGCTAACAAGATGCGCGCGTGTCAGGATGGATTTGGTCCGGCGGGGGCTGAAGTGTAATACGCCGTCGGCCGCTCAAGGGAAGTAGAAAAAGCGATGGCGTGGAATCCGCAGCAATATCTGAAATTCTCCGGGCACAGGTTGCGGCCCGCGGTCGATCTCCTGATGCGCATTCCGGATTTTGCGGTCGAGCGCATTGCCGACCTCGGCGCCGGCGCGGGCAACGTCACCAGACTGATCAAGGAGCGATGGCCGGACGCAGCAGTAGTCGGGGTCGAGGGCTCGGCCGAAATGGTCGCCGCCGGCAGGAAGGCAGCCCCCGAAGTCGAATGGCTGCATCAGGATCTCGGCGCGTGGCGGCCGGCGCAGCAATTCGGCCTGATCTACTCCAATGCGGCGCTGCACTGGCTGCCGGATCATGCCGGGCTGTTCCCTGCACTGATGGCGATGGTCAAGCCGGGCGGCATTCTTGCGGTGCAGATGCCGCGCAATTTCGGCGCACCATCGCATCTTCTGATCGCGGAGACCGCGCTGAACGGACCGTGGCGCGGCCAGCTGGAGCATCTCGTCACGCCGCCGCCGGTCGAGGCGCCCGAATTTTATCACGGCCTGCTGTCGCCGCAGTCCGGGAGCATCGATATCTGGGAGACCGAATACCTGCAGGTCCTCGAAGGCGAAAATCCGGTCAAGGAATGGACCAAGGGCACCTGGCTGACGCGCTATCTCGACGTCCTGCAGGGGCCCGACAAGGCCGCCTTCGAGGCGGCCTATGGCGAGCGCGTCGCGAAAGCCTATCCGCCGAACCCGGCCGGCCAGACGCTGTTTCCGTTCCGGCGGCTGTTCATGGTGGCGCAGCGCTACTCTGCAAAGGCATAATTCGATGACGATCACGGACGAACCCCAGAACCTGCGTAGCCGCCCGATCGACAAGGAGCGCCTGCGCCAGAAATACATGGAGGAGCGCAACAAGCGCCTGCGTGCCGACGGCAACGACCAGTACATTCAGGTCAAGGACCAGCTCGCGCACTATCTCGACGATCCCTATACGCCGGTCAGCGTGCGCGAACCCAAAACCGACCACGTCACCTTCGCTTTCATCGGCGGCGGATTTGCGGGGCTGGCCACCGCGGCGCGGCTTGCGGAGGCCGGCATCGGGGATGTCCGCATCATCGAGAAGGGCGGCGATTTTGGCGGCACCTGGTACTGGAACAGGTATCCCGGCGCGCAATGCGACACCGCTTCGCTGGTCTACATGCCCTTGCTGGAAGAAACCGGGCACATGCCATCGGAGAAATACGCGCATGCGCCGGAGATTCTCGAGCACTGCCAACGTATCGGCAAACAATATGGTCTCTACGAGAACGCGTTGTTTCATACCGAGGTGGAGAGCCTCGAATGGGACGAGGCACAATCGCGCTGGCTCATTCACACCAATCGCGGCGATGCTTTTACCGCGCAGTTCGTCGGCATGGGCACGGGGCCGCTGCACGTCCCAAAACTGCCGGGGATAGCGGGCATCGAACAGTTCAAGGGGCATTCGTTCCACACCAGCCGGTGGGATTACGACTACACCGGCGGCGATCCCTCGGGCGTGCCGATGGACAGGCTGGCGGACAAGCGGGTCGGCATCATCGGGACGGGGGCGACCTCCGTGCAGTGCGTGCCGCATCTGGCGCGCGCCGCACAGGAGCTCTACGTGTTCCAGCGCACGCCGTCATCCGTCGATGTCCGTGCCAATGCGCCGATCGATCCAAAATGGTTTTCCGGGATCGCGACGCCCGGCTGGCAACAGCGCTGGCTCGAAAACTTTACCGCGAACCAGGCCGGCGGCAACGCCGAGGAGGACCTGGTCCAGGACGGCTGGACCGACCTGTCGCGGCGGATCCGAGCCAAGATCATGCAGCTGCCGCGCGAGCAGCGGATTCCGAAAAACATGCTGGCGGCGTTCGAGGACTCCGATTTCGAAAAGATGGAGGAGATTCGCGGCCGGGTCGACGCCATCGTCGGCGACCGCGAGACCGCGGCAAAACTCAAGGCCTGGTATCGCCAGCTCTGCAAGCGGCCGTGCTTCCACGATGAGTACCTGCAGGCCTTCAATACGCCCGGGACGCATCTGATCGACACCGACGGCAAGGGGGTCGAGCGCATCACCGAAAATGGCGTCGCCGCCGCCGGCAGGGAATATCCGCTGGACTGCATCATCTACGCGTCGGGATTTGAGGTCGGCACCGAGTATCGGCGCCGGGCCGGCTTCGATCTGACCGGCCGGAATGGCGCAAAACTGTCGGAGCATTGGGCGGCGGGCATGCGCACCAAGCACGGCATCCATGTCCATGGTTTTCCGAATGCCTTCTTCGTGCAGCCGACCCAGGGCGCCAATTTGATCTCCAACGTGCCGCACAATCTGACCGAGGCCGCAAAAACCATCGCCATGATGGTCGCCCATGTGCAGAAAAACGGTTTTCGGGAAATCGAAGTGACGAAGGAAGCCGAGGACAAATGGGTGGAGTTGCTGCTGACCGGCGCAGGGAGAATGATCGGCGCGCCGGATTGCACGCCTGGCTATTACAACAATGAGGGGCGCGAGCCCGGCCCCGCGGCCAAACTGAATGTCGGGCATCCCGCGGGAGCGATGGCCTACTTCAGATATATCAACGCGTGGCGCAGCACCGGCACGTTCGAAGGGCTGCAGTTTCGCTGAAGGAGCGCGCCACGAAAAAGACAGCGGGAGGATAACAAGATGACCCAACCAGGCACCAGCGAAACGCTCAAGGAAACACCGAAGGACGCCTCGGCGCCGGTTGTCGCGCAGCACGCGGCTACGCTGAAGGCGTTGCCGTTTTCCGACATGCGGGATTTCGACGAAGCCGCGCGCGGCTTTCTCGGCACGGTGGAGAATGCACGGATCGCTTCCGCGCAGGGCAGGGTGGTCTGGAGTCTGGAACCCTATGGCTTCCTGGCCGACGCGGAGGCACCCCCGACCGTTGATCCCAGCCTGTGGCGGCAGTCGCGGCTCAACATGCACCACGGTCTGTTCGAGGTGGTGCCCGGCGTCTATCAGGTGCGCGGGCTCGACATCGCCAACATGACGCTGATAGAGGGCGAACGCGGCGTGATCGTGGTGGATACGCTGACCTCGATCGAGGGGGCACGCGCGGCGATGGAGCTTTACTTCCAGCATCGCGGCAAGCGGCCGGTGGCCGCCGTGATCTTTACCCATACTCACACGGACCATTGGGGCGGCGCGCGCGGCGTGCTCGACGACGGGGCCATCGCAAGGGGAACGGTCCCGATCATCGCGCCCAACCTGTTCATGGAGCATGCGGTTTCGGAAAACATCATCGCCGGACCCGCGATGCTGCGGCGGGCGCAATACCAGTTCGGGCCATTTCTGACAAAAGGGCCGCGCGGGCAGGTCGATTGCGGTCTTGGAAAATCGATGGCGGCGGGTTCGGTGTCGCTGCTGCGCCCGACCGACCTGATCATGGCGACCGGCGACAAGCGGACCATCGACGGGCTCGAATTCGAATTCCAGATGGCGCCGAATTCCGAGGCGCCCGCGGAAATGCATTTTTTCATTCCGCGCTACAAGCTGCTCAACCTCGCGGAAAACTGCACGCACAACTTCCACAACCTGCTGCCGTTCCGCGGCGCCGACGTCCGCGATGCGCTGGCGTGGTCAAAATATCTCGGCGAAGCCCTGCAGATGTGGGGCGGCAAGGCCGATGCGATGTGCGGCCAGCATCACTGGCCGGTGTGGGGGCATGAACGCATCGACACCATGATCCGTCAGCAGCGCGATCTCTACAAGTTCGCCCATGACCAGACCATCCGGCTGATGAACCATGGATTGACGGCCACAGAAATCGCGGAGGTGATAAAACTGCCTGCCAGCCTCGACGGCGCCTGGCATGCGCGAGGTTACTACGGCCACATCCGGCACAATGTGAAGGCGATCTACCAAAAGTATCTCGGCTGGTATGACGCCAATCCGGTCAATCTCGATCCGTTGCCGCCGGTCGAGGCGGGCAGGAAATATGTCGAGTACATGGGTGGTGCGGATGCGATCCTTGATCGTGCGCGCAAGGACTTTGCCAATGGCGAATTTCGTTTTGTCGCGCAGGCGGTGAGCCATCTGGTGTTCGCCGATCCCGATCATCAGGCGGCGCGCGCGCTGCTGGCCGACATTTTTGAGCAACTTGGTTACGCCGCCGAAAGTGCCACCTGGCGCAACGCCTATCTGTTCGGGGCGCAGGAATTGCGTCAGGGCATGCCGAAGGCGCCGCCGCGGCCGCCGATGCCACGCGAAACGCTGGCGGCCCTTCGCACCGGGCAATTATGGGACGTGCTGGGTGTGCGGCTCAACGGCCCCAGGGCCGAGGGCAAGCACATCGTGCTGAACTGGAATTTTACCGACACCGGCGAGACCTTTGTCCTCACGCTGGAGAACTGCGCGCTGACTTATGTCGCCGGCGCACAGGCAGTTGCGGCGGACGCCGGCTTTACGCTGGCGCGCGGCACGCTCGACGAAGTGATCGCAAAACTGACCTCGTTTCCAGATGCGGTCGCGAGCGGCGAGATAAAATTCACCGGCAATGCGATGCGGCTCGGCGAACTGATGGCGCTGATGGACGAGTTTCCGCGCATGTTCGAGATCGTCGAGCCGAAGCGGGCGACGCAAGGAGCATGACGAATCCCGAATCGTGAGGTCAATATTGCTCACAATCGGAACTTGAGATCTAAGCGCTTCAGCCCGCCGGGCGGAACAACTGGCATGCAAATGACTTATCTACTGCCGGACCCCATATTACACGGGGTCCGATCAAGACGGCCCCAGCGAGCAGCCCCGCGCTGGGGTCGTTTCTTGTTGAACGGCGGCGGTCGCGCCCAAGCGATTACTCCGCGCTCCTCACCAGCTTGATCCGTGGCTCGGCGGCCTCCATCAGGCTGCGGTAGGCGGCGAGATAGTCGAGCGCCATGCGGCGGGCGGTGAAGCGGGTCTCGAACTGCTTGCGGACAGTGTCTCGGTTCAGATCGGGAAGGCGGTCAACCGCGGCGACCGCGCTGATTTCGTCCTCGACAATAAAACCGGTCAGGCCTTCATCGATGATCTCGGGCACCGAGCCGCGGTTATAGGCGATGACGGGCGTGCCGCATGCCATCGCTTCGATCATGACGAGGCCGAATGGCTCCGGCCAGTCGATCGGAACGAGCAGGCCGGTCGCGCCACTGAGAAAATCCGATTTTTCGTGGTCGCTGATCTCGCCGATATACTCGACCAACGGGTGATCCATCAGCGGGCGGATCAACTGGTCGTAATAGTCCTGGTCGGCGCGATCGACCTTCGCGGCAATCTTCAGCGGGATGCCGCACCGGATGGCGATCCTGATCGCACGGTCGACGCCCTTTTCCGGTGCGATCCGGCCGAGCACCGCCAGATAATCTGCTGTCACCGGCCGCGGCGTCAGCAGGTTTTCCGGCAGGCCGTGATGGATGGTGCGGACCCAGTTCGCCATCGGCACCGGGCGGCGCTGGGCATTCGAGATCGAAATCACCGGAACCTTCGCGAAAGTGGTGAACACCGGCTGGTGCTCGGGCAGGTCCAGCCGGCCGTGCAAGGTGGTGAGGAAGGGCGTCGGCTGCCGGTAAAACAGAGAGAACGGATAATAGTCGAGATGGAAGTGCAGGATGTCGAATTCCTCGTCGTCGCATTTCTGCCGGACGCGTTCCAGCATCACCATGTGCAGCGCATTGGGATCGCGGACCGACCCGTCAAGTCGCAATGCCTTCGGCCAGGTTGCGTCGAGTTTTGCCGAGGTTTGTAAATCGCCGCTGGCGAACAGCGTGACATCGTGTCCGAGCGCGACCAGTTCCTCGGTCAGCCAGTGCACGACGCGCTCGGTGCCGCCATAAAGTTTGGGGGGAACAGCCTCCGTCAGCGGAGCAACCTGCGCGATGCGCATCTATTCGTCTCCTGTGGTTTGTTGGATGAACAAAAGCCCCATAGTTGCGTTGTCACCGGCATGCCAGATCGGGAACGTTCTCGCATGTGCGAAGTTCCCTTGAGCAAGCGTAGTTCTTCCACAACGCGGTCTTGCTGATGCCATCTCACGCCGCTCAGATTTTCTGCCAAGCTGAAACTGCAAAATTGTTGCGCAGTGATGGCCGTGCGCCGGGAACTTGCGGACGGAGTTCCATCATCGTAAACGTGCGCGAACGTATCCGACATAAGAAAATTCCTGCTCCTCCAACAGGTTTGCAGCCACATGGACAATCTTTCAGGATACGCGCAACCGTCCGTTTCCATTCATGCTGCGCTATCTTCGCCAGCGTCTTGCATCGCATGTCGTCATCCTGCACTGCAGTTGTTGCAGCGGTTGCTTGTTCGGTAGGCACGCAATATGGCGTGAAGATATCTGGTCGATGGTTTGTCAGCCGGGCCGGCCCGCGCGGGCGGTGTATGGCTGGCATTCGTTTTTCTCATGTCGCTGATCGCAGCGGATAATTTTCTGTGGCGGATCGCGAGCTGGACGGCGAGTTTCACATTTGTGGGCGTGACCGGGGATTTGCGTCGCGACATCTTTCGCCACTTGACCGGGCATGCCCCGGGCTATTTCTCCGACCGGCTGCCGGGAATGCTGACCAGCCGCATTACGGCCACATCCAATGCCGTCTTCACCGTTGAAAATATGTTCGTCTGGAACGTGCTGCCGCCATGCATCGCGACTGTCGCGGCAATTGCGTTGATCGGCACCGTCAGTCCGCTGATGGCGGGAGGGTTGATCGTCGTCGCCGGCGCGATGGTATTTGCGATGTTTCATCTGGCTGCCGCCGGCAAGCCGTTGCACGACGATTTCGCCAACAAAGCCGCCGCCGTCGACGGCGAGATGGTCGATGTCATCAACAACATGCCGCTGGTGCGGGCGTTTTGCGGCCTCAGCTTCGAGCACAACCGATTTGACGCCACCGTCAACCGGGAATTGACGGCGCGGGGACGCAGCCTGCGTTATCTCGAAAAGCTGCGGATCGACCCACGCCGCGATTACGGTTGCGCTGACGATCGGGTTGCTGGCCTGGGTGATCATGCTATGGCAGCGTGGCGCGCGCCACCACCGGCGACGTCGTGCTGGTCTGTACGTTAGGACTTTCCATTTTGAGTGCCACGCGCGATCTCGCAGTGGCACTGGTCGATGTGACACAGCATGTCGCCCGGTTGACCGAAGCTATTGCCACCCTGTTGCTTCCACACGAACTGCGCGACCATCCGGAAGCCGAACCGCTGGTAAAGGCGGGGGCGGCGATCGTCTTCAACAAGGTGTCGTTCCGTTATCCCGGCGGCCTGCAGGTGTTGGACAAGTTCAGCCTCCGCCTCAATGCGGGCCAAAGGGTTGGGCTGGTCGGACAGTCCGGCGGCGGGAAATCCACCCTGTTCGTGCTGCTGCAGCGATTTTACGACGTCGAATCAGGGCCACATCTCCATCGATGGCCAGAACATCTCCCGGGTGACCCAGGAGAGCCTTCGCAAGGCGATTTCGGTGGTGCCGCAGGACATCTCGCTGTTCCATCGATCGATCATGGAAAATATCCGGTACGGACGGCCAACTGCGACTGACGACGAGGTGCTGCGCGCAGCGATCGCGGCGCGTTGCGACTTCGTGGAGACATTGCCGCAGGGGCTTGCGACCATGGTCGGGGATCGCGGCGTCAAATTTTCCGGCGGCCAGCGGCAGCGCATTGCCATTGCGCGCGCGTTCTTGAAGGATGCGCCGATCCTGCTGCTGGATGAAGCGACCGCCGCGCTCGACAGCGAATCGGAGGAGGCGATCCGCGAAGCGCTTGCCGCCTGATGCGCGGGCGTACCGTGATCGCAATCGCGCATCGTCTTGCGACGCTGCGCAATTTCGACCGCGTTGTTATGTTGCAGGCTGGCCGGATCATCGAGGACGGTCCGCCCGACCGTCTGATGCAGGGCAGGGGCCCGTATCAGGAACTGGTGGCGCGGGAGATGAGCCGCCTTGCACTGCATGCGGCCTGAGGCGACGTATCCGGGCTCGTTCCGGTTGCGTAACTTGCAGGCGAATCCGCAGCAGACAACGCTGTCAAGGCACCAGCAATGGCAATCGAAGCCGTAACCAATGTAACGAACGATTCGCGACCTCGAAATGGTGCAGGAATCGCCGTTCTACATCCCGATGACCGGCCCGGCGGCGAGGCCGCGGCGGTCGCTCAAGCACGATGATACGTTCATCGTGCTCGACAGCCACGGCGATATCGGCGCTTCCGCCGGCGGGCCCGACGGCCTGTTCAATTCAGACACCCGTTATCTCGCACGGCTCGAATTATTGCTCGACGAAGTGCAGCCGCTGCTGCTCGGGTCCAATTTGCGCGACGACAATTCGGCGCTGACGGTCGACCTCACCAATCCCGACGTCTATCTGGGCGGGCGCATCGTGCTGCAGAAGGATGTGCTGCACATCGTCCGCACCATTTTCCTGTGGCGCGGCACCGCCTATCAGCGGATCGGCATCCAGAACCATGGCGAGCGGACCGCGGGTTTCGAGGTCACCCTGCTGTTCGACAATGATTTTGCCGATCTGTTCGAGGTGCGGGGCGAACGCCGTCCGCGCCGCGGCACCGGTTCGAGCAGGACCGACGGCCCTGCGAAAGTCCTGTTCGACTATCGCGGGCTCGACGGCCGGTCGCGAGCCACGACGCTGCAGTTCGATCCAAAGCCGACGCGGCTTGCCATCAATGCGGCCACCTGGCGTCTCGAGCTGACGCCGCAGCAGAACACCTCGCTGTTCGTCGCGGTTTCCTGCGACCAGGCAACTCCGCACCAGAAGGCGCCGTTCTATCGCGGCCTGCTGGCGCATCGCCGCGAGATGCGGCAATTCACGGCCGGCGCCGCCAGCATCGAGACCTCCAACAACATCTTCAACGAGGTGCTGTGCCGGGCGATGGCCGACCTCAACATGCTGATGACGGAAACCCCGCAGGGCAGATATCCCTATGCGGGAATTCCCTGGTATTCGACGACTTTCGGCCGCGACGGGCTGATTACCGCGCTGCAGATGCTTTGGCTCGATCCGCGCATCGCGCGCGGCGTCCTGAAGCGGCTGGCGTTCTATCAGGCGAAGTCGGTCGATCCGCTGGCCGACGCCGATCCCGGAAAAATCCTGCACGAAATGCGCGGCGGCGAGATGGCGGCGCTGCGCGAGGTGCCGTTCGCGCAATACTACGGCAGCGTCGATTCGACGCCGCTGTTCGTGCTGCTGGCCGGACTTTATGTCGAGCGTACCGGCGACGACAAAACCCTGGCCGAGCTGTGGCCTTCGATCGAAGCGGCGCTGCAATGGATCGACGGGCCAGGCGATCCCGACAAGGATGGCTTCATCGAATATCGGCGCGCCTCCGAACAGGGGCTCGCCAACCAGGGCTGGAAGGATTCCTTCGATGCCATCTTCCATGCCGATGGAAGGCTGGCCGAGGGCCACATCGCGCTGGCCGAGGTCCAGGGCTATGTGTTCGCCGGCAAGCGGCTGGCGGCGCGCAGTGCGCTTCGTCTGGGAAAGGCTGAGCTCGCAAAACGGCTCGAGACCGAAGCGCAGCTGCTGGCAGAACGGTTCGAGGAGGCGTTCTGGTGCGAGGAACTCGGCACCTATGCGCTGGCGCTCGACGGCGAGAAGCGGCCCTGTGCGGTGCGGACCTCGAACGCCGGCCAGCTTCTGTTTACCGGCATTGTCTGCGAAGACCGCGCCCGCATGGTCGCCGCCGACCTGATGCGGCCACATTTCTTCACCGGCTGGGGCATCCGCACCGTGGCGCGCGGCGAGGCCCGCTATAATCCGATGTCGTATCACGACGGATCGATCTGGCCGCACGACAACGCGCTGATCGCGCTCGGGCTAGCGCGTTACGGGCTGAAGCATTCGGTCGAGCACGTGTTCAAGGGCCTGTTCGATGCCGCGAGCTACATGGATTTGCGCCGGCTGCCGGAATTGTTCTGCGGGTTTCAGCGCGAGAAGCGGCGCGGCCCGACGCTGTATCCGGTGGCCTGCGCGCCGCAGGCCTGGGCCAGTGCGACGCCGTTCACGCTGCTGGAAGCAGCGCTCGGGCTCGAATTCGATGTGGCGCGCGGCGAGATCCGCCTGCGCGACCCGCGCCTGCCAGCCTTCCTCAACGAGGTGGTGCTGCGCGATCTGCGGCTGGGCCCATCGAGCGTCGATCTCAGGGTTCGCCGTCACGGCGAGGAAGTCTCGCTGGAGGTGTTGCGTACTCGCGGCCAGATCCAGGTGTCGATCGTGTTGACGCATTGAACGGGGCGTATCGCCGTGGCCGGCGAAGCCCCCCGGGAATTTCAGGAGGCCCCATGCGTGCCAGGACCGCAGTTGCATTGCTGATGGCGGCGCTTGCGCATTGGCGACCGCCTTGGCCCAAACCGACACGCCGCCGCCGACAAGCCGCGCCGCCCCGCAGAGCGCGCCAAAGGAGCCGGCGCCGCCGCCTTCGGTGTCCGTGATCGGCGCACGTGACGCGCATGGCGTGCTCGGCCGGGAGGTCCGCAGCGCCGTCGACGAGGACATGGGACGGATCGTCGACGTGATCGTCGATCGCGAAGGGAAGGTGCGGGCGGCAGTGATCGATTTCGGCGGCTTTCTCGGCGTCGGCAGCCGGAAAATCGTGGTCGACTGGAACGCGCTGCACTTCCAGCGCATCGCCAACAAGAAAGAAGCCATCAGGCTGGAATTGACCAGAGAGCAAGTGACAGCGGCGCCCGAATTCAAGGAAGGCACGCCGCTCATCGTGCTCGGCGCCGCCGGCAGCCTGCAGCCGCTGCAGTTCGATCATTAGGAGAAGCATTCTGGTCGCGCTCCCAACCCATTCCAAACCGCGTGACGATGAGCGGCGCGCGCGACCGGGCGGCAGCGACAATGTCGTCGCGCTCGTCCCGGAGCCGGCAGCGCTCGCAGCGGCGCCTTCGCCCTCGCGCCAGAGCCAGCGCGGTCTCGACTGGTTCATTTTCTTTCTCGCCGACGTCCAGACCGGGTTCGGACCGTTCATCGCGGTCTATCTGACCACGCAGAAATGGACCCAGGTCGAGATCGGCTTCGTATTGTCGATCGGCGGCCTGATCGGCTTGATCGGCCAAATGCCCGGCGGAGCCATCGTCGATGCAGCGCGGTCGGAACGGCTGGTCGCGAGCCTTGCGGTGGCGACGATCGGCGCCTGCGCGCTCGCTTATGCGGCGTGGCCGATCTTTCCGGTGGTGGCGGCGGCGGCGACCCTGCACGCCGCTCGCCAGCTGCGTGCTCGGTCCGTGCATCGCGGCGATCAGTCTCGGTCTGGTCGGGCCGCTGGCGATCGGCGAACGGCTCGGGCGCAATGCGCGCTATCGCATCGCTCGGCAACGGCGTCGCCGCGGCTGTTATGGGAACCGTCGGCTATCTGGTGTCAAGCCGGGCTGTGTTCCTCGTCACATTTTTGCTGGCGATTCCAACGTTGTTGGCGCTAATCGCATTCGCGATCGCGAGATCGATCCCGAGCGCGCACACGGCTCGGTGCCGCGCGAGAAGGCCGATGCCGACGCTACCAGCGTCTGGCATCTCTTGCGGCAACGTCCGTTGCTGATCTTCGCGGCCGCCGTGCTGCTGCTGCAACTCGCCAACGCGGCGATGCTGCCGCTGATGGCGGGCGTCGTCACCACGCGGTCGAGCGAGTGGGCGACGGTGCTGATCGCCGCCTGCATCGTGGTGCCGCAGGCCATCGTGGCGCTGTCCTCGCCGTCGGTAGGCCGCAAGGCGCAGCAATGGGGACGGCGGCCGCTCTGCATGCTGGGTTTTGCCGCGCTGGCCATCCGCGGCCTGCTGTTCGCCACGGTGACCGATCCCTATTTGCTGGTGGCGGTACAAATATTCGACGGCATCACCGCCGCGGTCTTTGCGGTCATGATACCGCTTGTCGTCGCCGACGTCGCCTTCGGCAGCGGCCATTTCAGCCTGGCGCAGGGCATCGTCGGCACCGCCACCGGCATCGGCGCCTCGCTCAGCACCGTGCTGGCCGGCTACGCCGCCGACCGTTTCGGCAGCAGCATGGCCTTCATGGGGCTGGCGGCGGTCGCGGCCATGGGGCTCGCGCTGATCTGGCTGGTGATGCCGGAGACGCGTCGCGAAAGCGGCGGACCGGTCGAATGACCGGCCGGCAAAGGTTATACGGCCTGGCTTGCGGCTTCCGAAGGCAACGCAAACGTGTTCACCTTGCCCCGTGACAATCCCGGCCGGCGGTGATTGTTGGGCGGCATGAAGTGGTTTCCCGCATTAATCGCATCTTGGCTCACCATTGTCGGACCGGCCACGGCGGAATGGCGAGCCGAAATAGTGCCGACACCCGGCCGCGTCACGTCGATTGAAGTGCTGAATGAGAAGACGCATGTTGCAATTGGCCCGAACTGGTACCGTATCGTCCCGGACACCGGATCGCTGATGGCTACCGGCGCGCCCGGTTTTCCGCTCGTGCCGTCCGGCGGCCTTTCGGATGGACGGGTCGCAGCCGGTCACGGCCCGATCGCGCGGGCTTGGCTTGCCCAGCCGACCGCGCGCTACCGCCATGGCGTACTTGGCGATACCATCGAAGCCGGCAGTATAGTCGTCGAGCGAAGCGACGGGCGGATCGGGACCGTCACCTCGGGCGCGAACGCCGTGTTTGAAGATCTTTCGCCGCGCATCGCCACGCTGAACGGTGTCGACCGGATCGTGGTCGTGAAGTCATATCTCGAGCGCGGTTCGTCGCTGGCGATCATTGATGCCGATACCATGAAGATCATTGCGGAGACGCCGCCGATCGGTCACGCGCATGCGTGGCTAAATCCGGCGGGCATTGCCGATTTCGAGGGCCGTGGCAGCGCCCAGATTGCTATCGTTCGCCAACCCCACGTCGTTGGCGTCCTTGAATTGTGGTCCTGGCGCGATCAGATGCTGAAAAAGGTCGCCGAGGTGCCGGATGTCTCCAATCACTTCATCGGAGCGAGGGCGCTTGGCATGAGCTGGACGGCGGATTTCGACGCCGATGGCCACCCCGATCTTGCCGTGCCCAGCCTGGACAGGCGCTCGCTTCGCCTGATCGCCTTCGCGCCGAAGGTTCGTGATATCGCCCGGGTTTCGCTTCCGGCGCGCATCGTTACGAACATTGGCTCAATCGATTTCCGCGGACATCCGGGTCTGGTCGCAGGTCTGGAGGACGGCCGATTGGCAGTCATCCACGAATAGCGGATCTTCACTCGGTGAGCCTGAGCTGCGTCGTCAGCAAGCCCGCGACGGCTAGCGTTGCGCCAATGCCGCCAACGCAGGCGGTCCATCCAGCCGGTGGAAGTGATGCCGCAAGCGGCAGAGTGACCGGATGGCGGCCGATCACCGGCCGCCGTCACGTTTGGCAGCTCAGGTTTTGCTGCGCGGCGGCAGCAGGGCCGAGCACAGCGTTCTCACCGCAAGCTCACCGATCTTTCTGCCGATGTCCTTCCCGGCCTCGGTGGAAAAGCGGTAATGCAAGTCTGGCCCAGACGGGCCAACGCGAAGAGGCCCGGAAATTTCTTGCGGCAGTCCTGCTCCAGCAGCCCCAACTGTCGCTAGACTGGATCAGAGCGAGCGTTCCCTATCAGACGCCGGAGTTGATGGAACGTTTCCTCGACGGGATGCGGAAGGCGGGGCTGATAAGGTGCGCTACGACGACAACGCCTTGCGGTACAGCGCGCTGTAGCAGGCGGCCGAAATGCCCCAGCTGAAGGACCGCGACATCGCGCTGCGGCGCATCGCGTCGAGGCGGTCCTTGGCGTTGAACGCCGAGAAGGCGCGGCGGACGCCGCCGAGGAAGGATTCGGTCGAGGGCCGGTCGAACAGGAATCCGGTTTCGCCATCGGTGATGGTTTCGGCGAGGCCGCCGGTCTGGTGGCCGATCGGCAGCGATCCGAACCGCTGCGCATACATCTGGCTCAGGCCGCAGGGTTCGAACCGCGACGGCATCAGGGTGAAGTCGCTGCCGGCAAAAATCCGCCGGGCCTGCCCGTCGTTGAAGCCGATGGCGACGCCGATCGCATCCGGCCGGCGGCGATGCGCATCGACCAGTGCCTGCTCGATCGCGGGCTCGCCGCTGCCGGTCACGATGATCTGGCCTCCGGCTGCGATGATCTCATCGGCGGCCGCCAGCACGAGGTCGACGCCCTTCTGGTGCACCAGACGCGCGACCAGGCCGAAAATCGGACCGCGCGATAGCGCCAGGCCGAATTGCTGGCGGACGTAATCGGAATTCGCCTGCTTGCCGTCCCAGTCGCCCGCGCCAAACGGCTGCGCCAGCTGGGCGCAGGCGCGGGGATCCCAGCTCTCGTCGATGCCGTTCAGGATTCCCGTGAGCTGCGGCTGCGTCGGAACGTTGGCGAAGCAGGCCCTCGAGCCCGCAGCCGAGTTCGGACGTGGTGATCTCCTTCGCGTAGGTTTCGCTGACGGTGGTCAGATGCGACGCATAGACGATGCCGCCCTTGAGGAAGGACAGCTTGTCGTAGAACTCGAGGCCGTCGATATGGAACGAGGATTCGGGCGCGCCGATCCGGCGCAGCGACTCCCTCGGGAACAGGCCCTGATAGGCGAGGTTATGGATGGTCAGGATCGTGGGGATCTTGACCGCGCATTCCAGGCGAGGTAGGCCGGCACCAGCGCGGCCTGCCAGTCATTGGCGTGAACGAGGTCCGCTGCCCAATTTTTGTCCAGCGTGCCTGCCGCCAACTGTGCAGCGGCGGAGGCAAATCGTCCGAAGCGCATGTCATTGTCGGGCCAGTCGCGGCCCGATGTGTCGCCATAGGGATTGCCGGGACGATCATAAAGTTCCGGGCAGAGCAGGACGTAAATCGGCAGCCCGTCCTTGGTTGCCGTCAGCCCGAGCGAGCAGGCCGGCATCTCCGCCAGGGCGGGACATTGCCAACGATCTGGATATGCAGGAATTGTTCGACCACATCCCGGTATCCGGGGAGGAT
This sequence comes from uncultured Alphaproteobacteria bacterium, assembly GCA_963706975.1. GTDB lineage: Bacteria > Pseudomonadota > Alphaproteobacteria > Rhizobiales > Xanthobacteraceae > Bradyrhizobium. Next base: position 44,400 of record CAVPOL010000049.1, read on the forward strand.
GATCCTGACGTCGCTGAGGAGCGTAGCGCGCGCGGCAGGGCTGCTGAAACAGCCGCAAGCCCGCCCACCCGGACGAAATCATCCATTTCAGTCGTAACGAACAAAACCTTCAACAAACGCCCTCGTACCAGCGCTGACCAAAACATGCAAGAAAGGTTCCAGTTTTCGTTTCCGGTCGAACGCAGGGTATCAACCCGAGGCGGCTCGAGGGGCGGGGCCGCGGGAGAGACGCTTCCCGGGCCGGGCCGCGCAATTTAGGGTCCGCCGCGCCGGATCAGGCGTCCGGGGAGTTTACGATGACGCTAGCAGACAACGATGAGGGTAATTTGACAAAGAGCTTCCAGGGACTGCGCGTGCTCGATTTTTCGACCACCATTGCCGGCCCGCATTGCACGCGGATGCTGGCCGACATGGGGGCGGAGGTCATCAAGGTCGAGACCACCGAAGGCGAGACGATGCGGACCCGTCCGCCGGTCCGCAACAATTGCAGCACTGCTTTCGGCCAGCTCAATATCGGCAAGAACAGCCTCGTGCTCGATCTGAAGTCGCGCGAGGGATCGAGGTCATTCGCCGGCTGATCGCGAGCACCGATGTGCTGGTCGAGAATTTTCGCCCCGGCGTGATGCGCAGGCTGAAGCTCGACTACGAGTCGGTGAAAGCGCTCAATCCGAAACTGATCTATTGCTCGATCTCCGGATACGGCCAGACCGGGCCATCGGCGGAACTGCCGGCCTATGCGCCGGTCATCCACGCCGCTTCCGGCTATGAGATGGCCCATCTGGCCTATCAGCCCGGGCGAAACCGGCCGGACTATTGCGGCATCTATCATGCTGACGTGCTGACCGGCGTCTACGCCTTCGGCGCCATTTCGGCGGCGCTGTATCAGCGCCACGGCACGCAGGCTCGGCCAGCACATCGACGTCTCGATGCTGGAATCGATGCTCAGCCTGACGCTCAACGAGTTGCAGTGGTCGCAATTCGAGGTGAAGCCGACGCCAGCGTCCGATGTTCGGCCCGATCGCGACGGCGGATGGCTATGTGATGATCGCAATCGCCAGCGAGAAAACCTTCCAGAGCCTGATGAAGGTGATCGGGCATCCCGAGTGGGTTGACCGATCCGCGTTTTGCGGCCTATGCCGATCGTCGCGAAAACTGGGCGGGCCTGATGCAGGGCGTCGAAGCGTGGTCGCGCGCGATAACGACCGAAAAATGTCTCGCGGCGCTCAATCGCGAAGGGTGTGCCGAGCTCGGCCTATCGCACCGTGGCGGAAGCCTTGCGCGATCCGCAAATCGCGCATCGCGGCGCGCTCGCCGAGGTGGAGGATGGCGGCGGCACGTTCAAGGTTCTGAACCTGCCGTTCCGCATGTCCGGGGCCAGCGTCTCGGCCGGCCAGGCGGATGGCGACCCTGGGCGAGCACACGGGTCGCGTATCTCCGGGAGACCGGCCTTTCGGAAGATGAAATAGCGGCCTTCAAGCGGAACGGCTACGGCGCTGACGAAGCGGGCTGGACCAAACCGCGGCTTTTCATCCGGTCTGCGTCTTGCGGCTTGCCGGAGCGCGCAAATCCAGCCAAGCTGACATGGCAGTCGTCGACGATCCGGAATACCGGACGTTGGCATATCGGAGGGAGCATCAAATGAAAGCGGCAATCCGCTCGCGCGCGCTTGCGCCAATATTTCAGGTGGCGGCATTCGGCATTGCCTTGTTGGCAAGTCCCGCCAGCGCCCAGAAGCAGGGCGGCAGCATCACCGTCGGCCTCGAGCTCGATATTCCCGGTTTCGATCCGCTGAAGGTCGGCGTGTTCGATACCGCTGCGCAGACCGCGGCCGCCGCCATTTTCGACACGCTGACCAATCTCGACGACAAGGGCGTGCTGCAGCCGAAGCTCGCGCTGTCCTGGGAGTCCTCCGGCGATTACAAGACCTGGACCTTCAAGCTGCGTCCCGGCGTCAAGTTCCACGACGGCACGCCGTTCAATGCGGAAGCCTTCAAGGCGAATTTCGACCGGCAGAAGGATCCCGCCAACAAGTGCCGCTGCGCCTTCTATATCGCGGGGATCAACGAACGTCGCAGGCGCCGGACGAGCTGACGCTGGTCTATAATCTCAAAGATCCTTCGGTGAACTTCCCGGCGATGGTGTCTTTTCCGAGCGTGAAAACGCGGTTCAGTCTCCGACGGCCTGGAAGACAAAGGGCGACGAATACAATCGCAATCCGGTCGGCACCGGTCCCTATGTCCTGAAGTCCTGGACCGCGGGCGACCGCATGATCCTGGAAAAGAATCCCGATTACTGGGACAAGGACAAGGTCTATCTCGACCGCATCATCCTGAAACCGCTGCCCGATGCGCAGTCGCGCTTCGCCAGCCTGCAATCGGGCGAGGCCGATCTGATCTGGGACGACGAATACGATGCCGACAACATCCAGAAGGCGCAGAAGGATTCCAAGCTGACCGTCCACACCTATGCCGGCTCCGGCGCCCAGGTCTACGCCTTCAACACCAAGGTCGCGCCGTTCGACGACGTGCGGGTGCGTCAGGCGCTGGTGATGGCGCTGGATCGCAAGAAGATGTCGCAGGCGATCACCAACGGCCTCAGCCTCCCGGCCAGCAATCCCTACGGCGAAGGCTCCTGGGTCAAGTGCAAGGACGACGGCGCGCTGCCTACGACATCGAGAAAGCCAAGGCGCTGATCAAGGACTACGGCAAGCCGGTCGAGTTCAAGATGCTCGTCACCGCGACGCCGCGCGGGCGCAAGGTCGGCCAGGTGCTGCAGCAGTTCTGGAAACAGGTCGGCGCCAACATGGAGATCGAGCAGGTCGAGCAGGCCGCCATCGTGCCGCGCGCCTTCATGCGCCAGTTCCAGTTGACGCCGTGGCGGATCATCGATCTCGCCGATCCGGACGCCCAGATGTACGCCAATTTCCGGACCGGCAGCCCGGTCGCGCTGGCCAATTATTCCAATCCCGAGCTTGACCAATTGCTCGATCGTGCCCGCACCACGGCGGATACAGGACAAGCGGATCGAGACCTATTGTGCGATCAGCCGGCTCATCAACAAGGAGGCGATCTGGTTCTGGACGTTCCAGAACACCTATTACGCGATCTCGACGGCGAAGATCAAGGGTCTGCCGAAGATGTACTGCGGGGTGATCGACGTCTCGCGCGTCTGGAAGGAATAGCGGCGCATGTTGTTTTCGTCGCGCGAAGGCTCCTTTATCTGGTGCCGGTGCTGATCGCCGTTTCGCTGCTGACGTTCCTGATCGCGTCGCTGCTGCCGGGCGATCTCGCCTATGTGATCCTGGGTGACCAGGCGACGCCGGAGAACGATAGCCGCGCTGCGCCGCGACATGGGGCTCGACCAGCCGATCTGGTGGCGCTATCTCTGCTGGCTCGGCGACGTGCTGCAGGGCGATTTCGGCCGATCCTTTCGAACCGGGCAGACCGTGCTGCAAGCGGTGACGGAGCGGTTGCCGGTGTCGCTGGAACTGATGCTGCTGGCCCAGATCGGCGCGCTCACCATCGGCGTTCCCCTGGCGATCGCCTGCGCGGTGCGCAGCGGCGGGCTTCGACCGCTTCATGACCGGCAGCGCCTTCAGCATGCTGTCGGTGCCGACGTTCCTGTCCGCGATCCTGCTGATCTATCTGTTCGCGGTCGAGCTTCGCTGGCTGCCGGCGACCGGCTACGTGCCGTTCGCGAGGACCCGGTCGGCAATCTGCGCTTCTTCGTGCTGCCGGCGCTGACGCTGGCGCTGGGGGAATGGCCGGGCTCATGCGCGTGCTGCGTTCCGACATGATCGCGACCCTGCAGGAGGATTACATCGCGATGGCGCGCGCCAAGGGGCTCAAGCCGGCGCGCATCCTGTTCGTGCATGCCCTGAAGCCGTCGTCGCTGACGCTGGTGACGGTGACCGGCATCAATATCGGCCGCCTGATCGGCGGCGCGCGTGATCGTCGAGACCATCTTCGCGCTTGCCCGGCATCGGCCGGCTGCTGGTCAGCGCCATCTTCACCCGCGATCTCATCATCCTGCAGGGCGTGGTGCTGATCGTCGCCGCTGGCTTTGTGCTGATCAATTTCATCGTCGACCTGCTCTATGCCGTGCTCGACCCCAGGATTCGTCATGGCCACGCTTGAACTCGGCATCGGCGAGGATGTCGCCGTCGGTCCGGTCCGGCGGACGGGCCGGCTCGGGCTGTTGTTCTGGATGGCGATCGGCTGGATGATCTTCGTCGTTTGCGTTCGCCGCCTTTGCCGACCTGCTGCCATTGCCGAGCCCAATCGACATGGACATGCTGGAGCGCCGCGCGCCGCCGTCGGCCGAGCACTGGCTCGGCACCGACGGCCTCGGGCGGGACGTGCTGTCGCGGCTGATCTACGGCGCGCGGATATCGCTGATCGTCGGCCTTTGCGCGCCGGTCATTGGCCTCGCGATCGGCGGCGCGCTCGGCATCCTCGCAGGCTATTTTCGCGGCCGCTTCGAGACGCTGGTGGTGGGCAGCATGGATATGCTGCTGGCGTTTCCGCCGCTGATACTGGCGCTGGCCGTGACCGCCTATCTCGGGCAATCCCTGCTCAATCTGACCTTCATTCTCGGCGTGCTCGGCATTCCCGCGTTCATGCGTGTGGCGCGGGCAACGACGCTGACGCTGGCGCGGCGCGAATTCGTGATCGCGGCCCAGGCGCTCGGCGCGACCCATGCGCGCATCCTGCTGCGCGAGCTGCTGCCGAACGTATTTCTGCCGCTGTTCGCATTCTTCCTGCTTGGCGTCGCCGTCACCATCGTGGTCGAAGGAGCGTTGTCGTTCCTTGGACTTGGCGTGCCGCCTCCGATATCGAGCTGGGGCAGCATGATCGGGGAGGGCCGCGAGAGCCTGGAGATCGCGCCGCGGCTGGCCTTCATTCCGGCGGTCACGATGTTCCTGACCGTGCTTTCCTTCAATCTGGTCGGCGACACGCTGCGGGCTCTCACCGATCCGCGTCAGGGCGCGCTGTGACGAAAGCCGCATTACTTTCGATCGAGGGGGTCGCGGTCGATCTGCCGACGCCGCGCGGCAATCTTCGCGCGGTGGATCAGGTCGATCTCAGCATCGGCGCCGGCCGTACCCTCGGCATCGTCGGCAAATCCGGCTGCGGCAAGACCATGCTGTCGCGCGCGATCCTGCAGCTGCTGCCGAAGAAGGCCAAACTGTCCGGCCGCGTGATGTTCGACGGCCAGGACCTCGTGCAGCCTCGACCGCGAGACGCCTGCGCAAGCTGCGCGGCCGTTCGCTCGCGGTGGTGTTCCAGGATCCGATGACCTCGCTCAATCCGGTGCTGACGATCGGCACCCAATTGATCGAGACGCTGCAGGAGCATCTCGAGCTCGACGTTGCGGCCGCAAAAATGCGCAGCATCGAATTGCTGGCGGCGGTCGGCATTCCCGCGCCGGAGCAGCGGCTGCGCAATATCCGCATCAGCTTTCCGGCGGCATGCGGCAGCGGGTCGCGATCGCGATCGCGCTGTCGTGCGAGCCCAAGCTGTTGATCGCCGACGAGCCGACCACCGCGCTCGACGTGACCATCCAGGCGCAAATCCTCGATCTGCTGGCGCGCGAACAGCGCCGCCGCCACATGGCGATGATCATCATCACCCACGATCTCGGCGTCGTCGCCGGCCGCACCGACGAGGTGGCGGTGATGTATGCCGGCCGCGTCGTCGAGCGCGCGCCGACGCCAGACTTGTTCAAGAGAATGCAGATGCCCTACACCGAGGCGCTGCTGGCGGCGATCCCGAAGATCGACGCCAAGCCGCATACGCCGCTGCCGGCGATTTCCGGACGTCCGCCCGATCCGACCCGGCCGACTCAAGGGATGCTCGTTTTCGCCGCGCTGCCGCTATGCGATGGGCGCAATGCCACGCCGAGAAGCCGCCGCTTGAGGACGGCGGAATCGCCAGGGCATCAGTATGCCTGCTTCCGTCCGATCGGCACCGCCGCCGGCGTTCCCGCATGATGCAGCCCGTTTCGCCATCCGCGTCGCGCGATCCCTTGCTCAGGGTCGAAAACCTCGTCGTCGAATATCCCGTGGGCAACAAGACGGTTCATGCGGTGTCCGGCGTCAGCCTCGAGATCGCGCGCGGCGAGACGCTGGGGCTGGTCGGCGAGTCCGGCTGCGGCAAGTCGACGCTCGGCCGCGCGGTGATGCAGTTGCGCCAGCCGGTGTCGGGCAGGGTGCTGTTCGACGGCCAGGACCTCACGGCGATGCAGGGCGATACCCTGCGGCGGATGCGCCGGCGCGTGCAGCTGATCTTCCAGGACCCGATCGCCTCGCTGAATCCGCGGCGGCGGATCGGCGACATCGTCGCCGAACCGCTGGTGATATCCGGCGTCAAGGATCCGAAGAAGCGCGAGCAACTGGTCGCATGACGTGCTCGGCGCGGTCGGCCTCGACCCCCGATTGTGATAGGCCGGCTGCCGCACGAATTTTCCGGCGGCCAATGCCAGCGCATCTGCATTGCCCGCGCGCTGGTGCTCAATCCCGAATTCATCATCTGCGACGAGCCGGTGTCGGCGCTCGACGTTTCGATCCGCGCCCAGATCCTCAATCTGCTGGAGGAGATGAAGGCGCGCTTCGGGCTGACGCTGCTGTTCATCGCCCACGATCTGGCGGTCGTGAAGGCGGTCAGCGACCGCGTCGCGGTGATGTATCTCGGCCGGCTCTGCGAGGTCGGCTCCCTCCGAGCAATTGTTCGCGAACCCGGCGCATCCCTATACCGCGCTGCTGATCGAGGCGATCCCGGTGCCCGATCCGGATGTGCGGCCGGCCGAAAGCGTCGCGGTGGGCGAGCCGCCGTCGCCGATCGCGCCGCCCTCCGGCTGCCGGTTTCGCACCCGCTGCCCGCGCGCCGACCGGCGCTGCGCCGATGAGATGCCGGAACTGCGCGAGGTGGCGCCTGGCCAGTTCGCCGCCTGCCATCATCCATTGATCGGCATGCCTAAGCGTCTAACACTTTTATTTGACGCGTTTTCCTGCGCGAAACCGGTACCCACTTCGCTTGAAAACGCGACGGCCGCACAAAAGCAAGAACCATCGGGAGAGACGCGATGAAGAGTTTCCAGGTTGCCGATTTCAATGCCCCCTTGAAGGAAGTCGATGCGCCGACGCCGCAGCCGTCGGGCACCCAGGTGCTGCTCAAGGTCAAGGCGGCCGGCGTCTGCCACAGCGACCTGCACATCTGGGAAGGCGGCTACGATCTCGGCCATGGCAGAAAGCCGCTGTCCCTGAAGGATCGCGGCGTGTCGCTGCCGCGCACCATGGGCCATGAGAGCGTCGGCGAAGTACTGGCATTCGGTCCGGACGCCAAGACACCGGCGGCCTCAAGGTCGGCGACGTCGTGCTGGTCTATCCCTGGCTCGGCTGCGGCAAGTGCGAGACCTGCCTCGGCGGTGACGAGAATATGTGCGTGGTCAAGCCGAATTCGCTCGGGGTCTATTGCGACGGCGGCTATGCCGATCACATGACGGTGCCGCATCCAAAATACCTGATCGACCTGAAAGGACTCGATCCCGTCACCGCGGCGCCCTATGCCTGCTCCGGCGTCACCACTTACAGCGCGATCAAGAAGATCGAGACTGTCATGCACACGCCGATCGTGATTTTTGGCGCCGGCGGCCTCGGGCTGATGGCGCTGTCGCTGCTCAAGGCGATGGGCGGCAAGGGCGCCATCGTCGTCGATATCGATGCGCGCAAGCGCGAGGCCGCCATCGCCGCCGGGGCGCTCGCAGCCATCGACGGCAAGGCGCCCGACGCGCTGGAGCAACTGGCGAAGGCCGCCGGTGGCCCGATCCGCGCGGTGATCGATCTGGTCGGCAACGCCGCGACCGCGCAACTCGGCTTCGATTGCCTGACCAAGGGCGGCAAGCTCGTGATCGTCGGCCTGTTCGGCGGCGGCGCGCCATGGGCGCTGCCGCTGATTCCGATCAAGGCGATCACCATCCAGGGCAGCTATGTCGGCAATCTTCGCGAGACCAAAGAGCTGCTCGACCTCGTCCGCGACGAAGAAGATCGCGCCGATTCCGGTGACGACGATGCCGCTGGCGCAGGCCAACCAGGCGCTGGTCGACCTGCAGAAGGGCAAGCTGGTCGGCCGCGCGGTGCTGACGCCGTAACTCCCGTCGCGCGTTCGTCATTGCGAGGAGCGCAGCGACGAAGCAATCCATTCTTTCTTCTCGCTGATGCATGGATTGCTTCGCTGCGCTCGCAATGACGGGAAGGTTCATCGCGCTTCTTTTCGTCTGTCACAGGAACCCCCATGTCCGCCAACAACGCCCTCCACATCGCCGTGCTCGGTGGCGACGGCATCGGACCCGAGGTGATGGCGCCGGCGCTGGAGGTGCTGCGCAGGATCGAAGCCACCACGGATCTCGAATTCCGCTTCACCGAGGCGCCCGCCGGCGCCAACCATTATCGCGAGACCGGAAAGTCGATGCCGGACTCCACGTTGCGGCTGTGTGACGAGGCCGACGCGATCCTGCTCGGCGCCTGCGGCCTGCCATCGGTGCGCTACCCCGACAACACCGAGATCGCGCCGCAGATCGAACTGCGGGTTCATTTCGACCTCTATGCCGGGGTGCGGCCGGCGCGGCTCATTCCGGGGGTGCCGAGCCCGATCGTCGGCGCCGATGCGCGCGGCATCGATCTCGTCGTCATCCGGGAATCCACCGAGGGCCTGTTCGCCTCGATGGGCAAGGGCGTCGTCACCGACAGCGAGGCGCGCGAGACGCTGGTGATCACGCGAAAAACCTCGGAGCGGCTGTTCGAGTTTTCCTTCCGGCTTGCCGAACGCCGCAAGGCACGCGGCAAACCGGGCCAGTTGGCCTGTGTCGACAAGGCCAATGTGTTCAAGGCTTTTGCCTTTTTTCGCGGGATATTCGACGAGGCGGCGAAACGTCATCCCGAGGTCAAGGCCGACCATATGTATATCGATGCCTGCTCGGCGCTGCTCGTAAAGCGTCCTTGGGATTTCGACGTCATGGTGACGGAAAACATGTTCGGCGACATTCTTTCGGACCTGACTGCCGGCCTGATCGGCGGCATGGGCATGGCACCCTCCGCCGACATCGGCGACCGCCACGCCGTGTTCCAGCCCTGCCACGGCACCGCACCCGACATCATGGGGCAGGGCAAGGCCAATCCGACCGGCATGATCCTCTCCACCGCGATGATGCTGGACTGGCTCGCCGACAAGCACGGTATCGAGGCGGCGGCCGAAGCGGCTGAAAGCATCGAGCGCGCGGTCGACAAGGTCTATGCCGGTGGTATCAAGCCGATGGAATTCGGCGGCAGCAACGGCACGGCGGATATCGCCAGGGCGGTGATCGCGGCGTTATAAGTTCGGCCAGTACCGGATGCGCGCGGGCTTCCCCGCTCACGATCCGCCCGGCCAATACAGCACGAATTCGGGCGTGTCTTTCAACGTCGGCACGAAGGGCGTGGCGCTGCTCAGCACAGGCGGATTTGCTGGCTCACACTGTAGCTGTAGATCGAGCCACCCGGGTTGTTGCCGCCGACGCCTTGCTGATACGGAACGTAAACTGTCGATGCGCCGTCGGAAGAGATTCCACCGATTTTGACTCCCTGAGAAGGGGGCGTCGGTGTGATCGTCTGCAGGGTGAGCGAGGCGGATGATGTGGATGGCGGCAGCTGTCCCCAGTACAGCGTCGATCCGGCGCTGACATAAGCCCGCCATTGTTGATCGCAAGATGCGTCGGCCCGTCAGCGAGCGCATTGCTTGACCCGAGATAGAGCAGGTTCCTATTAATCCAAGCTGTATCCTGCGTGAGCGAAGAAGTTTGCGCAATCGTCGGGTTTGAACTGTGGCAGGGCATTGGCGGCGGCTCGTTCGAGTGCGTCGAGGGTGCGCGCGGCTGATTTTCGCACATGCGCCTTGAGCTTGGCGAAGGCATTTTCGATCGGATTGAAGTCGGGACTGTAGGGCGGCAGATAACGGAGCTCGGCGCCGCAGGCTTCAACAGCCTGTCGGACGCCGGCCACCTTGTGGACGGCCAGATTGTCCATGACGACGATGTCGCCTGGGCGCAAGGTAGGCGCCAACATCTGCTCGACCCAGGCGAGGAAGCATTCTCCGTCCATCGGCCCGTCCAGAAGCATCGGTGCAACGAAGCCCGTAAGCGTGAGCCCGCCGACAAAAGTGACGGTCTTCCAATGACCGTGCGGAATTGCAGCGCGGCAACGTTCGCCTTTGGGCGCCCAGCCACGAAGCCGCGCCATCTTGGTCGAAAGGCCGCTCTCGTCGATGAAAATCAGGTGTTTGGCGTCGAGATCGCCCTGACCGTCGACCCAATCCTCGCGCGCGGCCTTCACATCAGCGCGCTCTTGCTCGCTGGCGTGGGCGGTCTTTTTTTATGCGTCTGGCCGTGCCGATCGAGTAACTTCCACACCGCGGTCCTCACAACCGTGACGCCGCGTTCCTCCCGCAACCGCTCGACCATCTCGTCAAGCGTCGTGTCAGGCGCTTCTGCAAGGGCGCCCAGAATGAAATCCGCGTGGGCGTCCAGCACCGCCCCCTTCGGCTTGCCCTGTTTTGCAGGGCGAACGTCCCCGGTGGCCCGTTTCAGCCGCGCCCACGTCCCAGCTGTCGCTATTCCGATCGAAAACCGCGCCGCCGCCTGGTGCGTCAACTCGCCGCCTTCGATCGCCGCAACCACCCGCTCACGCAAATCCATGCTGTACGGCTTGCCCATCCCATCCTCCCGACTGAGTCGCAAAGATGGAATAAGCTTTCGGCCTCCAGGAAGAATCCCCCCAACTCGCTTTTCGAGGAACCTGCTCTAGCTGCCGTCCGCGAGCGAATACAGATTGACGACGTTTTCGGGCTCATCGCACACCAACAGGATGCCATTGGCGATGGCTACGTCGCGCACCGAGTTCTTGACCTTGCCGTTGTCGAGACTTGCCCGAGTCCGCCGTGGACATGATCCACCACGGTCGTAATGACATCCACATCGTTGAGAATGCCGACCTGCGACGCCACACAGGTGCCGTCCAGAAAAGTGCCGGTGGCAAACAGTCCTTTCAGGTAATCGGACGGGCCCTGAACCAGACTGCCCGTCAGTCCGTTGTTGCTGACGTTGACCTGGCTGACGACGTTGGTGTCCTGGTTCGAGATAAAGCAGCTTGTGCCATTGAAGACGATACCGAAGGGATGGGATATCCCGGTTTGGAAGTGCCCTTTCTTGCTCAGAGTTGGGCCGATCAGCGTCGCGGCATAGGTGAACGACGTGCCGGAACTCGGCAAATTGTAGGCCAGCACGGTGCTTTGCGATTTGGCGCCGTTGGCGACATAGAGCAGGCCATTGGCCAGCACCATTGCGCGCAACTCGGAGAGCACTCCCTGCTTCGGCGCGCCCAGCGCGTATTTCGTCAGGTGCTTGCCGTCGGGAGTGTCATAGACATGGACATTGTTGATGCTGGACGATCCGGATCCACCGTGGAACGTGACGAGCAACATGGCGCTAACTCCCTTTGCGGCGATCCGAAAAAGGCTGGCGTCGCGGCGACGGGCCACTCCCGATGATGCAGAGGTCGCTGAAATGCAAAAATGCACGCATAGATAGTTCCAGTCAAGGCCGTGGGCCGCAGTAGCGCGAATGGTGGACGCTGCGGGATCTCGCCGCGCATTCCCCGCGACGAAGCAAAAGATGGTGGCGGACTCGCGGGTGACAACGGCTTGGGGTGGCAAGACCGTCATTCCTAGGAGCGCTTGCGACGAAGCAATCCAGCCTACTTGTGCGAAAGGAAAAAGGGAAGGAAGCTGGATTGCTTCGCTTCGCTCGCAATGACGGTGGATTACGCAGGCGCTAATCTGCCCTCGGCTAATCCGCCATCAAATCGATGGCACGTTCGTGCTAAGCGGCCTGACTATTTCAGCAGCGCGATCAGCTGGCTGCGCTTGCTGACGCCGAGCCGCTCGTAGATCGCGCGGAAATGATTGCCGACGGTGTGGTCGGAAATCGCAAGCCGCCGGGCGATTTCCTTGTCGGACAGGCCGGTCACCGCGAGGTCGACCATTTCCCGCTGCCGGTCTGTCAATGCCGTCAGATCAATCGGTGATTCCGCGGCCTGCTTGGTGCGCAGGAACAGCATGTGCAGCACCGGCGCGATCAGGTCGAGCGCAGCCAGGGTTCGCTTCGGCCATGTTCGCGGGACGCCGGAAAAGCTGAGATAGGTGCCGGCATTGGCAAAGGGGTCGATGACGCCGTGGGCGGCGACGACGCCGAGCGCGAAGCGGTCGATCTCCTCGAGTTCGAGCCGGGTGGCCGTGATCGCGACGCCCGCTTCGTCGAGGGCGCCGTCTCGGTCCAGAATAAAGGCCTTGCGGTTGGACACCCACCACGCAAAGCAGCCACGCGATTTCAGGTCGAATTTGCTTTCGAGGCCGGCGAGGAAATCCGGCGCATGACCGCTCGACACCAGTGAGCGCATCTGGATGCGGCCGCCCGAAAGGTTGCCGTAAGCGCCGAGGAATTTTTCAAACGGGAAAAATTTTCGTAGCGGTCCCTCGGTCCATGCCACGACGTCGGCTTCCGTCACCGACGCCGCCGGAAGCGCGCGCAACGCATCGATCCAGGCCTGGAGATCCAGATCGGGATTGACCGACGCGGCAGCGTCCTTCGCGATTTTACGCGGTTTGACTGGCTTCTTGCTGGCAGGCTGGCGCAATCGGTGCCCCATTTTGGGTGGTTCAATACCTCTGCCATTCCGGGATGGTCCGAAGGACCAGACCTCAGGTGCGCAATTGCGCACCGGGGAATTTCGAGATTCCGGGTTCGATGCTGCGCATCGCCCCGGAATGACGATGAATACTACCTTCCCTTGAACTGCGGCTTGCGCTTTTCCATGAACGCCTGCCGGCCCTCGCGAAAATCCTCCGAGTCCATGCAGGCGGTGCCGATCGCCTTGATCGCGTCCATGTCGCGCCGGCTTTCGTCCTTCAGCACCTGCGCGATGGTGATCTTTGCGGCCTGAATGGCGAGCGGCGCGTTGCCGGAAATGGTGCGGGCGATCTCCAGTGGTCGCGTCCCACAATTCGGCGTCGGGCAGCACGCGATCGACCATGCCGATGCGGAGGGCTTCGGCGGAGTCGATCCGCATGCCCGTGTACATCAGAAGCCGCGCCCAGGACGGGCCGACCAGCGACACCAGATGCTTCAGGCCGTCATAGCCATAGGCGATGCCGAGTCTTGGCGCGGGAATGCCGAACTGGCTGTTGTCGGAGGCGATGCGGATGTCGGCCAGCATCGCCACCTGCATGCCGCCGCCGAGGCAAAAGCCGCGGATGCAGGCGATGGTCGGTTTTGGATAGTCCGCCAGCAGCGCGCGCTGCGCGGCGCTCTTTTTCGAGTATTGCTTCCGACGCCTCGGCATTGTGGCGGGTTTTTTCGAACTGGCTGATATCGGCGCCCGAGACAAAAGCCTTGTCGCCGGCGCCGACCATGATCACCACGCGCACGGCGGGGTCGTCGCGCAGTTCGATCAGCGCAAGGCCGAGCCCCTCCCACATCTCCAGCGACATGGCGTTGCGCTTTTCCGGATTGTTGAAGGTGATGATGCCGACGCCGTCGGCGACGCATTGCAGGATCTTGCCGTCGGCGTGGGATTTTTCTGATTTTTTTGAGACGTCCAGCATTGGCGAGCCTTCGGTGATTAGGTCAGGTCGACACTCTGGATTGAAGCATTCGTTTTGTGTCTCGGCAACGGCAGGGCGCTACCTCTCCTGATCGCACTCCCGCTTGCGGGGGCCGCGAAGGCGGCCGATGCTCCCCCCGCAGGCGGGAAAGGTGATGCCTGGTCCTGATCACAGGGCGCGGGTGCATCGTCGTGCGCCCCATGCTCGCCCTGGTTGAATTTTTCCTCTGCGGGGGATCGCCGGCCGGCCGCGCTTCGCCGTTTTTCGGTCGAACGGATCGGTCAGCAGTCGCCGGGCTGAGACCCCGATATGTCGTCCATGACGTTGTGTTCTCGAAAGGCTGATGGTGCGGCGGTTGCGGTGCCGCAAAATCGAGGGCGTCGCCGTTGGACTTATGTATGCTTTGATATGTCGTCGCGTCAGCTATGTGGTTCGCACGATGAGCAGGAGAACCCGATGTTGTTGACGCGCCGCGAAGCGATGGCCGGATGCGGCGGCGGGCTGGCCTTGATGGCGGGAGTGCCGGCGCTGGCACAGGCGGCCTATCCGAGCCGGACCATCCGGATGATCGTGCCTTATCCTGCGGACGGCACCACCGATTTTCTCGGCCGCCTGATTGCCGATCGGCTCAAGGGCGCTCTCGGCGTCACCGTCGAGGTCGAGAACCGGCCGGGAGGCGCGACCGCGCTCGGCGCCGACCTGGTAGCAAGGTCCGATCCTGACGGCCACACGCTGTTGATGGTGACCTCGACCACGATGGCAATCAACAAGACGCTCTACAGGAATCTGCCCTACGATCCGGTGAAGGATTTCACCCCGATCGCGCTGGTCGCCGGCGTCTCTTTCGCGCTGATCGTCAACCCCATGATTCCGGCGAAGACGCTGGCCGAATTCATCACCTATGCCAAATCGAAGCCGGGATTGACCTATGGTTCGGCCGGCATCGGCAGTCCGCAGCATCTCGGCGCCGAAATGCTGAGGGCCGCCGCCGGAATAGACATCCGCCACGTACCCTATCGCGGCAGCGTGCCGGCGATGCTCGACGTTATCGCGGGACACGTTCCGTTCATGGTGATGGACCTGCAGCCGGCGCTGAAACCGATCCGCGAGGGCAAGGTGCGATGCCTTGGCATGACCACGCCGAGGCGGGTCGCAGCTGCGCCGGAGATTCCGACGCTGGCCGAATCGGGACTGGCCGGATTCGAACTGGTGGCATGGCAGGGCGTGGTGGCGCCCGCAGGTCTGCCACGGGCGATCGCCGACCAACTGGCGGGTGAGATCGGCAAACTGGTTGCCGATCCCGCCACGCGTGACAAGCTGAATGCGATCGGAGTGGAGCCGCTGCCGGGTTCGACGCCGGAGAATTTCGCGGCCTATGTCAGGACCGAGATCGATCGTTGGGCTGCCATCGTCAAGGCGTCAGGGGCCGAACTGGAATGACGAGTGCCCATGCACCATCGCGCCACGGCACCAGGGCCTGACTTGTCAGGTCGAGCTTCGATCCAGAGGCTGCAGCAACGGCCGACCGGCATATACTGCCGATGATGCCCGACGTCGAACAGCCCCAAACTGCCATTTTCTGTGGCAGCTGCTCGTTCCATCGTGCCTGGACCAGCAGATGCGCTGGCGCCGTGGCAGGCTGCGGCCGATCTCCGATCGGTCATGTCCGCGAGCACTGCGACCTGATGCCGCCAAGCGCTAGTCTTCGTTGGCTGCGATCGATTCCATCAGGGACACCAGCTGACGCTGTACGGTCTGGTCCTTGATCTTGCTGTAGGCCCGCAATAGCCGGAGGCTGAATGCGCTGTCGAGGAACAGCAGGCTTTCGACCTCGCGCGCCTTGCCGTCGCCGTCGTAGAAGAAGGTGACGGGCACGTCGAGCGCGGTGGCGATCGCCTGAAGTCGGGCGGCGCCGACGCGGTTGACGCCCTTCTCGTATTTCTGCACCTGCTGGAAGCTGACGCCGAGTTTGTCGCCGAGCTCCGCCTGCGAGATCTTCTGCTCCACGCGCCGCAGCCGGATCCGCTTGCCTAATTCAATGTCGGGCTTGCCGGCACTGCGCTGTTTCATTTTCTTCGCTGCTGCTTTCATCATTCTGCCTTTTGTCGTCCTTCGGTCGAAAAACCCCCGAATAGATGGGTCAGGGACTCACCCTTGTATACCGTATGGAATTCGCTGGGATGGACGAATTCGTCCTTAAACCACGGGAATCTTACGGGATTGAAAGCCTCCACCAGCCAGTCGATCATGCGTCGCACCCTTGGGATGCGGCCGCTGCCAGGGTGGTAGGAAAGCCAGATGTCGTACGGCTGGCGCAGCGGAATTTCGAGCGGCACGATCTTGCCGCCGAGTGCCCAGCCGTAAGTCGGAAACACGCCGATGCCCGCGCCATTGGCGACGGCCCAATAATAGGCGCTGCTGATGTTGGTTTTCATCACCAGCAGGTCGCGTTGCGAATAGCCGGGGAACCAGGTTTCGAAGGTTTCCTTGGCGGCGATCTCGTCGGCGACCTGCATCACCAGCCGGTGCTTGACCAGTTCCTCCATGGTTTTCGGAGCACCGTAGGTCTGGATGTAGCTCTCGCTGGCGAAGAACATCAGATGGATGCGGCCGAGCCGGACCAGCTTGACGTCGAGCGCGGCCGGTCGCGACAGATGGATGGCGATGTCGGCCTCGTGCCGCGACACGTCGGCGGAGCGCATCGCGCAATGCAGATCGACCAGAATGTTCGGAAACGACTGCTGGAATTCGACCAGGCGAGGGGCCAGCCAGAAGGTTCCGAGACCCTCGGTGATGGCGACGCGGACTTCGCCCGAGAGCGTGGCGGTGACGGAATTGCTGGCGCGCATCAGGTCGAACGAAGCCGCCTCCATGCGCTCCACGGCGGAGACGACCAGGGAACCTTCGTCAGTCAGCCTTGTGCCGTGAACGTCACGCGTAAACAGGGTCGCTCCGATCTGGCGCTCGAAATCGTCGATGCGCCGGCGTACCACGTTGATGGACAGGTCAAGTCGCTCCGCTGCGGATCTGAAACTGCCGCAGCGCACGACTTCCAGAAACACCCTGGCCACGTCCCAATCCGTTAGACTGCCCAGAGCCATCTTTTGGCGTTCCTCCTGAGGAACGCCCCTTTCCACGACCAGACGCATACACCGCCCTTTCCGCCGGTTAAACTTGGCAGAATATCGTGATAACCACAACCATTGCGGGTTTGGGGCCCGGATTTTCCCCCTAAGCTTACTTCACATTCCTGCCCTGGAGTATTCAGATACTGGCTGGAAGCCCGTTCCGGGCGAGAGAGGGGAGCGAATTGACGTCAATTGTGAGCCTTCGGACCTTCGCCAACTCCTCCAGCGTCCCGATCGTTGTTTTTGTGGATATGCAGCAGGAGTACCTCGCGCAGCCGCGTTTGCTGGCGATTTCCGGGATCGATCGCGCGCTGGATAATTGCCGGAAGGTGCTGGATCACTCCCGCAGAGTCGGATTGCCGGTTGCCTTCACCCGCACGGTCAGCGAGTCGCCGTTCTTCAACCGCGCCACACCGTTCGTGCGATGGATCGAGGGTTTCGAGCCCTGGCGCAACGAAATGGTGTTCGAGCGGGCGAGCCCGTCGTGTTACTCTAGCGAACCGTTCACCGCGTTGGTGAACCAGAGCCGTGGCGGCATCGTGCTGGTCGGGTTCGCAGGTGAATCGGCCTGCCTGTCGACCCTGATCGATGCGTTTCACCGCAACCACAAGGTCACGTATCTGTGCGATGCTTCGGCCAGCCATGCCCTTGACGACATGCCGGCGGACGACGTCCACCGCGCCGTGTCGAGAATATCCGGACTTTATGGAGAGGTGTATGAAACAACCGACTGGATTGCCTCCACTCTACCTCGCAAGCTCGGTAACGGAAAAAACGCTGGTGGATAATTCAGAGGAAAGATTGCAGGCGATCCTCGCGACCCTCGACGAGTGCCGGGCGGCGCTGGTCAGGAACGGGCGGCCGGAGACGGCCAAGCTGGTGTCGCTGGCAATCCTCGATCTTCGGATCGACCTCTCGCGAACGTCCGATGCGGATTTGAGGGCCCTGTGTGATGCCATCACGCCGGAGGAAGGGGCGGCGGATCGCTCGAACGACCCGAATTCACCCGGTGACCAGCGGCGCGCCGCGCTGAAACTGGTGAAATAACCGGCAGGGCAGGCGCCTGCCGCGACGCTTCGGGTTGGAAGCGACGCATGGGCTGGCGCCGGTCCGAACGAGCGTGCCGCCGGGCCGGCGGCGCCAAAATGTGCTTGCCTCCTTGCCCCCCGGCTGCAATCTCGTGTTCCCCGATCGAGGAGCATGGGACCGAACGGATGAGCAAGCCTATTTTCCGCGCAGGCGGTCCCACCTGCGCCGCCCGGTTCGCGACGGTCTGAATGGCGGACGCCGAATTTCCCCGCGATGCCACCTTCGGCCCTGAAATTATCAGCCGGATCGAAGCGCTTGGCGTCATCTCCGAGATCCCGGGCCAGCTGACCCGCATCTTTCTCACACCGCAACATCGCGCCGCGGCCGATCTGCTGCTGGCCTGGATGCGGGACGCCGGCATGGCCGCGCAGCTCGATGCCATCGGCAATGTCTGCGGCCGCTATGAAGGCGAAAAACCGGGGGCGCCCTGCCTGATGCTGGGATCGCATTACGACACCGTCCGCGACGCCGGCAAATGGGACGGACCGCTGGGGCTGGTCACCGCGATTTCCTGCGTCGCCGACCTCAACCGGCGCGGCAAGCGATTGCCGTTCGCGATCGAGGTGTCAGGTTTTGCCGATGAGGAAGGGGTTCGCTTTGCGTCCACCCTGCTGGGCAGCCGCGCGGTCGCCGGAACGTTTGACGAGAGCGTGCTCGGGGCGAAGGACGGTGCTGGCGTGTCGATGCGCGATGCGCTGACAAAATTCGGCCTCGACCCCGACCACATCGGCGCCGCGGCCCGCGCCCGCAGCGAATTGCTGGCCTATGTCGAACTCCACATCGAGCAGGGTCCGGTGCTGGAAGCCCTGAAACTCCCGGTCGGCGTGGTCACCGCGATCGCGGGCGCCACTCGCCTCGCGGCAAGCCTGACCGGGATGGCCGGCCATGCCGGCACGGTGCCGATGCCGTTGCGGCGCGACGCGCTGGCGGGGGCGGCGGAGTGCATCATCGAGGTCGAGGAATTCTGCCGCACCGACCAGGACGGGCTGGTCGGCACCGTCGGCTATATCGATGCCCGGCCAGGCGCGACCAATGTGATTCCGGGACAGGTATCCTTCACCCTCGACATCCGCGCGCCCACCGACGCGCACCGCAAGCTCGCGGTCGCCGACATCGTCCGCCGCATCGAAACCATCGCCAAGCGTCGCAAGCTTGCGCTGCAGCTCGACGTCACCCACGAGAACCGCACCGTGCCCTGCGCGCCCTGGCTGAAGCGCCAGTTGGCCGACTCCGTCGCGGCCGAAGGTTTCCGCGTGTTCGAGCTGCCGAGTGGCGCCGGCCATGACGGGATGGGGATGATCGACATTGCCGATGTCGCCATGCTGTTCGTGCGCTGTCGCGGCGGCATCAGCCATCATCCGGACGAGCATGTCGAGGTCGCCGACGCCAATGCTGGCGCCCGCGTGCTTCTGCGGCTGATCGAGAATTTCCGGCCGCGGCAGGCTGCGGCGGAATGAACGGAACGCGCTGGCCTAGTGCGCGTCCGCGCTGTAGCGGCGATCAGCCGGCCATCGGACACGCTGCAGCTGCTGTCGCAGGGCCACACCAAAAATCGCGAAAACGAGCCCATGCAAAGAAAAGTGCCTCGTCGCGGCACTCATGCTGCGTCGCGTCCCGGCAGCGGAAAGTTTTGCAGAAGATCCGATCCAGTGGATTTCGCGATCAAAAGACGCGGGGACGAATGGTTTTCGGATTCATTTCAGCGCATTGACCGACGCCGATCATCGGGATCAGCTTCAGGAAGGCGTAGCTGAAGGATATTGAGACACCGCAAAATCGGGCGCGGCCGTGCCGGGCACGATCCGAGCGGCAGCAGCAGCGCCGCCGGGACCTGAACGAAAAGTGAGTGGCAGAGCGGTTTTTGGAGGCCTACTGAAGTCGCTATGACGGTCGACATGACGGGCTCTCCGCTGTGTCGGATTCGGCAACATTCGAGCAACAAATGGGCCAGGACAAGTGTGCGGGGCGGTGTCGCGGGGATTTGGCGATCACGGCTGGTTTCCGCGGGTTTTGGCTGGAACCCGCGGGGACCGGCACCTTCGGCGCGGCAGCCGGAAAAGGTTCGGATGTTCTCGCCGTAACGGCCCAAACACGCTAGCGATATCAGCATGATTCACGATGTCTCGATTCCCGCGGCGCTGATCGCCGGCCTGGTCAGCTTTCTGTCGCCCTGCGTGCTGCCGCTGGTGCCGCCCTATCTGGTCTATCTCACCGGCGCCACCATCGAACTTGTCGCCAATGACGAGACGGAATCGGCCTCGAAGCGCGCCGTGATGATGTCGGCCGGCATGTTCGTGCTCGGCTTTTCCACCGTGTTCGTGGCGCTCGGCGCCAGCGCCTCCCTGGTCGGCAGCCTGATCCGCGCCTGGTCGGCGGAGCTTTCGATCGTCGCCGGCATCGTCATCATCATCATGGGTCTGCACTTCCTCGGGCTGACCCGGATCGGCTTTTTGATGCGGGAAGGGCGGCTGCCGATTCCGAAGCCGGTCGGGCTGTGGGGCGCCTATGCGATGGGGCTCGCCTTCGCGTTCGGCTGGACCCCCTGTATCGGCCCGATCCTGGCCGCGATCCTGTCGGTCGCTGCCGCCGAGGCGACGGTCACCAAAGGGGCGGGCCTGCTCGCGGTGTATTCCGCGGGGCTCGGGATTCCCTTCCTGATCGCGGCGTTCATGGTCGAGCAGTTTTCGGCGCTGTTTGCGCGGATGAAGCGGTATCTCGCCAATGTCGAGCGGGCGATGGGCGTGCTGCTGGTCATCACCGGCATCGGCTTTCTCACCGGCGCGGTCACCAGCGCCAGCATCTGGCTGTTGGAGACGTTTCCGGGCCTGCAGAGTCTTGGCTAGCGCGAGCTGCCGTTCCGTTCGGGAGCGCGGCTGAGAAGCGGCTCCCGCCGTCCACGTTGCGCTTCCATCGGCGCGAAAATGCAGGATAATGCCGCTGCCGCGTTGAAAAAAGGATGTCCATGAGTGCCGACCCCTGCAGCTATGAATATTGGGTTGGCCCCAGGGAGTTGAAATACAGCAGTTCAGGCGTCGAACGCTCCGTCAGGCCGGCCGACACGATCCGACGCGCCAGCAAGGTCCTCGATATCATCGGCGTCACAAAGGTTGCCGACGTGACCGACCTCGACCGGGTCGGGATTCCGAATTTCATGACGGTGCGGCCGCACGATCTCGGTCCGGGCATCTCCTATTACAACGGCAAGGGAATTACGCGCGCGGCGGCCCATGCGGGTGCCCTGATGGAAGCGATCGAACGCCATGCCGGCGAGCGCTATGACGGCCCGGTCATCGTCTCGTCCCACTACAATCTGCGCAGCGACCACGCCTGTATCGACCCGCTCGAAATTCACGTCCCGATGGTCCGCAGATACAGCGAACACCTGATGCTGGAATGGGTGCTGGGGTTCGATCTGATGACGCGCCGGCCGACTTACGCGCCGCTGAACTGCGTGGTGGCGCCCTACAATTCCGATTCCGGCATGGGCCTGTTCGACACCAGCACCAACGGTCTGGCGTCGGGCAATACCAGGGTCGACGCCGTTTGCCACGCGCTGTGCGAAGTGATCGAGCGCGATGCGACCGGGCTTGCCATGGCAAGGGCAGATGTCAGGCCCGCGGTTGCGGCATTGCTGGCGGAGATGGGATTCGGCGGCGAATCGCCGGCCGAGCCCGGCAAGGCGCCGCTGATATCGCTGCGCGGATTGCCCCGCCCCGCAGCGGTGCTGGTTCGCAAGCTGCAGCAGGCCGGGCTCGAGGTGGAACTGCTCGATCTGACATCGGCCACCGGCATCGCGACCATCGCCTGCAGCATCAGCGAACCGCAGGGACCGCCCAACGTCATGAATGCTTTCAGCGGATGCGGGACTCACCCGGATGCACGTATCGCGCTCACCCGCGCGTTGACCGAGGCAGCACAATCCCGCTTGACCTGCATCCAGGGCGGCAGGGAGGATCTGCCGGATTTCGTCCCGGCCAAGGGGGCTCCGCCGGCGGAGCCGCAGCAAGGCCATGGCCACACCATCAGTTTCGACGATATCGCGTCCTATCCGCACCCGTCCGTCAACGACGATGTCGAATTCATCATCGAGCGGATGCGGCAATCCGGCTTCGAGCAAGCCGTTGTCGTCGACATCACGCGGCCGGACGTCGGAATTCCCGTCGTGCGGGTCATCGTGCCGCGATCGGAGATCTGGACGTCTTTATTTTTCGGGTGGCGGTCGCGCAAGCATGGGACCTCGGGCGTTGCAACAGGTCAGGTGAATCCAGGTGGTGATTTCATCCCCGACGACCGACGAGCGGGCGCCGATGAAGACGATCGTATTCTCCGGCCCATCGATCGCCGAGGCGGAGGTGCACCGACTTGCCGCCTGCACCCATGCGCCTCCGATCAAGCGCGGTGACCTGGCTGGCGCCAGCGAGTACGACGTCTTCGTCATCATCGACGGAGAATTCGGACAGAACCTGTCGGTGACTCCAAAGGAAATCCTGGCCGTGCTTGCCAATGGAAAAACCGTCATCGGCGCCTCGAGCATGGGAGCGCTGCGCGCATCCGAACTCGACCGATCCGGAATGATCGGTGTCGGCTGGGTTTACCAATACTTCCGGCGGAGCGCCGTTCGGCGCGACTCCGATGTCGCGCTGGTTTATTCGCCGTTCGACTTCAAGCCGATCACGGTGCCGATCGTCGACCTCGAATACTGGGTGGAACGGATTTCGGCAGCGGGACTGATCCGAAACAGGGAACGAGCCCGGCTGCTGAAGCTTGCCGGAAGCATATTCTTCGCCGACCGAACTCCGGACCGGCTGATGGCTGTACTGCGCAGCGCCATCGGTGGCGATATGCTCGACTCCCTGCTGGCATTTTCCGGCGGAACGATACCAAGTGTGAAGTCTGTCGATGCGGCGGAAGCGGTTCGCCTCGGCGCTTCGCTGGCGGAACGCCGCCAGCGTGCTCGGGGATAGAGGATATTGGGATAAACTGCATTGCAGGATAGCAAATTGGATCCCGCCATCAGGCTCGCGCCGAGCCGGAATTTGACGGAATTGCTCAGCAGGGCGCTGCTGGATCAGCATTTGTGCGACCGGCTGTTCGCCGATCCGGAGGCAATCGGGCGCGCCTTCGATCTTCCGCCCGCGGAGATCGAGGCCATCAAGCAGCTCGATCGCCAAAAGTTCGACGCGGCGATTGCCAGATTGCGATGGGGCTGAGCGCGGCTCCCCCAGTCCTGCCAAGGACTGGTGAACTCTGGTTGATCGGCTCGCGTCAAACCTTGCGCCTCGCCCGCGCGCGGAAGAGGCGAACCCGTATCGCAGAACCCCGAGCCTGAATTCATCAGGCTCCCGGTCAATCAGGTTCTGCTGGCAACGTAGGGACACACCATCGTCAAGTTCAGAAGCGTTGGAACGTTGCTTCCCGCCCCGTACTCCCACTCCAGCAGGATGTCATGCAGAGATGGGTCGGGAGCATCCTTCGCCTTCTGCGTGACATTGACCTGCATGCAAATCGGCGGGTCCGAATTGAAGCACTTGCGGACGCTGGCATCCAGCAGCGCGCATTTTGTCAATGGGACGACGTCCGGCTGATCCCTGGACAACGGCTTGGTATTGGCCTGAGCGGTCAACTGGACGCGGGCATTGCCCACGTTCTTCAGCCAGAATTTGGGGCCGCTTGGATTTATTTCGGTCGGCGCCACGATCGGTTGATACTGACCGAACTCCATCGTCGCGACATCGATGTTGTTGGAGTTCTGGAGTGTCGCGACACTCTTCTTCATGTTGTCCAGGGGATAGTAATTGCTATCCATGGCCTGCTTGAACTTGTCGGTTTCGTAGATACTTCCACCCATCATCATCTGCAGCATAATCGAGCCCCCTTCAAAAAAATTAAAAACGATGCCGAGCCGGCAAATCCATGCTGGATTCGGGCGTTCGGCCGCGATTGGGTAGCGCTAATGCACTGGCGCGGCCGGAACTTCCGATTCCGATGTCAAAGCTAGCATTCAGGGCTGCGCCGCGTCCAGAGACAACCCGAAGGACGACTTGTCCAGTCGGTCGCGCTGCGCCACAATCGAAACAGTTCGCTTGCGCAGGGCTGCCCGCGGAGTGCTTCGTTCGAGATCAGCCGACGAGAGCCCGGAAAATGCATTGTTTCGCGTGTCAATCGAAGATGGACGCGGGCGACCGATGGTGCGCCAAGTGCGGTGCCGCAGCGCAACAAAGCATGGATCCCGACAGCGAGCGGAAGTTCGTCACGATCCTTCGCGCGGACCTGGTTCAGTCCACGGACCTCATTGCCGAACTGGAACCCGAGCAGGCGGTGTCGCGTCTCGAGCCCGCGCTGACGGCGATGCGGGCCGCCGTGCGTCAGTTCGGAGGCATCGTCAGCAAGGAATTGGGTGATGGCCTGACGGCGGTCTTTGGCGCCCCGATGGCGGATGACAACCATGCGCCGATGGCCTGCCACGCCGCCATCGAACTTGTTCGACGGGTAACCAGCCTGGGCGATCCCGGTCTCCAGGTCCGGGTCGGCCTGCATTCCGGCTTCGTCGTCGCCTATGTGGTCGCCAGCGAGTTTTCCAGGGTCTACGAAATCGGCGGCGCGGCGCAGCATCTGGCGGCCCGACTGGAGGGGGCCGCGGAGTGCAGGTCAGATCTT
This sequence comes from uncultured Alphaproteobacteria bacterium, assembly GCA_963706975.1. Classification (GTDB taxonomy): domain Bacteria; phylum Pseudomonadota; class Alphaproteobacteria; order Rhizobiales; family Xanthobacteraceae; genus Bradyrhizobium. The sequence continues at coordinate 68,962 of CAVPOL010000049.1, forward strand.
CGCATCCGAGGCCTGCCAGAAACTGGCCGAGGGACATGTTCAATTCGACTTTCTGGGTCGCAAGCCGCTGCGGGGTTTCCCCGAGCCGGTGCCGGTTTATTCCGTGACCGGCGTGGGTAAACTGACAAGCTGGCAGGTACGCAAGACGCGCAGTGTCTCCCGATTTGTCAATCGCTCCGACGAGACGGCGCTATTGCGACAGCTCGTCGAGGAAACCAGCACCGGCGGTCAAACCGTCTGCCTGACCGGCGACCCCGGCATCGGCAAATCACGACTGGTGCATGAATTCGTCCAGGAGCTCGAGACTGACGGCTGGCAGTTGATCGACGCCGAGTGCAGTGCAAATTCACAGGGCTCGCCCTTTGCCGCGCTCAAGGGGTTACTGCGCTCAACGCTCGACCCGGCGACGGCGCAGGATCGGCCGGACCCGCGGCTGGGCCTGCCGCAAATCCTGCAGTCGGCCGTCGACGCGGTGCTGGACCGGCCGTTATCGGATGACGGGCTGTGGGATAGTCTGGAGCCTCAGGCGCGCGGCCGCGCCATTTCGGAGGCCTGCTGCGCGATCATGGAGAAGCTGGCCCGACAGCAACGCACGGTGCTTCTGATTGAGGATCTGCACTGGGTCGATCGCGCCAGCGACACGGTGTTGGCTGCGCTTGCATCGCTGAAATCGCCTTCCCTGTTTGTCATCCTCACCAGCAGGCCCAACGGCGTGCCGGACTGGGTCCATCAATGCAGCGCGGAAAGCTTCGCCTTGCGGCCGCTCGATGAGGTTTCGGGCCGGGCGATGCTGGACGCCATTCTGGGGGTCTCCTCGACGACCTTTGACTTGAAGAGCCGGATCATTCGCCATACCGCCAACGTGCCGCTCTTCGTCGAGGAGGTATGCCGCCGCCTCAAAGAGACTGACATCCTTCGCGGGCAATGGGGCGACCTCAGCCTCAGCCAGCCGGTCGACGAACTCGGAATCCCCGACAGTCTTCAAGGGGTGATCGCGGCAAGGCTGGACCGCCTGTCGAGGGAGGAACGCGCCCTAATGCAGGTGGCCGCCGCACTCGGCCCGCGCTCGACGGTGGCCACGCTGCGCGAGGTGGCCGCGCTGCCAGAAGCCTTGCTGCAACGCGCCCTTGAGGCGCTCGACCGGGCCGAATTGCTGGTCAGGGTCGGCGGCGTGACCGAGGAGTCGTTCGAATTTCCCCACGAAATGGTTCGTCAGGTCACCTACGATTCGATGGTGGTGCGGACCCGCGAAAGGGTGCATGCGCGTATCCTCTCCGCGCTGGAAAGCAGCGAAGGCCGGCGTGATGAGGCCGACAAGCTCTGCTACCACGCGACCCGTGCCAAGGACTGGGCCAAGGCGTTCACCTACGGCAGAAGCGTGGCACGCAAATGCGTCGCGCGGTCGGCGTTCGCCGATGCGACGTCCTACTTCGAAACCGCCATGGACGCGCTCGACAGGACCCCGATTTCCGGCGAGCGTGAAGTCGAAGCCATCGATCTCAGGATCGAGGCGCGCATGGCCTTCATGGGGTCGGGCAAGGTCGCCGAGTGGCTGGATCTCGGCAAGGAAGCCGAACGGCGCGCCGGCACGATCGATGACATCGGGCGCAAGGTCGCCGCCATGACGGTCAGGTCGGCGGCGCAAAACTTCTATGGCACGCCGCTGGAGGCGATTGCCATCGGTGAAGAGGTCGTTGCTCTGGCGCAGGAGTGGGGCAATCCGGGCTGGATCAGCCTCGCCGAATATGGTCTCGGCCAAGCCTACCACATCGCCGGCCGCTATCGTGAAGCGGAACAGATGGTTGGAAGAGCCTGCACCCAATTGATGGGACCGGAACCCAGTGCTCCGATCGGCACCACGGCACAATACCTGCTGCTGATGTGCTGCATGATGAAGAGCATTACCCATGCGACGCTGGGGGAACTGGACATAGCGGAGCAGTTTCAGCTTCGAGCCCAGCAGATTGCCGACGAAAGCAACCGCCCGTTCGATCGCATCGCGGCGGCGTATAGCGGTGGCAATTTGATGCTGGCGCGGGACAATCCGGCCGGAGCGGCAATCGTTCTCGATGAGGCCTTCGCGCTGGCGGAGGAGCATGGGGTACGGATCTTCGTCCCGATCACCGCCTGCTATCGTGGACTGGCCTATCTGGAACTGGGCAGTATCGGAGTGGCACGCGAGCTCCTTGGCAAGGCACGGGAGACCGCCGAAACGGTTGGCTACAAATCGATCGAGCTGCGCGCCGCGATCTATCTCGCGCGCGCGCTCGGCCTGGCTGGGGACGCGCATGGCGCGCTGAACCTCCTGCGCAGCGCGCGCAATACCGCCCGGCAGCAGGGGTTCAGCGGTCTCGAGGCCGAGGCATTGCTGTGCGAGGCCATGGTCATGCCACCCACCAGCGAGGCCAACAAGGCCACGATCATCCGCTGTTTGCAGGCCGCGATCGCCATTGCAGCCGAGTGCGGCGCCGGGCCGTTGCATCAAAGGGCGGAGGCGCTGCTCGGCAGCATGCTGGCCGATGCCGAAGATGCGGAAGATCTCCAGAACTAAGTCCCGGCGCATCGCCTGGTGATGCTCTTCTCCCCTCCACCCACGCGCTCTTGCGCGTGGCGGGGAGGGGTCGGGGGTGGGGGGTGGGGGGTAGCGCGGCATTCACCCATGTAGCGGTCCCTGCCGATAGACCCCCACCCCCAACCCTTCCCCACCGCTTCGCGGGTGGAGGGGAGAAGATACATTTCACTGGCTCAAGTTGGATGGAAACTACCCTAGCCATGGTCTTCCAGCCTGCAGGTCACCGTGTAGACCACGCCGTGGGGCAGGAAATCGACCGTGGCCTCGCCGCCGAGTTGGTCGCGCGCGCTGCGCTCGATCAGCCGCGATCCGAAGCCGCGCTGGATCGGTGCGCTGACATGCGGACCGCCGGACTCGGTCCAGACCAGCCGCAGTTTCGATGTTGCGTTATCGCTGATCACTTCCCAGTCCAGCGTGACCTTGCCGGTGTCGTTGGACAGCGCGCCATACTTGGCGGCGTTGGTGGCAATCTCGTGCACGATCATCGCCAGCACCACCGCCAGCCGCGGCGACAGCGGCACGCGCGGTCCGGACATTCGCAGCCGGTCCGGGGCGTTGAGCAGATAGGGTTGCATTACCCGTCCGATCAGGTCGTACAGTTCGGAGCCCTGCCACCTCTCCCGGCTCAACAAATTGTGAGCTTCCGCCAGCGCGCCGAGCCGGCCCTCGAATTTGGCGCGCTCGGTCCTGCTGGCGCTGCGGAAGGTTTGCGTCGCGATCGCCTGCAGGATCGCCAGCGTATTCTTGACGCGGTGATTGAGCTCCTCGATCAGGAGATCGTGCAGCATCTCGCCGCGGGCGATCGTGGTAGCCATCCGCACCGCGAAGGCGAGGCCGACCAGCAACAGCACGCCGCCGATCGCGCTGGTGATGGCAAGGTTGCGCCACAACGGTCCGACCAGCGAAGTCTCGGAAATGCCGGCGGCCACGGTCCAGCCGGTCAGCGACGAGCGCGCAAAACTGGTGATCAAGGGCACGCCTTCGAGCGACACCGTCGGCAGGGTGGCTTCCGGGGTCGGAACATCGCCGCAAACAGCGTCGGCGAGGCGCGCTTGCCGAGGTGTCCTGCGGGTTCGGCACCCGCGCGAAGTTGATGCCGTCGCGATCGAAGATCGAGATCGTCCAGTCCCCGCTCGGGCGCTGCTTTTCGACGATGTCCTGGAAAATCCCGATCGGCGGGCTGAACGAAATGCCATAAATGACTTCGCCGTCGTGAACCACCGGCACCTCGACGCTCACGATCAGCTGCTGCTTCACCGCACCCATGAACAGGTTGGAATAGTGCGGGCTCCTGGTCGCGAACACCTTCTCCACGATCTCGCGATTGTTGCGCGGCGGCAGGTTTGCGGTGTCCGTGGCGATCGAGGAGAACACCTGACGGCCGCCGCGGTCGGCGACCACCACCACGCCGTCCCTGCCATACTCGTCGAGAAAGCCGGCGGCGATGCGGCGGAAGCCGTCGAAATCGCGGTTCCGCAGCGAGTTGGTCAGCGCAAGCACCTGCAGTCCGCCGGTCATCCGCTGTACCTCGGCGTCGAGCACGAGGCGAATGCTGCGCACGGTCTCGACCACGCGCTGCGAGGCGTCCCGGCGGTCCTGTTCGTAGTTGTTCAGAATGATGCCGACCGCGAAAACAATCAGCGGCAGCGTGGTTCCCGCCACCAGAAGGGCAAGACGCACTGGCAGTGAAGGCTTTGGCACGAAGCTCCCGGCGCAAGGCATCCGGCGCGGAGACGCCGATGGCCGGGAGCATAGGAGAAGTGTCTGATATTCGCCAAGCAATTTCGTCGGGTTCCGCGGTGCGCATGGGCATACCGTGGAACCCGACATCAGTCAGATGTTGCTGTCGGTAATGGCCGAATAAACCATGGTGCGCAGTTCGCGCCGCAGCGGATAGGCGCTCGACGGCAGCACCTGGGTCATCAAAATGGTGATCAGTTCTTCGGCGGGATCGATCCAGAACGAGGTCGTGGCCGCGCCGCCCCACGAATACTCGCCGGCGCTGCCGGGAATCAGGGTCTGCGCGGGGTTCATGGTGACGGAGAAGCCGAGGCCGAACCGATGCCGTATAGGTAGCCTCGGAAAACAGCGAGCGCGACAAGCCCGGCAGATCCAATCCGCCGGGCAGGTGATTGGACGTCATCAGCGCCAGCGTCTTCGGTCCGAGCAGCCTGACGCCGCCGAGTTCGCCGCGGTTCAGAGCGCGCGGCAGAAGGTGAGGTAATCGGCCATCGAGAGCACAGCCCGCCGCCGCCGGAAATGAACGACGGCGGCGACAGGAACGAACTCGTGGCCGGGTCGTCCTGCAGCGTCAACCGCCTTTCGGTCGCGCGGCGTGGAAGGTCATGCCGCCGTGCGGATCGGCCGAGTAGCAGGCGGCGAAACGATGCGCCTTGTCGGCGGGTACGTAGAAGTCGGTGTCGGTCATCCCGAACGGATCGAATATCCGGTGTTTCAAGAACTGTTCGAACGGCAGGCCGCTGATCAGGCCGACGAGATAGCCGATGACGTCGGTGGCAACGGAATAGTTCCAGGCGGCCGGGGGAAAATTCCAGCGGGATCTTGGCCAGATCCTCGATCATGCACTGCAGCGTTCCGACTTTCTCCACTTCGCCGATCTTCTTTTCGCGGTAGGCGGCGTCGACATTGGAGCGCTGCTGGAAGCCATAGGTGAGGCCGGAAGTGTGCCGCAACAGGTCGACGATCAGCATCGGCCGCGCGGCGGTCTGGTCAAAAAGGTGGGCGCGGTGCCGGCCGGGAATACGCCGAGGTTCTTCCATTCCGGAATGTATCTGTGGACGGGTTCGTCGAGCGCGACGCGGCCTTCCTCGACCAGCATCATGAAGGCGACCGAGGTGATCGGCTTGGTCATCGAATAGATGCGAAAGATGGTGTCGTCCTTGACCGGCGCCTTGCGCTCGAGGTCGGCAAAGCCCTGCACCGCCGATGGACCACCTTGCCGCGGCGGTAGACCAGAAGCTGCGACCCCGGAAAGCGGCCGGCGTCGATATAGCGCTGCTTCAGGTGCGCATCGACGCGGTCGAGAGCGGCCTGGGACATGCCGGCGGATTTGGGCGAGGCGGGGGTCGGGGCTAGCATCGGGCGACCCCCGGCAGGGGGTCGAGGTCCACCCTGATAGCCGAAAAGTGTGCCCCGTTCTATCCGCCGCATGCTTACCCCGGGCCGGCGGCTGGTGTAGGCTGCCGCCAATCGCGTGCCCCGCAGGACAGCCAAAATGCCCCAATTCAACGACACCAAACTGACCGCCGCCGTGATCAAGAGTTTTGAGGAGACGCCGGATCCGCGGGTCAAATTCCTGATGGAAGAACTGGTGAAGTCGCTGCACGAGTACGTCCGCAAGACCGACCTGAGCTTCGACGAATGGGCTATGCGATCGATTTTCTGACCCGCACCGGCCAGAAATGCACAGCGAGCCGGCAGGAGTTCATCCTGCTGTCCGACGTCCTCGGGGTTTCGATGCTGGTCGACGCCGTCAATCATCGTGAGCGCGAGGGCGCGACCGAGACCACGGTGCTGGGGCCGTTCTATGTCGGCGAGCACAAGGCGATGCCCCACGGGTCAGATGTTTCCCCCAACAATCTTTCGGGCGAACGGATGTTCGTGCAGAGCCGCGTCAGCGACCTCAAAGGCAAGCCCCTGGCCGGCGTCCCGGTCGATATCTGGCATGCTGACGATGACGGCTTCTACGATTTGCAGAAGCCGGACTACGAAGTGACGGGTCCGTCGTCGCGGGCGTGGTTCATCACCGATGCCGATGGCCGGTTTTTCTTTCGTACGATCCTGCGGTGCAGCTATCCCATTCCCGTTCGATGGCCCGGTCGGCGAGATGATCCGGCAGGTCCTCGCTGCACCCAGATGCGGCCGGCACATATACATTTCCTTGTCTCCCAGCCGCACCCGGCCACGAGCCGCTGATCACCCACGTCTTCATCGACGGCGACAAATATCTGGATTCCGACGTAGTGTTCGGGGTGAAGAACGAACTGATCGCCAAGATCGAAAAGCGCACCGATCCCTCTGATGCCCGACGGCAAGCCTGTGCCCGCGCCTGGCATCTGATGACCTATGAATTCCGCATGAAGCGGGGCAAGGGAACCGCACCAAAGCCGATGATGGCGGTGACCGAGGACGCGTAAAAACGCCGGTTGAAAATGCCTGCACATTTCTTGTGCGGCGCACAAGAAATGTGCCTCCCGCAAATTTTGGATGCAATATTAGGCATGCACAAAAATTAATGACACCATTTATCTGACTGATAAATATACGTTTTAGAGATTTTGCTGCTTGGCACAAAGCTTGAATAGTTTGTGCCGACGCCATTGAAGCCGTCCCTCGAGACCAATCATCCGAAGTGTGAAACCGCCGGACCGGGGCCTCCCCAGAGCGTGCCTCCATGGGCCCGCGCGGTGACACCGGACGGACGGCCAAACACACAAAGGACGCCAGCAGCCATGACGAAGCCGACCAACCAGACCCCGCGCAACGGCATCAGCCGCCGCCAGCTCCTGAAGGCCACCGCCGGAACGGCGGCGCTGCTCGCCGCCGCCAGGCTGAATTTCCCCGCCGGCGCGTTCGCGCAGGGCGCGGGTCCCGAAGTGAAGGCCGCCAAACTCGGTTTCATCGCGCTCACCGACGCGGCGCCGCTGTTCGTCGCCA
>CAVPOL010000050.1:0-68463 GCA_963706975.1 uncultured Alphaproteobacteria bacterium
ATGTGGTGAAGGTGAATAACCGCAAGGTGCTGGATGGGGTGATGGAGAGCATCGGGCTCGGCGGCGAGGAGATGCGGGACGGCGGCTTACGGTGCTGCGGGCGATCGATAAGCTGGATCGATCTCGGAAAAGGAGAATGTTCGACTTCTTTTGACAACAGGCCGCAAAGATGAAAGCGGCGATTTCACCAAAGGAGCCGGGCTCGACGACTTGGCTGCCGCGTACATTCTGTCCGTCGTCACTTTTAGTCAATTTGTTGAGTCGGGCCGAGTGCGACCGTTGATGGTTGGAATAAAAGCCTTGAAGAAAATGAAGCCAAAGAGGGATTTCAGGAACTTCGCTTGATTGAGGACCTCGTAGTCGCCGCCGGGTACGGTCGGGATCGCATTCGTATCGACCCATCCGTCGTCCGCGGCCTCGAATATTATACCGGTCCGGTCTACGAAGTGGAAGTTACTGCTCGACACCAAGGATGAAAAAGGACGCCCTGTTCAGTTCGGCTCCGTCGGCGGCGGCGGACGTTACGACGGCCTCGTCTCGCGCTTTCGCGGCGAGCCGGTGCCGGCCACAGGTTTTTCCATCGGCGTATCGCGGCTGCAGGCCGCCCTCACCATGCTCGGCAAGGTCGATACCAAACCGGCGTTCGGCCCTGTGGTCGTCACCGTGTTCGGCGGCGAGATCGCCGACTACCAGAAGATGGTCGCGACCCTGCGCAATGCCAGCATTCGCGCCGAGCTCTATCTCGGCAATCCGAAACACAGCCTCGGCCAGCAGATGAAATATGCCGACCGCCGCAACTCGCCCTGCGCGATCATCCAGGGCTCGGACGAGAAGGCCAATGGCAAGATGCAGATCAAGGATCTGATCCTCGGCGCCGGCTGACCGACATCAAGGACCGCGAGGAGTATCTGAAGAAGCAGAGCGAGGCGCAGTACGAAGTCGACGAGAGCAGGCTGGTCGAGGCCGTGCGCGAAGTGCTGGCGCGGCATGAGGTGAAGTGGAATTAGGTCCTCATGGTGAGGAGGCGCCCTTGCGCCGTCTCGAACCGATGAGGACAATGGACCATCCTTCGAGACGCGGCCAAGAGGCCGCTCCTCAGGATGAGGACGGTGTTTGTTGCCATGAGCGACACAGCAAGAGCAAAGGGAGAGACAAAAATGCCTGAGATCACCGTGAGCATGGCCGCCGGCCGCACCGACGAACAGAAGGCCGGCATGATGCGCGACATCACGCAGGCGCTGGTGAACAACCTCGGCGTCGACGCCGATGCCGTCGTGATCCAGATCAACGAGGCGCCGCTGGCCCACAAGATGAAGGGCGGCAAGACCTTTGTGGAGCGCGCCGCGGCGGCGAAGAAGTAGGCGGATCAACCGCCTCCTCGTCATTCCGGGACGCGCGGAGCCCATAATCCCGGTAGTCTATCGAGGAGCCGTTACTTCAAAGATTGCGGATTCGGTAACTTTGACGCCACGCCCCGGAATGACGGTCTGCAAGGCATTCCCATGGACGCCCGCGACATCATCAAGGTCGGCATGAGCGCCGAGCGCACCCTGGTGGTGCCGCCGGAGCGCACGGTCGGGCATTTCGTCCCGGGCATGCCGATGGTCTATGCGACGCCGATGATGATCCTGGAAATGGAGATGGCCTCGGGCGACGCCATCCGCGGCCATCTGAAAACGGGCTGGGTCACGGTCGGCACCGAGGTCGACATCCGCCATCTCGCCGCCTCGCTGGTCGGCGCCACGGTGCGGACCACGGCAAAGGTGATCGCGGTCGAGCGCCGCGTGATCCGCTTCGAGGTCGCAGCCTTCGACGGCGAGCGCAAGATCGGCGAGGGCCGCCACGCCCGCGGCCTGGTCAACGTCGAGAATTTCAACAGGCGGCTGGCGAAGTAGCCATTTACGCCATCTCGCTACATACTCTTCTCCTCATCCAGGGAGGCTAACATGCGGTTGTCCAGAATTGCCGCTTTGGCGCTTGTCGTTGCAATGACAGGCTCAATGTCCGTGTCCCGGGCGCTGGCCGCGCCGGACTGTCCAATGTCGGTAAGCGTGGTGGATTGGGGCGAGAATTCGACCGGCGATATCAGCGTTGCGTCCGGGGAAAGTTGCGTGTTTCCGATCAGGATGCGTGGCACGGTGAGCAACTCGGACATTTCGCAAAAGCCGGCCCACGGCAAGTTGAAAAAGCTCAACCTGACGACTTACGAATACAAGCCGAAGCGCAAATACAAGGGAAGCGACAGTTTTGCCGTCAAGGTAACCGGTCAGGGACCGACGGCTTCCGGCACGTCGGTCATTACCGTGCAGGCGACGATCAAGTAGTCCATCCGGCTTGCGAAGGCGTGGCTACTTCGCCAGTTCCTTCGACCGTCTCGTCGCCGCCGCGATCGCGCGGATCATCAGCTGCTGCATGCCGTCCGTCGCCCATCAGCACTTCCAGCGCGGCGGCCGTGGTGCCGCCGGGCGAGGTGACGTTCTTGCGCAAGGTCGCCGATGAATCGTCCGAACGATGCAGCAATTCGCCGGAGCCGGCGACGGTTTCGCGCGCGAGTTTTGTGGCGAGTTCCGCCGGCAGGCCGGCTTCGACGCCGGCGCGCGCCAGTTCCTCGGCGAGCAGGAAGATATAGGCCGGGCCGGAGCCGGACACCGCGGTCACCGCGTCCATCAAATTTTCGTCATCGACCCATTCCACCGAGCCGGTGGCGCGCAGCAGCGCGTCGGCCATCGCGCGCTGCGCGGCGCTGACGTTGCCCGCCGCCACCGCCACCGTGATGCCGCGGCCGATCGCGGCCGGCGTGTTCGGCATCGCGCGCACCACGCTGCCGCCGCAGACTTCTCCAGCGCAGCGATAGGGGTGCCCGCCATGATCGAGACCACCAGCGTGGAAGCGCCAACGAATGGTTTCAGCGCCGGCCCGGCCTCGCGGAACATCTGCGGCTTTACCGCGACCACCAGCGTGTCGGCGATCGCCGGCGTCCTTCCGGGATTGAGGCGGATGCCTTTGCCGACCAGCGCGCTGATCTCGTCGGACGGATACGGCTCGATCACCACGACGCGCGCCGGATCGAGCCCGCCCGCCAGCCAGCCCGTCAGCATCGCGCCGCCCATCTTGCCGGCGCCCGGCGAGCACGATGGTGCCGGTGATGTTTTGAGAGCGTTGAGCTGCGGTGATTCGAAGACGTCACGACAAATACCCTCTCGTCGTCCCTGCGCACGGGAGCAGGGACCCATAACCACCGGCGGTTCTATTGAAACGCAGGATAGGCGACAAGCACTTTGCTTGAACGCCGGCTGTCACGGCGTATGGGTCCCGGCTCTTCGCAGGGGCGACGGGGAGTGTGGTGCGGCGCCTGCGCCGAACTCGCTACGCCTCGCCCTCGGTATCGAACATCGCCGCGCTCATCGCTTCCTGCGGCGGTCTTGCCGGCCCAGACCACGAACTGGAACGCCGGATAATAGCGCTCGCAGGCGTGGATGGCGCCGACCAGCATGGTTTCGCATTGCGCGGTCGAGGCGGTGAGGCCGCCCGGCAGCACCAACGCCTGCCGGTACATGATCATGCCGGTGTGGGTCCAGATGTCGAAATGCCCGACCCATAATTGCTCGTTGATGGCCGCGATCAGCCGCTGCACTTCGGCGCGGCGGGCATGTCGGAATCTTCATGTCGAAGGCGCAGGCCAGATGCAGCGCCTCGATCTCGCCCATCCAGGTGAAGGACAGCTGGTAGTCGGTCCAGTCGCCCTTGGAGACGATCGTGACTTCGTCTTCGCCGGAACGTTCGAACGACCAGTTGTTATCGGCGGCGATATCTTCGACCACCGCGAGCGGGTTGTTCCGGAATCGATGATGCCTTCGAGGAGGGACATGCCGTCTCGACCTTACCTTTTTGAATCGTGTTGATACGCACGCGAGACGCACGCGCTGACATAACGCGTCGCTGCCGACTGCAATCCCCGATCGCCTTTCGGCTCCTGGAGCCTGCCGGGATCAAGTGATGTGATTTGCGGAATCGGCGCAACCGCACCGCGAGTCCGTCCACAGGCAAAGCGGCGCTCGTCCACAGGTCATCGCGACCAATTATTAATTTGAGAACAAACCGGAATCGGATTCGCGTTGTACGCAAATCGTTAACTTTTGAGCCACGGTGGCGTGTTTTGCCGCAACAAGGGTCCGGCCGCGACCCCAGAGCCGCTCGGGGCATGGGGACATGCGATAATCCGATGGCAATGGCGCTTGCCCGCCCGGGCAGCCGCCATAGTTCCCTCAGGCCGCTCATACCGGGCGGCCGATGTTCTCAGGGCGGGGTGAAAGTCCCCACCGGCGGTAAGGGTGACGAAGCCCAAGCCCGCGAGCGCCTTTTTCGCCCGCGGAAATCCTTTCCCTGGGGAAGAAGGGTCAGCAGATTCGGTGTGATTCCGAAGCCGACGGTTAAAGTCCGGATGAAAGAGAACGGTCGCGACAGCCGCAATGTGCGCGGCGCGTCGTTCCGTGTGCCCTGATTCTGGTCCTGAAAGAGGAAAGCCATGAATCAGATGTTGCAAGAACCCCCAGGAAACTTCTGAAGTCAAATCTCCCGACACCGTCGATCCGTCCGCCGGCGACCGTCGCATCCGCGTTTCGCAAAGCCGCAGCGGGTCGCCTTCGTGCAATCGTCCTGGCACCGCGAGGTGGTGGAGGAATGCCGGATCGCCTTCCTCGCCGAGATGGAGGCGCGCCACATCACCAACGTCGACCTGTTCGAGGTGCCCGGCTCGTTCGAAATCCCGCTGCATGCGCAGATCCTCGCCAAGACGCGGCGCTATACCGCCATCGTCGCGGCCGGGCTGGTGGTCGATGGCGGCATCTACCGCCACGAATTCGTCGCCGACACCGTGATCAAGGCGCTGATGGACGTGCAGTTGCGCACCGAGGTGCCGGTGTTCTCGGCGGTGCTGACGCCGCAGCAGTTCCACGAGAGCGCCGCGCATCTCGATTTCTTCCGCAAGCATTTTGCGATCAAGGGCATCGAGGTCGCGGAAGCCTGCGCCAACACGCTGCTCAGCCTGGAACGGCTGCGCGGCCAGGTCGCGGCGGGGATTGCGTAGGCGCAGATCGCGTCCGGGGCACCGATTCGGACAGCGAATTTCGGGTCACGGGCTCTCCGCGAGGCTGAGAGGACGAGGCGGCGCATCGCCGCGAGCCGCTCGCACTCAGCGCCGGGCCAAGAGCGACACGCGCCGATTGTCATTCCCGCCGCCCCGCGTGTAAACTCGGCGGCGGGAGGAGGCTCGCCCGCGGCGACGGGCGGCCGAGACGATCATGTTCGAGAGGACACGATCCCTATCTCGTCGCGCTCTCGGTGGTGATCGCGATCCTGGGCGGCTACACCGGCTTCGGCCTTGCCGCGCGCATCCGCGGGACGCCGGGCGTCAGCCGTCGGCTGCTGCTGGCGGGCGCCGCCGGTTTCCTCGCGGTCGGCATCTGGACCATGCATTTCGTCGGCATGCTGGCGGCGCCGATCCCGGCCGATGCCGTCTATCTCGTGCTTCCGACCATCATCTCGTTCCTGATCTGCGCGCTGGTGGTCGGCATTTCCCTGTTCTTCGTCAGCATCGGCGAACCGTCGCTGCGGCGCGTGATCTGGTCGGCGGTGCTGCTCGGGGCCGGCATCGCCAGCATGCATTATGTCGGCATCCACGGGCTGTCGGGGCAATTTTGCCATCGCGCACGACACCCCATGATCCTGCTGTCGATCGCAATCGCGATCGTCACCGCCTATGGCGGCCTGCGCGCCTTCCTGGCCCGGCAGGACGGCGTCCGGCTGATCGCTCAGTGCGATCGCGTTCGGCGTCGCGGTGTCCGGCATGCACTACACCGCGATGCACGGCATGCATTTCGTGCCGCTGGCGGAAGCGGCCCATCGCCATGCCGGCGGGCTGGCGGCGTCGCAGCAGATGCTTGCGCTGGTCGTGGCGCTGCTGTGCTTTGTCATCGCCGCCGGCTTCCTGCTGTTCGCTGGTGCCGGACCCGCGCCGCCAGGCCGTCGCGGCGCCGCGGATCGCGATCGATCCGGTGTCGCGAAACGGCCATGGCGCCGATCCGCAGGCCGCCTTTCGCGAGCCGGCGGTGCCGTCGCCCCGGCTGATGCCGGCGCCGCTCGGCGGCCTTGGCCAGCCGCCCCGTGCCGCGCCCGCGCGCCCGGCTTCCGGTCGAGGGCGCCGACGGCACCCATTTCATCGATGTCGGCCGAGGTGCGCAGCGTGCGGGCCGACGCCCATTATACGAGGGTGCATGACGGCACCCGCGAGCGGATGTGCCCGTGGTCGATCTCGGAAGCCGAGGCGCAGCTCGATCCCGGCCTGTTCGTCCGGGTGCACCGCAGCCATATCGTCGCGATCCCCCATGTCAGCTTCGTCCGCAAGGAAGGCGATGGCGCCGTGATCGAACTCGACGGCCCGTCACCGCACCGGGTGCCGGTGAGCCGCGCCAAGATCGCCGAGGTCAAGGCGAGGCTGGGGCTGGCGAGGCGGCATGCCTGCAGGTCTTCACCTCGCCCCGCTTGCGGGAACAGATCCCGAAGCGCGAAGCGTCGCGTGGCTGAGGCTTGGCAAACCTCTCCATCGTGGGCAGCTAGCTTGCATCGACGTCGCCCGGCATCGGCCGACGTCTTCTCGTCCCGACCGGCGCAGGACGAAGGAGAAGCACTCATTAGGTCGCGATCACTGACGCATTTCGTGCGCGGCACCCCGCATTTCGTGCGAATTTCCCGCGCCTCGTGACGCGCGCCGCGCCGTCTTGCGCGCGAAAAATTCCCGGCACAGCCTCCTCCAACGTCCGCGCTTAGAAGACGCATGACTTCAAGAAGGACATATGAGGAGGGGACGATGATTCCTGGCCCGTTCAGCTATCACCGGCCCGCGAGCGTGGCCGATGCGGTCAAATTGCTCTCGACCCTGGGCGACGAAGCCCGGCCGCTGGCCGGCGGCCACAGCCTGATCCCGATGATGAAGCTGCGGCTCGCCACCCCCGAGCATCTGGTCGATCTGCACGGCATCGCCGGGCTGAAGGGCATCCGCCGCGACGGCAACAAGATCGTCATCGGCGCCATGACCACCCAGCACGAACTGCTGGCGTCCGACGAGATCGCCAAATCGCTGCCGATCCTGCACGAGACCGCGCTGCTGATCGCCGATCCGCAGGTGCGCTACCGCGGCACCATCGGCGGCAATGTCGCCAATGGCGATCCCGGCAACGACATGCCGGCGCTGATGCTGGTGCTCGGCGCGTATCTACCGGCTCGAAGGGCCGGGCGGCGGGCGCGACATCGCGGCGTCGGACTTCTACCAGGGCGCCTATTTCACCGCGCTCGAGCCCGGCGAGATCCTGACCTCGATCTCGATCCCCGTGCCGGCGGCCGGCCACGGCTACGCCTACGAGAAACTGAAGCGCAAGGTCGGCGACTATGCCACTGCCGCCGCCGCGGTCGTGCTGACGATGGCCGGCGGCAAGGTCGCGACCTGCGCGATCGGCCTGACCAACCTGCCCGAGACGCCGCTGCTCGCGACCGATGCGGCCAACGCCGTGATCGGCACCAGCCTCGACGACGGCCAGCCTGAAAAAGGCCGCCGCCGCGGCGGAGGCGATCATGTCGCCGGCCGCCGACGCGCGCGGGCCGGTCGAATACCGCAAACATGTCGGCGGCATCATGGTGACGCGGGCGCTGCAAGCGCGCCGCCGGCCGTGCCGGCTGAGGGGAGGAAAGCAACAATGGCAAAGACCCATGTGACCATGAAGGTGAACGGCGCCGAGGTCGAAGGCCTCGTCGAACCGCGCACGCTGCTGGTGCATTTCATCCGCGAGAATCTGCAGCTCACCGGCACCCATATCGGCTGCGAGACGACCCATTGCGGCGCCTGCACCGTCGATATCGACGGCATGTCGGTGAAGAGCTGCACCATGTTCGCGGTGCAGGCGCAGGGCTCCGACATCACCACCATCGAGGGCGTGGCCAATGCCGACGGCACGCTGTCGGCGCTGCAGGAAGGTTTCCGGATGATGCACGGGCTGCAATGCGGCTTCTGCACGCCCGGCATGATCCTGCGCGCGCAACGGCTGCTGAAGGAGAACCCGCCGCCCACCGAGGAGGAAATCCGGATGGGCATTTCCGGCAATTTCTGCCGCTGCACCGGCTACCAGAACATCGTCAAGGCGATCCAGTACGCCGCCGCCAAGATCAATGGCGTCGAATTCAAGGAGGCCGCGGAATGAACGACATGACTCCCACGCGGGAACAGCGCGAAGCCAAGCTCGAAGGCATGGGCTGCAAGCGCAAGCGGGTCGAGGACATCCGCTTCACCCAGGGCAAGGGCAACTATGTCGACGACCTGAAGCTGCCGGGCATGCTGCATGGCGATTTCGTCCGCTCGCCGCATGCCCATGCGCGCGTCAAGTCGATCAATTCGGCGACGAGGCCCTGAAAGTGCCGGGCGTGCTGGCGGTCATCACCGCCGAGACGCTGAAGACCGTCAACCTCGCCTGGATGCCGACGCTGGCCGGCGACGTGCAGATGGTGCTGGCCGACGGCAAGGTGCTGTTCCAGAACCAGGAAGTCGCCTTCGTGGTCGCCACCGACCGCTACGCCGCCGATGACGGCATCAACAAGGTCGAGGTCGAATACGAGCCGCTGCCGGTGGTGATCGATCCGTTCAAGGCGATGGACGCCGACGCGCCGGTGCTGCGCGAGGACCTCGCCGGCAAGACCACAGGCGCGCACGGGCCGCGCAAGCATCACAACCACGTCTTCGAATGGACCGTCGGCGACAAGGATCTGACCGACGCCGCCTTCAGCAAGGCGGAGGTGACGATCAAGGAGATGATCTCCTATCACCGCACCCATCCGTCGCCGCTGGAGACCTGCCAGTGCGTCTGCTCGTTCGACAAGATCAGGGGCGAGCTGACGATCTGGGGCACTTTCCAGGCGCCGCATGTGATCCGCACCGTGGTGGCGCTGATCGCGAAGATTCCCGAGCACAAGATCCATGTGATCTCGCCCGACATCGGCGGCGGCTTCGGCAACAAGGTCGGCGCCTATCCGGGCTACATCTGCGCGGCGGTCGCCTCGATCGTCACCGGCAAGCCGGTGAAATGGGTCGAGGACCGCATCGAGAACCTGACCGCGACCTCGTTCGCGCGCGACTACCACATGACCACCGAGATCGCCGCGACCAAGGAGGGCAAGGTCACCGGCCTGCGCGTCCATGTGCTGGCCGATCACGGCGCCTTCGACGCCTGCGCCGACCCGTCGAAATGGCCGGCCGGCTTCTTCAACATCGTCACCGGCTCCTACGACTTCCCGACCGCGCATCTGTCGGTCGACGGCATCTACACCAACAAGGCGCCGGGCGGCGTCGCCTATCGCTGCTCGTTCCGGGTGACGGAGGCGGCCTACTGCATCGAGCGCGGCATGGACATCCTGGCGCAGAAGCTCGGCATGGATCCGGCGGAGCTGCGGCTGAAGAACTTCATCAAGGCCGGAGCAGTTCCCGTATCACTCGGCGCTCGGCTGGGAATATGATTCCGGCGACTACCACACCGCCATGAAGAAGATGATGGAGACGGTCGACTATGCCGGCCTGCGCAAGGAGCAGGCGGAGAAGCGCGCCGCCTTCAAGCGCGGCGAGACCCGCGAGATCATGGGCCTCGGCGTCTCCTTCTTCACCGAGATCGTCGGCGCCGGCCCGTCGAAGAATTGCGACATCCTCGGCATCGCCATGTTCGACAGCTGCGAGATCCGCATGCACCCGACCGGCGCCGGCATCGCCCGCGTCGGCTCCAAGAGCCAGGGCCAGGGCCACGAGACGACCTGGGCGCAGATCATCGCCACCGAGATCGGCATTCCGGCCGACGACATCATGGTCGAGGAGGGCAACACCGACACCGCGCCCTACGGGCTCGGCACCTACGGCTCGCGCTCGACGCCGGTGGCGGGCGCGGCCATCGCCATGGCCGCGCGCAAGATCAAGGCCAAGGCGCAGATGATCGCCGCCTACAAGCTCGAGGTCCACGAGGACGACCTCGAATGGGACATCGACGGCTTCCGCGTCAAGGGTCTGCCGGAGAAGACCATGTCGATGAAGGACATCTGCTGGGCGGCCTACAATTCGGTGCCGCCGGGCATGGAGCCGGGGCTGGAGGCGGTGAGCTACTACGATCCGCCCAACATGACCTATCCGTTCGGCGCCTATATCTGCGTCATGGACATCGACGTCGATACCGGCGTCTACAAGGTCCGGCGCTTCTACGCGCTCGACGATTGCGGCACCCGCATCAACCCGATGATCATCGAGGGCCAGGTGCATGGCGGCCTGACCGAGGCCTTCGCCATCGCGATGGGCCAGGAGATCCGCTACGACGAGACCGGCAATGTGGTGACCGGCTCGTTCATGGATTTCTTCATGCCGACCGCGGTCGAGACGCCGCACTGGGAGACCGACTTCACCGTGACGCCGTCGCCGCACCATCCGATCGGCGCCAAGGGCGTCGGCGAAAGCCCGAATGTCGGCGGCGTGCCGGCGTTCTCCAACGCCGTCAACGACGCCTTCTCCTTCCTCGGCTCGCACGCACATCCAGATGCCGCACGACTACTGGCGCAACTGGAAGGCGGCGAAGGAGCTGGGAGTGTTGCGGCGTAGCGCGAAGCCGTTGTCGCGCCGCTGACGGTCGTCCTGCGGCCTGCCGATGCCATCGCGCCCTTGCGCGTGGCGGAGAGGGCGGCGCTGGAGCGCGTGCTTGCGAGACTCTGCTGACAGTGGTACGCGCGGATGACCTCCGCACTCCCACCCCTCCCACCGCTTCGCGGCGGGAGGGGGAGATGCAGCGAAGAGGAACTCATCGCCCATGAACACCCGCGAACGAGATCGCCAAGCGCCTCGCCGCCGCCGGCTACATCGCCGACGCCGAGCTCGCGACCGCGATCTCGCTGATGCAACTGCTGAAACGTCCGCTGCTGCTCGAAGGCGAGGCGGGCGTCGGCAAGACCGAAGTCGCAAAGGCGCTGGCCTCGGTGCATGCCACCGAACTGATCCGCCTGCAATGCTACGAGGGCCTCGACCAGTCGGCCGCGCTCTACGAGTGGAACTACCAGCGCCAGCTGCTGGCGATCGAGGCGCCATCGCGGCGACGGATCGCCGACGCCGATCGAGGACCAGATCTTTTCGGAAAAATACCTGCTGGAACGGCCGCTGCTGGCCGCGATCCGCCGCGACACAGCCGCCGGTGCTGCTGATCGACGAGATCGACCGCGCCGACGAGGAGTTCGAGGCGTTCCTGCTCGAGCTGCTGTCGGATTTCCAGGTCTCGATCCCCGAACTCGGCACCATCACGGCCACCTCGATCCCGCATGTCGTGCTGACCTCGAACGGCACGCGCGAACTGTCCGACGCGCTGCGCCGCCGCTGCCTCTATCACTATGTCGACTATCCCGACGTCGACCGCGAGGCGCGCATCATCATGGCGCGGATCGAGGGCGCCGGCGCCTCGCTGTCGCTGCAGATCGCGCGGATGGTCGAAAGCATCCGCAAGGAGGAATTGCGCAAGGTGCCGGGCGTCGCCGAAACGCTGGACTGGGCGGCGGCGCTGGTCGGGCTCGATGTGCGCGACCTGCACGACGCTCCGGAGATCGTGCACGAAACCCTGATGTGCCTGCTGAAGACCCACGAGGACAAGGCGCGGGTCACGCGCGAAGTCACCGAACGGCTGCTGGGGAAGGTCGCATGAGCTGCTGCGGCACCACTCCCGGCTATCGACGAACTCGACGAAGTCTCACGGCTCGTCTCGACGAAGCTCGCGGCGTTTCTCCGGACGCTGCGCGACAACGGCTTTGCGGTCGGGCTTGCAGGAGGGCCAGGATGCCGCGTCGCTGATGGCGGCCGGCTATGCCGCAAAGCCCGGCCTGCTGCGCTCGGCCTTCAAGCATCTGTTCTCGGCGCGCAAGTCCGACTGGGAGAAATTCGACGGCCTGTTCGATGCGTTCTGGCTCGGCAAGCGCGTGCGATCGCGCTCGGTCACCATGGGCTCGGCCAAGGCAGCCAACAGTCCCGTCGCTGAAAAGCCTGCAGGATACCAGGTCGGAGCGCAGCCGGCGGCGAGCGGCGATCGACCAGATTCCCTCGACCGAGGATGCGCCCGAAGACCGCGCCGGCGAAGGCCGCATGGAAGGCGCCTCGCGCGCCGACAAACTCGCCGAGATGGATTTCCGCAAGATGGCCGACCCCGGCCAGATCGAGGAGGCCCACGCCGTCGCGGCGCGGCTGGCGAAGGCCATGCGCACACGGCTGACCCGCCGCGATCTGGCGCGGCGGCGCGGCTACCGGCTCGATCTGCGCCGCACCATCCACCGCAACATCAGCCATGGCGGCGTGCCGATCAGCCTCGTCAAGCGGCAGCGCAAGGAAAAGCCGCTGCGGCTCGTCATGCTGCTCGACGCCTCCGGCTCGATGAGCATGTACACCGGCGTGTTCCTGCGCTTCATCCATGGCGTGCTGGACGAATTTCGCGAGGCCGAGGCGTTCCTGTTCCACACGCGGCTCGCCCATGTCTCCGATGCGATGAAGGAAAAGGATGCCAGCCGCGCGCTCGACCGGCTGTCGATGATGGCGCAGGGCGCCGGCGGCGGCACCAGGATCGGCGAAAGCCTGCAGACCTTCAACCGCTGGCATGCCGCCCGCGTCATCCATTCGCGCACCTGCGTGATGATCGTCTCCGACGGCTACGAGACCGGCGACGCAGCGCTGCTCGGCCGCGAGATGGCGGCGCTCGGCCAGCCGCTGCCGCCGCATCGTCTGGCTCAACCCGATGATGGGCTGGGAAGGCTATGCGCCCGAGGCCGCCGGCATCAAGGCGGCGCTGCCGCATGTCGACCTCTACGCGCCGGCCCATACGCTGAAGAGCCTGGCCGCGCTCGAACCCTATCTGGCGAAGCTGTGACGGAGGCGACGCCATGACCGCGCATGTCGAAGTGATGGATCTGGTGTCGCGGCTGAAGGCCGCCGAGCAGGCTTTCGTGCTGGCCACCGTGGTGCGCACCGTGTCGGTGACGGCCGCCAAGGCCGGCGCCAAGGCGATCATCCGCCCCGACGGCACCATCGTGGCCGGCTGGATCGGCGGCGGCTGCGCCCGCGGCGCGGTGCTGAAGGCCGCGCGCGAGGCGCTGGCCGACGGCGAGCCGCGCATGGTCTCGGTGCAGCCGGAAAACCTGCTGGCCGAACTCGGCGTCAAGCCCGGCGAGAACCGCGACGGCGTCCGCTTCGCGCAAAACATGTGCCCGAGCAAGGGCACCATGGACATTTTCGTCGAGCCGGTGCTGCCGCATCCCTCGCTGGTGATCTTCGGCGGCAGCCCGGTGGCGCTGTCGCTCGCCGCCCAGGCGCGGCCGCTCGGCTATCACGTCACGGTGGCGGCGCCCGCGGCCGACCTGCCGACGGCTCCCGACGCCGACATGCTGGTCGACGGTTTTGCGCTCGGCCGGCTCACCGAAGCGCAGCCGCTTCATCGTCGTCTCGACGCAAGGCAAGGGCGACGAAGCCGCGCTTGCGCGCCGCGGTTGCGACCGACGCCGACTATCACGCCTTCGTCGGCAGCCGCCGCAAGATGGCGGCGCTGCGCGAAAAGCTGATCGCCGAAGGCATCGACGCCGCAGCGCTCGACCGCGTCAAGGCGCCCGCCGGCCTCGACCTCGGCGCCATCACGCCGGAAGAGATCGCGATGTCGATCCTGGCGGAGATCACGGTGGAGCGGAGAAGGGGACAGCGCGGGGCGGGGAAGGCGTGAGGGGCAAAAACCTCCCTCTTGAACACATTCCATCAATGGAATATATTGCTTTTCGATGGCCTGGAACGTCGAGCACACTGACGAGTTCGCAGAATGGTACCATGGCCTCAGCGAGGCGCAGCAGGATGACCTGACTGCCGCCGGATTACTGTTGATCGAACAAGGACCGCATCTGCCCTTCCCCTATTCGTCGGGGATTAACGGATCGAAGCACGCACAAATGCGTGAGCTGCGCGTGCAGAGTGGTGGAAGGCCGTTGCGGGTATTTTACGCTTTCGATCCCCGGCGGTCGGCGATCCTGCTTATTGGCGGCGACAAGACGGGCGACGATCGCTTCTACGAGCGAATGGTCCCGATCGCCGACCAACTTTATGACGTGTACATCGCCGAGATCAGAAAGGAAGGATTGATCACATGACCGGACACCGGCCCTTCAGCGATCTGACCAAGGACTTCACACCCGCGCGCCGGGCGCGCGTGGCGGCAAAGGCCGCCGAGTTGCGCGAGGCGATGACGCTCGAGGAGTTGCGCAAGGCGCGTTCTCTGTCGCAAGAGGAAGTCGCGGCGGCACTCACGGTCAACCAGCCCGCCGTGGCAAAGCTTGAAAAGCGTGGTGACATGCATGTGAGCAACTTGCGCCGTTACATCGAAGCGCTCGGCGGCACGCTTGAAATCACGGCACACTTCGACAAGACAGCCGTGGTCATCACCAACGTCGGAGAAACTCCCTAGCACGTCCGAGGCCGGCAACGCCAACGGGGTGCGACCCGTTGGCGAAGCGAAAATGGCGGGCGCAAAAGCACGCCTTGCCAGCGCCATGACGTTTTCGGCTATGCTATCGGCGCCACCCCACCACATCGGAACCATCGCCATGACCGAACCAACCCCCTCCGACTGGCTTGGCCTGCAAAACCGCGTCTGCGTGGTGACGGGCGGCGGCGGCGGCATCGGCCGGGCCGTGGCCATCAGTCTTGCCCGGGCCGGGGCCCGTGTCGCGGCCATCGATCTCGACGAAGCCGGGCTCGCGGCGACATCAGCGGAATTGCCTGAAGCGGGCCGCGACCATGTCGTGATGCGCTGCGACACCTCGAATCCGGAAAGCATCGCCGATGCATCCGAGGCGATCGAGAAGGCGCTGGGTTATTGCAGCGTGCTGGTTAACGCCGCGGCGGTGCTGCGTCCGGGCGCGCTGGAGACGTTGTCGCTGGCCGAATGGAATGCGGTGCTTTCCGTCAACCTGACCGGCTATTTCCTGTGCGCCCGCATCTTCGGGCGGCAGATGCGCAAGCTCGGCAGTGGCAGTCTGGTTCATGTCGCCTCGATCGCGGGCAGCCACGCGCAAGGCCAGAGCGGCGCCTACAGCGTCAGCAAGGCCGGCGTCATCATGCTGTCGCGCCAGCTCGCCAGCGAATGGGGACCGCAGGGCATCCGCAGCAATGTCGTCAACCCCGGCATGGTGATCACGCCGATGAGCCAGTCGTTCTACGACACGCCGGGGGTGACGGAGCGCCGCTCCTCCGTGGTGCCGTTGCGTCGGATCGGCATGCCGCAGGACATGGCCGACGTCATTTTATTCCTTGCCAGCGACCGATCATCCTATGTCAACGGCGACGAGATCACGGTGGATGGCGGCTATGTCAATATGTTGATGAACCTGGTGCCGCGGCCGGGGTATGAATGAAGGGCGGGACGCTACTCATTTGACTTTCCGGGAGCAAGCCCATGAAGAAAACTCAAACCACGGCGATTGCACTCACTGCGCTTGTCCTCACCGTCCTCGGCGGGATGGCCCTTGCGCAGCAGGACAAGTACACCTTGAAAGTGCCGGGTGGACTCGCGTTCTCCGAGTTCAGGGGGTACGAAGGCTGGCAGGTTGTTGCCACCAGCAACAGCGACAAGCTGAAGCTGGTCGCCGTGATCCTCGCCAACCCCGAGATGATCGAGGCCTACCAGGCCGGCATCCCCGACAATGGCAAGCCTTTCCCCGATGGTGTCAAGATGGCGAAAATCCATTGGACCCCGAAAATGAACCAGTACTTTCCGGATGCAGCGGTGCCCGGCGCCCTGCATGACGTGGACTTCATGGTGAAGGACAGCAAGAGGTTCGCGGACAGCGGCGGATGGGGATGGGCCGTGTTCAAATATGACGCCGCGTCCGGCACGTTCACGCCCGGCACCGAGGCCGACAAGCCGCCGCAGGCGAACGACGCCAAGTGCGGGTTCGCGTGTCACACCGTCGTGAAGGCAAGGGACTACGTTTTCACGGAGTATGGAAAACGGTGAGCAGGGTAATTGTCGATCGGTGTGCTCGTCGCCGTTCTGAACCGCGGGAGCGTGTGCGGTCGGGGTATGAGTGAAGAGCGGCCAGGACAGCAATCGACGGCAGCCAGGCAAGGCTGACGCGCATGGAGGGAGTACGGATGTCATTCTACCGAGGCATGACTTGCGAAAACGTCACCATCGAAGGCGACAAGGGCACCCCGATCACGGCCTATGTGGCGAGGCCGTCCGGTCCCGGGCCGTTTCCGGGCGTGGTGCTGGTCCATCATCTGCCGGGCTGGAGCGAACTCTACATCGAGACGACGCGCCGGTTCGCGCATCACGGTTATCTCGCGATCTGCGCCAACCTCTATGAACGCGCCGGGGAGGGCAACCCGGACGACGTGGCGGCAAAAGTGCGCGCCGATGGCGGCATTGCCGACGCCCAGATGGTCGGCGACACCGCGGCCGCGGTGAAGTGGATGCGTTCGCAGTCCGGTCACAACGGCAAGGTCGGCATTTTCGGTTCCTGTTCCGGCGGTCGGCACGCCTTCATCTATGCCTGCCAGCGAAAGGACGTCGATGCCTGCGTCGAGCTCTGGGGCGGCCGCGTGGTGATGGGCAAGGAGGAGCTCAATGCCAAAACGCCGGTCGCGCCGATCGAGATGACCGGGGATCTCAGCTGCCCGCTGCTCGGCCTGTTCGGCAACGACGACCGCGCGCCGAGCCCCGAGCAGGTCGACCTGCACGAGGCCGAGCTCAAGAAGCACGGCAAGACGCACGAATTCCACCGCTACGACGGCGCCGGCCATGGCTTCTTCTATTGGCACCGGCCGCTGTACCGGCCAGAGCAGGCGATGGACGGCTGGAGCAAGGTGTTCGCCTTCTTCGGCAAGCATCTGGCGAAATAGGAGGGGGCGGACATGTGCACGTCCATTATCGAGATCGCCCGCGCCGAGGGCATGGCCAAGCGCGGCGACCAATGGTTTCCGCTCTCGACGACGGTGGTGGCCTATGACCACGCCCGCCATGCGCCGCTCGGCGACGTCATCACGCTCGACTTCATCAACACCGGCCTCGACCCCGGGGCCCGGGCCGGCATCGAGCTGACGCTGGAGACCGCAAAAGAGCTGCGCGGCGCGCTCGACCGGGCGATATCAGCCGCCGAGTTCGAGGAGGCGGAAGTGCGCGGCAAGCGCGCCGTGCCGGGACTCATCCGGGTGGCGTGAGCGGGCTCATGGCGACCGCAGCCATGTCCGTCGCCGAGACAAGCGGCGGACATCGCAGCTAACACGCAATATCCGTTGATGCGCGGACATCAGCCAGGCTCCAGGCTTGCAGCGTTCGAGTCGTTTCCAGCCCTATCCAAGTTCGTTCGTGCTGATACGATGCCTTGTCGAGGGGCCAGGAGTGGACATGTGTCGGCGGGATTTTCTCGGTGTCGCGGGTGGTGTGGCTGTCGCGTTACCCCTTGCGGTTCGCGCGCAACAGCCCGAGCGCGTACGCCTCATTGGCATGCTCAATACTCTCGGATCGGACGATCCGGAGGCGCAGGCGCGGATCGCGGTGTTCGAGCAAGCACTTCAGCAGTTGGGGTGGATGGTCGGCCGCAATCTCAAAATCGAAATTCGCCAGATCGGGGGCGATGCCGACCGCGGTCGCCGCGACGCGGCGGAGCTGGTCGCGCTTGCGCCGGACGTTATCCTGACCATAGGCAGTGTGGCGATTGCGCCGCTGCAACAGGCCACTCGTACCATCCCGATCGTGTTCGTGAACGCTCCGGATCCGGTCGGCGCCGGCTTCGTCCAAAGCATGGCCCGCCCGGGCGGCAACATCACCGGTTTCTCGAATTTCGAATACAGCATGAGCGGCAAGTGGGCCGAGTTGCTCAAGCAAATCGCACCAAACATGACCCGAGCCCTGGTGCTTCGTGACCCGACTTCTGCGGCTGGAATCGGACAATTCGCGGCTGTTCGATCAGTAGCGCACTCGCTTGGTGTCGAGCTCACGCCGGTGAACGTGCGCGACACCGACGAAATCGAACGCAACGTCGCGGCGTTCGCACGCTCCGGCCATGGCGGCATGATTGTAACGTCAGGCGGCACAGGTGTTCGTCGCAAGCTCATTATCAGTCTTGCTTCCAGTCACAAATTGCCAACGATTTACCCCTATCGCTATTACGCCGTAGACGGTGGCCTGATGACATATGGACCTGACACGCTCGATCCGGTCCGCCGAGCGGCGGGTTATGTCGATCGCATCCTCAAGGGCGAAAATCCGGCCGACATGCCGGTGCAGGCGCCTACCAGGCTTGAGCTGGTTATCAATCTCAAGACCGCAAGGACACTCGGTGTGACCGTACCGCAGTCTCTGCTCATCACGGCTGACGAGGTGATCGAGTAGCTTTGCCGCTTGTTGCACCGCATGAGGTTTGTATTCGCACGAACCGGACCACTCGTGATGTCCACCGTTAGCAGCAAACGGCGAAAACTGGATGACCCGGACAGCCCAATTCGGTCGAGAATGATTTCAAGACATCGGCCGATCGCCGCCGACGTCCGGTTTGGGCAGGGCTTATTTCACGACCAAATGCTTCTTTGGTGTCACTGCGGCGGGCGCGTTCGGGGAAATGGAGAATGTCAGCCACGTATTCCATCCCGATGGACGATTGGCTGCACCGAATTCGCCGTATCCCCTCAGGCCCAGAAAACCCTGCATGTCGCCGACCGGAAAGTTATATCCGATTTGCGGACCGGCACCGAAAACGCGCGACCTGAAGCCGCCGAGGATCGGGTTCTGGCCGCTATCGTCGGTGATTTGCTGGTAGGCGTAGCCGGCGACGCCGACGAAAAGCTGCTTGGTCAGGTAGTGCGATGCGCCCCAGTCGAAGTGAAAGTCGATGCCGCTGCGGTACTGCGTGGCGGGATTCTTGAAGTTGTAGGTAAAGCCGACGACGCCCGAGAATTCGTAGCCCGTCGCCGGGTTGAGCCAGGTATAGCCGCCTCCCATGTCGACCGCACCGTGCCCGAGCCCGATATTGGGAATCCGCAGCGGATCATAATCACCGACGGGAATATTGCCGGTGAGGTAGACCATGTAATTGTTGACGCCATGGCTCCATAGCAGTTCCGCGAACGGTGCGAGGTCGCCATAGGAGACAAGCGAGCCTTCGAGCACTCCGCTGCGCGTCACCACCGTAGGTCCTGAGATCGCCGTCAGCGTTCCGGCGATACTGGCGGCCGCTTTGCCGTACTGGCCGGCGACGCCTGCGATCAATTGGCCGCCAAGCACCGGCGTCGCGAACGTATAGGTTGGCGTGAGGGCGACCAGATCGGCCCGCCCGACCAGGCTCAGATTCAGATTGACGTTTACGTTGGCGGGAATTCCACCCGCCAGGATCTGTCTCGCCGCCGCAGCACTCCCCGCCGCCGCGACCCTGGCATGGTAATAGTTCACACTGAGTGCCCAGCCCGGGGTCTGCTGCACGGCAGCGAGGCTGGCAAACTGCCCCGGAAACCAGAATGAGCTGCCGCCCTGGTCGGCATGGGAAACGTCAGGGCAAAGCAGCAGAACCGCAGCCAGTACCGCACAGTCAATGACGCGGATTCTGGCTCGCTTGGTCCCATTGCAAACCTCTGGGCGGAATTTTCAACCAGTGGCAGCTAACCGGAAAGCAGCCGCGAGCCACGAGGCATCGAGTATGACGGGCATTCACTACTAGGGCACAGGCAGCGCCCGAAGTCCGTGGCAGAATGGTAACAGCCGAGGTTTATGTTGTTGGCATCGCCGACGGCGGCCCGGAGAAGACGGAAGTGGCATGACCGGAGCAAGCGGGTCGCGCGAATGCGCGCCCGATCAAGGGCTTGGCGAAATCCGGAAATGCATGTGCACGCGAAATTCTGCGTCAGTTGTGGGGATCCTGCAACGCTATTCAAGATAGGCAACGGCTCAAGCGTACCCGCGATATCAATCCGACCCATCCCTAGGAGCCTGTCCAGTTAGCCTTGGGAAGGCGGTTTTATCTTGATGATGGCGGCTCAGGCGGCCCTTGCCAGCTTGACGAGGTTGTGAGCGGTGCAGATGAGCGCCCATTCTGTGCTGACCTTTTCGGTGCCGCGCAGCAGGAATTGCCTGAACCCTCTTGCCTGTTTGATCTGTCCGAAGACGGGTTCGACGATCTGCTTGCGCAAGCGGTAGCGACTTCGGTAGCCGGCGCGCTTAAGCTTGGTGCTCATCCTGGCGATCAGCGAGCCGGGTCTTGAAGCCTTGTTCGCGGTGGCGGATTTGGTGCCGTGCTTCTGCCTTCCGGTGGCAATGTAGCCCTCGATGCGCCGCCGTTTGATCATGCGAAGATTGGCGTCGGAGCAGTAGCCGGCGTCGGCCGATACTTCGTCGGGATTGGTCCCCAGATTGGCCCTGATCCCGTCGAGCAACGGCGCCAGTTGCGCCTGATCGCTGGAGGAACTGGTCAGCGTCTGCGCCACGATGATCTGATGAGCACCATCGACCGCGGCTTGGGCGTTGTAACCCTGGATGTAACCGTCCTTGGTCTTCAGGATGCGGCTCTCCGGGTCGGTGAAATTAAGTTGCGCCTTGCCGTCGGGCTCCGTGTTCGGCGGCGCGGGCGTCTTGCCGTTCTTCTTGCCTCCCTCGGCAATGCGGCGCTCCTCGGCCTCGGCCCGCGCCTTGCGCTCCGCCTCGGCTGCGGCCTTGGCTTCGGCCTCCAGCGCGGCCTTGGCCTCGCGGATCTTCGCAAGCCGCTTCTGCTTGTCGGCCACCCAATCGGGCATCTCGTCGCCGCGCTTGTCGCCGTAGAGCTTGTCCTCCTCCGCATCGGCGGCCTCCGCCGCCTTGAGCCAGCGGTCGACCTCCGCTGCAAGCTCGGCTTCCCGCTTCTTCATGCGGTCATAGCTCATCGCCTTGTGCTTGGACGCGTTCGCCTTGATCCTCGTGCCGTCGAGCGCAACGTGACCGAGCTTCACCAACCCGGCCTTCTCGGCGAGCTTCAATACCTGCACGAACAGCTCGGCCAGCGCCTTCAGGTGCCGCCGCCGGAACTCCGAGATCGTGCGGAAGTCCGGCGGATCGCCCGCCACGATCATCATGAAGTCCACCCGCTCCACCGCCGCCCTGGCGATCCGCCGCGACGAATAGACACCGCTCGCGTAGCCGTGCAGAAGCAGCGCCGTCATCATCCGCGGATCGAACGGCGGCTGCCCCAGCCCGCTTCGGTAGCTGCCTATGATCGCCGACAGATCAAGGCTTTCCCTGACCAGCGACACGATCAGCTGCGAAATGTGGTCCCGCGGCACATAATCCTGCACGCTCGGCGGCAGAAGCTGGGCCTCGTCGATCTTCCAGGGGCGAAATTCCTTGCTCATGGCTGCGCAAGGAATCAAACTCGCTCCCTCTTGACCAGTCTCTACTCAGACAGGCTCCTAGCTGACAATTTGCCCCCGTGCTTTGATCGGTAAGGCTGGGGTCATTCGATATCGGGGGAGCTTTTGACTGGCAGGCGCGTGGAGCCGTGGCGGGCGCTCACTGATCCCACTCGCCAATGGGTCACCGCGATCGGCAGTGGCCGTGGCGGTTGGCATCGCCTATTTCCTGGCGGCGCGGCTTAGTCTTTCCCTGCTGACAGAACCTGACGGCGTGGCGGTGTTCTGGCCGGCCTCCGGGGTTGCCGCGGGCGTCCTGATAGCGCTTGGTCCCCGTGCCAGATGGCCAGTGGCAATCGGGGCGGCCGCCGCAACGATCGCAGCCAATCTATTGGGAGACAGGACTGTCGCGAGCTCTGCCATCTTCGCCTTGTGCAACGCCGGTGAGGCGTTGCTTGCGGCTGGCCTGATCGAGCGCTAGTTTGGTTCGGGGTTCACCCTCGACCGGCTGCGCCACGTCCTGGGATTGCTGGCGGCTGCGGTCCTCGCGACTGCCATCTCCGGGGCCGGTGGAACGCTGGGGTTCAAGCTGTTTCACTTCTCGACAGTGCCGAGCCTGACCATCTGGCAGCACTGGTTCGCATCCGACGCGCTTGGCATCGTGACGGTTGCGCCGCTGCTGATCGGAATTGCCGCGGCCGTACGCGACCCGCCGTCGCCGAACGAGGCCGTCGGAAGCTGCCGTGGCGCTCGCGGCGATAACGTTGCTGAGCGCGCTTGTTGTCTTTCTGCCGCGCGGATCATGGGTGAGCTGTGGTGACGATCGCTCTGCTGGTCCCGCCGTTGCTGTGGCTGGCGGCTCGCTGCCAGCCGGTGTTCGCCGCGGCGGCCGGGTTCATCGTTGCGCTGACAATCGTGTGGACGACAACCTTTGGTATTGGACATTTCGGCGACCCCGAACTCCCGATCGTCGATCGCATCGCGGCCGCCCAGGCGGGGATTCTGAGGGCTTCGCTCGTCACGCTCGTTCTTGCCGCGCTGTTCGCGGAGCGGCGTCAGCACGAGGCAGCGCTCAGCGAGGGTGCGGCCCGGCTGGAACAGGCCCTGGCGGCGGGCGCGGTCATGGCCTTCGAATGGGATGCCCGCACCGGTTTTTCACATCACAGCGCCAACGCTGCGAAGATTCTTGGGTACGACCGGCAAGCCCCTTAACGGCAGCCCGCTTTCTCGCGATGATTCACCCGGATGACCGCGCGCACTTCAAAGCGCAAGTGCGGGGTGTCCGGCCCGACAAGCCTTCGTATGCGGTCGAGTTTCGCGTGTTGCGCCCCGACGGCCGGGAAATGTGGCTCGAGGAAACAGCAACGGCCGAGTTCGACGCCGGCCGGGAAATGCGTGCGCATCAAGGGCCTGACCCTCGACATCACGGAGCGCAAGCGAGCTGACGAGCACCAGCGCCTGCTGGTCGCAGAGCTTGACCACCGCGTCAAGAATGTGCTTGCGCGCGTCGGCGTGGTCGCCATGTACACGCGACAGGGCAGCAGCACGATCGACGAGTTTGTCCAGGCACTCGATCAGCGCATCCAGAGCATGGCAGTTGCGCATGAGTTATTGAGCCAGAATCAATTGGCAGGGCGTTCGCGTCGCGGATGTTGTCCGCCACCAGCTGGCTCCCTATGCGACAAATGCAAATACGACGACTTGCGGGCCCGACATCGCGCTCACCGCTGCGGCAACCGAGGCGCTGGCGATGGTGCTGCACGAACTCGTAACGAACGCCTCCAAATATGGCGCGCTGTCGATCCCGGAGGGCCGGGTGTCCGTAAGCTGGGAATGCCGGAACAGCGGCGACGCGGCGACAGTGCCTGATAATGGTGTTGCGGTGGCGCGAGACGGGCGGTCCGCCGGTATCGGCTCCGTCTCAATACGGGTACGGAACCAGCCTCATTTGCGATCTCATCCCTCACGAGCTCGGTGGTACGGTCGACCTCGCGTTTTCGTCCGAGGGCGTATCCTGTACAATCGAGATACCACTCAAAGCGGACATGGCCGACGTCGCGTGAGAGAACCTCTCATCGATCCGTCCGTCCGGGCAATGATCGGGCGCAAGACCGCCAGAAACGTCTCGCACGCTGACGGGTTTCTGCAGAACGGCTTCGGCCTTTCCAGAGAGGTAGAGAAACGGCCGTGTAACCTGTGACCACGACGACTGGAATGCGTTGTTCGTGCAGATCGATCAATCAGGCCGTTGGCCCGCTCGCCGTCTCGCAGATTGATGTCGACGATGGCTACATCGGGAGTGCGCTCGGCAACCAGGCGCTCGGCGTCCGCTATGGTGGCAGCCGGACCGGCTACATCCGCTCCCAATACACGAAGCAGACGCTTCATGGCATTGCCGAGTGCCAGGAATCCTCAACCAGCAGGATGCTCGCGCCTTTCAGTTCCGACGATCCGGATGCATTTGAGTGTTGAGCGCTCGATCCCGTCCGGGATCCCGGCGCCATGGCATCCGTTTCCGAGGTTATTTTCATTGCTGCCATTTCAGCGGTCGCGGACGCCAGTCCACGGCCTTCGCGCAACCGGGTGCCTATCCCGTTAGCCGCCCCCGCAAGGCAACGATACCATGATTTCCGTCACTTCGAAGCCCTTTCATGGGGCTCGGGACAAAGCGTGGGTCACCCTTGTTTTCCCGCTTGCCGTTCAGAAGCTCCAGTCCGTTCCGAGGGTGAAGATGCCGCTGGGTTTCAGCTGCAAGCCGACGCTGTCCAGAACCACATCGATCCATGCGGCGAGATTGGGTGCGTCGGGCCGCACCGCAATGGCGATCTGGTCCTTCTGCTCGCCCACCAGGCAAAGCTTGAGCCTGATACGGGCCGCCGGGTGCCGGGCGAACAACTCGCGCAACCCGATCTCGCCGCCCAGGCCGGCGAGTAGCGTCTCGGTTTCCAGGGCTTCCTGGAGCTCGCTTACGGTGTCGAACACCACCGGATTGACGATTTTGTCCTGGTTGCGCAGCGCCTGTTCATAGGCGCCGCCGCGCGTGACGCCGAGTCCGCCCGGCCGCGCCGCCAGTGCCGCCGCATCGGCAGGGGTGTCCGGACAACCAATGTTCTCCCGCAACGCGCGCACCCGGTTCAACGCTACAGCCACTGACTGCGTCAAATACGGCCGCGAAAAGCGCACCGCCTGGGCCCGCTCGACGGTCCGCGTAACCGAAGACACCGCAACGTCCACTTCGCCGGCAGCGACCTGGGCCACCAACTCATCGTGGGTCGCGGCGGTGCGCACGAACTGAAGCTTGACCCCGAGGCGCTTCGCCAGGCCGTTGGCCATGGCAATTTCAATGCCGGCCGGCTGGCCGTCGCTTCCGGTCACCAGCAGCGGCGGAATGTCCTTGGCGACCAGCCCGACGCGAAGCGCGCCGCGCTCCTGCACCTGGCGGATATCGGGAAAGCTCGAAGGTGCCGCCGTGGCGGATGGCGCCGGCGGCAGCATCGCCGATGCCAGCAATGCGCCCATCACCCATACACGCCACGGTCTCGCATTCATGCGGATTTCCCCGGCTTTGCTGTGATGACGGTCAGCGCGGCCGTACCCAGCACGGTGAGCAGCGAGACCAGCGGCGCGACCGCGGGCTGCGTGGTCGCCAGCACCACGACCGCCAGCGCGTCGGGGATCTGCGCATTCAACAGGATCGGCGCGAGGATCGGCACCAGCGCCGGGCCGCCTCCGACTGCCGCAGCACCCGAGATCAGGCATGAAACCGCGACGATGACGATCGCGGCCGTGCCGAGCGAAACGCCGTAGACCTGTGCGAGAAAAATGACGGTAAAGGTCAACAGCAGCACCTGGCCGTGCTGGTTGGCGAGGACGCCAAACGGCGTGACCGTGTCGACGACGCGGCGGTCGACGCCGAACCGCTCCTGCAGGGCTTCGATCGCGGAATACAGGGCGGCCAGCGGGTTGTCGGTGGCAAAGGCGATGATGAGGGGCTGGCCGAGATCGGACAGCACCCGCCAGGGCGCCTTGCGGCATACGATCGACAGCACCGCCGTCAGCCCGGCTACCGCCACCAGCCCCGCCAGGTAGAAATAGCCGACATAGCGTACCAGCGCGACCAGCAACTCCCGATCGGCCTCCGCCACGTGAGCCGCGCCGAGCGCGAACAGGCCGAGCGGCAGCGGGATCAGCACCCAGTGGAAGATGGTCGCAAATGCCTCGTAGAGGGCATTCAGCATCCGCAGCGTATCGTCGGCACCTGATGATTTGACGACGCCGAGCGCAAGGCCGAGCAGAACGCAGAAAAAAACGATGCCGATGAAATGCGCGCCCGACAGCGCGGCGAAGATATTGGGCGGCACCATGCCCTGCAGGAACGCCATGATCGGACCGCCGGATTCGACCGCCGGCTCGCTGGCGAGCTGCTGGCCGAGTGCTGCGGTAGCGCTCTCGCCCAGACTTTCGCCAGGGCTGAGAACGACGCACACCAGCACCGCCGCCGCGGCTGGAATCAGCAGCAGCAGCACATAGGACAAGGCCATGCGCGAGAAGACCGCGCGGGTGGTCTCGTTGCGCAACATCTGTCCGATGCCCCAGGTGAGCGCCGTCACGAGGATGGGCAACATGCTCATCGAGAGCAGGGCGACGTAAAGTTTCGCGAACGGCACCAGCGCATGGGCCTGCTGGGGAAAAAAGAACCCGAACAGCAGCCCGCAGACGACCCCTGTGATGATGGTCGCCGGATGCGTGACGATCTTCATGACCTGACGCAGCAATCGATTGCCTTTGGCGATCGCGGTCGCGGGGGTGCGAGCCAGCTCGTTGGACAGAAGCGACCTTAACGCCGCACGTGTGGCGGCACAAAGGCCCGCAATCAGCACGGGCGGCGAAAGCGACGCCTTTTGCCGGAAGACTATCCCGGTGCGGCGGCCGGCAGGACGACTTGAAAGATCGTACCATGAGGCTTTTTTGCGAATGCCTTCAGTGTTCCCTCATGGGCCTCGACAATCGAGCGGCAAATAGCCAGCCCTATTCCTATTCCGTCGGTCTTTGTCGTGAAGAACGGTTCGAAGATGTTGTCGACATCCTCGCTGGCTATTCCCATGCCGGAGTCTTCGACGGTCAGCACGACGCTGGAAGGCTCCTGCATGGCATCCGAGGTGAGACACAACACCCGAGCCCGATCCGTGGAGGTGCCCATCGCTTCGATCGCATTCGTCGCGAGATTGAGAAGAACCTGTTGCAACTGGCCCCGATCGCCGTACAGCGGCGGAATGCCGTCCTTGAAATTCGTTGAAATCGATACTTGATGTGTCCGCAGCTCGATTTCGAGAATCGCGAGCATCTCGCGAAAGAGATCGTTGACGTCGAACGATACTCTTCCGTGCGCCCCCTTCCTGAACATCTTGCGCAGACCCGAGATCACTTCACTGGCCCGGCGCCCGTCATTCGCGACGTCCCTCAAGGCCGACAGCGCCTCGTCAACATCGGGCGGCGTGCGCGCAAGACAACGCCGCCCCGCATCGGCATTCAGCACCATCGCCCCCAGCGGCTGGCTGATCTCGTGGGCAATCGAAGCGGCCAATGCATCCATTGCAGTCTGCCGCGCGGCGCGAACGCCCCGCTGCCTCAGGACGGAACGTGCCAGGTTTGCATAGAGGGCGGTGGTCTCCGAAAGCAGAACGATCAGCACGACGATGGAAGCAGTCAACGCAAAGATCCGGGATGCGTACCAGCCGACATCGAAACGGGCGGCGGCAAGGAGGCTGCTCATCGTAACATCGAGCACAAGCGTGAAAGACAGAACCATCAGCCATAAATCGAGTACGCAGTTGCGCCGAAACCACAGCAGCAGAAGCGCGCCGATACACAATGCCTCCTGAAACAGGGCAGCCAGCCGTACAGCACCCCGGTCATACCGAACGGCATCACGACTGAGCAGGGAAGGCAAAAACTGTTCCCCGGCAATCGCGATCCAGGCCAGGCCACACACGATGGCGATCACAACTGCGATGCCCAGGAAGATGATGAATTCCGGTGAACGTTGGGACGTATTGGTCCCGCTGTCATCGTCCTTCAGCAGCGAATAGGCGATGACGGCCAGCGGCAGTCCGACTTTCCAGAAATTATAGAGCCATGCGGTGGTCTGCACCCCTGCCCCGAACAGTCCTGTCGGCGCGAACGCTCCCGGAAAGACCAGCGCATGCGCAACGGCAATCAGCGCAGTATACAGAAAGCCCATTCCAAGCGCGAAAAGTGCCCACCGGCGCACAATGGCAAATTGCGCAAGGATCAGTGCAGAGGTAATGAGATCATTGACGGCATAAACGCTTTGGTAGGCCGGAACGAAGCCGTCAACGCGCTGCAGCTGGATCGTCGCAAACGGGGCTGCGATCAAAAATACGACGAGAAGCGCCGCAGCAATTCCGAGCGCCAGCCGAATTTGCCCGCGCGACGGTGGCAGGGTTGCCAGGAGAAATTGCTGCTGGTGCGAATTTTTCATCATCGCAGTCATCACGTTTCATTACACGTTTTCACGATTCCGAAACGAGCACAATGCGAACGTGGCCTGTCGACGTGTCGACCGGGTTCTGCAATGGCGGCATCCGGCCGAACTTGGCGGGTGACGGCCGTCGAAGGCTGCGCGAACATCTTCGCTATATTCGAGAGGGACGATTACCGGAAAATTCTTCCTTCCGGCGAAGCCGATCGGTCGGATTACGTCGCCCGCCTTGTTCGACTGCGCGGCCATCAAGTCACCCCAGGAAAGCCCCCGCGCCATCATCCTGATCACCAGGAAGGATTTCGTCTTCAGCGACCAGACAGGTGTGTTTTTCGAGACCCGGTTGAAATAACGTCAAGGGATCGACCAGGCTGGGTAGCGGCCGGAGGAACAGCGATGCAATTGCGGGAATTTGGGCGCAGGGGAATGCGGCTCTCGGTGCTGGGGTTTGGTTGCGGCGCGGTGGGCGGATTGATGGTGCGCGGCGATCCCGCCGACCAGGAGCGCACCGTCGCGAAGGCGATCGCCGCAGGCGTGAACTACTTCGACACCGCGGTGCTGTATGGCAATGGCGAATCCGAAGACAACCTCGGCCGCGTCCTGCAAAGGCTGAAACCGGCCGGCGTGGTCGTCGGCACCAAGGTCCGGGTGCCATCCGGCGAGTCATTGCCGATGCCGTGACGGCGTCGCTCGAAGGCAGCCTGGCGCGGCTGCGGCTTGAGCGGGTCGATATCCTGCATTTGCACAATCCGATTACCGGGGCGGGCGGCGGTTCGGCGCTGAGCGTCCGCCAGGTGCTCGACGAGGTGGTGCCGGCGTTCGAGCGGCTGCGTCAGCAGGGCAAGATTCGCTTCCTCGGGATTTCGGCGCTGGGCGACACCGCGGCGCTGCATCAGGTGATCGATGCGCGCGTCTTCGACAGCGCGCAGGTCGTCTACAACATGCTCAATCCATCCGCCGCCGAAAAATTGCCCCAAAACTATCCGGCGCAGGATTATGGACGGTTGTTTGATCATACCCAGACAGCCGGCGTCGGCGTGGTGGGCATCCGCGTGCTGGCCGGCGGTGCGCTATCGGGTTCGGCCGAGCGTCACCCGATAGCGGGGCCGGCGCCCGATCCGATCGGTTCGGCGATGAGCTACGATGCCGATGTCGAGCGCGCGCGCCGCCTGATGCCGCTGGTCGAGGAAGGCTTTGCCGCCAGCCTGACCGAAGCCGCCACGCGGTTTGCGCTGTCGCATCCGGCGATGGGCTCCCTGCTGGTCGGCATGGCGACGCCGCAGCAGTTCGAAGATTCGCTTGCGGCGGTTCAAAAAGGTCCGCTGCCGCAGGCCGCGCTGGACCGGCTGGCGGAACTGCGGCAGGCATTTTCCGGCGAGCCGCGATGAATCTCCGCTTCCGCCTATCGTCGGACCAGGCAGCACGGACCTCGGATCAAGCGACAGGGAGTGCGAAGGAACTCGGGGCGATCTCACTCAGGTTCCAGCTCGCGCCGCCGGCTGGTTGAGGAACATATGTCTGACGAGGCTGTTTTAAACTGCACAATGGTTTCGTCGACGAGGTGATGCAATGCAGCGCCGTCGGTTCATCGGGTTCCTCACCTCGGCCCATGCAGGTCGGCCGCAAGCCTCGCATGCGCGGATTTGCTTGACAGTGGTGTGGAGCGGGATGGCGTGCATGCTGTCCTCGCACTCCTCGCTGTCGCAGGACCGGGTGCCGCAAGGCAAGGAGGGCGCATCAGATCAACAGGTGTTCAACAATGCCTGTCGAACCTGCCACACGCTCAAGGAAGGCGACAACCGACAAGGGCCCAACCTGCACAGCATCATCGGCAGGAAAGCCGGATCGCTGCCGGACTACAATTATTCCAGCGCAATGAAGGAGGCCGGTTTCGTCTGGGACAAGGACAAGCTCGAGCACTTCATCAAAAGCCCCGATCAGGTCGTGCCGGGCCACAAGATGACGCCGTATGGCGGTCTCGCGTCCGCCGACGACAGAAGCAAAGTCATCGCTTTCCTGCAATCAGGCTCGACCGATCGACGGTGAAGCCCGAGGACTGCACGGCCTTCGCCGATGCAGCGGTTGCCGATGCTGCGACCCTTGTCGCTCCGGTCATTCATCAACGGGGGCAGCAAGAGCGCCGATCAACCGAAGAGAACGGCAAGATCGTCCGGCTCGATCCTGAAAACGGTGTCCGCGCCGCCGAAGAAACCGTGATCGCGGACAAGATGTGCGCTCAGCTCGTAGCCGGAAACAGCAAGGCCCCCGGCCCGGCGGATGACGAATTCATTGGCCGTCGGGCGGGCTCCACGGCCATGCGTGCATTTGGCATACTCTTCATCAGCCCACGGGCAGGTGATGAGGCCCCTGCGTTTTCGCAGCTCCACGTCGTAGTCGGCGTGACGTCGCGGCCGGAACCAGTCCGAGCCTGCTGCCGATTGCAGGAGTTCGGCCAGCCGGGATCCAAGCGCTTCCGCCGTCGTCCCAAGCTTTGCCAGCCGCGTCGCGTCGGCTTCGAGCAGCGCCGGGAGTGATGTGCCTGCGAGCAGCATGGGTTTCGGCGACCAACCGCCAGGCCGCATCCGGCGCTCCAGCTCCTCCACAGTCGCAGACATCAAGATCCGTCGTCTCTCACTGGCGGCGTGCCCTTTGGGCCGCGGGAACGAAACGTCGCTTCCCGAGGAGAGTACCAAAAGTCTTGTCGCCCGCATGCGCCAAGTAGGCAGATTTCATGGCGACCTCGCCATCGCGAACAATATAGACGAATGCGTAGACGGGTTCGATAGACGTCTGGCTGTCGATTGGTCCGAGCTCGAAATATCCAAAGGTGGCCTTGACCACGGTGGTGTCGCCACGGAATTTCTCGGCCCGCTTCCGGAGACCCTCCATCGCCGCCTCCGGCGGCTTGATCTTGACCTTGCCCAGGCGCTTGCCGAGCGGCCTCCAGATGCTGCGGAGGCCGACGACTTCCGCAGCAGGGTCGATATGCACCATGCTGAACCCGCCGGGACCGTCCACCGGCTGGTCGTCGACCAAACGGCCGTAAACGACGCCCGCGTCGAGAAGTTTCTCGGTCACTTTTCGGCTTTCCAGGTCTGCGCTGGCGCCATGCATATGGGTGACGCGCCGCAACTTCATGGTGCCGCTCTTGAACAGTGCGGCCCGATCGAGGAACTTGCGCGCGACGCCATCCGCGCGCGCATCCGACAGGTCGAAGGCCTTCTCGGTCTCGATGCCGTAGCGGTCGAGATGGGTGTACGAGATGGCGCCCGACACGCGGTTCACCTCGAGCCCCCAGCGCCCTTCCAAGTATCCGAGACTGTCGGACGAACTGATGAAGTCCTTGCCCTGGCCGGTCAGGCCGAACTTTTTGGCTAAATCGAGCAGGCTCGCGTTGCTGACCTTCGGCTTGTCCAGGGCATAGACGTTGAGCGCCTCGGGCAGCTTGCGCGGTAACTTTGCCTCGAACTGAAATGTCATGACTGGGCTCCTCAATTCGCGTGTACACGGAGGGTCGTGCTGCGGTCGCAGGTCATCCGGCCTGCGGCCCGGGTCTTGCGCCGTCTTACTCGCTCAGCTGCGCCATCTCCACGCGAACCACGAGACCTCGGCGCGGGGAATGTCGCCGAACCCTCCGCCGAGCCGTTCATTGTCGCGCCGGTTCACCGCATCGCTCTGGGTTCGCCCCGCGGCCATGGTCACGGGGTTGTCGTCGCACCAAAAGGAGTAGCACTCGTCGAGCCACGCGTTGGTCAGGCGGCCGCCATTGCCGGCACGGCGGGCAAAGTTGTAACCGCGCCCCCGGTCCACCAGGAGTCCGACACGAGGTCGGTGAAGGCGAGGATCATGCGAAGGCCGTGAAAGGAATTCTGCCACGTCGAGATGATATCGCGGCTCAGTTCGAGGCTGTTGCAGGCGTCGATGCACAGGTACTCGAGTTCGCGGTTGCCGAAACGCGCCTTGTCGGATGTCCAGGTGCAGTTATCTACCTTGCCGCCGAAGAATCCGCTGAAGACGTTTGAGGCATTCGTCGACCCGTGCGACGAAAAATGCGCAAAGTCCACGGCATCGACCCAGTTGGTATCGTCGCCGCCGAAAGCCGGATCGCGAAAATCACGCTCGAAAGCGTTGCCGTTGCCCCAGTTGAACTGCGCCGTGTGACCCCGCGACACCATGCCATTGAGGAAGCCGACCGAGGTCTCGTCGCAGTATGACAACTCGTTCTGATCGCAGGGGGGAGGGAAGTCGTTGATCCATTCGACGCCAATTTTGGCCATCTCAGCCTCCTGGTTGCCGCAAAAAGTGAGGAACAACTAAAGGTTGGATATGTATAATATTACGCCCCTGAGATCGGACCGGCGAGCGGAATCTCGAGGCAAGCTCAAGCCTCCGCTTTCAACGCCGGCAAAACTTTCAGCTAATTTGTTTTCTGTCCGATCAGAGACTTTCGTGGCGCAAGCGGGCGCCCCGGAGGGAAAGGCCTGCGATCACATGCGCGGAGTTGCCGCATCCCCGGATCGGCGATAGAACGCTCAGAACTCAAGGCCCAACCCTTCATTCCGGATAGACCTTGCTGCATTCAGGATTATCCGAGGTCGCGCCGGGCTACGACGTCGTCGTCATCGGCGCAGGAGCGGCCGGGATGTCGGCTGCGCTGTTTTCCTCCATTCGCGGCGCCCGGACGCTGCTGGTGGAAAAGACGGAATTTGTCGGCGGCACATCGGCGCTGTCGGCGGGATCGATCTGGATACCCAACACGCCCCACGCGTCCGCGATCGGGGCTGCCGACAGCCCCGCGAATGTCGAAAGATATCTGCAGCAGATCGTCGGCAACCGCGCGGACGCCGCGCTGCGTGCGGCTTTTCTGAAGGCCGGTCCCGAGGCGGTCGAGGTCCTGGAAAAAAATTCCGAGGTGAGCCTGCGGGCCTATGCCCGTCATCCCGACTACCGGTCGGAACTCGACGGCGCCGCGCTGGCCGGACGCGCGCTGGAGCCGCTGCCGTTCGACGGTCGGCTGCTCGGCGACGCGTTCAAATTGCTGCGGCCGCCGTTGCCGGAGTTCACGCTGCTCGGTGGCATGATGGTGGACCGGACCGACATCGGTCATCTCCTGTCGTCGACGCGATCGATCGGATCGTTGCTGCATTCCACGAAACTGCTGGCGCGCCATGCGCGCGACAGGTTGGGCCATGGCCGGGGGACCCGGCTGGTGATGGGCAACGCGCTGGTCGGCCGGCTGCTTTATTCGCTGCTGCTGCGCGATGTCGATATCCTACCGGCGCGTCGCTGGCGAAAATTGTCAGGATTGCCGACGGCGCCGTTAGCGGCGCCGTTCTGGAGGCGGACGGCGTCTCGTGCGAGATCCGCATCGCTGGCGGACTGATTCTCGCGGGTGGCGGATTCAACCGCCACGCCGCGCGCCGTCGCGCCGCGCTGGGAACTGACGTTGCATGGTCGTCGGTTGCGCCGGGCTCGCAAGGCGATGCGCAGGACAGGGCGATCGAGATCGGGGCCCGCATCAGCGACCGCGATCTCAGCGCGGCGTTCTTTGCGCCGGCGTCGATCCGGCGTCGCGCCGATGGTTCGAGCGCGGTGTTTCCGCACTTCGTGCTCGACCGCGGCAAGCCCGGCACCCTGGTCGTCGACCGCAACGGACGCCGCTTCGTCAATGAAGCGATCTCCTATCATCAATTCGCGCTGGAGATGCTGGCGCAGGGCCCATCGGCGATTCCCGCGTTCCTGATCGCGGATGCCGTCGGGTTGCGAAAATACGGTCTCGGCATGGTGCGTCCGGGCGGGTGGGGCACCCGGGCGGCTGTCGCCGACGGCTACCTCACCGCGGCAGACAGCATCGAGCAATTGGCGCAGCGATTGAACATCGATCCTGGCAATTTGCGCGAAACCGTCGACCGCATGAATGCGTTTGCGCAGACCGGGCGCGACCTCGATTTCGGTCGGGGCAGCACGGTCTACCAAAACCACAATGGCGATGCGTCGGCCGGCGGCGCCAATCCCAACCTCGGCCCGGTTGCTGTGGCGCCGTTCTATGCGTTGCGGCTTTATCCGTCCGACATCGGGACATCGGCGGGGCTGGTCACCGATGCCCAGGCCCGCGTGCTGGATTCCGCCGACCGGCCAATCGCCGGCCTCTATGCCTGCGGCAACGACATGCAGTCGGTGATGGGCGGCACCTATCCCGGACCAGGCATCACGCTCGGGCCGGCGGTCGCGTTTGCCCATGTCGCCGCATCGGACGCGGCCGGTCGAACCGGAATTATCTGAGCGTGCCGATCGACAGCGCGTGCGCGACGCAGCTGTTGATATGCTCGGTCAGGATCGATTTTGCCCCGCCGACATCCCGTTTCAGCGCGCAGTCCAGCAGGGCCTTGTGCTGTTCGACCGTGGCGCTGCCGCGGTACTGCAGCGCGTATCGAAAATACTTGTCGAACACGACCGCATGGGTGTGCATCAGTTCGCGCGAGCCGCAGCTCGAGATCAGGGCCTGGTGAAATTCGCCGTCATAGCGCTTGCGAAGCTCGGGGTCGTCGCCCTCGGAGAGGATGGCGCGCTCGGTGGCCGCCAGCTTGTGATGCGCCGACACCACCCGGCCTTCCCATTCCATGTCGCCGGCGCGGAAGGATTCGGTCATGGCGTGATGTTCGAGCAGGATCCGCAGTTGCGCCAGTTCGCGCAGATTCTGGATCGACACAGGGGCGACCTCGAAGCCGCGCTGGGCTTCGGCCACCACAAACCCTTCCGACGCCAGCCGGTTCAGGATCTCGCGCAGCGTGCTGACGCTGACGCCGTAATCTTCCTTCATCGAGTCGAGTTTCAGTCGTCCCGACGGCGTCAGGACCCCGAAGATGATGTCGGAGCGAATTCGCTGATAGCCGCTGTCGCCGGCCGATAGCGGCGGCTGCGGTTGGGAATGTTCGAGGATCGTCAACGTCTTAATCCCGCTTTCAATGGTGCTTGAGAGGCCAGCGAAGCTGACAAGCGGCGTAACCCCCAAGGCCGACGAGCTATCATCATGCGAATTGAAATATATCATATATTTTGAAGATGCTCATTTGACAACGATTTCGTTATATGGTTTTCAACCAAAAGTGGGTGTCGAGACGAAATCGAGCGGCAACAAGCCGCTCCTCGGCGCCGTTTCGTTTCAGGGGAGGAATCAATGAGGCTGTTTGCAGTTCTGTCCGCGGCCGTGCTCGGCGGCGCTCTTTGTGCCAGTGCCGTATCCGCGCAGGAGGTCCAGGAGCGCACGATCCGTTGGGGGCATCTCAACAACACCGACCATCCCGTCAGCTTCGGCGTCAAGAAATTCGCGGAAATCCTGTTGGCCAAGAGCGGCGGCAAGCTGCAAGATTCGCGAGTTTGCCGCCTCCCAGCTCGGCAACGAGCTGCAGCAGCAGTCGGCGCTGCGCGGCGGCACCCAGGAGATGCTGTCGGCTTCCACCACGTCGCTTGCGACCGTCGTTGCCGAATTCGGCCTGCTCGACTTCCCGTTCATCGTCAACACCACCGATCAGGCCGATGCGCTGGTCCAGGGTGCCTTTGGCAAGGCGATGATGGACGTACTGCCGCAGCGCGGGCTGATCGGTCTCGGCTATTGGGGGCTCGGCTTTCGCAACGTCACCAACAGCAAGCATCCGATCGCCAAGCTGGAGGATTTCGCCGGTCTGAAGCTTCGCGTGATCCCGAACCCGGTCTATCTGGAGTCCTTCAGCGCCTTCAAGGCCAACCCCATTCCGATGGCGTTCGGCGAACTCTACACCGCGCTGGAAACCCGCACGGTCGACGGCCAGGAGAACCCCTATACGGTGATCCTCTCCAACAAATTCTATGAAGTTCAGAAGTACGTTTCCGCCACCGGCCATACCTTCACGGAAAACATCATCATCGTCAGCAAGATCTTCTGGGACAAGCTCTCTCCCACCGAGCAGAAGATGATGCGTGAAGCCTACGAGGAAAGCCGCGGCTACCAGAAGGAACAGACCCTGCTGCAGACCCAAAAGGCGCTCGCCGAATTGCAGGCCAAGGGCATGCAGTACAACGCGGTGGCCCCGGAAGAGCTGGAGCGCATGCGCAAGGCCGTCCAGCCCGTGGTCGAAAAGGTTTCCGCCAACCTGAAGCCGGAGACGGTGAAGCTGTTCAACGAAGAGCTGGACAAAATCCGCAAGACGGTCAAGTAAGCACGGCCGACTTCTGCGACGCAGGGCCGATGCCAATCGGCCCTGCGCAAACTCCAGCTCCCGACGGCGCCGATGGAACGAATACTCGATCTGTACTGCGCGTTGCTCAAGGGCGTCATCGCGCTGTGCCTCGCGGTCATGGTGGTGCTGGTGTTCGGCAATGTCGTGCTGCGCTACGGCTTCAATTCCGGCATTGCGATCTCCGAGGAATTGTCGCGCTGGCTGCTGGTGTGGCTGACCTTTCTCGGCGCCATCGTCGCGGTGCGCGAACACTCGCATCTAGGCGTCGACAGTCTGGTCCGGATGCTGGGGCCCAGGGGAAAACGCATCTGCTTCATTCTCAATTACGGCCTGATGCTGTTTGCCAACTGGCTGCTGCTGGCGGGAAGCTGGCGCCAGACCATCATCAACATCGATGACCGCGCGCCGGCGACAGGCCTGTCGCTCGGCATTTTCTATTTCGTCGGCGTGGTGTTCGGCGTGTCGACCGGCATCATGCTGCTCTACGACCTGTTCCGGGTCGTCTCCGGGCAGGCCAGCGAAGCCGACCTGGTGGCCGTCAGGGAATCGGAGGAGCACTGATGTTCGCCGATCCGGTGCCCAACATTGATTCAGCCCCGTCCGTTCGGCGGGGCGCAGGCCATGACGATAGCGGTCTTTACCTTCTCGTTGCTCGGCGCCATGGCGCTGGGCATGCCGATCGCCTTCGCCCTGATCATCTGCGGCGTCGCGCTGATGACCACGATCAACATGTTCGATGCCCAGATCGTGGCGCAGAACGTCATCAATGGCGCCGACAGCTTTCCGCTGATGGCGATTCCGTTCTTCATGCTGGCCGGCGAGCTGATGAACAAGGGCGGGCTGGCCAAGCGCATCGTCAATGTCGCCCTCGTCGCCGTAGGGCATCTGCGCGGCGGGCTCGGCTACG
Organism: uncultured Alphaproteobacteria bacterium; assembly: GCA_963706975.1. Lineage (GTDB taxonomy): Bacteria > Pseudomonadota > Alphaproteobacteria > Rhizobiales > Xanthobacteraceae > Bradyrhizobium. Next base: position 37,071 of record CAVPOL010000050.1, read on the forward strand.
TCACCATTCTCGCCTCCTGCATCCTGGCGTCGCTGTCGGGCTCGGCCGCGGCCGATGCCGCCGCCCTGGCGGCGCTGCTGGTGCCGATGATGGTGGCCGCCGGCCACAAGAAGGCCTATGCGGCCGGCCTCGTCGCCGCCGGCGGCATCATCGCCCCGGTGATTCCGCCCAGCATCGGCTTTGTCATTTTCGGCGTCGCTGCGGGGGTCTCGATCTCAAAACTGTTCCTGGCCGGAATCTTTCCCGGGCATGATGCTCGGCCTCGGCCTGTGCGGCGCGTGGTGGTGGGTGGTCCGCAAGGAAAACCTGACGCCGCCGCCGCGGGCGTCGCTGGCCGAAGTCGCCAGAGCCGTGCTCGACGGCTTCTGGGCGCTGATGCTGCCCGCCATCATCATCATCGGCCTGCGCTTTGGCATTTTCACGCCGACCGAAGCCGCCGTCGTGGTCGCCGTCTATTCGCTGTTCGTGACCACCTGCATCTATCGCGAACTGAAACTCTCGCAATTGTACGGTATCTTCGTTTCCGCGGCCATCACCACCAGCATCGTGATGTTCCTGGTGGCCGCGGCGCTGGTGTCGTCCTGGCTGATCACGGTGTCGGAGATCGCCACCCAGGTGGTGGACCTCCTGAAGCCCTTCATGGGCAACAAGACGCTGCTGATGTTTGCGATCATGATCGTGGTCGTGATCGTCGGCACGGCGCTCGACATGACGCCGACGATCCTGATCCTGACCCCGATCCTGATGCCGATCATCAAGACCGCGGGCATCGATCCCGTCTATTTCGGCGTGCTGTTCATCATCAACAACGCGATCGGACTGATCACGCCGCCTGTCGGGGTGGTGCTGAACGTCGTCTGCGGCGTCAGCAAGATCAGCATGGAAGAGCTCGTCAAGGGCGTCTGGCCGTTCCTGATCGCGCAACTCGTCGTGCTGTTCCTGATGGTGATTTTCCCGGAACTGGTGACCGTCCCGGCCAAATGGTTTGCAGGATAGGTCATCGGGTTTTCGAAGGTTGGCGGTTCGCGTCAGGACTGCCCGTCAGGAAGCGGAATCGATGAAAAAGGGGGGAGGCGCCATGGCCATCAAGATCATGATCCTGAATGGACCCAATCTGAATTTTCTGGGAATCCGGGAGCCCCACATCTATGGCTCCACCACACTTGGGGAAATCGAGGCCAGCTGCGAGGCGCTGGCGCAGACCCTCGGGATCTCGATTTCCTTTCACCAGTCCAATCTCGAAGGCGAACTCGTCAACTGGATCCAGTCGGCGCATGGCAAGGCGGACGCGATCATCATGAATCCGGCGGCCTATTCGTTCACCTCGATCGCGCTGATCGACGCGCTGAAAATCTTCGAAGGCCCGAAATTCGAGGTTCACATTTCCAATATTCACGCCCGCGACGAACTGCACCGGCATTCCATCACATCGAGCGCTTCCACTGCCGTGATCTGCGGTCTCGGTCCGTACGGATACATTGCCGCCATCCTGGCCGCCGTGCAAAAACTCGGAAAGCTGCCGGACACGATTCCGGCATCGCTGCACGGGCTCCGGGCGGGTAGCAAGGCGTGAGGGCACCTTGCGCGTGATTAACCGGTATCGCTGATCAACCGTCGATTTTGAGGGTATTCATCGCATGTAGCTTTCAATTTGCCTGCGCGACGGCCGGTTTGGGGCGCGGCTGCGGCGGGCAGCGCCCACCTTCAGGCCGCGGCGAGCCGTTCCAGCGTCACCAGGCGGCGAATGTTGTAGACGAGGTTCTGCAATCCGATCTTCGCTCGCGCTCTGATGATGCCGATGGTTCGCACCATCCGGCCACCCGGTGAAGTCTGCTGAGTTCCGAACACGTGCTCGACGCGAACGCGAACCTGGCTCTTCTTCCGGTTCGCCTCCTGCTTGGCGCTCGAAAGTGGGTGACCGCGCGTGGCTCGGGTGTGGATGCGGCTTCTGTAGCCTTGGGCTTTGAGCTTCGTTTCGGTCTCGGCCGAGCGATAGGCGCTGTCGGCGAACACGTCCGCCGACGTGTTGTCCTGGTTCAACAGCCCGTCGAACTGCTGGCTATCGTGCACTGCCGCATCGGTCACCTCGTAACGCCGGATCAGCTTGTGCTTGGCATCCGCGTTCACGTGGTTCTTGTATCCGAAAAAACTCTGGCCGTGCTTCTTCGTCCAGCGTGCATCACGGTCCTTCTGGCGCAGTTTGGCTGGCTTCTTCTCCCACGCCGCCGGCGTTCGGCCCGCCTTCACGGTTTCGTTCTCGTCGCGGCTATTGCGCTGCTTCGGCACCGGCACGATGGTGGCGTCGACAATCTGCCCGCCACGCGCGATATAGCCTTTGGCGGCGAGGTGCCGGTCGAAGCGGTCGAACAGCTGCTCGATCAACCCGGCCTTGGCGAGCTTCTCGCGGAACAGCCACAGCGTCGTCGCGTCCGGAATGCCGTCCTCGATGCCAAGCCGCAGAAAACGCGTGAACGACAAACGGTCGCGAACCTGGAATTCAACCTGTTCGTCCGAAAGATTGTGGAGCGCTTGCAGAACCAGCATCCGGAACATCACAATCGCATCGATCGGCTTCCGGCCGGCGCTGCTCTTCTTGTTATCCTCGGGCGTCAGCGCCACCGCTTCAATATCGGCGCGAAAACTCTCCCACGGCACCAACCGATCGATCGCTTCAAGCGGATCGCCCTTCGCAGACAGCGCCGCCAACCGCTTCTCCGCGTCGAAAAATCCGAGTTGCCCCATCCGACACTCCCGAATCATCTCATCGTCAAAGAGAAACTCGCACAGGTCGCAACAAGCGGCTATTTTTCGAGGTGCCCTTGATATGATCGTGAGATCGGCGAGGCGCCTGCTGCCCATGCTTCGAGACGCTTGCTTCGCAAGCTCCTCAGCATGAGGTCGTGTGATCTTCCCCCAAAAAAGTGGACAGGGTTCAAGCCGATTTTAGCTCCATCTCGATCGGGCTGATATAGCCGATGGCCGAGTGACGCCGGGTTTGGTTGTAGAAGCCTTCGATGTAGGCAAAAATGTCTCGCTCGGCCTGATTTCGGGTTTCAAACTGCCGGTGATGGACGAGTTCGGTTTTCAGCGTGTGGAAGAAGCTTTCCATCGGGGCGTTGTCGTAGCAATCGGCCCTGCGGCTCATCGAGGCCCGGAAGCCGGCGGCCTGCAGGATCTGTCGGTACTCTGCGGAGGCATATTGAACGCCGCGATCGGAATGATGGATCAGGCCCGCGCCCGGGCGCTGTTGCTTGATCGCCATCCGCAAGGCAGCCAATGGCAATTCAGCGCGCAGATGATCGGCCATTGCCCAGCCCACGATGCGGCGGCTGTAAAGGTCGATGACAGCCGCCAGATACAACCATCCCTGACCGGTCTCGATATAGGTGATGTCGGCGAGCCAGATTTGATTGCGCGCGGCGGCCGAGAATTTGCGGTCAAGCAAATTCGGGGCGATGGGAAAGCCATGGCCGCTATCGGTGGTGCGGCAGCGCCTGGGCTTGACCATGATGGCCCGAATGCCATGGTAGCGCATCTGTCGTTCGATCCGGCCGCGGCTTGCGCCATGCCCTTTCGTTCTGAGCTCGGCGTGAATGCGCGGGCTGCCATAGCGGCCATGGCTGTCGCGATGAACCCGCTTGATGTTCGCCAGCAACTCGCGATTGGCAACCGATCTTGAGCTTTCCGGACGTGAACGCCAGGCGTAGTAGCCGGCCGGCGAGACCTCGAGCACACGGCACATGACCCTCACCGGATAATCGGCACGGCGATCTTCGATGAAGCGGAATTCTCATGTCCGGGGTCCAGCGAAGATCGCGATCGACTTTTTTAAAATGTCGCGCTCCATGCGCAACTGCTCGTTTTCCCGCTGCAACCGCGCAATCGCGTCAGCCTGGTTCGCCGACGGCAGCGCCGCCTGCGATGTGGGAGCCGCGGCGCTGCCGTCGGCTCGCGCCGCATTCCTATCCGCTACCCATCGGCTCAGTACAGAGCCGTCAAGCCCGAGTTCCTTGGCTACCGATTTCGCCGAGCGACCGCTGGAGAAAACAAGATCAACCGCGCGCCGCTTGTAGTCGTCCGAATATGACCGCCGTGGCCGTTTAGACATTTGACACCTCCTGGCCGTTCAAGCCTACTACAGGTGTCCACCGACTTGGGGGAGGTCCACGTGGGTGTTTCAACAAGCAAAACCTCATCCTGAGGAGCCCGGCGAAGCGCAGCGAAGCCGGGCGTCTCGAAGGATGGGCGGCAAATACTACTGGCAGACTTTTTTCAAAGGAGATCGAGATGCGCGGCGCGGGCTTTCTGGCAATCTGGAGCGACGTCGAGCCGGGTAACCTCACCGACTATCGGCACTGGTTGACGCGCGAGCACACCACCGAACGCGTGACGACGAAGGGATTTTTGGGGGTTCGCGTATTCCGCGCCACCCGCGCCGACATCAATCGCTTTTTCATCCTCTACGAACTGGAAGCGCCCGAGGTGCTCGACGGCCCCGCTTACCTCGCGCGGCTCAATGCGCCGACGCCTTGGTCGCAGCGCATCATGCCGCAACTGGGCAATTTCATGCGCGGCGGCGGCGTGATGGCGGCGCGGGCCGGCCGGGGCGAGGGCGCCACCATCGTGGCGCTGCGGATCGAGCAACTGCCCGATAATCCGCAAATGCTGGCCGACGGGATTGCAGCACTCGACGGCATCGCCGCGGTGCAGATCGGCGTCACCGACCACGCCAGAACCTCAGTGCCGACGGTCGAGAAGGGGATGCGGCAGAATGAAGGGATCTTTGCCGGCCTCTTGATCATCGAGGCGCTCGACGAGCCTTCGCTTCGCAGCGCGTTGCGGCAGGCGGTTGAGACCGCGCCGCGGCTGTTCGGTGTCACCGGCAATCCCGAAATCTACCAGGGCATCTTCGCGCTCGATGCCCGCATCGCGGATTTCGACTAGTGCCGCGGTTTTCGCTCGCGGCCCTGACGGCGCTCGAGCTCGCTCCGCCCGAACTGATCGACGTCGCCGCGGCCTGCGGTTATGAGCATGTCGGTCTCCGGCTGCTGCCGGCGACGCCGGGAGGTGTTGCCTATCCGCTGATGCAGGATCCCGTGGCCTTGCGGGAAACCATCGCGCGGCTGGAGGCGACCGGCGTCACCGTCGCGGACCTCGAAGTGGTCGCCTTCAGGCCGGAAACCGAAATCGCCGCCTTCTCCGCCTTCTTCGAGACCGGGGCGCGGCTCGGCGCCAGGCATATGCTGGTTGCCGCCTACGATCCCGACCTCGTCCGGTTCGCCGATCGTTTTGCCGAATTTTGCGAGGCCGCGGCTCCATACGGGTTGTGCGCCGACCTCGAATTCATGCCCTGGACGTTTGTCCCTGATCTGGCGGCGGCCAAACGAATTATCATGCCAATGGGTCAGGCCAATGCCGGCATTCTCGTCGATGCCCTGCATTTCGACCGGTCCAACTGCCGGACCGGCGATCTCGCCGACGTTCCCGCGCCGCGGCTGCATTACTGGCAGTTATGCGACGCGCCGGCCGAACATCCGGCAACGACGGAAGCCCTGATGCACGCCGCGCGCTGCGAACGGATGTTTCCCGGCGAAGGCGGCATCGACCTCGTTTCGCTGGCGCGCGCCATGCCGGCGGATATCACCGTCAGCCTCGAAGTCCCGACGCTGGAGCTGGCGAAGACGGTCAATGCCACCGCCCGCGCGGCGCGGGCGCTGCAAGGCGCCAGGCGCGTGATCGCGGCGGCGCGCGGTGGTACTGAATGAAGGACGCCGGACCAGGGTAGTGTCTGGTTGGATAGGCCGGGCAAGACAGACGCAGCCCGGCGTGCTTTGATGGCTGAGCGGTACTTCCCGGCTCCTGCGTCCTGACGCCGCTCCGGAGTCATTCCGCCGCCGTCGAGGTAGAACGCAAATGTTCACATTCCGGGCCTCGATCACGCTCACGGTGATGACGTTTGTCGTCGCGCTTGCCGCGCTGCTGATCGCCATTCAGGCCCGGTCATTGAGCCACGCGACGCGGGAAGCGGCGTCAGCCTATATGGACGCTTCCAGCAACAGGGTATTGGGACGCCTGCAGGGCGAACTTAAAGCCGTATCGTCGCTGGTGAATGTGCTTGCGACCAGTTCGAGCGTGGCCGATTCGAATGAGCGATCGGAGACCGGCCGCGCAATTCCATTGTTCAAGGCGGTTCTGCAGGAGCTGCCGCAGCTGGACAGCATCTATGCCGGCTTCGACAACGGAGCGTGGCTGCAGGTGCGACGCGTGAGCGGCCTTACCAACGATCAACGTGAAAGGCTGCGGGCCACGCCGAATGCCGATATCGTCATCAATCTCGTTCGTCCCACGGCAGCGGGCGATCTGCCGTTGCGGCGGATATTTCAGGACGAGCAAGGCAACGAGGTCGGTGAAATCGATCTGTGGGATTACGGATACGACACCCGCAAGCGGCCCTGGTACTGGCAAACGATGCGATCGGACCGGCCCTATGTCTCGGCCCCCTATCTTTCGTTCAGCATCGGCGCGCCGGTGATCACGGTCAGCGCGCCCTTGCGGGGGAAAGTACCCGGCGTGATCGCCGCCGATCTCAAGCTGGACAGCTTCAGCGAATTCGTCCAGGCCCAGCGGCCGGGACCACATGGCACGGTCATGATCTTCGACCAGGCCGGCTCGATCATTGCCCATCCCGAATTTGCAGATCTGGTTTCAAGTGCGATGACGAATCCTTCGCTATCGCAACTGCCCAGCATCGACGAGATCAATTCCGGAATTGCGGCCTCCGTGCTGCGACGGTCACACAACCTGCTTAACAACGAAGGGAACGTCAGTGATGACGAAGGACGCGATTACCTGTTCAGGTTGTCGAAGTTCGGCCTCGGGGAAGGTTACGGCGCCAGCATCCTGATGCTAGCCGCCCAGGATGACTTCGTTCAGAACGTCCGCAGGCTCCAGTTCCAGGGACTTGTCCTCGCGGTCATCGCCGGCGTTGCCTTTATTCCGGCCGTCTGGATCTTCGGCAGCACGATGTCTCGCACCCTGAAACGCATTACGGCGCAGGCGCGCCAGCTTCAGACACTCGCGGAGCCAAGCCTGGCGCCGGTGACCTCGCATATCCGGGAGATTCACGAACTCGGAACCACGGTCAATCTCGCACAGCGCACCATATGGTCGTTCGCGCATTTCGTCCCCAAGGAGATCGTCCGGGGAGTGATCGACAACTCCATCTCCACCAGGCTCGGGGGCGTCAAGCAGGAGATCACGCTGGTTTTCACCGACGTCCGGGGATTTACCACAATCGCGGAGGCGGCCGATCCCGACGGGCTGATGCATCAGACGTCCCGATATTTCTCGGTGCTGACGGAGGCATTCCTTGCCGAAGGCGGAACCGTCGACAAGTTCATCGGCGACGCTGTGATGGTGTTCTGGAACGCGCCAAATCCGCAAGCGGACCATGTTGCGCGCGCGTGCCGTTCCGTCCTTGCCGCCAGGGCGGCCGGCGAAAAACTCAACCGGGAATTCGAGGCCGAGGGTCTGTCGCCGTTTTTCACCCGGTTCGGCATCCATGTCGGTGAAGCCGTGGTGGGAAATGTCGGATCGACCGAGCGCATGAATTACACCGCGCTCGGCAACACGGTGAATCTCGCGGCCCGCCTCGAAGGCCTCAACAAGCAGGTCGGTACCGCTGTCCTCGCCAGCGAGGACGTCTACTTGCGCGTTCGCGACCAATTCGAGTTTCGTGCCCTTGATGCGGTTGTCGCCAAGGGGATGACGCGGGAAACCCGTATCTTTGAACTTGTCGGAGTATCGGCATGAAATTGTCGTGGACCTTGCGCCGGCTCGTGCCGGCGCTGTTCGTTCTCTGCGCTTCGTCCGCTCACGCCTCCGAAGACACCATCAAGGTGGGGATTTTGCACTCCTTGTCCGGCACCATGGCAATCAGCGAATCCGCGCTCAAGGACACCGTCCTGATGCTGGTCGCAGACCAGAACAGGAAGGGCGGATTGCTCGGCAGGAAACTGGAACCGGTCGTCGTCGATCCCGCATCGGACCCGGATGCCTTTACGGACAAGGCCTTCGAGTTGCTCGCGCAGGGAAAGGCCGCGGTCGTATTCGGTTGCTGGACCTCCAGCTTCCCGAAAAGCGGTCATTCCCGTCTTTGAACGATTGAACGGACTGCTGTTCTATCCCGTTCAGTACGAAGGCGAAGAGAGCTCGCGCAACGTGTTCTACACCGGCGCCGCGCCAAGCCAGCAGGCGATTCCGGCCGTTCGCTATCTGATGAGCAAGGATGGAGGCGGAATTCGCAGATGGGTTCTGCTTGGCACCGACTATGTCTATCCGCGCACCACCAACCGGATCCTGAGCGCCTATCTCGCCAGCGAAGGCGTGGCCCTCGAGGATATCACGTCGATCTACACGCCATTCGGGCATTCCGACTGGCGCGAGATCGTTGCAACGATCAAGGCTTTCGGTTCAAAAGGAAAACGGACCGCAGTGATATCAACCATCAACGGAGACGCGAACACGCATTTCTACAGGGAACTCGTGTCCCAGGAGGTGAACGCCAAGGCCCTTCCCGTGATGGCGCTTTCGGTCGGCGAACGCGAACTGCTCGGTGTTGGCGCGAGCGGTCTGGCCGGCCAGCTCGCGGCCTGGAATTATTTCCAATCCGTCAGTTCGCCGGAAAACGATGCTTTCGTGAAAATGTGGGCTGATTTCAACGATCAGCGGGACAAGACCACGAATGATCCGATGGAAGCGACCTTGATCGGGTTCAGGATGTGGGCGCAGGCCGTCAGTCAGGCTGGCACGACCGATGTCAATGCGGTTCGGCAGGCGATGTACGGCCAGAGGATCAAGGCGCCCAGCGGTTTTGAGGTCGTGATGAACACCAACCACCATCTTTCCAAGCCGGCCATGATAGGCAAGCTCAATCCCGCGGGGACCTTTGACGTGGTCTGGCGATCGATCAGCCCGATCAAGGCCTCCGTCTGGAGCAGATATCTTCCAGAGAGCGCACCATTGACCGCCGACTGGACCTATCCCTGGGTTTGCGGCGGCTGCGCCGAGCCGACGTTTAAGGGAAGATGATTTGCCTAAGAGCCTGATCCGGGCGTCGAACGGCCTCCGGTACAGGAGTTTTCGTCGAACCGGCTGCGCACGAAAATCCGATCCTGTTCAGTGAGATTCAACAAACGAGGAAATTCAAATCAAGACCTCGGGCGGATCGCGCTTCGTGAAAATCCGCGGCCCGAACCACCCAACCCGGATCTCAGTCGAACAGGCTCGACACCAACTCTTCCGCCGCGGTGCGGCCGATGGCTTCGCCGATCAACCCTGCGATCGACAGCGTGCGGATGTTGTGCGCCTTGGTGACCGCTTCGGTCGGCAGGATCGAGTCGGTGATGACGAGCTCTTTCAGCCTGGAGCCGGCGATGCGGGCGGCGGCGCCGCCGGACAGCACGCCATGGGTGATATAGGCGTAGACGTCCTTGGCGCCGTTGGCGAGCAGCGCGTCGGCGGCGTTCACCAGCGTGCCGCCGGAATCCACGATGTCGTCGATCAGGATGCAGGTATGGCCGGCGGCGTCGCCGATCACGTTCATGACTTCGGATTCGCCGGCGCGTTCGCTGCGCTTGTCGATGATGGCGAGCGGCGCGTTGATGCGCTTGGACAGGCCGCGGGCGCGTACCACGCCGCCGACATCGGGCGACACCACCATGACGTTGGCGAGGTCGAAGCGTTCCTTGATGTCGCGCACCATCAGCGGCGAGGCGTAGAGATTGTCGGTCGGGATGTCGAAGAAGCCCTGGATCTGGCCGGCATGCAGATCGAGCGTCATGACGCGGTCGACGCCGGCATGGGTGATCAGATTGGCGACCAGCTTGGCGGAGATCGGCGAGCGCGAGCCGACCTTGCGGTCCTGCCGGGCGTAGCCGAAATACGGGATCACCGCGGTGATGCGGCGCGCGGAAGACCGGCGCAGCGCATCGGTGATGATCAGCAATTCCATCAGATGGTCGTTGGCCGGAAACGACGTCGACTGGATGACGTAGACATCCGAGCCGCGGACGTTCTCATGGATCTCGACGAAGATTTCCATGTCGGCGAAGCGCCGGACCATGGCCTTGGTCAGCGGCAGGTCCCAGCCCCTGGGCGATTTCCTGCGCCAGCACAGGATTGGAATTGCCGGCGACGAGCTTGATGGAGCCGTTCTTGGCCGACATCGCCGCTTCTCCCCGCGCCTTGCTGGATACAATGTTCAGCATCTCGAAATACCCTACCAAACCGGCGCGTTTCGACGGGCGAGGAGATATCAGGCAGGGTGTCCGGCTGGCAACCCGTGGAACTCAGGTTTTCCTGCGCAAAATCGGCTCCCGGGGCCTTTTTCGTTAATTGGCGCTGTAACCCAGGGCGCTATTGCCGCCGATCGGGCTGGCATTGCCGAGGGTACTCACCGCAAATCCGTCCGAAACCGGTGCCGGGGCGCTCGCGACCGCCGGGCCGCGCAGGCCGGGGACCGGGGCAGGCGAGGCGCGTTTCCGCCGGCGCCGTTCCGTTGATCATGCCGGAGAGGCCGCTGAGGCCGGCCTGGGCGATTTTCCGCAATATCAGGTCGTCGGCGGCGGCCCAGGCGTCGCGTCCGGCCTTGCCGGCCGGTTCCTCGCCGCTGAGAGCCGCAGCGCGCGTTGCTGGTCGCGGTCGTAGACATCCCAGACCCAGGCAATGGTGGTGCGGCCGCGGCTGACCTGGGCTGCGAGATAGCTTCGCACCCGGTAGGAGGCGCCGCCCTCGCGGGAGACGATCGGCAGGTTGCGCAGCTTCGATTCGCTGTCGAGCACGCTCACCATCCGCTCGAACACCTGCGGCGGCGGGCCGTCGATCGATTCGAAAGCCACCGTGGCTCCGCTGCTGCGGCCATCGCGAACGAAGCCGCCCCGGCGCCCCGATCGCTCGCCCGGCGCAGCCGCCGAGCCCGCAGGCGAGCGCGAGCAGCGCCGCCGCGATAATGGCGCGCGAAGCGCCGGTCGTGGCACGGAACAGGGTTGCGAGGTCGTCCGTCATCGTGCCCGAGCGATATCGTTAAAACGCGTTAAGGTCTAGGGCAGCGGCGCATCAGTCCGGCAGCAGCGCGATCGCATGAACATGGCGGCCGTAATCCGGCTCCTTGCGATGCACCGAGCGGCGATAGCTGTAAAAACGCTCGTCGGAATAGGTATCGAGGCCGGTGTCGTCGATCATGAGCACGCCGGCCTTTTCGAGCCGCATCCGGATGAAGCCGGCGAGATCGAACATCGAATGGCCGTCGCGTCGCCGAGGGAATGAAGAACAGCCCGTTGTCCGCGTCGGCCTCGATGAAGCGCTCGACGAATTCGCCGCCGACTTCGTAGGAGTGCTGGCGGATCAGCGGGCCGATGGCGGCGACGATGCCGTCGCGCTCGGCGCCGAGCTTTTCCATCGCCTCGATGGTGGATTCCAGGATGCCGGTCAGCGCGCCCTTCCATCCCGCATGCGCCGCGCCGATCACCCGCGCGCGCGGGTCGACGAACAGGATCGGGCCGCAATCGGCCGCGGTGGCGCCGATGGCGAGGCCTTCGGTGCGGGTGACGATGGCGTCGGCCATGCGGCCGCGTGCCGCCGTGCCATGGCCCGGTCGCCACGACGACATCGGGCGAATGGATCTGCCACAGGGTGAGCAAACGCTCGGGCGTCGACGCCCATCTGCTCCGCCATCCGGCGGCGGTTTTCGGCGACATCGGCGGCGTCGTCGTTCGAGCCGAGCGCCGCCGTTGAGGCTGCCATAGATGCCGCTCGGACACGCCGCCCTCGCGGGTGAAGAAGGCGTGGCGCAGGCCGGGAATGGCCGAGAGCAGCGGCGATTCCAGCGTCATGGCGGCGGCGGCCTGGCGTCCGGCTTGCTCGTCGTTCTCGTCCTTGAATCCGGCGAGGTCGGTGAGATGGGGTGCGGAGATCGCGAGCACCTTGAACATCGACCCCATGCCGCCGCGGCCGCCGTCGACCAGCCGCTTCAGCGCGCCGGAAATGTCCTCGGACACCTCGTTGGCTGGCTTTCGCCATCAAGGTCACCGCGCGGGTTTCGATGCCGAGCCGCTTCAGGAAATCGCCCTGCGGCACCGGGCCGTGCACGCCGGGCGCCGAGGTCCTCGGCGGCGCGCACCAGCGCCTGGAAATCGACATGGGCGGTCACGTCGGCCTGGCCCGGATTTTTCAGGGGATCGGTAAAACTGTGGCGGGCGATGGCCTGAAAGGTATCGCCGGCGTCGCTGCGCAGATGGCCGTAATCGATGATCAGCGCCGCGCCGTCCTGGTCGCGCACCCGGGTTGCGATCTTCATGATCTCGGCATCGGGCCGCCATTCGAACACCGCGCCGACCGGGGCGGCGCGCACCAGCGGCGGCAGCAGCACCTCGAAGCGCGGCGTCGGCTCCGGCGCTGCGCCGAACGTCAGCTTGCCGCTGTCGTCGATCTCGACGGTGCGCTCGTGCCAGCCGGTCTCGCGCTTCACCACCTGGTGGATCGGCAGCACGTCGAAATATTCGTTGGCGAAAATCACCGCGGGGCCGTCGGGCACCTCGTCGATGTTGTCGTGCCAGGCGATGTTGCGCACGCCCGACAGCGTCGCCTTCTGCTTTTCGCGCAGCACCGGATTGATCTCGACCAGATGGATGTTCAGCGACTGATAGAGCGGCGGCAGCACCCGCAGCGCGCGCAGCGCATCCGCCATCATGGTGCCGCGGCCGGGTCCGAGTTCGATCAGCCGCAGCAAGCGGCGGCGAACCGATCGCCTTCCAGACCGACGCCGCCCACAAGCCCGAGCAACTCGCCGAACATCTGGCTGACTTCGGGCGCGGTGGTGAAATCGCCCTCGCGCCCCAGCGGATCGCGCGACACGTAATAGCCGTGCTCGGGATGGGTCAGGCACAGCTCCATGTAGCGCCAGACCGGCATCGGGCCGGACGACTTGATCAGCTTCTTGATCTCGGACTGCAGCGGCGAATATTCGGTCACGGCCTGCCTTGGACGGGGTTTAGCTGTCAGGTTCGGCGGCGTCGCGGCGCCATGCCACCACGATCAAGGATCGCTCCGGCAATGATCATCGGCACCGACAACAGCATACCCATGGTCAGCCCGCCCCACAAAAATCCGAGCTGCGGGTCGGGTTCGCGGAAGAACTCGCCGACGATACGGGCAAATGCGTAGATCGCAATGAAACTGCCGAGGATCAGGCCCGGCCGCTTCAGCGCGCCCATGCGGATCATCACCGCCAGGATCGATGAACAGCACGATCCCCTCAAGCCCGGCTTCGTAAAGCTGGCTGGGATGGCGCGGCAGCGGCCCGCCATTGGGAAACACCATCGCCCAGGGCACGCTGGAATCGGCCGGCCGGCCCCACAATTCGCTGTTGATGAAATTGGCGAGGCGCCCGAGCAAAAGTCCGATCGGCGCGACCGCGGTGGTGATGTCGCCGAGCGAGAGGATCGAAATGCCGTTGCTGCGGGCGAACAGCATCACCGCGGCGACGCAGCCGAGAAATCCGCCATGAAACGACATGCCGCCCTTCCACAGCTCGAAGATCTCGAGCCGGATGCTGGATGAAGAACGGCAGATTGTAGAACAGCACGTAGCCGGTGCGGCCGCCGAGGATGATGCCGACCGTGACCCAGAGGATGAAATCGTCCATCTGCGGCAGCGTGATCGGCGCCGGCCCGCCCCAGAGCTTTCCGTTCTTGATCAGCGACGCGCGCATAGATCCAGCCCAGCACGATGCCGCCGATATAGGCCAGCGCATACCATCGGATCGCGATCGGCCCGATCGCGATGGCGATCGGGTCGAACACCGGAAAGGCGATGGTGAGAAAGGGCATCAGGACTTACAGGGCTTTGGTGTAGACGGCATATTCTACGCCAAAAATCGGCGGAGCATCAGCAACCCTTGCGAACCCCATCCCGAGATACATCGGCAGGGCAACGGTCATGATCGGACCGGTGTGGAGCGCAATGACGGATGATCCATCGCGTTTTGCCCTGGCGATGCATTCCATGCTCAGGACGCGCCCAAGTCCGTTGCCCCGAAAGGCGGGATCGACCACCAGCATGCGGATAATTGGCCAGCGCGGATCGAAGAATGCGGCCTTCCTGCTGTCGGGTCCGAAATAGGTGACAGCCCCGGCGATCCTGTCCTGAAATTCGGCAACGACAATTTCCCCGGTGGCGCTGAGATCGGATGTTTTCGACAGGCCGGCGCGCATGGCCGGCCAATCGTCATAATGATCGCGAAACTGCTCGAAGGCCGAGACTGCAATCCGGTTCAGGTCGTCTGCGTCGGAAGGGACATAATCCCTGATCCTGATCTTCGTCATCCGCTCCAGCACTCATTGCGCGAGATTGCGGCGGTACAGCGCCAGCAGCCGTTCCCAGTGCCGCTCGGCCGCGTCGCGGTGGTAGACCGGCCGCTTCGGAAACGCGAAGCCGTGATGGGTGCCGGGATAGACCTCGACCTCGGCATTGGCGCCCTTCATCGACGCCGCGAGCCTGTCGATGATCTCCTGCGGCGCGTAGATGTCGGTCTCGGCGCAGGCGAAATAGAGTTCGGCCTTGGTCTTGCCCGCGGCCAGATGCGGGCTGTCGGGCTGGTCGGTGGCCAGATGGGTGCCGTAGATCGAGGCGGCCGCCTTGACCCGGTCCGGAAAATGCGTCGCGGCGTTGACGGCATAGCGGCCGCTCATGCAGTAGCCGACGGTGCCGACGATTTTCGCGTTCGCGGCCTTCTGGGTGTCGGCAAAGGCGAGCAGGGCGGTGGTGTCTTCCATGACCATCGGAATATTGATCGAGTTCATGAATCCGAACATCGCGCTTGCGCTCCGGGGCTTCCGGATCCGGCGGGATCGGCCCAAGCTCCATGACGCCGGAGCGGTAATACATGTTCGGCAGCATCACGTAATAGCCCGACGTGGCCAGCCGCCGCGCCATGTCGCGCAGTTCCTCGCGGATCGCCGGCGCGTCCATGTAGAAGAGGATGACGGGAAAGGGTCCGCCGCGCTCGGGATGGCTGATGAAGGTGGTGGTGTGGCCGTCTTTGGTCGGAATTTCGATCTGCTGGTCGATCATGGGACGTTTCTTCTCGTTTCCGGTTGGCGGTTTTCTTGTTCTGGCAATGCGATACGATTGCAAGGAAACCGGATCATGACAAGGCGACTTGCCGCGGGCTCGGCAACAGCGGGCTTGAACCGCGCCGCCGGGATCGCCATTGTCAGGATCGAGCTTTGCCTTCGCAGCCGACCGGAGATTTTTCGCGATGACCCAGACCAGCAATCGGTTTTTCGACGAGATCGGGCGCCTGATGAACGACGCCGCCGGCGCCGCCCAGGGCGTCAAGCGCGAGGTCGATACCGTCGTCCGCAACCAGGCCGAGAAAATCCTGAGCGACCTCGACATCGTCAAGCGCGAGGAGTTCGAGGCGGTCAAGGACATGGCGCGGCTGGCGCGCGAGGAGAACGAGGCGCTGAAGGCGCGCATCGCCGTGCTGGAAGCCAAGCTCGGGGATTTCGGCGCGCGGCGCCGGAGGCCGGCAGCTGAAGACGGATGGGCGGGGCAAGAGCGGCGCCTTGTCGCGTGCGTGTCATGTCCGGACTTGATCCGGGCATCCATCAATCTTCATAGGCGGCTTGGCGAAGGGATGGCTGGCCGGGTCAGACCCGGCCCTGACGAGGGAGGGGATCGCGGGCAAGAAAATCCCCGCATTTCCTTGTCATTTCGCCGCTTTGGGGCTAGAACCCCGCCACGTCCGCAGCCCCCGCACCCCTGGAGGCTTGCTGCGGCGGCAACCGGGCCGCGATGCGGCCTTTAACTTTTTATAAAACAAGGACTTAACAGATGGCGACCGTCAAGGAATTGAAGGCGACCGCTCGTCCGGCAGGCGGCAAGGGGGCCGCACGGGCAGAGCGTCGCGCCGGGAGAGTTCCCGGAGTGATCTATGGCAACAACCAGCCCCCCGTGACCATCTCGGTCGACGATACCGAACTGCGCCTGCGCATCCTGGCCGGCCGGTTCCTGACCACGATTTACGACATCGACCTCGAGGGCAAGAAGCACCGCGTGATTCCGCGCGACTTCCATCTCGATCCGGTGCGCGATTTTCCGCTCCATGTCGATTTCATGCGGCTCGGCGAAGGCGCCACCATCCGCGTCAGCGTTCCCCTGCACATCGTGAACGCGGAAGCAGCGCCGGGCGTGAAGCGCGGCGGCACCGTCAACATCGTCACCCATTCGATCGATCTGGAATGTTCGGTCGACAACATTCCGCCCTATGTCGAAGCCGATGTCGGCGCGCTCGAGATCAGCCATTCGCTGCATCTGTCCGACATCAAGATGCCCGCCGGCGTCAAGTCGCTGTACGCGTGAGGACGTGACGCTGGTGACCATCGTGCCGCCGTCCGGCTACGCCGAAGAAATCAAGGCGGCTGCGGCGGCCGCGGCTGGCGGTGCGGCAGCGGCGGCGCCCGGTGCGGCTCCCGCGGCTGGTGCCGCGGCGGCGCCCGCGGCAGGTGCGGCTCCCGCGGCGGGTGCGAAGGCGCCCGCGGCCGGCGCCAAGGCTCCGGCGGCGAAGCCTGCGGCGACAAGAAGAAGTAAGCGAGCGCGGGATGCCGCGTCATGCGACTGTTTGTTGGGCTCGGCAATCCCGGCGCGAAATACGCGCATAACCGGCACAATATCGGTTTCATGGCCGTCGATGAAATTGCGCGGCGTCATGGTTTCGCACCATGGCGCCGCCGCTTTCAGGGCGAGACCGCGGAAGGCACGCTCGATCGCGAACGTGTCGTCCTGCTCAAGCCCACGACCTTCATGAACGATTCCGGCCGGGCGGTGCAGGAGGCCGCGAACTTCTTCAAGCTCGCGGCCGGCGAGATCACCGTGTTTCAGGATGAACTCGAACTGCCTGACGGCAAGGTGCGGGTCAAGGTCGGCGGCGGCATTGCCGGCCACAACGGCCTGCGTTCGATCTCCTCGCATATCGGCAACGAGTATCGCCGGGTGCGGATCGGGATCGGCCATCCCGGGATCAAGGAACTGGTGCACGGCCACGTGCTGTCGGACTTCGCGAAGAGCGACCGCCCCTGGGTCGTGGCGCTCTGCGAGGCGATGGCCGAGAACGCCGGCCTGCTGGCGAGCGAAAAGGATTCGACGTTCCAGAACCGGGTGCACCTGGCGCTGCAGGCCAAAGGATTTTTCGACAAGGAAGAAGGCGGCGAGAAGTAAAGGTGATGTCTCGCGCTGGCGTTATGATCACATTCCGCCGTCATGCCCGGGCTTGTCCCGGGCATCCACGCCTTTCTGCTGGGAACGAAACAAGACGTGGATGGCCGGGACAAGCCCGGCCATGACGACGAGAGAAATCGTTGAGGACGACCATGGGATTCAAATGCGGTATCGTCGGTTTGCCCAATGTCGGCAAATCGACGCTGTTCAATGCGCTGACGGAGACGGCGGCGGCGCAGGCGGCGAATTATCCGTTCTGCACCATCGAGCCGAATGTCGGCGAGGTCGCGGTGCCCGATGCCAGGCTCGACAAACTGGCGGAAATCGCCAAATCGGCGCAGATCATTCCGACGCGCCTGACCTTCGTCGATATCGCGGGTCTGGTGCGCGGCGCCTCGCAGGGCGAAGGCCTCGGCAACCAGTTTCTCGCCACCATCCGCGAGGTCGATGCGGTCGCCCATGTGGTGCGCTGCTTCGAGGATTCCGACATCACCCATGTCGAAGGCAAGATCGCGCCGCTCGCCGATATCGAGACCATCGAGACCGAGCTGATGCTCGCCGACCTCGACAGCCTGGAAAAGCGCGTCGACAACCTGACCAAGAAGGCAAAGGGCAACGACAAGGAGGCGAAGGAACAGCTCGACCTCGTCAACCGCGCGCTGGTGCTGCTGCGCGAGGGCAAGCCGGCGCGGTTTCTCGACGCGCAAGCCCGAGGAGGAGCGCGCCTTCGGCATGCTGGGCTTGTTGACCTCAAAACCCGTGCTCTATGTCTGCAACGTCGAGGAAGGTGCTGCGGCCACCGGCAATGATTTTTCCAGGGCCGTGATGGAGCACGCGAAGAAGGAGGGCGCGGTCGCGGTCGCGATCTCGGCCAAAATCGAATCCGAAATCGCGACGCTGTCGCGCGAGGAACGCGCCGAATTTCTCGATACGCTCGGCCTCGAGGAGGCCGGTCTCGACCGGCTGATCCGCGCCGGCTACCAGCTGCTCGACCTCATCACCTATTTCACCGTCGGCCCGAAGGAGGCGCGGGCCTGGACCATCAACCGCGGCACCAGGGCGCCGGCCGCGGCGGGCGTCATTCATACCGACTTCGAAAAGGGTTTTATTCGCGCCGAGACCATCGCCTATGCCGACTATGTCGCGCTCGGCGGCGAGGCCGGCGCCCGCGACGCCGGCAAACTGCGGCTGGAAGGCAAGGAATACGTCGTCGCCGACGGCGACGTGATGCATTTCCGGTTCAATACCTAGGCGTCGGATAGGTTGCCGTAGCCCGGATTGCGTTGCGCTCCATCCGGGCTTCTGACTCGCTCTCAGGATGGGGATGGGTACTGCCCCGCGCCCTGGTCGCGGATCGCGCCGAGGTGCTCGTTGATGCGGAACACGATCAGGATGAATTCCGCGGCGATGCGCGAGAAGATGATGCCGACGATGACGCAGGCGATCGAGGACAACAGCATGATGAATCCGCGGAACGGGCTGATCGCCATCGCGTCCAGTCCCGAGAAAATGCCGGAGATCCCGAGCAGCACGATCAAGCCGATCACCAGCCAGTAAAACGTCTTGATGATGGTGGGCGTGATGAAGCGGTCCCACTGAAACAGATCCCGAAATTCAAACATCGGTCGTTCTCCCGGCGAGTCGCATATGAGTGAGTCAAGCCTGCGTGCACAGGGCTAGCTCCGAATGATGTTCCGGGCAAGATCAGCACAGCGCCGAAGGCGGGAGCGCTTCGCCCGCCAGGGGCACGAGCCATGCGGGCAGGCGGGTTGAGATTGCCGCAAATAACGGCCACAATCCGGCCTTCTTCAATCCCTCAGCAGCCATCCCGCATCGATCCCTGTCATGACACTTAGCTTCGAAGATTTTCCGCCCGGCCATTTCGGAACTTTCGGCCCGCGCCGCGTCACGCGCGAGGAGATTCTCGCCTTTGCCGCCGAGTTCGATCCGCAGCCGATGCATCTCGACGAGGAGGCCGCCTCGCGCTCGATGCTGAAGGGCCTGTCGGCGTCGGGCTGGCATCTGTGCTCGATCATGATGCGGATGATGTTCGACGGTTTTATCGGCCGCACCGCCTCGCTGGGCTCGCCCGGCGTCAACGAATTGCGCTGGCTGTCGCCGCTGCGGCCCGGCGACGATATCACGCTCGATGTCGATGTCGCGGAGGCGAGGGTGTCCAAAAGCCGTCCGGAGACCGGCATCGTCACCTTCAGGGCCGTGGCGCGCAACGCGGCCGGGCAGGAGCTGTGCGAGATGGTCTCGCCGATCATCGTGCGGCGGCGCGCCGAGCGATTCGGGCAGGCGGCTGATGCGTTTCTTCGAGGACATGGAAGGTCGGCCAGCGGCGCGAGGTGGGCTCGTTCACCTTCACCGCCGACGCCATCAAGACATTCGCGCGCGCAATTCGATCCGCAGCGTTTTCATCTCGACGAGGAGGAGGGCCGGAAGTCGCTGTTCGGCGGGCTTGCGGCGTCGGGCTGGCATGTCGGCTCGGTCTGCATGAAGCTGCTGGTGGCCGACGGCCAGCGCCAGGCGAGGGAAGCCGCCGCGCGCGGCGAGAAGATCGCGGTCTGGGGACCGTCGCCGGGTTTTCGCGAACTGCGCTGGATCAGGCCGGTGCTGGCCGGCGACACCATCAGCTTCGCCAGCGAGATCGAATCGCTGCGAGCGTCGGAGAAGCGGCCGCAATGGGGCATCCTGCAGGCCCGTCATACCGGCACCAACCAGCGCGGCGAGCTGGTGTATTCGCTGCTGGCGACGGCCTTCGTGCCGCGGCGGGGCGCGGCTTCCTGAACATGGTTAACGACTTGTTAAGTTTATCGATCGGTAATGACGTTCGACAGGAACGATTTGTTCGCTAACGCATTTTGAACCTTGTGCCGGTCATTGTCGACATAGGGACGGATACTGAAGGGACGACCATGGCAGACCGCCGCGGCCTGAAATTTGTGGGCTTTATCTTCGCAACCGTGACGCTTGCCGTGATGCTGGCGACCGGAATGGTGGTGAAGGGCTATGCGGACGGCGCCTATTCGCTCGACGGCGCGCCGATCGCCAGCCAGCCAGGTCATCAATCGCTAGTCTCAGGCGCGATGCCAGGCGCACGATAATCCGACTTCGCCAGGTAGCGACAGTCCATAACCGCACCAGAGTCCGATCCGGCGGGCTCACGGGCCGGACCGGCGTCGGATCGGCATTGTCGAATGATTCATCCCCCGCATGTGGCCTGTGTTGGTCGCAGCCAGCAAGTTCAAGCGGTCGCAACGAAACCACCGCGCTCCCGGTCCGGGAGGCGGCGGCATCAGTCGGATATTCAGCCGATCAGCTGTTGCGAAGCCCGTCGGCGGCGCGCTTCCACTGCATGACATTGTCGGCGATCATGCGGGTGGACTTCATCGCGGCCTGGCTGAGCTGCGCATAGCCGGAAATCTCGCGCTGGACGCGCTGGCCTTCGGCATGCAGCAGGTCGCGCAGGCTTTCGAGTTCGGCGATCAGGTTTTCGATTTCCGCCAGCGAGGTTCCGGCGACGCGCTGGATCAGCGAGTTGACGTTGTTGACGGTGGCCTCGGTGCTCGGCTCCAGCGGGCCGTCCGGCAGTGAGCGTCGGCGGACGGCGCAGATAGGCGACGTCGTTGCGGACGAAGTCGCGGATGCCGGCCTCGACTTCCGAGACCGCGGCGAGGTTGGAATCCACCTCAATCGATTCATTCTTGTCAGAACGGGTAGTGACGTTCATCGGCTATTCCCCTAGCTTCGCGTGTACCGAGCGCGGTTGTCCCCCGCACGACGAAATCTCAACGCTGCCATCAGGGCCGCCGATTTTGACCGCATCGCGGCCAATATGCGGCAATGCTCGATCATTCCCGGGATGGGCGGAGCGCCGCCGACCGGTCCGGCCTTACCAGCTGTGCTTGAATCCGGCGGACAGGCTCTTGTTCGAGGTGCCGAGCGCGGTCTCGCCGATCGAGCCGTTGATGGTGACGCCGCCGAACAGTTTCTGCTCGGCGCCGATCTTGCGCAGCCATTTGTCGTCGGTCGACGACAGCGACTGGCCGGCGATCAAACTGGTGCCGGTATCGTTGATGCTCAGCTTCGCCGATTGCTCGGTCTGATAATTCCGGGTCGGGTGCGCGGCCATGCCGGGCACCGGCACGATGCCCTGCTGGGTGACGTTGTAGCCGTTCTGCAAGGTGAGCGAGTACTGCTCGCCGAGCGGCAGCGACTTGCTCAGGGAGGTGCCGAGCCTGCTCTGCTCCTGCGAGGGATCGACCCGGGCTTCGATCGACGTCTTGTCCCAGATCGAGGCCACGCCGGGCGCGGTAATCGCCGCCCACGCGGTGCCGGAGGATTGCGACGGCTGGGCATCGCCGGAGAATTTCTGCCGCAGCAGATCGGCGCTGGTCTGGTTCTGGGGCTGGTTGACGACGGTCATGTCGGCGCCGATCCGGGCATCCCAGAACGAGGACAGCGGTTGCTTCACCGACACCGCGGCCGAACCGTTCGACCTGCTGCTGGATGACCATGACAGGTCGGCGCTGGCGGCCGCCTTCGGCGCAAGCCGCGCTTTCGACTCCGGAGCTGACATCGCGGTGGTCGGGTCGACATTGAGCTGGCTCCAGTCCAGCTCCAGATCCCCGATGTCGGCGTCAAGCGCGCCGGAAGCGGCTGCGTTCCGCCGCATCGTGCTGTTCGGCCGGCGGCACCGTCTGGGCCAAAGCCGGCGATACCGAGCCGGCCGCCAGCATCAGCGCCATCGCCCAACCGTGTCGTGTCCGGAAAATCATCACCCCGCCCGCCTGCAGGCCATTGATGTGGGCAGATCGGCGCAAAATTGTGGCGTGCCTGTTGTCAGGCGAACGACGCGATCTTCGGCAGATGAATCGGACGCCCGAGCGCCTGCTCCACCAGATCGAAGCTGTCGATCAGCATCCGGAGGCTGGACAGCTGGCCGGCCCTGAACTGCGCGAAATGTGCGAGCCGCACGCTGATCGGCTTGTTCGAATCGAGCGCGGTCAGCGAATAGCGCAGCATCGAGGACGCCGAATCCACGCCCAGCATGATGGTCTCGCGCTCGAAGCGATGGACCCGGACGTTTTCGGCGATCTGCCTGATGACATGGACCACGGCCTCCCGGCCGCGGCGCGCGCCGAAAAACGGAAACATCTCGATCGGGCCATGGATCGCCCAGTCGACGTCCTCGTCGATCAGGGTCTCGAGGTCCTCAAAACGGCGTTCATTGATCGCGCGGTGAAACGCGCGCGAAAAACGCCAGAGACTGTGCTCTGTCATCGCGTCAACTTCCCGATCTGGCTGGAACAGCAAGCGGCCGCCATCGGCTTCAGCGGCGAGGCCCGGACGGTTGCTGCACTTGAATTACTTTAAGCTTCAAATAAAACCGGATGACGCAAATTGCAAGCGTATTTTTGCAGTGCACAAAACCGGACCCGCTTACCGGTTGCGCTGGCGTACCGTCTCCCGTTCGATGGCGATTTCGGCGTCGCGCATGGCGATCACGCCGAACAGCAGCCCGCCGCCGAGTCCGCCGATCGCCGCACCCAGCGGCATGAAGGTGAAGAACACCAGCATGGCGTTATAGCCTTCAAAACTCGAGATTTCGAACAATTCGACCCAGGCGAGCCCGGCGCCGATTCCAAGCGCCGCGCCGCCCAACGCGCCCAACACCAGACCGAGCACGACCAGCAGCGCAATTTTCATCGGTGATTTCTTTGTGTCGCAAAAACCTCGTGATTGGTGTCGACGGCAGGTTGCCAGGTTCAACGCGTCTGCGTGACGGATCGGCAGGCCAGCGCTGGTCCGGTCCCGGCCGGAACGAGGCGCGAATCGCATCGCTGCCTATCCTTCGAGACGGCCACTTCGTGGCCTCCTCAGGATGAGGTTCAACCTGTTGAAACACAACAGCCTCATGCTGAGGAGCGAGCAGCGCGAGCGTCTCGAAGCATGGGCAGCAAGCAACTCTCCGATCGCACATGGTTGGTACTAGGTGCGGCTGGGCTCGGTCGCGGTCAGAACCGCGGCGACGTCGCGTTCGAGCACCTGCTGGACCAGATCGAAGGTGTCGATGATTTCGCGGATCAGCGCGATCCGGGCGCTGCGAAAGGTGTAGAACACCGCGATGTCGAACTGGATGATCCGGTCATTGTCCCGCTTGCGGAAGAAACTGCGAAAGCTCGCCGCCACCTTGTCGCCCTCGGCGACCATCTCGACCATCTGGTAGCGCATGCCGGAATAGCGGTGGTAGATGGTCGTCCACATCTTCCGCATTTCGGCGGTGCCGTGGCGGTGGCCCAGATGCGGGATGATATCGACGGGGGCGTTGGCGATGAAGTCGACGTCGTCGGTGCAGCAGGCCAGCGCGCCCTCGATGTCCTGGGCATAGAAGGTATCGAGAAACTTCAGCACGCGCTGCCGGTTCAGTTGCTCGATCATTTTCCAACTCCGCCGGTGTCGGGCACCAACTCGCATTGCCGGTTGCATTGTGAACGGAATCGTTCGGCGATCAATCGGCAAAAGATTCCCACCCTTTGACGCGCGCGGGTCAAAAAGGTTCAATACAACCGTCGGGTGCATCGAAAAGATGCGTCCTTGTGCGGTCTTGTCGCAGGGGAGCGTCCGGGATGGCCTTGTCGATGGGGCTGTTGGGGCTGTGTACGCCGGCGATCTCTTGAAGGCCGCGCCAGCCGGCGACGCCGGGATGGGGATGCAAATCGGCAATCGGCCGGCGCCGCTTGTGTGGCGCCGGGCAACGTCAGGCGGCCGGTCCAGCCGGGCTGGACCGGATCCCGGGGATGTCAGTTCTTCTTGGGGCCCTGGCCGGCCGGCGACTTGCCGGACGAGAACGGCGAAGGCGTAGCCCCGCCCTTCTTGAGGTTCTTGTCGGCCTTCGGCTTCTTCTTTTCCTTGTTGCTGCGCATCTGACCCTTGGCCATGACGGTCTCTCCCTGGCGCCCGGTTGAACGACATTGGCGCCGCCGAAGCATAGCAGGCGATCGCGGGAGGAGGAAACCGCGCGACGGAGGATTTATTCCGCTGGCCTCGCCCGCCAAATCTTCGGGGCGCGGCCTTGCCCGCGGCCTCGCAGCCCCTATCCTCCCGAGGCAGGAGGGCGGCCGTCAAATGTCCCTCCGCTTCCGGGAGGGTTTTATGAAACGCACCGCCTGCCTCGTCGCAGCCACCCTGTTGCTGGCGCTGCCCGCCTTCGCGCACACGCCGCAGCAGCCGCCGCACCAGTCCTACAGCGAAGGCGACCTCAAGCTGGAAAGCGGCGAGGTCATCAGGGATTTTTCGATCTCCTACGTCACCCACGGCACCCTGAACGCCAAGAAATCCAACGCCATTTTGATGGTGACGGCGATCTCCGGCAATCATCACCGGCTCGATTTCATGATCGGCCCCGGCAAGGCGCTCGACCCCGACAAATATTTCATCGTCTGCACCGACGCGATCGCCAACGGCTTCTCGACCTCGCCGAGCAATTCGAAGGCGCAGCCGCGCATGGCTTTTCCAAAATTCAGCATCCGCGACATGGTGGAATCGCAGTACCGGCTGATGAAGGAAAAGTTCGGCATCGACCATGTCGTCGCCGTGGTCGGCCCGTCGATGGGCGGCATGCAGGTGCTGCAATGGGGCGTCAGCCACCCCGATTACATGGACGCGCTGGTGGCGATGGTGCCGCTGGCGAAGACGCCGGCCTGGACGGTGGCGGTGCTGGAAGCCTCGCGCAAGGCGATCATGACCGACCCGGCCTGGAAGGACGGCAATTACGAGGCGCCGCCGGAGAAGGGCATCCGGCTGTGGCGCGACATCCTCGGCTTCCTGTCGGCGCGCACCCCGGAAATGTACTCGGCGCAGTTCAAGAACGGCATCGACGTGCTGCCCTGGCTGGAGCAGCAGGAGACCGCGCTGATCAAGGCGTTCGACGCCAATGACTGGATCTACCAGACCTGGGCCTATGAGCGGCACGACGTCGGCGCCACGCCGGGTTTTGGTGGCGACACCGCAAAGGCGATGGCCTCGATCAAGGCCAAAACCCTGATCCTCACCGGCACCAAGGACCTGCTCAATCCGGAATTCGAACCGATCGCGATGGGCAAGAACATTTCCGGCGTAAAAATGCTGACGATCAGCCCGGGCACGGTGACGGGCCACGCCGCGGCGGGCGGCGCGTTTCCGGCGGATGTGGAGTTTCTCAACAAGGAGACCGGGGCGTTTCTCGATGCGGTGACCGAGGGCGGGAAGAAGTTGAATTGAATGGGCTGTGCGTGGTGACGCACGGCGTCGCGTCAAACTCAAATCGTCATCCTCCGCGAAAGCGGAGGATCCAGTACGCCGCGGCCTGGCGGTTCAATCATTGGCGTCTCTGGAATACTGGATCACCCGCTTTCGCGGGTGATGACAAGCGGGGGACACGGCTTCGCGATCTCGCGGCGCGTTGCGCCCGAGGTTTTGCGTTCGATTGCCGCCCTCTGAAACAAGAGGGCGCAGGGAAGATCGGATGCACGCTGCACCCGCGGTCTCGCGTGCAATGTAGTGGGTAGAAGCGCACACGAGCATACAGGTCCAGCGGAGGCAATCCGACCTTCCCTGCGCAACGGCTCTACGGCTTATCACGCGCTCGCCCTGGTGAACCGGGCTTTCTTGCCACCATCATCCGCAGCTCCGTAGCCGCGAACTTGACACCAGCGTCGGGGTGTCAGGCCCACACGTTTTTACCGTACGCAACGACAGCACTCGTCATTCGCCGCCATCGCGTCCATCGCATCCCACCGCACGTTCGTGACGATCGCGAGCCGCCCCTCTCATCGGGTGAGACGGGAGCAGTATAGACTGATTTGCCATTTCTGAAAATCAGAATATTGTGATCGAAGGGGGGCTTGACGGAGTTTTGTCTGATTTGCCCGTCGTGGCAAAACAGTCACATCGTCATTGCGAGCCAACGGGTCGCGCGAACGCGCGCCCGATGACAGGCTCCGCGAAGCAATCCATTCTTTCTTTACCTGGATGGATGGCTTGCTTCGCGGAATGTGCCATCGGGCAGCTTTCCCGCGCGACTGCAACGCGATGTCGCAGTCGGAACGAGACCCGGGCCTCCGGCGTTTTCCTCCTCACAACGAAGGAGACCCGCGATGACGAAACCGCTGAAAAAAACCATCAAGCCGGTTCCCGAGGACACCCAGAGCCACAAGGGCCCCGGCAGCGCGCCCGCCGTTCTGCTCGACACCACCAAGGGCCATCGCGACGACGAAAAACAGAACATCCGCGAGCAGGGCGATCACGGGAACATGGTGCAGAACACGACGAACAGAAGGTCGGGGTGATTTTCTACGGCAGCGTCAGTTCTTCGATCTTCGGCGGAGTCTCGCCGCAGTCGCTGTAGCGCAGCCAGCGCGGGCGGATGCGGATGTAGGCGATGTCGGGCCAGCGCTCGCGTTCGGGACCGTCCGGCCAAACCGCGAAATAAGCGCGGTTGCAGGCGTCAAGGTCCGGGCCCGCCGGAAATTCGGCGATTCCTTCAACCTGCACCGTTTGTGCGGCGTCCCAGCCGATCGCCAGCGCGGCGCGGGGATCGGCGCGCAGATTGGCATATTTCCGCGAGGTACTGAGCGTGTCGAAGATGATGTGGAGGGTTTCGGTGGCGGCGATGCCAATTACGGCCGCTTGGGGCGACACTGCCGGGTTCACCGTGGCGATCACAGCGAGCCGATGCCCGCGCAGAAATGCGTAGATTTCTGCTCGCCTCACCGCTTTCCCCCTTCAATTCCATTCCCACTGTGGAATTCCATCGACAGTAGCAATCAAATTTGACTAAATCTACACGATTGCAAGGTATGGGGGCGAACTGGTGGCCAATAACCGAATTTGGATCGAAGCTGTCCTCTACGGATCCGGGGCGGGTCGTCGCTTCACCCAGGACAGCCCAGTGCTTCCTGATGTCTGGGTAAAATATCTCGAGCAACCCAAGGGAGAACTGGATCTTCTGATCGAACCGTGGCTGGAGACGCAACCGTCGCGAGTAGCTGGAGCCTTGTTGCGCCGCTTCAAGAATGAAAGCCTGGCGAGGGACCCTGACTTTGATGCGCCCGATGAGGAGCCCACGCCGGGAGAGGACGTGGCCCCGGTCGAGGCAAGCGATCCGAAGCAGGATTCAGCCGGCGCGGAAAGAGGCCGGACGACCTACAACCGAACCATGGTGGTAACGCAGTTGGCTCTCCGCGACCTGATCCGGCACGTCATACCGCTAACCTCCTGGTATCGAAATGCAGCCAGGCCAAATACCGGCCCCCGGGAGGCTCTCTTTGGATATGACGGCCATCAGTTCGAAACCCATGTGGATTTCGAAGGTCGCCTGCCGAGGGCCGCTCAATTGTGGGAAGATGTGGTGCGTTCGGACAAGCCGTCGGAAGGTGACACCAAACGATATCCCTATCCAAAAATCCTCTCTCTGGTGAGGATCGCCGGCCTCATTGCCTTCGTGGGCCTGCGCGGCCAGGAGGCGGTGGCGCGTGAACTCGATGATCTGGCAGACACGGACGATGAAAAGCGACTGAGGGAATGTCGCGAAGTACTGGCGCGTTACATGGTCTCGGGTTTTCGAGAGGACATCGTATCCTTGCCGAAACCAGGGAAAGCCGATCTGATCTATACCATTAATCGCAACAGGAAGGCCTCCTTGGCCGTGATACATTCGATCAAGACCGTCAAGGCCGACGCAGCCGGCTCGCTGTTTTCGATCAACTGCAAGAAGATCACCTGGGCCGTTATTGATTCCGGGATCGAAGCCCGACATCCGGCATTCATCGATTGGTCGAAGCCGGATGCTGCAAACGGCGGCATTGCGGTATCGCGAGTCAAGGAAACCTATGACTTCAGCTATCTGCGCGAATTGCTGCTCAATAAAATTCCTGCCAACGCCCCGGAGCGCTGCAAGAAGTTATTGTCGCCGCTCCCTGGCGAAACTTCTGCCGATTGCACAAAGCGGCAACGAAACTGGGCCGAGGTTGTCAAGCAAATCAGGCAGTCACGCGCGGTCGACTGGGAGTTGTTGCTTCCGTTGATCCGGATTCCCCACACGGTCGCCTACAGCGCCCCGACCGATGGCCACGGAACGCATGTCGCCGGCATCCTCGGAGCGGATTGGTGGGGTCCGCCCGCCGTCCCGCCGCCGACGGCAGCCGGTGCTCCGGCGCCAGCAATGCCGGCCGGGCAGATCGGTCATCCGCCGGGATGGACACCGATCATGCGCGGCCTATGTCCTGACATCAAGCTGATCGATATCCGCGTCTGCAAGGATGACGGCAGCAGCGATGAATTCGTGATCATGTCGGCGCTGCAGTTCCTGCGCTACCTGAATGCGAACACCGATTTCATCGCCGTGCATGGCATCAACATGAGCCTCTCGCTGGTGCACGATGCCGCCAATTACGCCTGCGGCCAGACACCGATCTGCGACGAGGCGGATCGCACTGTCTCGTCCGGCGTCGTCGTCGTCGCTGCGGCCGGCAACCTTGGATACAAGCGCTTGCTGGCGGAGGGCAATCAACCCTACGAGCAATTCTGCCCCGTCAGCATCACCGACCCGGGTAATGCCGAGAGCGTTATCACGGTCGGCGCAACCCATCGGCTCGAGCCGCACAGTTACGGCGTGAGTTATTTTTCGAGCCGGGGCCCCACCGGCGACGGCAGGGTCAAGCCCGATCTGGTCGCACCGGGAGAAAAAATCTTTGCTCCAACTCTGGAGCAATCCGCGGTTCGGCTCGACGGCACCAGCATGGCCGCTCCGCATGTCAGCGGCGCGGCGGCGATGTTGATGGCACGCCACGTCGAGCTGGCTGGACGCCCGCAAAGAATTAAGGAAATACTCTGCTCGACCGCGACCGACCTGGGGCGTGAGCGCTATTTCCAGGGGCACGGACTGGTCGACGTACTTCGTGCATTACAATCGGTGTGAGGAAGAATGTTTGCCCTGGAAGCGGTCAAGGCGAAGCACGGTGATTGTCTGTTGCTGCATTGGGGCACGATCAATGATCCGAGGCTCGCGCTCATCGACGGTGGCCCGAACCGGGTCTATCCGGATTTCCTCAAGCCGAGATTGATTGAGCTGGCGTCGGAGCGCGGCCTGCAGCGCCTCAAGCTCGACCTCACCATGGTCAGTCATATCGACGAAGACCACATCGCCGGCCTGCTGGATCTTGCGGAGGATATCGAAAGCCAGGAAGCGCCGGTCGAGATCGATCTGCTCTGGCACAACAGCCTGGAGCATCTGCTGGATGAAAAGGTCACCGGACCGTCTTCGAGTATCACGGCCGCGATCGGCAACGCTTTTCCGGGAATGCGGGATACCTCAAACCAATGGATGCAGAAGGTGCTTGCGTCGGTACCGCAGGGACAGGAATTGCATGCCTTCGCGAAGCGGGTGGGCATCGTCGACAGGATGAATGAGCCGTATAATGTGCCCGAAAGGAAGTCCCTGATTTTGGCCGATCCCGGCCAACCGCCCGTTGACATCGAAGGACTGTCGCTGACGGTCGTTTGTCCCGCCGCAGCCGAAGTTGAAAAGCTTCGGAAGAATTGGGTGAAGCTGAGGAAGGAAGGGATCGTGGCCGCCTATAACGACCGGTCGCCCTACAATCTTTCCAGCATCGTCGTTCTCGCCGAGTATCTTGGCAAGCGCATGCTGCTGACCGGCGATGGACGGGGCGACCTCATCCTCGCGGGCCTGTCGTCGCAGGGCCTCTTGCAAGCCGGGGGCAAGATGCACGTGGAGTTGCTCAAGCTTCCGCATCACGGCAGTAACAACAATGTCGACGAGAAGTTCTTCGAGCAAATCACAGCTGACGTCTATGTGGTCTCAGGCGATAACGAGCGATTTTCCAATCCGAATAAAGAAGCCATGCAATGGATCAAGGACGCGCGGGGCAACGAAAATTACCTCGTCTATTGCACCTATGAGCTGGATTACATGCGCAAGCTATTCGGGAACAAGCTTCAGGTTCCGAGTGGCAGCGATGTTTCGGTTACCGCGAAGCTGGCATAGGCGCTGTTTAGAGAGAAGGGCGCGATGGAAAAAGCTGCCTCGGGCGGAGCCAAACAAAGAGCCGGCACTAAAACAGCCGGTACCCGTGTAATGACATATCGTGTGGAAACCTGGTCTGAATTCCTCGACATCATTCAGAGTTGGCAGGGCTTTCGCAACTGGTGTTTCCGCGGACAGGCCGATGCGCGGTGGAGCCTGCGACCATCGCTCGCACGCCACATCGAGGTGTCGAAAGTCTTTCATAAGGCGTGGACGCGCCAAGAGGAGCGAATACGACGCATCTTCGAACGCAAGTCTCATCTGTTTACTGTCGATACGCCGCGGGATGATGAGTTGGAATGGCTTGCATTGATGCAACATCATGGGGCGCCAACGCGCCTGCTAGATTTTACCTGGTCACCCTACGTTGCCGCTTTCTTCGCTCTCGAGCGAGCTACCGAGGACGCGGCGATCTGGGCGGTCAATCTTCCCCTGTTGTGGGATATCAACGTCCGACAACCCATCGACGGCGTTAACGTTGAAGAAGCGGATCCTCGCGACGCCAAAGCTTTCAGGAGGTACTTTCTTCCCAACAAGCATGCTTTCGTGTGGCAGGGAGATCCGTTCCGAATGCCACAGCGCGTCGTCGCGCAATCAGGCACCTTCCTCGTAACAAGCCATTTGGGAATGACTGTTGAGGCCATTCTTGCCCGTTATCCGGGGAAGGGGGAATTGCTGGTTAAGTTCGAGTTGCCCGTGGCAAAACTGCGTGCCGTGGCGATGTCGTCACTCTATGACATGAATATCACGCAAGCGACGCTCTTTCCGGGCCTAGATGGGCTCGCGCGGTCGATGGCTTACGAATTCGAATATAGCTGGGAAGTCGATCTTGCGACTGACGAGACGGTCGAGGCGCTACGCCACCCCCGTTACCGGCCTCCGTGTTCGCGCGTTCGCGCGGCAAGGGTTCGAGCGCAAGCTGAGCGGCCGCCCGGGACGATCGCCCCCGCCCTTTAGGACCGGGTAAGGCTCACCGCCATTACCGCTTCTTCCATCCGCCGCGATGGCCCGGCGCACCGCCGCTGG
>CAVPOL010000051.1:0-18119 GCA_963706975.1 uncultured Alphaproteobacteria bacterium
CTTCCGCCGATCGCCAGCAGCAGCAGCACGGCGACCGCTATCGCGTACAGCCGAGGCCATGATGTGCGGCAGGACGGAAACGACCAGCCGCCATGCCCGAGTATCGCCGCGATATGGCTTCATTGCGCTCCTCTAGGGGCTGCCAAGTGCTTCGCCAGACGACCGTAGCGCCCGCGCGCGCGGAACTGCAATAAACGTGGCGTGAGCGCCGCAATTTACCGACACGACGTGTCTCCGCCGCAACACCGGTTTCCAGGATTCTCAGTGGTTTCGCCAGCCGCTCGCCCCGGGGCAGATGTTGCGAATTTCGTGTCGTTCGGACTCTGCCGGCAGGGGCCGGTCTCAAATGGGATGCTCATCCGCGAGCTTCGAATCCTTTCGACACAACCTGTGAGTTAACTCACACCCCTCGAACCCGACATGCGCTAGGGTCAAGAAACGACGCCAAAGTGCCGTTGTGCCGGGTCGGGGGCCGGTCCTCCAGTTGCAGATCCGATTGCGACACCGCGACGGCCGCCTGCGCGAACGGGAGGACCGAATGTTGTCAAGGTCGGGCTTGGTGCTGGCGCTTTTGACCTGCTTCGCATTTTCCACCATGGCCGACGCCGGGCGGATCGAGCAGAAATCGTTCATGAAGAAATCCTACCCAGGGTCGCGGGATCGCCAATACAAGGTTTTCGTTCCTTCGGGCCATACCGGGCAAAGCCCTGTGCCGATGGTGATGGTCTTGCACGGCTGTGGCCAGACCGAAGTGAATATGATCAATGAGACACGGTTCAAGGAGCTTGCGGAGCGCGACAATTTCGTCGTCGTCTACCCCTTCATCAAAAGTTTCGACCCTCTGCCGCAGCGCGCATCCAACTGCTGGGGGTTCTTCATCGACGAGCATATTCACGAGGGCGCTGGCGAAGTCGAGGACTTGTACCAAATGGCGCTGGAGGTGGAGGCGGCGTTCAAGATCGATCCCAACCGGCGCTACGTTACCGGCTTGTCTTCAGGCGCCGGAATGGCGGTGGACCTGGCCGTCGCACATAACGAATATTTCGCAGCCGCGGGATCCGTTGAGGGGCTGCCCTATTCGGAGACTTCGTCCTCGGTCGCTTTCCTGGGTTGCAGTGTGCCGGGGCGTTTCAAATCGGTTTCCGCGGTCGTTGCCGCGATGCGGGCGGAACAGAGCAGGCCGGACGAGCAGCGACCAATCCCGATCATGGCCGATTCATGCCCGCAATGACTGCAAGGTCAATCTAGCGGGTTCGGAGAGTATTCGGGATTCGTGGCTCAGCCGCTATGGAATCAACGAAGTTGCTTTCGCGACTACGGACTGTGCGGCGGAAGGCGTGGCCTGCACGCACAAAAAGTATGGGCTGCCCCGGCGCTCGGTCGTCGAGACAGTTTTTTACGAGGGCGATCGCGGATTCAACGGTGCGCATTACTGGGTCGGGGACAGCAGCGGTCAATTCGCCAATCCCAACGGACCAAGCGCTAGCGAATTGCTGTGGACCTTTTTCAAAAGTCACCCGTTCGCGGACAACCCGCCTCCATCCGTTACCATAACGTCCGCCTTGGCCACCGGGACTTCCATAACCGTAACCGGATCGGCCGCGGCTTCGGCCGGGTCGATCGCGGAGGTTGGCGTGCGATTGGATGGTCAATTCCCGCAGCCGCAAAAAATCGCATCGGGAACGACCGGCTGGACGGTTGTTTTCGACAATCTCCGCGATAACGCGAATTACCTGCCGGTAGCCACCGTGAAAGACAATGACGGCCTGACGGCGAGCGTGACGGGTCAACCGGTCGCGCTTGGGTTCGCCACCGGCCAATGTTCCACCGGTGGTCACTATCGACAACTCGTCGGTCAGCGGCGATTGCATCACACTGACCGGGACCGCCTCGGATCCTGACAACAGGTCGCCGGGGTGGAAGTTCAACTCGCGACGCGCGGCTTCAAGCCTGCGACCTTGAGCCAGGCGGGTTATGAATTTCAGGAGTGCGGATTGCCTTCCGGCACCTATGTGACGCAGGCTCGGGCAACCGATGTTCTGGGCGCAAGAAGCACCATTGTTTCGGGCCCAGGTGCGAAGGTGAGCGATCTGGAGGTCGTTACTTCAAACTGGCAAGTCGCATATGGGCGCGGGCAGGCTCCGGGTTTACGGCGCGCGCTGTCCGAGCATGGGTTTCGGCGCTTGCGATGCTGGCTTTTCGGAAATCTTCCTGGCGAACCAATTCAATCCTTTTCCGCTGCAGCGAAAGGCTGCCTCGCCGGACTGGTATGTCCATCGGGAGAATATCCCATGAGTAAAATGCCGCCAGACTGATTGGCTAAGGTCTTGATCCCGATCTTCTCCCTGATGGCGCCGAGTTCCGCCTCATCCCAGATGCCGATCAGGACGCCGTTCTTCACCTGCAGTTGCTGGTTGGCATAGGCGGCGATCTTTGCGTTCGGCGTGGTGACGTGCATCCTCGGATGCAGCGCCCAGTCGAACAGCGCCGATTGCAGCCGCGCCACGATCTCGGCGCATGATGGGTCGGCGCCTCGATCGACAAATTCCTGCGGATCGGTTTCGAGGTCGTAGAGCATCGGCCGGAAACCTGAGGCGTGGATGAATTTCCAGCGGCCGTCGAACACCATGAACAGGCGGCAGCGCTCGATCGGCTGGTTCAGCATCAGCCGAACGTCCTGCATCGCGTAGTCGTATTCGGAGAACACCACCTTGCGCCAGTCGGCGGGCTTGTCGCCATGCAGCAGCGGCAGCAGCGATCGTCCCTCCAGGATGTGATCCGGCGGCGTCGCGCCGAAATAATCGATGAAGGTCGGCGCCAGGTCGATTGCCTCGACCAGCGCATCGTTCACGGTGCCGCGCGTGCCGTCGGCAGCAGCCGAAGGGTCGATCACGATCAGCGGGATCTTTGCCGACTGCTCGTGGAACAGATCCTTCTCGCCCATCCAGTGATCGCCGAGATAGTCGCCATGGTCCGACGTGAACACGATCATCGTGGTGTCGAGCAGGCCGCGCGCTTCGAGGAATTGCATCAGCACGCCCATCTGGTCGTCGATCTGCTTGATCAGGCCCATATAGGCCGGAATGACTTTCTCGCGCGCCTCGTTGCGCGCCATGTTGCGCGAGTAGCGCATCTCCATATAGGCGGCGAATACCGGATGCGCGTTGGCGCGTTCCTCCTGCGAGCGGATCACCGGCTTCACGTCATCAGGCCCGTACATGCTGGCGTAGGGCTCCGGCGCAATATAGGGCCAGTGCGGCTTGATGTAGGACAGATGCAGGCACCACGGCCGGCCGTCGTCCTCGGCCTCGGTAATGAAATCCATCGCGCGCCGCGTCATGTAGGGCGTCTCGGAATGCTCGTCCGGCACGCGCGCGGCCTTGTCGGCGTGAACCAGCAGCCAGCCGTTCTGCAAGCTGCCATCGTCCGCCGCGCCTGAATTGGCCCAGTGCTCCCACGGATTGGGGGCATCATAGCCATGTTCGCGCAGATAATTGTCGTAGGCCGGGCGCGGCCGCCCCGTGGGATGCAGGCCGTCATCGCGCTCATACGGCTCGAAGCCGCATTCCGACACGTGGACGCCGATGATCGAGTCCGGCGGGATGCCGAGATTCTTCAGGCCCTCCAGGTCGGGCGCCATGTGGGTCTTGCCGACCAGCACGTTGCGCACGCCTGACTTCTTCAGGTGATCGCCGAGCGTAGGTTCGCCGACGCGCAGCGGCCAGCCGTTCCAGTGCGAGCCGTGCGAGCGCATGTAGCGGCCGGTATAGAACGACATCCGCGACGGGCCGCAGATCGGCGACTGCACATAGGCGTTCGAGAAACGTACGCCGCGCCTGGCCATCGCATCGATGTTCGGCGTCTTCAGAACAGGGTGCCCGGTGCAGCCGAGATAATCGTAGCGAAGCTGGTCGCACATGATCCAGAGCACGTTCTTCGCAGGCTTTTTGGGAGGCGTCATCGCAGAGTCTTCGGCTGGACGTTGAGAAGGGGGCGGGATGGTGCGATATTGCCGCCCAAATGACAATCGACCGGGCTCGGCCCCGGGGCGGTTCCGATCCCCGGGACGGCCTCCGATCCCCGAGCCGTTAACGTTTCGATAGCGGAAAATCTCCGATTTGAACGGTGATCCATGCTTGCGCGTTAGGCTTACCGGCAGTTTGGCCGGCAGCCTTAACCTCTGAAATGGCCGCTGGATTAGAATTGTGGGCGAGGAAAGCGGGAGCCCGAGGCAATGCGCATTGGCGTGACACTGGCTAGTTTTGATGGCGATGGCGTCGGCGGCTTTTGCCGGTGGCGGCTTCGATATCGTCATTCCCGGCCGCCCCGGCGTGCCCATCATCATTAACGGCGTCGATGCATCCTATACGGTGGTCGAGGGCGAATGGGGTCTCGGCAGAAACAACCAGGTCCAGCCGACATTTATGGTGGCCGCTACATCGATCCGGTTCCGAACGTCGGCCACTATTATCCGAGCGCCGGCCGCATGCCCGGCTACGGGCGCCTTGAAATCGAACCGCCGGCGAACCGCCGTCTGCCGCAGCCGGCCGAAAGCTATCACCAGTCCTGGTCGGCGCAGTCGGCGCCGCTGCCGGCGCAGTCCGACGTCCCCGTCAATCCGCCCGCGATCATCTACGCGCCGCAGCAGAATGACTGGCGGCAGACCGCACCCATTTCCACGCTAAGAAATTGAACCAACGAAAACACCTACAGGAGAGCGTAATGCGTCATTTGATTAAGGGATTGATCGCCGCCGTTGCCGTGATGGCGGCTGCGCCGGCGATGGCGTGCGGTTACAACGCTTGCTGGCAGCCGCCGGTCTTTGTCGCGCCGGTCGCGCCAGTTGCCTACGGCCGATGCAAGGGCTGCGGCGGCTGTGGATGGGTCGCGAGCGGCTGCCCGATCCGGAGCAGCAGTATTATTACGTCAACCAGGGTCCGACCTATACCGGTCCCGGCAACATCGCGCCGTACCGGGTCTATCGCGAAGGCTCGGTCTCCGGCTACGGCTATGGCTACAACCGGCCGCACACGGCTATCGCGTCCACCGCTACGGCCACGCCGGGCGCTATTACGGTCAGCGCGTGCTGCGCCGCTACTACTGATCCAGTAGAATATCGAAAGCTTCAGCGCCCGTTCGCCTGCCGCGAGCGGGCGTTTTTCATTTCATCAAGTCCAAGCCGGCTCGCGCCGATATAAAGCGCCAGCACCGCGGCGTTCGACACGTTCAGGCTCTTGATCTCGCCGGGCATGTCGAGCCGCGCCACGACGCGGCAGGTCTCGCGCGTCAGTTGCCGCAGGCCCTTGCCTTCGGCGCCCAGCACCAGCGCCAGCGGCTGCTGCAGCGTCACCGCGCCGAGATCCTCGGTCCCCTCACTGTCGAGCCCGACCGTCATGAAGCCGCGGTCGTTCAGTTCGTTCAGCGCGCGGGCGAGATTTTGCACTGTCACCAGCGGCACCAGCTCCAGCGCGCCGGAGGCGGACTTCGCCAGCACGCCGGTCGCCTCGGGGCTGTGGCGCGCGGTGGTGACGATCGCCTTGACCGCGAACGCCGCCGCCGAGCGCATGATGGCGCCGACATTGTGCGGGTCGGTGATCTGGTCGAGCACCAGCACGATGCCTTCCTGCGGCAGCGTATCGATGTCGGGCGAGGCGAGGGGCTCGGCCTCCGCCAGCAGGCCCTGATGCACGGCGTCGGGGCCGAGCCGCTGGTCGATCAGGTTCGGCCGGACGATCTCCGGGGGCACGCGGGTGTCGATATTTTCGTCCGCAAGCCGGCGGGCGGCGTTTTCGGTCAGGAACAGCTTTCGGATCTCGCGCTCGGGGTTGGCCAGCGCCGCCGCCACCGTGTGCCAGCCATAGAGAATCACCGGCCCGTCGGGATCCGTGTTCCCGGTCGCGCCGGCCCGGCGGACGGGCGAATTTCCGCCCTTTTTCGAAGGGTTTGCCGCCGCCGCGGCGGAATGGCGGCTTTCGGTCGCGATCGCTCATGGGGAGCTTGTGTCACGGGTCCCCGAATATGGCAATTTGGCCCTCGCAAGGGTGTTTTTGGCGGCTTGCTTTGGTTGACTTTGCCATCCCCCTTCGCCCATAAACGCGCCGGCCGTGAGCCGGTTCGATCGGGCTTGCGGCCTCAGCGTCATCCATGGTCCGGTCCTCCGCCACTCGGGCGGCCGGTTCCTGACGCTGGCGGACGGGGAAGTGTCCCGAGTGGCAAAGGGAGCTGACTGTAAATCAGCCGCCTTATGGCTTCGAAGGTTCGAGTCCTTCCTTCCCCACCATTGTTTTAGCTCAATATTTGGCTTGTTAGCGGGGGGCTACCGCGTAATTTTGGTCGGGTAATCGGCGTAAAACCCCCAAGAATTGCCGCTATGTTTCGAGGCCGGAACGAAACATTGGGCACGGCCACAAAACACGGTGAAACAAATCCCGTCCCATCCGCGTTGCCAACAAAACAGGGACGGCGGAAATGCAATTCATCATCGATCTGATCTGGGATCATTCGCGCAGCAGATATCTCGTCGCATTGAGCGAGCGAAAGGCTGGGCAATGATCGAGACTTCAGCGATCCTCGGCCTGTTCAGCCTGGCTCTCTTCGCCGCTCACGCCGTAGATGCATATCGGACTTGCTGAGCAATTGGCGCTTTTGGCAAACTGCCCCAGATCATCCCCGAGGCTGGGGCAGTTTCTCATTCTGAAGACCGCTCAGGAACTTCTGCTATCGCAATAAGTCTACTGAAGCTTCCGGTTTTCAGCCCCCAAAGCCCCACCGGAAGTGAGCGGCCTCAGCTTCCCTTGGGAGCTGGGGCCGTTCTCATTTCAGGCCGTCACGGACCCGACCAGGACGCCGCGGAAACGTGGTTCAAGCAGAACGCCCGAGGGCGTGGTGAACGGTCGACCTGCGCACGTCGCAGCAAGGCCGATTAACGGTGAGTGAATGTCCCGTTCAGACGCCGTACCACCGAGGGTACGTATAATCCTGGAACTTCAAGAATTGAAAACGTTCGTTAACCGGCAGGTATGGAGGCTCAAGATGATAGTCACAATCGCTGCTGCAGCACTCGCTGCTCACCTTGGCGCAGCTCCCGCGTCCGCGGGCGACACCAATAGTTTGGTGCAACAGGTTCGTGGTGGGTGGTGCAGCCACGGCTATGACCTCGACATCCATGGCCGTTGCTATCCCAACGGCGTGATTCCCCCTCAGTACCAGGCCGCGCGACAAATACGGCGGATACGGAGCGTACGGACGACACGGGGGGCGGTATCAGCACCATCCTCGGTACTATCGTCGCTATTAGCATTTTCGCCGCGAAGTGGAAAGTGAGCTCGCAAAATCAGACCTGGCCCTCAGATGGACGCCCTTCGCAAAAAAATCCGGCAGCTTTAACCGCGGCCCAGAGCGACTGGCTTTCGTCGCCGGGCCTTGCGTCCCCAAAGTGAGATTGCCCGTACTCTGCCAGTCGAGCGGAAGTTCCATAAGGGTGGATAGGAACGAGGGATCGAGCGGCACGTTCAATGTAAGCGCCACAACCGTCTCTTGGCGCATTGGAATGACGACCCCAGCCAGGCCGGCCGCCGCTGGGGTCGTTTCTTTTTCGGAAGACCGCCAGCGTGACCTGGCGGGCCTCGCGTTATAGCGACACCCGCTGAGTTGAAACTCGGTGTGCTATTTCTTTTCGACAGGCCAGCGAGTCCCAGTGCCAGGACCCACAAACACGCCGCTCTTCATGCACTGGGCGCCGGCGGCTTCGCACTGCGCAGGGGTCACCTGCGTTCCGGCACGGGCTCGACCGATCGCCTCCTTGCACGCTTGCGTACCCCCTGAGCATGAAGTGGGTTGCCTCTGAGCCCAAGCGGCCGAAGAAGTGCAGAGAATTACAGCAGCGATAAAAATCCGGTGCATGTCGAGAACTCCATAAATTTGTTTCGGGCAATCATTTGAAAAATCGTTTGGGCTCAGCGGGTCTATATCATTGCGTCTATATTGCGCGCGGCGCAAGCTGAACCCGGGCAGAGTGAAGCGGGCGGTGGAGTTGGAGAAAACGAATTCAAGCGGGCTTTCGGTTATCGGGCAGGGGCTACGGACCGCGCTTATCGAACGCATCAATCGGCACAGCTCCCGAATGGGAACGTTTGCGATTCCACCGCAGTTGACGCCGCAAACGAGAAGCACGGGAGCCTGCCATGACCAGACCGACGATCCTGCTCGGCGCGATTGCCTTGTTGTCCACGCTGGCCGGCCCGGCTGCGGCGCAGCATGTCATCAGTAATCCGGGCTGGTGTGCCCAGTTCTATCCGAACGCCAATTGCCAGAATTACGGCCGGGGCAATCCCTACACCAGCAACGGATGGCGGCGCGCGTATAATTCATACGGCTACCGGGGACACCATCGGTCCTACCCGGGCCATCGCCATTACCGGGTCGGAAAGGGCGATCTGAGCCAATCTCACTGGTGATTGAAAAATCCGGCCAAGCCGTTACCAGCGAACGCCGGCAATTTTCCAAGGGGGCGGCCGGGGCCCGGCGCCGACCGATGCAACCCGTTCAGCAACCATTTTGGACAGCCTGGC
Organism: uncultured Alphaproteobacteria bacterium; assembly: GCA_963706975.1. Lineage (GTDB taxonomy): Bacteria > Pseudomonadota > Alphaproteobacteria > Rhizobiales > Xanthobacteraceae > Bradyrhizobium. The sequence continues at coordinate 8,571 of CAVPOL010000051.1, forward strand.
TGACCATCCTGACCATTTCGTCCGTCACCAAGCCCGGCCAACAGGTCGCCACAAACCGATCGCGCCGCCGGTTGATTTCAGATCAATACTGGTCAAGGCGTCCGCCATTCATCTAGGATCGCCTGCGCGCTCGCGCGCCGCCAACTGTCTGGCTGATGGCCCGTTAGGGCACGTCAGTCATCCCCTGCTTGCGCCGCGAGTCCCGCGAGGGCCTTTCGTCATGCATTTCGCGAAGAAAGAGGGCCTTGGCTCGATCCCGAAGGCCGCCGGCGGGATCGCCCGGTTGGCGTGCGCGCGGTTGAGCGAGCTGGGCAAGGACCCGGCGCCCGTCCTTGCGAAGGCGGGGATAACCGCCGAACAGCTCAGCAATCGGGCCATCTGGCTCGAGGTGCGCGCCCAGATCAGGCTGCTGGAACTTGCTGCGGCCGAACTGCAGGACGACCTGCTCGGCTTCCATTTGGCGCGCAGCTTCGATCTCCGCGAGATTGGCTTGCTGTACTACGTGATGGCGTCGTCGGAGCAGCTTGATGATGCGCTTCAAGGCGCCGAACGTTACAGCCGGATCCTGAACGAGGGCATCCGGCTGCGCTTCAGCCTGCAGGATCGGGCCGCGACGATTGCGCTCGATTACGTCAACGTCGACCGAAAGGCCGACCGGCACCAGGTCGAGTTTTGGCTGGTGGCGCTGGTTCGCATCTGCCGGCAGGTGACGGACACGCGGCTGGCGCCGTCGCAACTGAAGATGAGACATGTGCGAAGCGAGACGCCGGAGGAGTTCAGGACGTTCTTCGGCTGCGATGTCGAATATGGCGCAGATGCCGACGCGGTGTCCTTTCCGGACAGCTTGCCGAACTTCCCGTTGCCGGCCGCGACGAATACCTCAACGAACTGGTGCGGCAATACGCGGAGGAGGCGCTCGCGCGAAAATCCCGCGACCGGCCGGTGCTTCGTTCGAAGGTGGAGGAAATGCTCCCGGGTTTGCTGCCGCATGGCAAGGCCGTGGCATCGGAAGTGTCGCGGCGACTGGGGATGAGTTCGCGAACCCTGTCGCGCAAGCTTGGCGAGGAGGGGACATCCTTCGCCGAAATCCTCGATCAGCTTCGCGCCGTGCTCGCCAAGCACTATCTCGACGACGAGACGCTGCCTGTTTCCGAAATCGCGTGGCTGCTCGGGTATTGCGAGGTCTCCTCGCTGACGCATGCGTTCAAGCGATGGACCGGCACGACACCCCGGCAGTTTCGCGCGCTCGAGGTCGGACCGGCCTGAACCGGCGTCTGCCGCGCGGGCTCTGCCTCGCCATGCGATCGGCTCAGTCCGATTTCTGATCTGCCGCCGTCTCCGGCAGCGGCTCGCCGGGGATATAAAGCCGGATCGGGCGGATCTCGTAAACCGCTGTCGGATTGGCGCGGCGCAGGTCGCGGGCGGCGTCGACGGCGGCCTCATCAGTGGCGCAATCGACCACATAAGGCCCAGCAATTGCTCTTTGGTTTCGGCAAACGGCCCGTCGAGCACCATTCCGGCTCCCGGACCGCGCAGGGTGCGGGCGTCGCGCCGTCGCGCCGAGCCGCGCCGCCGGTCCGAGCGCTTCCCTGCTGGTTGAGCCGGTCGTGCACCTGCAGCAGGTCGGTCATCAGCGCCGCGTCCTCCTCAGGCGTCCAGGACATGACATCGGCTTCGACGTGATAGGCCAGAATGGCATAGAGCATCGGGTTCTCCTTCATCCGCTTGCCGGGAACGACTGCCCGCCAAGGACGAATAGCCGACGCCCATCCCGACGATAAGCCGGCCGATGGCTGGCACCGATGCGCAATTCCGCATCATCGGTTTGGCCCTTGCGCGCGCCCCGGAATGACGGTGACCACAAAAAAAGCGCGGCGGGATGCTCCCGCCGCGCCCCAACTCTTGAACTCGCTGGTCCAGGGCTGAGAGCGCCCCGATGCCAGGCCTTTCAGAGCCTAGCGGGCGATCCCAGCGAGGTGACAGCGCTTGGTAAGAGACACTGGATCACCTCCTTTCGTTGTTAGTGGAAACATCAATATAGGCGGCGGATCAGCGCCGATGTTAAGGGGGCGGCCGGGGCGGGCTGGAACAGCGCGCTTGCGGGCCAGGAAGCGTGCACAGGGGCGGGTTGAGGCCGCCTGCCGGCGTGTTAGGTCATCGCCAGACGCGGGTGTAGCTCAATGGTAGAGCAGCAGCCTTCCAAGCTGAATACGAGGGTTCGATTCCCTTCACCCGCTCCAGCTGATTTCAAAGGTTTATGTCATCGTCCGTCCGCCATTCCTTATGGAATGAATTGAGTTAGGGAATGCAACCATAGATATTTTGATTAATGCGTTCGATCTTTAGTTGATTTTCTAATGGCTGTGGCGGTAGTACTCCGCCTATGTTTTCAGCAGAACCGCCGCCCGATCCAGGCGAACCGCCGCCCACGAATGTGGGCATCAGACGCGCCGTCCCGAACTGGTTGTTGCTGGTCGCAGCCTGTTGCGTGCTTGTAATGATTGCCATCGTTTTCGGTGAAGCGAGCGGACAATGACGCCGGAGCGAACATCCGTTCCGCGAATGGCGGGCTCGACGCCAACTGGATGGTCCCACCGCGTTCCGACGGTGACCCGCAGCGCAGAACGAGCCGCATACACTCAACGAGCGGATCTATCTCGACGGATATGACCGGGCCTGTGCCCTCGCGTTACGACTCGCAAGGATGCGGTGAACCTCAGGTGTCGCGACATCGGTACGGCCGACACCATTGGCGAGGGGTATCCTGGGCTCGACAATCCGTTCAAGATCGAGGGAAATACCTGCACCTGGCTTGACGCAAGCCCGACCCCGTCGCATTTACTGCCGTCATCGAGAACGGCGTCCTGACGTCTGTGAACTGCCTCTGAAATCCCAACTGAGAAGGGCGCGAGGAGGCGATAAAGCGAGCGGTCCTTGCTTCAAGAGATGGACGGGCGGCAGGCCTGATGATGCGCTTCATCTATTTCGGCCTCGGTTGGGTGATGGTCGCGCTCGGCGCGATCGGCCTCGTGATGCCGCTGATGCCGGGGGCGGTTTTCCTGATCGTGGCCGTGTGGTGCTTTGCGCGCTCGTCGCCCCGTTTCGAGGCATGGCTGCTCGATCATCCGACATTCGGCAAACCGTTGCGGGATTGGCGTGCTGCAGGCGCCATCCCGAGGCCGGCCAAGGCAATGGCTTGCGCCGGAATGATGCTCGGGTTTGTCGTGTTCTGGTACAGCGTCGATCCGTCGCTGCCGCTTGCCGCGGGCGTGGCGGTGGCCTTCCTCGTCTGTGCCGGCTATGTCGTATCGCGGCCGGCGATGGCCGATCAGGATTGATAGATGTGGCGGTTCGGTTTCAGCAATTTAGCGCGGGTCGCGAGGCGGGCTTTGGAGGTCGATCAGTACACCCGCCATGGTTGAGGGTGTGCGAAAAAACACCAATGTCGTGAAATTTCGAGGATAGACATACGCTTGACTAACCATGTCGCAGAGAACGCGTAGACTCGTCACAAAATCAATCCGATTGGGACACAATGTCGGCGAGCAGCGCTGAAACGCTGTTCGCTCGCCTTTCGAGGCACAACAAGCATCACAGAGACTAGACCATCGATTCCATGGAACTGGACCTATGAGCGGGATTCATGGGGTCGACGAAGCCTTGTAGGCTGATCTTTGATTCGTTGAACGAGGCGAAGGTCATGGCGGGATCTCGGCGATTGATCGAGTTGTCGATCAAGAGACGGAGTTGGCGGAGTTGGAGTCGATTGCGCGGTCGCGGACGGAGCCTGCGGGCCGGGTCGAGCGGGCGCGAGATGCTGCTGGCTTATCGGCAAGGACCCGTCTTTTTATGCGGTGGGCCAAGCCTTGGGAATGCATCATCAGACGGTCCAGCGCTGCATCGAGCGGGCCAAGGCCGAAGGTGCGATGGCGGCGCTGGACGAGCGTCCCCGTCCCGGCAAGGAGCCGACGATCACGGTCGAGGCCAAGGCGTGGGTGGTGGCGCTGGCGTGCCGGAAGGCCGAAGGAGCTGGGCTATCCGCACGAGTTGTGGACGACGCGGCTTCTGGCCAGCACGCCCGCGAGCATGGGCCGGCGGAGGGGCACGCGTGCCTGGCGGGCTGGCCCAGGGCACCGTGTGCAAGATCCTCGACGCGGAAGAGGTGAAGCCGCACAAGGTGCGCTACTACCTGGAGCGCCGGGACCCGGAGTTCAAGGCAAAGATGGCCAGGTGCTGTGCGTCTACCGCAAGGTGAAGCGTCCTGAAGAAGGCGGCGCGCGGCGAAGAAAAACGAAGCCGAGCGAGGCGGTGGCGGTCATCTCCTATGACGAGAAGCCCGGCATCCAGGCGATCGCAACGACCGCGCCCGGACTTGCCGCCCGAACCCGGCGTGCACCCGAGCTTCGCGCGCGACCATGAATACAAGCGCCACGGCACGGTCAGCTTGCTGGCCGGCATCGACCTGTTCACCGGCAAGGTTCATGCCTTGGTCAAGGACCGCCACCGCAGCCGCGAGTTCATCGACTTCCTCAAGCTGCTCGACGCCGCCTATCCGGCCCACACGGCGATCCGCCTGATCCTCGACAATCATTCCGCGCACATCTCCAAGGAGACGAGGGCCTGGCTCGCCGAGCAGCCGCCGGGCCGCTTCGAATTCACCTTCACGCCCAAGCACGGCTCCTGGCTCAACCTGGTCGAGGGCTTCTTCTCCAAGCTCGCCCGCTCCGTCCTGCGCCACATCCGCGTCGCATCCAAGCAGGAACTCAAGGACCGCATCATGGCCGCCATGGACCACTTCAACGAAGGACCCGTCGTCCACACTTGGTCCTACAAACTCAAAAGGGCCGCCTGATATGAATTCAAATCATGGAAACGCTGACCTAGGCAGGGGGCTGCAATGCGGGCTGGGTTCAATAATCATTGGCGTATGGGACAAGCGTCCGGGCGGGTGGCCCGCGACGTTATGCGCCGGTTCTTCACCGCGAGGCGCGGCGCTGCGATGGCGCTGGCGGTTGCGGTGGTGGCAGGTTCGGCGTTGTCCGCCCGCGTCTACGCGGCGCCGCCGACCAGCAACGAAATCCGCGTTGGCGTCACCGCCCCCTTGACCGGTCCGGCGTCCGCCTATGGCGTCATCGCCAAGGTTTTGTCGGCCTATGCGGACAAGGTCAACGCCGAGGGCGGCATCAACGGCCGCAAGCTCAATCTCATCACCTATGACGACGCCTACGATCCCAACAAGGCGATGGAGATGACGCGCAAGCTCGTCGAGGAGGACCAGGTTCTCATGACGATGGCGACCGTCGGCACCAATACCAACGCCGCGATCCAGCCCTATTTGAATTCGAAAAAGGTGCCGCAGCTTTTCGCCTTGTCGGGCGCGGCGGCGTGGGACCAGCCGCGCGAGTTTCCGTGGACCATGGGCTTTCTGCCGAGCTACACGGCTGAAGCCCAGATTTTTGCGCAGTATCTGCTGGAGACCCATCCTCGCGGCAGGATCGCCGTCCTCTATCAGGACGACGGCATGGGCAAGGAATATCTGAAGGGCCTGAAGGACGGCCTCGCCGGCAAGATGCCGATCGTGGCCGAAGCCACATACAAAGTCTCGGATACCACCATCGATCCGCAGCTCGCCAAGTTGAAGGCCTCGGGCGCCGACGTCTTCATCGAATTCACCACGCCGAAATTCGCGACCATGGCGATCCGGCGCATCGCCGAACTCGGCTGGAGGCCGCTGCATTTCATCCCGACGATCGCCAATTCATACTCGGCCGTCATTCAGCCGGCGGGTCCGCAAAATGCGGAAGGCGCGTTGTCGGTGGCATACCGGCTGGAGGGAGAAGACGCGGCGGGGGCCGGCGAGGTGGCGTTCCGCGAGTGGAGCGCTTTCATGCAGCGTTACGTCCCGAGCGTGAGCAAGGTCAACGGCCAGGCCGTCCTCGGCTATCTCGTCAGCAGGACGCTGGTCGAGGTTCTGAAGAATTGCGGCGACGACCTGTCGCGCGAGAACATCATGCGGCAGGCCCGCGGGATGAAGGGGCTGCAAATTCCGATGATGGTGCAGGGCATCTTGCTCAACACCAGCGCGCTGGATCATGCGCCCATCGAGCAGATGCGGATGATGCGCTTCACCAACGGCCAGTGGCAGCACTTCGGTCCGGTGCGAAGCGGCATCGATCCGGGCACCGTCAGCGATTCCTTCAAGACGATCTTCAAGTACGGCACCGCCACCAAGCGCGACCTGGCGAACCAGCTCAACGCCAATACCGTGAGCCTGATGACCGGTTCGTTCGGCAGCACCTATGCCCAGGTCGGCGCGGATCTCGCCTCGGCGCTCGACAGCGGCACCAGCCTGCGGATCCTGCCGGTGATGGGCCGCGGCTCCGTCCAGGCGGTCTCCGACATTCTGCTGCTGAAGGGCGTGGACGCCGGCATCGTGCGCAAGGACACGCTGGCCTATCTCGACCGCAAGGACTTCGCCAAGGACATCCGCAACCAGTTCGTCTACGTGGCCAAGATGTTCAACGAGGAAATGCACGTGATCGCGCCGCGGACGATCGCCAGCATGAAGGACCTCGACGGCAAGACGGTGGTGGTCGATCTGCCCGACAGCTCCACCTTCGTGACCGCGATCAACGTGTTCGAACGGCTCGGCATCAGGCCGCATCTGATCTATCAGGAGCCGCGGCTCGCGGTAGACATGCTGCGCAAGGGCGAGATCGACGCGATCGTGGCGATCGAGGGCAAGCCGTTGCAGTGGCTGAGCCAGATCAACGACCGCAACCTGCATCTGGTCCCGGTCGAGTACGCCAAGCCGCTGCAGGAGGAGTATCTGCCCTCCAAGCTTTCTTCGGCCGACTACCCGAACCTGGTGCCGGAGGGCCGGGCGAGTCGAGACGATCGCGGCCGAGGCCCTGCTGGCGTCGTACAACTGGGCGCCGAACAGCGACCGCTACCGGCGCCTGTCGCTGCTGGTGGAGACGATGTTCGACAAGGTAGCCCAGCTGCAGCGGCCGCCGTTCCATCCGAAGTGGAAGGAACTCGCGCCGAGGGCGACGGTGGCCGGCTGGACCCGCTTCAAGGCGTCGCAGGACTGGCTCGACCGCAACATGCCCGTGGGCGCGGCGGTGTCCGCGGCATCGGGCGCGGCGCCGGCGCCGGCACCCGCGCCGTCGGCGGCCGCGGCCGAAATGGCGCCGCAGCAGCGCGATCCGCTGTACCGCGAATTCCTGGAGTGGCGGGCCAGCCGCGCCAAGGCCAGCGGCACCCGGTAAGGCACTCCGAGACACGGGCGCGCGCTGTCACGGCGCGCGCCTGCTCCCGGCGACGGAGCCATCCGGCCGGTTGTCGGGCGCCATTGCTGCGCGTGAAAGCCGCATTCCGGCGCCTGTTCCCTGACCACTGATCCTTTGCCACCTCCATCCACCTGCGCGCGGGGCGGATGGCGGGCGGATGGCGTCATGCCGGGAATGCAGGGCTCAACGGCGCAAAATAGTGTATCGGCTGGATGTCGCACCGCGCCCGGCCAGGTCCGCGCGCCACCAATCAAGAATTCGGAGGAAGTTCATGTCGGCTCTGCCACTTTCGGGCATCAAAATTCTCGACCTGACGCGGGTGCTCGCAGGTCCCTTGTCGGCGCAGATGCTGGCCGATCTCGGCGCGGAAGTGATCAAGATCGAACGTCCCGGCGGCGGCGACGACGCCCGCGCCTTCGGCCCGCCTTACCTGGCCGATCCCGAGGGCAAGGCGAACAACAACAACTCGTTCTATCTCTGCGCCAACCGCGGCAAGAAATCCGTCACCGTCAACATCGCCACGCCCGAGGGGCAGGACATCGTCCGCGAACTCGCCAAGACCTGCGACGTGATGATGGAGAACTACAAGGTCGGCGATCTCAAGCGCTACCGGCTGGATTACGAATCGATCAAGGCGCTCAACCCCGGCATCATCTATTGCTCGGTGACCGGCTTCGGCCAGACCGGGCCTTACGCGCCGCGCGCCGGCTACGACGCGATCCTGCAGGCGATGGGCGGGCTGATGAGCGTCACCGGCCATCTCGACGGCGAGCCCGGCGCGGGACCGATGAAGGTCGGCCCCTCCATCGTCGACTACATGACCGGCATGAACTCCTCGATCGGCATTCTGGCCGCGCTCTACCATCGCAAGGCCAATGGCGGGGAGGGGCAGCATGTCGACGTCTGCCTGTTCGACACCGTGATCGCCTCGCTGTCGCACTACGCGCAGATCTTTCTCGTCAACGGCCAGACCCCGCCGCGGCGCGGCACCTGGGGCAATGGCGGCATGCCGGCCGGCGTGTTCCGCTGCACCGATGGCGAGCTGATGCTGGTGGTCGGCAATGACGGCCAGTTCCAGCGCACCTGCGCGGTGCTCGGCAGCCCCGAACTCGCGACCGATCCACGATTCCTCAAGAACAACGACCGCGTCGTCCACGGCAAGGAGATCATGGCGATCTTCGCCGGCCTGTTCCTGAAGAAGCCCGTCGCCTACTGGCTGGAAGAGCTGGAGAAGGCCGGCGTGCCCTCGGGTCCGATCAACGATTTCTCGCAGGTGTTCAACGATCCCCACGTGCAGTCGCGCGGCATGCGGGTCAAGGTCGATCATCCCTTCGAGTCCGAGCTGTCGCTGATCCGCAACGCCATCACCTTCTCCGGCACCCCCGTGAAGGACTATCGCGCCCCGCCGCTGCTCGGCGCGGACACGAAGGATGTGCTGGCGACGATCGGCTACGACGACGCCAAGCTGGAAAAGCTGAAGGCGCAGAAGATCGTCTGATCTCTCTCTCTCTCTCTCTCTCTCTGTCATTCCGGGGCGCGCCTCTTGGCGCGAACCCGGAATTGCACATCTGGCCGCTTGCTCGGAGCTGACATGGATTCCGGGTTCTCGCTTCGCGAGCCCCGGAATGACGAGCGGGGTGAGGGCAGCGCTGTGCGCATCAGTAAACGATGCGCCTTCACCGCGCGTTCAGCGAACACGCCGCAAATCGAAAATCAGCAATCGCGATCACCGAAGTTCCGAAGTTGCTCGGTCACGCATGACCAATTCGATTTCCCATGAATGGTCACGATTAGGCCAACGACTGATCACACTCGGCCAATAGCAGGGAAATCAGAACGATCGCGAATGGTCCTTCAGCACATCGTCATCTGTCATCACCCTGCGAGGACTTCGTCATGGCGCAGCCGAGTACCCATGAGCAATATCTGCTTGAACTGATCAATGCTGAACGCGCAAAGGTGGGCTCCCAGCCGCTTGCCTTCGACGGCGATCTCAACGAGGCCAGTGAAGGCCATAGCCAGTGGATGATCGGAACGGACACGTTCTCGCACACGGGCTCGGGCGGATCGAGCGCGGGGCAGCGCATGACCGCGGCGGGCTATGCGTTCACCGGTTCCTGGGCGTGGGGCGAGAACATCGCGTACGCAACGACGCGGTCGCCGGCAGGCCTCCAGGACGAGGTACTGCTGCTGCACACCAACCTGATGAACTCGTCGGGCCATCGGGCCAACATCCTCAACGACAATTATCGCGAAG
>CAVPOL010000052.1:0-49194 GCA_963706975.1 uncultured Alphaproteobacteria bacterium
CGGAAGCGTCATCATCAGCACAAGTGCAGTGGCCGCAATCATCCACGCGGTGTCGGCGGCGTTGATGGTGGATGTTTCGGCCCATGCCGGCGTGGCCAGCGCGCCGAAAAATGCCATGCCCGGAAGTAGCGCCACAGCACCCGCTGCGCGACGTGACAGAATCGCCATGATGTTTCCTCAGCCTGTTATTCGAGACGCGATGTCTTGGCGCACCGCTTGTCCGTCGTGGATGAGAGTCAGAGTGCGTCGCTGTCGGTTTCGCCGGTGCGAATTCGCAGCGCGTGGTCGATCGGCGTGACAAAAATCTTGCCGTCGCCGATCTGGCCGGTCCGTGCGCCCGAGGTGATGACCTCGACCGCCCTTTCGGCAAGTTCCGACGAGACGGCGATTTCGATCCGCAGCTTGGGCAGGAAGTTCACGACATATTCGGCGCCGCGATAGATCTCGGTGTGGCCCTTCTGGCGGCCGTAGCCCTTGACCTCGGTCACCGTCATGCCGTGGACGCCGATGGCGGTGAGCGCCTGGCGCACTTCGTCCAGCTTGAAGGGTTTGATGATCGCGACGACGAGTTTCATGGGCTGGCCTATCTTCTAAGGTCGGTAGTTGGAGCGTCAGTGATTTGCGCCCGCCCAAATCTGGCATCTTTCTGGGCAATTGGCACAAAAAAGTTGCATGCCCCGGGGAAAACATTTTGGGTCGGTCGACGGCCTCCCTGTACAGGAGGTCGGATCGTCCGCCAGTATAGGCTTTTGGGCGCATGACCCATGCGGGGGCGCTGCAGCCGTTCGGGGAAGATATGGCGGACCGATCCTGGTATTACGCGTCCGAAGGCCAGCAGCAGGGGCCCTTTCCCGAAATCCAGCTCCGCGAATTCATCGCCAGAGGCACGGTCACCGCGGATACGCTGGTCTGGTCCGACGGGATGGCAGGCTGGCAGCGGGCAGGCGAGATCCCCGGCCTGGTCTCCGGCGGCTCGGGACCACCGGTGATCCCGCAGCGGGCGGGCCCGCCGCGGGCAGGAATGGCACGGCGACGGACCGCTTTCGATCGATTTCGGGATTTGGGACGTCGCCTGGCGCAGCCTCGTGCTCTTGCTCGGTCTCCTCCTCCTCATCCCGGGCCCATGGGCTCTGGTGTGGTATCTCAGGTGGTTCGTACCGTGCGTGCATGTGCCGGGGCGGCCGAATCTCGGCTTCACGGGCGAGGCGATGACGATCGTTCCCTGGTATTTCGGGGCCATCGTGCTCGCTGTCGGCGTTGGTCTGGCCGGCAGTGAGTTGCTCAGCAATCTGACATTCCTGGTTCAAATCGCTCTCTACTGGCTTTTCCTGAAATGGTTCGTCGCGAACCTTGCTTCCAGCGGGCAGCCACTTGGGCTCGGTTTCTCCGGCTCGTTCTGGGCCTATCTCGGATGGACCGTTCTGGGGGCCCTCTCCATCTTCACGATCATCGGCTGGGCGTGGGTTTACGTGGCCTCGCTGCGGTGGGTTTGCCGAAATATCCAGGGCACGCGGCGCGAAGTCGTATTCGTCGGCTCCGGAATGGAGTTTCTGTGGCGTGCGATCGTGGCCGCCATCGCCAGCTGCTTCATCATCCCGATTCCATGGGTGTATCGCTGGATGTCACGCTGGCTGGCATCGCAGACAGTTTTGGCTGAGCGGAGCGCGTCGTAAACGCTGAAGCGATCACTTGCGTTCCCGCAGCGAGCCTTCCTGCGCCACCGATGCGACCAGCGTGCCGTCCTGCTTGAAGATCATGCCCCGCGTGAGGCCGCGGCCGCTGCGCGCGCTCGGCGAGTCCTGGGCGTACAGCAGCCATTCGTCGGCGCGGAACGGGCGGTGAAACCACATCGCGTGATCGAGGCTCGCCGGCATCATGCGCCTGTCGAACAGGGTGCGTCCGTAACGCGCCATCGCAGCATCGAGCAGCGAAAAATCCGAGGCATAGGCCAGCGCGCACATATGCAGCGCCGGGTCATCGGCCAGTTTCGCCGCGGTGCGGATCCAGACATTGATGCGGCCGTCGTCGATCTTCTGGCCGAAATAGCGGCCGAGTTCGACCGGGCGCAATTCGATCGGGCGGTCCGACTCGTAATAGCGGCGGATGAAATCCGGCATCTCGCGGAACATCGGCTGTTTTGCCACTTCCTCGGCGGTGAGTTTTTCCGGCGGCGGCACGTCCGGCATCTGGTCCTGGTGGTCGAACGCGCCCTCTTCCTCGACATGGAACGACACCATGATCGAGAAGATCGCATTGCCGTGCTGGATCGCGGTGACCCTTCGGGTCGAATAGCTCTTGCCGTCGCGCAGCCGCTCGACCTGATAGATGATCGGAATTTGGGTGTCGCCCGGCAGAATGAAATAGCAATGCAGCGAATGCGGCAGCCGGCCCTCGACGGTGCGGCATGCCGCCACCATCGCCTGTCCGATCACCTGGCCGCCGAACACCCGCTGCCAGCTCGTCTTCGGGCTGTTGCCGCGGAACAGGTTCACCTCGAGCTGCTCGATGTCGAGAATGGAAATCAGGTCGATCAGGCCTTTGGACATGGCAAGCTTTCGGTGTTTCGTCATTCCGGGGCGAGGCCACCGGGTCGGCGCTTTTGCGCCGCCCGATGATAAACTCCGCCTCGAACCCGGAATCGGGAGAGTAATAATTGCGAGCTTCCGGGTGCCCGCGAAGTCGCGTGCCCCGGAATGACGAACTGAGGGATATGACCCTTGTTTCTCATCCTGTTTCGCCCAGCTATAAGCAGGTAGCAAGTATAGTTTCGTGGCGCGTAAGCAGGTCCAATATGTCGGCACAGCGAAGCATTGTCATCTGCGGCGGCGCCTTTGCCGGATTGGCGCTGGCGCTGGCGCTGCGCCAGGGGCTCGGCGCCGACATTCCCGTCATCGTGGCCGATCCGGCGCTGGCGATGCGCCCGAGCCGAGATCCGCGCGCCACCGCCATCGTTGCGGCCTGTCGCCGGCTGTTCGAGGCGGTCGGGGTGTGGCCTGAGGTCGCCGATCAGGCACAGCCGATCCTCGACATGGTGGTCACCGATTCCAGACTCGAGGACGCCACCCGCCCGGTGTTCTTGACCTTTGCCGGCAATGTCGAGCCCGGCGAGCCGTTCGCGCACATGGTCGAGAACCGGCATCTGATCGACGCGCTGGTGAAGCGCGCCGAGGCCGAGGGCATCGATCTCAGGGCCACCGCGGTGAGCTCCTTCGATTCGCGCAGCGACGGCATCGACGTGACGCTGGCCGACGGCAGCGCGATCGAGGCCAGCCTTTTGGTCGCCGCCGACGGCGCACGCTCGAAACTGCGTGAGCGCGCCGGGATCGCCACCCATGGCTGGGATTACGATCAATCCGGCATCGTCGTCACCGTCGGCCATGAGCGCGATCATCAGGGCCGCGCCGAAGAGCATTTTTTGCCGGCGGGACCGTTCGCGATCCTGCCGCTGACCGGAAAGCGCTCGTCGCTGGTGTGGACCGAGCGGCGCGCCGAGGCGGCGCGCATCGTCGGCTTAAGCGAGGAGGAATTTCACGGCGAACTCGAACAGCGGTTTGGGCTGCATCTCGGCGAGATCAAGGCGCTCGACAGGCCGCGCGCGTTTCCGCTCGGCTATTTCGTGGCGCGCTCCTTCATCGGCGAGCGGCTGGCGCTGGTCGGCGACGCCGCGCATGTGATTCATCCGATCGCGGGGCAAGGTCTCAACATGGGCCTGAAGGATGTCGCGGCCCTGGCCGAAGTGGTGGTCGATGCCGCCCGGCTCGGCATCGATCTCGGGCAGGCCGACGTGCTCGAGCGCTACCAGCGCTGGCGGCGCTTCGACACCATGGCGATGGGGCTCGCCACCAATTCGCTCAATCTGCTGTTCTCCAACAAGTCGGCCCTGCTGCGCACGGTGCGCGATATCGGTCTCGGCCTGGTCGACCGCGCGCCGCCGCTCAAGAGCCTGTTCATCCGCCAGGCCGCGGGTCTTTCGGGCGAGGTGCCGCGGTTGTTGAAGGGCGAGGCGCTGTAGGCTGAGCGCTTGCGGAGGGATTGCTTCGCTGCGCTTGCAATGACGGTGGTCGTGATAGACCCCGCCCGCCGCCTCACTCGATCTTCCGCGCCTCTTCCGGCAGCATGATCGGGATGCCGTCCCGAATGGGATAAGCGAGCTTGGCCGAGCGCGAAATCAGTTCCTGTTTCGTGGCGTCGAACTCCAGCGGGCCCTTGGTCACCGGGCACACCAGGATTTCCAGAAGTTTGGGATCGACGGTGCCCTCAAGGCGTTCGGGCGGGGATGAATTCATGCGCGGTCCTCGGTTCTGGCTTTTGCTTCCCTTAGCACATCCGATCGAAAGGTGTAGCCGTCAGGGCGCGGCCAGCCGCAACAGTTCGTTGAGCACATCCGCCTGTCGCGTGCGCGACAATGGCTTTTCCGACAGCGCAAAGCCGACAAACGCCCAGTACAGGATTTGCGCCCGGGCGCGGCAGGCCTCCGCCGACAGTCCCGATCTCGCCAGCAGGGTTTCAATGTAACTCAGCCGGCGCCGGTCGATGGCCTGCACCGCGGCGCGTGCGACGGGGTCGACCGTCGCCCAAATGCGGACCGCTTTTTCCAGCGCCAGCCTGCCACTGAAGGCCCCGCGAATCAGCCGCGGCAGCGGATCGTCGTCTGCCGACGCCTCGAGATTGGCGATGACCTGTTCGGCGGCGACCTCGCGCCAGTGTTTCAGGATCGCGGCATGGAACGCGCCGATATCGGCGAAATGCCAGTAAAAACTGCCGCGCGACACCCCCATCGCCTTGGCCAGCGGTTCGGCCTTCAGTGCCGTGAAGCCGCTCTTCGGCCAGGGTCCTGAGACCCTGATCGAGCCAGTCTTTCGCGGAAAGTTGATCGGCCATGCGGGTCCCTGCGGCATCTCACCATACACTACTGTATTGACAGCCGACGGCGCAATCCTAGTTTCCATACAGTTATGTATGGAGGTCGGTCCGATGCGCGATATTCTGTTGCAATGTTCCGGCATCGCCGCGATCGCGGTGGCGCTGATCCACGGCGTGCTCGGAGAGACCAGAGTGTTTGCGCGCGCCACGATCGAGCCGCCACGGCTGCGCATGCTCATCCGGCTGGTCTGGCAGGCCGGCACCATTGCGTGGATCGGCGGCGGCGTGCTGCTGATCGCAGCGCCATCCATGGCGTCGGAGCCGGCGCGTCACTGGATCATCGCGACGCTTGCCGTCGTGTTCGCATTTGCCGCCGCCGCCAACGCCTGGGCCATGCGCGGCCGGCACTTCGGCTGGGTGGCGCTGAGCGCGGTGGTCGCGCTTGCGGTGGCGGGGTATTAAGGGTGCAGATCGAACTCGGCTGCTGCCCGACGTCGGGAGTTACGGGGACTTCGATTTCCCCTGCCGACTCGTGAAGCCGCCTCCACGCGCCCCGGAATGAGGAAGAGGGATCCTACTGCAACCCCGTATCCCCACTCGTCCGCTTCTTGGCGAGGTCCATTTCAGTCACCGCGATCAGGATTTCGGCGCGGGTTTTCAGGTCGGGGGCTTCCAGCATCGCCTGCTTTTCCGGCGGGCCGTAGGGCGACATCATCGCCAGCGCGTTGACCAGCGCCTCGTTGGGCGCGCTCTCGACGCCTTCCCAGTCCACTTTCAGGTTGTTGGCTTTGAGAAAATCGGTCAGCACCGCGAGCAGGGCCTCGCGGTCGACCGCTTCCTCGCCCTTGCGCGCGGTGAAATCGTCGAGGTAGGGGAAGTAATCCACCTTGCATTGCCGGTAGGCGGTCAGCACCGTCAACTCCTCGACCACCCTGAAGCGGGCGATGCCGGTGAGTTCGAGGATGTAGCGGCCGTCGCCGGCCTCGGCGAGCTGGGTGATGCGCCCGACGCAGCCGACCTTGAACAAGGGCGGGCTTGGTTTCGCTGTGCGAGTGCGAAACATCCGGCTGGATCATGCCGATCAGCCGATGCCCGTCGCGCAGGGAATCGTCGACCATCGCGAGGTAACGCGGCTCGAAAATATTCAGCGGCATCTGGCCGCGGGGCAGCAGCAGCGCGCCGGGCAGCGGAAATACCGGGATCGTCTCGGGAAGATCGCCGGGCCCGCGATATTCGGCATTGATCGGCATGGGCGGTCCCGATGGCTGATTGCCGCTATGAAAACAGGATCGTCTACGAAAACAGGATCGTCGACAGCCGCTTGCGTCCTTCGATGGTGGCCTCGTCGGTCGGGCCCCAGGCCTCGAAGAACTGCACCAGCTGCTTGCGCGCGCCGTCCTCGTTCCATTTGCGGTCGCGCTTGACGATTTCGAGCAGCTGGCCGGTGGCCTCAGCGCGATTGCCCGCGGCGTTGAGCGCGGTGGCAAGGTCGAACCGCGCCTGATGATCGAGCGGGTTTGCGGCGACTTTCTGTTCGAGCTCGGTGACCGGGCCGACCGCCTTGGCCTGTTCGGCGAGGTCGATCGATGCCTGCACGGCCTTGACGACAGCGTCGTTGCGCTTGGATTCCGGCACCATGGAAATGGTCTGTTTGGCCTGCTCGATGGCGCCGGTCGTCACGTAGCATTTTGCGAGACCTGCGAGGGCGGCGATATTGGTGGCGTCGGCCGCCAGCACCTCGGCATAGATCTGCGCCGCGGTGGCGGGATCGCCTTCGGCCAGCACCGCTTCGGCCTCCTGCAGGATCTCGGCGATGTTGGGCTCGCCCGCGCCGGGCATGCCCTTGGTCAGCTTGTCGATGAAGGCGGTGACCTGGCTCTCCGGCACCGCGCCCATGAAACCGTCGGCCGGCTGGCCGTTGACGAAGGCGATCACGGCCGGAATCGACTGGATCCCCATCTGGCCGGGGATCGCCGGGTGCTCGTCGATGTTCATCTTGACCAGCTTGACCCTGCCCTTGGCGGCGCGGACCGCCTTTTCGATGATCGGGGTCAGCTGGCGGCACGGGCCGCACCACGGCGCCCAGAAGTCGATCAGCACCGGCTGGCGCTTCGATTCCTCAATGACGTCCTTCACGAAGGTCTGGGTGGTGGTTTCCTTGATCAGATCGGGCGGCAACTGTGGCGCCGGTCCGCTGCCCTGCTCGATAATCGTCACGGGATCCCCTCGTCTGATGCATTCGAATTGGAGGCCTTTCTAGCACGGCCCCGGCCTTAATTGGCGCTTGAAGGCCGAATTTGCAATCGGCGGAACCCGGCCCGCCGGCATTCTGGCCCAATTTCCACAAATTGGCGCCGAAACAGCGCAAACCGGCCGAATTCCGGCCCCTGCACGGGCTGTTGCATTCGGGGGCGGCATTTGGCATAGCTCTGCGCGTTGCCGGCGCACCATCGCCGTCAAGTCATCGGATGCGGGTGTAGCTCAGTGGTAGAGCACGACCTTGCCAAGGTCGGGGTCGAGGGTTCGAATCCCTTCGCCCGCTCCAATCTCTCCAGGTCATCATAGTAATCGTGACTCCCTTCGGGGAGAGCGTGCATCCGTTTTTTCTGCCGTGTTAGCGCCGTGGTAGTTTGCGGGGCGGGGTATCGGGGCGAGCCAAGCAAGCTCTGCCCCAGCCCCGCCTATCCGACTATTCGCAAAGCGAACAACTGGACCAAAACGCCACCCGTCATATTGTAGGCGGCTGGCATTCAGGAGGTTGAGCATGCGCAATAGGGCTCACGTTGCAGGCTGGCTTCTCGCGTGCGGATTAGGTGCATTAAACCCCGCCACGGCCCAAACGCCAACCAATGGTCCGACCAAGGAGCAACTCGCGAACGACAACAACTTTTCCTGTCGCTTGGCGAAGAAGGTACTCAAATGGGAGGAACCGGCGGACCCCGTGAGGATCGTCGGCCCCATCTATTTCGTTGGCACGAAGGGGCTCGGCGTCTTCCTGTTCACGACCTCCGAAGGGCACATCCTGATGAATACGGGTATGCCATCGTCGGGGACCGATGATCGTCGAAGTCCATTCGCAAGCTCGGCTTCAAGCCCGAAGACATGAAGCTCATGATAAATGGTCACGCCCATATCGACCACGCAGGAGCGTTCGCTTATTTGAAGCAGCAATTCGGTGCGCAGCTCGCGGTCATGAAAGACGACGTCGTGGCAATGGAGAGCGGTGACAGGGACGACTTCAAGTACGCCAATGATTTTGTCTATCCGGCGGTCAAGGTTGATCGGGTTCTGCGCGATGGCGACACCATCAAGATGGGCGACGTGTTGCTTACCGCCTACCACACGCCCGGCCATACGCGGGGAGCGACGACCTGGGTCGCCAACATCGTCGTCGAGGGCAAGGCTTATGTCGTGGCCTTTCCCGATGGCGCGGGTTTCAATCCGGGTTATCGCGTCGCAAAAAATCCATCGTATCCCGGCATCACCGACGATTACCGTCGAACCCATCATGCGCTTGAAGATGATGAAGCCCGACATTTGGCTGGCGCAACACAACGAATACTATGACTTCGAAGGCAAGCGCCAGCGAGCGCAAACCGAAGGCGTGAAGGCATGGATGGACCCCGAGGGGTACCGGCGCTGGGTAGCCGAGAAGAAACGCGCCTTCGAGGATGAAGTGGACGAAGAATTAGGCGTGACCAAGGGAGCGCCAAATGAGAGTTGCATCGAAAATCCTGCTCTTCCTGATGTGCCTGACATCGCTCGACTGCTGCGCAGAACACCGCCAATCGCGCCGATCCCCGTCAACGTCCATAATTTCGTCCGTGCCGAAACCGATCGCTATTTCGGCAGGGATGGTCAAAGGTGGTGGCTTTGGTAAGCTCAGTCACCGCCGCTACGCCTTCGTCGATTGACGCACAGGACGTCGTGCGGATGAACAGGGACACGCTCTATTCGTCGGGCGTGTTCGATTTAGACGCCGCGCCATTGACGGTCACGCTCCCCGATGCGGGCAAGCGATTCATGTCGATGCAGGTGTTGTCCCAAGATCAATACACTATGACGGTCGCTTACGCACCGGGACGCCACACCTTCGACCGCAACGGTGTGGGAACGCGCTATGTGGCGATTTTGGTTCGCACGCTGGTGAATTCCGAAGACGCCAAAGACATCGAAGTAGCCAAGCCGTTGCAAGACGCTATTCAGATCGAGCAGGCGCGCGGCGGCGCTTTCGAGGTGCCGCGATGGGATACCACGTCGCAGGACAAAGCTCGCGATGCGCTTTCGGTGCTTGGAGCACTCGGCGGCACTGTCAACAGGTTCGGAAATAAGGGAGAGGTCGATCCGCTTGATTTTGTGATCGGCGCGGCAATCGGTTGGGGCGGCAATCCTCGCAGCGCTGCGGATTACCAGAGCTTCTATCCGACACAGAACGACGGCAAGACAACGTATCGGCTGACGGTCAAGGATGTGCCCGTGGACGGCTTCTGGTCGGTTAGCCTCTACAACGCCAAAGGCTTTTTCGAGAAGAACGACCTCAACGCCTATTCGCGTCAACAACCTGACGGCAAAACCCAATGATGACGGCTCTTTTACAGTCCAGTTCGGCGGCTGCACCAAGGAGACCGTTAACTGCCTGCCAATCATGTCGGGCTGGAACTACACGGCGCGGCTGTATCGGCCACGTGGTGAAATCCTGAACGGGTCTTGGAAGTTTCCCGAAGCAGTACCGGTTCGATAGTCGTCACGCGCGGTTCGTCCCGGCTGCCTTTCTATCCTGAACCGATATGCAACTTTCAGACACCAAGGGCTGACTCGTCGTGCCACAAGCAAGGATAACACGTGTTCGAACGCGGCTATCTGCAGCGCCTCGAGGCGGACCTCGTCAAATGGGTCGCCGACGGCGTGATTTCGGGCGACGCCGCGCAATCCATCCGCAAGGCACGATTTGAAGCGCAGGCGGGCTCGCGCCTGCCCGGCATTTTCGCGATGCTCGGCGCGCTGATGCTGGCGGCCAGCGTCAGCGCGTTCGTGGCGGCGAACTGGCAGGAGATTCCCGCCTCGTCAGGCTGGCCGGCATCCTCACGCTGATTGCAGGCTGCTTTGTTCCGGCGCTGCTGCTGCAGCGGCGCGGCATGCCGACCGGCGCCGACGCCGCCGTCACATTGGCCACGCTCTGCTATGGCGCCGGCATCTCCCTGGTCGGTCAAATGTATCATTTGCCGGGCGACTGGCCCGCCGGCGCGATGCTGATTGCGATCGGTGGTCTGGTCGCCGCGGTATTGACCGGCAAGAACGGCCCGCTGGTGATTGCCTTCGTGGCGATGACGTCCTGGTCATGCGGAAGGTTCGACGCCTGGATGTGGCGCGAGATCCATTGGGCGTTTCTGCTCTTGTTCGTGCCGGGATTTCTGCTGGCGCTGGGCCGTGACAATCGGCTGGTCGCGCATGTGGCCGTTCTGGCCCTCAGCGTCTGGCTGGCGACCGTGTTGGTGCCGCGGTCCGGCGGCAAATACCTTTTCAGGCTGGTGGATGGGGGCATCGCGATTTCGGCAACTTACATGGCGATCGGGCTGCTGGCCTTCGACCGAGGCTGGCCCGCCCTTATCCGGGCGTTCATGCCCTGGGGGTGCTGGACTTTCGGATTTCTGCTCTGCCTTGAAATCGGTTTGGCACTGGAAAAATCGGTCCTTCCCGTGCATGCCGCCGATATCTATGTCTATTTGGCCTACGGGGCAGCGCTGGTCTCGCTGGCGGCGCTCGCGGTGCTGCCGCGGGACCGGGACACGGGCAGGTTCCTCATCATCGCCGCCTGCGTGGTCGGCTTGATGATCCCGCTGATGTTTTCCGGTATGGTCGGAACCAGTGTCCTGCGGCGCGTGCTCGTCCCGGTCGCCGTATTCGTCAGTGCCGTGGCGCTGGTTGCCGGCGGACTTCTCGCCGGTCTCAGGACATTCATTGTCGTCGGCTATGCGGTGTTCGGGATTTCGATCCTGATCCTGCTCTGGCAGACCATCGGCACATTGCTGAACCAGTCGTTGTTCTTCCTGCTCGCCGGTGTCGCGCTGCTGGTCCTGGCCGTGGGCGCACACCAGGCTGGCAAGGTGGTCGAGACGCAACATCGAACCATCGTCAGGGAGTCCGGCTCGATGATTGCGGTGGACGACATCATCGGCCGCGTGCCGCCGCTTCCGCGCTACATCGTCGCCGCGCTGCTGCTGTGCGGCCTGA
Source organism: uncultured Alphaproteobacteria bacterium (assembly GCA_963706975.1). Classification (GTDB taxonomy): domain Bacteria; phylum Pseudomonadota; class Alphaproteobacteria; order Rhizobiales; family Xanthobacteraceae; genus Bradyrhizobium. The sequence goes on from CAVPOL010000052.1 coordinate 11,095, forward strand.
TCCTGGCCATCGTCGTGCAGCGCGCGGCGATCCTCAGGGGCGGCCAGGAGGCGCGGCTCGAGATTGTGCCGGTCGATCCGCGCGATCTGTTTCGCGGCGATTATGTCGTTCTGAATTATCGCATCGGCACGGTCGACCTGCCGGCGGGCCCCACCAATTCCTTCACGCGCGGGCAGCAGGTGTTTGTCACCCTGCGCCCCGACACGAACAACAAGTCGAGGGCCGTTGCGATTTCGGCCGAGCGGCCCGCGGTTTCCGGAGCCGACATCGTGATCGCGGGCGTTGTCACTTCTCCCTCGGTGTGTCAGTTGAACGAAGCCGGGGCCAGGGATTGCAAGGCCGGAAGCCGCGCCGTCGGCGTGCGCTATGGCCTTGAAAGCTATTTCGTGCCTGAAGGCGAGGGCAAGAAACTCGAACTGACCGACAAGGGCACAGCTGGAGATCGTCGCGGCCGTCGCCCCCTCCGGCCAGTCCGCGATCAAGCGCCTCCTGATCGATGGCAAGCCTGTTTACGACGAGCCGCCGTATTGACGGGCCAGCGGCGAGCAAGGCTGCGGCGCCTCACGACTCCTATCCCCGCTGCTTCTCGTACGCCTTGAGATGGGTGTAGGCGGTGCGCAGCCGCGGCACCGGGACCTTGGCGGCGTCGCCGCGCGCGATCAGGTCGCCGATCACGTGGTCGGCTTCAACCGCCGCGCCCGCTTTGATGTCGCGGAACATCGAGGCGGTCATCTGCGAGCCGTCGGCGGTCAGCAGGCCGCGGGTGCGCTGGAAGAACGGGCCGCTCGGCGCATGGCCTTCGGCGCTGGCCACCGCGCTGCATTCATCGAGCATGCCGAGGATGAAATCCTTGCCGCCCGGTACCGCCAGGATATTGCCGACCGAGGTGCGCATCAGGCAGGTCGAGGCCGCCAGCGAGGCCAGAAACACCCATTTTTCCCACATCTCCTGCACGATGTTCTCGCTGGCCACCGCGCCGGTGTTGGCGACTCGCCATGATTTCGGCGATGGCGCGGACGCGGTCCGACAGCTTGCCGTCGCGCTCGCCGAAATTCAGCGACTGCATCGGCACGAGCTGCACCACCTCGCGCTGCTTCGTTGAGGGTGGCGGCGATCGCGCAGAGCCCGCCGAGCACGCGCTCGCGCCCGAACTTTTTGTCGAGCACATCGAGATGCAGCATGCCGTTGAGCAGCGGGATGATCGAGGTTTGCGGCCCGACCGCCGGCGCAAACGACTGCGATGGCGTCGTCGAGATCGAACGCCTTGCAGCTCAGCAGCACGACGTCGAATTTTTCCGATGAGCTTGTCGGCCTGCACCGTCGGCGGATTTTTCAGTGTCACGTCGCCATTCGGGCTCTTGATCACGAGGCCGGCGCTGGCGAGCTCGGCGGCGCGCCGCGGCCGGACCAGGAATGTCACGTCGCGGCCGGCCTCAAGCATCCTGCCGCCGAAATATCCGCCGATGGCGCCGGCGCCGACCACGAGAACGCGCATGTGCTGGCTTCCTTTTTGTTGTTATTTTTGGAGGGCGAACGCCGAATGCCTGGGCGATCTTCGTTCGGCAATTACTTGCCCGAGACCAGTTCCTCGACGTCGCGCAATTGTTCCTTGCCGAAGAACATTTCCTTGCCGACGAAGAAGGTCGGCGAGCCGAACGCGCCGCGCTCGACCGCGGCTTGCGTGTTCTCGATCAGCTTCGCCTTGACGTCCGGCTCCTGCGCGCGCGCGAACAACTTTGCGGCGTCGAGGCCGGATGCGTCAAGGCCTTGATCGCCACTTCGGGGTCGTCCATCTTCTTCGGCTCGACCCACATGTGATGGAACGCGGCGTCGATATATTTCTCGAACACGCCCTCGAACTGGGCGGCGACGGCGGCGCGCATCAGATTGAGGGTGTTGACCGGAAAGAACGGATTCCAGACGTAGGGCTTGACCTTAAAGCGCCTGACGAACCGCTCGGTCTCCAGCTTCTGAAACTCGGGCTTGTTCTTGACGCCGGCAAGGGTTTCGGCGGGGGACTTGTTGTTGGTGGCCTTGAAGATGCCGCCGAGCAGGATCGGGCACATATTCGAATTTCACGCCGATGCGCGCTTCGATCGCCGGGATCGCCTCGTGGCTGAGGAACGCGTTGGGGCTGCCGAAATCGAACAGGAATTGCGGGGCGGTCGGACTCACACGTCAGTCTCCCTGTGGCGTGTTCTTATATGATCCCTGTCATTTCAACAGCCTAGCGGTTCGCAACGGGCCGGATCAACCGCCGGCCCGGTCGCTGAACGCAAGGCTCGACCACGTGATCGCGGATGTCGCCGGGCCAGCCGGCGATCAGGCCGGCAAAGCGCCGGCGGTCGTCGGCGAACAACGCGCGCGAGGCTTCCTCGAAGCCCGGCAGATTGCCGGCCATGACCGACATGAAATGATAGGCCGCGTCTCGGGCCGCGCGCTGGCGATCGCGGTCGCCGCTGCTGCGGCGCGCCTCGTCGACCAGCTTTCGCAGCGCCACCGAGGCGCCGCCGGGCTGTGCCGCCAGCCATTCCCAATGCCGCGGCAACAGCGTCACCTCGCGGGCGACGACGCCGAGTTTTGGCCGGCCGCGTCCGCGCGGCCCCGGCGCGGTTTCAGCGTCGGGCTGCACGTCAGGCACCGGCGCCGGCAACCGCGCGACGATGTCCTGCTCGGTGCCGCGAAGGTCGAGGTCGATCGGCCGGCCACTGGAATCGTCGAAGATGACGATCGGCCTTGTCCCGTCGCCTCGCGATGCCGTCATCACGGCAATCGCCACCTCGGCCAGGGGGCCGGAGCGCCAGCCGTTGCTGGCCCATGAAGGCTGTAAAGTGTCGGGGGCTGCCTGTAATCATTGGAAACATACTCGATTTTACGCGCACTTATTATACCCGGATAAATATAATCGAGTCAATATTGCCCGGATGATATTCACCCATCGGCCGAGGACGCCAATCCGGAGGTCCAATCGCCAATCCCGGCCCGCGCTGCTACGACAGGCTCGTCACGAACCGCCAACCGCCCGGGGAAACGCCATGCTCACCGTCCATCACCTCAACAATTCGCGTTCCCAGCGCGTGCTCTGGCTGCTGGAAGAGCTGGGCGTTCCCTACGAGATCGTCCGCTACCAGCGTCAGCCGGACATGCGGGCGCCGGCCGAACTGCGTGCGATCCATCCGCTCGGCAAATCGCCCGTCATTACCGACAACGGCAACACCATCGCCGAATCGGGCGCGATCGCCGAATACATCATCGACACCTATGGCGAGGGCCGCCTGATCCCGCCGCCGAAAACGCCGGAGCGGCTGCGCTATACCTATTGGCTGCACTACGCCGAGGGCTCGGCGATGTCGCCGCTGCTGTTGAAACTGCTGTTCACGCTGATGCCGAAGCGCGCGCCGGCGCTGCTGCGCCCGCTGGTGCGCAAGGTTTCGAACCAGGCGCTGACCACGCTGGTCAATCCGCAGCTCAAGCAGCACATGGCCTATTGGGAAGGCGAGCTCGGCAAAAGCCGAATGGTTCGCCGGCAGCGAATTTTCCGCCGCCGATATCCAGATGAGCTTTCCGCTGGAAGCGGCCGCCGCGCGCGGCGGGCTCGAGCAGGGCCACCCCAGAGCGATGGCGTTTCTCGACCGCATTCACGCCCGGCCGGCCTACAAGCGCGCGCTGGAAAGGGCGGGCCCTTCACGGTGGGCCGCTGACGGTTTGGGATGTGAATTTGGAAATTAGCGTTTCAATTCTGCACGGCAGCGATCACTTCGCTGACCAGGCGTCCCAGTCCCCTGATGTCGCCGGTGGGATCGACGCTGTCGCCGAGCCGGACGATCACGAGCTTTTGCGACGGCAGGATGACGATGCGCTGGCCGAGGTCGCCGGAGGCGAAGAACGCATCGCGGGGAATCCCGAGCCGGACGCGTCCCTTGGCGTTGGGATGTTCGCTGCGATTGGTCCAGAAGCCGGCGGCATAGTCCGAACCGGGCGAGGCCGCGATGCAAAAATCCACCCAGTCCTCGTGCAGCAGGCGTTTTCCGCCGACCACGCCGTCGTTGAGATAGAGCAGGCCAAATCGCGCCCAGTCGCCCTGGCGCTCGCCAGCATCCAGGTCGAGCCCTGCAGCGTGCCGACGCCGTCGAACTCCAGCGTCACGTTGCGCATCCCCAGCGGGTTGAACAGTTCGCGCCACGCGAAGGCCAGTGTCTGTTCGGGACCGCCGACGGCGTCGCGGATGATGCGCGCCAAAAGCTGCGTGGTGGGGCTGCTGTAGGCCCAGCGCGTTCCCGGTGAAGCGATCAACGGGGCCCTGACGGCATATCCGGCCGTGTCGTTTGCCAGAGATACATCCGGCTGGCGGGATCGAAGCCGGAATTGGTTTCATCCAGTGCGAGGCCAGAGGTCATGCGCATCAGGTGCTCGACCTCGATCTCGCGCCGCGGGTCGGAAGCCGCCCGCCATTCCGGAATAGGCGCCGGCATCGATGGCGTAACGAGGCCTTGCTGAGTCAGGACCCCGATCAGGGCGTTGACCACGGACTTGGTCATGGAAAAGCCGAGCAGCGGCGTATCGACGCCGATGCCGTTGGCATAGCGTTCGGCGATGACGCGCGCCGTCATGCACCACGACGACGGCCTTGGTACGCCGGAACGGCGGCTCGGCCGGCTCCTCGAAGGCGTGATCCAGCGCGGCCTTCAAGGCGCGGTCGGATGGCTCCACGATTTCGGGCCCGGCGATTTCCGCCAGCAGCGGCGGGGACTTCGGCACCTTCAGCGCATGCAGATCGCTTCGCAACAGATAGGGCGGTTCCGATCCGTGCAGCTCGATGCAGCCCTGCGCTTCATGATACGTCACGCGGCTGTTGAACAACCCCAGTATCGAAGCATCGACGGACTTTGCGATGCCATCGAGACGGTAGACCAGAAGGTAGCGCAGCCGACGGATTCCGGCACGATCCTTCACCTCGTCAAAAACGGATTGCGGGTCCAGTCCGGAGACAAAGGCCTTGGTGCATATATTATGGGCGACGAAGCCGGTGGCGACGCGAATGGCGAGATCGGGCCGGAACATCGCGGCCGACGTGACCGCCGCGGCCACGACCAGCATTCCCGCCACAGCCCCGGCCACCAGCTTCCGCGACACCACGCATCCTCCCCCATGCGCCAGAACGGGCGTTGCGGTTCTAGCGCGACTTCTGCGCCTCGCCAACGGAAGGCAGCGCCCTGACGCTGACGCCAGGCGGCGGCACGTCGTCATCGGGCACGAAGAAGTCCGACATCAGGGGCACGGAGGGATCGACGCGGTAGGGCTCGAAGTCGCGCACGCCGCTGTCGTACAGCACCTTGTCGTCGATACAGAATTTTCCGGTGAACTCTCTCGACGGTTTGGTGAAAATCACATGGGCCGCGTCGCCCATGATTTCCGGGGTGCGGCTGGCGCGCATCATGGCGTCTCCCCCAAGGAGATTGCCGACCGCGGCGGTGGCGATGGTGGTGCGCGGCCACAGCGCGTTGACGGCGACGCCGGCGGATTTCAATTCGCCCGACAGGCCGAGCACGCACATGCTCATGCCGAACTTGGCCATGGTGTAGGCGGTGGAATGCTCGAACCATTTTGTCTGCATGTCGAGCGGCGGCGACAGCATCAGGATGTGCGGATTTGCGGCCTTCTTCAGATGCGGGATGCAGTATTTCGACACCATGAAGGTGCCGCGGGTGTTGATGCCCATCATCAGGTCGAACCGCTTCATGTCGGTGCCCTGCGAATTGGTCAGGCTGATGGCGCTGGCGTTGTTGACGCAGATATCGATGCCGCCGAATTCGGCCACAGTCTTGTCGATTGCCGCCATCACCTGCGCTTCATCCCGGATGTCGCAGAGCACGGGCAGCGCCTTGCCGCCGGCGGCGCGGACTTCGTCGGCGGCGGTATAGATGGTGCCCTTGAGCCTCGGATGCGGCTCGGCGGTCTTGGCGGCGATCGCGACATTGGCGCCGTCGCGCGCGGCGCGCAGCGCGATGGCGAGCCCGATGCCGCGGCTGCCGCCGGACACGAACAGCGTCTTGCCCTTGAGTGACGTCATCGTTCCCCTCCCTGCGGCGGCCTTCGCCGGCTATGCTTTCTGGGCTTATTGCCCCGCGGCTTCCGCGCCACGGGTACGCGGATCGGGCGCGCCGAGCAAACCGTGCGGCGTGACGGCGATCGAATTGGCCGAGGTCTGGCCGAGCAGATCGATCACCTGGTGGCCCCTGGCACGCAGCCCGGCCAGGGCGTCGTCGGAAAAACCCGCGTTCGATCCGCACCACATCCGGCAGCCATTGGTGGTGCAGCCGCGGCGCTGCCACCGCCTGCGGCTACATCCATCCTGTAATCGAGCACGTTGACGATCACCTGCAACACCGTCGAGATGATGCGGCTGCCGCCCGGCGAGCCCGTCACCAGCACCGGTTTGCCGTCCTTCAGCACGATGGTCGGCGACATCGACGACAGCGGCCGCTTGCCGGGGCCGGGCAGATTGGCCTCGAATCCGACCAGGCCGAAGGCGTTGGAGGCGCCGGGCGCGGCGGTGAAATCGTCGAGTTCGTTGTTGAGCAGCACGCCGGTGCCCTCGGCGACGAGGCCCGACCCCATAGGGGAAATTCAGCGTATAGGTGTTGCTGACGGCGTTGCCGCGGCTGTCGATGACCGAGAAATGCGTCGTATTGCTGCTTTCGCGCGGCGGCGTCGCCGACAGGGCCTCGGTCCATGGCGTGGTGCGGTCGAGGTCGATGCCGGCGCGCTGCTTTGGCGGCGTATTCCTTCGACATCAGGGTTGCGACCGGCGCACTGATGAAGTCGGGATCGCCGAGGTAGCGCGCGCGATCGGCATAGGCGCGCTTCATCGCCTCGATCATGACATGCAGCGAGGGCGCGGAGCCCTGCTCCATGTCCGGCAGCGGAAATCCTTCGAGAATATTCAGCGTCTCCAGCAGCACGACGCCGCCGGATGACGGCGGCGGCATCGAGACGATATCGTAGCCGCGATAGTTGCCGCGTACCGGCGCGCGGATCACGGGCCGATAGGATTTCAGATCGTCCACGTCATGATGCCGCCGGCGTCGCGGATCCCGGCGGCCAGCTTCTCCGCGACCGGGCCCTGGTAAAAGCCTTGCGGGCCCTGTGCGGCAATCGCCGACGAGCGTCGCCGCCAGATCGGACTGGACCAGCATGTCGCCCTCCCGCAAGGAGGAGCCGTCGGGGCGCGAAAATATCCTTGCCGAGGCCGGCCAGCGCGCCAGCCGTCGCGCAATTCCGGGCAAGGTATCGGCCATGTCGTCGGCAATGATAAAACCGCCGCGCGCCAGATCGATCGACGGCTTGAGCAGGTCCGCCAGCGTGAAGTGTCCCGAGCCGTATTTCTCCAGCGCCAAAGCGAGGCCTGCGACGGTGCCGGGCACGCCGATGCTGAGCGCGGAATCGCGCGACTTGGCGATATCGGGCTTGCCGTCGGCGCCGAGGAACATGTCGGGCGTCGCCGCCGCCGGCGCGGTCTCGCGATAGTCAATCGCAACGTCCTCTTTCCGCTCCGCCGAGTGAATGACCATGAAGCCGCCGCCACCGATGTTTCCGGCGCGCGGATAGGTCACGGCCAGCGCAAAGCCGGTCGCGACCGCGGCATCGACCGCATTGCCGCCCTGCCTCAGGATGTCGGCGCCTATCTGTGCGCCGATCCTTTCCTGCGCGACCACCATGCCGTGTTCGGCGGCAATGGCGTGAACGGTGCCGGCGGGCGCGGGTATGTATTCGCGGCGCTGCTCCTGCGCCGCTGCCGGCACGCAAAATCCGACAACCAGCGCGATTGCGGCCAGTTTGCTGCGCCGTTCGGCTGTCAATGACATCATCAAATCTTCCGCCGTGGTTGACTGGGTGGGGGATAGCGAAATGGCGCAGGCTCAATGCTGCCACGAATGCTATATGAGTTCCCGCGCAACGGGCAAAACGCCTGTCTCGTGATTCGGCAGAAGATTTGAGCATGGCAGTTACGGTTTCGGATCGCGCACGTTGCTGGCATGCCGGCCTATCCGCGCCGCAGCCGCGCGTCATCAGCTGGATATTCTTCGATTGGGCGGCGCAGCCTTATTTCACGCTGATCACCACCTTCGTGTTCTCGCCCTATTTCGCCACCCATGTGGCCTCCAATCCCGCGAGCGGGCAGGCGATGTGGGGCTTCGCCACCGCCGCCGCAGGACTGGTGATCGCGTTGTTGTCGCCGGTGCTCGGAGCCATCGCGGATGCCAGCGGCCGCCGCAAGCCATGGATCGCCGCGTTCGGCAGCCTGCTGGTGATCGGCTCCGCGCTGATGTGGTTCGGAAAGCCCGGCGACCCCAGCGTAATCCTGCCGCTGCTGATCGCCTACGGGATCGCGACCATCGGCGTCGAATTCGCCACCGTCTTCAGCAATGCGATGATGCCGTCGCTGGTGCCGCCGGACAAGATCGGGCGATTGTCCGGCACCGGTTGGGCCACCGGCTATGTCGGCGGCATCGTGACCCTGGTGCTCGTGCTCGGCTTCCTCGCCGCCAACCCCGACACCGGGCGCACGCTGTTCGGATTTAGCGCCGCTGTTCGGACTCGATCCCGTCAGCCATCAGGGCGATCGCATCACCGGGCCGCTCACCGCGGTCTGGTTCATCGTGTTCGTTACGCCGTTGTTCCTGCTGACGCCGGATTATCCGGCGAAGCTGCCGGTGCGCGACGCGTTGCGCGCCGGAATGACCGAACTGACGGCAGACGCTCGGCGAATTGCCGCAGCGCAAATCGATGGCGGCGTTCCTGCTCGCCAACATGATCTACACCGACGCGCTGGTCTCGCTGTTCGCGTTCGGCGGCATCTATGCCGCCGGCACCTTCGGCTGGCATACCATCCAGATCGGCACTTTCGGCATCCTGCTCGCGATTGCCGGTACGTTCGGTGCATGGCTCGGCGGCAAGCTCGACGATACGCTCGGGCCGAAGCGGGTCATCGCGGGCAGCACGGTGATCCTGCTGTTGTCGATCATCGCCATTCTGCTGGTCGACAAGGATTCGATCCTGTTCGTCAAGGTGGCAGCCGCCGGTGCCCGGCGGCACCGCTGTTTTCCGGCGCCGCGGAGCGCGCCTACCTGATACTGGGCTGCCTGATCGGCGCGGCCGGCGGGCCGCTGCAGGCGGCGTCGCGCTCGCTGTTGGTTCGCATCGCGCCGAAAGACCGCATCGCGCAGTATTTCGGATTGTTCGCGCTGACCGGAAAGGTCACGTCCTTCCTCGGTCCGCTGCTGATCGCCGCGATCACCGCAGTACACCCAGAGCCAGAAAGCCGGCATGGCGGCGCTGGTGGTGTTCTTCGTCGCGGGTCTGGCGCTGTTGGCGCGGGTAAAGGAAGAATAACCAACATCGCTGTGTCCCGCACGCGCGGGCGTCGACAATCCCCGCCATGACGACGGCTATAGTGCCGGAAGTGCCTGAACGCCGTGAACACCATGGCGATCCCGGCATCGTCGGCGGCCTTGATCACCTCATCGTCGCGGATCGAGCCGCCGGGCTGGATCACCGCGGTGGCGCCCGCCTCGATCGTGACCAGCAGTCCATCGGCAAACGGAAAGAACGCGTCGGACGCGACCACCGAGCCTTTGGTCATCGGCGCCGCCAGTTTCAGTTCATCGGCGGCATCCTGCGCCTTGCGCGCGGCGATGCGCGCCGAATCGACCCGGCTCATCTGGCCGGCGCCGATGCCGACGGTGGCGAGATCCTTGGCGTAGACGATGGTGTTGGACTTTACGTGCTTGGCAACGCGGAAGGCGAATTTCAGGTCGCGCATTTCAGCATCGGTCGGCGCGCGCCTGGTCACGATCTTCAGCGTCATGCCGTCGACCACGGCATTGTCGCGGCTCTGCACCAGCAATCCGCCGGCGACGGTTTTGGCGGTCAGGCCCGCGCGTGCGCGGATCGGGCAGCTCGCCCGCCAGCAGCAGCCGCAGGTTCTTCTTGGTGGCGACAATGGCAATGGCCTCGTCGGTCGCATCCGGCGCGATGATGACTTCGGTGAAGATTTCGGTAATGGCGCGCGCGGCGTCGGCATCGAGCGTGCGGTTGACGGCAACGATGCCGCCAAAGGCGGAGGTCGAATCGCAGGCCAGCGCCTTGCGGTAGGCGCTGACGAGGTCGGCGCCCTCGGCGACGCCGCAGGGATTGGCATGCTTGACGATGACGCAGGCCGCGGTGCGGGTGGCGTCGAACTCGCCGAGGCATTCATAGGCCGCATCGGTGTCGTTGATGTTGTTGTAGGACAGTTCCTTGCCCTGCAATTGCCGCGCGGTGGCGACGCCCGGGCGCTTGTCGGGCGTGCGGTAGAACGCGGCGTCTGGTGCGGATTTTCGCCGTAGCGCAGTGCCTGAACAGGCGGCCGCCGAAGGCGCGGAAATCCGGCGCGTCGGTCTTGAGCTCGTTCGCGAACCAGTTCGAGATCGCGGCGTCATAGGCGGCGGTGCGGGCATAGGCTTTCGCCGCGAGACGGCGGCGCAATGTCAGCGTGGTCGCGCCCTGGTTGGCGGCGAGTTCGTCGAGCACCGCCGAATAGTCCTGCGAGCTCCACGACCACTGCGACGTCGTCGTGGTTTTTCGCCGCGGCGCGGATCATCGCGGGGCCGCCGATATCGATGTTCTCGATGCAGTCCTCGAAGCCGGCGCCCTTGTCGACGGTCGCCTCGAACGGATAGAGATTGACCACCAGCAGGTCGATCGGCGCGATGCCATGCGCCTTCATTGCTTCCGCATGTTCGGCATTGTCGCGGATCGCCAGCAAGCCGCCATGGACTTTCGGATGCAGCGTCTTGACCCGGCCGTCCATCATTTCCGGAAACCCGGTCAGCTCCGAGACGTCCTTGACCTTGAGGCCCGGCGGCGGCGATCGCTTTCGCGGTGCCGCCGGTGGAGACAAGCTCGATGCCGTGGCCTGCCAGCGCGCGGGCGAATTCGATCAGTCCGGTCTTGTCGGAAACGGACAACAAAGCGCGGGTGACCCGGCGCGGATGGTCGGTCATGAGCATGGATCCTGTGGAATAAGCCCGCCGCGTAGCACGGTTTTGGCGGTCACGGAACCGGGGTTGGCACGGGCTCGCAATGTTGGTCACAAATTTCAGAGCGGCAATTCCGGCTCACGCCGTGCGTTGCGCCTTGCCGTGGTCGCCGAGGCCGAAGTCGTCGATCGGACAAAACTCCAGCGGATCGAGGGGGCCTGCCGTGCATCCTGCCGGATCACGATCTGGGCGGTGCGGCGGGGACCGTCATTGCCGGCCAGGAAGACGCTGTCCTCCAGTTCGACCTTGTCGTCGAGCGCTTCAAAGGTCCAGACGTCGCGGTTGGGCAGCACCAGCATCACGCCGCGGGCGTCGGACAGACGGCTCGCCTTGACGGCGGGATGCAGATGAAATCGCACCGCGTAACCGGTCTCGCTGCCCTTGATCCGGCCGCCCGGCGCCGGCGACAGCGTGTCTTCGCCGTCGAGCCTTGTGCCATCAGGCGCGGCCATCAGCACCCGATGATGCACGAGGCCGAAACGCGCCAGATAGCCGTCATGCGATGTCGTCAGCAGCACGCCGTTGGCGACCGCTTCGCGATAGCTTTCGACGGTGGACGGGCCGCTGACGACAGGGGAGCCCTGCAGCAGCCGCTTCATCGCCGACAGCTCGACGAACTGGCAGGACGAGGCTTCGTGATAGGTCAGGGTGGAATGCGCGGCCGTGCCGCGCGCAAAGGTGCGCCAGTTGTCACGGCCGGTGGAAGGCATGCCGCAATTGGTCACGATCCGGCTGAGACCCGAGGATAGTTCGAACGAGAGACAGCCGGCATGGGCGTCGTGGCTGACGCTCGGCGGCGGCGGCGGGCCGGTATCCACGATGACCGTCATCGCGCCGGCATCGAGCCGCTGAAAGCCGGTATGCGGCATGTTCGCCATCGGCGCGCCATGGGTATCGTCATAGGCCAGCAGCGTGGCGAGGATATCGGATGGCGCGCTGCTCATGCCGTTGAACAGCGCAAAACTGCCGTCGCCATGGCGGAAGAAGCGCAGCATCGGCATCATGCGGTCGATGGCGTTCAAGAGCGCCGGCGGCGGCGCGATGTTGCGGGCCGCAAAAGTTTGCCGCAGCGGCAGCAGGTCGATCAACAGTTCGATCAGCGCGCCCGGATTGCGCGAGATGTGGCCGCCATCGGGGAGGATCTGCCGCTGCAGCTCGTCGGACAATTTTCGCGTGGCGGCACGGATATGCCGGGCCTGGTTGGCGAGGCAGAGCGAGGCGTAGCACAGCGCGATCAGCACCTGCAGCCGCGGCACGCCGTCGGGGATGTCGAGCATGGTATAGCGCAGGTAGCGGATCTCGCGGGTCAGTCCGCGCAGATAGCGGCGATAGAATTTGCTGTCGGTGTCGCCGAGCACCAGGGGGGCCTGCGACAACAGCGAGATGACGCGGCGGGCCAGCACATCGGCGCGGCGGCCGATCGGGCGCTTCTTGGCCGGATTGGAAATCCAGTCGTCGACCAGCGAGCGGGCATTGGCACGGGTCAGCGCGGTGTCGGCGGCGCGCAGATGCCGCAGCCAGCCAAAACCGAGCAGCGCCACTTCCCAGTCTTCCGAGGGCGGCTCGAGGTCGAAGATCGACCGGCCGTGGCAGGTCACGATCTTGCCGGCGAACACGAAGCGTCCGGCATAGATCTCGGCGGCGCGGGTGGCGTCGGCGGTGCGCAAATCGTGCGGGGCGATGATCAGCCGGTCGGTGCGGCCCGGCCACAGCCGCGACAATGCCACCGAGCCCCCGCTGGCGCGGGACATCAGGTTCCGCGCGAAGCGGCCCATGATCAGCGTCGAGATACGTCTGCGTTGAGCGACCGACACGCCTTGCCTTGATTGGGAGAATTCGATGCGAATCCTTTTAATCCGGAAACGCGGCCAAGACACCATCTTGAAAGCGCGCGAATCAGCAGTGGACCGTCGAAATCCAGTGCAAAATCAGGATTTAATCAACCGGGCGGCGTAAAAGCCGTCGAGCCCGCCCAGGCGGGGGTCGAGGTTTGGCAAATGGCAGGGCAGGGTGCGCAAATCGCCCTCCGGATTAAGGATTTCGCCGAGCCCCGCGACTTCGCCGGCCTCGATCGGCGCCCGCCGCATCGAAGGCTCATCGGCGAGCAGCGTTGCAATGGCCTGCTCGCCTTCTTCCGGTTCCAGCGAACAGGTGCAATAGACCAGCGTTCCGCCCGGTTTGAGCAGCGCCACCGCCCTCTGCAGCAATCGCTTCTGCAGCGCCATCAGTGCGCTGATGTCGGCCTGCTGCCGCAGCCATGCGACGTCGGGATGGCGCCGGATGGTCCCGGTCGAGGCGCAGGGCGCGTCGACCAGGACGCCGTCGAAGCCTTCGCTGCCCTCGTTCGCCTTGCCACTCCGCGGCATCGGTGACCACCGTCTCCGCCTCCAGCGACAACCGCGCCAGATTTTCGCGCAGCCGCGCCATGCGGCCCGGCGAGCGATCGACCGCGGTGACGCGCGCGCCGGCGTGCACCAGTTGCGCGGTCTTGCCGCCGGGTGCGGCGCAGAGATCGGCGATGGATCTTGCCTGCGATGTCGCCAAACAGCCGCGCCGGAAGGGCTGCGGCGGCGTCCTGCACCCACCACTGGCCTTCGGCAAAGCCCGGCAGCATCTTCACCGAGCCCTGCAGCAGCGTGCGCACGGTTCCGGTCGGCAGCGTTTCGCCGTGCAGCCGCGTCGCCCACTGCGCGGCATCGGATTTTACCGTGATGTCGAGCGAGGGTTCATGGCTGAGCGCCACGGCGATCTCCCGTGCGGTGGTCTCGCCATAATGCGCGATCCAGCGCGCCAGCATCCATTCGCGGAATGTCGAGCGTCTGCGACTTGACCTCGTCGATCAGCGGCTGTCCCTCGCGGGCGCAGCGGCGCAGCACCGCATTGACCAGGCCGGCATATTTCGCGGCCCGCCGGTCCGACTGCACCAGCCGCACCGACAGGTCCACCGCGGCGTGATCGGGAACGTCCATCCAGAGAATTTGCGCCGCGCCGATCAAGAGCGCGCTTTGGGCCCGGGGGGCATCGGTCGGAATGCCGCGATCGAGCAGCCGCGACAGCACATGGCCGAGCGTGCCGAGCCGCCGCAGGATGGTCGCCACCAGCCGCCGCATCAAGGCGCGGTCGCGGTCGGGCAGCGTCTTCAGTCCGGGATGGGCACCGGCGCCGTCGAGCTGGTCATCGAGCGTCCGCCGCTTGTGCAGCACGCCGTCGAGAATGTCCGCCGCGATCCGCCGCGCCGCTAGACCGGGCACCTCCGATGGCAGGGCGAATCGTTGAGGAGGCATGGAGCGGAAACATCTCGAAAGAAAGGATGACGGGCGGTTGACGCGTCCGATGAAAGGACAACACCCCTGACATGCGAATATGCCAAATATAAGAATCGCCTTGGTGATTTCACAGTTCGGGTGTGAGCTTTATTCTCGCGACCTGGATCAGGGATCTCTGCGATGGCCGGAAACCCACAGACGACGGACAGTCCCCTAACGCCTGCGCCAACGGGGCTGGAGCGCAAGCCGCTGACTCCGGCGGCCCAGCGCGCGCTCGCCGAGGCGGAAGCCCGCCGGCACGCCGCCGAGGCGAACGCCACGCCGGCGGCCAGGGAATCCGGGGGCCCGAAGGGTCCGGAGCCGACCCGCTATGGCGACTGGGAGCACAAGGGCATCGCCTCGGATTTCTGAGCGCAATGAGGGCTTGCCGATCAGGTGCGACTCGTCCTATTGTGGGAATATGTACCCATTCAGGAGAATAAATACTTATCGCGGTGGCGCCCGCTTTCCGGGCAGACGCTGGCGCCGCCGGTTTTCAGGTTTCCTGCCCTGGCTGTTCGTGCTCGGCGTGGTGGCGGGGACGCTGCTGCCGCTGCGGCAATGCTGCATTGGGGCGACCTGACCTCCTCGCAGCCTCCCGCCGACAGCCAGGCGGCGCGGGATGCCGAAATGGTCTGGAAGCGCGCCGGCAATCCCGCCGTCCGGCATCCCGTCGACGTGATCCGGACCATCGATGGCGACACCTTCGAGGCCCGGGTGCATCTGTGGCCAGGCCTCGATCTGACCACCCGGATCCGGCTGCGCGGCATCGATGCACCGGAGCTGAAGGCCGCCTGCCCGCAGGAATTGCAGTTGGCGGAAGCGGCGGGCAACGCCCTGCGCGGAGTGCTGGGGGAAGGCGAGGTCACGATCTACAATATCGGACCGGACAAGTATAACGGCCGCGTGGTCGCTGATGCCGCGACCAGGCGGACCGACAACATTTCGGCGGCGCTGCTCGCCGCCGGGCATGTCCGCAGCTATGGCGGCGGCCGCCGCAGCGGCTGGTGCACGGGCTAAATCATCAAACGAAAAAGCCGCGCAACGGCGCGGCTCTGTTATCCACTGTCATTCCGGGGCGATGCGAAGCATCGAACCCGGAATCTCGAGATTCCGGGTCTGGTCCTGCGGACCATCCCGGAATGACAACATGTGATCAGCGGGTCACGACCACCGTCGTGCCGATGGAAACGCGCTGGTAGAGATCGGAAATATCGGCGTTCAGCATCCGGATGCAGCCATAGGAGACAAAACCGCCGACCGAGCCCGGATTGTTGGTGCCGTGGATGGCATACTCGCCGCCGGACAGCGTCATCGCGGCGACACCCATCGGGTTGCGCGGCGAACCGCCGGGAATGACTGAAGGCATCGATGGCCTGTCGCGCCTGACCTCAGCCGGCGGCGACCAGGCGGGATTGGTGTATTTGCCGTCGATCCTTGTGGTGCCTGCCCATTGCTTGCCAGCCCGGCCGACGCCGACGGGATAGGCCACCGCCTTGCCCTGATCGACCACGAGGTAAAGCCGGCGCTCATGGGTCTTCACCACGATGGTGCCCGGCGAGTAATCGCCCCGGAAACCGACGACGCTGGGCCGTGCCTCTGCCGCGCTCGGCAACAGGACCCCCGCCCCGATGGTGGCTGCCAGCGCCACCGCAATCCTCAACGACATCAAACTCTCCATTTCACTCGCACCCCTTCCGGGGCGCCAAATCCAGCCATGTCCTGCAAAGCGATGGTCGGCACCGGTTTGCGCACGCATTCTTAACCGCGTGCCTTAACCAACCGATTTCCATGCCCCGCCCGGGACCCATTCAATGGGAGTGAAGAAAGGAAATGTTCGAAACAAAGTAAATGACTTGAAAACAACACTCGCCCGGAAACGTACCGGGCGGGGAAGTTGTCGCTGACGATGGCGTGAGGGAGAGCCGACGTGTCCCG
This sequence comes from uncultured Alphaproteobacteria bacterium, assembly GCA_963706975.1. GTDB lineage: Bacteria > Pseudomonadota > Alphaproteobacteria > Rhizobiales > Xanthobacteraceae > Bradyrhizobium. The sequence goes on from CAVPOL010000052.1 coordinate 27,419, forward strand.
GACGCGGTGCAGCGTTCTCCCGGCGATGCGCAGCATCGGCCGGTCACGCTGCTTCGCGGAGCCGGGACCCATTCGGCAATGACGAAGGTGTTTCGGGATGGGCCCCGGGATCATCTGCGCATCACCATAGCGCGGCGAAGACGCGCGTGAACGCGCTTCTGGTGCCGCGCAGCCTCCGGGGCACGGCCTTTGAGGGTCCGCGGTCCCTACGCCCCCGCCTTCTTGTTCTGCCGGTGCGCGACGAGATCATCGACCACGGCGGGATCCGCCAGCGTCGAGGTGTCGCCGAGACTGCTCGGCTCATCCTCCGCGATCTTGCGCAGGATGCGGCGCATGATTTTGCCCGAGCGGGTTTTCGGCAGGCCGGGCGCGAACTGGATCAGGTCGGGCGAGGCGATCGGGCCGATGTCCTTGCGCACCCAGGCCACCAGTTCCTTGCGCAGCGCTTCGGTCGGCTCGGTGCCGGTCATCAGCGTCACATAGGCGTAGATGCCCTGGCCCTTGATGTCGTGGGGATAGCCGACCACGGCGGCCTCCGAGACCTTTTCATGCGCGACCAGCGAGCTTTCGACTTCGGCGGTGCCCATGCGATGGCCGGAGACGTTGATGACGTCGTCGACGCGGCCGGTGATCCAGTAATAGCCGTCGGCGTCACGGCGGCAGCCGTCGCCGGTAAAGTATTTGCCCTTGTAGGTCGAAAAATAGGTCAGCTCGAAGCGGGCGTGGTCGCCATAGACCGTGCGCATCTGGCCCGGCCAGGATTTCGCGATGCAGAGATTGCCGCTGCATTCGCCTTCCAGAACCTTGCCGTCGGCATCGACGATCTCGGGCACCACGCCGAAGAACGGCCGCGTCGCCGAACCCGGCTTGAGTTTGGTCGCGCCGGGCAGCGGCGTGATCAAAATGCCGCCGGTCTCGGTCTGCCACCAGGTATCGACGATCGGGCAGCGCTCGTCGCCGACCACGCGGTGATACCATTCCCAGGCTTCCGGATTGATCGGCTCGCCGACGCTGCCGAGCAGCCGAAGCGACTTGCGCGAGGTCTTCTTGACCGGATCGTCGCCGGCCTGCATCAGCGCCCGGATCGCGGTCGGCGCGGTGTAGAAGATGTTGACCTTGTGCTTGTCGATCACGTTCCAGAACCGCGACATGTCGGGATAGTTCGGCACGCCCTCGAACATCAGCGTGGTGGCGCCGTTGGCCAGCGGCCCATAGAGGATGTAGCTGTGGCCGGTGACCCAGCCGACGTCGGCGGTGCACCAGTAGATGTCGCCGTCGTGGTAGTCGAACACGTATTGGTGCGTCATCGACGCGAATACCAGATAGCCGCCCGAGGTGTGCAGCACGCCCTTGGGCTGGCCGGTCGATCCCGAGGTGTAGAGGATGAACAGCGGATCCTCCGCATGCATCGGCTCGCACGGGCATTCCGTCGTCACCATCTCGGCGGCGTCGTGGTACCAGAAGTCGCGCGACGGGTTCATGTCGACGGCGGCGCCGGTGCGCTTGACCACGACGACCCAGTCGACGCCGCCGCTCTTTTCAATCGCGGCATCGACATTGGCCTTCAGCGGCACTTTCTTGCCGCCGCGCAGGCCCTCATCGGCGGTGATGACGATCTTGGACTGGCAGTCGGTGATGCGCTGGGCGAGGCTGTCGGGCGAGAAGCCGGCGAACACCACCGAATGGATGGCGCCGATCCGCGCGCAGGCCAGCATCGCGTAGGCGGCTTCCGGAATCATCGGCAGATAGATGGTGACGCGGTCGCCCTTCTTGACGTTGCGGGTGCGCAGGATGTTGGCCATCTTGCAGACTTCGTCGTGCAATTGGCGGTAGGTGATGTGCTTCGACTGCGAGGGGTCGTCGCCTTCCCAGATGATCGCGGTCTGGTCGCCGCGCTTCTCGAGATGGCGGTCGATGCAGTTCCAGGCGACGTTGAGGACGCCGTCCTCGAACCATTTGATCGAGATGTTGCCGGGCGCAAACGAGGAATTCTCGACCTTGTGGAACGGCTTGATCCAGCCCACGCGCCTCCCCTGTTCGGCCCAGAAGCCATTGGGATCGCTGATCGAACGCGCATACATCTCGCGGTATTTGGCGTCGTCGACAAAGGCGCGCCTGGTCCATTCCGCGGACACGTCGTAAATCTTTTCGGACATCTCAACCCTCCACCCATGCGGCCAGCGAGCGCCACGCACTGCAAGCCGTCCCGTTGTTGCGGCGATTATGCGTCGGGCCCGAGGGTGCCGACAAGCGGGACAGGGATACGACCTTTGGCGGCCGCCGCCATGCGCGGGATCAAGTCGCGTGCGGCCGGGTGAAGCCTGAATTCCGGCGACCCGTTGCCATCACAATCGCGTTTCGCCCGGCCCCGAAATCAAGGTTATCGGACGATGGCGGGTATGCAGCGGTATCTTAAAACCGTAACCGGGGCATTCCGGACTCGCATTCGCCTTCGTTACCCCCTAAATGGCCTCCCCGGGGCCGGGCGGTCCCGCCGGAACCAAAGACCGATAATCGGCATTACCGGAACAGCAATCGGAGCAGGGCGTCTAAAGTCATGATGGATCAGCAGAATTTCGAGGCTACGCGGCCCGTTTCCGCCGATCCCGCCGTTGCACTGGCAAAGGCGCTCGGGCAATTGCCTGAAGCGAAGCCTGCGGCCAGACGCCCAAGACGTCGGTCGAAGAGCTTGCCGAGGAGCATGGCCTCAAGCTCGGCGACCAGAACGAACTGACGATCCGCCGCATCAAGCGCGGCAAGAACTATTCGTTCGTCCGCGCCAACGGCACGCCGGTCCGCCACACCGGCACCATCAAGCGCCTGCACTCGATGGCGGTGCCGCCGGCCTATGCCGAAGTCCGCTATTCGCCCGATCCGAATTCGCATCTGCAGGCCGTCGGCCGCGATGCCGCGGGCCGGCTGCAATACCGCTACCACTCCGACTGGGAGAAGGTGCGCGAGCAGCGCAAGGCCCACCGACTGGCCCGGCTGGTCGCGGCACTGCCAAAAATCCGCCGCAACGTCTCGATGCACCTGTCGGGCGACCAGCCGACCCGCGAGTTTGCCCTGTCGGCGGTGATCGAACTGATCGCCCGCACCGCGATCCGGCCCGGCAACGAATCCTATGCCCGCCTCAACGGCACCCGCGGCGCCACCACGCTGTTGAAATCCAACGTCACGCTGGAAGACGACTGCGTCGTGCTGACCTTCAAGGCCAAGGGCGGCAAGGCCGTGCGCAAGGAATGCAACGCGGCCAAACTGGTGCGCGCCATCGGCATTTTGCGCGGCGTGCCCGGCAAGCGCATGTTCCAGTATCGCGACGGGAGCGGCACCGTCCGCACGGTCTCGACCACCACCGTCAACGGCTTCCTGCGCGAGATCGCCGGCATCAAGATTTCGCTGAAGGATTTTCGCACCCTGATGGCGTCCGCCGTGGTGCTGGAATCGCTGTCGCGGATTTCGCCGGCCGCCAGCGCCCGCGGGCGCAAGAAGCAGGTGCTGGACGCCGTCCGCGCCGCCGCCGACGAACTGTCCAACACGCCGGCGATCTGCCGCAAGAGCTATGTCCACGACACCATCGTCACGGCCTTCGAGGACGGCATCCTGGAACGCTTTGCCGCGACCATGAAGGGCTACCGCTCGCAGTCGAAACGCGAGGCGCTGCTGGCGCAGGTGGTGACGGCGGCGGCGGCGTAACCGGTTCCTCATGGTGAGGAGCGCGTCTTCGCGCGTCTCGAACCATCTGGCACCGACCGTCCCACTCATCCTTCGAGACGCGCGCAAGAGCGCGCTCCTCAGGATGAGGGCCTCACATCCCGCCCATCTTGCAGACGATCTTCCATTCCTCCGCCGTCACCGGCTGCACCGACAGCCGCGAATATTTCACCAGCGCCATGTCGGCCAGGCGCTTGTCCGCCTTGATCGCGGCCATCGTCACCGGCGTCTTCAGCGGCTTGTCGGCCTCAATGTCGACGCAGACGAATTTCTCGGTCTTGTCGGTGGGGTCGGGATAGGCCTCCTTGACGATCTCGGCGATGCCGACGATCTCCTTGCCCTCGTTGGAGTGATAGAAAAAGGCGCGGTCGCCCTTCTTCATCTTCACCAGGTTCTGCCGCGCGGTAAAATTGCGCACGCCGGTCCAGGCTTCGCCTTTGGCGCCTTTTGCGACCTGCTGATCCCACGACCAGCTCGAAGGCTCCGATTTCACCAGCCAGTATGCCATTGTCATTCCTCCGCCTTGAACGGGCGCGTCAGCAGGCCTTCGATCGCTGCATCGATCGAGGCTGCGCCACAAAGTATCGCCGCGACCGCGTTTGATACCGGCATATCGACACGTTGCGAAGCCGCCAGTTCGATCAGCGCGGGTGCCGTGAACTCGCCCTCGGCGAGTTTGCCGTGCGGCCGCGGTTCGCCGCGCCCGAGTGCAATGCCAAGCGCAAAATTGCGCGACTGCGCGCTGGAGCAGCTCAGGATCAGATCACCGAGGCCGGAGAGGCCCGCCATGGTTTCGCTGCGCGCGCCGCAGGCGCGACCGAGCCGAACGAGCTCGCTGAATCCCCGCGTGGTCAGGGCGGCCTGCGCCGACGCGCCGAGCTTCCTGCCGACCGCGATGCCGGCCGCGATCGCCAGCACGTTCTTGGCGGCGCCGCCGATCTCGACGCCGCGGACATCCGTGGTGTGATAGGGCCGGAAGGTCGAGGAGCCCAGCGCCTGCACCAGCGCGCTTGCGAGTGCTTCATCCTTCGCCGCCAAGCGTCACCGCGGTGGGAAGGCCGCGCGCGACGTCGTCGGCAAAGCTCGGTCCCGACAGGATCGCCGGGGTCGCATCGGGAGCAGCTTCCGCGATCACCTCGGTCATGAATTTGTGGGTGCCGCGCTCAAGCCCTTGGCGCAGGCGATCAGCGGCGTCGCTTTGGCGAGATGCGGCGCCAGCGCTGTTACCGCTTCGCGCAGATTTTGCGCGGGCGTCGCGATCAGGATGATGTCGGCGCGCGCGGCTGACGCGATACTGCTGGTGACATCGACCCCTGCATCCAATGGCGCTCCGGACAATTTCGGATTTTTTCGCGTCGCTGCGATCGCGGCCGCGCTCTCCGGACTGCGCGCGTAGAGAATCACGTCGCGTCCGGCGCGCGCGGCGACGCTGGCCAGCGCCGTGCCCCATGCGCCCGCGCCGACCACCGCGACGTGAATCGAAGGTCGCATCGCCTCAAAATCCCGCGCGGGTATTGGAAAATTCTGTCGGCGCGGTGGCGTTGGCGTCGAGCAGCCAGCGCGCGCGGGGCGCGGCGTCCATGGTGTCGACCATGCCCAGCGCCAGCCGCTCCGCGCCGGCCCATGCGATCATCGCGCCATTGTCGGTGCAGAGCGCCGGCGGTGGAATGATCAGCGTGGTCTGGGCCTTTGCCGCGACCTCCTGCAGCGCGCCGCGGATCGCCTGGTTGGCGGCGACGCCGCCGGCCGCGACCAGCGCGCGCGGCGGGCCGAATTGTTCGTGAAACAGCCGCAACCCGACGCTCAACCTGTCCGCGGTCGATTCCAGCACCGCCGCCTGAAAGCCGGCGCAGAGATCGCTGATGTCCTGCGGCTCCAGCGGCGCGATCCGGCTGACCTCGTTTCGCACCGCGGTCTTCAGGCCTGACAGCGAAAAGTTGGCGTCGGCGCGCCCCAGCATCGGCCGCGGAAAGGCAAATCGTTTGGCATCGCCGCCGCTGGCGGCGCGCTCGACCTCGGGTCCGCCCGGATAGGGCAGGCTGAGCATCTTTGCCACCTTGTCGAAGGCTTCGCCCATGGCGTCGTCGACGGTGGTGCCGAGCCGCACATAATTGCCGACGCCGATTACCGCGACGATCTGGGTGTGACCGCCGGAGGCGAGGAACAGGCAATAGGGAAACGCCAGCGCGCAGGTCAGCCGCGGCGTCAGCGCGTGCGCTTCGAGATGGTTGACCGCGATCAGCGGCGTGTCGTGCACCATCGCGATGGCCTTGGCGGTGGTCAGCCCCACGATCACGCCGCCGATCAGGCCGGGGCCCGCGGCCGCGGCGACCGCCGAAAGTTGCGCGTAGCCGACACCGGCCTGCTTCATCGCGCTGTCGACGATGCCGTCGAGCGCTTCGACATGGGCGCGCGCCGCGATCTCCGGCACCACGCCGCCAAAGGCGGCATGCTCCTCGGTCTGCGAGCGAACGATATTGGACAAAATGCGCCCCGCCGTCGCTTTGGCGCTCGACCACGGCGGCTGCGGTCTCATCGCAGGTGGTCTCGATTCCCAGCACCAGCATTGAGCTGTCGTTATCCAATTTGAGCCCTTGCGCTATCGGCCAAAGCGGCGTTTCGGTATGCCCTGTCCCGGTTACCATTGCGAGGTCGCCAAGTGCAATCACAAGTGCAATCATCCGTTGCTGTAGCAGGTGCTGTAGCAGGCCCGGAGCGAAGAATTCGGACAAGAGTTCTGAAGCATGGCCGTTCTTGTCACCCGCCCGCGTCCCGACGATGAGGCCACCGCCGCCGGTCTGCGCGCCAGGGGTTTTGAGGTGCTGCTGGCGCCGGCGCTGCGGCACGAGCCGGTCGCCTTCCAGGAAGACATGGATGCGCGCTACGGTGCCGTCATCGTCACCAGCGCCAACGCGCTGCGCGGCATCAAGCATCGCCTCAAGAGCCACCATCTGTTCGAACTGCCGCTGTTCGCGGTCGGGGAAAACACCGCGGAGGCGGCCCGCGACGCCGGGTTTACCCATGTGATCGCTGCCGGTGGCGATGCCGCCAGCCTTGCGCGACGTCGTACTGGCAAGGGTCAAGGCGAAGGAACTGCAAAAGGCCGCGACGCTGCTGTATCTGGCCGGCGCCGATCTGGCCCGGGATCTTGCCGCCGAACTCGGCGAAGCCGGCCTGCGGGTGGTGACGCAGACGACCTACAGAATGGTTCCGGTTCCGAGCCTGCCGCCCGAGGTTTGCGAGGCCTTTGTCGCCGGCCGGATCGAGGCGGTATTGCATTATTCCCGGCGCAGCGCGCGCGCCTTCCTGGAGGCGGCGCGGGCGGGCGGCGTCGAAATATCGGTTCTGTCGATTCCGCAATGCTGCATTTCCGACGCTGTCGCCTCGGTCGTCCGCGAGGCCGGGGCCACCCAGGTCATGGTGGCGGCAACCCCGGACGAAAATGCCTTATTCGGGGCGCTTGAGCGTGCTTTGCGGACCTGATCGCGCTAAGACCAGCTGCCGAATCTGGTAACGTTCGGCTGCAACCGGTGAGGAACCGATGGCTCGAGGACAAACCCGAAGACAAATATCCCCTGGATCCCTTGGGCCCCTCGGAATCATCGCCGGATCCGGCCCGCGCCAGGCGCGAGCCGCCGACCATCGACCTCGAGGCGACCGAAATCTCCAGCGATACCGGGATGCCGAGGCTGCTCCGGAACCGGAGCCGGCGATCACGCCGCCGTCGCCGTCGCGGCTTTCGGCGGCGATCATCGCGCTCGCGTCCGGTGCGATGGCAGCCGCGCTGGTTTTGGCCGTCGCTGGCCCTCGCGGGATGGCCCCAGCCGGTCGCGCCGCCGTCGCCCCAAGTCAATTCCGCCGCGCTCGACGACCTTGCCGCGCGTGTCGCCGGCGTTGAGGCCAGGATCAGCAAGCCGGCGGTCGCAGGCCCGATCCGGCCGCTGCCGCGCGCGCCGAATCGCTGGAAAAATTGCTGACTGCGTTGCGCAGCGAGTTCGCAGCCCAGCGCGCGCAGTCGGAGAAACTGGCTGCCGATGTCAACGACGTGAATCGGCGCCGCGCGAGGCCGCGCCGCCGCCGGATCTGTCCGCGATCAACGAGCGCATCGCCCAGATCGAGCGCGCCAGCCGTGCGCAGAGCTGCTGCGATCGCGCAGGAAAGCAGCAAGCCCGCGGACGATGTGCCGCTGCGCCGCATCGTGGCGGCAACGCTGCTCGACGTGGTGGTGCGCGTCGGCGATCCCTATCCGGCCGCGCTGACGGCGGCGAAATCGCTCTCCGCCACTCCCGATGCCCTGAAGCCGCTCGAGGGTTTTGCGGCTTCAGGCGTGCCCAGCGCGGCTAGCCTCAGCCGCGAACTACTGACGCTGGTGCCAAAACTGTCGCCGCCGCCGCCGGAGAATTCGACCACCGGTGCGGGCATCGTCGATCGCCTGCAGGCGGGCGCGGCAAAACTGGTGCGGATCGAGCGCACCGACGTTTCCGGCAGCGATCGGGGCGCTGTGGTCGCGCGGGTCACGGCGGCGGCGCTGCGCAACGATCTTGCCGAAGCGCGGCGCGAGTTGAAGACGCTGGCGCCGGCCGATCGCGCGGCCGCGCAAGCCTGGCTCGACAAGGCGGATGCCCGCGATGCGGCGCTGGCCGCCTCCCGTCAATTCGCGGCTGACGCCATGGCGGCGCTCGCCAAACCGGCGCAATAGGATTTTTGATGTATCGGATCATTCTGTTCCTGGTGTTGATCGCGCTCGCGGCGGCAGGCGCGGCGTGGGTGGCCGACCAGACCGGCGACGTCACGCTGGCGTGGGGCGGCTTGCGCGTCCAGACCTCGCTGCCGGTATTCGCTCTCGGGCTCGGCGTCACCGTGGTCGCGGCGATGCTGGCGTGGAGCCTGTTGCGCACGCTCTGGCGCATGCCTGAAAATATCAGGCGCAGCCGGCGCGAACGCCGCAACGCCCGCGGCCGCCACGCCATCACCCACGGCCTGCTCGCGATCGGCCATGGCGATTCCACCGCGGCGCGCCAGCATGCCGACGTCGCGCGCCGCCATGCCGGCAACGATCCGCTGGCGCTGTTGCTGCACGCGCAATCGGCCCAGCTCGACGGCAACCGCGAAGGCGCGCAGCGCGCGTTTCGCGCCATGGCCGAACGCGAGGACATGCGGCTGCTCGGCCTGCGCGGATTGTTCATCGAAGCCCAGCGCGCCGACGATCCCGTCGCCGGCGGTGATGATCGCCGAAGAAGCGCTGAAGCTCGCGCCGGGATCGACCTGGGCGTCGCAGGCGCTGTTGGGATTCCGCTGCGCCAGGGGCGACTGGAACGGGGCGATGGCCATCCTCGACAACAATCTGGCGGCAGGGCTGGTCGACAAGACCGCCTGGAAGCGTCAACGCGGCGTGCTGCTGACGGCGCGCGCGCTGGAACTGGAAAAGGTCGACCGCGACAAGTCGCGCGACAGCATCATGGAAGCGATCAAACTGGCGCCGACGCTGGTGCCGGCCGCGGTGCTGGCCAGCAAGTATCAGAGCGAAGCCCACCAGGTGCGCCGCTCGATGCGGATCGTGGAAACGGCGTGGCTGGCGCAGCCGCATCCCGATCTCGCCGACGCCTATGCCCATGTAAAACTCGGCGATTCCGCGCGGCAGCGGCTGGTGCGGATCGAGACCCTGGCCGCCAAGACGCCGGGCCACATCGAGGGCGCACTGGCGATCGCGCGCGCCGCCATCGATGCGACCGAATTCGAGCGGGCGCGGGCGGCGCTGGCGCGGTTCATCGCCGTGCCGACGCAGCGGGTGGCGCTGCTGATGGCGGAGATCGAGCGCACCGAGCACGGCGACAGCGGCCGGGCGCGGGCCTGGACCCTGCGCGCGGTGCGCGCGCAGCACGATCCGGTGTGGACCGCGGATGGCTATGTCAGCGCGTCCTGGCGCCCGGTGTCGCCGGTGTCCGGCCGGCTCGATGCCTTTCAATGGCAGGCACCGCTGACGGCACTGCCTTCCGACGGAACCGCCACCATCGAACCTTCGCCGTTCGAGGAGGCGATGCTGGCCGCACCCCGCCGCACCGCATCGAGCCGCCGCAGGAGGTTGCGGTCGAGCCGCCACCGCCGCGCGGCAGCCGCTCCGGCGGCGCAGGACAATTCTCCGGCGCTGGTTCCCATCAGCCGAACCGTCCCCGCCGGCACCACCGGCGCCCGCGCCCGCGCCAGCGGCCGACCGCCGCCTGCCGAATCGGCGCCGGTGGCCGCACCGCCCCTGTTCCGGTCGCGCCAGGACATTCCCAAGTCAGCCCCGGCCAGCATCCCGCCCGTCATTCCGATCGTCCGGGCGCCCGACGACCCCGGGATCGACGACGAACCGGCCGGCGGCGAGTTCTCCGACCAAACCAGCCCGACGCAGGCCCAGGCCGGCGGCTGGCGCGGATTCCTGTCCCGCTGGGGCAGCTGATTCGGACCGCTCGAGGCAGCCGTTTTTCTTGCCAAAGAGGGCGCTGCCCGATATCAGGTGCCAGCGTTTTCAGGCGATTGCCGAACGCCAAGCGTTGGTCCGCCGCAATAGCTCAGTTGGTAGAGCACGTCATTCGTAATGACGGGGTCACAGGTTCGAGTCCTGTTTGCGGCACCAATAAAATCAATAGGTTAGCTGTACGGGCGCAAAACCAGAAAACGCTGTGTCCGCACAGTGTCCGCAAAGGCGATGCGTGCTTGGCGGATCGCGATGATGCAGTCGGCTATCAAAAAGGCAGGACAAACCATCTGCGACGCACGGCCGCCAAGTGCTGCGGCCACGATGCAACTGCGAGACCGACGCGAAAAAATCTGATGCATGCGGCTAAGGCGAAGGTGCGGGGAACGGAACGTCAGTTTTCTTCGCTTGATATGAAACTCTGTACAGGCGGGTGCGGCAGGCCGTTGAACAAACCGCATCGAGAGCGCCGGACGGTTGATCTTCGCGGCGCTGCTCAGGCCGACGTTCAATCGGCGATACCCAACCGCTCCGACGCGTTGGGTTACTTTGGTCCTAAACGCTTCGTTAGGACTCTTTGGGCAAGAATAACACTTAGCAAAGCACTGTTGGCACAGCAGCTTCGCCCCAGCCCCCATAAGAAGGGGCGGAATTCTGATCGTGACCTACTTGGGCGGCCCAATGGGCCGCCCTTTTTCTTGTTCGCAACCTTGCCATAGCCGGTTTAACCAATCGTGAATCGATTTCAACTCTTTTCCGAGTTCAAAAAGACTTTAACAGGCCAAGCCATGCTACGATTGGGCATGGCTGATACCGACCGACGACCGATAACACTCGCCTTGGCGACCTGGGAATATTTGGACCAACTGTCCAAGCTCGGAACCCACGGCACGAGCGTGCCTGACGCCGCCAAGACTTTGATCGAGGAAGGGATAAGGCAAGCGATCAAGGATGGCTTCCTGAAGCAAAGACCTGCTGCCGGCTAAGGCGACAAGTTGAGGCGGGTCTCATGTAGTCCACCGCATGCTCGCCGCGTTCTTGCGACCCAAACAGCATCAAGAAGTGAGGGCTGTTCGATGACGTCGTCGCCAGGGGCGAGCATCTTGATAGCACCGACCATCCGGGGCAGGCGGCTGGCGGTGGTTTCTCCGCGATCACGAACAGCTAGCCGCCTAGGGGGAGGAGCGGCTCCGGGGGGGGGGGGCGGGGCGGACGATGGAGGGGGTAGCCAGCTTTGTCCTTATACAGTGACCCCGAAATATCTTTGACCCCAAAATCCCGAGGACTTATGGGGTTTGGGTAGAAGCCCTCGCGTGTGCCCAAGGCGATTGGTGCTGCAGGTTTTCATATGAGCAATAGCCAGATCAGGCTTCTCGACGCGCGCCCTGCGCCAAGCCTTTCCTGACATCGGGCATCAACAGATCACCCAGCGGCTCATGAAAAGTGCCGCTTTGCATCTGGCTGATGTAGTCGATTTCCTTCGAACTCCCGGTTTGTCGGAGCTGGCAAGGCGGGCGGTTAACTCAGCGGTAGAGCAGGTGCTTTACACGCATCTGGTCGGCGGTTCGATCCCGTCACCGCCACCACCACCCCATCGCCACTTCCGACGTCGCGCCGACCGCCTGCACTCCGCCCACAGCGGCGGAGAGGTGAGCGATGTCGCACCTCGGCAAAGGCCCGAGGCATTTCACCAGAGGAATGCCTCGCGCTTATGGGAAGAAATTGGAGCCGAACGAGTTGCTGCAGGTGGATATGGCCGAGCATCGGAAAAAAGAGCCATGAAACCACCGTCATGGCTCGACGCGGACCGGGCCGCCGGCTCGCACTACAATCAGGGCCACTCGTCCGACTGGCGGTCTTGAAATGCCCAGTATTTTTCCTTGCTTTTGTCTCAATCCATACTGAGGCTGAGATGTGCGTCGTTAACTGGGGAAGGGGGAGACAGCGATGCGCCAATTCAGCGTTGGTGAAGTGGTGACCTGGATTGCTGATTTATTCTTTGGCTCGGAGACTCGTGGCGATTACAGAATTGTAGCCGCGATGCCCGATCGAGACGGCCATCACATGTACCGGATTAAAAGTCCACTTGAGGAATACGAACGAGCGGTAAAAGAAGACTTCTTGCCAAATCGAATGGCTATTTGCCCAAACAGGTTCCCGCGCGGGTGTCGCGCCGCAGCTCAGTCGCACCGCCGATTCTGCAACCCGCGTAAGCCTCTTGGGTCAGTTTAGGCTCGGGCTGCTGAACGGTTTCCCTCAAGCCCCTCTCTCCCTCAGAGCGTAGCACTGCTCGATCTCGCACGGTATGCAACCGGATGGGTCGCCTCACGATCCGATCTTATAATTGACGAGCGACAACCAGATCAGGCTTCTCGACGCGCGCCCTGCGCCAGTGCCTTCCTGACATCGGATTGCGAAATTCCAAATTGCCTTGCGATTGCGGACGGCTTGACGCCTGCTTTGAAGGCGGCACGCACTGCATTCAGCTTGCCAGTGGTCAATGAACCCGCGCTATCCTCGGCGGCCACTTTGCGTCGCTGCGGCTTTGCATCAGCTACTGGCTTCTCTTTCGCCGGGCTGGGCGGCCGTCGACCGCGACGCTCGGCCTCGGTGGTGACAGCCGCAAGCAGCGCATCGATTTCCACATCATCCAACCGCTTCAGTGCTCCGGCCAGGTCCTCCGGCAAGAAATGGCGCTGCTGCGAGGCCAGACTGCCCGGTCCGGCTTTGCCCTTTGGAACAGCCGAAGGCCCGGCCGCCTTCACGGTCGGTAGAGCCGAAAATAGGTCTGGTGTTGTCTCCGCAGGCCGCCGAGTTGGCATGCCCCAACTATGCCGCCGATGGCTCACCGCGGCAACAGCTGGCAGGGCTACGCATTCGACTGGTCGACGTCTGCCCCCGTCAAGGGAGGAGCTGGCGGCCGTCTTCTCTCGTTATCACGCAAGGGCGAGCTAAGGCCATTAACAGGAGCAAGACATGACCGCTAGTCTGAAATCCACATCTCTGAGCATGAGGATCGCGCTCGGGCGTTGGGCGTGTGCGCATGAGAGTGGACACAGTTGGACATCGGTGTCAGCTATACCCATTGCGAATGACACAGTCGGTACAAAGCTCGTTTCGATCTTCGATCGCAGACACGATGTGATTACGTCGACTCTCGTCCCCGGGTCTGGGTGACTGGCGAGAGCCATATGGGTTCCTGATATCGATTCGGCGCCGTCCCGTAGTCGGCTTCTTGAGCATCAGACTACAAATCTGGGGGTCAGGAGTTCGAAATCTCTTCGGGCGCGCCATTAAATCAATGACTTAGAGCTATCCAACGATTTCGACAAAGCCTGTGTCCGCACTGTGTCCGCAATCGCGATGGTGATCGGCTCGCGGTGCCACATCGAATGTGGCTGCGGCGACGTCGGCGCTGGTTCGAGGTCGCGCGGCGCATCTCGATCGGCTGAAGATCGCGTCGAACTCGGGTGCGAAAAGACGGAGCGAGCTGTTTAGCTAGCGCTGACGCGGGGCTGGTACCGCCCCGCCCTGATCCGCGGATCAGGTCGCCTCCAAGGGCCGCGTTGATAGCTTTCCGCATCGCTGGCCATTGATTCCTGTCCTAGAGTCGTCCTCGCAGATGTTGCCATCCTTCCGGCGCTCGTCTCCGGTGCGGACACTCCGTCCTGACGCCGGGCCACACACTCTGCGCGTCAGAGACGAACTGGCTCAGTCCAGTCCTTGCGCGTTGTTCGGATGGGTTGACCAGCCAGCGGTCGCGAGCCTCAACGTAGGTGCTGGGCCACCGGGGTATGTGGCCAGGGGGTGGGGCACCCCGGCCGGTCTTTCTGGGGATCCAGCGTACATGCAGGACGTCGTAAGCTGACCCGCCACCCGGGAGCCGCCCCTGGCACTCCCCTATCGCAGACGCCCGCAGCCGCGAATTGCCTTTCGCTAAATTTTGGAATTTCTGAAAACACCGACGGAGCGGAGGCATAGCCCGTCCTGTCGCTCCCGGTTTGCCCGGTGCTTGTGACTATGCCGCTCCCGGTGTCGCCTGCCGCTCCCGGTGAGGTCCAGCGACGGCGACGCGCTCGACACGGCGCCGTCGAAGGCGACACCTATACGATCACCTCGTCGACGCGAGCGAGCCGCATGGCTAGGACATCGCATTGTGGATAACTGCCGGACTATCCGCCGCATGACCATACCCAATTACCCATAATACAAATCACCGAATTAATTGGAGGCTGACATGCCACTCAAAGCCCGTGGCCTAGTACTAACCAAATCACATGCAGCCTGCCTAACTGCGCTCCGAAATGGCAAAGTCGCTAAACCAGAAATTGCGATACTGGCGAAGCTTGACCTAGCCAAGACCGCGGCGGCGCTTGGAACGCTGGAGCAACTCGGGTTGGTGAAACAGAACCGACAAAAACACTGGCATGCTACCAGGCGCGGAAAAGTCTGTCGCTTCAAGGTCATTCCAGATCGATTGCGTCGAAATAGCGGAGGTCCAGGTTCCGGCGAACGACGGCTGCTCAACTTGCTGGATCGACCGATGCGGGGAAATCAGATCGCTGAAAAATTGGGAGTTAGTCATCAAAGGGTCCGCCAACTCGTAATTAAGCTGCATGCCCAGGGTTATGTGACCTTCGGCGACGAGGAGAAACCCTTTTGGATTATTCGGCGCACGGATGATCGGACCACCTTATTGTCTCGCGCCGAGGAGCATGTGCTTTCAACAATCCCGCGAGAATATGTGACGAATATCATCAAGATAAGGCTGGCGGCCCGTATGCCTGAAAACAAGATACGGAAAATACTTGAAGGGTTGATTGCTAGCCGTTTCGTGGAAGAATTTGAGGGGTTGCAAGGCAACCGAGTTTATCGACTCACGGATGCAGGTAATAACCACCCTCAACGCGATCTATCCGCTCGCCGCGCAGCGGAACCGCGGCTACCTGTTGAATCAGACCGTGTACGAAAAGTGCTTTCAACGATTTTAGACTCGGGGGCGCTGCGCATCCGAGACGTGACCGATACGCTGAGAATTCCGAGCCAATCGATAAATGCGCTCATGCAATATCTCAAGCGAAAGCATTTGGTGGAGAAGATTAGTTCAGAGTTTGAAGCGCCATATTCATTGACCGATGAGGGGCGCGCAGGATCATCATCCCTTCCACGGTGCTGACCCGCGCCGACGAGGTGATCGACTGAAGCAACGACTTCCGGGTTTGGCACATCTCGGACATCGCCCATGTCCGCCATAAGTCCGCTTTCAGGGGAAGAGCGGAAGTCAAATTTCGGGCCGTCAGGTCCGTTGATGACCCGAAACGGGCATCAAATAGTGCGGCCCGCGCGCCGGGCTTGCGGGTGTTGCGGCCCCGGGCACACGGGTTCAATACGGCGCAGACCATTCGTTGTAGAGCATGACCGCGATCATGATCATCGCGCCGGCCGCGACCGCTGCCGCGAAGATCATCGGCCACTCTTCGAGGATGGCGATGACGACCGCCCGCCCGTTATCTTTGTCTTGTGCGCGAAGCGCCAGCCTGCCACACCCATTCGGAACCTCCGTTTGGCCCCCAGCAGATGGTTTGCCTCTAACAACGCGAAGTGCTCGCATTTTGGCAACCTGCAACTAACTGTAAATCATGCTTAAAATTGCGTTTAAACCCTGCATTCCGACCAGCGGCGCCAAGGTTCCCGACCGGCCGGAATGGATCCACGAGATCAAGCACGACGGCTACCGGCTGATCGTCCAGCGCGACGGCAAGCGCGTGCGGCTGTTCACCCGCAACGCGACGTTTCTGTCATAGTGGATGGGCGAATTCGTAGCGCCCACCTCTTGCGGAGGTGGGCGCTTCGCTTTTACGATCAGTCTTTCTTTGGTGGAATCGGAGCTGCTGTCAGCATTCGTGGCTTCCATTTTCCGTCTACTTTGACATAGACGGCGGTCCAAGTACCCGATGCATCCAGCGCATCGCCCTTGTCGTTCTTGCCGGTGATGTGGAATTTGCCCATCGCGGCCGGGGTATCATCATCGACCTGCCACACCTCATCAACCGTGGAATCGAGCTTGTTAAAACCTGCCTTGAAAGTACCGGCATAAGCAGTCGCGACGTCATGCTTCCCGGCCGGGTTGATAAAAACGCCGTCCTTGGTGTACAGCGCGGCGATGCAGGCAGGATCCTGCTTGCTGAAGCAATCCATATAGGCGGAAGCTATCTTGCTGAATTCCTGCTTCAAATCATCGGCAGATGCTGGAGCCGAAAACACAAAGGGGATGCACAATGCCAATAAAACAGAACGTTTCATTTCCATTCCCTCCTTAGTGGTGCGCAATTGCACCGTGACGCCCACCGCAATGGGCGCGACGTTGCAATTCATTGGTACGACGGTCAACCGCTGAACGAAGGGGTGGCTAAACATAGCGTGAGCGGATCGCTAACGTTGACCTAGATCAACGGAGGTCCCTAGCGCCAAGCCATGGGACCGGGCGCGCTTCGAAACCGCAACATTTCCTTCGCTGGGCGTCGACGGCGTGTCGCCGATTTCAACGGGCTGCATTCGCGCCAGCACGAAGACGAGGTCGAGTTCTACGCCTTCGACATGCTGGTGAGCGACGGCGACGATCTGCGCAAGCTGCCGCTGATCGAGCGCAAAACCAACCTTGCGCGGCTGCTGGCGCGCCGCGTTGACGGCATCCACCTGGCACCGTTCGAGCAGGGTGAGATCGGCCTGGACCTGTTTAGGCATGCCTGCCTGATGGGGTTGGAGGGGCTGGTGTCGAAGCACCGGGATAGTTTGTACCGGGGAGGGCGGTCGCCGCGCGCTGGATCAAGGTGATAAGAACCTTAGCTCATCCGGCGTTCAGCCGTTCACCGGGTGATGGAGCAGTTCGAGTGAGATCACATCTAGTCTAAAGGCCCGCTCCGCGCCTGTTCGGCGTGGTGTCAGATACCCGAAAATAAACTAGTGCCGACAGCGTAGACCAACAACTTTAGTCGCTAAGGGCTGAAAGGCTTGCTAACGTATCGATCAGTGGTTGCTGACTTATGATAATGAAGCCAACATTTGGACGGTCGAGATCAAGTACTACAAATATTACGCTACAAACTAGAAAAGCGGTAATGAAGACAGGCAGTCGAGTCCGGAGCGGGTCAAGCCCGCTTGCATAGCCCGCAAAGCCGCACGCAACAGCAGCCATCCCGGAAAGCATTAGCAACACAATGGGCGGAATAAAGTTTTGCAATGCTGCAAGACGCTTTCCTTGGTTGTCGATCATCTCGTTAAGCGCTTGGATAAATAACCCAGTTGGCACCATATTATTATCCTTGACCGAAAGAGCTTTCACCTGCTGCCATAGCGCTTCTTGGATATGGTTCGAACGATCAATAAGGGTCGGTAGTTCCGCAAAAGACTTGCCCGCCGGTATGATCCGTATCTGGGCATATTCCCGAAGGAGCTTCAGTGATTCCTCCCGATGAGGTGCTGGCAGGAGGCGTGCGCGCAAAGCTGTCGTGCCAATCGCGTTCGCTTCATTGAGAACCGCTTCGCGCCGCGCTTCGAAACGCATGAGCGCCATCAAAAAAGTGAACCCAATAATTAAAGCGAGCAATCCCAAAAGCGATTGCTCCAGCGCGGAAATGTTGCCGCTCGCACCGTGCCCCTTGGTCCGTATGCCCAGTCGCCATCCAAATTCGCTCGCTAAAAAGACAATGGCGACGCCAATGAAAAAAATGACGAGAAAGAATAGTTGTACAGACTGTCCCACGACCCCACCTAAAAGAACCCCCACTGGCTGCTGGAGGATGATCAGAACAACGAACCATACAGTGATCTTGGATCATTGCCCACTGAGGACATCATGGACGCCGCTGGCGTGCATTTCGCCGAACGTAATTTTGCGCGGGTGGGGTCATGGCACCCCAGAATTGCAATCAGGACACTGTACCTCAGTACATTGTGCTTCAGGACAGCTATCACTGACTGGGTTCTTGAGCCTTGATGGCTGAGTACCGTGAAGCCATCCGGTACTTTGCAACGCCCCCTACGGCCCCAGTTTAGAGACTGGGGCCGTTCGGCTTTTTGGAGCAGAGCGGCATTGTCGAGTTGGTCGATGTTTGAGCGAGCAGGGCGACATCGGCTTCGGATCTATTCCGGCACGCCTGCGTGATGGGGCTGGATGGGCTGGTGTTGAAGCATCGGAAGTTTGTACCGGCGTAGCCCTGGCCGCTCGCTGGATCAAGGTCAAGAACCGGAACCATCCGGCGTTCGCCGGCGTGCTGGATTGGGGATAATCTGGCAAATGTTCAAAAGTGAACTGACCGGTTGATCGGCCGACTAATGAATGATGGCGTTTCAATTACCGAAATTTATTTGCGATCCGCCGGGCCGGTTGCCGGGTTTTTCCTATGACGTCTGCGATCGCGATGGGGTCGAGACGCCTGAAGGGCTGGGGCGTGGTGCGGTCGATGACACGGTGCAGTGAGGCTGGACCGGCCGTCGAAAGCATGGGTTAATAAACATGCAAGGCTGCTGGCGTAAGAGGTAGCATCCTCGCTACCGGACGCCGAAATGACTGAATACTCCATCCAGGGAAGTTGGCCGTCATCAATGGCTCTTATTTGCGGATCGGCAAAGCATTGCCCTTTGCGCCAGCGAAAACGAGGCGGAGAAGGTGATGACCGAGCATAGCGCCAACAGCAGACGATCGCGTGACTTATTGGCAAGCCGGAAAAAGCATGCCTGGCGGCGCGGCAACGCCGTGCCCATCCAGCGCGGTGACTGGGCAAGCACGGGGTAACGCGAGGTGGTCGATGACGTTGAAAGCCTGGGGCGTACTGCGGGCTGATTTAACAGTGGTGTAGTTTGAAACCTCCCGCTACGCTCCCCTTGGTTGTACAAACATTGGGGGTTTAGAAAATGCTAAAGATCACAGCCGTCGCAGTTATCGGGTTGTCGGCGTTCTTGTTCAATGGTGACGCAAACGCCCAAGGGGGCGGGCCAAGGGCCGCTCGCGGAGAACCTGGTGCGTATAACTTTGTAAGGTGTCCCCCGAACACCTGCGGGAAAAAGGGCGGACCACAGGCGAAAGATATCAGTTACTGTTCCGCATCAAACTGCCGCCGGTGAGCGCGCGCCTGCATCATCGCGTGGCTGAAAGCGCACGGCATCCTGCGCGACAGGTTTACCGTGCAATCAGCTTCTCGTGCATACCTGCCGCGCGCCCTCGTACGTGCAGCGCTCGCTCGGGGGCGAGCCGCTGTCTCTCGTCAGACTAGCGTGGGACACGCACTGACCATTTTGACCGCGCCAGCCGGGCCCGCCTTTGCAGCCGCAGCCCACGCAGCGACACGCGGAGCCAGTTGCCGCGAACGTCGGTGAGTTCGATGTGAATGCCGCCGGCGACACGAAGTTGGGCACGACGTACCACCAAGCTAACACCGCAAAAGCGAGCGCGGCTAAAGCTCGGAGGGCGAAGATTTGGATTGGCCGCAGAGGATTATGCAACCCGTCTAGCGGCGGCTTTGGTCGAGGACAGCCGTCCGCACCCGGTACGCTGTCCGAGGACACTGTACAGGCGCAAGCAGACAAAGACTGCCAACGCCGCGAAGATGATGGTGTAAATATCCACGTCGTGTTCGCTTCTGGTTCTGGCGGCCTAGCGACGGGCAGGCCCAGCGCGCTCGCCAAGCAAATACGGCCCCAAGCGGGGGGGGCTAGGGGCCGTTTTCTGTGCCTGCGCACGGCGAGGCGTAATCGGCAGACGATATCGCTAGGTAATCAAAATCCCCGCCGCGGTTATTACCACCGGGAGCATCTCATGCGGGGTCTTGTTACAGCGCGCCAATCATTTGTGTTTTGGTGCCAATCGGCTCAGTCCTGCGCGAGCAGTTCTGTCGGCTCTCGAGGCCACCGGCATCTGGGGCGGCGGGTTCAGCGTGCAGTGACCCGCGCCCATGGCGGCAGACTGCCGGCCCCGCTAGGTTAACTACTTGGTGAGGACGACCTCGCTCAAAGGGCGAGAGGCTGCTAAGCCTCGTTTTTTTGGAGCGGGTGATCTTAGTTCATGGAAGCAACTATTATTTTTCAAAGTCCTGGCGTCACGATTGCATTTGACCCAGTTGCTCACACCCTGGCGCCGTACGGGTCTATCGCTCGATCAGATGGCACCATCAACTATGGTTTTGTTGACCTGAGAGGCCGGCCAGACCTCATAGATTTAATCCCAGAGATAAAAGAAAATCCGTTCCTGCGAGATTTGCTGGTGACGCTAAATCGGGAAGGTTCGCGGTTCATGTCCGTTGGATGCGACCGAGGTCCGATCAAAGAATCCGGTAAAAGAGATTGGCCGTTCACCGTCTGCGCCTACACAACCATTGCTTTTCGCGATCTGCCCTCCAATCGATTGAAAGAAGATCACATTCGCCTGGCCCGTTCTGTTTGGGAAAAGTTTGAGCCACAATCAAGAAAGAACCCAGTACTGCTCGAGCTAACGATAGAACCGCTCAAGCATCTCTGGGAATTCAACGACGCCTTCGCGCTGGACCTGAAAATGATTGCTCACGGTCGAACAGAACACGAAGCGATGGCCATCCTCGAATGGCTTGGGCCGGCGGTTGCGGAAATATTTGAGGAACTCTAGCGTGAGCGACCGCGTGTCACGCGCGTCAGTCTTGCAGCAATTTGTCGGGCCATCAAAACAAGGAAATTCGAGAGTGAGACCATCGACCCGTTGCTGCTGGTCTCGCTCCCTCGACCAATGCTGCGATTGCGCTCGACTGCAGTTCGTTCTTCACGACGACTGATCTCCAGCGCGCGTGTTTGCGATACGTGGGTTAGCGGGGGAACGCAAAGGCTTTGAAACACATGTATTGCGTTACGGACGGTAACTGAATTAGGCATTCAAGGTACGACCTCATACACAAAGGCCGATCTGGCAAGCGTGCCTTTGGCAATGAGATAGCCGACTTTTGTCACTTTACGTGCCGCTTCCAAGAGCAGTTGAACGCGCTTGGCCCAGATTTCCAATCCTGCGTCAACCACCACTCCGGTGAAATTTCGGTCAGGCCGCGCCAAGCTCAACCTAAAACCCGAGTCGACCGGATCAGACGTTGTACCGACCATGGGAATGCTGGTGGTCACCGCCATGATCTCTTGAATGAACGTAGCCGTCAGCGGCATAATGACATCGGGACGGCTTGCGACGATCTGGCGCGCGAGGTCTCCTTAAGAGGTCGCGCTGGCCGAGGGCCGAATACCGCTCCACGATTAGATTTTGTCCCTCGATGTAGCCGAGCCTGTTCAACTCCTCAAAAAATACCTTGTACGGCCGATATCCACCTTCTGGCGTCAGTTGCTCGGGTGGTCGGACGGGATGGAACATGGCGAGCCGCTTGACGTCGGTTGATCGAGCGTTGGTCTGCGCGCAGGCTGGCCAAGCAAAGCTCAGGGTTGCGGTGGCCGCCGTCCCCGCGATGAACTCACGCCGTTTCATGTGCCCCCCGTGAGGACCACGCCTTGCGCGATGCCCATAGACTAGCATTTTGCGACGCGGCGGCGAGGGAGAATTTGCATACGTTCGGCCATCGGGCTGATCAGAGAGCCGCCT
>CAVPOL010000053.1:0-45375 GCA_963706975.1 uncultured Alphaproteobacteria bacterium
ATGCCGTCCATTGATCGCGGCTTCGTTGTACCGCGAGCCCAGGGGCTTGTTCAAGTGTCGGCCTTTACCGGTCGTCAACAAGTTCCCGATAACTCAACCGTCCCTGTGGATATTGTGGAAGAAATCCACCGGCTCCCCAAACATCAACTGAACTGCGGCATCAATGGTCTGTGGTTTCGCTTTGGAGTTGCTGCATGAATTTTCGACCGGGTGATCTTGCAGATCGAATCGCAAGCCAACGGGAACTGGATGACGGATTCGCGCGGGAGACGTTCAGGTTGCCGGTTGAAGCGGCTCGCGTTGAAGCTCGCAAAATCATCGGCCAGTTTCCGCAGGGCGGCTACCTGACGATTGTCGAGCGATGGCGGCACTGCCAGATCGACAGATCGAGTTCACGATGAGGCGTCAGCGAACGGCAGATTGAGTAACCGGGGACGATCCCGAAGGCCCAAATTCGGCGACCGATGTGGCATTTTCCGGAGCCGACTTTCGCGGCGACCTGCGTGGGCGGTCCGCCCGCCCACGCGCCACTACGCCTTCGTCAGGTGATCGCGATCGGGCATCCGTTGCTTCCCGTGGCGCCCTTGATCGGGGACGGGGTGAAGCTATAGACGAACTGGTACTTCTTCTCGGCGATCAGCTCGTCGAAGATCAGGTTCTCGTGGTTGAGAATGCCATGCTTGGTCTGCAGCTCGCCATGGACCGCGAAGGCGAGCGACTTGTCGGGATTGGGCACCACTTCGACCGCCCAGGTGTCCGCTCCGGTGAGCGCGAGGTCCTTCTCGATCACCCATTTGGCGGCGTCCAGCCCGATACCCGGCTCCCCGCTGTTGAAGCGATCATTGTTCTTCATCCATAGCGAGCCCCAGCCAGTATGGAACATGATCGCGTCGCCGGGCTTGATGTCACTCTCGGGGATGTTCTGCTTCGCCAGCGCCGCCTTGATATCGGCAGAGGTGATCTCCTGGCCGGCGTCCATCATGCCGCCCTTGAGAGCGACCATGTCGATCAGATGTGCACGGGTGAAGAGGGGCTTGAGCTTCTCGGCGCCGAGCTTCTTCAGACCATACGCGTCGCTGATTTCCTGCGCGGTGAAGCCGTTGTAGAACCGCATCTCGTTCCTGTCGCCTTCCTTGCCCATCTGGATGCCGATGTCACCAAGGCCGTCGAACTGCGTGCCGGTCTGGCCGATCTCGGTGGCGAGAAAATCGTCATGGTAGACCAGCTTGTTGTCGCCGAACGGGCCACCGGTCGGACCACCGGGAATGCGTAACGCGAATACACGTGCGCCGAACAGCGGCATGCCCGCCTCATAGACCCGGCCGATCTTGTAGATCTTGCCGTCCTTGATCCATTTCGCCGCATCGAGCACTTTTGCCGGCGTGATGTGATTGGATGCGCCGGCCTCGTCGTCCTTGCCCCATTTCGAGGGCCACCATGGCTTGTCGGTGCCCTTGGGCATGGCGGCCGTCTGCGCGTGTGCGGCCGTGATCGGCGCGAGCGAGAACTTGCCATGCATCGCGCCCGCGAGCGCCGCGCCTGCGGCGCCGGCCAGGCCCGCCGTGCGCAGCAAGGTCCGGCGATCGGTTTCTGCGATCCCGGCTTTCTTCTCTTCGCCGGCTTTCTGTTCTTCACTCCTGACTGGTCGTCCATCGTTCCCTCCCAGGTTGTGCCCTTGAGCTGGGCCTAAAAAACCATTTTCGGCATGCTCCTCCTCCGCTAGGTTGTTGTCCAGCGACAAAATTAAAAATGAGACGGTTGAGATAAGGGCGCCAATGAGCCTGTTCGAGCACGACAAGTCAGCCCAGCGGCTGCCGGTATCGCTGATCACCGGGTTTCTCGGCAGCGGCAAGACCACGCTGCTCAATCGACTGCTGCGCCACGACGCCATGCGAGACAGCGCCGTCATCATCAACGAATACGGCGAAGTCGGTCTCGATCATCTGCTGGTCGAGCGCGTCGATGGCGAGGTGGCGGTGCTCGCGAGCGGCTGTATTTGCTGCACAATTCGCAGCGATCTGGAGGAGACGCTGCGCACGCTGCTGGTACGGCGCGATCGTGGCGAGGTGCCGCCATTTCGCCGGATTCTGGTCGAGACCACCGGCCTGGCTGATCCGGCCCCGATCGTGCAGCTGCTGTTGAACAACCCATTGGTCTCGCATTTCCTGCGGCTCGATACCGTAGTGACGACGGTCGATGCCGCCAACGCCACTCATCAACTCGACCATCAATATGAAGCGGTGAAGCAGGTGGCGCTGGCCGACCGGCTGTTGATCACCAAGTGCGATTTGGTCAGCAATATTGCCCCATTGGAGCAGCGCCTCCGCGCGCTCAACCCCGGCGCGAGGATCGAAAGCGTTTTCCATGGCGAGATCGATCCGGAGGGGCTGTTCGGTGCCGGCCTGGTGGATCCCGACAAAAAGGCGGTCGACGTGGCGCGCTGGCTCAACGAGCAGGCGTTCGCAGGATCCCGCGAGCCGGAGCACGACCACCACGACCATCACAGCCACGCCCATCACGGCCACGATGCGGGGATCACAAGCTTCGTGCTCGCGTTCGACGAACCGCTCGACTGGATGGCCGTCTCAAACTGGCTCGCTTATCTGCGCAGCGCGCGCGGCGAGGGCCTGCTGCGGGTCAAGGGGATTCTCAATCTTCTCGGTGAAGCGGCGCCGGTCGTGATCCACGGCGTCCACCATGTCTTTCATCCGCCGGTCGCACTCCGCGAATGGCCCGACGCCGACCGCCGCTCGCGTATCGTGTTCATCACCCGCGGCATCGCGCGCCACGAGGTGCTCGCGCTCTGGCAGGCAGGCCGGGCGGCAGCTTGAGACGATTGCACGTTTCCAGGCATTGATCGGCGGCCCCCGGGCTCCAGGTTCCCTGCGCGATCCGCCGGTCTGCCTGGCAAACGCAGGGAACTTCCGGTTCCTCCCGGCGTCATCTAAAGCGACGCGAGGCCTGGCCACGGGAGGGTGCCATGTCGAAAACCGGCATTGGGATTGCCGTTGTCGTTCTGGCAACCCTGCTGTCGAGTGCGGCCGAGGCGAGACCGCGTCTTGGCATCGGTCCGGTCGGAGTCGCAAAATTCGCAGTCTCCCGCGTATTGTCGCTGGGAGGATTACGTCATTCCCGTGCCTATGCGCGCCACGGCCGAACGGCTTCCCCGAGATCGCAAGATGTCCGCGACGCCATGAATTCCGGGCCTGGCAACCCCGCACTGCGCAGGCAAGTCGCCGCGGCTGCAGCGCTGGCGGGCTGGCAAGGCGGCCGCAGCGCGAACGGGTGGTGGCGGCACGACGGCGGCGGATATGGGTGGGTCGGGCCGCTGTTCTGGCCGTTCGCCATTTTCGACATCCACGACTACGCCACCTGGGGCGACGGCACCAGTTTCTGGGACTACGGTCATCCCGACATCCATGCCGCGATCTTTTCCCCGTACGGCCATCATGAACTCGCCGCCTATGCGGGAACTCGCCCGCATGGCCGTAGGCATCGCAGGGCTGCTTCACCACCGCAGCTCTGCGGCGATTACAGCCGCGAAATTGCCGGTCTTGCCATCCATCAGATTCAGCCGGCGATACAGCCGAATGAGGCGCAGCGCGCCGCGTTGGACGATCTCGCCGGCGCATTGGGTTCGGCCGCGCAGATGATTTAGGCGTCATGTCCGGCGCAGACGGCGCTCACGGCGCCGAGCCGGTTGACCTTCATGCAGCAGCGCGTCGGGGCGATGATCGCGGCCGTGTCGGCCGTGCAGCCGCCGCTGGGAAAATTCTATGATCTGCTGGATGAGGAGCAGGAAGCGCGGCTCAATGCGATCGCAGAGGATCGGCGCAAGAGGTTCGCGGCAAATCGGGCCACGGAAGCGCCTGCGGGTTGCGGCGGGGTACAGCCAGCCGCGTTGCAATGGCCGGCGAACGAGATCGAGGCCAGGGTGCGCCCGAACGAGGCCCAGCGCGCCGCGCTCATGGTGCCGCAGGGTGCCTATGCCAGGGCCGCCGACATCCTGAACCATGCATGCCCGCCGGAAGGCGCGAACACACTACCCACTCGCCTTGACGCAGCGGAGGGGCGGCTCGAGGCCATGCTGCAAGCCGTCAGCCTGGTGAGCGCCGCGCTCGAGGATTTTTATGCGATGCTCAGCGACGCGCAGAAGGCACAGTTCGAGGCGATCGGACAAAAACGTACGGCATAACCTCCGATCCCGGTGCCATCGCTGAGAAACAGTTCGATCCGTCAGGAGGACGGTCTCAAGCAGAAACCTGCAGCACGGTTTCAGACATGAAACCTGGCTGAACATCCATTCAAGAAAGTTCCGTGCTGGTTCCCGGAACGCCGCGATGTCCCACCCGTTTTATCATGGCGCAACAACGACAGGAGAAAACGACATGAAGAAGATTTCTTGCGTTCTCGCCGCGTTAGCGACCATGGCGGTTGCAGCCCCGACGGTGGCGAGCGCTCAGAGTTTCGGTTTCCGTATCGGTGCCGGTCCGGATTATTCCTCTCGCGACCGTGACTATTATCGCGGCCCTCGCGTGGAGTTCTACCGACATGACCGCGGCCTGCATCGCGGCTGGTAAATCGTGACCGCGACCGAACGGTAATCATCAAACGTCACCGTTATTGGGATGACTAACGTTTGCGATGACTAACAGAGAATGGCCCCTTGACCGGGGCCATTTTTGTTGCGCCGAGCCGTGCCGTCGAGGTGAAGCCTGCGATTTGTGCTGCGCACACGTTTCCACTGGCAGCACACAGACATGTCTGTGCCATTGACCTTGTTCGGCATGGGCTGGATGATCGCCCGGTTTCGCGCCGACCTGCAAGGCACTGGATCAAACGATGCTCAAAGCCGCGGTGATTGGTCTGGGCTGGTGGGGACAAACCATTCTCGGACTGCTGGCAAGCAGTGCTGTCATCAGGCCAGTGCTGGGCGTCGACCCTTTGGCGCCGGCGCGCGCGGCGGCAGCTGCTTTCGGTATCGAAACATCATCCCATTTCGATGACGCGCTGGCGCACCCGGACGTGCAGGCCGTCATTATCTGCACGCCGCAACAGCATCATGCCGATCAGATCGCAGCCGCCGCGCGGTCCGGACGCCACGTCTTCTGCGAAAAGCCGTTGTGCACGACATCGGCCGATGCAGAACGCGCGATCGCAGCGATAAGGAGCGCGGGCGTTCAGCTGGGTATCGGGCACGAACGGCGTTTTGAGCCGGCGGTCATTGCGATGCGGCAGCGGTTTGCCGCCGGCGAGTTCGGCCATCCGCTGCTGCTGGAAGGCAATTTCAGCCAGGACAAGTTCCTGAAATTGCCCGACGACAACTGGCGCTTGTCCAACACGGCAAACCCGGTCGGCCCGCTCTCCGCCACCGGCATCCACATGGTGGATCTTGCCATCGCGCTGCTCGGCCGGCCAACCAGCGTCTGGGCGCGGCTGGCAAGGCTGGGAACCAACTTTGCCAACGGCGATACCCTGTCGGTGACGATCGGCTTTGCCAGCGGGGCCACCGCGCAGCTGGGCGCGGTGCTTGCGACGCCGTTCATGGGCCGCCTTGCGCTGCTCGGCTCGAAGGGCTGGATGGAAATCCGCGACCGCAGCCATCCGGAACATTCGACCGGATGGGATGTCACCACCGTCCATCGCGGCGAAACCCCCGTGACCGCTTTCCAGCCGCCGCATCCGGCAGCGCGCGACAACCTCGAGGCCTTTGGCCGCGCAGCACTCGGCCAGGCATCCTACGCGGTCGCGCTGGATGACATGCTGACCAACGTCCGAAGTTTTGAAGCGATTCACCGGTCGGTCAGAAGCGGAACGATCGAGGCGATTGAATGCGGATGAGTGGCCCGTAACCGGATTGACGGCGACGACGGCCTAAAACACCATAAAATTGTTGCGGTGGATTGGAGGGCGGGCGGTGGGTATCGACGACGCGGAAGGCGTGCTCGCTATCTGGAACGATATTCGCGAAGGACGCGAATCCGAGTTCGAATTTTGGTACAATAACGAGCATTTTCCAGAGCGGCTGGCCGTGCCGGGCTTCAGGGTTGGAAGGCGCTACGAGGCCATATCCGAAGGACCGCGGTCGTTGGTCTATTATATCACCGATACCCCGGAGGTGCTGAGATCCGCCGCTTATGTCGAGCGTTTGAATAATCCAACGCCGCTTACTCGAGCCATCATGTCTACGGTTTTCATCAACATGAATCGCACGATATGCCGGCGTACAAGGTGTTTCGGCATCTTGTCGGGCGCTTTTTGTGTCACGGCGCGCTTGCAAAGTCCGATAGGCTCCGGAGCTATCTTGCCAGGGCTCGAATTCTTGAACCGGTTGGCTGGAATTGCTCGATGCGAGCTGTGGTCGGCAGTTGATCAAGGTAACGATGTCGCGGCTGAAGAGCAGCTACGCGGCGGAGATGAGAAGATTGCGGCATGCGTGGCCGTGGAGACCCTGCGTGTGTCCGACGCCGAGAAAGCCAAGGCAGAGCTGGAGCGCGAATTTTCCGGAGTTGCCGCAATCGGCGTATACCGCCTCTTGTGCCAACTCGACTCCCAATGAGAAGGTTTTCAAACCAGGTTTCTTTGGATCAAAGCACTCTTCCCAGACGGCGACAGCGATGGAGCAGGGAGCAACCATGGCGGCACGGCAGCGAATTTTGACCTGATTCATCGCCGCGCTGGGCAGCGCACTGTTTCTGCTGTTCGGGACGGCAGCGTCCGCCCAGACGCCGGCAACTATCCCAACAAGCCGGTCCTGATGATCGTGCCGTTCGCGCCAGGCGGCGCTTCCGATTTCGTCGCCCGCATCATCCAGCAACGCGTCGGCGACATCCTCGGCCAGCAGATCGTGGTCGACAACCGGCCGGGCGCGGCGGGCATGATCGGCACGGAACCCGCAGCCCGCGCGGCGCCGGACGGCTACACTACGTTTCTCGACAATATCGGCACCGTCTCGATTAACCCCGCGGTCTACGCGGCCAACATGTGCATCAGGCCGGACCGCGATCTGGTGCCGGTGAGCTCGGACGATCACTGAGTTTCCGAAGTTTCCTCCGGGGGGCTCTCTTCCCTTGCGTCGATGCCGCGTGTGCCGACGAGCAGTCGATGCTCGTTGCGATTGAAGTTGGCGTAGGCCAGGCCGCCGGTGGCATACAGCAACACGTTGTCGACCACGATGCCGGTCCGCACCCGCGCCGTACCGAACCACTTCATCCGGCTCTCCAGGGTGAAGGAGTCCTGGGTGCCGCATCCCCGTCGAAAAAGTCACCGCGGGCCCGCATGCTGGTCGCGCTCCAGTCCGCTTCGAAGCCTAGGACGGTGCAGCGCGACTGCCAGTTATAGCCGGCCTGGACGCCGCCGTTCCAATTGCCGTTGTTCAGCTGCGCGCTGGTCGTAAGGTCAGCGTCGATCGTTTGAACGAGATTGCCCCGGTCGTGGTAGCGGTAATCGTAATAGCCGTAGCCGAGGTTGCCACCGACATAGAAGCCGCCGAACTGGGCGCAGGGGGGCGGAGGAGGAGCAACCGGCCTCGCCTTCACTGCCATATCAGCTGCGCCCGCGGAACCTGCCGCCATCGCAACAATCGCTGTAGTCGCAAGAAAGAGTTTTTTCACGGTAACCCCCATTTTTGGTGGTTCCCAGCAGCGCCGCCAGACCATTCCCACGACACTTGGGAACCCAACAGACCGGATGATTCTACACCAACCCGCTGTCAATACTGTTGCGGGCTTGCGACAGTCGACAGGAATCGGCCTCGAAAAACCTTACAGGACGCATGGTGTGAGGCGATGCAGCGATGATCGCTCGACGCAGCATGGGTCTTCTGCCGGCATGAGAACGCGGTTTCACTAGCGCTGTCGATCCGGGGCAGGTTCCTTCGATCGACGCGACAGCCGATACTCACCTCGGCATCTTGATGTCGGGCGCGCGTTCTGCGGCCGACATCACCGTTGCGCGCGTGTTGCGCTGGCGGAAGTCCTTCACCGCCTTGGCGGCGCGCGCGCCTGAGCGGCGAGCCTTCGCCGTACTTGCTCTGTCAGAGTTACCCCGGCGACGCGGTGATGCCATCGGCGATCGCCGTGCTCGCGCGGGATTTGGTCACCGCTTCAGTGCGACTTCCCTGAACGCCTCGACCAACGGTCGCTCGAGCTTGCCTTTCATGTCCAGCAGGATTTCGTAGGCCTTTTCCCGAGGCATGGTCGGCTTGTAGGTTCGCTCCTCGATCAACGCGGCGAATATGTCGCAGATGGTCAACATTCGCACGATATCCGCGATGCTCTCGGCACAAAGCCCGTCGGGATAGCCGCTGCCGTCGAGGTATTCGTGATGATGGCGGACGGCATCGAGAATTTCCGCGGATATGCCCTCGGTCGCCTTCAGCACGTCGTATCCCGCCGCCGGATGGGTTTCGATCAACGCGCGCTCCTGCTCATCGAGACGACCTGGCTTGTCCAGAATGGCCAGCGGAATTTTTGCCTTCCCGATGTCATGGAACATCGCGGCCGAATAATAATCGCTCCACATCGGTCTTAGCCATGCGGAGACACAACGCAAAATCGGCGGCCAGACCGGTCACCAGCAGGCGGGGAGTGCTGATAGGTGCCCTCGTGATGACGGCGAACCGTTGAGAGCCAGTTCGACAAGCCGTCTTCGGCGATGCTGTTTGCGATCTGGCTGCCGGCATTCCTCGCGCC
This sequence comes from uncultured Alphaproteobacteria bacterium, assembly GCA_963706975.1. Taxonomy (GTDB): domain Bacteria; phylum Pseudomonadota; class Alphaproteobacteria; order Rhizobiales; family Xanthobacteraceae; genus Bradyrhizobium. The sequence continues at coordinate 8,694 of CAVPOL010000053.1, forward strand.
GGCAACGTCGATTTGGGAACCGCTGATCACGGCCGAGAACATCGACGCGATGCTGGCGGCGCCGGCCGACGCGGCTTCCTGTCCGGCCGATGCAGGTTTGTCAGGTGCGAGCGGGGGAGATTCAACGTTGGCCAGCGTCTTCAGCAACAGTGGCTGATTGATGGGATGAGCCAGCACATGGGTTGCCCCGAGAGCAGAAGCCTGGACAAACGCCAGCCGCGTATTCTGGTCGATCAGGAAAACCCGCTTGGATATGCCCCTTATCTTTCCCCAGACGGCTTTTACGGCCGAGATATTCTCGAGAACTCGCAGATCAGCGCTAATGACGACCGCATCGAAACCAACGCCTAGGACGCTTGCCCCGGACAGCAGTTCAGACGATACGGCGCCAGTGTGCTCCAGCATGCCGCATACGGCGTCAAGCTTGCTCGCGCGTTTCACCCAAGACATGAACTGGCATGAAAATCGGCCCCGTCCGGCCCCATTGATTTGAGTTATCGGTTGATCCGCGTCATTTCCGGCTTTTCGTCCCTGAATCCTGCGTGAGAAAGCGTTCGAGGCCGGTGCAGATGCGGTGAGCGATATCCTCGGTCAATTCAAACGTGATCGTCAAATCCGCGCTTTCAATCTCGACGATTGCGCGCAGCGGATTTGTCGACGTCGTCGATACCGACACGTCGGTGATCTTGCGCGCCTCGTCCATCGGTGGCTTGGTTGGTGCTAGCGCCAAAATGTGCCTCCATCTTCCGGGGTTTCGTTGAGCCAGATCAGCGCTTCGCGCGGTTCCAAGTGGATGATTCTCTCTTCCGAATTCGAAGGGTCCTCAACATCCGACAGGTAGAGTATGAAACCGTCGTTTTGGTCTCTAAACAGCGCTTCCCGGGCCTGACGAGATGCGAGGGATTGAACATCGATGAATGGAATTTTTCGCAAATAGAATCATTTGCATGTTGGGTCACCCTTACCGAAGGCGTGCTTGTGTCGGGGCAATGGCTGGTTTTGGAGCAATGGGGCGTGCTTTGGACTTTTTCTCCGTGATGAACCGGACGCCGACGTCCGATCCATCGAACTCGAACCAGTTCGCATCGCCGGAACACGTTTCCGGTGGCGAGCAGAATCAGGAAAAACTGCTGGCTCTTGAGCACGTCGAGAGATCCCTCGACCTCCAGTTTGGCGCCGGTTGCGGAAATATCGACGAGAAAGCAGCTTCGCCGCCACGTGCCATCGACACCCATGACGTGGACGGGTTGCTTGCGTACGAGGCGGACACGCTCTGCTTTTCGATCTCCCCATGCCATCAGGATGGCCTCGCTGCCGGGAAAGGGGGAGCCGGCGTCAACCAGCATGCGGTGACGTTGCACACCAATCGGTATCGTGAAGCGCGCCGCGCAGCCGGCAAGAGATCCCGGTCGGAAAACCGGATGCCGATTCTCTGCGCGAGCCCGCGACAATGCGCAGGCAATCCGCCTGCAATGGCGCCTTCGATTTCTGCAATAAATTCTGCAAACGCAATGGGAGTCATGGCGGCACCAGTTTTTGTTCCGTTGCGGAACTGCTTTGTTCCGACCTTGGAATTTTGATGCCGCGAGCCTTAACGATCCCGTAATACTACGGATGGTCGGGTTTTATGATACCGTCTATATATTGGGAAACAGTATCGAAATTCGGCAAGATTTCGAACTTTCCAACCGTTGCCCTTGTTTCGACTGGCGGTCATTTGGGCCGACGAGCCATAAATAGCCGCTGGAATCATTACTCCCATATTCGATATGCGGCTCTCGCGATCGTACGCAGCCGCCCTCGCCGGGGCACCCAACTACCGCAACGTTACCGCCTGCCATTTGCAACGTGACGCTTTTCAGCAAGAGTTTGGATGAACAACAGCTCTCTCGCGCCAATCATTGCGCCGACGATATTTCGATACACCGACATCGATGCGTTTCGCAGTTCGGTGCGACATCTCAATGTGGACTTCACGCCGCTGGCGCGAAAAATATCGGCTGAACAAATCATTCTGAATCTTCCAGGATGCGACGTAAACTACACCAAGTCATTCCCCCGCATCATCGACGCGCAACTCGGCCCGGACTGCACCGCCCTCGCATTTACGATGGACGATGGTGTTCCCATTCGCTGCAATGGAGTTGAAGAAGACCGTTCGGCCCTGGTGATTGGCGGCGGCGACGCTGTCTATACCCAGGTCAGCGGACGCCGAGGCAATATGCGTCGATTGTCTTTACGCCCGGGATTGACGATCGGGGTTGGCCCCATACTGGTCCGGGCTTCGAGATATTTGAAATCAGCAGTTTGGCACACGCTGCGCTGCGCAGTCTGATATTGCTGTTTTCCTCGATCGCATATCAGCCTGTGGATACCGTCGACGCAGCCATCGTTTCCGGATCAATCAGGGAGACCTTGCTCGCCGCCATCGATGCCGCCTTCGCGGATTCAGTTCAAGCGCCACTTGACTCGCGGGCGAACTCCGCCAGGCAATTCAGGATATTCAGGAATGTCCAGGCGGTTTTGTCGGGCAGCAACCTGGCCCACCCGATCTACAGCGGCGACCTGGCTAGGCAGATAGGCGTTTCCGTGCGCACGATGCATGACGCGGTCAAGCGATATAGCGGGATGAGCCTGCATCGCTACCTCCGCCTGAGGCGTCTGTGGCTGGTGCACAAGCACCTGATCGAGGGCTCACAGAGCGTCAAGGCCTGCGCGCTCGCCTTCGGCTTTTGGCACCTCGGCGACTTCTCAAGAAGTTATCGTTCGCAATTCGGCGAAACGCCCTCGGATACGCTCGCGAGGTCGGGCCATCGCCGCGCTGAAAGTGCCTGATGCGAGCGGCGACGCCGATATTGCCCCTCAATCCGCCTCGAACGCCACGCTGTAATCGATCTTCAGCGCCGGGTCCTGCTCGGCCTTCTGCAGCACGCAGTTGCCGACCACGAGCAGGTCGAGTTCGTTGCCCATGAAGCAGCGGAAGGCGTCCTCCGGCGTGCAGACGATCGGCTCGCCGCGGACGTTGAAGGATGGTGTTGACCAGGACTGGGCATCCCGTCTGCGTCTTGAAGGCGCTGAGCAGTTGGTGAAAGCGCGGATTGGTGTCGGCGTGCACGGTCTGGATCCGCGCGGAATAATCGACGTGCGTCACGGCCGGGATGTCCGAGCGCGACACGTTGAGTTTGTCGATGCCGAACAGCGCCTGTTCCTCCTGCTGTCATCTTGCGGCGCTTTTCCGGCCGGACGTCGGCCACAAGCAGCATGTAGGGGCTGTCGGATTTGAGCTCGAACCAGTCCGATACATCCTCGCGCAGCACCGCCGGCGCGAAGGGACGGAAACTCTCGCGGTATTTGACTTTCAGATTGAGCGTCTTCTGCATCGCGGGCGAACGGGGGTCGCCGAGGATCGAGCGCGCGCCGAGCGCAGCGCGGGCCGAATTCCATCCGGCCCTGAAACCAGCCGACCGCCTGCTGGGCGGCCAGCGCCTGCGCGGTCAAGTCGATCAGGGCGCCATCCTCGAGCACGGCGAACTTTGCGCCTGCGGCAGTCAGGCGCCGTTCGATCTCGGTCTGCGCGTATTCGGGGCCGAGATAGGCGCCGGCCATGCCGTCGGCGCCGTTGGTCCGGCGCGGCTGGCCCTTGAAGAGGTGATAGGCTGCGAGCGCCGAGCCGACCGCGCCGCCGGCGTCGCCGGCCGCCGGCTGAATCCAGATGTTCTCGAAATGGCCGTCGCGCAGCACCTTGCCGTTGGCGACGCAATTCAATGCCACGCCGCCGGCGAGGCAGAGGTTCTTCGATCCGGTCTGTTTGGCGAGGCTGCGCGTCAGCCGCAGCACGGCCTCATCCAGCACCGCCTGGATCGAGGCCGCGACATCCATGTGAAACGGCGTCAGCAGCTGGTCGGGGCTGCGCACCGGCTGGCCGAACAATTCGGCGAACCGGTCGTTGGTCATCGTGAAGCCGGTGCAATAGTCGAAATAGGACATGTCGAGCCGGAACGAGCCGTCGGGCTTCAGATCGATCAGGTGGTCGAGAATGAGCTTCTCGAATTGCGGCTCGCCGTAGGGCGCAAGCCCCATCACCTTGTATTCGCCGGAGTTGACCTTGAAGCCGGTGTAATAGGTCGAACGGCCGAATAGAGCAGGCCGAGCGAATGCGGAAAGAAAATCTCCTGGAAGATTTCGAGGCGATTGCCGTTGCCGACCGCCGCCGACGTCGTCGCCCATTCGCCGACGCCGTCCATGGTCAGCACCGCGGCGTTGTCATACGGCGAGGGAAAGAAGGCCGACGCGGCGTGGCTGAGATGATGCTCGCAGAACAGCAGCTGCCGGTATCGAAATCCTCGGAGAATTGCTTCAGTTCGTCGCGCAGCAGGTTTTTCTGGAACAGCTTTTCCTTCAGCCACAGCGGGATCGACATCCTGAACGAGCGAAAGCCGCGCGGCGCCATCGCGACGTAGGTTTCCAGCAGCCGCTCGAATTTGAGGAACGGCTTGTCGTAGAACACGACATGGTCGAGGCGGTCGAGCGGTAATCCCTGCCTGTTCGAGGCAAGAGGCGATGGCGTGGTGCGGGAAAGGAGGGGTCGTGCTTGCTGCGGGTGAAACGCTCCTCCTGCGCCGCGGCAACGATGCGGCCGTCCTCGATCAGCGCCGCGGCGCTGTCGTGATAGAAGGCGGAAATGCCGAGAATGCGCATCGCGTCGGCTAGAACAGCGTGTAGATGAACGGCGCGATCGCGGAGCCTTTGGTCAGCACCACGAGGCCGCCGAACACCACCATCATGATCAGGATCGGCAGCAGCCAGAATTTCTTCCGCACGCGCATGAAGCGCCAAAGCTCAGACAGGAAGTCCATTACTGTTCTACTTCGTCGCTGGAATGCCTGCGGCAAACGCGACACCGCCGTCATCGCCCGGCATGGACCGGGCGACCAGTATTCCAGAGCTGCTGCAATAGTGCCGAGAAGCCGCGGCGTACTGGATGCCCGGTCAAGTCGGGCGACGACAATTTGTTGTGGCCGACCTGTTGGCTCGCAAGGACGGTTGCTTTCGGCTGTCTCCTCGCGCATCCCTAGAATTGGTCTTTCATCGTCTCGGGCGCAGGGCCCGGCGGCGCGCGCGGGATCCAGTAGCTGTCCGCGTCGGGCTGGCGCTTCAGCCGCAACAGGTCGTTGCCGAGCGCGCGCATCACCAGGCCCGTCGGCAGCACGGTGCCAAAGAACAGCAGCCCCATGATGACCGGGTTGACCAGGCGGTGCAGCAGCAGACCGAATTTCAGCCAGAGCCGGTTGAGCGGATTGAGGATCGCGGGACGGAGCATTGCGGCGACCAGAAACATCGCCGCCATGCCGCCCGTCCACGGCCATAGCTGCCCGGCATGCCAGAGGCTAAATGCGGTCAGCAGCGCCAGTGCGCCGGCCATCACGAATCCAAAATTGCGGTCGGAACCGGCCACGATCTTTTCGTCGCGGGCAAAAACCTCGTGGGTTGCCTGTTTCATACTCGATTTGGGCCGCCGTTGATCATCCAAGGGGTCTCCTTACACAAGATAGGCGGCGGCGAAAACCGTCCATTCTTCCGCTTCCTGCGCTTTTATGCTTTGCAGTCTGTTCCGGAAAGCCGGAAATGCCTCCGTTCCCCGTGAGTTGCCTGCGAATGTCCGATCAACCGGCTTCCAGATCGTTTTCAGCCCGGTTGCCTGGCTGGTTCACCCTGCGGCGGGCCGCCGTCTACACCGGTATCTTCGTCTATTGCCTCGTGCTGTTCCTGGCGTTCGATTTCGCCTATTCGAGTTTGACACGGGGCGAGGAAACTGCACGGGGGCTGCGGATCGCCAATCCGGTCTATGACCACGGTTTTTCGGCGAATTTTGACGGCCACGATGTCTGGGGCGAAGTCCGCTACCGGCTGGTCACCAACAGTCTCGGGTTCAAGGATTTCCTCCGTTCGAACCGTGCCGCTGCAACCGGTCTCGCGCCGCATCCTGCTGATCGGCGATTCCTTTGTCGAGGGAATCGGAATGAATTTTGAGAGAATCCTTCGCCGGCCTGCTGCAAGGCGCGGGGCAGCAACGCAGCGACAGGATCGAGTTTCTCAACGCCGGCGTCGCATCCTACTCGCCGAGCATCTATTACAAGAAGATAAAATACCTGCTCGACAGCGGATTGCGGTTCGACGAGGTCGTGTTGTTTTCCGACACCGCTGATGTGGCTGACGAAGCCACCGCATATTTCTGCATCGACGATGACCCGAAATACCGCGCCCATTGCAGTTCGGCCGAAGGCGCCGCGCAAGCGGCGGCGGCCTCGTCTCACCCGCCGGCGGGGGCGGCGGAGCCCGCGGCGGCGCCGAGGGAGTTGAAATTCTTCATCGATCGCTTCGTGGTGACCAACCGGGTGCGGATGTCCCTCAAGCGGTCGATCCAGTCCATGCTCGGCAACCGCCGAAAATCGATCAATACCGATCGCTCCCGGATCGGCTGGGTATTCCCGGGCCTCGCTGTCGCCAAGGACTACCGGCCGCTCGGCGTCGAGGGCGGCATCGCACGGTCGCTGCAGAACATGCGGGCGTTGTCGGACCTTTTGGCCGCCAAAAACATTCCGCTGACCATCGTGGTCTATCCCTGGGCGCAGCAGCTGGCGCAGGGCGACCGCAACAGCCCGCAGATTTCGCTGTGGCGCGACTTCTGCGCGGGCCGCTGCAAGGCGTTCATCGATCTTTATCCGGTGTTCTTCGCCGCCACCGAAGCCGACAAGGACTGGTATGAGCACCTCTTCATCCTCGGCGACGACCATTTTTCCGTCGCGGGCAACCAGCTGATGTTCCGCGAACTGGCGAGGCATCTGTTTTGAGCGAGGCCATCCAGATCGGCCGCCATGTTCGCACCGGCTTGTATCTGACGCTGCTGACGCTGATCGCGGCCTGGTTTCTGGCGTGGCCGGTCTGGCGGGCAGGTTTTCTGGTGGAGATATGGCCTACGGAGGCATGGAACGGCTATTTTCAGGACGCGGCGGCGGCGGGCCAGCCGATCTATCCGCCAGCCGACAGCCTGATCGGCAACAACTACCCGCCACTCTCGTTTTACGCGATCGGATTCGTGGGCAAGGTGCTCGGGCTCGACAATCTGTTCGTCGGACGCGCGGTGTCGCTCATCGCGCTGGTTGCGATCGCGGTCGAAATTTTCCTCTGCGTCCGCATTCTGGTCGGCGGCAGCATCGGTGCTGCGATCGGGGCGCTCTGGTATCTCGCCATGACGGCGCGCAACTCGATCGTCTATGTCGGGACCAACGATCCGCAGCTGGCGGGCGAGGCCATCATGGGGGCGGGGCTGGTCTGGTTCCTGTCGCGCTGGCGGGCCGGGGTCTCGCCGACGCGTGCGCGCTGCTGATGGTGCTGGCGGGATTCTGGAAGCACAACATCATCGCGATCCCTGTGACCGCGATCGCCTGGCTGTTCATCAGCCGAAGCCGGTTCGCCGTTCGGGCGACGGTCGCCAGCGGTGCCGCGTGCCTGTTCGGAATCGGCTGCTGTGTCGTTGTTTTCGGGACCGACTTCGTTCCGAACCTGCTGGCGCATCGGGACTACGCCCTGTCGCATCTGATCGGAAGGATCGGTCACCTCCAATGGTCGGCGCTGGCGCTGGTGATCTTTGCCGGATGGGCCATCGACAATCGCCAATCGGACGCGGCGCGGTTCACCGCGCTTCACGTCGGCGCGGCGCTGGTGGCGTGCCTGCTGCAGTGGTTCGGACATGGCGTCGGCCTCAACGCCGAGTTCGACCTGATCCTTGCCTTGGCGATCGGCATCGGCGTTGTCTTCACCCGGATCGAGTCGACCCGGGTGGCCAGACGCATCGGCGCGCATTGGGCGCGCGATCTGATGATTGCAGTTCTGCTGCTGCGTCTGGTTGTTTCCGACCGCCAGGAAACCGCGCTGCTGATCCTGAGCAGCGAGTTTCGCTCATCGCTGTACGCGCGTGAGCGGGCCACGCTCGCCGACGCGGCGCTGGTCGCGGCGATGCCCGGCGACGTCGCCTGCGAGGTCAAGGTGGTCTGCAGGCCAAAAAGCCCTTCATCGTCGACGAGTTCAAGATGGAGGAACTGGTTGGCGCGGACAGGCTGACGAAAGAGCCGTTGGCATCGATGCTCCGAGCCCGTCACATCACGGTGTTCGCCGCGACCCCGGCCACCGTCGGCGGCGACGACGCGTCGATTCTGCTTTGGTGGCGCAGACAACGGCCGTGAGCTTGGCCTCGGAAGGGGCGGCGCGCTGTCACCCGGCGCGGCCCTTCACTATCCCGCGACTGGACTTCGCCGGTCCGACCTTCAGTAGTCTCGCGCCGACCGGCCAAAAAAAGAAGCCGGCAATATGGAAACCGATCGGGGAGGCTGCCCATGAAAGTGCGACCTACTGGCGTGATACCGCCGATGACCACGCCGTTTCGCAAGGACGGCGAGATCGACCTGAAGGGGGTGGCGCCCCAGGTCGACTGGCTGATCGGCGCGGGCAGCCATGGCATGGCCGCCGGCGGGTCGACCGGCGAGGGGCACACGCTGGACCACGAGGAATACCGCGAGCTGGTCGCGGCGACGGTGGAGGCCGCGAAAGGCCGCGCGCCCGTCATTGCCGGGATCATCGTCGACTCCACGCGCGACGCGATCCGGCGCGGCAAACTGGTGCGGGACATGAACGTCGCCGCGCTGCAGGTGACGCCAGTGCATTATCTGTTCAAGCCTGACGAGCAAGCGATGGTCGACCATTTTCGCCGCATGGCGGATGAAACCGGGATGCCCATCATCATCTACAATGTCGTGCCCTGGTCCTACCTTTCACCGGCGCTGCTCACGCGCATCATGAACGAGGTCCCGCTGGTGGTCGGCGTCAAGCAGAGCGCCGGCGATCTGAAACTGTTTGCCGATTTGATGATGATGGCACCGGACAAGTTGATCTACAGCGCGGTCGATGCGCTGTTGTATTCGTCCTATACGCTGGGCGCGCACGGATCGATCGCGGCGATCCTCAGCGCTGCCCCGCATGCCTCGGTAAAACTCTGGGACGCGGTGAAGGCCGGCGACCACGCACAGGCCCTCGACCTGCACAAAAAGCTGCTGACGCTGTGGAACGCGATCGTGTCGGACAACCTTCCGGCCTGCACCCGCTATTCCCAATCGCTGCAGGGACTGCCCAAAACCTTTTCCCGCGCGCCGATGCCGGAGGCCTCGCCGGCGCAACAGGCCGCGATCCGGGCAGCGCTGGAGGGGCTGGGGGCTGGTAGGCGGACGGAGGCCGCGGAATAAAGCGGATGTGCCGTGTCAGTGAACGGGATAGGCCATGATGGGCCGCGAATCCTTCAAGCTGGTCGCGGCTATCCTGAACGACAGCACGATGTCGGTTCGCGCCTTAAAGCTTTCGACGGCCGTACGGCGTTCGACCTTGCCTTCGAGGCTGACCAGTTCCAGCGAAGCCACGATCACCCGAACGCGCCCGTTGGTGCCGAAAGGCAGCAGCAACCGCTCCAGATCGAATGGCACGCCGGAGTTGCCGTAGGTCCTGAGCACGGTGTAAATGGCACAGCCGCTGCTGGCGCAGTGCGCAGACGCTTCGATGATCGGCGCCCGCAACCCCGGCGGCGCAACCTCGGCGAGTGTCTTTCCGACCCACTCATCCCTGACGGCTTCGTCGATGAACGAACCCCGATACAGGCCGCGAAAATCAAGCTGGCCGTCGCCGGCTTCGACTTTCCAGACGGCAATGTGCTTCGGGCCGTGAACCCGTGGGTCGGGCTGGAACAGGTCGAACGAAGGCAAGCCTTGCTTGGTGAGGGCGAGCCGGGCCCAATAGGCGGCCAGGCCGCGCTGGCTAATCGACCGAATGCTGTCAATCGCTCCGTTGTCAAAATGCATGATTACTCGCCTAATACGGGCAGTGATAACTCGTCCAATACGGGCAAGGGTGCACATCGAAGGGTTAAGAAGCTTTTACGTTTTGCGGGTAATTGCGGGGGAAGGGTCCGTTGATCCGCTATTCCGCCGCCCCCGAATCCCAATCCCGCCGCTAGGTTCTGGACCGCTCATCGTGTCGCGGCAGCCGAGCCATCAGCTTTACGGGCACGTCCTGGCTGCTACTGTTCCGCTTCGCACGGGTCCTTGTTCATCAGGGCCTGCAATTCAAGAATGACAACGGGAAGGTAAGCGACCCCCATGAAGGATTTTGCCGGAAAGATTGCCGTCATCACCGGAGGCGGCACGGGCATGGGCCGCGAACTCGCGCGGCAGCTGGTGGCCGAGGGCTGCAACGTCGCGATGTGCGACGTCTCGGCGGAAGCGATGGCCGAGACCAGACGCCTGTGCGAGGCCGAAAAATTGCTGCAGGGCCTGCGCGTTACCACCCATGTCGCCGACGTCGCGATCGAGGACCAGCTGATCCGTTTTCGCGATGAGCTCGCCGAGCAGCAGGCGACCGACCGGATCCATCTATTGTTCAACAATGCCGGGATCGGCGGCGGCGGCAGCCTGTTCACCAACACCAGGGAGCAGTGGGAGCGGACGTTCAACATTTGCTGGGGCGGCGTGTATCTCGGTGTCCGCACCTTCCTGCCGATGCTGATGCAGGCCGACGAGGGCCACATCGTCAACACCTCCAGCGTCAACGGTTTCTGGGCTTCAATCGGTCCCGGCGTCTCGCACACCGCCTATTGCAGCGCCAAATTCGCAGTCAAGGGCTTTACCGAAGCGCTGATGAACGACCTCAAGCTGAACGCGCCGCACATCAAATGCTCGGTGGTGATGCCCGGCCATATCGGCACCTCGATCGTTTCCAACTCCCGCAGGATCCAGACCGGCATCGAGTCCGATGTTCTCAGCGCCAACGAACTGAAGTCGGCGCGCATACGCCTCAATGGCATGGGTATCGACACGGCGCTGATGTCGGATGACGATATCCAGAAGATCGCGGCCGAGCGTGCCCGCAGTTTTCGCGAGGATGCGCCGACGTCAGCCGCGCAGGCGGCGAAAATCATCCTCGACGGCGTCAAGGCCGAACGCTGGCGTATCCTGGTCGGCGACGACGCCCACAAGCTCGACGAACGGGTGCGGCAGACGCCGGAGCAGGCCTACACCCAGGAGTTTTACGAGAGCTATCGAGCCGAAGTCGGCTTCCGGCTGTGATGATTTCGGCGGCTTCCAGCGGCGCAGCGGGCGTGATTTCGGCCGCACGGCCCGGCCGTCAAAACTTTCGCGGCACCAATCGATGCTTGATGCGTCGCAGGATTTGAAGCGGGGAGCTGGTGGCGAGGTCGAGGTTCCGGTACTTCCGGTTTTCCTTCAGTCCCGAAAGCAGATAATGCTTTCGCAAATCTATGTCGAGGTTTGCAAGATCGGGATTCAGCTCCAGGTACCGCGCTTCGTCGAAATCCCGCGGCACGCGCAGATTATCGATGACGATGGGCCAATCCAGCAATTCGAAGGCATCGAATTTGTGGGGAATGTATTCGATATCGAGATTTTCGAACCAGCATGACGGAAGCATCGAGAGCTGGTCGCGCCTGGCATGGCACAGGATCTGGTCCGTCCAGGTCTCCATGGTCCGCCGCAACAGCGGATCGTGATGCCGGCGAAGCAACAGGGCGCCTTTCGCCAGTCCGTTTTTCGCGGGATAGCCCAGATGCCGGTAGAGGGCCATCTGCTGATTGATGCGTTCCGGAGTGTCAAAGCCCAGCGACAGGACGACTTTCGCCTCGTCATAGACGCAGTCGCGTTCAAAATGCCGAAAGCACACCAGCGGAGATTTGGCGGGAGCGAGGAATTCGTCAAATAGGCGCTTTGGAGCAACCTTCAATCTCACGGTATTGTCGACGTACAGACTCCAATCGTACTCCGGGAGGTAGACGTGAGGCGAAGCTTTTATCTTTTTGGCTGCACGGGCCGGATGCATCAGCTTGCGCGGCAATAGCTCGATTTTCCAGAAGTCCGAGCGCAATTCCGGGTCATCTGTAAAACAGACGAAGTCGATTCCATCCCTTTCATACCGGAAATCATTGAATAGTTCGGAGTATCCGAACAAACAGGTATAGACCACACGTCGCATCAAGTTGAACTCTAGGCCCCGATTGACGCCATTCATAGCAGGAATGTTCAGACACAAACCAGCGGCTTCGGCCGGGAGCCTTGCAGGCATGCGCCTTGCAGGGTTGATAAGGATCGCCAGGTAGCGAATTTGACGTCCTACCCGTGCACGACCGACTTTGCGATCATGCAGTGAATGCCCTTCGAGCCGTTCACCGTCTGGGTGACCCGCAGATCCGCGGCGAGGCTGCACAGCGTGTAGGCGTCCTCGCGCGACAGGTTGCGCTTTTCGCCCAACAGCACGATCATGTCGCGCAGCGCGCGCACCACGCACTGGTCGAGGTCGGGATCCATCGCCATCGTCATGTAGTGAGTCGGCGGTTTCGGCGCGGGGATAGTCCAGCCGCAGATCCTTGCGCAGCGTCAGCCGGAAACGGCCCTGCAGCGCGGTCTCGATCGCGGTGACGCAGACTTCGCCGTCGCCCTGCACGCCGTGGCCGTCGCCGCAGGAAAACAGCGCGCCCGGCACGAACACCGGCAGATAGAGTTTGGCGCCGGCGCCCAGTTCCTTGTTGTCGAGATTGCCGCCCATCGCCCGCGGAATCAGCGAGGTGATGCGGCCCCAGGCCGGCGGCGGCGACACGCCCATCACCCCGAAAAACGGTTTTAGGGGCAGGTCGAGTCCCCAGGGCAGCCGCCCGACCATCCGCTCGCGGTCGAGCGGGATGTTGAGCAGGCGGGTTTCGTGGAAATCGTCGGGCAGGGTGCCGGCCAGCGGCCGGATCAGATTGTAGCCCCAATCCTGCCGGAGTTTGACGTCGAGGATCTCGACCTCGAGCACATCGCCGGGCTCGGCGCCCTCACCGCGATCGGGCCGGTCAGGATATGGCCGGGCACCATCCGTTCGTTTTTCGCGTGCACCGCGTCGAGTTCGGGCGGTACATGAAATTGCTGCGGTCCGGCACCACATCGGGGCCGCCGCTGATGGTGTCGACCGTCACCTCGTCGCCGCTGGCGATGGTAAGCACCGGTTTCAGCTTCGCCTCGAAAAAACCCCAGTGGCAGGTCTCCGGGCTGGAATGCAGGTGATGATGCGTCATTGGAGCTTTCTCGCTGGATCGTTTCGGCTTTACTCGTCATTGCCGGGCTTGACCCGGCAATCCATCAACTTCGAGGAATGCTTCATGTGAAGAATGATGGATAGGCGGGTCAAGCCCGCGTATGACGGCTGGATATGAAATTCGGACAGTCGACACTGATCCGAGGGAGATTTCGCACTTGTTTTTCCTGCTCTCCAAGACCCTGGGCGTCATGCTGTTGCCGACCAATTTCCTGATCGGCATCGGGCTGGTCGGCGCGCTGCTACTGGCGACGCGATTTGCGTCGGCCGGCCGCAAGCTGCTGGTCGCCTCGCTCGTGCTGTTCGCCGTTTGCGGGTTTTCGCCGCTCGGCTACCTCGTGCTCTATCCGCTGGAGCAGCGCTTTCCGCCCTGGGATGCCGCGCAGGGCGCGCCCGACGGCATCATTGTGCTCGGCGGATCGGTCGACGCCGATCTTTCGGCAGCCCATGGTACCGCGGTGGTTTCCGGCGCGGCCGACCGCGTCATCGCTGCCGCGGCCCTTGCCCATCGCTATCCCAATGCCCGCGTGCTGTTTACCGGCGGAAGCGGCAGTTTGGTGTCAAACGATGCCAGGGAAGCCGACTACGCGGCATCCCTGTTCGAAAGCCTCGGTATTGCCAGGTCGCGTTTGCTGATGGAGCGGCGCTCGCGCAACACCCAGGAAAACGCCGAATTTTCCAGGGCGCTGGCTGCGCCCAAGGACAGCGAGCGGTGGCTGCTGGTGACCTCCGCCTACCACATGCCGCGCTCGGTCGGGTTGTTTCGCAAGGCCGGATTTGACGTCGAGGCCTGCCCGGTGGACTGGCGGGTGGGGGGCGCGAGGATCTTTTGAAGTTTTCGACGGTGTCGCAGGAAGGGTTCGAACGCGTCAACGCCGGTATTCGCGAATGGATCGGCCTTGTCGCCTACCGGCTATCGGGCAAAATTAATGAGTTGCTACCGGGGCCGGGACCGCGCTACCGACACCCCTCGGCCATGCCACCGGGTTAATCAGGCTAGCTTCGGCTGAAAGGCCCGCTGAGGCCGCCGATTTGGGAGTTTACGCCATGCAACAGCAGACCCCGCCGGAAGCGTTCGATTTGGCCGGCATGGCAGCCGACCTGAACACGCTGCTTCGCCTGAAGACCACCGTGATCGGCATGAAGATGTTCGCCACCGTCGAGGAGATGACGGCGATCCCGAAGATCCGGCGGCCGACCGCCGTCCATACCACCGACCAGATCGTCAGCATGGCCTCGCGGCTCGGCTGGACCGTCGGCATCACCGCTGACGATCTGGTCGGCGCGCAGTGCCGCGCCGTGATCGGCCTCGCGCCGCCGGACGAAAAATTTCTCGAGGGTCAATCCTATGTCGGCGTCTGGCATGGCACGGCGGAAGATGCCCGCAAGCGCCAGCAGGCGCTGGATGTCGTGGAGTTCGGAAAATACCGGGCGCTGGCGGTGAGCCCGCTGTCGAGCGGCCGGCTCAATCCGCCGGATATCTGCCTCGTCTATGCCACGCCCGGCCAGATGATCATCCTGATCAACGGGCTGCAATATACCGGCTACAAAAAGTTCGAATGGGGAGTGGTCGGCGAGACCGCCTGCGCCGATTCATGGGGGCGGGCGCTGAAGACCGGCGAGCCCAGCCTGTCGCTGCCCTGCTTTGCCGAACGTCGCTATGGTGGCGTGCCGGATGAGGAGATGCTAATGGCGCTGCAGCCGGCCGATCTGGCCAAAGCGATCGCGGGGATGAAGCAACTGGCCAAGAACGGCCTGCGCTATCCCATCGCGCCCTACGGCATCCAGGCCGACGTGCGCGCCGGCATGGGCGTGTCCTACGCCAAGAAATAACACCGTCATTGCGAGGAGCACTTGCGACGAAGCAATCCACGTTTTCCTTGCCGTTGTGGATTGCTTCGCTGCGCTCGCAATGACGGAGTGCATCAGGGAACCTGAAAAATGTCTTCGTCGAAATTCGACATCATCGTCTATGGCGCCACCGGTTTTACCGGCCAGCTGGTCGCCGAATATCTCGCGGCGCAGTACAAGGGCGACCGCAGCCTGAAATGGGCGATGGCCGGCCGCAGCAAGGACAAGCTCGCTACGGTGCGTGATGCCATCGGCGCGCCTGCGGACATCGCCCTGATCGTGGCCGATGGTGGCGATCCCGCTTCGCTGCAGGCGATGGTCGCGCAAACCAAAGCCATCATAACGACCGTCGGCCCGTATCAGCTCTATGGCTCCGATCTGGTGGCGGCCTGCGCCGCCTCGGGTACCGATTATCTCGATCTCTGCGGCGAGCCTTTGTGGATGCGCAAGATGATCGACGCGCATGAGGCGGCGGCGAAAGCCAGCGGCGCGCGCATCGTGTTCTCCTGCGGCTTCGACTCGATTCCGTTCGAACTCGGCGTGTACTTCGTGCAGCAGGCGGCGAAACAGGCGCTCGGCGCGCCGGTTGGCCGCGTCAAGACCCGCGTCCGCGACATGAAGGGCACATTCTCCGGCGGCACCGCGGCCAGCGCGCGGGCGACGTTTGCGGCGGTGGCGAAGGATCTCAGCCTGGTCTCGATGGTGCAGGATCCCTTCGTCCTGACGCCGGGTTTCGACGGTCCAAAACAACCGCGCGGCAACAAGCCTTTGCTGGACGAGGATATGGGCAGCTGGACGGCGCCGTTTGTGATGGCGACCATCAACACCCGCAACGTCCATCGCTCCAACCTGCTGATGAATTTTCCCTACGGCAAGGATTTTGTCTATGACGAGATGATCCTGACCGGTGCCGGCGAGCAGGGTGAAGCCAATGCCAAAAAGGTAGTGGCTGCGGTCAACGCCGAGCGCATGGGCGCGTCGGGTGGTGACCGAAGCCGGGCGAGGGGCCCTCGAAGGAGGAGCGGGAGAACGGCATGTACGACCTCCTGTTCGTCGCCATCGCTCCCGACGGCCGCCAGGTTCGCGCCGCGGTCAAGGGCGACCGTGACCCCGGCTATGGCTCGACCTCGAAGATGATCGTCGAATGCGCCATCTGTCTGCTGCGTGATGCGCCGGACGTTGCGGCTGGAATCTGGACTCCGGGCGCGGCGATGGGCGACAGACTGATAAAACGGCTGGTCGACCATGCCGGGTTGACGTTCGAGGTGGAGAAGTAGTTCAGGGAAACGTAGCCGGATGGAGCCATCAGTCGGCGCAACTCGCCGACTGATGGCGCAATCCGGATTCTTCCTTCATTCCCCGGATTACGCCTCCGGCGCCGCACGTCGGCTCCGTCCGGGCTACGGCATCGGCGTAATTCGGTCCGGATTGGGCACCGCAATCGCCTGATCCGAATTCGCCCGCCAGCGCTGTGCGGCGGCGAACATGCCCCACATCGCGCCAAGCATCATCCAGAAGTGCCGCCAGTGATCGGTGTCAATGACAAAGCTCATGCCGACGGTGCCGAGGAATGCGGCGAAGATGGCGAGATATTCGCGCTGCCAGGGCACCCGGACAAAGGCATGCCGGAAGCCCATGATGACCGTGACGAACACCAGCGCAGGATAGCAGACGCCGGCGATCCAGCCACCGGACATGAACGCGTTCAGATAGGAATTGTGGGTGTCTTCGGGGAAGTAGCGGTTGAACTGCAGCGGACCAATTCCGAATGGCAGTTCGAGCGCCATTTCCGCGCCGAGAATATGCCGGCCGAATCGGCCGAAGCGGCCGCTATCGTAGCTTTGGCCGAGACTGGCGCGCTGTTTGAACATTTCGCTGATCGAGATCGAACGACAGCAGCACGCCGATCAGCATCACCACGATGATGGCGGCGACGGCGGTCATGACGACGATGCGCGATCGCTGCTTGACCGACGGGCTGGTCAGCACCATCAGCGCCAGCATGAAGGCCGAGGTGATGACGAGTCCGCCCCACGCGGCGCGCGAAAACGCCAGCAGGATCGCCAGCGTCATGATGCCGAGCGCGACCGTGCTGCGGAATGATTTGCCGAGGCGATCCGAGACCACGCTTTGCAAGACGAACAGGGCGGGCAGGATCAGGAACGCGCCGAGCACGTTCGGATCCTTGAAGGTGCCGCGCGCGCGATCGTACAGCGTCAGCAGGTCGCGGCCGCCGGGGACGAGGTTGAAATAGCCGGCTATGCCGGCAAGCGCCGCGATCAGCCCGCCCGCGATCAGGCCGCGGCGCAGCATGTCGAGCCGGGCGTCGGTGTCCTCGGAGATCACCATGCGCGAAGAAGATTACGGTGATCGCCATGTACCAGGAGGTCGCGATCCAGCTCGCGACGTCGGACTTTTCCAGCAGCGGGATGGCGCCGATGCTGTAGCCGATATTGACCAGGAACAAGAGCAAGAACAGCGGCATGAATACCAGCCGCAGCTTCAGGCCGGTGGCGAAGAACAGGATGGTGGCGGCGAGCGTGACGAATTCATAGGGGCTGGGTTCGATGAACACGATGGCACCGGAGGCGCCGACCAGCCATACCAGCGCGCGCTGTAAGGCAAGCACGCCCGGCGCGGCCGTCACGGACGGCAGGGAACCCTCGGCTGTCGCCGCATACGCCATCTGGTACTCACTCACTCACGCAACACTACAAAACAACACGATCGCAACTGCCGTCATTGCGAGGAGCGAAGCGACGAAGCAATCCAGCGTGCTTCCCCATGGATTGCTTCCGCCTTCGCTCATCGAGCTACGGCGGACAAGTCGCTACGCCCGCAATGACGCCTCTCCAGAAGTCAATACGCATTCTCGTTCTTGGTCATCAGCGCCAGCGGCGTCTTGAGCAGGATGAAGAGGTCGAACAGCACCGACCAGTTCTCGATGTAATAGAGATCGAACTCGACGCGCTTCTGGATCTTTTCCTCGTTGTCGATTTCGCCGCGCCAGCCGTTGATCTGGGCCCAGCCGGTGATGCCGGGCTTGACGCGGTGACGCGCGAAATAGCCGTCGACCGCCTCGTCGAACAGCCGGCTCTGCAGCTTGCCCTGCACCGCGTGCGGGCGCGGGCCGACCAGCGACAGATTGCTGCTTGAACACGACGTTGAACAGCTGCGGCAGCTCGTCGAGGCTGGTCTTGCGGATGAAGCGGCCGACGCGGGTGACGCGGGGATCGTTCTTGGTCACGACTTTTGAGGCGGTCGGGTCGGCCTGGTGATGGTACAGCGAGCGGAACTTGAAGACGTCGATGCGCTCATTGTTGAAGCCGAAACGCTTCTGGCGGAACAGCACCGGGCCCGGGCTGTCGAGCTTGATCGCCAGCGCGACCAGCGCCATCACCGGCAGCGCGAACAGCAGAATGATGCCGCCGACGACGCGGTCGAACAGCCACTTCATCACCAGGTCCCAGTCGTTGATCGGCGCCTCGAACACGTCGAGCGTCGGCACCTCGCCGAGATAGGAATAGGAGCGGGGACGGAAGCGCAGCTTGTTGGTGTGGGCGGAAAGGCGGATATCGACCGGCAGCACCCAGAGCTTCTTCAGCATTTCCAGGATGCGCGTCTCCGCCGAGATCGGCAGCGCGAACAGCACGAGGTCGACGCGGGTGCGGCGGGCGAACTCGACGATGTCGTCGACCTTGCCGAGTTTCGGGCTGCCGGCGCAGGTGTCGAGCGCGCGGTCGTCGTTGCGGTCGTCGAACACGCCGAGGATGTGGATGTCCGAATCGTCGCTGGGTCTTGAGCGCCTCGACCAGCTTTTCGCCGTTCTGGTCGGAGCCGACGATGATGGTGCGGCGGTCGAGCCGGCCCTCGCGGGCCCAGCCGCGCACCATCGCGCGCAGGAACAGCCGCTCGGCGATCAGGGCGGCGAGGCCGACGAAGAAGAACGCCGAGAGCCACAACCGCGAGATCTCGCCGCCGAGTTTGGCGAAGAACGAGGCGCCGATGAACAGCAGGAACACGAAGGCCCAGGACGAGATCATCCGCGTCATCTGCCGCAACTGGCCGCGGAACACCTGCACTTCGTAGATGTCGGCGGCCTGGAAGCAGACCACGGCGGTAGCGGCCATGCCGAAGATCGCGGCGATGTATTCCCAGCTGAAAGCCGCTGAGGCGGACCACATAGCCGAAATAGAGCGCGATGCCGATCAGGCTGATCAGCAGGAAATCGGCCAGCCGCACCGCGCCCGCGATCACGATCGGCGAATAGGCGCGCGCGGACTTTCTGGTTGGCCACGGCAAGGGCGGCCGGCGTCAGCCGGCGGCGGCGCTCGATCGGCGGGCGGTCCGCCGTGGCGGTCGAGGCGGTCGCGGCGCGCCGCCGCGGCATCAAGCATCGAGCGAGCATCGATCGGTTCCACTGTGTCCACATCCGATGCCTGAGCCGGCAGCGCAAGATATGCGCGCGCCAAGGCGGAATTCCCCAACCCAGGGATTAGCGGACAAATCGGAAGAAACGGTTAGCGGGTAAAGAAACGTTAATGTTCGGCAAACGCGTCGCGGTAGCCGGCGAGCACGCCTTCGACCATCGCCTTCTGCGAAAAATGCAGAAAGATGCGTTCGCGCAGCGATTTGGCGCGCGCCGTGCGTCGCCTCGGGATCGTCCAGCGCGGCGTCGATGGCGTCCGCCAGCGCGCCGACGATCGTTGGGCGCGAACAGCGCGTCGGTGATCGGTGCCGAAGATCTCGGGGATGCCGCCGACATTGGCGGCGACCATCGGAATGCCCGCCGCCGCCGCCTCGATCACCACATAGGGCATGGAATCGCCGCGGGAGGGCACCACCAGCAGCCGGCCCTTGGAAAAGCCGTAGCGCGCCTTGACGTGGCCGATGAAGCGGACGGCCTCGCCAAGCCCGAGCCTGTCGACCTGGGCCTTGAGATGTTCCGGTCTCCTCGCCGTCGCCGGCCAGCGTCAGCGTCACCGGCTTGCCGTCGGCGCGCAGCCGCGCCACCGCCTCGATCAGGAGGTCGGCGCCCTTGATGTGCCGGAACTCGCCGACATAGACGACGTCGGTGGCGTCGTCCGCCTTGACCAGCGGATCGAACTCGTCGGCGGTGACGCCGTTGAAGACGCAGCGCACGAGGCCTTTGGGCATGCCGATGATGCGCTGATAGGTGTCGCGGGCGAACGCGCTTTCGAACAGGAACAGGTCGGTCGGTTCATCAGCGCGCGCTCGAGGCGGCTGTAGACGCTGCCCTTGAGCGTGTCGAGCGGATAGTGCAGCGAGCCGCCATGCGGCGTGTAGACGCGGATGGTGCTCTCTGTAGCGCCTTGCAGGCGGATGAAGGCGCCGGCCTTGGCGCCGTGGCCGTGCAGAACGTCCGGCTTCAGGCGGCGGATCAGCCGCATGAACTGCGCCCAGACCAGAGCATCGGTCGGGCGCGGTTCGCGGCGGATGGCGAGGCGGTGCACGCCGAGCTTCAGGCGCGGCGCGATCTCGGCTGAGCGCCTGCTCGGCGCGTTCGCCGCCGGTCAGGCTGTCGGCGAGGATGCCGACATGGTGGCCGCGGTCGGCCTGGCCGTTGGCGAGATCGAGGATGTGGCGGAAGATGCCGCCGACCGGCGCGCGCGTCGCGTGCAGGATACGAAGCGGCTGGCATCGACAGCGGGCATGATCAGAACCAGCGTCGCGGTCGCGACGGGACGCCAGCGTGACGGCGCATGCAGCCGGCAGCGCGAGCGCAGTCAGCGCACAAGCAGTGACGGCGACACGCCTCGCATCGGTGCAGTCCACAAAATTCATCAGCGGATTAAGGGCTTGCATGGTTAACAAAGCATGACCGTGAAGGCTCGGGTCGCGCCAGTTCCGTCGCGTGCAACCGGCGCGCAATTAACCCGGCGGCAACCATAATCGAGTGTAATCGCTCCGCAGTTGAGTGACAGGTTGCGTCCTGCGGGAGTGTGCGATGCGTCTGGCGTTCTGGCGTGCAGGCAAGGACAAGCGCGGCCGGCGCAGCTGCAGCCCGCGGTCCGCAAGGCCGTCGTCAAGCCCGCGCCCGGCATGCCGGCTCGGCCGAGCCTGCGGCGCCTCCGACGCGGCGACCTCGATCTGCAGCGTGCTCGGGCAGGCGCTGGCTCCGCAAGAGGGCTGGATCATCGTGCCGACGGCTGTCGTCGCCGTGTTGTCGTTCGCCGCCGTCAACCTCATCACGCCGCGCTACAAGTCGGAAGCGCGCATCCTGGTCGACGGCCGCGAAAACGTGTTCCTGCGGCCGAACGGCGAGCGCGACGAGGAGCGCAGGTCGCTCGATGCCGAGGCGATCACCAGCCAGGTGCAGATCGTGCTGTCGCGCGATCTCGCCCGCGAGATCATCCGCAAGAACAAGCTCGCCGAGCGGCCGGAATTCGATCCGGTGCTGCAGGGCCTGTCGCCGCTGCAAGTCGATGCTGGCGCTGCTCGGCATCGGCCGCGATCCGTTCACGCTGACGCCGGAAGAGCGCGTGCTCGACGCCTATTACGAGCGCTTGACGGCCTATGCGGTCGACAAGTCGCGCGTGATCGTCATCGAATTCCAGTCGCGCGATCCCGATCTCGCCGCGCGCGTCGCAAACTCGATCGCCGAAGGCTATCTGGTGCTGCAGCAGGGCGCGCGGCAGGAGCAGGCGCAGTCCGCCGGCCAGTGGCTCGCGGGCGAGATCGAGAGCCTGCGCAAGAAGGTCGCCGAGGCCGAAGCGCGGGTCGAGGATTTTCGCTCCAAGTCCAGCCTGTTCGTCGGCACCAACAACACCACGCTGTCGAACCAGCAGATGGGCGAGATCAACACCCAGCTCAACAATGCGCGCGCGCAGAAGTCGGACGCCGAATCCAAGGCGCGGCTGATCCGCGGGATGCTGCAGAGCGGCAAGCCGATCGAGGCTTCCGAAGTGCTGAACTCCGAACTGGTGCGGCGGCTGGGCGAACAGCGCGTCGACGCTGCGCGCGCAGCTGGCCGAGCAATCCTCGACGCTGCTCGACGGCCATCCGCGCATCAAGGAACTGCGGGCGCAGATCGGCCGACCTCGACCGGCAGATTCGCGAGGAAGCCAGCAAGATTTCCCGCTCGCTCGAAAATGATGCCGCGCATCGCCGGCGCGCGGGCCGAAAGCATGAGCGCGAGCCTCGAGCAGTTGAAGAAGCAGGCGGCGTCGACCAACGGCCAGGACGTGCAGCTGCGCGCGCTGGAGCGCGAGGCCAAGGCGCAGCGCGACCTGCTGGAATCCTATCTCGCGAAATTCCGCGAGGCGACGACCCGCGAGAACATCGAGGCCGCGCCGGCGGACGGCCGCATCATTTCGCGCGCCATCGTCTCCAATATCCCGGCCTATCCGAAGAAGCTGCCGATCGTGCTGATCGCGACGCTGGCGACACTGATGCTCGCGCCGGCTCGATCGTCACCGGCGAATGTTGCGCATGACCGCGCCGCGCGCGGCCGTCGGCCGCGCCGTCGCGATCAGCGCCGGGCAGCCGTTGCGCACGCCGGCCGCCGCGCCGGAGCCCGAGCCGGTGGCCGAGCCGCGCGCCGGTGTTGCAGCGAGCCCCAGTCCCGCCATGCGTCGCCGGCGCTCACCGAGATCGGCGCAATCGCCGCAATTGCGCACGGCCGGCGCCGCGGCGCGCAAGGTCACGATGCTCGGCACCGCTGCGATGAAGGCATCACGCTGACCGCGCTGACGCTGGCGCGCCTGATCGCGCGGCATGCGCGCGTCGTGGCTGGTCGACTCGTCGGCGTCGTCGCCGACGCTGTCGGCGGCGTCGGTCGATCCGGCGGCGCCGGGCCTGACCGAATTGATGCTGGGCGAGGCGTCGTTCGCGCAGATCATCGCCAAGGACCGGATGTCGCGCGTGCATCTCGTCAGCGCCGGGCGTCCGGGCGTCGGATGCGCGCTGCTGCAATCGCCGCGGCTGACGCTGGCGATCGATGCCTGCTGCGGGTCTACGACCACGTGTTGCTGGATGCCGGCACCGCCTCCGATCTGCCGGCGGAACTGCTGACCGCGCAGGCCCGCGCCGTGGTGGTGCCGGATGCTCGATGGCGCCGGATGCCCGCACCGCTGATGTGCGACCAGCTCCGGGCGGTCGGGTTTCCGCGAGGTGACGATGCTGAGCCGCAGCCGATGCCGAGCCGTCGGAGCGGTCGAGCCGGCGTCCGCGGGTGGTGGCGGCCTGAGCGGGCCGCAGGCTGACGTTGCGCCTGATCAGCTGATGACAACGCTGCGCCGCGCAGCTTTTGCGCCAGCCCGAACAGCGCGCGGGT
This sequence comes from uncultured Alphaproteobacteria bacterium, assembly GCA_963706975.1. Classification (GTDB taxonomy): domain Bacteria; phylum Pseudomonadota; class Alphaproteobacteria; order Rhizobiales; family Xanthobacteraceae; genus Bradyrhizobium. The sequence goes on from CAVPOL010000053.1 coordinate 32,023, forward strand.
TGTGCTTCACCAGGTGCTTGGCGCGGTTGACGCCCGACATCGCGGCCGCGCGGCCAGCTGGCCGCGCGGGCTGAGCGGAATAAAGCTGTCGAAGATCGGCTCGTCGTCCTTGCAGAACAGCCGCTTGTATTCGTCCGATCCGATGCCGAGGTCGAGCGCGCGATAGCCGCGCTCGGCGTAGTGGTCGATCGATGTCGCGCATCAGGATCAGGCCGGGACTGTATTTCGCGCTGCCCGACATCGTGTAGGTATTGAACATCATCGAAAAGCGGTGGCCGTCGTCGACGCCGGCGAAGATCGCGATCACCTCGTCGTCGCATTCGAGCGCATGAATATCGATGACGCGGCCGCCGCCCGCGAGCTGCGGCAGCAGGCGTCGCGAATGAAATCCTCCACGCCGCGGTCGGCGAACACGTTCGGCAGTTTCTGCTCCGCCATCCGCTGCGGCTTGATGCGCAAAGAACCAGTCGAGCAGCCGCGTGACGTCGGCATCGGTGCGCGGCGATCTGAGTAGCGATAGCCGGCAAGCGCCTGCAGCTTGCGTTCCTTGCCCTTGAGCCTGCGGCGGAACGAACTCGAGATCCGCGCTGCCGGCGGCTCGCCGGGCGACGATCGTCAGCAGCGGACAATCGTTGGCCGATGCCTGGTGCGGCAGCAGCGCCATCGGATTGGGCATGCCGTCGCCAGCGCAGCGGCTGCTGGCCCAGCGCCAGCACGTCGGCCTCCGACTTCGCGCCGATCGCCGCGACCAGCGCCTCGAGATCGCCCGGCGTGGCGCTCGCGGCGAAATCGCGGTCCCACAACGCCATGTTGAAGGTGGTGTGCTTGCCGCCCATGAAGCCGGCGGTGCGCAACGCCATGCGCGTGGCCGAGCGCGAGCGGCAGCAGCAACAGCGGCCGGCGCTCGCCGTCATGGGCGATGACGATGAACGGGCGAAGACCCTCGCGCGCGCCGACGTGCCGTTGCCAGGCGCTGAGCAGAGTCGAAGCGCTGATAGGGGGTGGAAAACTGCGTGCGTAGCTTCGAGGCGCGCGCCAGACCGCCTCGGCCGCGCCGAGATCGCCGAGAATATCGACGCTGGCGATGCGGCCTGATCGCGACCGCGATGGCGCTTCCGCCGTTCGGTTTTCGATCGCAGCGGCCATGGTCATCGCAAAACCTTGCTGTAGGGGATGGTATTTCATATTTCGGCTTTGGCCGACCTTTGCAAAGAAATGTCAACAAAGAGTAAGGACAATGCGGCCCGCGGCGGGCGCGGATCAGGCCGGCATCTGGGGACGCGGAGTTGGCATCCGAAAACCGATTTCCTGACGCGGCCTGCGGCTGGAACTGGCCTGGTTCACGGCCGTCCGATGGCTGAGCGGGCGGGCGCACCGGCGGCGCCGGCGTGATCCTGCGGTTCGAACGGGTGCGGCCGCGGCGAGCGCGCGCCGCTTTCAGCCGCTTCGGCGCGCACGAAATCACGCCGGAATTTCTCGACCGCACGATCCGGGCACTGAAGCGCTGGAGATTCGACATCGTCTCGATCGGACGAGGCTTGCCAGCGCGCGGTCGACGCCGCCGCACGCCGAGGCGGTTCGTGTGTCTGACCTTCGACGGCGGCTACAAGGACATGATCACCTCGGCCTATCCGGTGCTGTCGCGGCACGCCGTGCCCTTCACGGTCTATCTGCCGACCGCGTTCCCGGACCGGCTCGGCGAGGCCTGGTGGCTGGCGCTGGAGCAAGTGATCGCGCGCGAGAGCAGGATCAGCCTGGTGATGGACCGCCAGGAGCGGCACTTCGAGATCGCCGACCGCGTCCGACAAATGTCAGCTCTACGAATTTCTCTGCGGGCTGGATGCGCTCGCTGGCTCCGCCGGATCTGTCGGTCGCGATCAATGACCTGTGCAAGCGATACTCGCGTCAACCTCGCGACGCTGTCGCGCGAGGCCATCGATGGACTGGGAGCGATCTGGCAAGACTCGCGGCCGATCCGCTGGTGACGATCGGCAGTGCGACGGTCAACTATCCCGTGCTGGCGAACCTGAAGGACGCCGACGCGCTGCGCGAGATGACGATGGGCAGGGCGGTCGCGCAGGCCGCGTTCCACCGCGACGTCGGTCATTTCGCCTATCCGTTCGGCGATCATCGCCGCGTTCGGCCGGCAGCATGTGCCGATGGCGGAGGAGGCCGGATTTGCCAGTGCGGTGTCGTCGCTATCGGGCGTGGTCCACGCCGAGGGCCGAACCAATCTGCATGCGCTGCCGCGCATCTCCTGGGACGGCCGGCGGCGTTCGCTGCGCGTCATGCGGGTGCTGCTGTCCGGCGCCACCTTCGCGCCGGTGGCGCCGACGCGGAGCAGGTTTCGTGACGTCGATGAGGCCGGATCCACCTCCTGAAGGAGCTGGCGAAGCAGGCGCCGCGTAGCCCGGATGGGTACCGCGCCATTGCGATGCTCCTCAAGGATGAGGTCCGTAACCTAGACGTCCGGCCGCGACATCCAGCTGATGATCGGCATCGCCGGCAGCACCCATCCGATGCCGGCCACGACATAGAAGATCGCCTGCAGCAGGCCGGAATTCGCCAGCCACGGCGTCTGCGCCACCGTCATGCCCAGCAGCGACCACACCACCACCAGCACCAGCAGGGCGATGGTTCCGAAGAATTTGCGGGTGCGTATGGTCATGACGGAAATGTGCAGCTCTTAGCGGTGGCGCGACTTGCGCGCGGCGAAGCGGCGGACTATAAGGGGCGCGCAAACTCAATCAAGCGCGGCGTCGATGACCGCTCAGTTCCGCAAGCAACCCGCACAGCTCGCAGCCGTCAAATGGTGGCTGCTGTCGATCGCTGCCCTGATCGCCGTGATGGTGCTGGTCGGCGGCGCCACGAGGCTGACCGAATCCGGGCTTTCGATCGTCGAGTGGAAGCCGGTCACCGGCACGCTGCCGCCGCTCAGCCTGGAGCAATGGACCGCGGCGTTCGAGGCCTACAAGAAGATCCCGCAGTATCGCGAACTCAACGCCGGCATGAGTCTCGACCAGTTCAAGACCATCTTCTGGTGGGAATGGAGCCACCGGCTGCTCGGACGCGTGATCGGGGTGGCCTATCTGCTGCCGTTCCTCTGGTTCCTGTGGCGCGGCGTATTGAGCGCGGAACTGAAGCGGCGGCTGTGGCTGATCTTCGCCCTCGGCGCGTTGCAGGGCGCGGTCGGCTGGTGGATGGTGGCCTCGGGGCTGACGCAGCGGACCGAGGTGTCGCAATATCGCCTCGCCACCCATCTGGTGCTGGCGCTGCTGATCTTTGCCGGCATCGTCTGGACGCTGCGGCGGCTTGCCGGCCGGCCGCCAGCTGGTGGTTTCCGCGCGGCTGCGGGTCACCAGCGTGGCGCTGCTGGTGCTGACCTTCGTGCAGCTTTATCTGGGCGCGCTGGTCGCGGGGCTGCGTGCGGGCAAAATCTACAACACCTGGCCCGAGATCGACGGCGCGCTGATTCCTTCCTCGGCGCGGCTGTGGTTCGAGGAGCCGTGGTGGCGCAACCTGTTCGACAACACGCTGACGGTGCAGTTCGAGCACCGCATGACCGCCTATGCGCTGCTCGCGCTGGCGATTCTGCACGCGGTCGATGCCATCAGGTCGCGGCCCGGCAGTGCCGTGGTCAACGGCGCGGTCTGGCTGGCGGCGGCGATGCTGCTGCAGGCGACGCTGGGCATCCTGACGCTGCTGCATCAGGTGCCGATCGATCTTGCGCTGGCGCATCAGGCGGTCGCGATCGTGGTGCTGACGCTGGCGGTGTTCCAGGCCGAACGACTGGTGGCACAGCCGCGGCCGGGGCGGCATGAACTGGTGCTGCCGGCCGGGCAGCCCGGCTGAAGGGAACGGCTAGCAATACCCGTAGACGTCGCAGGCGTAGGGCAGGCGGTCCCAGTAGCTGACATAGGCGCCGTCGTAATAGGGGCCCTGGTAATCGTAGTTCCAGGCCGGCCCGTAATAGCCGGGGAAGGTCGAAAAACCCGGCAGCAGCGGCGGGCCCGGCAGGTTCGCGTAGCCGCCCGGGCCATAGGCCGGCGTGATCATGAGATCCGGATCGCTCCCGACCGCGACGGCGCGGCCGTAGGGCGCCGCCGGCGCAATGGTCGTCCGGTATTTGTAATGCGCGCGGGGAAGTCCCGCCGGCAATTGGCGCGCGGCCTGAGCGGTGCTGCGCTTGACCACCACACCCGCGGCTTGAACCGGTCCGGCAATTGCAATCGCCACTGACAGTGACATCATCCAGCGCAGCATGGTCCGCTCCAGATCCAGGGGACGACAGAATGCCATTTCCCGGGGGAATGAGGGTTAACGGGGCGTGACGAATGCAAGCGTCGGTTAACGCGGCCATCGGCGGGCGAGATACCGCCTGCCTCGCGACGTCAGCGTCGCGCCGCGCCGGTAAAGAGAACTTGAATAAAACCGATACATTGCAACCGCGCCCGCTAGTTCCGTTCCAATATCTTTCGGCGACACTCTGACCGGGACCAGCCGTAACCGGGTCCAGGGGGCAAATCAGATGTTGGCAAGTCGACGCAAAAGCGAACGTCGCGCCTATAGCGGGCAGGCGAAGATCCAGTACGGAGTCGGCTCGTTGCCGCGGGATTGCACGATCGTGGACATCTCGGAAGGCGGCGTGCGGATGATTGCCGAAAATCTCGAAATACCCGCCGAGTTCACCATCCTGTTTGCAGAGGGCCGCCGCCAGTGCCGGCTAGCCTGGCGGATCGGCTGCGAGTTCGGTGCCCAATTCATCGACCAGGGTAGCCCTCTCGCCGCAAGCCGCTGACGTTGCAGCCAGGTCGCGCTTGCAATGGCGCGCCGCGATCCGGGGACCCGTCGCTCGACCGGGGGGCCCTGGCCAAATCAATGGTCCGGGGTGTTCACCGTGATTGCCTGCGACGTCTGCTCTCTCAAGGCTTTCAGAAGTTCCTCGGCCAAAAAGGGCTTGATCAGGACGGAGACGCCTTGCGAGGTAATCGAGACCGCCGTTTGCGACCTGATGTCGCCGGTCATCACGATGGCCGGTACGTCCCGGCCAAGGGCGGCCCGCAGGTGATTGATGGTCTCCATGCCATCCGCCGAACCACGAAGGTTGTAGTCACACAGCAGAACATCCGGACACAGGCCCTGTTCCCTGACCAGGGTCAAGGCTTCCGTCGCCGTCGCAACGATGGTGGCGTCAACCCCTTTTCCCTTCAGCAATCTCCTGAGCGCCAGAGCGCACGGACGCCTCGTCCTCGACCGCGAGAACCTTGCCCAGGAAGCCATCATTTTCGGGATGCACCGGCGGCGCTGCTTCCGGCGCCTTGACACCGGATCGGCCGCGCGGGACCTCAATGAAAAACCGTGTGCCCTTCCCGGGAATTGAGCGCACCTCGATCCTGTGATCCAGGATTTCTCCGAGCCGCTTCACGATCGCAAGGCCCAAGCCAAAGCCGCCCCGCGCCGCGCCGTCGGTCCCCTGATAGTACTCATGGAATATGTGCGGGAGCTCGGTCTTCGGTGATGCCGACGCCGCTGTCCCAGACTTCAATGCGAACATGTCGCCGGCTCGCCGGCACCCCAGCAGAATTCGTCCCCTGTCGGTGTATCGGATCGCATTGGACAACAGGTTGCGGATCATCTCCGCGAGCATGTGCCTGTCGCTGCGGATGATGAGCCCGGAACGGACGATGCACAGCCGGAGCCCTCTTTCCCGCACCGGCGCGGCGAAGTCTCCAGCCAGCGACTCGAAGATTTCGTCCACCGAAAACTCGCTCACGGATGGACGCAGATTGCCGGACTTCCAGCCTGTTCACATCGAGCAGGCTCGACAGGATGCTGGTCATGGTGTCCAGCGATTGCCCGATTCCAGCGACGAGGTTGCGTGCCTCACCGCCGGGATGGTGTGGCTCGAGCGCTGCCTGCAGCAGTTTCAGGGTCTGCAATGGCTGTCGCAAGTCATGGCTTGCGGCGGCCAGAAAGCTCGATTTGGCGCGATCGGCCAATTCCGCCGATTTCCACGCGAGCGAAAGTTCCTCATCAAAACGCTTGCGTGCGGTGACATCCGTCGTGAGCCCGCTGATGTGCGCAGGCGTTCCGCCTGAACCGAACTTGACGGCCGCAATCTGTTCAAGCCAGACCTCACCACCATCCGGCCGCCGGTAGCGGAATGAGATCGAAATCGAAGGCTGGTCCGGACGAGCGCCTTCCAGGCAGGAGGCCACCCGCGGCTGGTCTTCGGGATGTATATGTTTCAGCCATTCGGTCCCGCTGAGAACCTGTTGCGCGTCGAGACCGAGGATCTCGGCCTGCATTCTGGCTGAACCGTATTTGGTCGGCAGGCACGTCCCAATCGAAGGCCATCACGCTGCCGGCCCGCAGCGCCTCCTGTAAGCGGGCCTCCCTCTCCAGAATGGCGCTTTCGTGAAGCCTCCGCTCGCTGAACAGGGCCGCAAGAACCAGCGCGCCGAGCGAGATCGCCAGGATGGTAACCTGGGCCCCCAGCACACGCTGTTGGCCCGACAGTTGCAAATCCCCGAAAATGCCGACGGCGAAGATTGTCGTCCAGACGATCGTGATCGCACAGATGAACGTGGCGATCGCGGTGAAGGCCGGGCGAAGGCGGGATGCGATCCAGAGCAGAAGCGGGGAGAGCGCGCCGATCGCCAGTTCCGTGGCCCATGGCTCATTGGGCGAGAAAACCAGCAACGCGCATACCAGCGACACCACGGCAAGCGCCAAAGCGCCTTCCACGATCTCGCGCCGCGGCGGGAAGTTGCGCGCCAGCGACGCCAGCCCGATCGCGAGGGGCGCCACCGCAATGTTCCCGATCGCGTCAGATGAGAACCAGTGAACCCAGATCACGCAGCGGCGACGCGGTTGACGCCATGAAACAGCACAAAACCTGCCGTGCCGGCAATTCCGGAGATGCCCGATGCCTGCAGCGGTCGCGGCAAACAGCGCCAGCACCCTTCGCAATTCGTTCAACTTGAATGGGGAGCCACAAAAGCGATGGATCAGGCCTGCGATGATGACGGCCTCGCCCGCGTTCGCGACAGCAAAGAACACCGAGCTTCAGATGTTGCGATCGCCCAGCAGATTGGCCACGATCGTTGCAGCTATCACCCCGACGACGACAGTCCACCGGGCCGCAGGACCAAGGGCGATCAAGATCCCTGAAGCCACCCCCGCGGCGGGCCAGAATACGGCGACGCCGTCGATCGGCTCCAGCAATGCAAGGCTCAACCGCGCGGCGACAAAATAGGCCAGTGCCACTCCGACGGCCGAAACAACGCCTGCCGCGCTTGCGAGCGATACCGGTCCTCGTTTGCGGCAGCGTCCAGTGTTCCCTCCACTCGCCAGGATCCAGGGATACTTCACGTCCAAAACCTTGCACAATTACCGCCACAACGGCAATGCCGGCGATCCGCGTTTCCAACCCAATGCCGTCAACTCACTTCCGTTTTCGGCGGCATGGCGGCGGCAGGACGCCTGACGAAGTTTATGCTAGGCAGGAAATCGAGGTGAAACTGGCGGCGTATCAACCCCGGATTTCATCCTGGCCTTACCGCCAAACCTCACGTCGTATCTTTGGAGGTTGATGGAAGTCGAAATTCCCGGAGGCGACGGATATGAGAACGACTGAATGGCGGAAGGCTGCCCGGCATCTGAGGTCCTGGGCTCCGACATTGCTCCTCGCCGTTCTCCTGTTCGGTTTTGCGGTCATCGCGCAGGAAGTGAGCGAAGGAGAGCCCATCGCGTTCGACCGCTGGTTGATGGTCGCCCTTCGCCATGCGTCCGACTTGTCGCAACCGATCGGTCCGCCATGGTTGCTCGACGTTGTGCGAGACATCACCGCACTGGGCAGTACCGCGGTGCTTGCACTGCTGGTCACGATTGTAACCACGTTCCTTTTTGCCACACGCAAACGTCACGCCGGCTTGTTCGTCCTGACGACAGTTCTGAGCGGCGCCCTTCTGAATACCCTCCTCAAGCTCGCCTTCGCGCGAGCGCGCCCCGATATCGTCACGCCGCTCACTCAGGTCTCTACGCTGAGCTTTCCGAGCGGGCACGCAGCGAGTTCGGCTGTCTGCTATCTGACGCTCGGCTTGATGCTCGCCCAGACGCACACTTCCCGCTCAGTTCGAATTCATCTCATTGCGACTGCCGTGATCCTGGCTCTGCTGGTCGGTGTCAGCCGCATATATCTCGGAGTTCACTATCCGAGCGATGTGCTGGCGGGCTGGTGCTTCGGCACGGCGTGGGCGCTCATTTGCCAGATGCTGATGTCGTATTTTCAGCGCACCGGAAGGATCGAGCGGCCGAGTGATTAGGCACCGGGGACGCAAAAAGCGCCATCGCGACGTCATCCGTCGACGGGGTCCGCCGGCCCGATCATCCCGGACAGCGGCGCGGACCTCTGCCGGACATCATGAACCAGCATGCCGCCGGCCATTGCCGCAACGAAGAGGTTGAGCCCTCTCGCGGCAGGCCGCCGACGTTCCGGTTTGACCGGCGACACTTGCCATGCCGCCGGCAGCGTCAAGTCACGATCAGGAAAATGCGTTGCCGCCGCGCAGGCCAAGCTTCTTGAAAAACATGGCCGCCGGGCAGAAGCCAGTGATGGCCGCCTGCAGCATGTTCAGCCCGCAAATGCGGTCAGCAGATACCAGTAGGGATTGACCGAGCCAGCCGAGCGCGAGGCCGAGCAGAACGACAAATCCTGCGAACATCAGGACTGCTTTATCGATGTTCATAACGTGTTCCTTTGCGGTTTAATTCGGATTTAAGATCGTCACGGCCGCGCAAGCCCGGCCTTCGTCCAGGCCACAATGCGCTGCGCGTCCATCGCACCGGAGGTGCGTGCGATCTCCCGGCCATCGCGCATCAAGCAGAAGCGTGGGGATGCCGCTGATGCCGAGGCGGGAGGATACGGCGGGCGCGTTGTCGGAGTTGAGCTTCAGCAGCCGAACATCCGGGCTCGAGTTCGCCGTGCGGCGCGCTCGAACATCGGCGCCATGGCGCGGCACGGCCCGCACCAGGGCGCCCAGACGTCGACCAGCAGCGGGATGTCGCTGTTCGCGCACGATGGCGGCCGAAGCCGCCTCGTCGACCTCGACCGGATGACCGCTGAAGATCGGCCGGTGGCAGGACCCGCAGCGCGCCGCCGCTGGCGGCCCGTTCGGCGGGCAGCCGGTTGGTCTTGCCGCAATGTGCCGCAGACGACCTATCGGCCTTGCGCTCATGTCCCCGTTCTTACCTCCTTGATTTTCGCGATGCTGAGCTTGTCGAGCAGGAAGCGCTCGTAGAACGGCTCGCTCTCGCCGCGCCGGATCTTCCGCAGGAAGTATTTCTCGAACGCGACCTTGGCGAGAGTGAACCCATTCGCCCTTGGACGACCAGTTGACATTGCGGGGCGGGATCTGCGGATGCGCCAGGAAGGCGACGCCGGTATCGCCGAAATCCGCCAGGCAGATCGCGTTCCAGGTCGGCTGCGCCGACGGCGCCTGGCCCTTCAGCAGCGCGCCGATGTTCATCGCCGTCGCCGTCACCATCGATTCGATCATGAAGCCGGTCTTCGGCACGCCGACCGGGAACCGGCGTCGCGCCGACCGGCGCGATCGCCACGCAGACGCCGATGCGCGAAGACGTTCGGGATACGCCGGATTGCGCTGATGCTTGTCGACGATCACGAAGCCGCGGGGATTGGTCAGCTTCTCGATGCCCCTGACGGCGCCGACGCCGCGGAACGCGGGCAGCATCATCGAATAGGCGAACGGCAGTTCGTGGGTCTTGCGGACCGAGCCGTCGTCGGCGACTTCCTCGACGGTCATTTTGCCCTGCTCGACATGCCTTGACGCGGGCGTTGGTGATCCATTTGACGTGCTTCTCGCGCAACTCGCTTTCGAGCAGGCCCTTGGTGTCGCCGACGCCGTCGAGGCCGAGATGGCCGATATAGGGCTCCGACGTCACGAACGTCATCGGCACGCGATCGCGCAGCTTGCGCCGGCGCAGCTCGGTCTCCAGAATGAACAGGAATTCGTAGGCCGGCCCGAAGCAGGAAGCGCCCTGCACGGCGCCGATCACCACCGGCCCCGGATTGGCCGCGAGCTTCTCGAACGCGTCCTTGGCGTGCGCGGCATGATCGACGTGGCAGATCGATTGGGTATGGCCGTCGGGCCCGAGGCCCGGGATCTCGTCGAAGGCAAGCTCCGGCCCGGTCGCGATCACCAGATAGTCGTAGTCGATCGACGTGCCGTCGGCGAGTTCGACCCGGTTTTCCTCCGGATGCACCCGTTGCGCGCCTTGCGTCAGCAGCCGGATGCCCTTGCGCTTCATGATGTCGCCGAGATCGATCTCGATATCGCCGCGCTTGCGCCAGCCGATCGCGACCCACGGATTTGATGGGACGAAATGATAGACGGGTCCCTGCGAAATAACCGTCAGGCGGTCATCCCGTCGCAACTGAGGCAACAACTCGTAGGCCATCAACGTCCCGCTGAGACCGGCTCCGATCACCACAACTTCTGCCATGCTCGTCCTCTGTTGGTTCGACTCCCTTGTGCGGTCGCGCCGATTTGTTGTGGCTTCTTCCACCGCTTCCCTTGACCATATATTCGTAATTGCGTATATACGCAAGTATGAAAATAGATAGTACGGAAATGGAAGCCGCGGCCGACCATGCCAGCGGCCTCCTGAAGGCTCTCTCCAATCGGCATCGGCTGCTGATCATCTGTCAGTTGATCGACGGCGAGCGATCAGTTGGCGATCTCGCGCAGTTCCTGGGCCTGCGCGATTCCACGGTGTCCCAGCATCTTGCCCTCCTTCGCAAGGATGGCTTGGTGTCTGCGCGCCGGGACGCCCAGACGATCTACTACTCGATCGCCAGCGAACCTGCGCGCGAAGTCCTGAAAACGCTCTATCAGGTCTATTGCGCGCCTGCGAAAGCCGGAAGGCCGAAGAGGAAGATTATAGGTCCAAACGCGACGGCGTTTTGAGGCAGGTCAATATGACCGCGGCAATTTCCGCGAGAAGAGGGCGTCGCCGTGCGACGCGCTTCCTGACCAGAGATGGATGGAACATGCGTAGATTGATGATGCTGGGCATTCTCGCCGCAGGAGCTCTGGGCGCGCCATTGCGCCGGCGCGGAAACCCTGACGGTTGCCTTGCGGCCGGTCGCCGACGAGAAGGCGGTGTTCGCCACGGTCGAGAGCATCAGCGTCGTGCCGGCGCGCGGGCGCATCGGCGGCATCATCGTTCAACTCCACGTCCGCGAAGGCGATCCGGTCGACGAGCGGCCAGGCGATCGCGGCGATCGGAGACGAAAAGCTCGCGCTGCAGATGAAGGCGCTCGACGCACAGATCGACGCGCTGCAGGCGCAAACGAGCCAGGCACAGACCGATTTTACCCGTATCGAGGGACTGGTGGAGCGCGGCACGCTTCCCCGCGATCAAGCTCGACGAGGCGCGGACCGCGCTCAACGTCGCCGAAAACGGCGCTGCGGGCGCGGACTGCCGAACGCGCCGTCGTCCAGCAGCAGTTCAACGAGGGCCAGGTGCTGGCGCCGGCCGGCGGGCGCGTCCTGAAAAAGCTGGTGGCGGTCGGTTCCGTCGTGTTGCCCGGCGATCCCGTCGCGATGATCGCGCAGCAGAATTTCAAGCTTCGGCTGCGGGTGCCGGAGCGTCATGCCCGCTTCCTGAAGGCCGGCGACAAGGTCCGGGTCGATGGCGCCGAGTTCGGCGAGCAGATTTCAAAATCCGGCGTGATCGATCTGGTCTATCCGCAGATCGAGGACGGCCGCGTCATCGCCGATGCCACGGTGGAAAACCTCGGCGAATATTTCGTCGGCGACCGGCTCCGGGTCTGGATCTCCGGCGGCGAGCGATCCGCCTTCGTGATCCCCTCCTCCTACGTGACCACCCGCTTCGGCATCGACTATGTCCAGATCCGCCAGGGCGATCGCACCATCAGCGCGCCGGTGCAGCGCGGCCGCGATCGGCCTTCGCCCGAGCTTCCGAACGGCCTTGAAATTCTCTCCGGGATTCGCGCCGGCGACCAGTTGGTGCAGCCATGAATCTCGGCCTGTCCGGACGGCTTACGCGCGCAACCATCGGTTCGCCGCTGACGCCCCTCTTCCTGCTCGCCTCGCTCATCGTCGGCTTGATGGCCGTGGTCGTGATTCCGCGCGAGGAAGAACCGCAGATCAGCGTCCCCATGGTCGACATCCGCGTCAACGCCGACGGCTTGCGGGGGCCCGATGCGGTCGAACTGGTCACCAAGCCGCTCGAGGCCATCGTCAAGGGCATCGACGGCGTGGAGCACGTCTATAGCCAGACCGAAGACGACCGCGTCCTGGTCACGGCGCGCTTTCTGGTCGGCACCAAGCCGGAAGACGCGATCCTGCGCGTTCACGAGAAGATCCGCGCCAATCTCGACCGCATTCCGGTCGGCATCCCCGAACCAATGATCATCGGGCGCGGCATCAATGACGTCGCCGTCACCGTGCTGACGCTTTCACCCAAACCCGAAGCCGCCGACCGCTGGACGGACAAGGATCTCTACGAGCTCGCCGACAAGCTGCGCGCCGAATTGACGAAGGTCGACAGCATCGGGCTGACCTACATCTCCGGCGGCGCCGCCCAGCAGATCAGGGTCGAACCCGATCCGGAGAAGCTGTCGTTGTTTGGCGTGACGCTGCAGCAACTCGTCGGCAAGGTAAAGGATGCCAACCGTTCGTTCCTGGCCGGCCAGGTCCGCGAGGCCGGAATGGTCCGCGGCGTCGCGGCCGGGCCAGACCCTGTCCGGAATTCCCGATATCGGCCTCTTGCTGATCTCGACCCGGGACGGACGTCCGGTCTATGTCAAGGACGTCGCCTGCGTCGTCATCGGCCCGAACACGATCGAGCACCGCGTCTGGAACGATGCGCGCGACGGCAAGGGCAAGTGGGAGCGGGTTCCCGCGGTCAGCCTGGCGCTGGCCAAGCGGGCGGGCGCCAATGCGGTGGTGGTTTCGGAGGAAATTGCGCACCGGCTCGAAGGGCTGAAATCGCGCCTGATCCCCGATGACGTCGAAGTCACGGTCACCCGGGACTATGGCGAGACCGCCAACGAAAAGGCCAACGAACTGCTGTTTCATCTCGGCCTCGCGACGATCTCGATCGTCGTCCTGATCGCGATCGCGATCGGCTGGCGCGAGGCGCTGGTGACGCTCGTGGTGATCCCGACCACGATCCTGCTGACGATGTTTGCCGCCAACCTGATGGGCTACACCATCAACCGCGTCAGCCTGTTCGCGCTGATCTTCTCGATCGGCATCCTGGTCGACGACGCCATCGTCGTGGTCGAGAACATCGCCCGCC
>CAVPOL010000054.1:0-25662 GCA_963706975.1 uncultured Alphaproteobacteria bacterium
CGTCCCAACGTTCGGTAACGATGGCCAACGTCCCTTCCAAGGGGACAGGATGGCGTAAGTCTTAATGGTGATTTGCCCTTCGGGAAAAGCGAAATTTTGCCCGACGGGCTAATTTGTCGCAGCCCATTCTGAAGTGCCGGGTACGGCCAGGTCTATCAACGTCATTGCCGCTACTTCTTCGCCTTGCGCTTTTTTGCGGTCTTCTTCGCCGCTTTCCTCGGGACCTTCTTGCCCTCCGCCCTCGCCTCGGACAGCCCGATCGCGATCGCCTGTTTGCGGCTGGTGACCTTCTTGCCGGAGCGGCCGCTCCTCAGCGTCCCGGCCTTGCGCTTCTTCATCGCGCGGCCGACCTTGGCGGATGCTTTCTTCGAGTATTTCCGTGCCATGATGGTTCTCCCGCTTGCGGGAAAACAATCTTGGGCCCCGGAGATGGTTCCCGCAGTTCGCTCGGCACAGCTCCCCCCTTCGGGCCGTCACAAAACCGGAAATGTCGTCGAATTCTTCAATGGATTGCATGGCCGGTCGGCGATTTTGCGAGACCCGCGCGGCATCAGGTGAGATAATCGTCCCGTTTCGCCAAGGCCTCCCCGGGGGATATGATGAATTCGAGTACTGCAGACCAGTCGGGAATATTGAACCGCATCCTCGACACCGCCGCCGACAATCTCCGAATCGCAAAGGTTCTGGCGCAGCTGGGGCTCGACCCCAACAACGTGACCTGGGAAGCACTGTTAAACCGCCTGCTGGAGATCGTGCTGGCGAACATCAACCTGGCGAACACGTTCGCGCTGATCGGCGTCATCTTCTTTGTCGCCACCCTGCTGATGCAAACGATGGTGCCGCTGCGCGTCGCAAACATGATCGGTTGCGCATTCTTCGCCCTGTTCGGCGCGCTCACTGGAGCCGTCGCAACCTTCCTGTTGTATCTCGTGATGGTTCCCATCAATGCGTATCGCCTCCGTCAAATGCTCGTTCTCGTAAAGAAGGCCCGCAGCGCAACGCAGGGCGATACGTCGATGGAATGGCTCAAACCGTTCATGACCGAGCGAAAATATCGCAAAGGCGATATTCTGTTCAAAAAGGACGATGCCGCCGATGAAATGCTCCTGACCGTCACCGGAAAATTCCTGGTGAAGGAAATCAGCGTCGAACTTCCGCCGGGACGTTTAATGGGCGAACTTGGCTTCCTCACGCCCGATAACCGCCGCACGGCGACGATCGAATGCATCGAGGCCGGGCACGTGCTGACCATCACTTACGAGAAGCTGCTGGAGATCTATTTCCAGAATCCGCAATTCGGCTATTACTTCCTGGTCCTGACCAGCCAGCGCCTGCTGGAAAACATTGCGCGGCTCGAGGGAATTGTCGCGCAAAACAAACTAGCGGCGCAGCAGGCCGCCGCGGGAAGCACGAACTGAGCGGCGCGGCGGCTACTCCGCCGCAGCGACCTGAACCCCGACGCGTTCGGCCTTGACCGCGCAGAACTTGAATTCCGGGATCTTGCCGAACGGATCGAGCGCCGGATTGGTCAACAGGTTGGCCGCCGCCTCCGCGTAGCAGAACGGCATGAACACCATGTTCTCCGGCACGTCGCGATCGGTGCGCACCTTGACCTCGACCGCGCCGCGGCGGGTTTCCAGCCGCATGATATCGCCGGGCCAGACCTGCATCGTCCGCATATCCTTCGGCGACATGAACGCCACCGCCTCCGGCTCGATCTGGTCGAGCACGCTGGAGCGCCGCGTCATCGAGCCCGTGTGCCAGTGTTCGAGCACGCGCCCGGTCGACAGCACCATCGGATATTCGTCATCGGGCACTTCGTCCGGCGGGATCACATGCGCCGGCACGATCTTGCCGCGGCCGCTCGCGGTCGGGAATCCCGTGGTGAAGATGATCTCGTTGCCGGGCTGTTGCGGGATCGTCGACCGGATAGGTCACCGCGCCCTCGCGCACCAGCCGCTCCCAGGTGATGTTCTTCAGCGACGGCATCACCTGCGTCATCTCGGTGAACACGTCGGCCGGGCCGGCATAGTTCCAGTCGAGCCCCATGCGTTTGGCGATTTCCTGGATGATCCACAGGTCCTGCCGCGCATCGCCGGGCGGCCTGATCACCTCGCGCGCCAACTGCACGCGGCGGTCGGTGTTGGTGAAGGTGCCGGACTTTTCCGCGAACGCCGAGGCCGGCAGGATCACGTCGGCATGGAACGCGGTCTCGGTGACGAACAGATCCTGCACCACCAGATGGTCGAGCTTTGCCAGCGCCTCGCGCGCATGCTGCAGATCGGGGTCCGACATCGCGGGATTTTCGCCCTCGATATACATGCCGTTGATCTCGCCGGCATGGATCGCGTTCATGATCTCGACCACGGTCAGCCCGCGCACCGGATCGATGTCCTGGTGCCAGAGCTTTTCGAACGGTTCGCGCAGATCGGTACGGCCGACCGGCTGGTAGTCCGGCAGGAACATCGGGATCAGGCCGGCGTCGGAGGCGCCCTGCACGTTGTTCTGGCCGCGCAGCGGATGCAGGCCGGTGCCGGGACGGCCGATCTGCCCGGTGATCAGCGCCAGCGCGATCAGGCAGCGCGCATTGTCGGTGCCGTGGATGTGCTGGCTGATGCCCATGCCCCAGAAGATGATCGAGGCGCGCGAGCGCGCATACATCCGCGCCACTTCGCGCAAGGTCTCGGCCGGGATGCCGCAGATCGGCTCCATCTTCTCCGGCGGGAACTCCTTGATGCGCTCCTTCGAGCTCGTCAAAGCCTTCGGTGTAGCCGGCGATGTACTGCTGGTCGGTCAGGCCCTCGGTGATGATGGTGTGCAGCATCGCGTTCAGCATCGCGACGTCGCTGCCCGGCTTGAACGCGAGATGCTTGGTGGCGTGACGCGACAGCGACTGCCGCCGCGGATCCATCACGATCAGCTTGGCGCCGCGCTTGGCCGCGTTCTTGATGTAGGTCGCGGCGACCGGATGGTTCACGGTCGGATTGGCGCCGATCACGATGATGACTTCGGCGTCCATGGCGGCGGAAAACGGCGCCGACACCGCGCCGGAGTTGAGGCCTTCCATCAGCGCCGCCACCGACGAGGCGTGGCACAGCCGCGTGCAGTGATCGACATTGTTGGAGCCGAAACCGGTGCGCACCAGCTTCTGGAACAGATAGGCTTCCTCGTTCGAGCCCTTGGCGGAGCCGAAGCCGGCCAGCGCCTTGACGCCCTTGCTCGTCGCGGATTTTCACGAGACCCTTGGCCGCGATATCCAGCGCCTCTTCCCAGGACGCTTCGCGGAAATGCGTGAAGGGATTGGCCGGATCGACCTGGTCGTTGGCGTCCTTCTTCGCATTCGGCAGCCGCACCAGCGGTTTTGTGAGGCGATGCGGATGATGGATGTAGTCGAAGCCGAAACGGCCCTTGACGCAGAGCCGGTTGTGGTTGGCCGGGCCGTCGCGGCCCTCGGCATAGATGATCTTCTCGTCCTTGACCTGATAGGTGACCTGGCAGCCGACGCCGCAGAACGGGCACAGCGAGTCGACCTTCCTGTCGGCATAGGTGACGCGGGTCTGGTTCTCGTCGAGCATCACCGACGGCATCAGCGCGCCGGTCGGGCAGGCCTGCACGCATTCGCCGCAGGCGACGCAGGTCGATTCCCCCATCGGGTCGTCGAAGTCGAACACGATCTTGGAGTCATGGCTGCGATAGGCCATGCCGATGACGTCGTTGACCTGCACCTCGCGGCAGGCGCGCACGCACAGCCCGCACTGGATGCAGGCGTCGAGATTGACGCGCATCGCCGGATGGCTGGTGTCGCCTTCCCAGCGCTCGGCGGCGGGAAAGCGGCTTTCGGTGACCTCGACCTTGTCGGCCCAGTGCCAGAATTTCGAATTCGGGATCGTGCGAGGTCTGCGCGCGCCGGCTGGTCGGCGACCAGCAGCTCCATCACCATCTTCTGCGCCGCGACCGCGCGCGCGCTCTCCGATCTTCACCTTCATGCCGACGCTCGGCGTGCGCTTGCAGGACGCCGCCAGCACGCGCTCGCCCTCGATCTCGACCATGCAGGCGCGGCAATTGCCGTCGGGCCGGTAGTCCGGCTCCGGCGAGTAGCACAGATGCGGGATGTCGCGGCCCTGCCGTTTGGCCACCTGCCAGATGGTCTCGCCGTTGACGGCCTCGACCTGCTTGCCGTCGAGTTCGAACTGGATCTTCGTCATTCCGCCGCTTCCTTGAGAACTCGTCGGGGAAATATTTAATGACCGAGGTCAGCGGATTCGAGGCCGCCTGGCCGAGGCCGCAGATCGAGGCGTCGCGCATCGCCTGGCTCAATTCGTCGAGCAGTTCCCGGTTCCACACCGGCTTCTGCATCAACAGCGCCGCCTTCTGGGTGCCGACACGGCAGGGCGTGCACTGGCCGCAGCTTTCGTCCTCGAAGAAGCGCATCAGGTTGAGCGCCGCGCCCTTGACGCTGTCCTGATCGGACAGGATGATGACCGCGGCCGAGCCGATGAAGCAGCCGTATTTTTCCAGCGTGCCGAAATCGAGCGGGATGTCGTCCATCGAGGCCGGCAGGATGCCGCCGGACGCGCCGCCCGGCAGGTAGGCGTGGAACGTGTGGCCGTCGGCCATGCCGCCGCAGAACTCGTCGATCAGTTCGCGCACCGTGATGCCGGCCGGCGCGAGCTTCACGCCGGGATTTTTCACGCGCCCCGATACCGAGTAGCTGCGCAGGCCATGGCGGCCGTTGCGGCCATGGCACTTCCACCAGTCCGCGCCCTTCTCGACGATGTCGCGCACCCAGAACAGCGTCTCGATATTGTTGATCAGCGTCGGCAGGCCGAACAGCCCGACCTGGAACGGATAAGGCGGCTTGTGCCGCGGCAGGCCGCGCTTGCCCTCGATGCTTTCCAGCAGCGAGGATTCCTCGCCGCAGATATAGGCGCCGGCGCCGCGGCGCATGTGCAGGGTCGGGCCGCCCGGCGGCAGCTTGGCGAGTCTCGCAGCGGCGAGGATCTCGCGCGCGGCCGGATATTCGTCGCGGATGTAGATGTAGACGTCGGTCGCATCGACGACATGGGCGCCGATCAGCATGCCCTCGAGGAAGCGGTGCGGATCGCGTCAGCAGATAGAAGCGATCCTTGAAGGTGCCGGGCTCGCCCTCGTCGCCATTGACCGCCATCAGCCGCGGCCCGGGCTCGCCGAGCACCGCGCGCCATTTGCGCCCCGTCGGAAAGCCGGCGCCGCCGAGCCCGCGCAGGCTGGCATCGTCGAGCGCCTTCAGGATGTCTTCCTTGCCGAGGCGCGCCGGCGCGCAGGTCGTTCAGCAGCCTGTAGCCGCCGTCCGGCGACATAGGCGTCGTAGTCGACATAGTCGGGCGAGATGCGCGGATGGGTCTCGCCGCGCGTTGGCCGTCGCCAGCACGTTCGCGACGCGGTCGCGTGCATCGACGAAATGATGGCCGACCTCGGCCACCGGCGCGGTATCGCACAGCCCGACGCAGGGCGCGCGCACCACGCGGATGCCGGGGCCGGCCGACGTCCTGCAATTCATGCAGCAGCTTTTCCGCGCCCAGCATCGCGCAGGTCAGGGAATCGCAGACGCGGATGGTCAGCGGCGCGATGTCGGGCTCGCCCTCCTTCACCACGTCGAAATGCGCGTAGAAGGTCGCGGTCTCGAACACTTCGGCAAAGGCGAGCTTCATCTCGTCGGCAAGCGCTGCGAGATGGGCCGCGGAAATCTGGTGATACTTGTCCTGGATCAGGTGCAGATGCTCGATCAGGAGGTCGCGCCGGCGCGATCGGTCGCCCGAGCAGAAGTGCGATCTCGTCCGCGGCCGCGGGATCGATCTGGCGTCCCTTGGGCGTCGACTTGGCCCGCTTGCGGCCCTGCGCCGGGATGTTCGAACGAGCGGACTGTCTGCACGTCATGGCTCATTGAGGTTTCTAGTCCCGTTCGTTCGTTGGTTGGATCGACTCTAGTCCGTGGCATACCACATGCCAAGGACAAAATTCGGTTCGGGAGCCGTGGACGATGATTCGCAGACCGCGAACATCGAGCCCTCGCCGCTGGACGATCGGGTCAAGGCAATCGAGATGCGAGAATTGATCCAAAGATCAATAAAGCCGATCTCATGGACGCAATAGGGATTGCGCATCGATTGGATTTCGAAATCGACCGATCTGGATTCGCGATCACGTCCGCCAGTGTCGGAGCGACCCTCGCGCGCGGTCTGAACCAATGCCGCGACCATGCGGCGTCATCGGATCCCGCAACGGAACCACCAGTCCGACCCGGTAGGTCACCAGCGGATCGACGATCGGGATTGACCTCACGGCATCCGACAGGCCGAGCGTGTCGGCAAGCTTGGCCGGCATCACGCTGGCCCAGCGTCCGGTCTTCACATGGGTGTAGAGCACGATGACCGAGTTCGAGGTCAGCGTCGGCTTGGCCTCTGTTCCCGCCGCCAGCAGCGCGCGGTCGATGATGCGGCGGTTCTGCATGTCCGGCGTCAGCAGGCACAGCGGCACCTGGCCCACCTCCTTCCAGGTCACCTGATCGCGGTCCCCGAACAGACTGTCCGGCGCGGTAATCAGCCGGTAGCTCTCGTCGTAGAGCGGAACCGAACGCACCTTTCCGAGCGGCTCGTTGTCGAGATAGGTCAGGCCGGCGTCGACCTCGAGATTCTCCAGCAATCCCAGCACTTCGATCGACGTGCACGACACGATGCGAAAGCGCACATCGGGATGACGCGCCCTGAACGGCGTGGTCAGCGAGGCCACCATGCCGAGCACGGTCGGAATCACCGCGATCCTGATTTCGCCCGACAGCCCGTCCTTGAGCGAATTGATTTCCTGGCGCATGCCGCGCACGTCGCCGACGATGCGCCGCGCCCAGTCGAGCGTCCGTTCTCCCTCCGGCGTGAAGCCGACGAAGCGCGAGCCGCGCTGCACCAGCATCACGCCGAGAAACTCTTCGAGCTGCTTGAGGCTGGTCGACATGGTCGGCTGGGTGACGCCGCAGGCTTCGGCGGCGCGGCCGAAATGCCGTTCCTTGGCCAGAGCCAGCAGAAGTTCGAGTTTGTCGATCAAGCTGTCAATCCCGGTGCATCCAATCGCACCTTCTCGATCAGGAACACGATCCGTTTCTCGTTTCGCTCGGTGATCTCGACCTTGTCGCCGGTCTCCCGGATCAGGTTCGGGATATCGATCACCGACAGCGGGTCGGTGCAGTGAACTTCCAGGAGGTCGCCGGGTTTCACGGACTTCAGCGCCTTGCGCGTCTTCAGCGCCGGCAACGGACATTTCAGGCCGGTGAGATCGAGTGTGGTCTGTGTCATGGCGCGAACATGGCGAAGCGGGACCGCATCGTCAACGGAGAGCACGAGATTTCGGACTGCTTCTTCCCTGCCCTGGAGGGAGGGTGAAGCTCACATCAGGCTGGCATAGCTCAGGAACCCGACGATCTGCCCCGGCTCGACCGCGGTGATCTCCTCGCCGAGTTCGACCAGGCCATCGGTATCGACCAGCGACGACAACAGCCCGGCGCCCTCGCGCGGAAATTTTGTCGCTTCGAGCAAGCCTGTCGTCGCCCTTGCGCAAGGTCGACCCGGACATATTCGCGGCGGCCGGTCTTCTTCCGGTAGGTAAAGGCCGACCGGACCGGCATCGGCAGCAGCGGCTGCGGTGTAGCGCCGGTCAGCGCCAGAATGGTCGGCCGCACCACATGTACAAAGGTGACAAAACTCGCCACCGGATTGCCCGGCAGGCCGATGAACGGCGTGCCGCCGATGATTCCCATCGCCACCGGACGCCCGGGCTTGATCGCCATCCGCCACAGCACCAGCGATCCCGCGCTCTCGACGCTGGCCTTGACGTGGTCTTCTTCGCCGGTCGAGACGCCGCCGGTGGTCAGGATCAGATCGTGGGAGCCGGCGACCTTCCTCAGGCCGTCGGCCATGCGCCGCGCGCTCGTCGCTGATGATGCCGAGATCGCTGACCTCGCAGCCGAGCCGCGCCAGCATCGCCGCCAGCATGACGCGGTTGGAATCGAACAGTTGCGAAGCCGCGCGCGGCGTCCCCGGCGAAACCAGTTCATCGCCGGTGGAAAACACCGCGACGCGGATGCGCCTCGTCACCTCGACATCGGTGAGGCCGAAGGCGGCGATCAGCGCGACATCCTGCGGCCGCAGCCGGCTGGCCTGCCCTGAGCGCGGCATGGCCGAGCGGAATGTCTTCGCCCGCGGGGCGCACATTGGCGCCGGGTTTTAGCCCGGCCGGCAGAACGACCCTGCCGTCGTCATCGAGGCGCACGTCTTCCTGCATGAACACGGTGTCGGCGCCTTCGGGCATCGGCGCGCCCGTGAAGATCCGCACCGCCTGGCCGGGCTGGATCGCATCGTCAGCGGACGCGCCGGCCGCGACGCGTCCAGTCACCGACAAATGCACGCTCCTCGCCTTGCGGCAGGTCGCCGCTGCGCACCGCATAGCCATCGACGGCGGAATTGGTGAAGGGCGGCAGCGGCAGCGGCGCCGCAATGTCGCGGCTGAGAATGCGTCCGTCGGCTTGCGCCAGCGCAACGGTTTCGACGTCCTGCACCGCCGTCACCCGCGCCGCGATGATGCCGACGGCCTCATCGACCGACATCATCGGGCCGCCGAAAGCAAAACAATCGTCGGACAATTGCGCCATCTGCCTCTCAGCTTTCGATCGGGCTTCGCGCCAGCACGTCGGCGACTGGAATCGCAAAGCGCTGCATCATAGCGGCAACGGCCGCGACGTCATCGAGATGGACCACCGGAAGCGCGGTTTCGACCGCCGCATCGGTGGCGATACCGGCAATGCCGGGATCGTCGGGAAACAGCAGCGGCTTGCCATTGGCGCGGCGATGCACCTCGATCTTGCGATGCGGCTCGGACTTGAAGCCTTCGACCACGACCAGATCGACCCGCGACAGTTTGGCCAGCAATTCCGGCAGCCGCGGCTCGAAGGCGCCGCGCAACTCATGCATCAGGGCCCACCGCTTGCCCGAGGATACCAGCACTTCGGCGGCGCCCGCCTCGCCGGTGCCGCCAGGAATCCTTGCCGGGAACATCGACATCGAAGGCGTGATGGGCGTGCTTGATCACGGAAACGCGCAGGCCCTGCTCCACAAATGCGGGATCACCCGCGTCAGCAAGGTGGTCTTGCCGGCGCCACTCCACCCGGCGAGGCCAATCACTTTCATTTCATCCATTCCTCATACCGTCATTGCGAGCGCAGCGAAGCAATCCATCTTTGTTTCAGCAAGCCGTGAAATGGATTGCTTCGCTGCGCTCGCAATGACGGTTTCGCCGCATTTCGTTCATACTCCAGGTGCTTTATATCGGCTCCCAGGGAATGTCATGCTAGCCTGCGAACCATGATGAAGATCGACAAGGCCCCCGTCCCCCTGATTGTGCCGAATCCCGGCGATCCCAGGCTGACCGAACGCGTCGGCGGCACCGACCAGACCGGGGCCGCGGTCGAGATCAACGTGCCGGTGGAGCGGGCGCTGACGCTGTATCTCAACGCCCAGGAGATCGTCACCATGATGACGATCGGCGACTATCCGGAATATCTGGCGCTCGGCTATCTCCTGAACCAGAACATGCTGAAATACGACGACGTCGTCACCGAGGTCGAATATGACGACGATTTGCAGGTGGTGGTGGTGCGCACCGAGCACCACACCAATTTCGAAGCAAAACTGAAGAAGCGCACCCAGACCTCGGGCTGCGCGCAGGGCACCGCGTTCGGCGACCTGATGGAGGCGGTGGAAAGCGTGGCGCTGCCGAAGGCGGAGTTGCGCACCTCCTGGCTCTACCAGATGACCCACGCCATCAACACCATGCCCTCGCTCTATCTGGAGGCCGGCGCGATCCATGGCTGCGTGCTGTGCAAGGAGGGCACGCCGGTCTGCTACACCGAGGATGTCGGCCGCCACAACGCCGTCGACAAGATCGCGGGCTGGATGTTCCGCCACGGCGTCGATCCCGCCGACAAGATTCTTTACACCACCGGAAGGCTGACCTCCGAGATGGTCATCAAGACGGTGCGGATGGGGATTCCGATCCTGGTGTCGCGCTCCGGTTTTACCGCCTGGGGCGTCGATCTGGCGCGGCAGGTCGGACTGACGCTGGTCGGACGCGCCAAGGGAAAACGCTTCATCGCGCTGTCCGGCCAGGAGCGCATCGTCTACGACCAGAACCTCGCCTTCGTCGCGGAAGAGTCCGCGCGCCACAAGCGCAAGGGCGGCGAACGTGACGAATGAGGCGACGTCAAGAGACGCGCCGGGAATTCCGGGCGTCCTGCTCGCCGGCGGCCTCGCGCGCCGGATGGGCGGCGGCGACAAGCCGATGCGCCAGATCGGCGGCCGCACCATTCTGGATCGCGTGATCGCGCGGCTGGCGCCGCAATGCGACGGCCTCATCCTCAACGCCAATGGCGATCCGGCGCGCTTTTCGAATTTTGGACTGCCCGTGATCCCCGATGGCGTCGCGGATTTTCCGGGACCGCTCGCCGGCATTTTGGCCGGCCTCGACTGGGCCGCGGCCAACCGGCCTGAGGTCGCGTGGATGCTGAGTGCCGCGGCGGACTGCCCGTTCCTGCCGCGCGACCTGGTGGCGCGCCTGCAGGCGGCGCGGATCGCGGAAGGATGCAGAACTCGCGGTGGCCGCCTCCGACGGCCAGACCCATCCGGTGATCGGATTGTGGAGCGTGGCCTTGCGCGAACAGCTTCGCCACGCGCTGGTCGTGGAGGACATCCGCAAGATCGACCGCTGGACCGCGCGCTACAGGCTCGCCACCGTGGAGTGGCCGGTCGATGAACTCGATCCCTTCTTCAACGCCAACACCATGGACGACATCGCCGACGCCGAGCGGCTGGCGGCGCTGGACGGGGGCTGAACGCATGACCATCAACCGGATCTGAACGGCCACATTGCGCTGGTGACCGGCGGATCGCGCGGCATTGGCGCGGCGATTGCCGCGGCGCTCGCCGAAGCCGGCGCCGCGGTCGCGGTCAATTATCGGGAGCGCGCCGCTGACGCCGAAGCGGTGGTCGCCGCGCATCAAGGGCAGGGGCGGCCGCGCCATCGCCGTCGCCGCCGACGTATCGCAGGCCGCCGCCGTCGCCGAGATGGTCGATCACGTCGCCTTCGCGCTCGGCCCGATCGACATACTCGTCAACAATGCCGGCATGGCGATCGTGCGCGGCATCGACGACCTGACCGAGGCCGAATTCGATGCGACCATCGTGGTCAACCTGAAATCGGCCTTTCTCTGCACGCCAGGCCGTGCTGCCGGCGATGCGCGCGAAGAAATGGGGCCGCATCGTCAATATCTCCTCCGGTGCGGCGCGCGGCGCCGGCGCGATCGGCGTGCACTACAACGCGTCAAAAGCCGGGATGGAGGGACTGACCCGCGGCTACGCGGCGCGGCTGGTCAAGGAAGGCATCACCGTCAACGCGGTGGCGCCGTCGCTGATCGAAACCGACATGATGCGCGGCCGCTCCGATCTCGCCGCCCGCATCCCGCTGGGCCGGCTCGGGCAGCCCGACGAAGTGGCGCAGGCGGTGCTGATGGTGCTCGGCAACGACTACATGACGGGGCAGACGATCATGCTGAACGGCGGCATGGCGTTTGTTTGAGGGGGAATTGCAACACACTCCGCACCTCATCCTGAGGAGCGGCCACTTGGCCGCGTCTCGAAGGATGGATAGCCGGGCTCTCCTCGGTTCGAGACGCGCGCAAGGGCGCGCTCCTCACCATGAGGGATCAGCGTCACGCCGGCCTGAACCCCGCCTGCTCCAGCGCCGCGCGGCCTTCTTCCGACGCCAGCGCTTGCAAAAACGCCTGCACCGCCGGGCGCTGTTTTCGCGCGGTCACCAGTGCAAAATCATAATGCTCTTCGGCGAAGGGAATAAAGCCGAGGTCCGCCGCATGCGCGACCGGCGCGATGGTCATGCCCCAGTCGGCGCGGTGCTGCGCCACCGCGGCGGCGACCGCGTTGTGGGATTTTGGCTGGTTCCAGTAGCCGTCGGGCCTGACCTCGCCGAGCAAGCGGTCGATCAGGATGCGGGTGCCGGCGCCCTGGTTGCGGTTGACCATGATGCAGGCGGGGTCGGCGAGCGCGGCCCGCACCGCGTCCTGCGCGCTCAAGCCTTCGAAGCGCGCATCGCCTTTCCGAAACACGATGCCCTGCATCCGCCGCCAGCCCGGCACCAGTTCGAGCCCGTCCGCGAGATACGGCGCGTTGTAGGTCTCGGTCTTCTCGTCGAACAGATGGATCGGCGCAAAATCGCATTCGCCGCGTCTGGCCGCCGCCAGGCCACCGAGACTGCCGACCGCGATCGACCGCACCACGAGGTTTGCGCGCGAAAGCTGCGCGGTGACGAGATCGAGCCCGGTGCAGTGGCTGCCGACGATGACGAGATCGGGCACCCGCACATGCGGCGTGAACAGCGTCACCTCGGCCTCGGTGCCGGCGGGCATCTGGTCGGCCAGCGCATCGATCTTCAGAAATCCGTCGGCCTGCGCGAACGAGGTGATCGCGCCAGAACCCTTGCCGGAGGGATAGGCGATCAGGCCGCCATCGCCCTCGACCAGCGACACCATGACGAATTCGGTGCGGCCGAGTTCGCTGGCGATCCGCACCGGCACTTTTGCCACCACTTTGGCGTCGGCGCGCGGCGGCAGGCCCGCCATGCGGCGCAGCACCGGCACGATCATGTCGTGGAAGGTGAACATCGCCGAGGTCGGAAAGCCCGGCAGGATCACCACCGGCTTGCCGTCGCAGACCGCAAGGCACAGCGGCTTTCCCGGTTTCAGTGCGACGCCGTGGGCGATGATGCCGGGTGCGCCGAGCCGCGCGATGATGCGATGCGAGACGTCGCCGGCGCCCTTGGAAGTGCCGCCCGACAGCACCAGCATGTCGCTGTTTTCAAGTGCCCCGCGCATCGCGGCTTCGAGTTTTGCTTCGTCATCTTCGATGGCGCCGAGAAAGACCGCCTCGCCGCCGTTTTCATTCACCGCCGCGGTGACGATCGCGCCGTTGGTGTCGTAGATCGCGGCCGGCCGCAGCGGCAGCCCGGGCTGCACCAATTCGTCGCCGGTGGACATGACAGCCACACGCGGTCTGCGCGCCACCAAAACCTGCGCGATGCCGCAGGCCGCCAGCATGCCGATCTCGCGCGAGCCGATCATGGTGCCGGCGCGCAGCAGCGCCTCGCCGCGCGCGATATCGGAGCCGGCATAGGATACGAATTGGCCGGGCGAGGCGGCGCGGCGGATTTCGATCGCGCGCGGGCCCGCGGGCTGGGTGTGCTCGACCATGACGATGGCGTCGGCGCCGCGCGGCACCGGGCCGCCGGTCGCGATCGAGGTGGCGGTGCCCGACAATACCGGCCGCGCCGGCGCGGTGCCGCAGGCGATCACCTCGTCGTTGAGCATCAGCCGAACGGGCGTCGCTTCGCCGGCCATCGCCAGATCGGCGGCGCGCACCGCAAAGCCGTCGACATTGGAGCGGTCGAACGGCGGCACGTCGATCGGCGCCACGACGTCCTCGGCCAGCGCGCAGCCGAGCGCGTCGGAGAGTTTCCGCTGCCCGGCCGGAACCGGGCGCGGGAACAATGCGGCTTCGAACCGCGCCAGCGCCTCCTCGCGCGACAGGATGGTCAGGAACTGGTCCTGCTCCATGTCCTCGCGCGGTCTCGGTAGAGGGGGATTTGCTCATGCCGGAACTCTCGTCATTCCCGCAACATATAGCCATCCACCGGCGCGCCCGCAGCAAAACCTTCGGCGCCGCCCGCGATCACGAGCCAGGCTTCGGCGCGGGCGATCGCATCGAGCGACAGATCGCCGGCCGCCAGCGTGATCCAGGCGCCCTGCTTTCGCTGCAGCAGCACGATCTCGGCAATCCCGACGGCGGAGGCGATCTTGCGCGCCAGCGGCAGTTTCAGCGATCTTGCGCGGCCGCCGGCCCGAGAGCCGGTCGAGTACGGGAAGCGCCAGCGTCCACCACGCCGCAAAAGCCTGGTCCGGCGCGCCCGGCAGCGCGACGACGGGCACCTTGCCGATCCGCCCGACGGCGGAGGTGCGGCCGGGCTGCAGCGCGATGCCATGCGCCAAAACTTCGCCGCGCTGCGCCAGTGCCGCAACCGTCGCATCGGTGCGGCCGACGCCGCTGCCGCCGATGCAAAGCAGCAAGTCGCAGCCTTCGGGTTCGAGCGCGCCGGCAATCGAACCCGCGTCGCGTCCGGCGGCCTCGACATGGACGACATCGGCCCCGGCCTTGCGCGCGCTCTCGGCGATGAAGTGCGCCGTCACGGCCTTGCCATCAGCGGGAACATTGACGACGCGGACGCGTGGCCGGCGCACATGCAACGCGCTCCATTCCCGCCGCACGCGCGATCAGCAGATCGCGCGGCAGCACGCGCCGCCCGGCTTCGACCACGGCGGCTCCTGCGCCGATATCGCCGCCCGCCCGGCGCACCCCCTGCCCCGGGATCGCTTCCGCCAGCACCTGAACCAGCGGCCCCGACTGATCGACCGAATCGGAATCGAGCACGCAGTCGCAGGCCTGCGGCATGCGGGTCGCCGGCTTCGACCCAGACCGGCGACTGTCGTGAGCGGCACCGGCGAATAGGAGGACGCCCCGACCAGATCGCTGGCGCACAGCGCCCAGCCATCGCTGGCGGCGATGTCATGCGGAGGATGCGCCTTGAGCGGCGGCATGTCGGCGGCGATGCAGCCGAGCGCCTCGGCGAGCGGAAGTTCTATCGGCGCGACCGGCGCGAGGTCGCGCAGCAACGCCGCGAGCGCGGTGTCGAGCGGGGTGAGCGAGGCCGGCAGGCGTTGGGGTGGCGTCATGGAGCGATGGTGGACCAGGCGTCGTCACCTTGGCAACCGTTGCTCCTCTTACCGTTCAGAGCCCGACTAAAATGCAACCATGGAATGGGCACAATATCAAAGCTCGTCATGCCCCGGCCGGTCCCGGGCATCCACATCCTTGCTTCACTTGGGCAAGAAAGACGTGGATGCCCGGGACGAAGCCCGGCCATAACGAAGAACGAATTCACTCCCAGGTGTTTAGAAACGGCCTGAAGATGCTGGCGGCCTTTCGGTATTTCCGCGCCCCTAGCCCTCGGTTTCGAGCCCGGTCGGCATCGGCACGTTCTCGGGCGAGAGTTTCATCCCGGCGGCAAGTGCCACGGTTTCGATCAGCGCCGCAAAGTCCTTTTCGAGATGGGCGGCCGGATCCGGCTTCAGCGTGGCGGCGCCGAAATGGCTCTGCAGCGCCTCGCGGGTCGCCGCCGTCACCGGCATGGCGACGTCGAGATCGCGCCCGGCCTTCAAGCCGAGATCGAGGTCCTTGCGCAGCAGCGCGGGCGTGAATGTCGTGGTCCAGTCGAGATTGACCAGCGCATTGCTCTTGTATCTGGTGAAGGTCGAGCCGAGCACACTGGCGTTCATGAAATCGAGGAAAGCGTGGCGCGGCACGCCGGCCTTTTGCGCGAGAATGGTGATCTCGGCGAGATTCTGGATCACGACGCCGAGAAAGACGTTGTGCGCGATCTTGCAGATACGCGACAGCTCGCCCTCGCCGACATAGGAGACGCCGGAAGCCGCAACGTCGCCAGATAGGGCTGCACCTGATCGAACGCCGCCTTCGGGCCCGAGACCACCGTGGAGAGTTTGCCGGCCTTGACGCATTTGCCGTTGCCGCTGACCGGAGAACTGACGAATTCGCAGCCCAGTTGCGTCAGCCGCGCGCGGATCGCTTCCGACTGTTCGATGCCGATCGAGGAGCAGTCGACCAGGATTTTCGGCCGCGGTCCGGAGGAAGCGGCGACGAGGCCATTTTCGCCGAAATAGACCTGTTCGAGATCCTTGCCGGTCGACACCATCGTGAACACGATGTCTTCGCCGCTGAGCTGGTTCGGCTGATCGACGATCCGCCCGCCCTTCTTCGCCAGCGGTTCGGCCTTGGCGCGGGTCCGGTTCCAGATCGCAACGGAATTGCCGGCCTTCACCAGGCGCTCGGCCATCGGATAGCCCATTCGTCCCATGCCGATCCAGCCGAGTGAATGCTTCGCTGTCATCTTCTTCTCCTTCATTGTCGCACTCACCACCGCTCAGTAGCGATTGGCGATCGGCAGCTCCTCCGCCGGAAACAGCGTGATGACCTGACAGCCCTTGTCGGTGACGACGACTTCTTCCTCGATCCGGGCCGCCGAATAGCCGTCGCTCGCCGGGCAATAGGTCTCCAGCGCGAACACCATGCCGGTCTTGATTTCCATCGGATTGTCCAGCGACACCAGCCGCGAGATGATCGGCCGCTCGTGCAGCGCGAGACCAAGTCCGTGGCCGAACTGCAGGCCGAATGCCGCCATTTCGCTCGGGAAGCCGAACTCCTCGGCTTTCGGCCAGACTTTCGCGACCGTGTCGGTCGAGACGCCCGGCTTGATCAGCGCGATCGCGTTGTCCAGCCACTCGCGGCATTGCTTGTAGGCGTCGTGCTGCACCGGCGTGGCGCGCCCGATGTTGAAGGTGCGGTAATAGCAGGTGCGATAGCCCTGATAGGACTGCAGGATGTCGAAGAAGGCCTGGTCGCCCGGCCTCAGGATGCGGTCGGTGAAGTTGTGCGGGTGCGGATTGCAGCGCTCGCCGGAGATCGCGTTGATCGCCTCGACATCGTCGGAGCCCAGCTCGTAGAGCATCTTGTTGGCAATGCGCGACGATGTCGTTTTCGCGCACGCCGGGCTTCAGCTCCTCGTAGATCGAATGGTAGACGCCGTCGACCATGGCGGCTGCCTGATTGAGCAGCATGATTTCGTCGATGTTCTTGATCTCGCGGGCGTCGAGCATGACCTGCTGGCCGTCCACGACCTTCATTCCCGCCTTCTGCAGCTCGAAGAACATCGCGGTCTCGGCGATATCGACGCCGACCGGCATGTCGGCGACGCCGGCTTCGCGCAGCAGCGCTCATGATCTCCTCGGCGTGCGCCTTCATCAGCCCGACCGCCGGCGGCACCGTGCCGCGCATGCCGAGCATGCCGGCGCGGCAATTGTCCGGCACCAGCCAGTCGCAGTAGAGGCGATGGTGGACCGCGGCCGAGCCGAAATCCCACACGATCGGCTCGCCGTCGCCGGCCAGCAGCGCGAAGCGGCAGAGCTTGTCGCGCTCCCATTCGCCGATCTTGGTGCCGGTGACGTAGCGGATGTTGTTGACGTCGAAGAGGAGCAGCGCGCCACAGGGCGACGCTTTCAGCGCCGCGCGGGCACGCGCCAGACGGTAGTCGCGCAGGCGATCGAAATTGATCCGGCGCTCGAAATCGACCGACATATGGCCGTGCGACGGAATCGCCCGGTCCCAGCGCCAGTGCGGATCGAGATGCTCGGGGCGGATGAGATGCGGCTTGAGCGCGTTCGAAGCATTCATGGGGAATGACCGGCTGGAGTGTCTTGCAATCGATTGCAATATGGGTTTTATGGGGGGCTGTCAAGCCTTGCGCCGCGAGCTGCGGAGGCGTTGGCGCGAAAACGGATTAGCGTTGATGGCGCACAAAAACGGAACCGGAACCGGAAAAGCCGCGAAGCCGGTGCCTTCTTCGCGCCCGACGATCAAGGATGTCGCCGCCAGATGCGGCGTGCATCCATCGACCGTGTCGCGCGCCCTCAGCCCGGCGATGAGCCATCTCGTCGCGGCCGACGTCGCCAAACGGATCCGCGCAGCCGCGGCAGCGCTCGGCTATCAGCAGAATGTGACGGCGGCCGGCCTGCGCACCGGACGATCGGGTCTGATCGGCGTGCTCGCCCCAGACATCGCCGACCCCGGATTCCCGCCGATTCTCGAGTGGCATAACCGAGGCGCTCGGCGCCGAAGGGTATGCCACGATCGTCGTCGACGTCGGACCCGATCCGTCGCGACAGCGAGAACTCGTCGACAGGCTGATGTCGCGCGGCGTTGACGGCCTGGTGCTCGCAACGGTGCTGCTGAACGACCCCATCGTCGGGCATTGTCTCGCCGCGACCATCCCGGTCGTTCTGGTCAACCGCACCGACGCCAGCGGGCGGCTGCCGGCGGTGGCGACCAACGAGGAGGCGGGAATGCGGCTCGCGGTCGAACATCTCGTCGGGCTCGACCACCGCCGCGTCGCCCATATCGCGGGACCGGAGAATGTCTCCACCGGCGCGCTGCGCCGTGCCGGCTTCAAGGCGGCCGCCACGCGCTCGGGCCTGCCGGCGCAAGTCACCTTGATCGAGACCGCGCGCGCCTATACCCGCGAGGAAGGACGGCAGGCCGCGCTGCGCCTGCTCGATCGCAAGGCCGCACCGACGGCAATCGTCGCCGCCAACGATCTTCTTGCGCTCGGGATCTATGATGCGCTTTCCGAGCGCGGGCTGAACTGCCCGTCCGACGTGTCGGTGGTCGGCCACAATGACATGCCCTATGTCGACATGCTGTCGCCGCCGCTGACCACCGTGCGGATCGCCCAGCGGAAAATGGGCAACCAGGCCGCGCGCCTGCTGCTCGACCAGATTGCGAATACCGCCGCGCGGCCCCAGCGCATCGTGCTCGAGCCCACCTTGATCGTGCGGGGGTCGACCGCGCCGCCGAAGCGGTGAGCGGCCTGATCGCCGCAGGCGTCGCAGGGTCCCCGCTCAGCTCCCCTTCTTCTCCGCGTTGGAAAAGAACAGCTGCTGGCCGTCGATCTTGTAGCCGGCGATCGCGGCCTGGCCTTCGGCGGAGACCAGCCAGTCGACGAAGGCCTGGCCGAATTCCTTCTTCACGCTCGGGAATTTTTCGGGGTTCACCAGCATGACGCCGTATTGATTGAACAGCCGCCTGTCGCCTTCGACGGATATCTCGAGGTCGCCGCGGTTCTTGAACGACAGCCAGGTGCCGCGGTCGGACAGCACGTAGCCGTTCATGGCGCCGGCGGTATTGAGCGCCGCTCCCATGCCCTGCCCGATCTCGCGATACCAGGGACCTTTTGCCGCCGCCATGTCGATGCCCGCCTGTTTCCACAGCGCGAGTTCGGCCGAATGCGTGCCCGACTTGTCGCCGCGCGAGACGAAGGGGGCGCTCTTGGCCTGGATCGCCTTCAGCGCGGTCTCGATGTCCTTGCCCTTGACGCCGGCCGGATCGCTCTTCGGCCCGATGAGGACGAAATCGTTGTACATGACGTCGAAGCGCTTGACGCCAAATCCCTCGGCGACGAATTTTTCCTCCTGCGCCTTGGCGTGGACGAACACCACGTCGGCGTCGCCGCGCCGCCCGGTGTCGAGCGCCTGCCCCGTGCCCTGCGCGATCACCTTTGCGTCGATGCCGGTCTTGGCCTTGAACAGCGGCAGCAGGTGACCGAACAGCCCGGAGTCCTGGGTCGAGGTGGTGGAGGCGACCACGATCGACTTGTCCTGCGCCAGCGCAGGCGTGACGGCGGCCGCGGCGCCGAGCAGCAGTGCCAGCGCGAATGATGCAAAGCGAAACGCCATTTTGGGCTCCTGTTAAAAAGAAATCAGATCACGAGATCGCCGCGCACGAACGCGGCGGCTTCCGGTGTGGTCGGGTGGTCGAGGAATTCGGCGGCGGGCGCGCGCTCGCACAATGCGCCGCGCACCATGAAGATCACGTCGCCGGCGAGCCGTCGCACCTGGCCGAGATCGTGCGAGGCCATCACGATCTTGATGCCGGATTGCGCCGCCATCCGCACGATCTCCTCGACGCCGCGCGTCGCGGCCGGATCGAGACTGGCGGTCGGCTCGTCGAGCAGCAGGATTTCCGGGTCCCGCGCCAGCGCGCGGGCCAACGCTAGGCGCTGCTGCTCGCCGCCCGAGAGTTTTCGCGCCGGGCGCTGCGCCAGATCGGACAACCCGACGCGTTCCAGCAGGGCAGCGACGCGCGACGCGCGTTCGCCGCGCGGCGTGCCGGCCTGCGCCAGCGCATAGCCGACATTGGCGGCGGCGGTCCGGCGCAGCATCACCGGGCGCTGAAACAGGATGGCGCGGCGCACAGGCTTGCTGTCGGCCCGGCCGCCCCAGCTGATGCGGCCGGAAGACGGCGCGGCCAGCCCCATGCAGAGCCGCAGCAGCGTGGACTTGCCCGATCCGTTCGGCCCGACAATCAGCGTCGGCGCACCCGGCATGATGGCAAGGCTGAGGCGATCGAGAATCACGGTCGCGCCGGCCTGCAGCGAGACGCCGTCGAGAACCAGGGGAAGATCGCTGGATGGCGCGCGCATCGTCACCCCGCCTGCCGTTCCGACCAGACGCGGGTGCCCCACGCGGCGGCGTTGATCGCGAGCACGATGGCGACCAGAACCAGCCCCAGCCCCATCGCCAGCGGCAGATTGCCTTTTGAGGTTTCCAGCGCCACCGCCGTGGTCATGGTGCGGGTGAAGCCGTCGATATTGCCGCCGACGATCATCACCGCGCCGACTTCGGCGGCGGCCCGCCCAAAACCCGCCAAGCAGCGCCGTGAGCAGGCTGAAGCGCGCGTCCCACAGCAGGGTCGCCATCCGGCCGGCCGGGCTGACATCCATCGCAGTCAGTTCGTCGCGATATTCGGTCCAGAGATCCTCGATGGTCTGCCGGCTCAGCGCCGCGATGATCGGCACGATCAGGATGGTCTGGGCAATCACCATGGCCGTCGGCGTGAACAGGATGCCCATGGCGCCGAGCGGTCCGGAGCGCGACAGCAGCAGGTAAACCGCAAGGCCGACCACGACCGGCGGCAATCCCATCAGCGCGTTGAGCAGCACCACCAGTGCGGATCGCCCGGGAAAACGGGTCAAGGCGAGCAACGCGCCGAGCGGCATGCCAATCAGGGCGGCCAGCGCCACCGCCAGCAGGCTGACGGCCAGAGACAGCCGGACAATCGCAAACAGCGCGGAATCGCCGGCCAGTATCAACTGCCAGGCGCTGAACTGGTCAGACATCGCCACCTCCCCAGCCTCTTGTTCGGCAAGAATTCCGCAACTGTCAATTGGTTGAAAAAAAACAGAAATATGCATATAAATGCAACATGGACTTTCTGACCACCAGCGAGGCTGCCGACTACGTCCGGCTTGGAGAGCGCAAGCTCTACGAACTCGTGACCTCGGGCGCGATCCCCTGCAGCAAGGTGTCGGGCAAGTGGCTGTTTCCGCGCCAGGAGCTGGATCTCTGGGTGCTGTCGGGGCTGTCCCGACCGGCCGGCATGATCGCCGCCGACCCGCCGCCGATCGTCGGTGGCAGCCAGGACGACCTGCTGGAATGGATGTTGCGGGAATCCGGCTCCGGCCTGGCGTCGCTGACGGAGGGCACCGCGCGCGGGGTCGAGCGCCTGCAGCGCGGCGAGGTGATGGCCGCGGCCGTCCATTTTCACGGCGAAGCGACATCCCCTGAGGACGCCAATATCGCGGCTGTCCGCGCCATGCCGGGGCTGCACGACACGGTGCTGGTCGGACTGGTGCGGCGCGAACAGGGCCTGCTGGTTTCGCCGGGCAATCCGAAAAACCTGCAAAGCCTGTCCGATGTCCTGACCTGGGGCGCCAAGATCGCGCTCCGGCAGCCCGGCGCCGGCGCACAAATGCTGCTCGATGTGCTGCTGACACGCGCAGGCTCGGCACTCCGGGACCTGAACCGGCTCGAACCGCCCTGCCTCACCGGTCCCGATCTCGCAGCCGCAGTCCGCGCCGGCAAGGCCGATTGCGGCATCGCCACCCGCGCCGCCGCCCATTCGGCCGGGACTCGATTTCGTTTCGCTGACCTGGGAAAACTTCGATCTGCTGATGCGTCAGCGCAGCTATTTTCGTCCCCCCGTTCAGGCGCTGATCGGATTTTTGGGGCAAAAGCGCTTGAGGCAGCGAGCCGCGGAACTCGGCGGTTATGACCCCGCGCCAGCAGGTCAAATCCGGTTCGCCGCATAGGCCCAAGTTCCGTTGACGCGGACCGCGAATTGATTGCAAAAGCGACTGGTCGGGCTCACCAAGGCCCGCTAACAACACGGCCAATGCGCCGAATGGTCATGGGAGGACCTTCGTGATTTCAGCCAGAACAATCGTCATCCTTTCCGTGTTCGCCACCGCAATGGCGTCATCGCCATCGGCGCAGGCGCAGCTGTCGGACGATGTGGTGAAGATCGGCGTGCTCACCGACATGAACGGTCCGGCCTCGACGCCGACCGGCCAGGGCTCGGTCACCGCGGCGCAGATGGCGGTGGACGATTTCGGCGGCAAGGTGCTGGGCAAGCCGATCACGGTGATATCAGGCGACCATCAGCTGAAGGCCGATATCGGCGGCGCCATCGCGCGGCGCTGGTACGACACCGACCAGGTCGACCTGATCGTCGACGTGCCGGTGTCGGCGGTGGGGCTGGCGGTGCAGAACGTCGCCAATGAAAAGAAGAAGCTGCTGATCGTTCATTCCACCGGCACCGCCGATTTCCACGGCAAATTCTGCTCGGCCTACGCGATGCAGTGGGTGTTCGACACAAGGGCGCTCGCGGTCGGCACCGCGCAGGCGGTGGTGAAGCGCGGCGGCGACAGCTGGTTCTTCATCACCGACGATTACGCCTTCGGCCATTCGCTGGAGCGCGACGCCTCCGCCGTCGTCACCAAGAACGGCGGCAAGGTGCTGGGCTCGGTGCGGCCGCCGCTGGCGACGCCGGATCTTTCGTCCTTCGTGCTGCAGGCGCAGGCTTCGAAGGCCAAAATCATCGGCATCGCCGGCGGGCCGCCGAACAACATGAACGAGATCAAGACCGGCGCCGAATTCGGCGTCTTCAAGGGCGGCCAGCAGATGGCGGCCTTGCTGGCGCTGATCACCGACATCCATTCGCTCGGCCTGCCGGCGGCGCAGGGCCTGCTGCTGACCACCTCGTTCTACTGGGACATGGACGACAAGACGCGGGAATGGTCGAAGCGCTATTTCGCAAAAATGAACCGGATGCCGACGATGTGGCAGGCCGGCGTCTATTCATCCGTGATGGCCTACCTCAACGCCATCAAGGAGACCGGCACCGACGAGCCGCTGAAGGTGGCGGCAAAGATGCGCGAGAAACCGGTCGAGGATTTCTTCTCCCGCAACGGCAAACTGCGCGAGGACAATCTGATGGTGCACGACCTCTGGCTGGTCGAGGTCAAGAAGCCGGATGAGTCGAAATATCCGTGGGACTATTACAAAATCCTCGCAAAAATTTCCGGCGAGGAAGCATTCGGGCCGATCGATCCGGCGTGCGCGATGGCGAAGAGATAGCTTACTTCACCGTCTCCCTTTGGGAGAGGTCGATGCGAAGCATCGGACGAGGGGTTAGGGACGAACGATAGACCGTCCTCCCTCACCCCAACCCTCTCCCCATGGGAGAGGGGCGCACCGCCGCTGCTGCTAATCTGTTGGTCCGCGACTAACAGACGCTCACTTCACCGCCCCGATCTCCCTGAAATATTTCATCACGCCCGGATGGATCAGCTCCGGCTTCGGCGCCGCCGCCACCGTGTTCGCCGCCGTGGTTTCGCACGCCTGCGGCAGCTTCTTGCAGAGTTCGGCCTTCGACGCCGTGCAGCGTGCGGGCCAGCCGGTAGGCGACGTCGTCGGGGAGGTTTTCGCGCGTCAGCACGAAGCTCCAGGAGCCCAGCGCGGGGATCGCATCGTTCTGGCCGGGATAGCTGCCGGCCGGCACCGTCAGCGGCTTGAGAAAGCTGTGCTTGGCCTTGATCTTCGCGATCTCGTCCGCATCAGGCGCGATGAACCGCGCGCCGCCGGGGCTTTTGGCCAGCGCGGTGAATCCGGGCCAGCCGATGCCGGCGCCCCACAGCGCCGCGGCCCGGCCATCGAGCACCATCGCCGGGCCGTCGCCGGCCTTGTCGAGGTAGATCGATTGAAAATCCTCGTCCTGCTTCAGCCCGATGCCGTCGAGCGTGTAGCGCGACAGGATCGGCAGGCCCGAGCCCCTGGCGCCGAACGCCACCGGCTTGCCGACGAGATCGCGAATGGTCTTGTACGGACTGTCGGCGCGCACCACGAACATGCCGGGCGACGAATACATCGCGGTCAGGATTTTCAGGCGGATCGGCGCGCCGCCCGATGCCCATGAAGGCTTCGTAGGACGGCTCTCCCGCGACCAGCGCGATATCGAGCTGGCCTGCCTCCAGCAGCGGGATGTTTTCACTGCTGCCCTTGGTGTTGCGCGGCTCGATCGACAGCGTGGGATCGGCCGCGTTCATGATCTCGGCAAGGGCGTTGCCATAGAGCGGAAAGCCGCCGCCCGGCGTCGCCGTCCCCAGGCTGATCGTGGTTTTGGAAATGGTCTTGCCTCCATCCTGCGCAGCGGCGCTGCCGGCCAGCAGCAGGACCGCGGCGCTAACGACACGAGCGATGTTCATTTGCTGCCCTCGGGCGGCGGCGCGCCGCTGTGAATGCGCGGCATCATGTGGAGGCCAGCGCCAAAAAGCAATGTAGGCAACTTCGCCATTGTATGAAAGCATGGATGCGACGGGCGTCAACAGCCCGGTGACGACAACAACGCGACAGGAGAGCTCATGTTC
This sequence comes from uncultured Alphaproteobacteria bacterium, assembly GCA_963706975.1. Classification (GTDB taxonomy): domain Bacteria; phylum Pseudomonadota; class Alphaproteobacteria; order Rhizobiales; family Xanthobacteraceae; genus Bradyrhizobium. The sequence goes on from CAVPOL010000054.1 coordinate 24,535, forward strand.
GCAGCCTTGCGTACGGCCATGTTCAGTCTGGTCTGCCTGGCGGGCCTTGCCGCCGGCGCCGCGCCGGCAGCCGCCGCCGATTATCCGAACCGCCCGGTGAAGTGGCTGATCGGCTTCACCGCCGGGGGTCCGGTCGATACCGTGGCGCGGATCATGGCGCAGTGGTTTTCGGAGCATTTCGGCCAGCAGTTCATCGTGGAGAACCGCGCCGGATCCGGCGGCAACATTGCCGCCGCCGCGGCGATCGCTTCGCCGCCGGACGGCTATACGCTGCTGTTCGTCGCGCCCAACAACGCGATCTCGACCTCGCTCTACAAGAAGCTGCCCTACGATTTCATCCGCGACACCGCGCCGGTCGCCAGCATCATGCAGCTCACCAACATGATGGTGGTGCCGATGGGGCTGCCGGTCAAAACCGTCCAGGAGTTCATCGACTACTGCAAGGCCAACCCGGGCAAGGTGTCCTATGCTTCATCCGGCAACGGCACCTCGGTGCACATGTCGGCGGAATTGTTCAAGGCGCTGACCAAGGTCGAGATGACCCACATGCCCTATCGGGGCTCCTCGGCGGCGATGCCCGACCTGATTTCCAACAAGGTGCAGGTGCTGTTCGACAACCTGCCGTCGGCGCTGGAACAGGTGCGCGGCGGCACCCTGCGCGGGCTCGGCGTCACCTCGCCAAAGCGCTGGCCAACCGTGCCCGATGTCCCGACGGTCGCCGAAACCGTGCCGGGATTCGAATCGGTCGGGTTCTACGGCATCTCCGGGCCGAAGGGCATGCCGCCCGAGATCATCGAGATTCTCAACAAGGCGGTCGGCGTGGCGCTGAAGGATCCCAAGCTGGTGGCGCGGCTCGCCGACGTCGGCGGCATTCCAAAACCGATGACCCCGGCCGAGTTCGGCAAACTGGTCGCCGACGAGACCGAGAAATGGCGCAAGGTGGTGGAGTTCGCGGGGGTGTCGGTGGATTGACCCCCGGCATTGCCGGATCGCGGCCGCCCCTGTAAACGGTGCCGGCACCGTTGCGTGCCGCCCAAGGCGGCCGTTCGCGGCGGGGCCTGTAGCTCAATGGTTAGAGCCGGCCGCTCATAACGGTCTGGTTGCAGGTTCGAGTCCTGCCGGGCCCAC
>CAVPOL010000055.1:0-64527 GCA_963706975.1 uncultured Alphaproteobacteria bacterium
TCACCCAGGCGGTCCTGCAATTGTGGACCGCTCAATCCCGGTATCCGCACGTCGAGAAGAATGCAGCCTGATTCATTTTCGTCCGGCAGGCGATCCAGCAAATCCTGGGCCGACGGATAAATTGCGACTTCGTAGCCTGCCTTCTTCAAACGGCGTTGCATAGCCGTTCGGAAAAAGCGTCGTCATCAACGACATGTACCAGCCCGGGCAAAAGGGCCTCCCATGATGGGTCAAGTCGTGGAGAGACTATCAGCCGATGTTAGGCCTGAGAATACGCGGCCTGTGCTGCATAAGGTCGTTAGACCATCTCGCTATTCCACCCAACATGCATAAACGGGCATTGTCCCTCAGGACAATGACCCTTGAGACAATAGCTCACTTCAAGCGCGCTGGTCTAAGAACATCTTGGCGGAATTTCCGGGGTTTTTCAGATCTTCGGTCGTGCGAGCCGCACGGATGCGAACAACTTGTCTCGAACTGGGGGGACATCCATGTTTGTCAACGTCAACGCCCATCCCGGCAGCAAGCCGAAGGCTCTGGGAGAGCTTGGCCAGCTTTCCCGCGCACGAATCGTCCTCAGCGAATTCAAATATGACAGAGGCACCGAAATTTACGGCCAGGCCGAGCCGGCCGACTACATCTACCAGGTCATTGAAGGTGCCGTTCGCATCCACAAACTCCTCTCCGATGGCCGCCGCCAGATCGGCGCCTTTCACCTGGCCGGTGACATTTTTGGCCTGGAGAACGGCACCGAGCACCGCTTCACCGCGGAGGCGATCATCGATACGACAGTAAGGCTGATGAAACGGTGCAGCCTCGAGCAAGTCGCGGAAAGCGACGCGATGGTCGCGCTCGACCTTCTGAACATGACGACCACCAATCTCCAGCATGCCGAAGACCACATGCTGCTGCTGGGACGCAAGACCTCGCTGGAGCGGGTTGCCGCATTCCTGCTGGAAATGGACCGCCGCCTGTCGGCCGCCGGCGTCATGGCCCTTCCGATGTGCCGTCGCGATATCGCCGACTATCTCGGCCTTACGCTCGAAACCGTATCAAGGGCGCTCTCGCAGCTCCACGGCAAGGGTATCCTCGGCTTCCTCGGCCAGACACAGCGGCAAATCGTGCTGCTGGACCGCATGCGGCTTGCGGATCTGGATCTGTAGGACGAGGGCTATCTCACCACTTCACGTTCCGGCAGTTCGCCGCACCCCGCGCCGAAATCGCCCGCCGCCCTCACCAGAAGCTGCCTCCAAACCAGCCAAGTTGCAGGTGGCGCGCCATCGCCACCCTGGATGCCGGCGGGCGTTTCCTGGCGATTTTGATTTGCTGTCGGGGTTTTGGTTCCCGCATTTTTGCGTTGGATGCCTGAACTCACCGCAGACATTGGCAGCATCGCAAAGGCTTCGCGTTCTCTCGCACCGGCCGGAGCGTCGGCAATCGTTTGCGGCGCGGGCACGATCACTTGCGTGCTTGCGATCGAGGTCGGAACGATCGTGGGGAGGCTGGTATCGTACACCGTGCGCTCCGGCCATTTATGGTCGGAATAAATGCGAATGACCGGCAAATTGGCCTTTGCCTTCGCCGCGACCGGGAGTGCTGGAAAGCACGCGTCCAGAAATCAACAGCAGCGCGAGCAGCGCTCCACCAATCAGGGAAAAATATCGCGCCAGGGGCATTCGATGCTCCATGATCCCCTTCGCGAGAAGCGCCCTGTCGCACGCGGGACCCTTGATCAAGATCAAGGTCGGCGATGCTTGTTTTGGGAATCAGAGGAGCAAGGTCGGATACGCCAGCAAGAGTTCTTCGCGGATCGGTTCGGATTGAATGCCCTGAACCAGTATCTTCGACGCTTCCAAGTCGTTTGCCGTCATGCAGAGCTGGATGATGTGCCGGAGAGCCGCATCACGATTTGAAGCATCGGAAATTGTCCTGGCGAGTTCGAGCGACATTCGGTTGGCGCTGGCGAAGCGAAGCCTGTCTACCCTCGTCAGGTCGGTGTGGATTGCCTGTGCCAGGCTCTCGGCGCTGGTTCGCGCCACGGCGCACATGCTCCTGATACTCGACAGCGCCTGCCCATCGGCCACGATCACGGGATCGGGTTCCGGCTCCGGAGCTGCTGTGCCAAGCCCGCCGGGCGGCTGATCCTGGAACCAGATGATTTTGGGATCTGAAATCAATTCCGGCTGATCGTTGTGATGGTGTCCGGATCCATAAGGCGCGGCCATCAGTTGACGGGCTTGATCTAGGTCAAGCCGTCGGAGCCCGAATCCTCCTTGCTGGATGTGCGGCGAGCGAAGATCGATCGCGGCACCAACGCTAACCAGAAGGCGAATTTTTGTTTGCGACCGATCGAAGTCATCGTGACAAGGGCCAGCCGGCGTGCCCGCCTGGATCAGGGATGATAAATCATACTTGGTATGTCACGTTTGAAGTACCGAGAACCGGCGCCTTGGTACAGCGCCGAAGCCCCCGGTTGACCAAGACGTTTGAAACCGAAGCGGAAGCCAGGGATTTCGCGCGGGCGAAATTCGATGGCGGGTTGATCGTCACCGCCGGCACCATCAATCCCCATTTGCCGCGAAGGGCGATCCCGTCGGAGGAGATCCCGGCCTGGCTTGAAACCGGCCAGCCGCCGGAATCGAAGGACGGGGAAGACTTGCACGGGCCAGCAACGAAGACAGACTAGTCTTCACTCATCGCTTCGATTGCCATTGCGACAGATCCCGCGACCGATGCCCAGCCTTGAGCCGCGCTATGTGCACGGCAATCAACATATACGGCACGAATTTTATTAAGAAGCCGTTAAACATCAGGCCTGAACGGAAATTGTGAGCTCGGATTTCCGTCAAACCAAATGCGCTTGAGTGTTGCCATTTTGATACGCGGCTTCCGGCCCGGCGCGCCTAGAGCGGGATGAGGTTAGGTTGATTCGATTTGGGATTCCCAAATCAGTACGGCTCTGATTCAACATGCTGGCTGGAAGGAGGCCAGCATGGATGGGCAAGCCTTATTCGATGGATCTTCGCGAGCGGGTAGTTGCGGCGGTTGATCCGGGCGGGCTGTCCTGCCACCGGGCGGCGGTGCAATTTGGGGTGGGTGTCAACACGGCGATTATTTGGGTTCGGCGCTTCCGAGAGACCGGCAGCTTTGCGCCGGGCCAGATGGGTGGGCACAAGCCAAAGAAGATTTCGGGGAAGCACCGAGATTGGTTGCTGGAGCGCACCAGGGAAAGGGACTTCACCCTGCGCGGGCTGGTGATCGAACTTGCCGAACGTGGGCTGAAGGTCGACTACCGGTCGGTGTGGGAGTTCGTTCACGCCGAGAATCTAAGCTTCAAAAAAAAGCCTCGTCGCCAGCGAACGTGACCGTCCCGACGTCGCCCGCCGGCGCGCGCAATGGCAGAAGTATCAGGGCCAGATCGATCCCGGGCGCCTGGTCTTTATCGACGAGACCTGGACCAAGACCAACATGGCCACCTTGCGGGGCTGGGCGCCGTGCGGCACCAGGCTCACAGCCAAGGTCCCGCATGGTCACTGGAAGACAACGACTTTCCTGGCTGCGCTGCGCTGCGACCGGATCGAGGCGCCTTGGGTCCTCGATGGCCCGATCGACGGTGAGAGCTTCACGATTTACGTCGAAAAGGTTCTGCTCCCGACCCTGAAGCCCGGCGACATCGTCATCATGGACAATCTCGGAAGCCACAAGGGCCAAGCTGTGCGGGCGCTTATCCGCTCAGTCGGCGCAAAGCTCTTCTTCCTGCCGAAATATTCGCCCGACCTGAACCCCATCGAGCAGGTCTTCGCCAAGCTCAAGCACCTGCTGCGCAAAGCCGCCGCGCGAACCATCGAAGCCGTCTGGGCCGCTATCGGTGAGGCGCTCAACGCCTTCAAACCAAAGGAATGTGCTAACTATTTCGAAAATTCAGGATACGCATCAACCTAAACTCATCCCGCTCTAGGGTGATCGCGATAACGAACCAGATTTATTCCACGAAGTGAGGGATACGTGTCATGAAAAAGCTCCTACTCGGTATGGTTGGCCTTGTTGCCTTGTCCGGATCGGCTGTCGCCGCCGACATGGCTGCGCGGCCCTACAAGGCAGCGCCTGTCGTCGTTGCTCCGATCTATGACTGGACCGGTTTCTATATCGGCGCCAATGGCGGTTGGGGCCAGAGCCGCGATTGCTGGAGTTTTGTCGTGCCGGGTACGATCCTCAATGAGGGCTGCGCCAGTCGATCGGGCGGAGTTCCTCGGCGGCCAGATTGGATATCGCTGGCAGACCGCGCAGTTTGTCTTCGGTGTGGAGGCAATGGGTGACTGGGCCGACATCCACGGATCCCGTGTCAGCACCATCAATCCGCTGTTCAACACCAGCGCCCGGGTCGACGCGATCGGCCTCTTTACCGGCCAGATCGGCTATGCCTGGAATAATGCCCTGTTTTATGTGAAGGGCGGCGCGGCCACGGCACGGAGTTTCGTTGACGTGACGAACATCGCAACCGGCGTCACCGCCGGCGGGGCGAGTTCGACCCGCTGGGGTGGCACGGTCGGGCTCGGATTTGAGTACGGCTTCTCGCCGAACTGGACGGTCGGTCTCGAATATGACCGCCTTTTCATGGGAACCTCGAACAATTCGTTCTCGGTGAATCCGCTGCTCGCCGGCGCCGTCAACGAGATCCGTCAGGACATCGACCTGCTCACCATCCGGGTGAACTACAAGTTTGGCGGCTACGGCCCGGTCGTCGCGAAATACTGATCGCGCTTCAGCCAAAGTTGGAAAGGCCGGCCGAGAGGCCGGCCTTTTGTTTTGGAATTGCGGGATGCCGCCTGCAGCAACACATGTGCCCGCCAGCCGCTCCCGCTCGGGCAACCGCGCCTGCGCAAGGCTTGATATATCTCAAGCCGGTGATCGCTTTTTTGCGTCAGAATGTACGCTTCAGACCTGACGGAGTGTTCCATGAAGAAGCTGGTATTCTGCCTGGCGATTGCCGCAGCCATGACGCCGGTTGGTGCTCATGCCCAGGCGAGCATCGACATGTCTCGCGTCACCTGCGCACAGTATCTCGCGATGGCCCCTGCCCAATCCGCCGACTTCTCGGCCTGGATGAGCGGCTGGTTCAACCAGAAGAACGGCTACGTCTTCGTTGACCTGAATGCCTATGCGAGAAACGTCGCCAACGTGAAAGCCTGGTGCGCTACCAACCCGGCTCAGACCGTCATGGCGGGCCTCCAACACTCCACCGCCCGATAACCATTACTGGTCAGGAGTTTCGTCATGAAGCGCATCATTCTAGCCACTGCCCTCGTGCTGGCTTGCGGGCCCGCGGCGAAGGCGCAGGTCGTGATCGACCTTTCACTCATCACCTGCCAGCAGCTCCTGGCATCAGACGCAGAACGGCAGGCTTTGATCGGCTCGTGGATGAGCGGATATTTCAGCGCCACCAAGAACCTCGACACACTCGACTTCCGCTACGTGGAACGAAACCGGCGGGTCGTCGGCAATTACTGCAAGACCCACAAGTCGGAAACCGTCATGAGCGCGATGCAGAAGCACTGGCGCTAGAGCCTCCTCGGGGACAGCTGCTGAATGCGTCAGCGTCGTCTGCCCCGGAGAGCTGCGATGATACTCCGTACCCGCTGCAATACAGGCGCGGGCACGGAACTGTTGGCGTGACGTTCGCTTCGCCAGTCAATGCCGCTTGGCGGCGATCAGCAACGCCCGACCGTTGCCGCTTTCGCCGAAAGGTGCGTGGTCAACGCCGGCCGACGCGATTGACCGGGCCGCCACGGTTCATGGGTGTGCCGGGGGTCACCACCGCCGCGCGCGCAACCGGCCGCGGGCGCAGCACGACACCGGCCCTTGCGATGCAGCCCGAAGGGTAGCCGACATACGTGCAGTAAATGACGGCGCTGGCCGGTTCCGTACTTGCGGCCATGAAGCCGGCAATCAGCAATGCCGATGCAGATGATGTGATCCAGAGTTTTTTCATTTTGATCTCCCTGAAAGCTCCAGATGATCCTGGAGCGGCATCCGCTCCCGGAAGCGACCCGATCGAGGCCAGTCCTGAGCGTGTATACAGAACTGACCGGTGGCACCGGCGCGGGAATTGATACAGATCAAGGGACGCGCACATCGCCCGCCAAGCGCGGCGGCCTTGCACCGGCATGCGCGACCGACAGATGAGGCCTGCCGGCTGTCATGACCGCTGTGCGCGCACGCTATTTTGGCCACCCGGTGGTATCGCCCTCGTTGTTCGCCAGCAGCGTCATCCGCAACACCTCAAAGATCACCGCCGTCGACCAGCCGTACAACAGCACGCCGTTCATCGCCGTCATGGGCCCGAGCAGATGCCAGCGTTCGACCGGCGTCACATCGCCATATCCAAGCGTGGCAAAGTTCACGAAGGCGAAATAGACGATGTCCGAGCCTTCCGGCGCGACGCCGAATATCACGTAGATCAACGACCAGACCAGCACCTCGGCAAAATGGGCCACCATCAGGACGGTCACGGTGGCGCTCATGACGGCGATCAACCGAAGCGTCTGATGCCTCGTTGCCATCTCATCGGCCATGCGCGCGACCTTTATGACGGTCACCATGACCAGGGCATGAATTGCAATGTTGCAGACGCTGGCGGCCACGGCGACCAGAAACTGACGTATCATGCGAATGCCTCCGGAGATGGACCGCTCTGCCGCGCCGCAATGTCGGCCCGGAAATATGATTGCGTCATGGGCACGGCAATTGTCATGACGCTGTCGCGCGTTTCGGGCTTGAGGACAGATGACTGTTCAACAGCAGCGACAATGTGTGCTGCGCTATCATGAGTTCCTCGTCAGTCGGCACGACGTGGACCGGAATCGGGCTGTCTGCGCGGGATATCCGCGGGGCGTGACGCGCATTCTCGGCCGGATCAAGCAACAGCCCGAGCCATTCGAGCCGTTCTGCAATCCTTGCCCGGATGCCGACGGAATTTTCACCGATCCCCGCGGTGAACACGAAGCCGTCGATACCCTGCAACGCCGCGGCCAGCATTCCGGCCTGCAGCGCAACCCGGTAGGCGAAATAATCGACGGCGAAGGCCGCGTGCGGATCGCTGCTGTCCTGCAGCTCACGCATGTCATTGCTGACACCGGAAAGCCCCTTTAGCCCGCAATCGCGGTAGAGAAAATCCTGGACCGCGACGGCCGACATTCCTTTCGCCGTCATCAGGTACAGAACGACACCGGGGTCGATTTGGCCGGACCGCGTTCCCATTGCAAGTCCATCGAGCGCGGTAAAACCCATCGTGCTCTCGACGCTGCGTCCGCCGTGAATGGCGCACATCGAGGCGCCACTGCCGAGATGGGCGACGATGACGCGGCCGCCGGCTATTTCCGGCGCGACGTCCGGCAGGCGCTTTGCGATGTATTCATAGGAAAGCCCGTGAAATCCGTAACGCCTGACCCCGTCCTCATGCAGCCGGCGCGGGACAGCGTAATGGTCGGAGACTTCGTCATGGTTGCGATGAAATGCGGTGTCGAAGCAGGCGACCTGGGGCAGCGCGGGAAAATTGGCCAGCAGCGAGCGGATCGGCGACAGGTTGTGGGGCTGATGCAGCGGAGCAAGCGCTGTGAGCCGCTCGAGACGCGCGACCACCCCATGGTCGATCAACACCGGGCGATCGTAATCGGGACCGCCATGGACAACCCGATGGCCGACGGCGAGCGGACTCAATTGAAGTTCGTCCCGCAGCCAGGCGCTCGCGAGCATCAAGGCGGCCGGCACGTCCGGCACACCTTCGATCGGATAGGCGCGAGCCGCCAGGGCGTCGCCGCTGGCGTCGGTGGCGCGCAGCTGGGGACGGCTGCCAATCCCGTCCATCTGCCCCTTGATCTGCCGGCGCAGCCTGCCGTCGCCATCCACGGCGAATACCTGGAACTTGACGCTCGAGGAGCCGGCGTTGACGACTAGGATCGTATCCATGGCGGTCACATCGCAACGGCGTCGACGGCGATGAGACGGTCGTATCTGGCGCCCGGTTTGATTTCGGCAGCAGCCCTGGATGCAATAGCCATGTCCAACTCTCCGATCTCTCGGGGCCTATGACGCCTTCGCCCGCGATGCGCCGGCGAGGCCGTCGGCTTTCATTGCGACGCCGATCTTGACGGCAACCCTGAATCCATCGAAGCCGACCGTGACCGGCTCGAGGGTCGATCACCGCGAACGGTCGGCGCCTGGCATCGATCGCCGCCCCGCCTGGCGGCACAACGCACGCGGCGCATAATTGAGCGGCCGATGAAGCATGCTGCTGCCGATGATCAGGTCGATGGCATCCAGGACATGAGGTGCGGTCTCGGCGAGGTGCTTGCGGTATTGCAGTCCGCGCATTCGCAGGACATCGAGGAACGGGACACTGCGCTGCCTGATATCCACCGGATAGGCAAAAGTGGATGCAAAGAGTCCGAGCGACCTATCGCCCGGGATGGCTGGCTGGTCGGCAGACATGCTCAAATCTTTCTCAAATACTGTTTGCAACCCATGCCACAGCATTCCGCTCGGGCGGGCGCGGACTATTGACATAGGTCAAGGGAGGAGCGCGCGTCGGACACGCAGCAGGGTTGTTCGTAGAACCGGGCACGCGGCGGAAGCAGCGAATGATGGGTCGAACGTTGCGCCGGAGCGCTAGGCTTCGGCCGCGAGTTTTTGTGTGCCCTGTTCAGCATCGGACGGAGCTGCCTCGGTCCGCTCTTCGCCGATCCACGCCGTTATCAGCTCCCATGTCACCGCCAGGATGATGGGCCCGACGAACAGGCCGAGCATTCCATGCGCCAGCATGCCGCCCAGGACACCGATGAAGATGACAATCATGGGTGTGTTCAGCCCGCGCCCCATCAGCATCGGTTTCAGGATGTTGTCGGCGAACCCCACGATCAGCAGATAGATCGTCAGCGGGACCGACACGGCGAAATCCTTGGTCGCGCAAATCCATATGATGACGGGAATGAGGACGACCGCCGAGCCGATCTGCAGGATGGCAAGAATCAGCACGGCAAGAGCCAGCACGCCCGCGTAAGGCACGTCTGCAAGCTTCAAGCCAATTCCAGCCAGCAGCGCTTGCAGGACGGCCACGCCGATGACCCCCTGAGCCACCGAGCTTATCGTCAGTCCGGCCAGCGTGACGAAATCCTGGCTTCGCCGCGCGACCAGCCGCGCCTGAATTCTCCTGACTGCCGCAACGAGCCGCGGGCCGTAGTGGAACAGGAAGCCGGAGAGTGCGACCGCCGCAACGAATTGGAGCGTTCCGAAGCCCGCACTGCCGGCAAAGGCGAGTACCGGGCCGGCCATTTGCTTCAGATACGGCGCGAATTGGCGCAGCAAGGCGCTGAGATTGGTCGAAGCCTGCTCCCAGAAGCCGTAAACATACGTGCCGACGGCTGGCCAACCCTTGACGCTTTCGGGAGGCGATGGAATGGCAAAAGTGCCTGCGCCGAGCTGGCTTGCAAGGGTTTGCAGGCCATCGACCAGGCCGAAGCCGAGCCATGCCACCGGTCCGATGATGATCGCGAGAATGATGGCCGTGATGGTGGTAGCCGCAAGCTTCGGCCGATCGCCGAGATGCAAAGATAGCCAGGCATAGACCGGGTACAGGGCAACGGTCAGGACGATGCCCCAGAGCAGGATCGGAATGAACGGACGGACCAGTACGAACGACCAGAAAACCAGGAAGACCAGCAGCGCCAGGCGAACCGCCAGCTGGATGATTTCGTCGCCGGACATGTTTTGCCGAAACAGCTTCGGAGCCATCGCTTCGATACCTCGTTCGCATGCGCGCAACCTGGCTCGCGGACCGGATGCGGCACGATAGAACCTGTCCTTAACGTCGTGAGCCTACCGGCGCTCGCTCGGGCTCCAGCTTGATCCAGATCAAGAAAGCGCACGCAAAAGTTCGCCCTGGCGCCCCGGGAGTACTTCCATCGGAGACCCCGGGGAGCCATCGATCAAGCCTCAAGCCGCCGATTATTTCGGCCCCAGGGCATCTTCGTGACGGGCCGTCCGAAATCCGTGCGTTTCGGTCCGAACGGCACCATCGGACCGTGTGGTTACAGTTCAGCGGCAGACATATGTGCCGTTCACCAGCACGCGGACGCAGCCGGCAGCGGCCGCACCCACAGCCGCTCCGCCGACCACCGCACGGCGCGTCGTCCGCCGTGCAACGCCTGCGACGCTTACGGGGGTCAACGGCCGCCCTACCCTGGCCTGCGCGCTGTCAACGGCGATGGAAGGACCCTCGCCTGGCGACCAATTGATCGATGCAAGGGTTCCGAAGGCGAGTGTCGCGGTCGCCAACAATGTCCGCTTGATGCTTATTGTCCTCATTGCAACCTCCTGAGCTGAACATGCCAAGGATAATAATCTGCGGTCAGCAGGGTTGATCCAGATCAAGGAATGCCGTCGGCTGGAAGTGGCGAGCAACAAGCCGAGCCGCGGAACCAGGATTTGACCATTGCGCCTGGCTGACCGGGATGCGCGGCAGCGCACATTTCACGGTCTGTTTCGCACAACGCCTGCTATGCGAGAATGAACAGGATCCTGGTCGATTGCGCGCGCAAACGCGCCAAAATTCCGGAATCAATCGCTGCGCTGTCCCGACCGCGAGGCTTCGCTTTCGAAAGGCGTGACCAATTTTCCGCCTCCGCAATCCAGAAAATATGGTTGGCCGGCTCACGCTGTGCCAACTCTCTGCATAGTTCGGCGCGCGAATTGAGCTCCGACTGATCTGTCATTCTGCGCCCCTGCCTGAAGCGATCTATCCCGAAGAGCCAACGAAGAGCGGGTGTCAGGAACCATTGCCCTGACGGCCATTGTCCACGTGGGCAAGTGATGCTGACTGAAGCAGGTGCGCCTTGGCCGGAACCAATCACACGAAATCCCGGATTGCGGCTGCTTCGTCTCTCTTGATCTATGTCAAGTCCCACCGGTCCGAAACGCAACGACATGCATCGCGTTCGATGCAGAACGGAATTGAACCATCCGAGATCCGACCGCGGCGGCTGAAAAGCCGCTCCCCGTCGTACAGCCCGTGGGAGAGAAACAATGCTCAAGTTGATCGCTATCGCCGGCTTCGCCTTTACAATGGCAACCTCGGCACAGGCCATGACGCCTGCACCGATTGCTCCGCCGGACGACATGGTGACGGAGATTGCCGTCGGATGTGGCCCCGGCAGGACCAGAATAAACGGCGTATGCGTCGCACGGACCACCGTACGGCAGACCCGCCGCGCCGTCCGCAGGTGCGTGCGATGGAATGCCGGCGTCTGCGCCGCGTATCAGTGAGCCGAAAGGCGGCACGGCTTGAGGATTGCCGTGCCGCCGGCCGAGCGTAACGGGCCTGTGTGCACGGCGGTTGCGAGCGACGTCCTGAACAGCCTAGTGAGTGACGTGACCGACCAGCGCGGCTTGTTGAGGTCTGATGCAACTCCGGGCGGTCTGGATCTCGGCGTCCGTCGCGCCCTTGCTTCGAGCCCACGCCTCCGCAGCCGCCGCCGTGTATCTCGCGACGTAATACCGGACGAGGGCGCAGGAGGCGCGTCGGACCGGTTCACGCGCCTCGGCAGCGGAGACCGAAATCGTGAAATCTCCACGAAGGAAGTGCTGCGGAGGGCCGGCGTCGCCTGACCACTCGATCGATCCCATCATCCCGCAGGCGACAACGGCGGCAGCCAGGATCGCTTGCCTGGTTCTGGTATGCTTCATGGAAGCCTCCAACGTCGAGGCCTAACCATGCGCTCCCTGTCCCTGGGCCGTTGATCTAGGTCAAGCCTCCCTCCGTCATCGTCAAAGACTGTCCCGGGGGTAAGGATCGCTGCGGGGCCCCATCCAGACTGTTCGCGCGCATAAAGGACAAGGATGTCTGACGATCCCAAGGATACGATTGAGTCCGCCATTCGCTCGGCCTTTGTCAGCTATCCAAAGGAAGATGACCCGGACTGGAAAAACCCGCACTGGATCAGCGGGAAGGAATGCGCACATCTGGCGATGACCATCATGCTGGAATTGCAATCCAAGGGCTTTCAGATCGTGAAGAAAACGCCCTGACGGCCGCGCATACTGGCGGCCTGCCCGGTGCCTGGACGCAATTGCGTCGAGGTTCCACCTTGCGGCAGACGGCCCTTCATTTTAGCCTCCGCCACGTGGCTTCGACGATCCGAAACCCGGCGGGCGATGGCTGTCACGTCCCGCGGCCGGCGATGCGGTTGGGAGCGGCTATTGCCCGGCAATGTTTATATCGTCGATGACGACGCCTCGCTTCGGACCGCCCTCAAGCGTCTCCTGAGCAGCGCGGGATATGACGTCGAGACCTATTCGTCGGCGCAGGACTTGCTCGAACGCTTGCCTGACGAGACGCGACCGGGTTGCATCTTGTCCGATGTCCGGATGCCGGGCCTGAGCGGTCCGGACCTGCAAACCCTGTTGAACCAGCGCGGCTCGACGCTTCCCATCATTTTCCTCACCGGCCATGCCGACGTCAGGACGACGGTACAGACGGTCAAGGCGGGCGCGCACGACTTTCTGATGAAGCCGGTGCCCGCCGACGAGTTGTTGCCCGCGATCAATCGGGCATTGGAGCGGCACGAAGCGTCATGGGCTGCAAAAACCGCCATCGACCGCCTTCACGCGCTCGTGGCGAAGCTGACGCCGCGCGAGCGGCAGGTTTTCGAACTCGTCATCCTCGGCAAGACCAACAAGCATATCGCGCGCGAATTGGGATCTACCGAACGCACGGTGAAGGCACACCGTCAGAAGGTCATGGAAAAGACCGAGGCACAATCCCTTGCAGAACTGGTTTCGCTGGCCGAGCGGATCGGAATGCTCCATCCGCGATGAATTGCGGGCGCGCTCGTGATGGAACGGAGCGCAGGCCGGACTGGTCCGTTTCACGTGTCGTCAACACTCGCCAAGAGACAACAGGGTGATTTGGCCGGGGAATTGACCCTCGAGATAGATCGGCGATACGCTCGCGAATGACCCTGCCATTCCCGTCTCTTTCCAAGCTGGCTGTTGTCGTTTTGGCAACCGCAGCCATCCTGTTGGGAACATCGACGCCCGGCCATGCGGCTGATCCAGAGCCCAAGCGGGTGATGATGCTGCATTCATTCGGTCTTCGTTTCAGGCCGTGGACTGATTATTCGGAAGCCCTTCGCGCGGAGTTGAGCCGGCGGACGTCCGTGGAGTTTCAGGACCACTCGCTGTTGAATGCAAGGCGAAACAGCGACAAATCCGACGCTCCCTTCGTCGAGTATCTTCGCAGCCTCAATGTCGACCAGCCGCCCGACCTGATCATCGCCATCGGCGCCCCCGCCGCCAATTTCGTGCAGGCGCACCGCAAGGACCTCTTTGCAACGACGCCCATGCTGTTCACGGCAGTCGAGCGACGCCGGGTAGCGTTCGACAAGTTGACCGAATACGACACGGTGGTAGCGGCTTCCAACGACGATTTCGCTTTCTTTGAAAATATCATGCGCGTGCTGCCCCAGACAACGACCATTGCCGTCGTTGTCGGGGCCTCGCCGAGCGAAACGTTCTGGCGGAACGAGGTCGCCAAGGCCACCGCGCGCCTGACCGATCGCGTGCAATTCCGGTGGTACAATGAACTCTCGTTCGAAGACATGCTCAAGAACGCAGCCAACCTTCCGCCACACAGCGCGATTTTCTGGATTGGATTGAATGTGGACGCGGCGGGCGTGGCGCATGAAGGCAACAGTGCGTTCTCACGGCTTTATCGCGTAGCCAACGCTCCGGTGTTTTTTCACGATGCTACCTTTTTGGGAGAGGGGATCGTCGGCGGTCCGATGCAGGTCGTTGCCGGACAAACCAGAAAGGCCGCGGAGGTCGCCCTCCGCATCCTTGACGGTGAGAAGGTCGGCGACATCAAGCCCACCTTCGTGGAAGTGGCGGCGCCCATGTTCGACTGGCGGCAATTGCAGCGCTGGGGAATCAGTGAGAGCAATTTGCCGCCCGGCAGCACCGTCCACTTCCGCGAGCCGGTGGTGTGGGAACGGTATTGGTGGCAAATCGCATTCGTCCTCGCCATTGTTCTGGTGCAGGCCGGGCTGATCATGGTCCTGCTTCGCGAGCATCGTCGGCGAAAATTTTCCGAAGTGCAGTCGCGGCAGCGACTGGCGGAGCTTGCCCATGTCAACCGCTTCTCGACCGCCGGCGAACTGACCGCCTCGATTGCCCACGAAATCAACCAGCCGCTCGGGTCCATTCTGACCAACGCCGAAACCGCAGAAGCAATCCTGAAATCCCAGAGCCCCGACATCGCCGGGCTCCCCGCCATCGTCGAACTCAGGGAGATCGTGAACGATATCCTGCAGGATGACCGGCGCGCCAGCGAGGTCATCCGGAGGATGCGCAGCCTGCTGAAGAAAGCGCCTTTTGAACTGAAAAACTTCGACCTGAATGAGGTTGTTCGCGAAACGCTCGGGTTTTTTTCTTCTCTTTCCGTTGGACGAAAATTCGAACTCGACAGCGTGATCGCGCCGGAAGCGCTTCCGATCCTCGGCGACCGCATTCAGCTCCAACAGGTCATTCTGAACCTCGTCATGAACGGGATCGAAGCGATGAGGGGCACGCCTGCTGAGAACCGCATCATCAGCATCCGGACGTCGCGCGTCGAAAACTTTGCCCAGCTATCCGTGTCGGACCGCGGCCTGGGCATTCCCGAAGACAAGCTGAAAGAGGTGTTCGAACCGTTCTTCACCAGCAAGGCCGAAGGCATGGGCATGGGGCTGTCCATCGCGCGCACCATTGTCGAGGCGCACAATGGGAAGATATCGGCAAAAAACCGGGATCATGGCGGCGCGTCGTTCAGGATCAGGCTTCCCCTCGTCCGGGAGTTGGCGATCCATGGCGCGATTCAAGGGGGTAGGCCCGCCTGACGCTGGTCGCGTTGTCTGCCAACCGCTCTCCGTAGGCTCGCTGAAGCGTTAGTGCGCGTCTGCGCTTCTGCCGGCCCTTTTGAGCGGCTCGATCAGTTCCTGAACCGAGAATGGCTTGGTCAGGAAAGCGATGCACCCGGACTGCAGCGCAGCCTCGCGAATGGCAGGGCTGTCGCTCGCCGTCATGTAAATGACCGGCACAGAATGCCCGTCAGCCCTGAGCCCATGCCTGAGTTCGATCCCTGATCCATCGGTCAGGTTGATGTCGAGGATGACGCAAACCGCGCTTTCGAAGTCGACGTGGTTTCTGAAAGCCCTGGCAGATGAAAACAGGATGGATTCGTAGGCATGCTGCCGGAGGAGACGCTGTACCCCCTTCAGCATCCCCAGGTCATCGTCGACCACCAAGACGAGGTTTCGATCCATCGAGATTCCTGACCTGCCACCGACACGCCGGACCGGGACCTCCGTGTCCCTTACGGGCACGATAGAGGCTTTGCCCTGGGTTATCTGTCCGGCAGGCCACAAAAAGCGCAGGCCCGCCACAAATTCCGCCAAGGATTGCGCGGAACATCGTGGGTGCGCACAATAGGCAGACGTGGCCGGTAACCCGGGATGGCGGTGGGGCATCGTTCCGGATCAGGTTTTTGTTGTCCGGCAGTTGGTAATCCATGGCACGCTCGCCCATTCCGGCTGAACCCTGACCATGTTGAAGATGATCGCGTTATCGGTCTGGTGCGGCATTCCTTCTTCAGGGAGCGTGTCATGCTGCAGAGTTGGCGGAGAATACTGCATCCGGTTCTCCGAAATCCGGCGCCGCTCCAGCCGCGCCAACGCCGGATTTTCAGTCCCTTCGGATCAAGGGGCTGACCATCTCGCTGCCCGGCCCGCAGGATACCATCGACCCTGATTTCGCCGGCATTCGATCAAGTCTTGCCGCCCTCGGGATCGGATATATCGGCTACACCAACAACAGCTTTTTCGACAACATGCTGCCCGCGGAACGGACCACCTTCGGCCAGCAGCTCTATAACGGTCAGAAGCCAACCTTCTTCACGAATAACGTGATGCAGCTGACTTACGACCTCGGCAGATACGGGATCTCCGATGGGCAGATCGTGGTCGGCGGAATCTACAATTATGACACCTGGGAGCCCGCCGGCCCGAACGCTTTGAGCCTCGCGACCCTCAGCTATTATCAGACCTTCCTGAACAGGCAGGTGGAGTTGAAGGTTGGATACCTGGCCAATGTCGTCGAGTACTGGGGGCCCTTCCTGGCCGGCAATTTGTCGTCCAGCATCTTTGGACCGAGCGGACAAATTCCGGTCGCGGCCGGCCTCAGCGCCTGGGCCTGGACGAAACCGGCGATCAACATCAAGGTCAATGGTCCCGGCGGGTTCTACAACAAGTTCGGCGTACAGGTAGCGAGCAGTCCGGATGGTCCCTTCGCCGAGAAGACCGCTAACCCGACCGGCCTGGAGTGGTCAACGCCGAACAGCGGGATTCTCGTCATCAACGAGTTCGGTTATCGCAAGGAGGCGGCCCCCGGCCAGCTTGCGACCTGGGTGCGTGCCGCGCCGATCCTCAACACCAGCCGGTACGTCGATTTCGAATTTGGCGGCCGGAGGGCCGGGAATTACGCTGCCTATGTTCTGGCGGATCAACAATTTGTCCAACTGGCGCCGGTCCAAGGTCAGGCTGCAAGGGGATGGTACGCCGGCGTCAGCGCCATGTACGCGCCGCCGGAACTCAATCGCTTCAGCCAGTATTACGAGGCACGCCTCTACGGGATAGGCGTTCTGCCGTCCCGGCCGAGAGACATGGTGTCCGTGGTTGTCTCCCGAAATGTCTTCAGCCATTATCTGGTCGATGCCGCCCTGCAGCGCGGCCAGCTTGCGCATGCCGGCAATTATTCGATCACCGCGGCATATAATGCGTCCGTTGCACCTGGCATTCGAATGGGCATTCGGGCTCGGCTACACGAATAATCCCACGCCGGTGATCTATACGCCGCAGACCGGGAGTGCCCTCAATTTGCTGGCCAACGTGACGATGTACTGGTGAGGGCCCTCGCGATGACCTCAACAAGCGCATCGCGCTAGCGATCAGGTGCTGGGGGCGCTGCCGTTCGTTCATGCTTGTGGTCGCCGTTGTCGTAACTGCTCGTCTCAATTGGCGAGGCGGCCGCTCAGCCAAAAAAAGTTCTGTTTCTTCATACGTTCGGCCCGAATTTCGAGCAGGGAGCCGCATGGAGCAGGGAAATCCAGAAAGAACTGAACCGACAGTCGCCGTGGCCGCTGAACATTCAGGAACAATCCCTCGTCACGGCTCTGGATGGCGACGATGCTGCCGAGGCCAAATTTGTCGAATATCTCGGCGCGCTCTACGCTCAACGAGCGCCCGATTTGATCGTCGCTCTCGGGGCGCCCGCAGCCAACTTCGTCCAGCAACACAGGACAAAACTGTTTCCGACAACGCCGATGCTGCTTGCGGCAGTCGAAGTACGCCGGGTTGTACAGGCCATGTTGTCCGAACAAGACGCCGTGGCCGGGGTGCGATACGATCAGGTTGCCGCTATCGAAAACGTATTGCGGCTGTTGCCGGAAACGAAAACTATCGCGATCATCATCGGAAACTCCCCCGGCGAGCGATTTTGGGCTGGCGAGCATCAACGGGTACTTGGGCCCTCTGCTGAAGAACAAGGTTGAATTGATCTTTTACGGCGAGCAGCCGCTCAGCGAAATCCTGAAGGGAGTGGCGAATTTGCCGCCCCACAGTGCAATCTTTTATCAGCAGCTGGCGGTGGACGGCGCGGGTGCCGTCTATGGCGACAAGGAGCCGTTAAGGCGCATCTCCGAGGTCGCCAACGCTCCTATTTTTTCGTTCGACGAGACCTACTTTAACGGTCAGATTGTCGGTGGCCCGATGTTTTCACCTGCCGAGGGTGCCCGACCGATGGCTGCTGTTGCCATCCGAATGTTGGGAGGAGAGAAGACAAGTGGCATCGATCCAGTCGGTTTCTCAACACCGAAATATGATTGGCGACAACTTCAGCGCTGGAACATCAGCGAGAGCCGCCTGCCACCGGGAAGCGAAATCCTGTTTCGGGAGCCGACAGCGTGGGAGCGTTATTCGTGGCAAATCGCGCTGATCACCGCCGTTATTCTCTTGCAAGCCGGGCTCATCGTGTCCCTGCTGAATGCGCATCGTCGGCGTCGTCTTGCCGAAGTACAGTCGCGGCAGCGCATGAAAGAACTTGCGCACGTTAATCGCTTCTCGACGGCTGGCGAACTGACCGCGACAATTGCTCATGAGATCAATCAGCCGCTTGGCGTCTGTTCTGACGAATGCCGAAACGGCACAGGCAATTCTGAAATCTTCGCACCCCGACATCGAAGAACTCAACGAGATCGTTGACGATATCTTGCGGGATAACCAGCGCGCAAGCGAAGTCATTCGAAGGTTACGCGGCGTGATGAGAAAGGCACCCTTCGACCCGAAAAAGTTGAACCTCAACGAAGTAGTGCAAGAAACCGTCGAATTTATTTCGGCGCTGGCGGTCGGACGGAAAGTCGAATTGACGCAGTTTGCTCGCGCCGGTCGCGCTGCCAATCATCGGCGATCGCATCCAACTCCAGCAAGTCATTACTAACCTGGTCGTCAATGCGATTGACGCGATGACGGACACGCCGAGCGAAAATCGCATCATCAGCATCCGGACTTCGCGCGTCGAAAAGTTTGCCGAGCTATCCGTGTCGGATCGCGGCCCGGGCATTCCCGAAGACAAACTGAAAGAGGTCTTCGAACCGTTCTTCACCAGCAAGGCCGGAAGGCATGGGCATGGGGCTGTCCATCGCGCGCACCATCGTCGAGGCGCACCATGGGCTGATATCGGCAAAAAATCGGGATCACGGCGGCGCGTCGTTCAGGATCAGGCTCCCTCTTTCAGACAGGCTCTGACGTCCGTATTTTTGTTTAGACTCGGGTATGCGAAATAATTCCACGCTCGTGATTTATGCGCCGCACACGGTGAGTACCCTCCATTTGTTGGCCAAGGTCGGATGGTAAGGCGTACTCATGAGAGCCGATGAGGTAGCTACGTTGGATGGGCCAACCGGGCGGCGGAAACTCATGGGCGGACTGGTCGCGCCCCATGGAGGCCGCATGGCCGCTCGCGCACCTCGCGGCCGACGCGGCTCGTTTGTATGTGCGTCGCCGCCGCCGTCATTCTCGTGGTCTCGATTGGCGGGGCTACCGCCCAGCCGAAGAGCATCCTGCTGCTTCATTCGTTTGGCCCGAATTTCCAGCAGGCGGTCCTGTGGAGCAATGAGATCCGCAATGAACTGAACCGGCTTTCGCCCTGGCCACTGGACATTCAGGAACATTCCCTCGTCACGGCCCGGTATGGCGACGCCGCTGCCGAAGCCAAATTTGTCGAATATCTCGGGGCGCTCTACGCTCAACGGCCACCCGATCTGATCATCGCCATCAATGCGCCCGCGGCTCGCTTCGTCCAGCAGCACAGGGCCGAGCTGTATCCGGCGACGCCGATGCTGCTCGCGGTGGTCGAACTGCGCCGGGTCGATCAATCCATGCTGTCCGGGCAAGACGCCGTGGTCGGGGTGCGGTTCGATCAAGTCGCTCTTGTCGAAAACATTCTGCGGCTGTTGCCGGAGACGAAGGCCATCGCGCTGATCATCGGAAACTCCCCCAACGAGCGATTTTGGGCTGCCGAACAGCAACGGATACTGAAGCCGCTGCTGGAGAACAGGGTTGAATTGCTCTTTTTCAACGAGCGGCCGCTCGAGGAAATCCTGAAGGAGGTTGCGGGTTTGCCGCCCCACACGGCAATCCTCTTTCAGCAGCTGGCGGTGGACGGCGCGGGCGCCGTCTATGGCGACAAGGAGCCATTGAAGCGCATCCGTGAGGTCGCCAACGCTCCGATTTTTTCGTACGACGAGACCTATTTTACCGGTGAGATCGTTGGTGGCCCGATGTTTTCACCGGCCGAGGGTGCCCGGCCGACGGCTGCTGTTGCCGTGCGAATGCTGGGAGGAGAGAGCGCGAACGGCATCAAGGTCCCTCCAATCGAATTCGCGGCACCGAAATACGATTGGCGACAGCTTCAGCGCTGGAACATCAGCGAGAGCCGCCTGCCGCCGGGGAGCGAAATCCTGTTTCGGGAGCCAACGGCCTGGCAGCGTTATTCCTGGCAAATCGGGCTGATCACCGCCGTTCTTCTCCTGCAGGCCGGGCTTATCTCGGTCCTGCTGAGCGAGCACCGCCGGCGTCGTCTGGCGGAAGTGCAGTCCCGGCAGCGCATGGCAGAACTGGCCCGTGTCATGCGCTTCTCGACCGCCGGCGAACTGACCGCCCTGATCGCCCACGAAATCAACCAGCCGCTCGGCGCCATTCTGGCCAACGCCGAAACCGCACAGGTGATGCTGCAATCTCCGGGCCCCGACATCGCGGAACTGACCGAGATCGTTGGCGATATCCTGCGGGATGACCGGCGCGCCAGCGAAGTCATTCGCAGGATGCGCAGCCTGCTGAAGAAAGCACCGTTCGAGCTGAAAAACTTCGATTTGAACGACGTCGTTCACGAAACGCTTGGGGTTCTTTCTGCCCTTGCCGGTGGACGAAAGGTCGAACTGACCAGTTCGATCACACCGGAGGCGCTCCCGATCCTCGGCGACCGCATCCAGCTTCAACAGGTCATTCTGAACCTTTTCGTCAACGGGATCGACGCTATGAAGGGGGCGCCTGACGAAAGCCGCACCATCAGCCTCCAGACTTCCCGCGTCGAGAACCTCGCGGAGCTATCCGTGTCGGATCGCGGCGCGGGCATTCCCGAAGACAAACTGAAGGAGATCTTCGAGCCGTTCTTCACCAGCAAGCCGGAAGGGATGGGCATGGGGCTGTCGATCGCGCGCACTATTGTCGAAGCGCACCATGGGCAGATATGGGCAAACAATCTCGATCATGGCGGCGCATCGTTCCGGGTCAGGCTTCCCCTGGTGGGGGTTGGCTGACCCAGGGCATCCTCGAACCCAGACTCGACTTGCGCAGATCGCATGGTGCCTGCATCCCGGGATGCAGCCCTGCCCGGTCTCCTCAATATCCGTCGCCCCAACGGTACTGCCACGCGACGCCGACCGCGGTGAAGTCGCTGCCGGTGCGCGTCGTTACGCCGGTGCTGGCGTGAAGCTTCAGCGAATTGTGGCGGTCGACCGGCAAGGCGAAGGTGAAGCCGGCCCGCGTGTTACGCTGCTCGTTATCGCTCTTGACGCCGTTCAGGGTGGTGCGGCCGCCCGAAAAATAGACCCCGTCAAGGGCCAGCCACGCGCCGGACTTGAAGTTGTAGAGGATATGTCCCTGCACGGCATAGAACGGCGCCTGCGCGAAATTATTGCCGCCGAAGAAGTCGGTATTGTCGGTGAAGAAGGTGACGCTGGGCGCGAGTTCGAACGTCCACGGACCCACGGCCTTCGAAATTCCGAGCTCGGGCCTGAACGACCAGCGATTGTTGCCGAGGTTGAGCAGCTTGCTGTTGTCGTACTGCCCGACCGGCGCGGAAACCTGCAGGCTGACGCCAACGATGAGATCCTGCCGGTAGTTCGCAAATTCCTTCACCGACAGCGCCGGGGCCCCGATCAGATTGACCGAAACGCGAAATCGCGGGTCAAGCAGGCCCGCCATCTCGCGCTCCCGCGGCAGGCCACCGACGAACCCGCGGGCGACGAAGGAGGACGCCGGCACGATCACATCGAACTTGGCCGACTTGCCCGCGAAATCGAACGACCGGACATAGGCCAGCAGTGCGGTCTCGGAGTGGAAATTGGCGTCGGCGATCGACAGGACCGGGTCGAACGCCAATTTGCCCTTGGCATAGAGCGCGCCGGCGATCAGGAAATTCAGCCCGACCGGCGTATTCGAATAGGATCGCGGTTCGGCTTCCTGGGCTTTCGTGACCGTGGTCCCGAGCAACGCTATCGTGCCGAACGCCGCGCACAGGGAGGGCAGACGCGCTGCCCATGCCGCTACTCCGCCGCGGTTTCGATCGCGCATCATGGGCGCGCCCGCCAGTGGCGAGATTTGACGATACGTGCAGATACCCCGGACATGACACCCCGGACCGGTTTCTCAGAGCAGCAGGATCGCGACAGTGCAGCAGAAAATCAGAAGTGTCTGACAAGTTGCCTTGAAAAGGCTCGCTGGTCCAGCCTTGATCCTCGTTACCGCCGACGGGAAATTGTCGTTTGCCGGAATTTTCTGCGTGCGAAACAACGCCTGGTCGATCCTTGGTGACTGACACATCGGCACGGTGACGTCCTCCAACGAACTTCAACCCTTTTCAGGGATACCTCTGCCAGACGATGCCACCGTGATCCCGGTGCAATGACGCAGATCAATTGGTAAATAATGCTGATCGAATTGCCTCAATCGAAACCGGAGGAACGCACAGGTCTCACCCTCTGGCTGATCGGAGCAACGCAAATCAAGTGAGGTCGCAAGGCTCCGCGAACGCAGTTCTCTCTCATGATTCCTCGTTCCGTGCATCGTCCTTCCCGTTAGCGCCAACCGCCCTTGACCTACGTCAAGGCCGAGTGAGGTCTCACCGCAAACGGTGCCTAAAGACGCGCCACCCGGGTGATCGGCGTGCGGTGCCAAGACCATCGACAGATGGTTTCCCCCGACACCCGATCAGAACCGCAGAAGATGGGCAAATCGAGGCGTGACATTCCGCGCCGAGGGTCGCATCCTGGCAATTGGATCCAGGCCTTCCGTGCGAACCGCAGGATCGTGGTTCTCTGGCAGAACGATCCGCTCGGAAACGATCTGTACAAGGGAATTCTGGACGGGCTCGGCGATTTGAAACGCATGATCATCGCCGGCGGCGCCTTCGCAGCAGTGCCGCTCTTTGCGCGGCGGCGGAGACACTTGCGCAGGCGCTCAGGCAATGCGGCGACGATCTCTCCAGCGACAACGCGATGCGGCAGGCAAAGGCTCTCGGCGACTACCAGCCTTCCGTCCTCCTGCCCGGCATCAAGATCAATTCCGGTCCGGAGAATCTCCGCCCCATCAAGCAGATGCGACTAATTCAGTTCGATGGCCGCGCCTGGCTGCCGATCGGGGACGTGATCGAGAATGCGTTTTCCGACGCTCCAGGGAGATAGTCTGCGGCAACCCGGCGCGCACTTCGGACAGCCCTCGCGGGCTGAACTGGCTCCCCGCCAACGGCCATCCGCCAGTCCAAAAAGGACTTTGGGCCCGAGCCGCGGTTGCAGTGCGGCATTGATTTAGCTCAAGACTCGCCCGATTGCGGAGGCTCATGGTTCAGGCGTGGATGAACCCGTAACGGAGATTACCCATGAAAATGACTTTGAGAACGGCGGCGATCGCAACCTCGGCCTTCGTGCTTGCGGCACTATTTTCCCCTGGCTTGTCTGAACAGGGAAGTCTGACGCTGTCGATCAGCAAGGCTGACGCGCAGGCCCGGGTCTATATCAGGTCGGGCTACGCCGCGAGAGCCGTCTATTACACCAACGTAGGTGTCCCCTGGTACGCTGTGAGGGCCTACTACTTCAACGGCCCCTGGAGTGGCGTTGGCTACAGCTATACCGGCTGGGCCGACTACGCGGCGCGCAACGGCATCGGCTGCGTACCCGGCACCGCGATCAAGGGCGCGGACGGCATCATGTACAACTGCCAGTAAAAAAATTTTTATTGACGAGGTCGGGCCAGGTTGCGGTTTCAGCTTCATGGCCCGACATTTTTTCGCCGATCACATATTCAGGGAGCCGGCTTCTCCCGAACAGGCTCATCATCATCGGCGATCGCCCGCCATCCCGCTCCCTCGAGGTCATCGTATTGGCCGTTCTTGAGCGACCAGAGAAATCCGATCAGGCCTGCAAGACCGAGCAGCAACGCCAGCGGAACGAGGATTACCAGGACCTCCATCAAACCAGCTCCCGGCTGCCGTTGCGCGCACGGAGCGCGTTCAATATCACCAGCACGGACGAACCCGACATCGCCGCAGCGGCCACCAGCGGCGTGGCCAGACCGGCGATCGCCAGAGGCACGGCAAGCAGATTGTAGCCCGCGGCCAGCCACAGATTTTGACGCATCAGCCGCAGCGCCTTTCGGGAGAAATCGATTGCCGCGACGACGGGGGCCAGGCGATCACCAAGAAACACCAGATCCGCGGTGGCCTGGCTCAAATGCGTTGCAGTCACCGGCGACATCGAGACGTGGGCCGACGCCAGCGCCGGTGCATCGTTGATGCCGTCACCGACCATCATGACCTTGAAGCCCCGCTGCTTCAGTTCGTCGATGCGGGCAATCTTGTCGGCCGGCGTGACGCCTGCGCGCCATTCATGAACGCCCAGCGATTGAGCCGCATGCCGCACCGCCGGTTCGCGATCGCCCGATAAAATCTCCACTTCGATGCCACCTCGCCGGAGCGCGGCAATGGTGGCTGCGGCATCAGGGCGCAGCTGCTGCCGCACCGCGAAGACATGACAGGCTTCGCCGTACCGGAAGGCGACGACGGACGCTTCGGGGTCCTTGCACAAAATGTCGTCAGCCAGCCGATCCGCACCGCAGAACGACGGTCTTCCGAGTCTGGCCTCAAGCCCCCCAACGAGCGCTCGCACGCCCTGCCCGGCCACTTCTTCGACCCCGGCCAATGGCTTTTTTGCGCCCGCCGCGCGGGCGACTGCGGCGGCTACCGGATGGTGGCTGCCCAGCGCAAGCTGGCCAGCCAGCGCGAAAACAGTTTGCGGGATTTCGCCGGCATTCGCGACATCGAGCTCCGGCAGCGTCAGCGTTCCCGTCTTGTCGAAGACGACCCGGTCGACATCGGCCAACCGTTCGATGGCGTCGCCGGAATTGAGCAGGACGCCGGCGCGAAACAGTGCGCCCGATGCGATGGTTTGCACCGCCGGGATCGCCAGACCAAGCGCGCACGGGCAGGTGATGATGAGAACCGCGATCGCGGTGACGATGGCATCATGCCAGGATGCGCCGAACGCCACCCACCCGATCATCGTCAGGAACGCGGCGGTATGCACGACCGGGGCGTAGAGCCTCGACGCCCGGTCCGCCAGTTGCAGATAGCGCGAGCGCGCCTGCACCGCGTTTTCGAGCAGACGCGTAATCTCCGCCAGCAGCGTTGCCTCGGCCGCCGCCGACACCCTCACCCGCAATGCGCCGGCCAGATTGAGCGTTCCCGCATAGATCGCGGTGCCTGGCCCCGCTTTGGCCGGCATGGTTTCGCCGGTGATCAGGCTTTGATCGATCTTGGATTGCCCCTCGATCACGACGCCGTCGACCGCGGATCGTTCGCCCGGGCGCAACAGGACGAGGTCGCCGGCCTCGACCGCGGCAATGGGCACCTCGCTGATTTCATCGGCGCCGACGAACCTGGTCGCCGTCTCCGCCTTCAATGCCGCGAGGTTTCCGGCCACCGCGCGAGTCCGCCGGCGCATGCTCTGGTCGAGATAGCGGCCGGCGACCAGAAAGGTGATCAGCATCAGCGCCGCGTCGAAATAGGCATGCTCGGCATGGTGAAACGTTTCGACCAGCGACATGGCGAGCGCCAGCACGATGCCGATGCTGATCGGAACATCCATATTGGTGCGGCGTGCGCGGAGCGCGCGGAACGCGGAGATGAAGAACGGCTGCCCCGAATAGGCCGCCGCCGGCAGCGCGATCAGCGCGGACAGCCAATGGAAGAAGTCGCGCTGCTCCGGGATCATGTCGGTCACATTGCCGGACCAGACCGGAACGGAGAGCATCATCACGTTCATCGCGGCAAAGGCGGCGACGCCGAGGCAGCGCAACAGGAAGCGCGCCTGCTCGGTTTCGATCGCCTCGGCTCGAACCGTCTGGAACGGATAGGCCTTGTAGCCGAGCTCGGCGAGCCGGTCGATGAAGCGGGCCGGGTCGAGCGCGCCTTCCCGCCATTCCAGCGCCACGCGACGGTCGGTGAGATTGACGCGCGCCAGCGTAACGTCGGGAATGGAAGCAAGCCCACGCTCGATCTTGGACATGCATCCGGCGCAACTGACGCCCTCCACCGCAAGGTCGATGTGAGACAGGCCGGGACCGGCATCCCTTACGTAGTGTGAGAAGTCCCGCATCGCCTGCATGATGGAACCCCCTCCTAGTTCAACTGCACGCGATTTCGCGACAGGAATACCCGCCGCCCCGCCGCGTCGACCTGAAGCACGAGATCCCATTGCCCGGCCGCGATCGGCGACGCAGTTCCGCGATAGACACCGATCCCGGTTTCCGCCAATGCCACCGGCTGATCGGCGCGCTTGTCGGCCGGACGTTCGAAACGGCCCTGAAACTTCAGCCCCGACATCGGCCGGCCGGTGCTGTCGCGCGCCTCCACCTGCAGCGAGGCGCCGCCATCCGGGCCGCGCCGAACGCGCGCGTCGATCTGCCAGTTGCGCTGGTTCTGTTCGCGCGCCGCCGCGATTTCCTTTTCATAGGCCAGACTTGCGCTGTAGGCGCTATCGACCTCGGTCCCCGGCAAGGTATCGATCGCGAGCCTCATCATGACAAGGTTGACTCCGATCACGACGCCAAAGAACGCCACCAGCAGCAAGAACACCGTGCGCCCGGTCAAAGGCTTTGGCGAAACGGCTTTCCCACTCATGTCAATCTCCTTCGATCTCATGGCGAGACGAAGTTGTCGGTTGCAGACGCGACCTCGCCGAGGCCGATATCGGTCACGCGAAATCTTACCGGAATCGATTTTTCGGGATTGTTTTCGGAGGGGGCAGTGACCAGCAGCCGCAGCTCCGTGGTCTGGTCCCGCCCGAGCACGATCATCGGCCGGTCAGGCGTGACGGAATCGAAGCCGACGACATGGACCGTCGCATTGGCCGGCCCGTCGATATCAATTGCTATGACGCGGTCGAAGCCGCGCTTGTTCAGGAGGCGGACGGTGTAGGCGTTGCGGATCGAGCCGTCGCTGAGCCTGACCGCGACCGGATTGCGATCATGCAGCACGTTGACGTCGAGCAGCGAGCGCGTCAGCAGCGCATAAAGCATGATGGCGCCGACAGAAGCGATCATGGCGATGTAGACGACCGTTCGCGGCCTGACAAGGCGGTAGATCGGCGGCTTGCCGGCCTGGCGACGATGGATATTGATGTCGTTGTCATAGCCGATCAGCCGGGTTTCCCTGCCGATCTTCTTCATCACGGTATCGCAGGCATCGATGCACAGCCCGCACTGGATGCAGTCCAGCTGCGCGCCATCGCGGATATCGATTCCGGTCGGACAGACCGCGACGCATTGATAGCAATCGATGCAGTCGCCAACGGGCTCGCCGCGCGCCCGCAATTCATTGGCCTTCTTCAGCGACGTCCGGGTTTCGCCCCGATCGTATTTGTAGGTGACGTTGAGCGCCCATTCGTCGGTCAGCGCGGCCTGAATCCGCGGCCACGGGCACATATAGACGCACACCTGTTCGCGCATGAAGCCGGCGAGCACATAGGTCGTGGCCGTCAATATGCCGATCCAGATATAGGCCAGCATCGGCGCCTGGAAGGTGACGAGCTGCTTCACCAGCGTCGGCGCATCGTTGAAATAGAGCACCCAGGCGCCGCCGGTCCACCAGGCGATCATCAACCAGATGAAGTGCTTCAGTCCGGCCTCGGAAATCCGCTGCAGATTCCAGCCCGCAGCTTCCTTCTTCATGCGCTCGCGGCGGTCACCCTCGATCAGGCGTTCGACGGCGTAGAACAGGTCCGTCCACACGGTTTGCGGGCAAAGATATCCGCACCAGATCCGGCCGCCGATCGAGTTCATCAGGAACAGCGTGATCGCGGCGACGATCAGCAGCCCGGTGAAGTAATAGACCTCCTGCGGCCACAGCTCGATGAAGAAGAAATAGAACCGGCTGTTCGGCAGATCGACCAGCACCGCCTGGTCCGGGGCGCCAAGTCCGCAATTCCAGCGCACGAACGGCAGCAGGTAGTAGACGCCGAGGCAAAACGCCATCAGGCCCCATTTGATGCGGCGGAACGTCCCGGAAACGCTTTGCGGATAGACTTTCTTGCGGGCGGCATAAAGCGGCCCGTAATCGTCAATTTCCGCGTCAATCGGGGTTACGGGCGTATTCATCTGAAGGATTCATCTCGCATTTGCGGCCAACCATAGGGCTGGCCTCAAAGGCGCAGTTGATCCACCTCAAACAAGCCGCGGGAACTCCACCCCCCCTCAGCGGCTACTTTCCGCCCCCGAGCGAGTGGACGAAGACCGTCAGCGCCTTGATTGTGGCGGGATCGAGCCGGTCGACCCATGCCGGCATCACGCCCGCACGGCCGTTGGTGATGGTCTCGATCAGGGATGCCTCGTCGGAACCGAACAGCCAGATCTTGTCGGTCAGATTGGGTGCCCCGAGTTCCGGATTTCCCTTGCCGGCATCGCCGTGGCAGGACGCGCAATTCTCAGCGAAAATCTTGCCGCCCGCCGCCGCGTCATAGCCCGGGCCCGTCGACAGGCCGGACAATGACCGGACGTGGTTGGCGACCGTGACGATCTGTTCCTTCTTCAGGACACCGTCCTTGCCAAAGGCCAGCATGGCGCTTTCGTGGCTCTTGGCATGGCCCGACCGCGCGCCGAACTGGATGGTCTGCATGATCTGGTCGAGCGTGCCGCCCCACAGCCAGTCGTCGTCGTTCAGGTTGGGGTAACCCTTGGCCCCCGCCCCGCCGCTGCCGTGGCATGGCGCGCAATTGTCGCCGAACACCGTCTTGCCGCGGGCGCGGGCCAGCGCCAGCATTGCCGGGTCTTTTTCGATGTCCGCCAGCGAGGCGGCGCCGAGCGCAACCATCTTGCCGCCGCGGATTTTTTCCAGATTGGCAAGCTCGACCGCGACATCGGCGCGCGTCGAGTAGCCGAAGACCCCGGTGGTGTGGCTCGAAAGCAGCGGCCAGGCCGGATACACGATCCAGTACCCCACCGCCCAGACGATGGTGAGATAGAAGGTGATGACCCACCAGCGGGGCAGCGGCGTGTTCAGTTCCTTGATGCCGTCCCACTCATGACCCGTGGTGGTCTTGCCCGTGACGTGATCGAGTTCGTTGTGCTCGGCCATGATCGGTCAATCCTCCCGCAACGGTATTTTCGACGCCTCGTCGAAGGCGGACTTGTTGCGGGGCCAAAGCGCATAGGCCACGATGGCGAGGAAGATGCCGACGAAGATCGGCGTCCAGAAGGTCGTGACGAAATCCGACGTGAAATTCTGGGCAGTCAGGATTGCTTTCATCGTTGCCTTCTCAGCGAGATTTGCTTTTTCGTTGTAGAGCTTGAAGTCGACCAGGGTGCCCAGCATCTGCAGGTACGCCACCAGCGCGTCCATTTCAGTCGGCGCTCCCGCCCTGCCGTCGAAATTGCGCACCACCGCCTTGGGATAGCGCTTTGCGAAGGCATCGGCGCCGGCGTTGTCCGGATCGGCCTGCGCCTTCAGGTCGTCAACCGCATTGGCGATCTGGTCGTCCGAATAGGGCACGCCGACAGCCCGGCTGATGCGCAAATGGTTCGTCATCGTCGCGGTGTCGATTTCGGTCTCGGCGAGGAACGGATATCCGGGCATCACCGATTGCGGAACGATGGCGCGCGGATTGATCAGATGCGTCACATGCCATTCGTCGGAATATTTGGCGCCGACGCGCGCGAGATCCGGCCCGGTGCGTTTTGACCCCCACTGGAACGGATGGTCATACATGCTCTCGGCCGCGAGGGAATAATGCCCGTAACGCTCGACCTCGTCGCGCAGCGGCCGGATCATCTGCGAGTGGCAGAGGTAG
This sequence comes from uncultured Alphaproteobacteria bacterium, assembly GCA_963706975.1. Lineage (GTDB taxonomy): Bacteria > Pseudomonadota > Alphaproteobacteria > Rhizobiales > Xanthobacteraceae > Bradyrhizobium. Next base: position 29,756 of record CAVPOL010000055.1, read on the forward strand.
CAGCCTTCGCGGACATAGATGTTGCGGCCGGTCAGTTCCAGCGGCGTGTACGGCCTGACGCCATCGACCACCTCGATCGTGCTCTTGAGGTAGAACAGCGGGGTAATCTCGACGAGGCCGCCGATTGCGATCACCACGAGAATCCCCCCAATGAGGACGATCGAATTCTTCTCGAATATCTGATGCCGGGTCCAGAATGACATTGCCTGCTCCTCACTCTGCCGGCTGAAGAGCGACTGGCGAACGCTGCGACGTCAATTCGGCTTCGCCGACCCGAACCGTCATCCAGAGGTTATAGGCCATGATCAGCGATCCGATCACGAACAGCGCCCCGCCCGCGGCGCGGATGATGTAGAATGGATGCATCGCCTCGACGGATTCGATGAAGGAATATTCCAGGAAGCCGAGCGAGGTGTAGGCGCGCCACATCAGGCCCTGCAGGATGCCCGACACCCACATCGCCGAGATGTAGAGCACGATGCCGATGGTCGCGATCCAGAAATGCCAGTTGACGAGCTTCAGGCTGTAGAGCCCCTTGCGGTCCCACAGCCAGGGGACCAGGCAATACAGCGCACCGAACGAGACGAAGCCGACCCAGCCGAGCGCGCCGGAGTGCACGTGGCCGACGGTCCAGTCGGTGTAGTGGCTGAGCGAGTTCACCACCTTGATCGACATCAGCGGGCCTTCGAACGTGGCCATGCCGTAGAACGCGACCGACACGACGAGCATCCGCAGCACCGGATCGGTGCGCAGCTTGTCCCAGGCGCCCGACAGCGTCATCAGGCCGTTGATCATGCCGCCCCAGGACGGCATCCACAGCATGATCGAGAACGTCATGCCCAGCGTCTGCGCCCAGTCCGGCAGCGCGGTGTAGTGCAGATGATGCGGGCCGGCCCAGATGTAGAGGAAGATGATCGCCCAGAAATGGATGATCGACAGCCGGTAGGAATAGACCGGCCGCTCCGCGCGCTTGGGAATGAAATAATACATGATGGCGAGAAAGCCGGCCGTGAGGAAGAAGCCGACGGCGTTGTGCCCGTACCACCACTGGAACATCGCATCCTGCACGCCGCCCCAGGCGATGTAGGATTTCGAGCCAAACACCGACACCGGCAATGCTGGATTGTTGCCGAGATGAAGCACGGCGATGGTGACGATGAAGGCGAGATAGAACCAGTTGGCGACGAAGATGTGCGGTTCCTTGCGCTTCACCAGCGTCATCAGGAACACCAGCAGATAGGTCACCCAGACGATGGTGAGCCAGAGATCGGCGTACCATTCGGGTTCGGCATATTCCTTCGATTGCGTCACGCCGAGCAGATAGCCGGTGCCCGCAATCAGGATGAAGAAGTTATAGCCGAGGACGACGAACCACGGCGCCAGATCGCCGGCGAGACGGGTCCGGCAGGTCTTTTGAACCACATAGAACGAAGTCGCGATCAGCACGTTGCCGCCGAACGCGAAGATCACGGCGGAGGTGTGCAGCGGCCGCAGGCGGCCGAAGCTGGTCCATGGCAGATCGAAATTCAGCGCCGGCCAGGCCAGTTGCGACGCGATCAGCAATCCGACCGTGAAACCCGCAATTCCCCAGAACACCGATATGGCGGCCGCGAACTTGACCGGACCCATGTTGTAGTTGGGCCGGCCGTTGATTTCCTGGGGCGGCAGCGCGGCCGGGCGATCGAAGTAGCGGTTGAGGATCGCGACGGTCGCCGCAAGGCTGGCCGCAGCGCCGAGCGAGGCGTGGAAGGCAAAGGCCGTGTCCAGCGCCTTGGCCGAACCGATCAGGCAAAGAAAGGCCGAGACGGCGAAAAACGCAGCCAGGCCAGCTTCACCTTCCGTCATCCATTTGCGGGATAGAGACTGGTTCATGAAATGATTCTCTCTGGAGCGGCCCGGAGCGTTGCCGCCCCATCAGCCCCGATTCCGCCGCCGGGGACTTGATCAAAATCAAGCCACGGGAGAAATGCCGCCGCCGAACGGCAGGACATCGATCAGAAGCTTCGACGCCTGGTAGCGCCGGCAGCCGAGTCCGACCGGGCCGCCCCGGTCTGGTGGCTACCCCACATCAGGACACCGGCAAAAACCACAAACATCGCGACGACGGCAACGGAAACCAGAATCGAATCAATGGGCATTGCGACCTCCTAGGGACGCAATCGACTATGCCGAAACCGCGGCCGCAGGCTTTGACGCGGATCAAAAACGGGCGCTTGCGAAAACCCTGGACCGCAAAATCGCGGCCCTACGCCGCGGCGAGCGCCTCGGCGCGAGCTGCGTCCAGAAATTCGACGTGTCTCGGCGCTATTTCGATCACGCCGTCGCGCTCGAGTTTGGTGAATGTGCGGCTTACGGTCTCGATGGTCAGACCGAGAAAATCCGCAATATCCTGGCGGCTCATCGGCAGCGGCACCGTCCTGGACGCTCCCCCCAACGCGGCTAACCGATCGCGCCAGCCGATCAGGAAACCCGCGACCTTTTCTTCGGCCGAACGGCGGCCGAGCAGCACCATATGCTGCTGAGCCTGGCTCAGTTCCCGAACCGTCAATTCATTGATCCGGCGCAGGAGATGCGGCCTGTTCTCGATGAAGCGCGCAAACGCGCTCCGGGAAAACCGGCAAACGGCGACCGGCCCGATCGCGTCGGCGGAGCAGCCGTGACGGGCCGATGCCGCCATCCCCAGGAAGTCGCCGGGCAGCGCAAATCCCACGATCTGCCGCCGTCCGTCCGGCAACAGCTTGTAGAGGCGCAACACGCCGTCGAGCACAGTGTAGAACGATGTCGCGAGCTCCTCCTCCGCGAACGCCGTAGCTCCGGAGACGAGATGGAGGTGGCGGCTGAGCGGCTCCAATTCCTGCAGTTCGGCGCGGTCGAGCGCGGCGCAGACGCTCAGAGGGCGCACCGCGCAATCGATACAATGCTGTCCGCCAGGCTCACCAGCGACAAAGGGAACCTTCATGCATCACTCCAGGACAGGCGAGGCCGCAATCTGATCGGGTCGCGCGCTTCACGGTCGAAGCGCATCTTAATGCAATGGTCAGAAGCGAGTTGATCCAGATCAAAATGCCCCCGGCAACGCTGCGATATCAATTGTCGCCAATGGCCGGACAGGGAGGCGCGCGTGCGGTTCTATTTCGACATAAGCGACTGTCGTCCCATCCGGGATGAGGTCGGCCGCGACTTCAATTTGACTTCGGAAGCCGTGCTGCACGCAAAATATCTGGCCGCCGATCTCCGTTGCCTCGAGCACGACATCCGGCCCCGACTTTCCATTCAGGTGTTCGGCGGGGGCCGCCAGCAGATCCATGAAGAAGGGGTTTTTGGCCAGGCCTGACCCAACAGACTAACCCTGCTTCACCGTCCTGATTGGATTTCGTTCATGAGAATTGCCGTCTCCTCCCTTGGAATTGCGCTCTTCCTGCTCACTCCTGCGCTGGCAGCCTCGCCTTCCGAGCAGCGCGGCAAGACGTTCGCGCTCACCAACTGCGCGCGCTGCCACGCGATCGACCGGGTGAGTTCAAGCCCGCTCAAGATCGCGCCGCCGTTCCGGACCCTGCACACCCGCTACCCCGTGGAAACGCTGGCCGAGGCGCTGGCCGAAGGCATTCAGACCGGTCACCCGACCATGCCGGAATTCCGGCTCGATCCCGACCAGATTCACGACCTGCTGTCGTATCTGAAGACCCTCGAATAGCTTTCAATCCATCAGGGGGCCTGCACGGTCCAGCCGATCATGCTTTTGGCGAGCCGGCTGAACGCCTCGCCGAACGCGGCGACCGCCGCCGGCGGCTCGGCCTGGTCCAGCTTCTGGCTTTCCTCGAACAAGCGGGACGCGATGACTTTTCCGTCCTTGTCGAGAATTTTCGCTGACAATCCGATCTCCACGGCCGGATCGCCATCCATCGCAATCCGGAACCGCCTGACGTCGATCAGTAGCTGGAAATCGGTTTGCCCGACGTCCGTCGCACGCAGCGGTGCATGCGCGATATCGTAGTTCTCGAAACTGTCGATCAACCGGGCCTGGAGCAATTTTGGAATGCTGTCGGCCCACAATGCTTCCGAAAAGCCGGGAACATCCCTTGCGGGCGCGAACAGGAACCGCTGCGTTTGCAGCATCGCAACCGCGGTCGGTTCCGGGATTGCCCATTGTCCCCTGAGGGTTTTGACCGGCGGCGCAAAACCCTGCGCGGCGCGCAGATCGTAGGTAATTTTTGGCGCCGAGGCGGCTCCGCCGCCCGTCATCTTCTCAAGCCCGGCCACGATGCCGTCGAGCTTGCCGGTGTTGCGCGCCAGGCCTTCGGAGAAAACCTTGAGGTTGCCGATGGTGTCCTTCAAGGGTCCGGAGTTCTCCGCAAGCACCGAATCGACCCGCCGCAACGCTTCGCGCGCGGCCTGGGTCATGCCCTGGCCCGCGCCGGGCTCGGCGATCAGGGTCGGCACGCCGGCGGAATTTTGCTGCAACGATGCCGCCCTCCAGCGCGACCACGGGAACGCCGGTCAGGCCCTGAAACTCCAGGCCGACCTTGGTGTCCGATCGTACCGGCGTCGTCGCGGCGACCGAGATGGAAGCGTTGACGCGGCGCGGATTGTCGGGCGCGAGGGCGAGACCGGTCACCTCGCCGACGCGGATGCCGTTGAACAGGACGGCGGCGCCGACCAGCAGCCCCGGCACCGATCCCTCGAACTGGATCTGATAGGTCGCGCGCGGCCCCAGCCCGCCGGTATTGTGCAGCCAGTACACAAAACCGAATATGGCGGCGATTGCCGCCAGCACGAAGGCGCCGACGACGACGAAGGGAGCGCGGGTTTCCATCTCTTCAGCTCGCTTGCGGTTGCAGCATACGGGATCGCTTGCCGTGGAAATAGGCCCGCACCCAGGGATGTTCGGATTGAAGCAGTTCGCGCATCGGTCCGATGGCGACGATCTTGCCGTCCGCCAGCGCCGCGACGCGGTCGCAGACGGTGTTGAGGCTGGCGAGGTCGTGGGTGACCATGAACACCGTCAGCCCCAGCGTCTTCTGCAAGGTCTTGATCAGGGCGTCGAAGTCGCCCGCGGCGATCGGATCGAGGCCCGAGGTCGGTTCGTCGAGAAACACGATTGCGGGATCGAGCGCGAGTGCGCGTGCCAACGCCACCCGCTTGGTCATGCCGCCGGACAGTTCGGAGGGGAACTTGTCGCCGTCCTCCGGCGCGAGCCCGACCATTTCGAGCTTGGCGGTGGCGATCTCGTCCATCAGCCCATCCGACAGCACCAGGTTTTCGCGCAGCGGAAACTGGATGTTCTGACGAACCGTGAGTGACGAAAACAGCGCGCCCTGCTGGAACAGGATGCCCCACCGGCCGGCGGCGCCCTGCGTGCTGCGATCGTGCGCGCCGCCGATCGCGGCGCCCATGACCTCGATCGTCTCCGCTCTGCCGCGGAATCAGCCCGATGATGGTTCGCATCAGAACCGACTTGCCGCCGCCGGACGCGCCGACCAGGCCAAGGATTTCGCCCGCGGCGAACATCCAGCGAAAGGTGATCGAGCACGACCCGCCGGCCGAAGCCGACCACGAGGTCGCGGACGCTGATGGCGAATGATGGAGCGGGTTCCTGCATCGTCACATTCCGATCGATGCGAAGAAGATCGCAAACAAGCCCGTCGAGCACGATCACCAGAAAGATCGACTTCACCACCGAGGTGGTCGTCTGCCTGCCGAGCGACTCGGCGCTTCCCTTGACCCGCAGGCCTTCGCTGCAGGCGACGATGCCGATCACCAGCGCCATGAACGGCGCCTTGATGATGCCGACCTCGAAATGGGTGACGGTGACGGCTTCATGCAGCCGCGCGATGAAGATCGCCGGCTCCATGCCGCCATAGAACCACGCCACCAGTCCGCCGCCATAGAGCGCGGCCATCGAGCCGATGAAGCTCAGGATCGGCAGCGCGCAGACCAGCGCGACGATGCGGGGCAGGATCAGCACCTCGACCGGATCGAGGCCCATGGTCGAGAGCGCGTCGATCTCCTCGCGCATTTTCATCGAGCCAAGTTCGGCGGTGTAGGCGCTGCCGGAGCGGCCGGCCACCATGATGGCCACGATCAGCACGCCGAGTTCGCGCAGCACGAGGATGCCGACCATGTCGACGACATAGGAATTCGGCACCGAATTTGCGGAAATGGAAAATGCCCTGCTGCGCAATGATCGCGCCGATCAGGAAGGTGATCAGCACCACGATCGGGATCGCCTGCCAGCCGACCCGGTAGAGCTGATAGACCAGCGACGTCAGCCGCAGCGACCGCGGCCGGCGCAGCACGCCGAGCAGAGCGATGCACAGCGAGCCCAACATCCGCAGAAATGCAGTCACGTCCTCGCGCGCACCGATGGTGGAGCGGCCGATATCGCCGACCCTGGCAATGATGGGGTTGGGCGCCGGGGCCGGCGCCGGGTTGCGGCGGTTGACCTGACGCACCTCCTCGATCAGCCCGGCATAATTGTCGGCAACGCCCATGACATCGGCGCGATGACCCGCCGATGCCGCGCGCCGCGACATTTTCTCCAGCAGCCAGGCGCCGAGCGTGTCGAGTTCGCGTATTTCGGTCATATCCACCCGGACGGCAGCGGATCGGTCGAGCTGCGGCGCGACGGCGTCGGAAAGCTGCTCGAGCGCGGCGGCGTTGGCGGCTGTCCACGAGCCGCCCGGACGCAGCTCAAGGACGCCGCCCGAGGGGGTCGCCGATAACAGGGGGGCCGTCGTCAAGATGATCTCTCCTCGATTGCCTGGTGACCTCTCCTAAGACGCGGACGACGCCGCCATGTTGACCTGCCTCAAAGCGGCCCAATTGGCCCGCGCACGCAATTGTTGAGGTAAATCAAGTAGCGACGCCGCAAGCCCGCCTACAATTCGCTCATCAACGACAATGCGAGCGAGCGCGATGTTCAATTCAAGCGAGCTGAGTGATGAGCTGCAGACGCTCAAGAACGAGCTGTCGCAGCTATTGAACAATCATGGCGCCGGAATGTTCGACGCCGCCAAGGGCCACGCCGACGCCCTCGCCGACCAGGTCAAGGCTGCCCTGAACGAACTCGGCGAGACGCTGAGCGAGCAGGAAGACCATGTCGAGGCGCTGATCGCGGAGCGCCCGATCGCAACGGTGGCGTCCGCCTTCGCGCTCGGCATCGTTATCGGCTTCATGTTGAGGAGACACTAGGGTGAACAGCGAGAATGTCGTCAAGAACCTGCGGGTGCTCTGGCGCACCGACCGGATCATTGCCGAAATCCGGATGAAGCACATGCTGGTCGGCCTCGGCTTGCGGGCCTTTGCCGCGCTGATTGCGGCCTTCGGCCTCCTGATGCTGGAACTGTCGGCCTACTTCGCGCTGATTCAGCTCTGGAGCGCGATTTCCGCCGCCGCCATCCTGGGCGTCGTCAATTTTTCGATTGCCGCCGTCCTGTTGGCGATCGCGGCGAAGCCGCCGGCGGGACGCGAGCTCGAGCTCGCCAACGAGATCCACGGTTCGGCCGTCGATGCGCTGCAAATGGAAGCCCGCGCGATGCAGTCGCAGTTCTCCGGCATGGTTCATCATCCCTTGAACAGCGCGCTGCCCATGCTGCTGGTGCCGTTGATCACGATCATCGTCAAGAGCCTGAAGAAATCCAGAGCCACAGCCGCGCCTTCAGCGGCTACGGCCGAACAAGACTGACTGCCACGGAGGCATTGGCCTCATCCTCACAATCCAGGGAGCGTTACCGATGTCCACCGTCCAACGAAAGCCGATCCTCAATGCGTCGCTGCCGGCGCAGTTCCGGAAAATTCGTATCGTGCTGGCCCGCGAACCCGGCCATCCCGAAGGTGACGACGAGGTCGCCTACATCTTCGTGGCACCCGTCGACGCCGAGGGACGGATCGATGCGAAACTGTGGCGGGCGCACCGCGAAGCCTGCCGGGTGGCGCGACAACGCCCCAACGAGGAAGACCAGCATGGCCATCTCGTCCATCACGCCGGCGGCACATGGGGGTTCCATTATGACGGAGAGACCAACCTGCCCGACGAAGCCGGTTATCATTTCGCCGACGAACGCTTCGTCGTCGGCGAGTATGTTTCGATCAACGAGCGCGGCAGCATGCACACCTATCGCGTGACCACGGTGTCGCACCTTTGACGCGCCAGCGCCATGCCGTCCCTGGTCAGTCGAAACGGGATGGCAACGAGCGACGCGAGGCAGCTTCCGATGGCAAGGGATAGTGAGCGAGCGTCCGAGGTCACGGAAAACCTGATCGAAATTCGCGTGACCGACATCGCGCAGCTATTTCACACCCTCGACCCGTTTCCATTTCGGGAAAAAGACCTCGCCTATGAGGCAGAGGATTACATCGTAAGCTGGGCACGAGAGATGCCCGGCAACCGCCCCTTCAGGATTGTGGTGCACATTCCGGATAGCGAATTGCAAAAGAGAGCATCGCGCGACCTTGTTGAGGCATTCAATCGCTATTTTGCCGGCCGGGCCGTCGTCATCCAGCGTGATCTGAACGAACTCTTCCGCATCGGCCGGCGCTCCCTGGCAATTGGCGCCTCAATCCTCGCTGCCTGTTTCCTGCTCGCGCATCTGGCCGGGAGCTATCTGACTGAAAGCCCGTTCAGGAGATTGGCTGAAGAGAGCTTCTTGATCCTCGGCTGGGTTGCCAACTGGCGACCTCTTGAAATCTTTCTCTACGATTGGTGGCCGCTCGCGCATCGGCGCGATCTGTATAACCGTCTCTCGGTGGCGACAGTCAAGTCAAGACCGTACTCGATCAGTACGCCATCCCCGAGGCATCCGGCGATCGAACCCAGTCATGAGGTCTAGTGCCGCAGCTTCCGAATAGCTCTCGTCCGCAACTGAAAGTCCGCCGGGTCAGCCTGGATACCGGGCGGGAAAACGTGGTCGTGATCTCACGCCACTCGAAGGCCTTGCGTCCCGATGTGTTTCGCGGCTTCAGCCGGGTTGAGTTGCGGGCTGGCACGAAAGTCCTGCTGGCGACGCTGCTGATCACGGACGAGGACGCGTTGGTCGGACCCGATGAAATCGGACTTTCCGAACCGGCGTTGCGGCGCTTTGCCGAACCTGTCGGCAGCCTCGTTACGGTAAGTCCCGCCGCCTCCCCTCAAAGCCTCGATGCCGTCCGCGCCAAGATCCAGGGCCGAACCCTGCAGCCGGCCGAGATCGAAGCCATCATCGGCGACCTCACGCATTATCGCTATTCCGACATGGAGATCGCGGCGTTCCTGATCGGTTCAGCCAGCTTCATGACCAGCGGCGAGCTGATCGCTCTGGTCCAGGCGATGGCACGGGCCGGAACGCAATTGAAATGGCCTGACACCATCGTCGTCGACAAGCATTGCATCGGCGGCATTCCGGGAAACCGCACCTCCATGATCGTCGTCCCGATCGTGGCGGCGCACGGGCTGACAATTCCCAAGACCTCCTCGCGCGCGATCACCTCGCCGGCCGGCACCGCCGACACCATGGAGGTCCTCGCCCGGGTCGATGTCGGCGTCGAAGAGATGAAGGAGATCGTCGCCGCCTGTCGCGGCTGTCTGGTCTGGGGCGGACATGTCAATCTGTCGCCCGCCGATGATATTCTGATCTCCGTCGAGCGCCCGCTCAGCCTCGACATCCGCGAGCAGATGGTTGCTTCGATCATGTCGAAGAAGCTCGCGGCCGGTTCGACCCATCTGCTGATCGACCTGCCGGTCGGCCCGACGGCGAAATTGACCAACGCCACCGAAGCCATGCGGCTGCGCAAGCTGTTTGAATTCGTCGGCGACCATTTCGGCATTGCCGTCGAAGTGATCACGACCGACGGCCGCCAGCCGATCGGCAACGGCATCGGTCCGGTCCTGGAGGCCGAGGACGTCATGGCCGTTCTGACCAATGACGCCAAAGCCCCGGCCGATTTGCGCGAAAAATCGCTGCGGCTTGCGGCGCATCTGCTGGAATATGACCCGCAGTTGCGGGGCGGCAGCGGCTATGCGCGCGCCCGCGAACTGCTCGACAGCGGCGCGGCATTAAAGAAAATGCAGGGGATCATCGACGCGCAGGGCCCCTCCTCCTGTCGCAACGACGTCGGCAAATTGACATTCGATATCGTCGCCGCCGACGACGGCACGGTCTCCGAAATCAACTGCCTCCAGCTGAACCGCCTCGCCCGCACCGCTGGCGCGCCAATCGACAAGGGCGCCGGCATCCGGCTGTTCGGCAAGATCGGCGACCGCGTCGAGAAGGGGCAGCCGCTCTATCGAATCCACGCCTATGACCAGTCGGAACTCGATCTTGCCGCGACGGCCGCAAAGGCGAACAGCGGCTACACCGTCGGTGACCGGCATCCCGCATCCGGCGGGACGGCGCCGTGAACGCGGCCAGCATCCAGTGTTTGCCGTCATCGTCGCGCGACGCCGCGAGCCTCGCAGCGCGGCTCGGCATTCCCTTTCACGAGATTGCGATCCATGCATTTCCCGACGGCGAGATACGGGTGACGGCCGGACCGGCCGCGCCCACGACCATCATCTATGCGTCGCTCGACCGGCCGAACGAAAAATTGATCACGCTGATGTTCGCGGCCGAAGCGTTGCGGCGCGGAGGCGCCAGGCGCCTCATCCTGCTGGCGCCCTATCTGTGCTATATGCGTCAGGACACCGCCTTCCACGCGGGCGAAGCAATCAGCCAGAAGGTTATCGGCGCGCTGATCGCCGGATGTGTTGACCGCGTGGTCACCGTCGACGCGCATCTCCATCGGACGCCTGACATCGGGAGCGTATTTCCGGGAATCGAGTCCGATAATCTGTCGGCGATGTCCGGCGATCGCAGATGCGCTGCGCAAGACCGGCATTGACCCCGCAACCGTCGTCATCGGACCGGATGCGGAATCGCAGCCCTGGGTCAGCGACCTCGCCGGCCGGCTCGGGCTTTCTTATGCCGTCGCGCAAAAGACCCGCCGCGGCGACCGTTCCGTCGAGATCGCGTTTCCAGATCGGACGCGCCTTGCCGGCCGGCCCGCCCTGATCGTGGACGACATCGTCTCCTCAGGCGGCACCATGATCGCCTGCGCCAACGCGTTGACGGTTGCCGGCGCGACCACGATCGACGCGGTCATCACACACGCGCTGTTCCCGGAACAGCTCGGCCGCGACATGGCCGCCTCGGGCATTCGCTCGGTCCGTTCGACACACAGCGTGCCGCATGCCACCAACGCCATCGCACTCGATGATCTGTTCGTCGGCGCATTGCGGAGCGAAATGACATTCACAACCCTTCCGGAGCCCTCCCGATGAGCGTGACGATCCGGTTTTTCGGCGCCGCCCGCACCGTGACGGGCTCCTGCTATCTGTTTGAGACCGGCTCCGGACGCTTCCTGGTCGATTGCGGCCTGTTTCAGGGACCCAAAACCCTGAAGGAGCTGAACTACAGGCCGTTTCCTTTTCGCGCCGCCGACATCGACGCCGTGCTCCTGACCCATGCCCATATCGACCACAGCGGCCTGCTGCCGAAGCTGGTGCGCAATGGCTTTCCCGGCCGCATCCTTGCGACGCGCGGCACCATCGATCTTTGCTCCTACATGCTGCCGGATGCCGGCAGCATCCAGGAGTCCGAGGTCGCCGCCCTGAACCGGCGCAACGCGGCGCGCGGGCGGGCCGAGGTCAGCCCGATCTATACGCAGGCCGATGCGATTGCCACATTGCAGTCGTTCACGCCAGTCGACTACGAAAAATGGGTCGACGTGATTCCGGGTGTTCGCGCGCGCTACTGGAACGCCGGGCATCTGCTCGGTTCCGCCTCGATCGAGATTGAATTCGCCGATCAGGACACTTCGCGCAAAGCCGCTCCGCGTTCTCTGTTCCGGCGACGTCGGCCCCGACGCCAAGCTGCTGCAGCCCGATCCCGAGGCGCCTGCGGGGTTCGACTATGTCATCTCGGAATCGACCTATGGCGACCGCGAGCGGCCGCCGATCACGGCTGATGCGCGCCGCGCGCGTTTGTCGGCAGAGGTCCGCGACGCGGCAAGCCGCAAGGGCGCCCTGCTGATTCCGGCCTTTGCGGTGGAGCGCACCCAGGAACTGATCGTCGATCTGGTTGACCTGATGGAGCGCGGCGAGATGCCGGCCGCTCCGATTTTTCTCGATTCTCCGCTCGCGATCCGCGCCACCGAGGTCTTCCGCAAGCACGCCTCGAGCCTCGATCCCGCAATCGACGTGCGCCGGCTGTTGAACTCGCCGCAGCTCCGCTTCACCGAAACCGTCGACGAGAGCAAGGCAATCGCCAAGCTGACCGGGTTTCACATCGTCATCGCCGCCAGCGGAATGTGCGATGCCGGGCGCATCCGGCACCATCTGAGGAACTGGCTGTGGAATGCGAGGGCGACCGTATTGCTGGTCGGATTTCAGGCCCAGGGAACGCTCGGCCGGTTTCTCGCCGATGGCGCCAGGGCTGTTCGTATCCAGGGCAACGAGATCAAGGTCGCGGCGCGGATCCGCAATATCGACGACTATTCCGGACATGCCGACGGATCGGAACTGGCGCGCTGGATCGCCGAGCGTCGGCCGGTTCAGCGCGGCGTGTTCCTGGTCCATGGCGAGGAGCCGGCCATTGCCGGCCTCGCGGAACGCATTTCGGAGCGCATCATACCGGCGGCGCGGGTTTTCCAGCCGCTTCTGGATGACGTCTACGAATTGACGGCTGCAGCTCCCGATGATTGCTGGAAGGCTCCCATCGTCGCCGGCTGGCGCCCGAGGCAGTGGTCAGGCTGGACTGGCACAACGACATGTCAAAGCTCCTCCTCGACATCAACGACCGCATCGAGGCCGCCGCCGACGATCGCGCGCGCGGGGTCGTCATTCGAAGGTTGAGGCGCGCGCTGGATGAATGAAGCCGCGCCAGCCTCACGCCTGGTCTAGAGTGCCAGCCTGACGTTGCAAATCTCATGCTCGGCCGGGTCTGACTTCACTTCGAAGCCGAGGCTGCGGCACATCGCCAGCATGACGGTGTTTTCGGTCAGCACGTCTCCGGAGATGGCCTTGAGCCCTTCGGACTTCGCGTATTCGATGATCATCTGCATCAAGGCCCAGCCCAATCCCCTGCCCTTCAGGTCGGAGCGCAGCAGGATCGCGTATTCGCCGCTCTCGTAGATCGAGTCCGAATGGATTCTGACCACGCCAAGCAACTCGTTGGTGACTTCGTCGAAGGCGACAAAGGCCATGGCGCGGGCATAGTCGAGCTGGGTCAGCCGCGCGATGAATTCGTGGGAAAACTCCTTCATCGGCGCGAAGAAGCGCAACCGCAAATCCTCGAGGCGTGACGTGACGCAGGAATTCGTGGATCAGCGGCTCGTCCTCGGGCCGGATCGGACGCACAAAGACCCGCCAGCCATCCTTGACCTCGAGATGCCGCTGCCATTGCGACGGATAGGGCCGCACCGCGAAATTGGCGGGGCCTGTTCCGGCGAATTTTCGCTCCGCCGGCCCGACCGCGACGCGCGCGTCGACGGCCAGCACGCCCGCTTCGTCCGCCAGCAGCGGATTGATGTCGAGTTCGCGGATCTCCGGAATGTCCGCGGCCATCTGCGCCAGCTTGACCAGCACCATCGCGACGGCGTCCGGCTTCACCGCCGGCACGTCGCGGTAGGCGCGCAGCAGCCGGGAGACGCGGGTGCGCTCGATCAGGTCGCGGGCCAGATGGCAGGTCGAGCGGCGGCAGCGCCAGGGCCTTGTCGTTGATGATCTCGACCGCGGTGCCGCCGCGGCCGAACACGACGACGGTGCCGAAAGTCGGATCGTCGGCGAGGCCGAGGATCAGTTCGCGCGCCTTCTGCCGCAGCACCATCGCCTGCACGACGACGCCGGAAATCCGCGCCTCGGGACGCAGCGCTTTCGCCCGCGCGATGATATCGGCCGCTGCGCTGCGCACGGCGTCGGCAGTGGTGAGATTGAGCACCACGCCGCCGACATCGGATTTGTGAACGATGTCGCGCGACATGATCTTGAGCACGACGGTCGCACCCTGCGCGAACAGCCCGGAAGCCTGCGCGACGGCCGCATCGGCATCGGCGGCCGCGAAGGTCGGAACCATCGCGATGTCGTAGGCCTCGAGCAACCGCTTGACCTCGACCGGGTCGAGCCATTGACGTCCGTCGGCTATCGCAGCCGTCGACGATTTTGCGGGCGGTGTCCGTGTCGGGCGCAAATTCGCTCGGCATGCGCGGGCGGCACCTGCGCCAGCGCCTCCACTACCTCGCGATGGCGCACCAGATGCATGAAGCCCCGCACCGCATCATCCTCGGTCGGGTAGTTGGGAATGCCGGCGCCGCTCAGAAGATTGACGATCTTGTGGTCCGCGCCGACCCAGACCGCAAGCACCGGCTTGGCGGCGCGCCGCGGTGTCGTTCGCGGTAGTTGCGGACGATACGCGGTCACGGTGGCGGCGATTTCGTCGGCGGAAGCGATCGCGGTCTGGACATTCATCACCAGCACCGCGTCGTTGCCCGGATCGGCCAGCAACGCCTCCAGCGCCGCCGCGTAACGTTCGGGACCGGCGTCGCCGACGATATCGACCGGATTCGAGCCCGACCATGTCGGCGGCAGCACCGCATCGAGATTTTCGCGCGTGGCTGGCGCGATCACGGCCGGGATGCCTCCCAACTCCGCCAGCCGGTCGACTGCGAGCACGCCAATCCCGCCGCCATTGGTCAGGATCGCCAGCCGCTTTCCCGGCGGCGATCCGACGCGGCCCAGCGTTTCGGCGCAGTCGAACAGTTCGCGCAGATTCGAAACCCGCAAAATTCCGGCACGGCGAAAGGCGGCATCGTAGACCGCGTCCGATCCCGCCAGTGCGCCGGTATGGGTGGCTGCGGCTTTCGCGCCTTGCGCCATGCGGCCGGACTTGACGACCACAACGGGCTTGATCCGCGCGGCCGCGCGCGCCGCCGACATGAATTTCCGGGCGTCCTTGATTGCCTCGATATAGAGCAGGATGGCGCGGGTCCTGGTATCGAGCGCAAAGTAATCCAGCATATCGGCAATATCGACGTCGAGCTGGTCCCCGATCGAGACGATTCCGGAAAAGCCCACCGCGCGCTGCGCCGCCCAGTCCACCATTCCGGCGGCAATCGCGCCCGATTGCGAAATCAGCGCCAGATTTCCCTCGACCGGCATATGTGCGGAAAAACTCGCATTGAGATGCGCGCCGGGTACCATCAAACCCAGGCAGTTGGGGCCCACCAGCCGCATTCCGTATTTGCGCGCGGCCTTCTCCGTGGCCTCGGCCATCGAGCCTGCCCCATGGCCGAGCCCCGCGGTGATGATCAGCGCGCCGGCAGTACCAAGCCTGCCCGCCTCATCGACGATTCCGGCGACGGCCCGCGCCGGCGCCGTAATCACCACGAGTTCGGGAACGAACGGCAGCTGGTCGAGCCGCGCCACGGTGGCAAAGCCATCGATCTCCCGATGGCGCGGATTCACCAGGCCGAATTGGCCCTGAAAATTCGCCTTGCGAATATTGCCGAGAATGGCTCGCCCGACGGACCCCTGCCGCGAACTCGCGCCCACCAGCGCGACGGACCGCGGCATCAGCAGATTTTTCAGGCGATAGGTCGACATCGGCTCAACGGTACCTGAGGATGGTGGCTGGCCGATGACAATGTGAATCGTCCGGCCCGGTGCAATCCCATATCGCGCCGGCCCGACGGTTGAGACAGATCAACCTATCGAAGTTCGCCAAAAATCGACAAGTGCGGCTATGGCGCCGCGGTTGATCGGGACTTGCCCGATCAACGCGTCAAGGTGACGCAATGAGCCCTAAGCCGCGTCGGCGCTGCTGCCGTTGTTGAGCAGGCTCGTGGTGGCCTCGATCAGCCGTTCGCTGTGCCGAATCAACCGGTCGCAGTCCCGGCGGATGAATTCGAGCTGGTGCTTGCCGCATTCCCTGCTCATCGCATTCAGGTCCCGGACCGAATGCGCGCTGGCCAGTTTTGCGGCAAACTCGCCCCATAAATGGGTTTCAGTCCGCACCCGGTCGAGCATCGCATCGGCGGCGAACGCCATCTCCTCCAGCATTATCCGCTGCGCACCGAACATGAAATGCAGCACCGGCTTGTTCGCATCGAGCTGTCGCGTCGGGCTATCAGCAGGCTGTTCTCGTTCCAACGCTTTCGTTTCGGCAAACTCCGGCATGGTGGCCTCCTTCTGGATTTGCCTGAACGCTACAGCATTGACGCGGTTCATCCTTGAGCTGCATCAAACCGGCGACCGGCAGGTTGGCTTAGGCTCTGGTCAGCGATCTTGAACCCCGGAGACTGCCATGCGCGCGCATCAGATCATGACCCGGCCCGTCATTACCATCCTGCCGGACGCTCCCATCACCGAGGCCGCCAGCATCATGCTGCAGCGGCACATCAGCGGGCTTCCCGTGGTCGATGCGGCCGGCAAACTGGTCGGCATCGTCTCGGAAGGCGATTTCATCCGCCGCAGCGAGATCGGCACCCAGCGCAGGCGGGGCCGTTTCCTGAAATTCATTCTGGGACCCGGCCAGGCGGCGACCGACTTCGTTCACGAGCACGGCCGCAGGATCTCGGAGATCATGACGCGCGACCCGATAACCGTCACCGAAGATACCACGCTCGAGACGATCGTATCGCTGATGGAAAAGAACAAGCTCAAGCGGCTGCCGGTGATCAGGGCGGGCCGGGTCGTCGGCATCGTGTCCCGCGCCAATCTGCTGCAGGCGGTCGCGAGCCTTGCCCGTCAAATCCCCGATCCCACCGCCGACGACGATCACATTCGTGACCGCATCATCGACGCCCTTGGCAGGGAAGACTGGGGGCCCCATGGCCTGAGCGTCGTCGTCCGCGACGGCGTCGTCAATCTCGGCGGCATCATCACCGATGAGCGTGCGAGGCAGGCCGCCCTGGTCTGCGCGGCGAATATCGCAGGCGTGAAGAAGGTTCACGATAATCTGTGCTGGGTCGACCCGATGTCCGGGCTGTACATGATCGCGCCGGAGGACGAGGAACAGATGAAGGCGAGTTAGGCTTGGATCGTTGTCCGAGGCTACTCGCCGGTGCTTTCCATCAGATACTCATCCGGCACTTGCCCGAACCGGCGCAGTAAATGCTTGCGGCCGTATCTTCCCGCCTCAAAATCAGTGGTTCGGCTGAATGCAACGGCACCGGCGTGACCAAGCACTTTCCATAACCCTTGCGCGGTCTGTATCGCGCGCGCAGGGCTTTCGCAGTCAACGGGATCACCGCCTGCGAGATCGCCATCGACAAAATCGAACGCCAGCG
This sequence comes from uncultured Alphaproteobacteria bacterium, assembly GCA_963706975.1. Taxonomy (GTDB): domain Bacteria; phylum Pseudomonadota; class Alphaproteobacteria; order Rhizobiales; family Xanthobacteraceae; genus Bradyrhizobium. The sequence continues at coordinate 47,051 of CAVPOL010000055.1, forward strand.
CCTGGAATAGGGTGACTTCGGTCATGGGCTTACCGGTGGGGCACCGCCTCCTGGCTAACGGTGTGGCGCTCCCTCGGCCTCGATTGCCGCGACCAGTTCGGGCGCCAGATGTGCCGACAGGCGCTGGATGATGCTGAGGAGCTGGACGATTTCCCGCTCCCGCAGCGCGTCGATCTTGCTGTGCAACAATTCGATTTCCAGTTCCGCCTTCACATTGATACGGTAATCATGCTGGGCGTTTCTGCGATCGATCTCCGACTGTCAATTCTGGCTCATCATGATGATGGGCGCTGCATACGCTGCCTGAAAGGAGAGCACCAGGTTCAACAGGATAAAGGGATAGGGATCCCAATGCCGGATGAACGCCATCACGTTCAGCGTGATCCAGATGGCCAGTAGGACGCTTTGAACAACGATGAACCGCCAGGACCCGACTGTTTCTGCGACCCAGTCGGCGAGCGCTGCCCCGGGCGTCAGAACGGGCTTCGATATGCTTCGAGCGGGTCTTTCCGCCCGAAGCTCATGCAGCCGGTCAAGGTCCTTTTGGCTCAAATGCACTTTGTGACTTGGCTCGGTGATCATTGTTTCCATCCGGATGGTCGCTTGCATGGATAATCCTCCGGCAGAGGCGGATCCGCGCTAGCGGGCAGGCTGCGATTTGCCGCCGGAGCTTCGCTGCAACGCGCGCATCACGTCTTCGCGGGAGATGATACCCGCAAGCCGCTGATCGCCATCGATCACCGGCATGCTGCGGATCCGGTGGTCGACCATCAGCCGAAGCACCCTCGTCAACCTGGTATCGGTCCCGACATAGATGAATTCCGAGGTCATGATGTCCCCGACTGTGCGTTTCATCAGATCATCGTAGCGCGGCATCATGTGGGCCGGAGTAAAAACGAAACACGCAAGGTGGTCGAACTTCGAGACCAGCCCCACGACCTGCCCGTTTTCCTCGACCGGGTAGGTATTGAAGTCCTCTCGTTGAAAACGCTCGCCGAGTTCCCGCAGCGCAAGGCCGCGCGCGACCGTCACGACATTGCGTGTCATATGGTCTGCGACTACCTGGTCGATAAAGCTATCCACGACGCGATCCTCGATCGAGATACGGCGTTATTCAAGCAGATTGTCGTGCTGCGTCGTTGATTGAGATCAAGGTCAGTGTGACAGCAGGGAGCAGCGGCTCGCAGGATTGATGAGCTGTCGCGTCACCCCGCCGAGGATCCACTCGCTTAGCCTTGAATGCCCATAGGCGCCGGCAATGACCACGCCGGCGCCGACGTCCGATGCCAAGCGCTCCAGCTGCGTGGCGGCATCGCCACTTTGCTCTGGCACTTGCTGCAATGCCCGCACGCCATGCCGCGACAACCACGCGGCGACGTCCTCGACGCGCAACAGCGCCGCGGCGCGATCGGCCTCATCCTCGACAATTTCGACAATCGTGACTTCGGTGGATTCCCGAAGCAGCGGCAGGGCGTCGCTGACCGCCCGTCTCGCCTCGGCGGTGTCTTTCCAGGCAACCAGCACGCTCCGCAGGTCCAGCCCGTTGCAGCTCTCGGGAACGACCAGCAGGGGGCGCCCCACCTGCATCACGAGATCGCTCGGATTGACCTGCACAAACGGGTCGATCAGCCCGCCGTAACCGGCTTCGCCGACCACGATGATATCGCAGGCGCGGGCCTGCCGGACGATGAAGCGGGTCGGGAAATCCTCGGCGCAGCGCCATTCGACTTCAACGGCGCGGTTTTGCATGGCCGCGCGAAATTCGGCTTCCAGGTCCTTCAGCCGGCGCCTGACTGCGGCCCAGCCCTGATCAATCAGCCGCTGGGCCGGCTCGCCTTCGGTGAAATACAGCGGCGGACTGAATTCGGCGGCGGCAGCTCCGATTGCGCGGGCACCGAACCGTTCCGCCAGTTGCGCGGCAACTTCCAGTCGCGCGTCATTCGTCTGGCCGAGCGCCAAGCCCACCATAACCGCTTTATACGTCATTGCTCCCTCCGAATGCCGGCATGAGACATCTTGTAAGCCGGCGGCCGGCGGAGCATCTGAGGCAGATCAAGGAAACTGGCGATTCCTCGCTGCCGATGCAGCGCCGTTACTCGCGGCAGCGAATGACGGTGGACGAATCGCCCGTCCTGTCTATTCCGGCTTGATCCAGCACCTGGAATTCGGTCCCATGGCGGGTGAAAAGCAAGCATTTTCAGGGTGCTGGCCTGCCACCGGGCATCTTGCTATCGTTCAGCCCCGCCCGGCAATGAAGGCCAAACGTGACCACCATCCTGCATCCCGCGTCCGAGGATCCGATCCGAAACGAGCGTTTTCGGCTTGGTATCGAGGGATCCGGCATTGGCGTATGGGATCTGGATCTGGCGACGCACCACCTGCTTTGGTCGAATACGACCAGAGCCCTTTTCGGCGTACCCGACGATCTGCCCCTCACCTATGAATTCTTCCTTTCCCTGCTTGACCCGGAAGAACGCGAACACACTCGGCAGGCTGTCGCGCGATCTGTCGAGACCGGTTGCGGCTTCGATATGCAATACCGGATAAACCGGCAATCGGAGTCACACCACTGGGTTCGTGCGCGCGGCAGCATCGTCAAGAGCGAACAGGGTGGGCCAGGCCACCTCAGCGGGATCGTCATCGACATCGACGACCAGAAGCAGGTCGAGGAAGCGCTCCGAACAAGGGAGAGCCACCTTCGCTCGATCCTGGAGACCATTCCCGATGCCATGATCGTCATCGACGGCCACGGCGTCATGCAGTTCTTCAGCAGTGCCGCCGAAAGGCAGTTTGGCTACACCGATGCCGAGGCGATCGGCCAGAACGTCAGTATGCTGATGCCGGACCCGGACCGCTCACGCCATGACGGGTACCTCGCCCGCTATCGATCCACCGGCATGCGGCATATCATCGGCATCGGCCGAATCGTGACCGGTCAACGCAAGGACGGAACCACTTTTCCGATGCACCTTTCGATCGGCGAGATGCAATCCGGCGGGGCGCCCCACTTCACCGGCTTTGTCCATGATCTCACGGAACACCAGCAAACCCAGGCTCGGCTGCTGGAGCTGCAGTCCGAACTCGTCCACGTCTCCCGGCTGAGCGCGATGGGGGAGATGGCGTCGGCGCTTGCACACGAGCTCAATCAGCCGCTCGCCGCGATCAGCAACTACATGAAGGGTTCGCGCCGCCTGTTGAGCGCCAGCAATGACCCCAACATTGCAAGGATTGAAAGCGCGCTGGATCGCGCGGCCGAACAGGCGATCCGCGCCGGCCAGATCATCCGGCGGCTGCGGGATTTCGTGGCCCGGGGCGAAACCGAGAAACGCGTCGAAAGCCTTTCCAAACTCATCGAGGAAGCCGGTGCGCTCGGTCTGACAGGCGCCCGGGAGCAGGGCGTGCAGCTTCGCTTCAGCCTCGACCGGCAGCACGATCAGGTGCTGGTGGATCGGGTCCAGATCCAGCAGGTTCTGGTCAATCTGTTCCGCAACGCGCTCGAGGCCATGGCTCATTCATCGCGCCGTGAACTCTCCGCATCCAATACGCCGGTGGCTGACGACATGATCGAAATTGCGGTATCCGATACCGGATCCGGATTCGGGGAAGACGTGGCGCAAAACCTGTTTCGGACCTTCTTCACGACCAAGGAAACCGGCATGGGCGTGGGCCTGTCGATCAGCCGCTCGATTATCGAGGCGCATGGCGGCCGGATGTGGGCCGAACCCAATCCGGCGGGCGGCGCGACGTTTCGCTTCACACTGCCTGCCGCATCGAGCGAGAGTTTGACAGATGGCGACTAGGGGAAAGGTTTTTGTGATCGACGATGACGAGGCGATGCGGGATTCGCTGGATTTCCTGCTCGGCGCCGCCGATTTCGATGTCACGCTGTTCGAATCGGCCCAGCATTTCCTCGATGCGCTCCCCGGCCTCGACTTTGGATGCGTGGTCTCCGACGTCCGCATGCCCGGCATTGATGGCATCGAACTTCTGAAACGGTTGAAGGCGGACCGCCGCACGTTCCCGGTGCTCATCATGACCGGACACGGCGATGTTCCACTCGCGGTCGAAGCCATGAAACTGGGCGCCGTCGACTTCCTTGAAAAGCCGTTCGAGGACGACCGCCTGATCGGCATGATCGATATCGCGTTGAAGCAGGCGCTGCCCGGCGCGCGAAGCGAAGCCGCGACGCTGGAAATAGCCACCAGGATCGAAAGCCTCAGCCCGAGGGAACGACAGGTCATGGAGGGACTTGTCGCAGGGCTCTCGAACAAGCTGATTGCCCGGGAATACGACATCAGCCCCCGCACCATCGAGGTTTACCGGGCCAATGTCATGACCAAGATGCAGGCCGGCAGCCTCTCGGAGCTGGTCCGACTGGCAATGCGCGCCGGCGCGATCAGGAATTGAGGCAGATCAAGTCATCCGCGCGCAGATGCGCTTTATTGCCATCCTACCCAACCCCTACCCGGGCGATGATTCCAGATGGCTTCGGCAAACCCAGCACCCCTTGTCTATGTCGTCGATGACGACAGCGACGTGCTCGGATCCCTGCAATTCCTGCTGGAAACGGACGGCTTCGACGTCCGCACGTTCCGCAGCGCCGCTGCGCTGCTGAACTCCAGCGCGACCGAAAGCGCCGACTGCTTCGTGATCGACTACAAGATGCCGGCCATGACCGGCATCGACCTGGCGAGCCGCCTGCACAAGCGCTACGCCGGCACCCCCATCATCCTGATCACCGGCTATCCGGATGAAAGCATTCTGGAAAAAGCCGCGGCCGCCGGAATTCGGCACGTGCTGCTTAAGCCGCATCTCGAGGAGAGCCTGGTGACACGGATCAGGGGCGCGATGCAGGAACGCACCTGAGAGAGGCGCCGAGCGGACCTCCGGTAAACTACCTAGGTTACTTCCCGTAGGGTATCGCCCGGAAATTGCCAGTTCCCTCCCCCCTGCCTACGGTCTGGTCATCGCCGCAGAGGAGATGGCTCATGCTCACTCAATCGTTGATCACCCCCGTTACGGTCGCCAAGGTTGCTCCGGTCGCCCTCCCCAAGCCCGACCAGTTCTGCGCGTTGACCGGCCATGCGGGCCTTGTCGCCAGCGAATTCTCCTACCGGAAGGATGAGGAAATCTACGGCGAGGATCAGCGTGCCGAATACGTCTATCAGATCGTCCGCGGCGCGGTTCGGACCTACAAGCTCACCTCCGACGGACGCCGTCAGATCGGTGCGTTTCATCTGCCGGGCGACGTCTTCGGGCTCGAATCGGGAACGAACCATCGCCTCGCGGCGGAAGCCATCAGCGATACCACCGTGCGGCTGGTAAAGCGCAGCAGCCTCGAGCGTGCGGCAAATGACAATGTTCAGGTCGCGCGCAAGCTCTGGGGCATCACGGCCGGCGAGCTGCTTCATGCGGAGAATCACATGCTGCTGCTCGGACGCAAGAGCGCGATGGAACGCGTCGCGAATTTCCTGCTCGAGATGGATCGCCGCCTTGCCGTCGCCGGGTTGATGGCACTGCCGATGTGCCGCCGCGATATCGGCGACTATCTCGGATTGACACTGGAGACGGTGTCGCGGGCACTGTCGCAGCTTCACGGCGAGGGAGTACTGGGGTTTTCCGGCGCCCGGCAGATCGTGCTGCGCAATCGCCAGCGCCTGCGGAACATGGACGCTTGAGGCCCTGGCCGGCCGAGGTGGCATCATGACCGCCGGGCGGGTGCCGTGTGCCGAACATGATAGGCCATGTTCGGTCACGGGGTGAGTCCGAGCAGCAGGACTGTCAGGATGAATTCCAGCACGTGGCACCGACGCGACCCGATAAGCGCTGACGCCTCTCACGCAATTTGATCCATCGCAACGACGCGCCGCGCCCATGCGACTAGGCTTGATCAGTTTCAGCCACGTCAGGGAGCATGCCATGCCAGCCCGAACCAAGTCTTACCCGATCGTCGAAAACGCCCTCAATCTGTTCGGCGACTGGCTCAAGCACCGCCAGGAGATGCGCGAGATTCGCGAAATGGACAGCGGCGATTTCGCGCGCATTGCGCGGGACCTCAATGTGAGCCCTGCCGATCTCGATGCCGTTGTCCGTCAGGGACCGCATGCCAGCGACGAGTTGTCGGTGCTCCTGAAAGCCCTCGGTATCGACGAAGCGACCCTGTCGCGGACACAGCCCGCCCTGCAACGCGACATGGTGCGCGTCTGCGCTGCATGCCGGCAAAAGGCCCTGTGCAACCACGATCTCGCCGCCGGCACCCTGGCGTACCGGTATGACGAATACTGCCCCAACGCGCCGGCGATCGACGAGCTGGGTCAGAAATCCTGATGCATTCGTCAGTTTCGGCTGGTGAGCAACCGGCCGAAACTGATTGCGTAACCAAGGAAGGCCGCTGCCCAGGCGAAGGCGGCAACATGAAGCAACGATCCGTAGTGCGCCGGGTCGATGGCAGCACAGATCCGCGCGATGGCCCCCACGATGATCGCGGCATAGATCAGTTGCGTGGTGACAGATGCGGTCAAACGCTGGCCGGTATGCCCCAGCGTCGCGCGACTCATCACGGCCAGCGTCATGATACCGGCGGCGCCCGCCATCCAGGCATGTACACCGGCGGCAGCCGCAACCAGCCCATACGCCGACGCCGCGTTGAGCAGGAAACCCAGCGGTACAAAGACGTAGCCGACATGCAGGATCAGCAGCAATCGCTCCCGCCAGGTGCGGTCGCCGGCCCAGCGGCCCAGCCGCACCAGATGCAACACCCCGGTGAATGCCAGCGCGGCTCCGGCTAGTGCGCCGTTGGCGTCGATGACCCAGCACACCAGCGCCAGGGCGCTGATCGCCACGACGGCCACGTCGAACCGGCCGAACGGCACCGGCAATCGGCCGGGATTTTCGCGCACCAGCCAGTTGTGGGTGAAACTCGGGATGATGCGGCCCCCGATCAGCGAGATCAGCAGCACGATCACGGCAATGCCGATCCGGACTCCGGTTTCCGCGTCACCGTGGAAATGCGCCTCGAGATGGAACGCGACATTGCCGGCGAGCAGCAGCAGAACCAGCATCACCACGGCGAGGTTTCGCCAATTGCGCCCGGCCAGGATCTCGCGCGCCGCCGCCGCGGCGACGAGCGCCAGGAAACCGGCATCGACCAGCATCGCTGCCAGCCAGCCGGTTTCCGCGGAAAACGTCACACTGATGCGTCCGGCGATCCAGACGACCACAAGTGCCAGCAAGGGCATCCCCCGTATCGGGAGCCTGCCGGTCCAGTTCGGAATCGCCGTGAACAGGAATCCCGTGACCACCGCCGGGAGGTAACCGTACAGCATTTCATGCGCATGCCAGTCACGCGGCGCAAATGCGGATACCAGCGTCAGTTCGCCGTAGAATACCGGCAACCAGACCAGCACCGCCAAAGCGGCATAGATCGAGCCGAGCAGAAAAAACGGGCGAAAGCCGTTCGCCAGCAACGGCCAGCCCTGATAGTGGCGGGGGCGCACGGCCCCCGTCATGACCGCTCCGCTCGCCATCTACTTGGCCTCGGCGGCCTGGGTCGGAAGCTTCTCGAACAGCTTGGCGAAAACCTGTTTCGCCTTGCCCACCTGCGGAATCGCCTTGGCTTCCGCGAGGTTGCCCGGCGTTCCCACCACGATCAGCGCCACCATACCCATCCCGTAATGCGGCATGCACTTCACGCCGTATGCCCCGGGCTTGTCGAAGGTGACCGTGACGTCCTCGTTGTTCTTGCCCACGAACGGCGTCGCATCGGCCGGAAGCATGCCCTTGATCGATTCGGCGTTATGGCTCTTGTCGGTCGCCACGAACTTGACGGTATCGCCCGGTTCGATCTTGACCAGTGCCGGCTCGAACACCATCAGCCCTTCGGCGCCCTTGTTCAACATCTTGACCTCGACCTCGGCGGCCATCGCCGCGCCGGCAACGCTCATCAAAACCGCGATCGTTGCCAGCGTCATTGCCTTGCGCATTGTCATTCTCCATTGATCATCCGACCCGTTGGGTCCGGTCTCACCGCTATTTAGGCAGCAACCGGCAGGCCGATGTTGCGCCAGCGCAAACTTGCCGCTTGATTGCAGGCCACAATCGCTGTCTAGATTCGATCGAAACCCGGAACCCGTTTGGGAAACATGGCCACAGTCGACCCTTCGCTGGTTGCCCATTTGCCGCTGTTCGCAGGCTTTAGCGCCGACGAGCTCGGCGAAATCCTGCGCGAGGCGCGCTCGGCGCGAGTTGCGAAAAACAGCGCCGTGTTCGAACAGGGCGAGGAAGCGCATTCCTTCTTCGTGTTGCTGCATGGCCATGTCCGCGCCAGCAAGACCACGCCGACGGGCGAACAGGTCGTTGTGCGCTACGTCGGGACGGGAGAAACCTTTGGCGTCGCGATGGCGATCGGCCTGGCGCGCTATCCCGCTACCGCGACCGCCGTCGACGACAGCGTCGTGCTGGTTTGGCCGTCGGTGGCGTGGCCGCGCCTGGTGGCGAAATTCCCGGCGCTGGCCACCAACACGCTGCAGACCGTCGGCAGCCGGCTGCAGGAAACCCATACCCGCGTGGTCGAGATGTCGACGCAGCAGGTCGAGCAGCGCGTCGCACACACGCTGCTGCGGCTGGCCAAGCAATCCGGCCGCAAGGTCGAGCACGGCGTCGAGATCGACTTTCCGATCAGCCGCCAGGATATCGCGCAAATGACCGGCACCACGCTGCACACGGTCAGCCGCATCCTCTCGGGCTGGGAGCAGCGCGGGCTGGTCGAGAGCGGGCGGCAGCGTATCGTGCTGCGCGAGCCGCATAAATTGTTCCTGCTTGCCGAGACCGTCCCCGGCGAAGGCGAGCCGCCGCTCAAGCCATAGCCTGGCCCGGCGACGGCGGAATGCAGTGCGTTCAGAAACGCATCGGCGTCGATGCCATGCTCGCGGCAGGCATCGTCCACGGTGTGATAGCACGCGATCGGGCAGCCGATGCAGCCCATGCGGAACTCGAGGAACACGCGGATCGTCTCCGGCGCGCCGCGCATCACATCATCAACCGGATCATCGAATCCAACGGGCATCCACGTCTCCATCCTGAACTGAACGGTAACGCGAGCTGGCTCCGGGACTCTTTGTCCCGGCACAACCTTCTGGGTATTTTATTGGCTGGAATCCCTAAACCGCGCGGCTGTGGAACTGCTTCGAACCATCGAGATGGGCGTCGAAGGCGGCAGCCACGCTGCGAACCAGGAACCGTGAGTGGTCCGTCACGGCAAGTGAAGCGCCGTCGAGCTCGACAACGCCGTCGGCAATCAGATCCCGCAGACGAGGCGATGATTCAGCATGGCTTCGGGCTCCGATCCGTGCCGCGCACAGATCTGGTCGAGGTCGGCGCCGAAGTCGCACATGATGCGCTCGATGATCTCGGCGCGCAGCCGGTCGTCGTCGGTCAGGCCGTAGCCCCTTGACCGTCGCCAGTCGGCCGTCGGCGATGGATTGCGGGTAGCGCCGGCGTGCCGACTTCGTTCTGGACATAGCCCTGTGGCAGGTGCCCGATGGCGCTGGCGCCGAAGCCCGAGCAGGACATTTGCTGGCATCGGTCGTGTAACCCTGAAAGTTCCGCCGCAGCGTTCCGTCGCGCAAAGCCGCCGCCATGCGATCGCCCGGAAGCGCGAAATGATCGAGGCCGATCTGCACATAGCCGGCCTCGCGTCAGCGCATCGCGCGATCGCTTCGGACTGTCGGTGCCGCTCGAGGCTGTCGGGCAGCGCAGGCTTCTTCGATCTTGCGCTGGTGTTTTTTGAAGCCGGAACATGCGCATAGCCGAACACCGAAAAGCGGTCCGGCGCGCAGTTCGACGCATGGTCGACGGTGTCGAGACAGGACGCCACGGTCTGGTGCGGCAGCCCATAGATCAGGTCGAAATTGATGCCGCGTGATGCCGGCGCGCCGCAGGCCGTCGGTGGCGGCCGCCGTCTGCCTCAAAGCTCTGCACCCGGTTGATGGCGCGCTGCACGGCCGGATCGAAGCTCTGCACGCCAAGGCTGGCCCGGTTGACGCCGCCAAGGGCAAGCGCCTCGATCATCTCCTGTGTAAGCTGCGCGGGTCGATCTCGACCGCGATCTCGGCCGAGGGGCTGACGAAGAAGGAATGCCGGATCGATCCGATCAGATCGGCAAAGGTTTCCGGCGCCATGATGGTCGGCGTTCCGCCGCCGAAATGAACGTGGTCGACCTGGAGGCGGCGATCGATCTGGCGGGACACCAGATCGATCTCACAGCGAAGCGCCGCCGCATAGGCAACGATCGGACTCGTCACGGCGCACAACCGAGGTGTGGCAGCCGCAATACCAGCACATCGGCCGGCAGAACGGGACGTGCAAATAGAGCGACACGCTGGCATTCGCCGGAACCGCCTTGAGCCATTCGGCGTAGGTATCGGAGCCAATCGCCGTGGAAAAATGCGGTGCGGTCGGATAGCTCGTGTATCTCGGCAGTCGCTCCTGCCCGTAGCAAGCCGCTAGATCTGGCCTCATGTCGCGCTGGTCTCCCGAAATGGCGCAATCGCCGGGGGCATCTGGCGCCCCTCGCCTCACAATGCCTAACCGGACCGGGGGAGCGCGACCTTGCGCTTGCTCAAACACCGCCCCGAAAAATCGCATCCCGAGAAAGTTTGCGCCCGCGCAAACGATGGCCGGCGATTTCAGGGGATGGTGTGATCGGAAGCAAACCCGAAAGGCCGATCATGAACGTCATCATTCGCGCATTCACCTGCGCCGCGCTCGCCTCCTGCCTGTCGTCGCAGCCATTGCGCGCCGGAGAGGCGGCTTCCGGAACTCTGGTCGTCAGCCAGGCCTGGAGCCGCGCCACGCCGGGCGGAGCGAAGGTCGCCGGTGGATATGTCACGATCGAGAACCGGGGCACCGCGCCGGACCGGCTGCTGTCCGGCTCGACCGAGTTGGCGAAGCGACTGGAAATACACGAGATGGCCGTGAACGGCGGCGTCATGACGATGCGCCCCCTCGCCGATGGCCTGATCATCGCGCCGGGCAGCGTCGTGAAATTCGCACCAGGCGGCTACCATCTGATGTTCGTCGAGCTCAACCAGCCGCTTCGGCAGGGCGCGCAGGTGCCGGTTACTCTGACCTTCGAACGCGCAGGCGCCATCAGGGCCATGTTCGACGTCCAGGCCGTGGGCGCACAGGCTCCGGCCGCTCCCGGCATTCCCGGGAAAGTGGAGGCGGCGGCCGCACCGGCCGCGGAAGAAAGCTTCTTCACCCACCTTCATGCCGAGAAGGCGATGGCCAATGTGACCGTTTCGCCCGATCGCGCCGGCCCCGTCGAGATCGCGATCCAGCTCGAGAACGCCGACGAACTGCCGCTGACGGCAAAGGCGTTGACGGTCACGCTCGGCAATCCGGAGCACGGCATCGCGCCGGTCACCGCAGACGCCGAGCGGGTCAGCAACGATCAATGGCGGGTGCGGATGTCGGCGCCGGTGGCGGGCCGCTGGTCGCTCGGGCTCGGCATCACGATCACGGCCAGCGACACCGTCAACGTCGAGTCGCCAATCCTGATCCGGTGACTGCGTATGATTGCGCAGGTCACCGCAAATCACCGGAAACTTGCTCCAGCGCAAACTCCGTTGCGGCGAGCGGCGCAATATACCGACACAAGATGAACATCCAGATGAAGGAACGATCCGATGTTGACCCGCAGAGCCGCCATGTACAGCGCAGCCGCCGCAGTCCTCATGCTGGCGACGCCCGCCCTCTCCCAGGAACTCAAGCTGCCCCGGCAGAAAGTCGAACTGGTCGCGCCGCCCTTCGTGCATGCGCACGAGCAGGCCACCAAGCAGGGCCCGAAGATCATGGAATTCACGCTCACGATCGAGGAGAAGAAGGTGGTGATCGACGACAAGGGCACCACGTTCCAGGCCATGACCTTCAACGGCTCGATGCCGGGCCCGCTGATGGTGGTGCACGAGGGCGACTACGTCGAAGTGAAGCTGGTCAATCCCGCCACCAACCGATGCCGCACAATATCGACTTCCATTCGGCAACCGGCGCGCTCGGCGGCGGCGAGCTGACGCTGGTCAATCCCGGCGAGCAGGTGGTGCTGCGCTGGAAGGCGACGCGCACCGGCACCTTCGTCTATCACTGCGCGCCGGGCGGCCCGATGATTCCCTGGCACGTCGTCTCCGGCATGAACGGCGCCGTGATGGTGCTGCCGCGCGAAGGCCTCACCGACGGCAAGGGCAAGGCGTTGAAATACGACAAGGCCTACTACATCGGCGAACAGGACATGTATGTGCCGCGCGACGAGAAGGGCAACTTCAAGTCCTATAAGTCGCCGGCGAAGTCCTACAACGACACCGTCGAGGTGATGCGCAAGCTGACGCCGACCCATGTCGTGTTCAACGGCAAGGTAGGCGCCCTGACCGGCAAGAACGCGCTGACCGCCAAGGTCGGGGAGAACGTGCTGATCGTGCATTCGCAGGCCAACCGCGACAGCCGTCCGCATCTGATCGGCGGTCATGGCGACTATGTCTGGGAAACCGGAAAATTCTCCAACGCGCCGGAGACGGGGCTGGAGACCTGGTTCATCCGCGGCGGATCGGCAGGGGCTGCGCTGTACAAGTTCCTGCAACCCGGCGTCTACGCCTATGTCAACCATAACCTGATCGAGGCGGTCGAACTCGGCGCCGTCGCGCACTTCACGGTCGACGGCGGCAAGTGGAACGACGACCTGATGATGCAGGTCAAGGCGCCGGCGGAAATTCCGCCTCCCGCGACCAACTAACCCCAACCGACAAAGGCAGCGGTGCCGGCTTTCAGCCGGCACCTCCGCTCGAACGGAATCGAGACGGCCATGCTGATCGCATTCAAACTCAAACTGGCGCTGGCGTGCGCGGCCGGCCTTGCCGGTCCGCTGGCGGTGGCGCCACTGCTCCATGAAACCGGCTCCGCTCGATGCGGGCTTTGCGCGATCGCCAGGCGTTCGTCGAGGTGCAGCCCGGCACGGTCACCTACCGCGCCGCAGGCGACTTCACCCGCGCAGGCAAGCAGGCGGCCTCCCCGCTGGTCACGGCGCGCTTCGAAACGCCGCTTGACGATCATGAAGCATCAGACGAGTTCGGCGGATTACCAGCGCTGCGTCGAGGACGGCGGATGCAAGCCGCTCGACCGCGGTGTCGTGGTGGCGGCAGACCGGCCCGTGGTGCAGGTCAGCTGGCACGACGCCAATGCCTACGCCGCCTGGCTGTCGAAAAAGACCGGCGAGAATTACCGGCTGCCAACCGACGAGGAATGGGCGTTCGTCGCCGGCGACAAATTCAGGGATGACGGCCTGCCGGTCGACGAGAACGATCCGTCGAAGCGCTCGCTCGCGCGCTATCAACGCGAGGCCGATCGCGCGCCGGCCGATCCGCATGCCCATGCTTTCGGAAGCTTTGGCGCCAACGACAAGGGCCTGCTCGACATCGGCGGCAACGTCTGGGAGTGGACCAGCACATGTTTCGTGCGCACCGCGCTGGACGGCGAGCGCGTCGCGATGTCGCAGAATTCCAACTGCGGCGTGCGCATAGCCGCGGGACAGCACCGCTCCTACGTAACCGACTTCATCCGCGATGCCCGCGCCGGCGGCTGTGCGGCCGGCCTGCCGCCGACAAATCTCGGATTTCGGCTGGTTCGTGAGCCACCCAAGGCATGGGCGGGGCTGATCGCGCCCAAGGCCTGCGGGAAAGACGGCGCCGTGTGCAACGCCATGCAGTCGCTGAAGGCCGGGGTTAGCAAGGCTCTCGCGGGGCGGGGGTAAGGTGGGGCAAAGCGTCGAATTGTGAGGTGCTCCACCGCTGCATTCACTTCGGTCGGTGTTCCTCGGTATCGGCGTCGCTTCCGTGGCGGCATTTCGATTCAAATTTCAAACAGCAGTGCCCGCGACAAGCAGAACTGTCGTCGCCCGGCTTGACCGGGCGATCCAGTACGCCGCGGCATTTCGGTTGAACACAAACGCCTCTGGAATACTGGGTCGCCCGGTCTGCGCCGGGCGATGACAGCGGTGTTTGTTTCGTTGAGGTCGAGCCCGAAGCAGCAGATAGGCGTTCGCGTTCTCGCGGCACGATCTGCCCGAGGTTTTGCATGTTCGTTGTCCCCCTCGAAGAATGAGGGAGCAGGGAATGCCGGATGCGCGCTGCACCCGCGGTCTCATGTGCAATGGGTAGAAGAATGCGCACATGAGCATACAGGGCAGCGGAGAACATCCGGCATCCCTGCGCAAGGGAAAATAAATAGTCCCATGAAGTTGTATGGAGTTGCGTGAAGTTCGCAAGCTATTGATCGCCGCGAGGACATCCCCATAACGTGTCATACGCCTTCATAGGCCTCTACAGACACGATCGCGACACTTCGCGAGAACAGGGACACAACGATCATGGCTGCAAAGTCAGCTTCAGTGCACTGGAAAGCCGCAGCGCCCGTTTGAAACTGAAAGTTCGCCGCAGGCCCTACAGTGGCCCGTCGCTGGCACGCGGCATCGCGCTGATGTACCGCCGCAACAAGACCAATGGCACATGGGTGCTCAAGGCCAGCACCGGGAGCAACGCCTACTGGACCAAAGGCTTTGCGCTGGCCGACGATTTCGAGGACGCCGACGACAACAATGTGCTGACGTTCCATCAGGCGCAGGACGCCGCCAAGAAGCTGGCGCGGGGCGACAACGGCAGCGCATTGATCACCGTGGATGGCGCGCTGACGGCCTACAGGGCCGACCTGATCGCGCGTCAAGCCAACCCCTACAATGCCGAGCATCCGCGCGTGCATCTCACCAGCGCGCTGCTGATGCAGCCGGCGGCCCTGCTGACGTCCACCGAGCTGACGAACTGGCGCAACAGCCTGCTCGGCACGATGCGACCGGCCACCATCAACCGGCTTTGTCGGTGCGTGTGCGCCGCGCTGGCGCAGGCCGCGACGCATGATCACCGCCAGATTCGAAACCGCGAAGCATGGGAAATCGGGCTGGCCAATCTTCCGAATGCGCAAGTCGCGCGCAACGTGATCCTGCCCGACGACAAGGTCCTCGAATTCGTAGCTCGCGCCTATGCGCTCGATGACCAGTTCGGGCTGCTAACCGAGACGTTGGCGATCACCGGCGCCCGTCCAAGCCAAGCGGTCCGGCTCCGCGTCGAGGATCTGCACGATCATCCGCTGCGGCCGAAGCTGATGATGCCGAAATCGGCCAAGGGCGGCGGCAGAAACCGCGCTCAGAAAAAACTGGAACGTTACAGCGTGCCGATCACAGCAACGCTGGCGAAGCGACTGAAAGCGGCGGCAAAGGGCCGGCCGGCCGAGGCGCCGCTGCTGCTGCAAGGTGACGGCAGCGCCTGGGGAGACAATCCGGGCCAGTGTTATCATCGCCAAGTCGACAAGGTGGTCACCGCAATCGGGCTCGATCCCGCCGAGGCGACGATGTACTGCCTGAGACATAGTTCTATCGTCAGGATGCTGCTGCGCAATGTGCCGATTAGGCTGGTGGCGTCGCTGCACAACACCAGCGTTACGATGATCGAAAAGCATTATTCGCGGTACATCACCGAGCACTCCGACGACATCTCGCGCCACGCGCTGTTGCAGCATGAGTCGCCCGCCGCCGACAACGTCGTCGCACTGGCGCGATGATTCGCACCCGCTTGGAGCGCGGGCAATGGCGCCGCTCGACCGCCCAAGATCACCATTCGACGCGGCTAGGGTAGCGCCCGAAAAGCTGATCCGCATCAGCCCGCCGCGTTGCCTTCCCTTTGCGGGCTGCCCATGCGGAGGGACAGGCAATGCCGTCCCAAGAAACACCGCCGGAAGCAGGCTCAACTGAGGAGCCTGCTGAAACATTCGGGGAGCCTGATGAAGCGTTTGTCAAAGAGTGGGCCGAGAAGAGAACGACCGCTGTCCCGGCACGAGTATTCCAAGAGGAAAACCTTGGCATCGACGACGAATTGAAGTCGCGCATCGAGGCACCACGGGGGCCGCGTATTCGCTCGCACCTTGTTGACGATGTGTTTCGGTTTGGCCGACGCATGCTTGAAGTCGCCATCAATGAAGCGGTCTCGCAGAAGGAGTTGCACCCGCGCCAGAGTGAATGGGAGCCTAAGTGGTCGCGCATCGCTGACGCATCTCAGGATGCCGTCAAGGCCTTGGAGAGGCTGTTCAGGGCAATCGATCCGCATGGCAAAGAGGCCGAACATTTAGCCCGGTTCATCAGGCAGTCACGCGCAGGTGGGTTTGAGGCGTCGAAGGCTGGGTATCGTGATGCAGCCGAAAGCGCCTTGAGGGACGCCCGGCTATTGGTGGAGGCCAAGCAGATAATCGGCAAGCTTCACGCCGATACACTGACGCGCAGGGATGCGCTTGTGGCGATTTACCCCAATTCTTACCAAGATCATCAGAAGCGGGGGTTTGTCAGGATATTGGCAGAAGGCTGGGTTTTTCTCACCGGGAAAATGCCCGGCAAGCACCGCGACCCGTTAAAAAATCCGTTCCTTCGCGTAGTTGAAGCCGCCTGGACTGACTGGCACCAAAAAGATAGCAACAGCGACTCTGCGGGATTTGGCGAGGCGCTCGACGCCGCTATTTCGTCGATTGATGAAGCCCGGTTTAACGAGCTTCGCGCGAAGGGCCCTGAATGGGCAGACCCCCGGCTTATGGCCTGGAGGGTACGACTTTAAGGATCAATTTCCTTCCGCCTTCGTACCCTTCCCCGCAACCGGCTGGGTCCATCTCTCGTCACTGCACTCGCCCGTTGTCGCTGTAACTCGTACGGCGCACGGGCTTGGCACAGACGGAGAGGCCAATGTCCCAACGTATTTCCTATGGCTGGATGAAGCAGCGGAGACGGCAGGCATCGGCCTGACCAAGCTCCGCGAAGAAATCGCCGCCAAGCGGCTGCGCGCCCGCAAACTCGGCTCTCGAACCATCATCACGAGGGATGATCTGGTCGACTGGGCCGCGCGGCTTCCCGACATCCACGACGTTGCGTCGAACACGGTGGCGAAGCGCGTCGCGCGTGCGGAAGTAACTGACACATGAAAAAGCCGACGCCCTTGGAGGGAGCGTCGGCCAGAATGTTTTGGGCGTTGAACACCCCGAATATAGTTTCGATCAACGCATTCGCCAAGTGGCGTCGACCCTCAACCCCAGAGGAGTCGAGCATGTCGAAATCCCGCACCAAGTCGCTGCCGTCTTGCCGACCGCCAACGCCGCGCCTGGCGCTCAGTATTCCGGAGTTTTGCGAGGCCCACGGCATCAGCGAGGGGTTTTTCTACAAGCTGAAAAAGCAGGGTAAAGGCCCGCGCGAGATGAAAGTTGGCGCGCGCACGCTGATCACGTTTGAATTTGCGGCTGAATGGCGTCGAACGCGGGAAAATCTGCCCGGCCAAGGCCACCGTGAGTTGCCTAAATCCTGAAACGAAAAACCCGGCGACACAATTTTTTGGTGGGATCGACGT
>CAVPOL010000056.1:0-85220 GCA_963706975.1 uncultured Alphaproteobacteria bacterium
TCAAGAAGGGCGATACCGTCGCCTCGATCCTGCGCGACCAGGGCGCGACACCCGAAGAAGAGGCGAAATCCATCGCCGCCACGCTCGGTCCCCGCGGCCGCGACGGTGGACTGAAGGAAGGCCAGAAGCTGCGCATCCTGATGGCGCCGGCCGGCCCCGCCCCCGGGCAGCGGTTGCAGCCCTACCGGGTGATCGTCGCCAACAAATCCACGCATCGAAGCCGTAGCCGCGCTGTCGGATCTCGGCAAATACGTCGCGGTCGACGTCCAGAGCATGAATATCGTTCACCGCCGCTGCGGCGGCGAACGACGACGATGATGAGGATGACGGCACCGGCGTACGGCTCTACCAGAGCGTCTACGAGACCGCGCTGCGAACAAGGTTCCGCGCCAGCTGATCGAGGAGATCGTCCGCATCTACGCCTACGACGTCGATTTCCAGCGCAAGTGCAGCCCCGGCGACTCGCTCGAGGTGCCCATCGCCGGCGAAGAAGAAGGCGCCACCATCAGCCGAGAAGCCCGAGGTGCTGTTCGCTTCGCTCACCGTTCAACGGCGAGACCAAGCGATACTA
This sequence comes from uncultured Alphaproteobacteria bacterium, assembly GCA_963706975.1. Classification (GTDB taxonomy): domain Bacteria; phylum Pseudomonadota; class Alphaproteobacteria; order Rhizobiales; family Xanthobacteraceae; genus Bradyrhizobium. The sequence goes on from CAVPOL010000056.1 coordinate 572, forward strand.
CCGTTTCCACACCCCGATGACGCGCGTCATCGATTTCTACGACGAGACGGGACAAGCGCGAAGAAGTTCCTGATGCGCAAACCCGACAACCACCGGCCGTGATGCGCTCGGGCTTCGGCGGCCGCCGCCATCCCATCCTCGGCTACACCAAGATGCACACCGGCGTCGACTGGGCGACGCCCTACGGCCGCGCCAATGTTCGCTTCCGGTAACGGCGTGGTCGAGAAGGTCGGCTGGGAAGGCGGCTACGGCAAATATGTCCGCCTGAAGCATAATAACGGCTATGAGACCGCCTACGGCCACATGTTGGCCTTTGCCAAGGGGCATGGAGCCCGGCAAGCGGGTGCGGCAGGGCCAGGTAATCGGCTTCGTCGGATCGAGCGGGCATGTCGACCGGCGCCCACGTTCACTATGAAATTCTGGTCAACGGCCGCTTCGTCGACCCGATGCGCATCAAGCTGCCGCGCGGCCGCTCGCTCGAGGGCGGTCCCTTGAATTCGCGAGCTTCGGAGCAGGTGATCGCCTCGACGCCCAGATGAGCAATCGCGGCAGCCCGGCCCGTGTCTCCGACGCCGCCGTCCCGGCGGCGGCGCAGGCGCGACAGGTCAGCAACCGCTAATTTCCCGTCGAATTACCGCATGAATTGAGCTTAACGAACCGCGCCGACAGCGCGGTCGGTCATTCGGCCGCACGCGACCGGATGTTGAGGTTTCCTGCCCCCGTCTGAGGGACAGGAAATCAGTGGCAGCTTGCGCTTCGGCTGCCGGCGCCTCGAACTGCGCGATCTCGGCGGTCTGCGGCGCCTTGCCGTTGAAGGTCAGCACATTGCCTTCGGTCGAGATCGCGACGTGATCGCCGTCGACGATCTCGCCGGCCAGGATCATCTCCGCCAGCGGGTCCTGCACCTGACGCTGGATCACCCGCTTCAGCGGGCGCGCGCCATAGGCGGGATCCCAGCCCTTGGCGGCGAGCCAGTCGCGCGCCGCGGCATCGAGCGTGAGCACGATCTTGCGCTCTTCCAGCAGCTTGTGAGCCTGGAGAACTGGATCTCGACGATCCGGCCCATCTCGCTCTTCTGCAAGCGGTGGAACAGGATGATCTCGTCGACGCGGTTGAGGAATTCGGGACGGAAATGCGCCCGCACCATGCCCATCACCTGCTCGCGCACGGCCGAGGTGTCCTCGCCTTCCGGCTGGTTGACCAGGAATTCCGAACCGAGGTTCGAGGTCATGATGATCAGCGTGTTGCGGAAATCGACGGTGCGGCCCTGGCCGTCGGTCAGGCGGCCGTCGTCGAGCACCTGCAGCAGCACGTTGAAGACGTCGGGATGGGCCTTCTCGATCTCGTCGAACAGCACGACCTGATAGGGCCGCCGCCGCACCGCTTCGGTGAGCGCGCCGCCCTCGTCATAGCCGACATAGCCCGGAGGCGCGCCGATCAGCCGCGAGACCGAGTGCTTCTCCATGTATTCGGACATGTCGAGGCGGACCATCGCGGTCTCGTCGTTGAACAGGTATTCGGCCAGCGCCTTGGTCAGTTCGGTCTTGCCGACGCCGGTGGGGCCCAGGAACATGAACGAGCCCATCGGCCGGTTCGGATCCTGCAGGCCGGCGCGCGAACGGCGCACCGCGGTCGCGACCGCACGCACCGCCTCGGCCTGGCCGACCACGCGGTTGCCGAGGCTGTCCTCCATCCGCAGCAGCTTGTCCTTTTCGCCTTCCAGCATCTTGTCGACGGGCACGCCGGTCCAGCGCGACACCACCTGCGCGATGTGGTTGGCGGTGACCGCCTCCTCCATCATCTCGCCGGCGTTTTCGTTGGCCTCGATGTCGGCGAGCCGCTTCTCCAGCTCGGGAATCCGGCCATAGGCCAGTTCGCCGGCGCGCTGGATATTCGCCGCGGCGCTGCGCGTCGGCGAGTTCGATGCGCAAGCGCGTCGAGTTCGCTCTTCAGCTTCTGCGCATCCGACAGCTTGTTCTTCTCCGCGCTCCAGCGCGCGGTCAGCGCCGCCGACTTCTCCTCGAGTTCGGCGAGTTCCTTCTCCAGCGTCTGCAGGCGGCTCTTCGAGCCGGCGTCGCTTTCCTTCTTCAGCGCTTCCTGCTCGATCTTGAGCCGGATGATTTCGCGGTCCATCGAATCCAGCTCTTCCGGCTTGGAATTCGACCTGCATCTTCAGCCGCGCCGCGGCCTCGTCCATCAGGTCGATCGCCTTGTCGGGCAGGAAGCGGTCGGTGATATAGCGGTTCGACAGCGTGGTGGCCGCCACCAGCGCGGAATCGGTGATGCGCACGCCGTGATGCTGCTCGTATTTGTCCTTCAGCCCGCGCAGGATCGAGATGGTGTCCTCGACCGTCGGCTCGGACACGAAGATCGGCTGGAACCGGCGCGCCAGCGCGGCGTCCTTTTCGACATGCTTGCGGTATTCGTCGAGCGTGGTGGCGCCGATGCAGTGCAATTCGCCGCGCGCCAGCGCGGGCTTCAGCAGATTGGACGCATCCATCGCGCCGTCGGCCTTGCCGGCGCCGATCAGCGTGTGCATCTCGTCGATGAACAGGATGATGCTGCCCTCGGCCGAAGTGACTTCCTGCAGCACGGCCTTCAGCCGCTCCTCGAACTCGCCGCGGTATTTGGCGCCCGCGATCAGCGAGCCCAGGTCGAGCGCCAGCAGCTTCTTGTCCTTGAGGCTTTCCGGCACGTCGCCATTGACGATCCGCAGCGCCAGGCCTTCGACGATCGCGGTCTTGCCGACGCCGGGCTCGCCGATCAGCACCGGATTGTTCTTGGTGCGGCGGGACAGCACCTGGATGGTGCGGCGGATTTCCTCGTCGCGGCCGATCACCGGGTCGAGCTTGCCGTCGCGCGCGGCCTGGGTCAGGTCGCGGGAATATTTTTTCAGCGCGTCATAGGCGTTTTCCGCCGTGGCGGAGTCCGCGGTGCGGCCCTTGCGCAGCGATTCGATCGCCGCGTTCAGGTTCTGCGGCGTGACGCCGCCCTTTTTCAGGATGCTGCCGGCGTCGCTGTCTTTCTCCAGCGTCAGCCCCAGCAGCAGCCGTTCGACGGTGACAAAACTGTCGCCGGCCTTTTCGGCGGCCTTTTCCGCGGCGTCGAACGCCCGCGCCAGTTCGGGGGCGAGATAGACCTGCCCGGCGCCGCTGCCGGAGACTTTCGGCAGCTTGTTGAGCGCGTCTTCGGTCGCCTTGAGGATGGCGCGCGAATTGCCGCCGGCGCGGTCGATCAGGCCGCCGGCAAGGCCCTCGCTGTCGTCCAGCAGCACTTTGAGCATATGCAGCGGCGAGAACTGCTGGTGGCCGTCGCGCATGGCGAGCGACTGGGCGGACTGGATAAAACCGCGCGCCCGCTCGGTGTATTTTTCAATATTCATAAGGTCATTCCCTCAGCCTGCCGCTCCGCCCCATCAGGCACGGAAGCAGCATCTTCATTGGGTTTCCGCGCAGCCGCGTTGACATTCCTCAACCGGCCGCGCAGTCGTCGCCGGCGCTTCGCCGGCTTGAGGCAAATGTGGGAAGGGGCTTCCGGAAACGGAAGAGGCAGCTTCACAAATTCGTGTGCGGTGGCGCCAGGCCAGGGAATCTCTTAAGAAGCCGGATGTCACGCCCCCAGCCCGCCCAGGTCGCCAGCCTTTACCGCTATCCCGTCAAAGGCCTGTCCCCGGAACCGTTGCCCGAGCGTCGCGCTGGCCGCCGGCCAGACGCTTCCGGCCGACCGCCGCTATGCCATCGAAAACGGCCCCAGCGGCTTCGATCCCGCCGCGCCGAAGTGGATGGTGAAGGCCTATTTCCTGATGCTGATGCGGGACGAATGGCTGGCGGCGCTGCACAGCCATTTCGACGATGAGAGCAACGTCCTGACCATCCGCCGCAACGGCGCGATCGCCGCCCAGGGCAATCTGGAGACCGCCGAGGGCCGGACCGCGATCGAGCGGTTCTTCGCCGACGGCTACGCCGGATCGATCAAGGGGCCGCCGAAGGTTCTCTCCAGCGAGGGCCACAGTTTTTCGGACGTCGCCAGCAAGGTCGTCTCCATCATCAATCTCGGCAGCGTCCAGGCGATCGAGGACATCGTCGGCCAGCCGGTTCACCCCTTGCGGTTCCGCGCCAACCTCTATGTCAGCGGCTGGCCGGCATGGCACGAGTTCGATCTGCTCGACCAGACCCTCGCGATCGGCGACGTCAGGCTGAAGGTCGTGAAGCGGATCACCCGCTGCGCCGCCGTCAACGTCGATCCCGACACCGCCGCGCGCGACCTCGGCATCCCGCAGGCACTGACGCAGCGGCTCGGCCACAACGAATGCGGCGTCTATGCCGAGGTGATCGCCGGCGGCACCATTGCCGTCGGCGATACGATCGCGGTGGAACAGCCGAAGCTGCTGTGAACCGTGCACGCGCGACCCCTCCCCCGCTGTTCGCGGGGGAAGGATCGACGAGAAGGACCCATTAATCTTCTTGCGGGTTGGTTGATTGGCTGATTTATTGGTGACGCGCGAGGAGGCGTCGCCATGGCTGATTTGTTTCTGCTGTCAGAGGCGCAGATGCGTCGGATTGAGCGCTATTTTCCGTTGTCACACGGGATCGCGAGGGTTGACGACCGACGAGTGATAAGCGGGATTGTCTTCGTCATCAGGAATGGGCTGCGCTGGCGCGATGCACCAGGCGAATATGGTCCGCACAAGACGATCTATAACCGGTTCGTGCGCTGGAGCCGTCTCGGGGTGTTCAACAAGATATTCGCCGAACTGGCACGCAAGGCCGGTAAACCATCTCGGCTGATGATCGATGCGACGCATCTGAAGGCGCATCGCACGGCTGCGAGCCTTTTAAAAAAGGGCCTGTTCCCCGACGTATCGGGCGCACGAAAGGTGGCCTGAACTCCAAGCTGCACGCCGTATGCGATGGTCAGGGACGCCCCGTCATCATGCTGCTCAGCGAAGGCCAGATGAGCGATTACAAAGGCGCCGCACTGATGCTGCCTGTGCTGCCGAAAGCCCGCGAGCTTCTCGGCGACAAAGGCTATGACGCCGACTGGTTCCGCCAGGCCCTCGCCGAACGTGGCATCACAGCCTGCATCCCGTCCAGATCCAATCGCAAGAAGCCTGTCAACCACGACCGCGAGCTCTATCGCCAGCGGCACAAGATCGAGAACATGTTCGGCAGGCTCAAGGATTGGCGGCGCATTCACACTCGCTACGACCGATGCGCCCACACTTTCATGTCCGCCATCTCCATCGCGGCAACAGTCATCTTCTGGCTCTGATCAATGAGTCCTGAGCCTAGTTCGGCATCACATAAGCGTAAATCCGGCCGCGCGAGACCGGCGCTTCCCTGACCCGGTTGCCATTGTTGCCGGAAACCACGATCGGATTGCCTGATGCATCGATGCCGCTGACGATGCCGACATGGCCGCCGCTGCGCCCGCGCGTCATGACGGCGATGGCGCCGACCTGCGGGCCGGAGACGCGCTGGCCGTAGCTTTGCGAACGAGTTCGCCATGTCCGAGCCGGTGCCGCGGTGGCCGGAATGCTCCAGAACCATGTTCATGAACCGCGCGCACCACAGCCGGCCGCGGCCGGTCGGGTTGCCGCCGAGATAGCGGCGCGCCTCGGCGACGACGCCGGATGCCGCGTAACTACCGTCGAAGCCGTGGCGGCAGGGATGGCAACGGGTGCGATGCTGGCTGGTGTCGGCGATGCCGCGCGCCTGCATCCGCGCCACGCCGCGCTCCCAGCGCGACGCGCGCGCGACGCGCCGGGAACGGCGCGTTCCGGTCGATCGCGATCGGCGCACCGAAGCCGCCATAACTGGCGGTGTCGCCGGCGGGCACCATTCGATGCGAAGCTGGCTTGCGCGTCGGCAAAGCCCCGGCGCCTGCGAAACGCGCGCGTAGGACGATGATGATGATGGCGGGAAGCGTGCCGATGATGACCGGCGTGATGCGCGTGAGCATGCCGCCCTGCGCCGTGTTGTGGACTTGCGGAAGCCGGAGAAGCGATAGCGAACAACGCCATCGAACACAAAGCCAGCGCGACAAGACGAAGCGAACGGCGAACGCAACAACTGACTTAATCATACTCAACTTCATCCTTATTACATACCCCAATCCTCTGCTCGGCCCGTGAGGAACGCGACAGCGGGTCGGGCGGGTTGGAAGGCGGGATTATGGCGGCAGAGCGAAAACGATTTCGGGTATTCCGCGAACGTGGCGAAAATGATCGACTCTGCCTCATTGCGGACAAGAGCATTAACTGCGATTTTCGCGGCCGGCCAACAACAAGAGGAACAAGAAATGCCCTACGCCGTCACCAAGGATAATGTCCGCCTCTATTTCGAGGAAGCAGGCACCGGAACGCCGATCATCTTCCTGCACGAATTCGCCGCCGACCACACCAATTGGGAGCCGCAGTTGCGCTATTTCTCGCGCGGCCACCGCTGCATCGCCTATTCCGCGCGCGGTTACACGCCGTCCGACGTGCCGCCGCTCGAAGGATGTCTACAGCTACAAGCATTTCTACACCGATGCGCTCGCCGTGCTCGATCACCTTGAAAATCGCCAGGGCGCATTTCGTCGGGCTGTCGATGGGCGCCTATTCATCGCTGCAGGTCGGCCTCAACGCGCCGGAGCGCGCGCTGTCGATGACGCTGGCCGGGTCGGTTCGGGCTCCAACCTGGAAAACCTCGAAGCGTTTCGTAAGCAGTGCCAGCGCAATGGCGAGCAGTATGAGACGATCGGCGCCGTTGAAGTGGCGAAGGTGACGCGCGAGGCGCCGAGCCGGATTCCGTTCATGCTGAAGGATCCGCGCGGCCATGCCGACTTCTATGCGGCCCTGGCGCGGCACGATGCCAAGGGCTCGGCCAACACCATGCGCAGCTTTCAGGGCGGCCGGCCGTCGATCTACACCCTGACGGATGCGATCCGGAAAGTGCCGACGCCGGCCTTGATCATGTGCGGCGACGAGGACGACAATTGCGTCGAGCCCAGCCTGTTCCTGAAGAAGCATCTGCCGGCGGCGGGGCTGACGTTTTTTCCGAAATCAGGCCACGTGCTCAATCTCGAGGAGCCGGCGCTGTTCAACGAGATGGTCGAGCGTTTTATCGCGCTGGTCGAAGCCGGCCGCTGGCCGGTGCGCGACCCAAGGTCGATGGCGGTGGGGTAGTACAAGAATTCGTCATGGCCGGGCTTGTCCCGGCCATCCACGTCTTTTTTGCTGCGAGCGCTGCTAAGGCGTGGATGCCCGGGACAAGCCCACGGCTGTCCGGTTTAGATTTAGCAATAGTTGGAGGCTCATCTGGCGCTGATCTTGTGCAATCTTGGGCGGGGTTGTGAGCAAATGATCGATTTGCCTGCGATGCATGAGGTTGGCGCGGATCAATCTGGCGAAGACGATCGGACTTTGAATGTGTTTTTGGGCGGCTTGAGCCAGGCGCAGCAGCAAAAAGGCGATGAGCGCGACTGCAATCTGGATACGAATGGCATTCTCGGAGATACAGACGAATCGGGCGATCTTGAGGGTCTGCTTGACCCAGCGGAAGAACAGTTCGATGGCCCAGCGTCGGCGATAAAGATCGGCGATTTCTTGAGCGCTGGCGTCGAGATCGTTCGACAGGATGCGCAGTACCTTGCCGGTGTCGGTCTTGACGCGCACTTCTCGGACCGCGTCCCGCATTGGGTTGCAGCGGCTGCTGGCTTGGCGCAGGGGGAGGAAGCCGATGCGGTCGGAGAGGATGTTGCCGCCTTTGGCGACCGCCAGTTCTTCCACCAGGTCGAGCCGGGTGTTGGATTTGAAGCGGGTGACGATCCGGCAACCGGCGGCATCGAGCGCGGCCCACCAAGCGTAGTCGTAATAGCCGAGATCGAAGACATAAGTGGCGCCCGGCTCGATCGGCATCTGCTGAGCTTCGGTGATATCGTTGATGTTAGCCGCGCTGACCGTGGCATAAATCGGACGATCGGCATCGGCATCATAAATTACATGCATTTTGGCGCCGCAGACCCCGGCGGAGAACCGCGCCCAGCCAGCGCTAGCTTCGGTCAACCGGATGCTTGTGGCGTCGATCAAATAAGTCGTTTCGGCAAGCTTGCGACGCAGTCCGCGATGGGCCTGCTTCATCATCACCGCCAACAGGTCGGTGAACACGGCGGAAGGCCGCTGAGCGTTCGCATCCGAGAAGGTCGATCGTCGAACCGGCTCCGCGCCGACATGGTAGAGCCGCACGGCATGGCTCGAAAGTCCTGTCACGATCTCGCGCAAGCTCGACGCTCCCGAAAACTGACCATAGAGCAGCGCCACAAACTGGCTTTTGGTCGAAAGCCGGCGCACCCGGGTATCGGCACCATGGTCTTCCACAAGGCTATCGAACAGATGCCACGGAACGTGCTTCAGAAGTCCGTGGAATACGCTATTCTGATGCTGCATGGCTTGATCCTTCTCCGTGTCCCAAAACGTCGCCAAACGCTTGGAATACAGAAGAATCAACGCCATGCGCCTTGTCCAGAAAAATTGAACCGGACAGCCGTGGGACAAGCCCGGGCATGACGATGAAGCCTACTTCCCCTTCTCCGCCCGGCTCAGCAGGAACACGCCCTGCTCGCCGAACATGTTCCAGAACCACCAGGGCAGATTGACCCGCAGCGGCCGGCCGTACAGGTCGAGCGCGACCGCGCGCTCCATCTTGACGTTGATCTCGTCGCACAGCTGCACGAAATCCTTGATGGTGCAGAAGTGGATGTTGGCGTGTCGTACCAGGTGGCCGGCAGGTTCTCGGTGCGCGGCATGTGGCCGCCGACCAATAGCTGCAGCCGCATCTTCCAGAAGCCGAAATTCGGGAACGAGACGATGGCGCGTCGCCCGATCCGCAGCAGGTTTTCCAGCACCACGCGCGGCTGCCGCGTCGCCTGCAGGGTCTGCGACAGGATCACATAGTCGAAGGCGTCATCGGGATAGTTGATCAGGTCGGTGTCGGCGTCGCCCTGCACCACCGCGAGCCCCTTGGCGACGCAGCGATTGACGCCCTCGCGCGACAATTCGATGCCGCGGCCGTCGATACCGCGCGTCTCCAGCAGTTGCAGCAGATCGCCCTCGCCGCAGCCGACATCGAGCACCCTGGAGCCGCGCTCCACCATCTCCGCGACCAGCAGGTGATCGCTGCGATAATGCCCGGTGTCGCGGCGCTGCGACGCCGGGAGCGGCAGAGACCTGTTGCTGCATGCTCATGCTGCGCCTCCGTCCAGCCCGCGCGCCTTGCCGGCGGATTCGCAGGAAGGCCCGGGAGATATCGAAGAATTCGGGCACATCGAGCAGGAAGGCGTCGTGGCCGCGGTCGGTCTCGATCTCGGCGAACGACACCCGCGCGCTCGAAGCGTTCAGCGCATGCACCAGCGCGCGCGACTCCGCGGTCGGGAACAGCCAGTCGCTGGTGAACGACACCACGCAGAACCGCGTCTTGATGCCGCGGAACGCCTGCGCCAGCACGCCGTCATGATCGGCGGCGATGTCGAAATAATCCATCGCCCGCGTCAGATAGAGATAGCTGTTGGCATCGAAGCGCTCGACGAAGGACGAGCCCTGGTAGCGCAGATAGCTTTCGACCTGGAAATCGGCGTCGAACGAGAATGTCGGCAAGTCGCGGTCCTGCATCCGCCGCCCGAATTTGCGGTGCAGCGCTGCGTCCGACAGATAGGTGATGTGCGCGGCCATCCGCGCCACGCCGAGGCCGCGATGCGGGTGGGTGCCCTGCTCGAAATAGCGCCCGTGATGCCATTCCGGATCGGCCATGACAGCCTGTCGGCCGAGTTCGTGGAACGCGATGTTCTGCGCCGAATGCCGCGTGCTGCAGGCGATCGCCAGCGCGAGAACACCCGTTCCGGATAGGCCGCCGTCCATTGCAGCGCCTGCATGCCGCCCATCGAGCCGCCGACCACGCAGAACAGCGTGTCGATGCCGAGACGATCGATCAGCATGGTCTGCGCGCGCACCATGTCGGGAATGGTGATGATCGGAAAATCCAGCCCCCACACCTTGCCGGTCGCGGGATTGGTCGAGGCCGGGCCGGTCGAGCCCATGCAGCCGCCGATCACGTTCGAGCAGATGATGAAGTATTGGTCGGTATCGAGCGGGCGGCCGGGACCGACCATGGTCTCCCACCAGCCGGGCTTGCCGGTCATCGGATGCACATTGGCGACATGCTGGTCGCCGGTCAGCGCATGGCAGACCAGAATGGCGTTGGAGCGATCGGCATTGAGTTCGCCATAGGTCTGGTAGGCGATCTGGAACGGCGCGAGATCGATGCCGCAATCGAGCTTCAGCGGCTGGTCCATGCCGAACTTCGCCACCAGCGAGCGTCGGATGATCCGCCTCGTGCGCGCGATCCTCGGTATGGATCGCGGACTGGTATCGACTGCAAGTCTGCCATCTCGGCACCGATCTCCCCGCGGCGGGCTTTCGGAACCACGAAATCAGGCCATAAAAAAACCCGGCCTGAACATAGGTTCGACCGGGATCACTCTGTCCCCGGCCTGTTTAGCGAGTTGTTTAACGTGGCTGCAAGCCGGCCGGCTCAAATGACCACGGAATGACATAAAGCTAGTCCCGGCCGGGCTTTTCGTCAAGGCATGGCTTTGGTTAACGGACCGCCCGGCCGCGGGTGAGCGAGGCGCCCTTGCGCCGCTCGAACCATCATGGCTAACGAGCTCGCATCTCCGCTGTCGACCGACCGAGGCTGCAGGTTCGCATGTCCAAGCCGCCCCCCGCTCCGCCCTCGCTCGCGGAGCTGCGCAAAGAGATCGACAGCATCGACGAGCAGGTCCACCGCCTGCTGATGGCAGCGCGGCGACATCATCGACCGGCTGATCCAGGTCAAGCAGACCCAGGAGGTCGGCTCGGCGTTCCGTCCGGCGCGCGAGGCCGACATGATGCGGCGGCTGGTGCAGCGCCATCGCGGCATCCTGCCGATCGACACCGTCGAGAGCATCTGGCGCGTCATCATCTCGACCTTCACCTATGTGCAGGCGCCGTTCTCGGTGCATGCCGACATCTCGGTCGGCGAATCCGCGATGCGGAATTCGGCGCGGTTTCATTTCGGCTTCGTCCGTCCCCTACGTCTCGCATTTCAGCGCGCAGGCCGCGGTCGAGGCGGTGGCGAAGTCGAAGGGCGATCTGGCGCTGGTCTCGGCCGACATCGAGCCGCACGCCGTGGTGGATCGCACTCGAGGCCGAGGGCGCGCCGAAGATCATCGCGCGATTGCCGTTCCTCGAGCGCGCCGACCATCCGGCGGCATTGCCGGTGTTCGTGATGTCGCGCGTCGCCGACAGATGCCATGGTGACCGAGGTCGAGACGTGGAGCGTGCGCGTTTCCGGCTGGAACGCCGAAACCGCCCGCGCGCTGTCGCCGCTGGCCGAAATCGTCGCGGTGCCCGATACCGCCTTCGACGGCGCCGCGCTGCTGGTGTCGGTCGCGGGCGCCGGCAGCCTCGAAAAGATCAAGTCCGCGCTGATCGAGGCCGGCGCCTCGGTGCGCTCCTCGGCCCTCGTCGGCAGCCACGCAACGCGCTATACGGTGCCCCCGAACGGGCAGCCGCCAAAGCCTGAGCAGATCGCCATGAAGCCGCCCGATAATCCGGAGCCGAAGATGTCCCGCCCCGTGCCGAATCCCGGCATTCTCGAAATTGCGCCCTACACGCCGGGCAAGAGCCCGGTGCCGGAGCCGGGCCGCAAGGTGTTCAAGCTGTCGGCCAACGAGACGCCGTTCGGGCCGTCGCCGAAGGCGATCGCGGCCTACAAGCATGCCGCGCGACATCTGGAGGACTATCCGGAAGGCACCTCGCGCGTGCTGCGCGAAGCGATCGGCCGCGCCTTCGGGCTCGACCCCGACCGCATCATCTGCGGCGCCGGCTCCGACGAAATCCTCAATCTGCTGGCGCACACCTATCTCGGCCACGGCGACGAGGCGATCTCCACCGCGCACGGCTTTCTGGTGTATCCGATCGCGACCATGGCGAACGGCGCCAAGCAACGTCGTCGCGCCGGAGACCAACTTCACCGCCGACGTCGACGCGATCCTGGAGCGGGTGACGCCGCGCACCAAGCTGGTGTGGCTCGCCAACCCGAACAACCCGACCGGAACCTACATTCCGTTCGACGAGGTCAAGCGGCTGCGCGCCGGACTGCCGCCGCATGTGCTGCTGGTGCTCGACGCGGCCTATTCCGATTACGTCTCGCGCAACGACTACGAGATCGGCATCGAACTGGTGGCGACCACCGAGAACACGGTGATGACCCACACGTTCTCCAAGATCCACGGCCTTGCCGCGCTTGCGGATCGGCTGGATGTTCGGCCCGGCCAATATCGTCGACGCGGTCAATCGCATCCGCGGACCGTTCAACGTCTCGACGCCGGCGATGCTGGCGGCGGTCGCGGCGATCGAGGACACCGCGCATATCCAGATGTCGAAGGCGCATACCGAGAAGTGGCGCGGCTGGCTGACGGAGGAGATCGGCAAGCTCGGCCTCAAGGTGACGCCGAGCGTCGCGAATTTCATGCTGATCCATTTCCCGCAGGAGCAGGGCAAGACCGCGGCGGAGGCCGATGCGTTCCTCACCAAGCGCGGCCTGGTGCTGCGCGGCGCTGCCCAATTACGGCCTGCCGCATGCGCTGCGCATGACCATCGGCACCGAAGAGGCCAACCGGCTGGTGGTCGACGGCGCTTGCGCGACTTCATGGCGGCGCAAGTGAGCGACCGCGCCGCTCTTCAACCGCATCGCGCTGATCGGCTTCGGCCTGATCGGCGGCTCGATCGCGCGCGCCGCGCGTGCGCAGGGGCTGGCCGGCGAGATCGTCGCCACCGCGCGCTCGGCGAAGACCCGCGCGCGCGTGGCCGAACTCGGCATCGTCGACCGCGTGGTCGAGACCAACGCCGAAGCCGTCGAAGGACGCCGACCTCGTCATCCTCTGCATTCCGGTCGGCGCCTGCGGCCCGGTGGCGCAGGAGATCGCGGCCGCATCTCAAGCCGGGCGCCATCGTCTCCGACGTCGGCTCGGTCAAGGGCGCGATCGTGCGCGACATGGCGCCGCATCTGCCGAGGGCGTGCATTTCGTGCCGGCGCATCCGGTCGCCGGCACCGAGCATTCCGGCCCCGATTCCGGCTTCGCCGAACTGTTCATCAACCGCTGGTGCATCCTCACGCCGCCGGAGGGCGTCGATCCCGCAGGCGGTCGAGCGGCTGCGCGCGTTCTGGGCGGCGCTCGGCGCCAGGGTCGAGATCATGACGCCCGACCATCATGACCTCGTGCTCGCGATCACCAGCCACCTGCCGCATCTGATCGCCTACACCATCGTCGGCACCGCCGACGAACTGGCACAGGTGACCTCCTCCGAAGTGATGAAGTTCTCCGCCGGCGGCTTTCGCGACTTCACCCGCATCGCCGCTTCCGATCCGACGATGTGGCGCGACGTGTTCCTCGCCAACAAGGATGCGGTGCTGGAGATGCTCGGCACCTTCAACGAGGACCTGTCGAAACTGACCCGCGCCATCCGCCGCGACGACGGCGAGGCGCTGTTCGAGCACTTCACCCGCACCCGCGCCATCCGCCGCGGCATCGTCGAGATCGGCCAGGATTCGGCGGCGCCGGATTTCGGCCGCCCGCATGCGCAGTTGGGCAAGAAGCCGGAGTAGCCCGTTCTTTCAACGTCATTGCGAGGAGCGAAGCGACGAAGCAATCCAGCTTTCGGGACATACAAGGAAAGCTGGATTGCTTCGCTTCGCTCGCAATGACGGTGTTGGATCCAGACATGCGTTTAAGCTCTCGCGGCGCGATGCGTCCGAGCTTTGCTATCGAATTTCCTTACCCTCGAAAAGAAGAGGGCGCAGGGAAAGCCGGGTGCGCGCTGCACCCGCGGTCTCGTGTGCAAAAATGCACGAGTAAAAAACGCACACGAGCATACAGGTTCAGCGGAGGCATCCGACTTTCCCTGCGCAGTGGTTTACGGATTATAACGCGCTCTCCTCGGTGACCGGGCTGCTTTCTTGCCACCGTCATCCCCAGAGAAGTTTTGCTTCCCTGGGAATTTGACGCCAGCGTCGGGGCGTCGGGACCACACGATCTTCACCGTCCGCGTCGGCTTGCGCTCGTCAGTCGCAACTTACGCGTCCACCGCATCCCACCGCGCGTTCGTGACGATCGCGAGCCGCCCCTCTCATCGGGTGAGACACGCGGGAATATAGACTGATTTTCTATTTCTGAAAATCAGAATATTTTTATGCGAGGGGCTTGACGGACTTTCAGGCGATTTGCCCGTCGGGTAGATTTGTTGAATTGGTGAAAACGCTCTCTCCGGCGGAGGGCATTGAGGACCCGTTCTATCCCCTGCCCGCTCAACAAGATGCTCACGCGAGGGCGCGGGTTCAAACCGATCGGCGAAATATTGCGTTTCGCTGGCCACCAATCCGTCGCGGAATTCCATGATACTCACCGCGTAGGATGGCATGCCGTCATAGCTAAGTACGAATTCAGTGACCCAGAGATCGCCGCTGCCGATCATTCGCCGCACCGTAAAACGCTTCTTGTTCGGCTGGACGGTGCGGCTCTCCTGAATGTTGCGCCGGCCGCGGATCCGCTCGCCCGATTGCGGATAATACAGCACGGCATCCGCGCGGTAGATTTCATGTTCGACCTCGAAATCGCTCGCGTCCGAAGCCTCCCAATGACGCTGCAGCGCCGCCCGCACGGTTCGATCATCCATCTCGATCTCCCAGCCATCATTTCGGGACCACCGATCAGGGAGTCCCGACTTCGAACGCCAGCAGGACGTTGCCGGGCAGACCGCCCCATTGAGCGTAGCCTGAATTCACGTAGAGCATGCCATCGACGATCGTTGGACCGGGTCCGTCCATGGCACCTCCACGGGCCGAACCGCCATTCACGATGGGATAGTCGCGTGCCGTGTCGACCTCCCAAAGCAGCCGTGCGTCGTCGGTCGCATAAGCGCGCAAATATCCGCTCATCGCCGCCGGAAAAAACCACACCGGGAATAGCGGTCACCGCCGCAGCGAGTGCCGGGCTGCAGCGGCTGCGGTCACCACACGGGACCGGCGGCACCTGCGTCGAAATTTTCCCGGTGGCAAGGTCGAGCGCGAACAGGCCTCCACCCGCATTCGGATCCAGGCCGGTAGCCGTCAGTAAACCGCACGTCGGAGTTCGCGACATAGACATGGTCCTGATCCGCGGCGGAGCCCCACATGATCCCTCCCAGCGGACCACCCTCGCCGATCCGCGTCTGCCAGAGGATTTTGCCCTCCTGGTCAGGATCCAGCGCGTGGACGACGCCGGATTTCTGCCCGGCAACCAGGACACGCTGTCCGCTGCGCAGCGTCACCAGGATCGGCGATTGACCAAAGTCGTGATCGGGACCGTTGCTTTCCGGACAGTTGGTCCTGTCGCCAACGAGGCACGAGGTGATGTAGCTGTCGTTCGCGGTAAGCTGCCGATGCCAGAGCATCCGGCCGGTCGCAAGATCGAACGCAAGAATCGCATCGCTGGTTTCCGAGGGAGGGTCGGAATAATTGTCCCCGGTCGCGACATAGAGCACCTGACGCTGCACGTCGATGGTCGGCGCGGACCACACCGCCGCGCCGGACGGACCATGGAGTTGGGTCCCCACGGCATTCCGCTTGGTCGGACGCGGGGCCTCGGGGACGGTGTAGCCCTTCCAGATCTGCTTGCCCGTCGCAATATCCAGCGCGACGACACTGCCGCGAAAGGTGCAGCACTGATAGGCGGCCGGCGTCCCGGTGGATTCCTCCCACGACGAAACCGGCACATACAGAACGCCGGAATACAGGGTTGGCGCACCGGTGATCACCGCCGCCGGATGATCCTCCACCTTCGTCTTCCAGAGCAATGCGCCCGTGATCGCGTTCACGGCGTAGGCATTGGCGCGCAGATCGCCAAAAAACACGGCAAACTGGTCGGTACCGGAGATCGGGGCAAAACTGATCGCGGTTCGAACGTTCGCCTCGGTCTTGAACGCCCAGCGGGTGCATCCGGTTTTTGCGTCAAGCGCATAGACCTCGCGATCACCGCCGCCCACAAAAAGCAGGCCACCGACAATGGTTGGCTGGGCAACTGCGGAAGATCTACCCGAAAATCCGAACGCCCATTTCAGCCGCAACGAGGGCACCTGTTCTCGCGTCAACCCGGCCATCGCTGTCGGCTGAAACCGGCTGTTGCCAAGATCCGCCCCCCAGCCATTCCAGCGCGGCCCATCGAGCCGCTGGGAAACCCGACCGAATTTGGCGCGCACCGGGAAATGTCGGTCGAGGCCGTCTGCGCGATCGAGGGAACAGCCTGCTGCGCGTGCGCCGCGAGTGGCAAAACTGCGATGCCGGCAATTAATCGCAATGAAGCGTCGCATGCGCATCGGTCCGTACCTCTGCTGGGTATCACGACAGCGTAGAACTTTAAGGAGGAGATCCAAGCGGTCGAGCCGCGGGATCAAAACAGCGGCGGCACCTGCCCGACCTTCAGCGGGCCGAAAAACACCGCGCCGTCGACGAAGCGCAGCGGGAAGGCGCGCGCCTTCTTGCCTTCCAGCACGGCTTCCTTGCCGAGCGCATTGATGCCGGCGGTGACGCCGACATTGGCGTTCTGCTTGACCACCTTGCCGAGGCCGGGGATCGCGCGGTCCAGCGCGCCGAAGCAGGTTGTTGACGTCCTGGCGTCTTGACGCCCGGCGCGACGCGGTCGAGCGTCGACTGCGGCACGCCCTCTTCCAGCATCTTCTCGATGCCCAGCGCCGGGACACTTCTCCATGCCGGCCACCGTCATCTGCAATTCGCCGTCGAGACGGCCGCCGGCGTTGAGGCCGAGCGTGCCGGCGGCGACCGCGATCAGGTCGCCCTGCTGGATCCGCGACTGCACGATCTCGACCCGGCCGCCGGCGGCCTGGATTTCGCGAAACCGCTCCGGCCAGGGCTTTGGCGCAAAATCCTTCAGGCCCGCTCAGCAGCGTGCGGACATCGGCATTGAACGGCGTCCGCCAGCAGCGGATGCAGCTCCTGCACGCTGCCTTGTTCGATCTTCAGCACGGTCTCGATCACGGGGCGATCCTGCACCGAGCCTTCGGCGAGGCGGCCGTGCAGTTCGACCAGTTTGGCGCGCGCCAGCGGCGTCTGCACCGGACTGCCGTTGATGCGGTCGATCGCGGAGGTCGTCGAACACGATCGAGCCGCGCTGCGGAACGGCGGGCAGTCCGACCACGCTGCTGCGGGCCTTGCTCCAGTTCACCATCATCGCGGGCGGCCCGCCGCGATCGGAGATGTGGCCGGCGCGGTGAATTCCGCGATCAGCATTTCGGATCCCAGATCTGCGCGACCACCAGGATTTCGCCGAGGCTCGCGGTGAGGGCGCCGCGTCGCGGCCGTTCGGCGGTCTGCGAGACGCAGCGACACGCTGGCGCCGCTGCAGCGGACTTCGAGGCGGAACGGAAAACCGGCCACCGAGCGCTTGGCGCAGTCATAGACCCGGCCGGATTCGCTTCCTGGGCGCGCCAGGCATCGGCCTTGACCTCGACCTGGGAGGCGGCAAAGAACCAGAACGCGCTCCACGCCGACCGCGGCGATCAGCGAGCAAAGCGGGCATGAAGAAAAGGCGCCAAAGCGGGCGCCGGCGCGGCGCGAGGGTGTATGTCAGGCATGCGGGCACCTTTGGCTGACGATTTTGTCAAATTAAGCGGTCATCAAGCCGGCCGTTAAGGCGCGTGCCAGCCATGTCAGGTTAGCGCATTTTCATCGAGCGCAAAATTCTGCTAGGCGTGCGCGCGATGATGCCAAAATCGTATCCAAAGCGGAAATGTCCAAAGGCGACCTCTGGGTGTTCGGCTATGGCTCGCTGATGTGGCGGCCGGGCTTCGAGTTCATCGAGCAGGTTCCGGCCCGGCTGATCGGCGAGCACCGCGCGCTCTGCGTCTATTCGTTCGACCATCGCGGCACGCCGGAAAAGCCGGGCCTGGTGCTCGGGCTCGACCGCGGCGGCGCCTGCCGCGGCGTCGCGTTCCGGGTGGCGGCGAAGCAGCGCGACGACGTCGTCGACTATCTGCGCAGCCGCGAGCAGACCACCCACGTCTATCGCGAAGTGATGCGTTCGGTCTGGCTCGAGAACGAGGCCCGCGAGCGCGGTCAGCGCGCTGGCCTATGTGGTCGATCGCGGCCATGTGCAATATGCCGGGCGGCTGTCGCTGGCCGAACAACTGCGCTTCGTGCAACAGGGCCACGGCCGTTCCGGCAACAACCGCGACTACGTGCTGGCGACGGTGAAGTCGATCGAGGCGCAGGGTTTCGCGCGACGCGCAGTTACGCATCAGCTGGCGGCGATGCTGCATGGGGATGCGCCGGCTGCATCGATAGAGTCAGAACGCAGGCGCTGTCCCGGCCAGGGGTGCAGGATCCGACTCGGTTGGCGAGCGCGGAACGCGGCTTGTCGGCAGGCATTGCCGCAGAATCTGCGCGCCCATTGCCATCAACAATTGTTGAGCCGAGCCATCAGGCGTTACTGCATCGTCCCCTGCGCCTCGACGATCCCGTGCCGCGCCCGACGTGCCGCGCCCATCGTTCCCGCGAAAACGATCAGGGGCTGGCAAGGCCATCGCCAGCGACCTTTGTTGATCTGGATCATGGCCTGCGGACGTGGCGGGGATCGTCATCACGACAACCGCGAAGGCGGGGTGGTGCGCACATCTATTGATCTACAGCAACCGGATAAGGTGGATCGGGCATAGACAACAAGGCCACACGGGAGGAGCCTGATGATGTACAAGAAAATCCTGATCGCGACGGACGGGTCGGAGTTGGCGGACCGTGCTGTGGTGCATGGCCTCAAATTGGCGAAAGAACTCAAGGTCCCGGTCGTTGTTGTGACCGTGACCCCGATGTGGTCGGCCATGGAGATCGCGCAAGAAGCGAAACTCACCAAGACCAATCCGATCGAACACTACGAGGAATTGGCAGCGGCGTGGGCCAAAAGAAATCTGGACGACGCCGGCGAGCAAGCGAAGGCGGCTGGCGTCAGCTTCGAACTCATTCACGTGCCAGAACATCGCTCCCGCCGAAGGGATCATCGCAACGGCTGAGAAGCAGGGGTGCGATCTCATCGTGATGGCCTCACACGGGCGCCGCGCTTAGGGCGTTTGGTACTCGGCAGCCAGGCCAATGAAGTCCTCGCGCACAGCAAAGTGCCCGCACTGATCGTGCGGTGAGTTCGGTGCAGCAAGACGTGGCTGGCCGAACAAGTCCGGCGATGACGGTACAAAGGGACACTATACGGACACCAGTTTTCGTTTCCGTCGTCAGCTCAATCGGTTACAGAGAGCCCCATTTTCCCACAAGGGGAGAAGGGAAGACAAAGAGGCTACTTCTTCCCTGTGGCGCGCTCGGCACCACCCCAAACAATTGCGCCTGCTCCTGCCGCGCCGCCTCGACCAGGCGGTTGGTGGCGGCCTCGATCACGGTTGAGATCCGCACCGTGAATTCCTTGCGGTTCAGGCCTGCCGGCAGCGGATCGAGGAATTCCACCACCAGCGTGCCGGGATAGCGCATGAAGGTCCGGCGCGGCCAGAACAGCCCGGAATTCAGCGCCACCGGAAGGCACGGCACGCCGCTGTTGGCGTAGATCTGGCCGACGCCGGTCATGTAATCCGGCGGCGCGCCGACCGGGGTGCGGGTGCCCTCGGGAAAGATGATCAATTGCCGGCCGCTGCGAATTTCCTTCGGCGCGCGCCGCGCCATCTCCATCAGCGAGCGCAGGCCGCCGCTGCGGTCGACACCGATCATTCCCGATTTCATCAGGTACCAGCCGAAGAACGGAATCCAGGCCAGTTCGCGCTTGTAGATGAACAGCGGCGCATCGAAGAACGGCATCAGCGCGAAGGTCTCCCACATCGACTGGTGCTTCGACGCGACGATCAGCGGGCCCTGCGGGATTTTCTCAGGCCGCGGACCTCCAGCCTGGTGTTGCAGATCACGCGCATCAGCCAGACGCTGCTGCGCGCCCAGGCCTTGGCGACCGCCATGAAGGCGCGCCGCGGCATCAGGAAGGTCGGGCAACGCGACCAGAATCCAGAACACCAGCAGCGCATAGAACAGCACGTTGTAGACCAGCGAACGCAGGAAGATCAAAACCATGGAATATCCAGATCAGTTGGCTTGAGCTGTCGCCGGTTTGCGCGCCGGAGGCGATACCGCCGGCTGATCGGTGAATTCGGGCATCAGGTCGAGACCGGCATCGGCCAGACGCACCCGCATCTCCGCGGCGACATATTTGACGTACTCCGATAGCAGCAGCCGCAACGTCGCGCCACTCGTCCACCACGGCTCTTCGCGCCATTTATCGCCGACCACCGCGAACGGAATCAGCTGGATATCGGGCATCGCATGCGACAATTCGACGATGGCGCGCGGCATATGGTAATTCGATGTCACCACGATCAGCGACTTGAAGCCGCGATCGCGCGCCCAGCGCCGGGTCTCCGCCGCGTTGCTGCGGGTATTGACGGCGGAGCGGTCGAGATCGACGCAGCAGCCCAGCAGCGACTGATTGTCGGGCAGCGAGCGGGAAATGTCGCTGGCGGCGTTGGTCGGATACACGCCTGAAATCAGCAGCCGCTTGCCATAGCCGCCGGCCAGCAATTCCATCGCGTCGGATACGCGCGAGGAGCCGCCGGTGAGCACCACGATGCCGTCGGCGTTGCGCGTCGGGCTTCACCTCGGCGCCGCGCAGCTGCGACAGGAAGCCGACAAAGCCGACCGCGGCGACAACGAACGCGATCGCCAGCGGCGCCACGATCGCCGCGCGCAGCCATCCCCGCGGCGCGCACGGCCGGCGCGTCAGGCGATCTATCGTCGGGCCCCAGGACTCATGCGATGCTGATGTTCCCCTCCCCGTCACAAGTCTAGAGCGTTTTCCGACGAAGTGGAGTCCGGTTTGCACACGCGTCGAGCATTCTGCGGCAAACCGCCTCACTCGATGTCGTCGAATCGTCGCGAACAGCGTCCGCCGCGATGCCCAGGCGGTGATCGCCGCGATCAGCACCGCCTGCGCCGCCAGCGCCAGATAGCCCGACGGCCGCAGCGAAAACGTCCCCAGCAAGGCCGCGAACTGATCGCCGACCGGGGTGCCGGAGAACCAGCCGGCGATCGATCGGAGAACCCGAACAGCAGCATGGCGACGCCGCCGCCGATCACGCCGCCCTGCAGGCCAAGCCTGAGAAAATGCCGCAGGAAGCGGTTGGCGATATAGCGGTCGCCGGCGCCGACGAAATGCAGCACCTCGACGATCGGGCGATTCGCCGCCATCGCGCCGCGCGTCGCGAACGACACCGAGATGATGGTCGCGATGATCACCAGCGCGAGGATGCCGATGCCGGCGAACACGGTGGCGCCGGTCATCGACCGCATCCGCTCGATCCAGGCCCGGTGATCGTCGACGCTGGCGGTCGGCGCCACCTGCGTCACCCGGCCGCGCAACGCCGCCAGATCGAGCACGGTGCCCGGCTGTGACCCGGGCGACGATGACGCGCGGCACCGGCAGGTCGTCGAACGACAATCCGGTGCCCAGCCATGGCTCCAGCAATTGGCGGACTCGTCCTTGGTGAAGGGTTTGACCTCGACGATGCCGGGCTGGGACCGCATCGCCTCGGCCACCGCCGCCACGTCGCGCTCGATATCGCGCCCGGCGGCGGCCGTACCTGGATGGTGATTTCGCTGGCGACTTCCGACTGCCATTCCGCCGCCGACGCGCTCACCAGCAGCACGGCGCCTGTGGTGATCGAGGCGAGGAAGGTCATGATGGCGACGACGGCGACCAGCGCGCGGCCGGCGATCGAGGCGCGCGGCACGATCGGCGACAGATTGCGCGCGCGGGCCGGCACCTGCGGGCGTTCGTTTCCGAGGTCCACCAGCGGGCCGTGTTCATCGCCGGTCCTACTCATAGATATGCAACCGTCCCTGATGCAGCACCAGCCGCCGCGCATCATACTGGTCCATCAGCGTCATGTCGTGGGTGGCGATGATGACGGCGGTGCCGGACTTGTTCAGTTCGATGAACAGCCGCAGCAGCCGCCGCCCCAGCGTCGGATCGACGTTGCCGGTCGGCTCGTCCGCCAGCAGCAGTTGCGGCCGCGAGATCACCGCGCGCGCGATCGCCGCGCGCTGCTTCTCGCCGCCGGACAGCACCGGCGGCAGCGCATCCATCCGCTCGCCGAGGCCGACCCATTTCAGGAGATCGATCACTTCCTTGCGGTAGCTCGATTCCTCGCGGCCCATCACCCGGAACGGCAGCGCCACATTCTCGTAGGTCGTCATGTGGTCGAGCAGGCGAAAGTCCTGCAGCACGATGCCGATCCGCTTGCGCAGATCGGCGACCTGATCCTTGCCGAGCAGCGAGACGTCATGGCCGAACAGATTGACCAGCCCGCGCGTCGGCCGCAGCGACAGGAACAACAGCCGCAGCAGCGAGGTCTTGCCGGCGCCGGAGGGGCCGGTCAGGAACTGGAAGGAATGGGCGGGGATCATGAAACTGAGGTCGCGCAAAATCTCCGGGCCGAGCCCGTAACGCAATCCGACATTTTCGAACCGAACCAAGCTCAGCTCCGTTCGATGTGGGGCGCGACCGGAAAGCCGAACCGGCCCGCCATTCCCCGGCTTCGCTGCGGCTGCGAACCGGACAAAATGGTTGTGCTTCGGTTATGGTTTCCGATTCGTTAACGGTCGCCTTGTAGCATCTGCGTCAGCGTCATTGTGGAGATCGGCTCCATGCATATCATTTGCCCCCATTGCACCACGTCCTATGCCATTAATCTGGCTACTTTGGGCGCGGCCGGCCGCACTGTGCGCTGTTCCCGCTGCAAGGAAGTCTGGCTGGCGCGGCCGGAGGATGCGACCGAACTGGCGCCGCCCGTGCATGCCATGGCGGAAGCCGTCCGCACAGGCCGGGGCCGACGACGCCGCCGCCGAATGGGAAGCGATGGCGCGCGAAGACGACGGCGCGGATACCCCCATGGTCGACAGCCCCTCGATATCGGCCGACTGGCCCGCCACGGCCGAGGGCGAACCTCGTCGGACGAGGCCAGCTGGTCGGCGATCGCCCGCGACGGCATGCACGACGCCGAGACCGCGCGCCCGCAGCGGCTGTCCTGGTTCCGCAAGCTTTTCAGGCTCGCGGGCGCCAGGCTCGCGCGCCGCGCAAATCGTTCGTCAGTCCCGCATGGCTTGCGCCGCGATGGGCGCGCTGGCGCTGGCGCTGATCATCTGGCGGGCCGACGTGGTGCGGCTGCTGCCGCAAACCGCCGATTTCTACAGGTTGGCCGGCCTCGAGGTAAATCTGCGCGGGCTGATGTTCAAGGACGTCAAGGTCACCTCCGAGACGGTGGACGGCAAGCCGGTGCTGGTGATCGAGGGCGTGATCACGGGCGAAGCCAAGAAGCCGGTCCAGCTGCCGCGGCTGCGCTTCAGCGTCCGCGACGCGCAGGGCGCGGAAATCTACGCCTGGAATGCGGTACTGGAGCAGCCCGTGCTGAAGCCGGGCGAGCGGGCCTGGTTCAAGTCGCGGCTGGCCTCGCCGCCGCCCGAAGGCCGCAATATCGATGTGCGCTTCTTCCACAAGCGGGATATCGCCGGCGGCGCAGGCCTGACGCTGTTCCTGACGCGGAGCGGTATCCACGTCCCTCGAAAACGCTATAGTCCGCTGGCAAAAGATGGATAACCGATGCCGCGCGTGCTGATCGCCGACGATGAAGAATTCCATGCGCACGCTGGTGGCGCGGGCGATCGCCATGGACGGCCATGCCACCGTCACCGCCGAAGACGGCGCCGAGGCGCTGGACATCCTGACCCGGGAAAACGGCGCCTTCGATCTCCTGCTCACCGACATCAAGATGCCCGTGATGGACGGCATCGCGCTGGCGCTGGCGGTGGCGCGGGATTTTCCGGACCTGACCATCCTGCTGATGACCGGCTTTGCCGACCAGCGCGAACGCGCCCACGGCCTCAACGCCATCGTGCACGACGTGGTGACAAAACCGTTTTCGGTGGCCGATATCCGCACCGCGGTGGCCGATGCGCTGGCGGCGAAGAAGGCGTAGCGGTGACTGATCTTATCCAATCCGGCGCCGGTCGCTACCTGATGGAACTGGCCGGCCTTCTGGCGGTGTTCTCGTTCATGATCGTCGCACCCGGCGCCGATACGGCAATGGTGTTGCGCCAGAGCCTCCTGCATGGCCGCAAAGCCGGAATTGCGACCAGCGTCGGGATCGGAACGGCCCTGCTTTTCCACGTCAGCTATACGATTCTGGGTATCGGGCTGATTGTCGCGCAGTCGCTTTTGCTTTTCGCGATCCTGAAATGGGCGGGCGCGCTCTATCTGATCGTCATGGGCGTCAAGGCGCTGCGCACGCCGGCCATGGACCTCGGTGACGCCGGGATCAATGCGCCCGCCATTGGCATGTCGAACGTCAAGGCGTTCCTGATCGGTTTTGCGACCAATGCGCTGAATCCAAAACCCGTTTTATTCTTTCTGTCGCTGTTCTCGGCGCTTGTCAGCATTGAGACACCGGCAGTCGTCAAGATCGGTTATGGCCTGGCGATGTCATCGTGCCTGATCGCCTGGTTCACCGCCGTTTCCTATTTTCTAACGGTCCCACTCATTCGCGCGCGCTTTGCCCGTGCGGGACGCTGGGTCAACCGGGTGACGGGCGCGGTCTTCATCGGCCTTGGTCTGAAGCTCGCAGCCGCGCAGGCGAGATAGATCCGCAAGTTTTCGGAGCTGCCGTTGCGGCAACCCGGTCAGGCGGACATCGGGATAGCCGCCTCAGTAATCCTTCAGCAGCCGCTCGATGTAATCGAGCTCGATCTGCGGGCGCAGCGAATCGCCGAGCCGGCGGCGGAGCTCTTCCAGAATCCGGCGCACCCGCTGCACGTCGATCTCGTCGGGGATCTTGACCGAGGGATCGTCGGGGAATTCACGCCCGCGCAGCGGACGCCCCAAGCGGATCGTTCTGGGCGGCGCCACTCTGCTGCCGCCCCGGGCGCTGGCCCGGGCCGTCGTCTTGTCCGTCGCCGTCACCCTGCTGCATCGCCTCGGCGAGGCTTTGGGCGCCCTTGCGCAGCGCTTCCAGCGCCTTGCCTTGCGAATCCACCGCGCCATCGGCATTGCCTTCGCCGAGCCTGCCGGTGGCGTCGCCCATCGCGAAATCGGCGTCGCCGAGGCCGTCCTCGCCGTCGCCCTGCTCGCCTTGCTGGCCCTGGCCTTGCTGGCCCTGTCTCGCCGCGTTCGCCCTTCTCGCCGCGCTGGCCCTGCCCCATGCCGCGCTTGGCGAGTTCCTGCTGCAGTTTCTTGAGCCGGTCGCGCAGGCCCTGCTGATCCTGCTGCAGGTCGCCCATGTTCTGGTCGCCCTGCTTGCCGCGCTGGCGGTCGCGCCGCAATTCCTGGCCCTGCTTGAAGGTCTTGTCGCGCAACTGCTGCTGCTTGCGGATCATGTCGCCGAGTTCGTTCAGCGCCTCCTGCATGTCGCCGTCGCCGGACTGGCCGGGTTGCGCCATCTGCAGGTTTTCCAGCATCTGCTGCAATTGCTCGAGCAGCTGCTTGGCCGCGTCCTTGTCGCCGGAGCGCGACAGGCGCTCCATGCGGTCGATCATGTTCTTGAGATCCTGCTGGCTCAGCATCTTGGTATTGGGATCGAGCGGCCGCGCCAGTTGCTGCGGATTCTTCTGCATCTGCTCGGCGAGCTGGCGCATGAAATTGTCCAGCGCCGCGCGCAGGTTTTCGGTGAGCTTCTTGATCTCCTCGTCGCTGGCGCCACGCTCCAGCGCCTGCTTAGCGCCTCCTGGGCGGCCCGCAGCGCCTTGTCGACGTCGGTGATATTGCCGTCCTCGATGGTGACGGCGAGCGCCCACAGGCGGCGACGACGTCGCGCAAAGCGGGATCGGTGCGGGCGGCCTCGAGCTGCCGCGCCACGCTGTAGAGACCGAGATACTGGCCGGTCTCGGGCATGAACAGATGCGGCGCGATCATCAGCGCATCGAGCGCGGCATAGACCTGGCCGATCTGATTGGCATCGAGCGCCAGAACGCGGCGCTGCTCGATCAGCGCCCGCGCCAGCGGCTTGGTGAACAGCCGCTCCGGAAGCCGCATGTCGAACGGCTCGCTCTTGCCTTCATTGCCGGCCTCGTCCTTTGCCGTCAGGGTCAGGGTGACGTCGGCGCCGGCATAGGGGTCTTCGCTGAGATCCTTGACGGTCTGCCCGACCCCGTTGCGGGTCCGGGCATTCGGCAGCGCCAGCGCAAACTGCGGGGCGTCGAACAACGGCCGGGGCGAGGCGCCGCCCTTTGCCGGATCACCGGGGCGGGCCGCGAAACGCGCCTGCGCTTCGGTGACGCCGTAGTCGTCCTCGAGCCGGTAGGACATCTGCAGCGAGCCGCGGGCCTGACGTTCCGGATCCTTGGCCAGCGCAATGGTCGGTCCGCGATCGGCGGTGGCGCTGAACTTCCATTGCGGCTGGCCGGAAGGCGAGCGGACCTGCGCGGTGCCGTCGCCGGTGATGGTGAATTGCTTCTCGTTGGTGCCCTTGGGCGCCTGCTCGACCGCGACGGCTTCGCTGACACCGCCGCCGGCGACCACATCGAGCGTGCCGCCGCTCGAGCGCACGATCAATGTCGAGCCCGCCGGAACCGGCAGCGGACCCGCTGCGGGCGCGGCGGCGTCCTTGTTCGCGGCCGACAGGATGATCGGAGGCTTGCCGGTGTACAAAGGCGGCGTCACCCAGGCATCGACCCTGATATTGGCGGGCGCCAGGACGCCGTTCCAGTCGAACGCCGCGGCGACGCGCATGCCGCGCTCGTCGCCGGCGGCCACATAGGTCGCAACCAGCAGCACCGCAACCAGCGCGCGCAGCGCCCAGGGATCGTGGATCGGCAGCCGCGGCGACGGCAGGCCGGCGCGGATGCGCTTGAGGGAAGCCAAAGTGCGCTCGCGCTGCGCCTGCCACAGCGCCAGCGCCACCGGATCCTGGGTCGCCAGCGTATCGGTGAGCGCGGTGGCCGGGCGATGGCGGATGCCGGTGCCGCGGTCGAGCCGGCTCAGGCCAGCTTCGCGGCTCGGCCAGCGGAAACTCACCAGCGGCCACAGCGCTCCGAGCGCCGCCAGCACGAACAAGCCGATCCCGATCGCACGCGCGATAAACGGCAGTGTCAGCCACAATCCGGCCCAGGACACCACCAGGAACAGTCCGGCGACACTGAGCAACCGCGCCAGATGCGGCCAGACCTGCTCCCATGCGATCGCGTATCTGGCCCGTTGCAAGGCCTGCCCCAGTTGCAGCCTGGCGGCGGCATCGGGGTCGCGAGATGGCTCGGACGGGTCTGACGTGGCGCCGTTCAACAAACTCTCCGGGTTGCTCAAACAGAATCCTAGCACAACGGCGGCAGTGAGGCACCTGTTCAGCGGTAACCCACACCCGGTATTACGCATAACACGAAGGCGTGACTGCGCCGCCGCGACCCCGTAACGTCCGCCGCGAACCGTCTGGGAACCTTCCCGAAAGAAATCGTCAGGAACAAGGAAAAACTATGGACCAGAAGACACACGACAAGGGACTGGAAATTCGCAAGGCGGTGCTGGGCGAGGCCTATGTCGCCAACGCCTTGAAGAATTCCGACGATTTCAACAAGCCGTTCCAGGAACTGGTCACCGAATACTGCTGGGGCGCGGTCTGGGGCCGCGAGGAACTGCCGCGCAAGACCCGCAGCATGCTCAATCTCGTCGATGATCTCGATCCTGAACCGGCCGCACGAATTGCGGGCACACATCAAGGGCGCGCTCACCAACGGCGTCACCCGGGACGAGATCCGCGAAATCTTCATGCAGGTCGCGATCTATGCCGGCGTGCCGGCCGGCGTCGACAGCTTTCGAATTGCGCGCGAAGTGTTCGCCGAACTCGACAAGGGTTGAGAGCCAACGTTGGTTCGCAGAGTAGCAAACATAAACACGTCATTGCGAGCCAACGGGTCGCGCAACGCGGCCCGATGACAGGTCAGCGAAGCAATCCAGCTTGCCGCGCAAAGAAAGCTGGATTGCTTCGTCGCTGCGCTCCTCGCAGTGACGTTTGATTGACACTCAAGGACACATCATCATGGAAATCGGATTCATCGGCCTGGGTAAGATGGGCTTTCCCATGGCGCGCCGCCTGGTCGAGGCCGGGCATCAGCTCACCGTGTTCGACCAGCGCAAGGAGGCGGTCGACCAGCTGGTGGCGCTCGGCGCCAAGGCGGCCTCATCGCCGAAAGAGATCGCCGACCGCACCGAAACCGTGCTGGCGAGCCTGCCGTCGCTGCAGGCCTCGCTGGAGGTCGCAACCGGCACCGGCGGCGTGATCGAAGGCAAACTGGTAAAACGCTTCATCGATCTGTCCACCGTCGGATCGCACATGGCGGTGCGGATTCACGATCTGCTGGCGAAGAAGAATATCGTGCAGCTCGACAGTCCCGTCAGCGGCGGTGTCGGCGGCGCCGAGAAGGGCACGCTCGCGGTGATGGTGTCGGGTCCGAAAGCCGGACTTCGAGACGGTGAAATCCGCGCTCGGCGTCATCGGCAAGGTGTTCTTCATCGGCGAAAAACCCGGCTCGGCGCAGACCATGAAGCTCGCCAACAACCTGTTGTCGGCGACCGCCGTGGTCGCGACCTCAGAGGCGGTGGTGATGGGCGTCAAATCCGGGCTCGATCCCGCCGTCATGATCGACGTCATCAATGCCGGATCGGGCCTCAACACCGCGAGCCGCGACAAGTTTCCGCGCGCGATCCTGCCGCGCACCTTCGATTTCGGTTTCGCCACCGGGCTGATGGTGAAGGACGTACGGCTCTGCCTCGAAGAGATGAAGGCGCTGGGGCTGTCGATGGAAGTTGCCGAAGCGGTCGGCCGGCTCTGGGAAGTGGTGATCCGCGAGATGGGCCCGGAGTCGGACTTCACCTCGGCGATCAAGCCGATCGAACAGGCGGCGGGGGTTGTCGTCGGCGGCACCAAGGGATCCGGCGGTTGACCGAGCCTCCGGTCTGAAGCGAGAGGCGGCCGCGAACGGTTCCTCTCTGAAGCCCCGGTAACGCTCCGTTCACGCCCTATTCAGCCCAATGACCCTACCCCCGCCAGCGTTGGCGCGGGAGCCAGCCATCTTGCGCCAGACAGGACGCCGAAGTGCCCGAGGACTTTGACCGAGTTGCCGTCGTGGTCGACTGGCTCGATGCGTGCCGGAACGCCGATCTCGGCGCGCTTCTCGACCTCTACGCCGCGGACGCGCGCCTCGAATGCAAGTGCGACGCCCTGAAGGTTCATCGCGGCCGCGCCGAACTGGATGCCTACTGGCGGCCCCGGCTGGACGGCCTGGCGCCGGTCGCCTTCGGCCTCGAAGAGGTCACACCCACGGAAGACGGCGTCGTGCTCGACTATCGCAGTTATGAGGGCAAGCCTGTCCGCATCCGTTTCAGCTTCGACACATTCGGGAAAATTGTGCAAACCCGTTGCGAGCCCGCCACTGTCCGACTCGTGACGGAATCGCGCCTACGCCTCGGGGCCGAGACGTGTGACGAAACGTTCACCGCTCCAAACCTCGATGACGCGCGCCTTCGGCGAGTTCGCTGGCTCTCTCGATGGCCTCGCGATCATCCTGACAGACCAGCGGCGTCACCTTGACGATATGGTCGCCGTCCCCGATTTCGTAGACGCGGTATTCCGCCATTTGCAAAAAATCCGTTCCCGCCAAATGCTTGCCGTCGTCTAAAAAATCGCCGCGCCGCATCGATCCGTGTACAACCGAATTTCGCCAGGCTATCCCGGATATCCATATCGGGAACAACAGGCAATTCATGGCGTTGTCGGGTCACGTGACTGAGGTGGATGCCGGAGCCTCGCCGCACTTATTGCTACATCGGTGCAGACCACGTTGGGGGCGACATGACCTACCGATTGCATGACGCCGATCCCATCGGCTTGGCGATGGACTGGCTGGAAGCCTGCCGCAGCCAGCAGCGCTCAGCCAGCTATGCTCGGCGAGTTATATGCTGAAGCCGCGACGTTGGAATGCGAATGCGGCCGCTCGGCCACGCTGGTCGGACGCGCCAGCATCCTGGAATATTGGCGGCCGAAACTTAGCCGCGCCGCCGCCCCGCCCATTCAGGCTGGAGCAGATCTGGCCGGATACGCGAGGGAGTAGCGCTGGTCTACCGGTATCGGGAACCCACACTGATCCGGGCATCCTTCCGCTTCGACGGAGCCGGCAAAATCGAGCACCTCCCACTGCCGGCCGGAGCGCGACAGCTCTGCTTCGGAAAGCTGTCGGCAAATGACGATTCAGACGACTGATTGATCTGCCGATCGACCCGACCCATCAGTGGAAACGCGGCTCGCCTGCGTTACGGCAAATTGCCGAGCGGCAGACGGCAACGAATACAGGTCAATCCGTTGTCGCGCACAACTGGAACGTTCCGCCGAGCGCGCGCACCCGCTCGTGCATGCCGCGTCAGGCCGCGGCCAAAGGCATTGCCTGGCGCAATGCCGACGCCGTCGTCGGCGACCTCAACAAAAAGCTGATCGGATTGCAGGGTAGCGGTGATCTTCACCGCGCTGGCATTGGCATGCCGCAGCACGTTGGTGACGCCCTCCTGAATGACGCGGTACACGGTGTGTGAAAGCAGGCCGTCAATATCGGCGAGGCGGGGATCGATATCGGTGGTCTGGTGCAGTTGCGGCGCCTGCGATCTGGCGTTTCGCAGCAGGGTTTCGATACTTTTCGCCAGGCCAAGTTCGTCGATATAGAGCGGCCGCAGCCGATCCAGGATGCGCCGGTTCGCCTGTTGCAGCGCTTCGACCGATTGGACCAGCCCCCCGACCGAAGCATCCAGCTGCGCCTTGTCGCCCGGACCTGTGTCCAGCAGGTTCACCGCGTTGGCGCGGATGCCGAACAGAAGCGGGCCCAATTCATCGTGGAGTTCCCGCGCCAGATCGCGCCGCTCGTCATCCTGCAGCGACACGATCTTGCGCAACAGGATGCGGTTGTCCCGGCTCAACTGGCTCAAGGTTTGGGCCAGTGCGTTGGCTTCCTCGGCGCTGCGGCGGATCTCGGGAGGTCCGGCCGGCGCGATCAGTTCGCCGTAGTTGCCTTGCCGCAGCCGGCTGAGCCCTTCCCCAAGGGCATGCAGAGGCCCCAGGGCGGCGCCCGCCGTGACGTAGGCGATGATTGCGGTCAGCAGCGCGAGCCCGATGGCGGAAACCAGGATCGCCAGAAATCCAATCCACTTCTCATAGATGTCGGCCGACATGTCGGGGTCGAACACGATATCGCCAACACGCTTGCCGTTGATGGTGACGGGAAACACCGCGCCCATTTCCGGCACCGCCAGAATATCGACGAACCAGCGAGGCGCCGTGCCGGCCGTGCTTGACGGCTGAGCCGAAGGCGCCGGAAGGACCGCTCCGGCGGGACGAAATTGCAGGACGCCGCCAGTTCCGAGCGCTTGGACGAACGCATCCAGCGTCTGCTGCGGATCAGCCGAGGTCAGCAGCGCGGCGTTGAGCGCTCCGGCAATCTGCTGGGCCGAGTGTGCCGCCGGCTTGTTTTCCTCGATCAACTGCTCCGATCCGAAACTGCGAAGCAGCACCGCGCCCAGGACCAGCGCCACCACGAACATGACGCCGAGCGGGAGAAACAGGCGCGCCCGAAGCGACATCGCCTGCCAGATTTGTATAATTCCAGATTTCATCGGCGCTTTTTGCTTCTCAAACGGCGGAGACGCACCTATGTGTAAGTCGGAGGCGGGAAAATGATGCAAGATACCCAGAAATCGCCAACAAGGATATTGATCGTCGACGATCATCCGGTGGTTCTATCGGGGTGCAGGGCGTTGTTTGCCGGTGACAGCTCAATCAGGATTGATGAAGCCAGCGACGCCAAATCCGGCCACCGCGCCTTCTCCCAAAGGAAACCCGACGTAACCGTCATCGACATCAACCTGCCGGATGTTTCCGGTTTCGAGTTGATGCGGAGGATCCGAAAAGACGATCCGGATGCCAAAATCATCATGTTCAGCATGAACGACGATCCGGCATTCGTGGTTCGCGCCGTCGAAATGGGCGCGCAGGGTTATGTCTCCAAGGGCGACGACCCCCGCTTGTTCGTGAAGGCGGTGCGCAAGGTTGCCGCCGGTGACAATTTCATCACGCCGCAACTGGCCGAGGCGGTGACGTTCTCCGGCGCGGCGATCAAGGCCAATCCGGTATCGCAAATGACCCCGCGCGAGCTGGAAATCCTGCGGCTGCTCGGCCGCGGCGACAAGATCGTCGAAGTCGCCGACGCCCTGGGGATCTCCTACAAGACGGTTGCCAACACGACGTCGCTGCTGAAGCAGAAGCTCGGGGCGAAAAATCATTCCGACCTGATCCGGATCGCGGTCGAGATGGGGCTAAGTTAGCCGGCATCGCCCCACAGCAAAAGGAACCAGTCGCGGTGCGACCAGTTCCTTCACCATGGCCCGATCTCATTCGTCCGGGGAAGATGACGGAGACCGGATATCAGTAGTACCGGTGGCCGCGATGGTGACCGCGGCTCCAGCCGTAGTGATGGCCACGGCCGCGGCTCCAGCCATAATGATGTCCGCGCCCGCCACGATGCATCTTGCCGTGACCGCGTCCGTGCCCGTGACCGCCCTTGACCTGGATGATCGCATCGTCTCCCGCCGCCGTGGTGCCGGCAGGCGCTATTCCCAGCCGCGCGGAAGCAGGTATCGCCATCGCAAAAGTAGAAATGATATTGCGGCGCCGATCAGCAGGATTCGTCTCATTATTGTTCCTCCAGGCGCGAAGATGCGACCTGTTACCACAATTTCCCGACATCTATTTCGTTCCGTGCGCTCACGTTTTTTGTGCGGCTTTCATTTCTCGCTCATTGCTAAACCAACATTCTTTTATTGCCTGTTTTTCCCGATGATTATCGTTTTGCAGGTGTGCTCCAGGGAACATTCAGGAGCAGGAAATGTTCAGTCGTGGTCCGACCTCGCACCGGATCATCCAGGTCATCGAGTAAATCGATCACCGGGATGCGGAAAGCCGCCGGGTTTCTCGGCGGCCCGAAGCGAGACCAGCATGAAGACCATGAAGGTGTGCACGACGAATCAAGCGATTTACATGTGAGGCGACGGAAGGAGGCGGCAGCGAGGGGCTGCTGCCTCCTTCCTTTGTGATCCAGCAAGAAAGCGGTTCAGCGGCGCATGCCGCGCGTCACAGCCAGGGCGCGGGCCGGTCCATCGCGATCAGCTCTTCGACCTCGATGCGCGGCCGCACCACCGCGTATTGGTCGTCCTTGACCAGCACTTCCGGCACCAGCGCGCGGGTGTTGTAGGTGCCGGACTGCACCGCGCCGTAGGCGCCGGCGGTCATGATCGCCACGAGATCGCCGGGCTTCGGCTCGGGCAGCTTGCGGTCGAGCGCGAGATAATCGCCGGTTTCGCAGACCGGCCCGACCACGTCGGCGATGATCGTCGGGCGCGCCGTGCGCCGGCCTGCGCGCACCGGCAGGATGTCGTGATGCGCCTCGTACAGCGTGGGGCGGATCAGGTCGTTCATCGCGGCGTCGATAATGACGAAATTCTTGGCGTCGCCATGCTTCACATAGATCACGCGCGCCACCAGGATGCCGGCATTGCCGACGATCATCCGCCCCGGCTCGAACATCAGCGTGCAGCCGAGATTGTGCGTCACCCGCTTGACCATCGCGGCATAGGCCGACGGCAGCGGCGGCGCCGCGCGGTCC
Source organism: uncultured Alphaproteobacteria bacterium (assembly GCA_963706975.1). Lineage (GTDB taxonomy): Bacteria > Pseudomonadota > Alphaproteobacteria > Rhizobiales > Xanthobacteraceae > Bradyrhizobium. The sequence goes on from CAVPOL010000056.1 coordinate 34,420, forward strand.
ATGTGATAGGGAATGCCGAGCCCGCCGCCGAAATCGACATGCGAGATGGTGTGGCCGTCGGCGCGCAGCGTCCTGGACGAAATCCGCCAGCAGCCGGAAGGCGGTTTCCAGCGGCCGAGATCGGTGATCTGGCTGCCGATATGCATGTCGACGCCGGTAACCTCGATGCCCGGCAGCTTTGCCGCGCGGGCGTAGACCGCGCGGGCCCGGGCGAGCGGAATGCCGAACTTGTTCTCGGATTTGCCGGTGGAGATCTTGGCGTGCGTGCCGGAATCGACGTCGGGATTGACCCGGACCGAGATCCGCGCGGTCCGGCCGGTCTCGACCGCCAGCCGCGACAGCAATTCGAGCTCCGGCTCGGATTCGACGTTGATGCAGAGAATATCCAGCGGCCAGCGCCGCACGCAGCTCGGCTTCGGTCTTGCCGATGCCGGAGAACAAAATCTTGTGCGGCGGAATGCCGGCGGCCAGCGCCCGCTTCAGCTCGCCGCCGGACACCACGTCGGCGCCGGCGCCGAGTTTCGCCAGCGTGCGCAGCACCGACTGGTTGGAGTTCGCCTTCATGGCGTAGCACACCAGCGTCTTCTCGCCGGCGAACGCCTCGCTGAAGACCCGGTAGTGGCGCTCCAGCGTGGCGGTCGAATAGCAATAGAACGGCGTGCCGACCGCTTCAGCCAGCTCGATAAGATTGACCGCCTCGGCGTGCAGCACGCCGTTGCGATAGTCGAAGTGATTCATGGCAGGCTCAGTCGAGAAGCGGATCGAGGACGAAGGCTTTCTTGCGGCCTCTCGGCGCGATGACCTGCCCGTCGGATCCGGAAGTCGGATTGAACGCGCCCGGCCGCGGCACCTGCTCGGCTTCGGTATCGGTCGGAAGGCGCTGCCGCGCCTGCTGACGCCGCGTTCGGCGGCAAATCGAGCCCGCCCTTGCGTCCGCAGCCGCCAAGCGCCAGCACAGCCGCGCTCAAGACGATGATGGCCCATCCCGAAGATGTCGGGCTCAACTTACGATTCACGACAAAATCCCCAATGCGGCGGCACCATACAAAGATTGGCCGGTTCTGGCGAGAGCCTGGACGACCATGAAATTGCAGCTGAATTTCGCAGGCTCAGCCCAACTTTCGCTGCTTTTCCAGCCGCTTCGCCCAGGCCTTGGCCTGCGCCAGCACGTTTTTCGGCGCGGTTCCGCCATAGCTGGTGCGGCTTTTCACCGATGCTTCCACCGAAAGCACGGCCAGGGCCTCCTTCGTGATCTTCGGCTCGATCGCCTGCATGTCTTTCAAGGGAAATTCATGCAGCGGCACGCCCTGCTTCGACGCCTGCGCCGACGATGCGGCCGGTGACGTGATGGGCGTCGCGGAACGGCATTTTCAGCGTCCGCACCAGCCAGTCGGCGAGATCGGTGGCGGTGGCGTAGCCCTCGCCGGCGGCGGCCTTCATCCGCGCCTCGTCCGGCACGATGTCCAGAACCATGCCGGTCATCGCCCGGACCGCCAGCGACAGCGCGCCGAACGCCTCCATCGCGCCCTGCTTGTCCTCCTGCATGTCCTTTTGATAGGCGAGCGGCAGGCCCTTCATCACGATCAGCAGCGCCGATCAGCGCCCCGATCACGCGGCCGGTCTTGGCGCGCACCAGTTCGGCGGCGTCCGGGTTGCGCTTCTGCGGCATGATCGAGGAGCCGGAGGTGAACTTGTCGGATAGCCGCACCAGGCCGACCAGCGGCGAGGTCCAGATCACGATTTCCTCGGCGAAGCGCGACAGATGCACCGAGGCGATCGCCGCCGCCGACAGGGTTTCAAGGACAAAATCGCGGTCCGACACCGCATCGAGCGAATTGGCCATCGGCCGGTCGAAACCGAGCGCCTTGGCGGTGGCGTTGCGATCGATCGGGAACGAGGTGCCGGCCAGCGCCGCGGCGCCGAGCGGCGATTCGTTGAGCCGCTTGCGCGCATCGGCAAAGCGGCCGCGGTCGCGCGCCGCCATCTCGACATAGGCGAGCAAATGATGGCCGAACGTCACGGGCTGGGCGGTCTGCAGATGGGTGAAGCCCGGCATGACCGTGCCGGCATGTTCCAGCGCCCGCGTCACCAGCGCGGATTGAAACGCCGCCAGCGACGCATCGATCTCGTCGATGGTGTCGCGGACGTAAAGCCTGAAATCGGTCGCCACCTGGTCGTTGCGCGAACGCGCGGTGTGCAGCCGCCCGGAGGCCGGCCCGATCAGTTCGCCGAGCCGGCTCTCGACATTCATGTGAATGTCCTCGAGCGCGCGCTTGAAATCGAACGATCCCTTGTCGATTTCTGACAAAATCGTGTCTAGACCCCTGGCGATATTTTTCGCATCACTCGCGGTGATGATGCCTTGCGCCGACAGCATCGCGGCGTGGGCCTTGGACGCGGCGATGTCCTGGGCATACATGTGACGATCGACGTCAATGGAGACGTTGATTTCCTCCATGATCGCATCGGGGCCCTCACCGAACCGGCCGCCCCACATCTTGTTGCTCATGACTTGTTGCTCATGACCTATTACTCATGACCTTGTTAGCGTGCCTGCATTCATCGTCACGTCCGCGAACGGAACGCCGCACCCGGCTGAACCTGTCGCAATCCAGGCTCTGCATAGCCGTATCTGATACAGGATGACAAACGATATGCCTGAACTGCCCACGCCTCCCCGGCCGCCACGCGCCGGATTCCGCTTGCGATCGGCGCGGTGCTGATCGGGCTCGGGATAGGATTTGCCGTGGTTTACGGGACCGGCGGGCTGAACCGGCAGACCGGCGATGCCGCCTGCCGCCCGGCGGTCGAGCTGGCGCGCAAGCTCGCGCCCTTGGCGCATGGCGAGGTCGCGGCGCTGACCATGGCCACGGCCCCGCTGCGGCTGCCGGACCTCGCCTTCGAGGACGCCGCAGGACAGCCCAAAAAGCTATCGGATTGGCGCGGGCGGACGGTCCTGGTGAACCTGTGGGCCACCTGGTGCGTGCCCTGCCGCAAGGAGATGCCCGCGCTCGACAGCCTGCAGGCACAGCTCGGGGGCACGGATTTCGAGGTGGTGGCGATCAATATCGACACCCGCGACCCGGAAAAGCCGAAGAATTTCCTGAAAGAGGCCGATCTGACCCGGCTCGGCTATTTCAGCGACCAGAAAGCCAAGGTTTTTCAGGATCTCAAGGCCGTCGGACGGGCGCTCGGAATGCCCACCTCGGTGCTGGTCGACGGCCAGGGATGCGAGATCGCCACCATCGCCGGACCGGCGGAATGGGCCAGCGACGACGCCGTCAAGCTGATCAAGGCCGCGATGAAGCCCTGAACTGGTCATTCCGGGGCGCGCGTTTGCGCGAACCCGAAATCGAGGTTGTAGGTCGAGATTCCAGGTTCGCCGCTTCGCGTCGCCCGGAATGACAGAAGAAGAATTTAGGCCGAAACGTCGAGATTGCCGCCGACGCCGGCGCCGAGGTTGGCGGAGTTCTGGCCCGCGCCCAACAGGGTCATGACAGCGGATTTCTCCGCGTCGGCATTCTGCTTCATGAACGAGGCGGCCACCTGCATCTGGGTGCCGCTTGCCTTCATTGCGAGCATGCTGCTCACCATCGCCATCATATCCATACGCAATACTCCCCCAACGGGGAGCACCCTACCCAGCGCTGGTTAATGATGGGTATCCGAAGGCGGTAGCCGGCACGGAACCGGGCCAATTCAGCAGCGCATTCCGTGCGGCGCGTCCGCCGATCGAGCGGCCGTTTTCCACAGCCACGGCCATTTCCGAGAAGTCGCCGCAAGCCCCTCCAAAGACGGCACGAATTGAATTTTTCTCCCCACGTTCTCCTGGGACTTATCAACAGCGTCGTGTGTGGCGTCAGCAAATCGGAGCTGGCACATGGCCTCCTGGATCGAGATTGAACGAGTTCGCAAGGACCCAAGGGCATTCAAGCCTTTGACGGGGCATCTGTTGGCCGATGCGGACTATGCAAGCGAGCGATCGGAATTTGCGACCGAGTTTCTCGAGAATATTTCGCGGTCCGAGACGGAAGAACTCACCGCTCGCCAGGGTGAAATCCTGCTCGAGTTGCGCGACGAAGGCCGGCGCTACTTTGGGATCGGCGATGGCCTGAGCGTCGAAATCCTGATCGGAAGGTGCTTCCTCGCCCGTCTGGACCTCGGCAATGACGACGATGTCGCGCGCATCGAAGCCTTGAAGGCTTCGGGTCGCACATTTGTCACCGGCAAGCAGGTCGGCTGGTTCAAGCGAATTTGCAGGGAGCTGGGAGAGCTCGAGCCCACCATGTAGCCGCGCGTAGCGGGAGCACGCGATCGGCGGGGCGGACTCCTCGCAATTGAAAATGCCATGCCGCACTGCTGGGCCCGCGCTTTGCTTGACCTCTTCCGCATTGCCGGTCTCCGCGCGCCTCCACATTTCGACGGCGACCGTAACGTCGCCTGCGTCGGCCTGCGTACAATCGTCGGATGCATGAAAGACGGAGAGAAGGCTTTTACGGCTGGCGCGTGGTTGCCGCCGCTTTCGTTCTGGCCGTCTTCGGCCTGGGCATGGGCTTCCACGGCCCCGCAATCTACCTGCACGCGCTCCATGGCAGGACGGGCTGGCCGCTGGCCCTCGTCTCGACAGCGGTCACCGTGCACTTTCTGGCCGGCGCTGGCGTGGTGGCCAATCTGCCGGCGCTCTACCGGCGTTTTGGCATCCCGGCGGTGACGAAAGCGGGCGCAGCCTGTCTCGCGGTTGGCGTATTCGGCTGGGCTACGGCTGCAGCATCCTGACAACTGTTCGGTGCAACGCTGCTCAGCGGCGCAGGTTGGGTGACGATGGGCGTGGCGGCAGTCAACGCGATCGTCGCGCCCTGGTTCAACCGCGGTCGCCCTGCCGCACTCGCCATGGCCTATAACGGCGGCAACATCGGCGGCATGGTCTTTTCGCCGCTGTGGGCCGTGGCCATCAGCGCTGTTGGATTTCCGGCCGCCGCCGCGGCGATCGGCCTCATCATGACCATCACGATGTGGGTCCTCGCCGACCGGGCGTTTTCGCGAACGCCTCGGCAGATGGGATTAATGCCCGATGGCGATGCGCCCGGAGCGCGCGCGGTTCCCGTCACTTCGCCAGCCGCAAAACCGTTGCCGGGGTTGCTGCTGTGGCGCGATCCCGGCTTCCTGACGCTGTCCGCGGGCATGGCGTTAGGACTGTTCGCTCAGATCGGTCTGATTGTGCACCTGTTCTCGCTGCTGGTTCCGGCGCTCGGCATCTCCCAGGCCGGTATGGCGACGGAACTCGTGACCACGATGGCGATCGTCGGCCGCTCGCTGATCGGTTGGGCCATGCCGGCGGACACCGACCGAAGGCTGGTGGCCTGTGCCAGCTACGCTGTCCAGATGACGGGCTGCGCGGTGTTTGTTGCCGCCGATGGCACGAGCCTGTTGCTGTTGCTTGTTGGGGTTCTGCTGTTCGGCGTTGGGTTCGGCAACGGCACCTGGTTGCCGCCTCTGATCGCTCAAGTAGAATTCGTCGGGGACGATGTCCCGCGCGTGGTCGCCCTCATGGTCGCGATCTCACAGGGCACCTACGCATTCGCGCCGGCCGTCTTCGGCATGATCAGGGAATTTACGTCGCCGGCCGTCGGCCAGGGAGCGGCTCCAGTACCTGTTCGTTTTTGCCGCGCTTGTGCAGGGGCTGGCGATTTGTGCGTTCCTCGCCGGCCGGCGCCGCTAACTCGCAAGCGTCGTTCGGATGGAGCCGCAGCCCTTGATTCTCGGCCGCGCGCATCCAATTGGTCTGACATGAAGGCCAAACGCATTCTCTTCCTGTGCTTCCTGCCCGTGTTTATCGCTATGGCGTTGGTCGGCATGCCGCCACCGGTGACGCAAAGAGTTGCTCCTAACCAACAGGAGCAAGGGCAGCTGTTGGAAAAGAATACCAAGTGATCGAGATACGCTTTCTCCAGTCAATTCGCCTGCTGCATCCTGTTGCTTCACGCCGAATGCCGTGAGTGCATCCGGGACGGCGCAATCGAGCTTTCATCCCTTCCGATCGGAGAAGGCGCGGCAAGGCTATCTGGCCAACTATGATCGCAGGGCAAGCCAATGGCCCGTTGCCGCGCAAGGGCGGCTGGTCGAGACGTCGGGCGGGCAAACCTATGTCCGCATCAGCGGGCCATCTGATGCGCCGCCGCTGGTTCTGCTGCCGGGGGTGAACGCCTCCTCCCTGATGTGGCTGCCCAACATCTCCGAGCTTTCGCAGAACTATCGCGTCTACGCGGTGGACAACATCTATGACTTCGGACGGAGCGTGTGGAAGCGGCCGATGCTCACCGCCAGCGACTTCGTGAACTGGCTCGATGAGCTTTTCACCCAGTTGGGCTTGGGCGAAAATATCAACCTGATGGGCATCTCCTATGGCGGGTGGATCGCGAGCCAGTATGCCCTCCACCGCCCCGGCCGCCTGAAAAAACTGGTTCTGCTTGCCCCGGTCTTTACGGTGCTGCCGGTGCGGGCAGCATTCGTCCTGCGCGCCATGCTGTGCATGATCCCGCATCGGCGGTTCACGAAGGGTTTTATCTATTGGCTGGCGGCGGATGCCGTGGCCAGGGATGGCTTCAGCCGCCAGTGGGTCGACGCCATGATCGATGACGGATATCTCGGTCTTAGAAGCTTCAAGTCGAAACGGCTCGTCGTCCCCACCATCCTCACCGATGAGGAGTTGCGCGCTCTGCCGGTCGCGACCCTCTATCTGGTCGGAGAGAATGAAAAGCTCAATTCAGCGGGGGATGCCGTGCAGAGGCTCAACCGGGTTGCGCCCCATATCGCCACCGGGCTTGTCGCCAATGCCGGGCACGACCTCACCATCTCCGCGATGACCGAGGTGAATACGAAAGTCCTCGAATTCCTGGGCAAGACGCCAGCTCAGGTGGATTCGGATTCATTGCCTTCATAGCGCAGCAAATCGCCCGGCTGGCAGTTCAGATATTCGCAGATCCGGGCCAGCGTATCGAACCGGACACCCTTGACCTTGCCCTGCTTCAGCAGCGAGAGATTGGCTTCGGTAATGCCGATATGCTCGGCTAGATCCTTCGATTTCACATTACGCTCGGCCAGCATCACATTCAGCCGGACTTCTGATGGGCATGTTGCGGCTCAGATGAATTGTGCGTTTTCGTCTGCGAGCGCGATCGCTTCCGCGATCAGCCAGGCAATCACCGCGATCAAGCCGGCGAACAACAGCGCCAGCAGCGCATCGGACCCGAGAGTCACGACCAGGGTCTTGCCCGTCGCGTAAGTCCGCCAACTCAGCAGGATCGACAACGCGGCGCCGGCAAAGGGCTTCAGCAAGGTCGAAGCAAACACCGCGATCGCCAGGTCGCGCAACCGATGGACGTTATCGAGGGTAAAGAAACGGCCCTCGGCGAAGGCTTCGAAACAGCGGCGGACCCGCAGCAGTCCCCAGATCAGGCAAGCGAGCGGCAGGGCGGAAATCGCCAGGCTCGCCAAACGGATGTCCCAGCCGATCGGATAGATCGCGATCCCGGGTAACCGGGCGTCGAGATGGATGGTTTCATCCGAGCTCACGATCCAATAGGCCGCAAGCCCCGCCGCCAGTACGATCGAGATGCCGATGCACAGATGCGCGAGGATGCGGCTGAGAGACCGGACGCGCTGGAGTTGCCCGAGCGATGTAGCGGGTTGCGACAGATCGGGCGAGGTCGATGAGATCATTTGCAAGTCTCCGAAAGGCCGTTGACGTATTATCGTTTTACGATAATAAATAGCTGCAAGTCAACATCGTACGTTTCAGGATTATCTCATGCCATGTCGTTCCGCGCGGCGCTCCTGTTCTGGTCCGGTCGCTGTTTTCGTCGGCGTGGTGATCGGAACGACCATCGCCTCGGCGCAATCCTCAACCTCGCGTGGACAGATGTCGGTGGCGCAGGTCAGGGCGATGCTGGATCAGGCGGCGACAAACCCGACGGCGCGGCAGACGTTGATCGCCTATCTCGCCGGGACTGGCGAAACCGCGGGATGGCTGCTGGATGCGACCAAAGATCAGGGATCGCCGCGGCACCCCTGCGCGCGGCCTCTCAGCATCGATGACAAGTCCGCACGTCGGGCATTGGAACGCAGCACGCCTGGCCTCGCAGCCGAAACCGCCGCGACGCCGCTGATCGTTGCTGACATGTTGAAGCGTGCGGGGTGTCGCTTGAGCGAACGATGAGGCGAATACGCGCCGGTTCAGCGCGTCGGGACCGGCTTGTCGCCGCGATAGTCGTAGAAGCCGCGCTGGGTCTTGCGGCCGAGCCAGCCGGCCTCGACGTATTTCACCAGCAGCGGACACGGCCGGTACTTGGAATCGGCGAGGCCCTCATGCAGCACCTGCATGATCGACAGACAGGTATCGAGGCCGATGAAGTCGGCCAGTTCCAGCGGGCCCATCGGGTGATGGGCGCCGAGCTTCATCGCGGCATCGATCGCCTCGACGTTTCCGACGCCCTCATACAGCGTGTAGATCGCCTCGTTGATCATCGGCAGCAGGATGCGGTTGACGATGAAGGCCGGGAAATCCTCGGACACCGCGATGTGCTTGCCGAGCTTGGTGACGAATTCCTTGGCGGCGTCGAAGGTCGCGTCGTCGGTGGCGATGCCGCGGATCAGTTCGACCAGCTCCATCAGCGGCACCGGATTCATGAAGTGAATGCCGATGAAGCGCTCCGGCCGGTCGGTGGAGGCGGCCAGCCGCGTGATCGAGATCGAGGAGGTGTTGGAGGCGACGATCGCTTCCGGCTTCAGCACCGCGCACAGCTCGTTGAAAATCTTGCGCTTGACCTCTTCCTTCTCGACCGCGCTTTCGATCACCAGGTCGCAGTCGGAAAGGCCGTCCATGGTCTCGGTGGAAACGATGCGATCCAGCGCCTGCTTGCGGGCGTCATCGGTGATGATCTTCTTGACGACCTGGCGCGACAGATTGCCGTTGATGGTCGCCATGCCGGACTTCAGGCGATCGGCGGAGACATCGTTGAGCACCACGTCAGACCGGCCAGCGCCGCCACATGCGCGATGCCGTTGCCCATCTGGCCCGAGCCGATCACGCCGACTTTCTTGATCATCACCGCCATTTTATCATCTCACCGGGGAAGACGCGGCTGCGCGCATCCACCCTCTCTGTGCATAAACACCGGCCGGAGTCCGATCCATCCGGCCGGTAACTGGAATCGTCGTTACTTTCCGAGCTTGCCGAGCGCCTCGGTCAGTTCAGGAACCGCCTGGTACAGGTCCGCGACCAGGCCGTAATCGGCAACCTGGAAGATCGGCGCGTCCTCATCCTTGTTGATGGCGACGATCACCTTGGAATCCTTCATGCCGGCGAGATGCTGAATGGCGCCTGAAATGCCGATCGCGACATAAAGTTCCGGCGCCACCACCTTGCCGGTCTGGCCGACCTGCCAGTCGTTCGGCGCATAGCCCGCATCGACCGCGGCGCGCGAGGCGCCGACGCCGGCGCCGAGCTTGTCGGCGAGCGGCTCGATATATTTGGCGAAATTCTCGCGGCTCTGCATGGCGCGACCGCCGGAGACGATGATCTTGGCCGAGGTCAGTTCCGGACGATCGCTCTTGGCGACTTCCTCGCCGACGAAACTGGAAAGGCCGGGATCGGCCGCCGCGGCGGCATTTTCGATCGCCGCGCTGCCGCCGTCGCCGGCCGCGGCGAAGGTCGAGGTCCGCACCGTGATGACCTTCTTGGCGTCCTTGGATTTCACCGTCTGGATCGCGTTGCCGGCATAGATCGGCCGCTCGAAGGTATCGGGCGAGACCACCTTGATGATTTCCGACACCTGCATGACGTCGAGCAAGGCGGCGACGCGCGGCATCACGTTCTTGAAGCGCGAGGTCGCGGGCGCGACGAAGGCATCATAGGCAGGCGCCAGCGCCACGATCAGCGCGGCCAGCGGCTCGGCCAGATCGTGGGCATAGGCGTCGCCCTCGGCGACCAGCACCTTGGTGACGCCGGCGAGCTTGGCGGCGGCCTCGGCCGCGGCCTTGGTGCCCTCGCCGCCGCCGGCGACCAGCACGTGGACCTCGGCGCCCAACTGGGTGGCCGCCGTCAGCGCCTTGTTGGTGGAGTCCTTCAGGGTGGCGTGTTCGTGTTCGGCAATCAACAGCGTGGTCATCAGAGAACCCCGGCTTCGTTCTTGAGTTTCGACACCAGCTCGGCGACGTCCTTGACCTTGACGCCTCCCTTGCGGCCCGGCGGTTCGGTGGTCTTGAGGACTTCGAGATGCGGCGGTGAGATCGACGCCGTAATCGGCGGCGCTCTTGTCGGCGATCGGCTTCTTCTTGGCCTTCATGATGTTGGGCAGGCTGGCGTAGCGCGGCTCGTTCAGCCGCAGGTCGGTAGTTACGATCGCCGGTCCCTTCAGTTTCAAGGTCTGCAGGCCGCCATCGACTTCGCGCGTCACCTTGAAATCGGAACCGTCGACTTCAAGCTTGGAGGCGAAGGTCGCCTGCGACCATCCGAGCAGCGCGGCCAGCATCTGGCCGGTCTGGTTGGAATCGTCGTCGATCGCCTGCTTGCCGAGAATGACGAGGCCCGGGCTTCTCTTCGTCGACGATCGCCTTCAGGATTTTCGCCACCGCCAGCGGTTCGACATTGCCATCGGCCTTGACCAGGATGCCGCGGTCGGCGCCCATGGCAAGACCGGTGCGGATGGTTTCCGACGCCTGGGCGGGACCGATCGACACCACCACGACCTCGGTTGCCTTGCCGGCCTCTCTCAGGCGCAGGGCTTCCTCGACGGCGATTTCGTCGAACGGATTCATCGACATCTTGACGTTGGCGAGTTCGACGCCCGATCCGTCGCTCTTGACCCGGACCTTGACGTTGTAATCGACGACCCGCTTTACCGGCACCAGAACCTTCATCGACCCTCTTTCGCTTGAATTTTGGGTATTGATCGGCTTGGGCGCGGAACCTAAAGGTCCCGTTATCGGCGGTCAACGCGCGAAAGCCAAAATCGCCCCAATGAAATCGCCCAGACATGGCTGCTTCAGCGGTTCTGGCCGGGCACCCAGAGCACGTCCCCGGCGCCATTATTGTTGACGGAACGGCTGGCGACGAACAGGAAATCCGACAGCCGGTTCATATACTGGATGCCGGCCTCGCTGACCGGCTCGTCGGGCTTGGCTGCGAGTTCCACCATAATCCGTTCCGCTCGGCGGCAAATGGTGCGCGCCAGATGCAGATGCGCCGCCGCCGGTGTGCCGCCGGGCAGCACAAACGAGGTCAGCGGCGCGAGCTTTTCGTTCAGGAGTCGATGTCGCGCTCGAGCCGTTCGACCTGGCTGGACAGCATCCGCAGGCGCTCCGCCTTGCCGTCGCGCTGGGGCACCGCGAGATCGGCGCCGAGATCGAACAGGTCGTTCTGGATCAGGCCGAGCATCGCATCGAGTCGCGCGCGCGTCCGCCAGATGCAGCCGGACCATGCCGATCGCCGCATTGGTCTCGTCGACGGTGCCATAGGCGGCGACGCGCAGGTCGTATTTCGGGCGGCGCTCGCCGCTGCCGAGCGCCGTGGTGCCGTCGTCGCCGGTCCGGGTGTAGATGCGGTTGAGCACGACCATGCGTTCATTCTCCTTCAGCGACTCCATCGCCCAGACCGCGAGCATGGTGATGACGATGGCGACGAACTGCAGCAACACCCGCAGCCGCATCAGTTTCTGCGAGCGATTCGGCGAACCGCCCCGCATCATGTTGATGAGACCGAGCAGCAGGACCAGCGCAACGGCGGCGACCGCGATCGGGAAGCAGGATCGAACTCAGGAAGGATGCCATCGCCGCTACATAACACCGCGCCGGGCGGTCCGCCATCACGTTGCGGACGGTGCCCTCCCGGCGCAACGATCTGGCTTTTAGTCCAATAATATCAGAAGCTAGCGCTGATGCCGGTTGAACCGGTCGGGCTGCAGGCAGGGATTATGTGAAGGCAGATTCGCTACGTCTATCACGTCGTGAAGGATGCGTTTTACACGTTTCTCGCCGATGACGGCTGGGCGATCGCCAGCCACATCGCGCTGTCGGCGCTGATGGCGCTGTTTCCGTTCCTGATCGTGCTGACGTCGCTGGCCGGCTTTTTCGGCTCCAAGGAGCTTGCCGACCAGGCGGTGAGCCTGTTGCTGCAGGTCTGGCCCAAGCAGGTGGCGGATACGCTGTCGAGCGAGATGCACGACGTGCTGACGACGACGCGCGGCGACATGCCTGACCATCGGCGCTCGTGCTCGCGGTCTATTTCGCCTCCAACGGCGTCGAAAGCCTGCGGGTCGCGCTGAACCGCGCCTATGCGGTGATCGAGCCGCGGCAGCTGGTACTGGCTGCGGCTGGAATTGATCGGCTACACGCTGGTCGCCGCCTTCACTTCGCTGGCGATGGCGTTCCTGATCGTGCTCGGGCCGCTGATGCTGGAGACGGCGCGGCGCTACATTCCGTTGTTCGTCGAGAGCAACGAGCATTTTCTGTTCGTCATGCCCGCTACGGCATCACCATCTCCGCGCTGGTCGTGGCGCTGTTCATCCTGCACGCCTGGCTTCCGGCGGGGCGCCGCGGCTTCCTGCAGATCCTGCCCGGCATCATCTTCACCATGGTGGCGTCGCTGATCTCGGGCATGGTGTTCGGCCAGTATCTCGCGCGCTTCGCCAACAACTACGTCACAATGTATGCGGGGCTGGCGTCGGTCATCATCGCGCTGGTGTTTCTGTATGCCATCGCCGCGATCTTCGTCTATGGCGGCGAGCTGAATGCCGCGATCATCAAGTCGCGGCTGCCGCACGGCGTGTCGCTTCAAGCAGCGCAGTCGCTAGAGCCCGCGGAGACACAGGTTTGACCAGGAAGGCGTTGGCGCCGGCGGCGCGCGATGCCGCCTCGTCTTCGCCGCGGCCCGAGACGCCGATGATGGCGATGCGGCCGAGCGGCGCGTCGAAGCGTGCGAATACGCCTGATCGCCTCGATGCCGTTGATGCCCGGCAGCACCATGTCCATCAGCACCGCATCGAAATCGCCTTGCGCGATCCGCTCGGCGGCGATCTCGCCGCGGCCGATGAATTCGGCGTGATGGCCGAGTTCGGTCAGGATCGCGTTCAGCACGACGCGGCCGAACGGATTGTCCTCGACGCTGAGCAGGCGCAGCGCCCGCGCTGTATTCGCCGCCGCATCGGCAGCGGCGCCCGGCATGATGGCCTGCGGCCCCCTGGCGCGGGTCAGCGTCACGCATCAGCGTGAAGGTGGTGCCGCCGCCCTTGCGCTGCGCCACCACGATGTCGCCGCCCATCGCCCGCGCGAGCGGCTTGACCGAGGACAGCCCGAGGCCCGGCGCCGCCGAAGCGCGAGGCGATCGAGACATTGGCCTGCGAGAACGGGCGGAACAGCCGCTCGATCTCGTTCAGCGTGAGGCCGATGCCGCTGTCGGAAACCGCAAAGGCGATGCTGGCCTTGCCGTTCGGCGCGCGCTCGGCGTGACCGTACAGCGCGACGCCGCCCGCTTCGGTGAATTTCGCGGCATTGTCGATCAGGTTTTCCAGCGCCGCGCGCAGCCGCACGGAATCGCCGATCACGAACGCCGGCAGTTTTTCGGAAATCTCGACCTCGGATTGCAGGCCCTTCGCCGTCGGCCCGGCCGGCCAGCGAATCCCCGACGCTGCGGGCGAGCGCGCGCAGGTCGAAGAGGTCCTGCCGCACGCCGAGTCGGCTGCCGCGGCTGCTGCGCGGCATCGACGAACAACGTGGCGAGGCTGGCGAGGTGCTCGGCGCCGGCCTTGATGGTGTCGACCCAGCGCCGCTCGCGCTCGTCGAGGTCGGAGGTCGCAAGCAGATTGCTGATGGCGAGAATTCCGGTCAGCGGCGTGCGAACCTCATGCGCGAACGCGGCGAGCGCGGCCTCGACCGTGCCGGGGGCCGCGACGGCGCGACTGCGCGGCTTGCCGCGCGGCGCGGGCTGGAGCGCGTTTCTTCGACGTCCGTTTTTTCGGTGTCCGCGTACGGGCGCTTGTGATCACGCGACTTTTCGCCATGATTCCCCTGACCCGGCCGAACCCCAGCATGGCATGGCAGGGTGGGCGGAGTCACGGAGGGCGTTTTCGCGCTGGAACCTGATCCACGACTACTAAGGCAGGCCGACCAGGCGGCGGATGTCGGCGGGGGTCGCGCCCTGCGCCCGCAGTTCGCGCAAGCCGGTCGCCCCTGATCGACTTGGCGAGCTTTCGCCCCTCGCCGTCGAGCACGAGGCGGTGGTGCCGGTAGGCCGGCTGCGGCAGCCCGAGCAGAGGCTGCAGCAGCCGGTGCACGCTGGTCGACCAGAACAGGTCTGCGCCCCGCACCACATCGGTGACCCCCTGCAGGGCGTCGTCGATCACGACCGACAGGTGATAGCTGGTCGGCGTTTCCTTGCGCGCCAGGATGACGTCGCCCCAGGCTTCCGGCCGGGCGGCGACCACGCCGGTCTCGCCATCGGGACCCTCGCCGTGCTCGGCCCAGCGGAGATCGGCGGCCTGCGCACCGCCGCCGCCATGTCGAGCCGCAGCGCATAGGGCGCGCCTGATTCGAGCAGCCGTGCGCGCTCGTCCGGCGACAGCGATTTCGCCGCGCCCGGATAGAGCGGCGCGCCATCGGGATCGCGCGGCCAGGGCGCACGCGCCTCGCGCTGCGCCACCAGCCGTGCAATCTCGGCGCGGCTTTCGAAAGCCGGATAGATCAGCCCCATGGCCGTCAGTTTTTCCGATCGCCGCGCGATAGTCGGCAAGATGCTCCGATTGCCGCCGCACCGGCGTTTCCCATGATATGCCAAGCCAGGCGAGGTCTTCGTAGATCGCCGCCTCGAATTCCGGCCGGCAGCGCGCCGGGTCGATATCCTCGATGCGCAGCAGCAACCGTCCGCCGCTGCGGCGCGCCAGGTCGAAATTCAGCAGCGCCGAATAGGCATGGCCGAGATGCAGATAGCCGTTCGGGCTCGGCGCAAATCGGAAAACGGGTGGCGGCATCACACAAGACTCGTCATTGCCGGGCTTGATCCGGCATCATCCATCCCTTACAAGCTCTGTTACGATAGGAGATGGATGCGCGGGTCAAGCCCGCGCATGACGACCTCATAGAACCGGCACCAATGCCCATCCACCTCGAAACCCAGTCCGACCTCGAAGACGCCGTCCATGCGCTGGTAAAGCTGGATCCCGCGGCTGAAGCCGATCTTCGCGCTGACGGGCATGCCGGCGCTGCGGCGGCGCGAGCCGGGCTTTGCCGGGCTGGCGCACATCGTCTGCGGCCAGCAGGTATCCACCGCCAGCGCCGCGGCGATCTGGGGCCGCGTCAGCGCCGCGTTCGACCCGTTTCATCATGACGCCTTCCGCAAGGCGCGCACCGACCGGCTCGGCCGGCTCGGCCTGTCCGGGGCCAAGATCAAGACCTTGAAGAACCTGGCGCGCGAGATCGCCGCCGAACGGCTCAATCTCGACGTGCTGGCGAACGAGGACGTCGACGCCGCGCACAACACGCTGACCGCGCTGCACGGCATCGGCCCGTGGACCGCCGACGTCTATCTGCTGTTCTGTCTCGGCCATGGTGACGCCTGGCCCGCCGGCGATATCGCCGTGCAGGAAGCCATCAAGGTCGGACTGGGGCTGAAGACGCGGCCGACCCCAAACAGATGGCGCCGCTGGCCGAGCCATGGCGGCCGCTGCGCGGCGCGGCGGCGCATCTGTGGTGGAGCTATTACCGCGTGCTGAAGAAGCGCGAAGGCGTGATCGGAAAATAACCTCTAGCCCCGCAGCCTGACCCGGTCCTCGCGCGCGCAGGCGGTGACAAAGCCGATCACCGCGCGCACCGCGGGCAGGTCGACGAGGTCGGGATGCGCCAGCAGCCAGAGATCGGCCACGCTGACCGAGCTTTTGCGGCGCGACGCGGACCAGGTCGGGATAGGCGCTCGGCGACGAAGCAGGACAGCGCCGATATCCCGAGGCCGGCCCGCGCGGCGGCGAGCATGTCGCCCTGCGACGAGCAGCGCATCACCACGGTGCCCTGCCGGGTGATGAGATCGCTCCAGCGCGCCAGCCGCGCATTCGATTCCCGGTCGGCAAAGCCGATGACGCTGTGGCCCTTCCATTCGTCGCGCCGCTCCGGCAAGCCGCCGCCGCGCCGCGTAGTCGCGCGAGGCATAAGAAGCCGGTGCCGAGCCGGCCGATCTTGCGGCCGACCAGGTTTTCCTCGCCGCTGTCGACCGGACGCAGCACGACGTCGGCCTCGCGGCGGCGCACGCTGGCCGGAAACGGATGGGTGATGATCTCGAGCTGCAGATGGTCGTGCTCGCGCAGGAAGCGCCCATCCGCGGCATCAGCCAGTGCGCGGCGAGCGTGGCGCCGATCGACAGCTTGACCGCGCCGCGGGCCTGCGGCCCGGTCGCCGAGACCGCGGCCTCGGCGCGCAGCGCCGCCGCCGCCATCGCCTCGACATGCTCGCGAAATTTGCGTCCCTGCGCGGTCAGCGACAGGCCCTCGTTGGACCGCGCGAACAGCCGCGTGCCGAGCTGGTCCTCCAGCATCGGCGATCTTGCGGCCGACCGTCGGATGGCTGGAGCGCAACTGGCGCGCCGCGCGCGGCGAAGCTGCGGGTCTCGGCGACGGCGACAAAGGTCTTGCAAAGGTCCCAGTCCATCGGCGCTCCCGGACTGCGATGCATGTTCATTATTGATAGTTCACCTGTTCAATATTGAACAGCCAGGCGCGCGCGTCCAGCCCTATAATGCCCGGCATCAGGTCCGCCGAGACGGAACCGGTTCACGATCGACAAGCAGACGCGTTTCGGACCAGGCCAGCGCCGGCTCGCACGGCTCTGCGTTCCGAAGGGAAGAATTGCAATGCCGCTACCCGCTTCGCTTGCCGACAGCCTCGAACTTCCCGTGGTGGGCTCGCCGCTGTTCATCGTGTCGGGCCCCGAGCTCGTCATTGCCCAGTGCAAGGCCGGCGTGGTCGGCTCGTTCCCGGCGCTGAACGCGCGGCCGGTCGAAAAGCTCGCGGAGTGGCTGACCCGCATCGAGAACGAGCTCGGCGAATACAAGGCGCTGCACCCGGAGAAGAAGGTCGCGCCCTACGCGGTCAACCAGATCTGCCACGCCTCCAACGACCGGCTGATGAAGGACATGGAGACCTGCGTAAAGCACAAGGTGCCGATCATCATCACCTCGCTGCGTCCGCCGCAGGAAATCGTCGAGGCCGCGCATTCCTATGGCGGCGTGGTGTTCCATGACGTCATCAACGTCAAGCATGCGCGCAAGGCCGCCGAGCAGGGCGTCGACGGCCTGATCCTGGTCTGCGCCGGCGCGGGCGGCCACGCCGGCACGCTGTCGCCGTTCGCGCTGGTGCGCGAGGTGAAGCAATGGTTCAAGGGCACCATCCTGCTGTCGGGCGCGATCTCCGACGGCTGGGGCATTGCCTCGGCGCTCGCGCTCGGCGCCGACCTGGCCTATATGGGCACGCGCTTCATCGCCACCGAGGAGGCGAATGCCGATCTCGCCTACAAGAAGGCGCTGATCGAGCACGCCGCGCACGACATCGTCTATTCGAACCTGTTCACCGGCGTGCACGGCAATTATCTGGGACCGTCGATCGCGGCCGCCGGCCTCGATCCGCACAATCTGCCGGTCGCCGACAAGACGAAGATGAATTTCGGCTCCGGCGGCAACATGAAGGTGAAGGCGTGGCGCGACATCTGGGGCTCGGGCCAGGGCATCGGCCAGATCGCCGACGCGCCGCCGGTCGCCGAACTGGTGGAGCGCATGAAGGCCGAGTTCGCCGAGGCCGGCAGTGATTTCATGAAGCGGGCGCGCGCTTAAGCGCGCTACCGATCCAAGAAGAAAAGACAATACACAGGGAGGAGACGATGAGACTGTCGCGACATGCATTGGCGGTCGCGTTCGCTTTGGGCGGTATCGCCTCGGCGGCAGCGCGCCGACGACGCCAAGGGCGAGATCCGAATCGGCCAGACCCTGCCCTACAGCGGCCCGGTATCCGGCTTTGGCATTATCGGCGGGCGCAGGAGGCCTATTTCGAGAAGGTCAATGCCGAAGGCGGCATCAACGGCCGCAAGGTCAAATTCATCTCGCTCGACGACGCCTATTCGCCGCCGAAGACGGTCGAGCAGACCCGCAAACTGGTCGAGCAGGACGAGGTGCTGATGATGTTCGGTTCGCTCGGCACCGCCACCAACGCCGCCGTGCATCGCTACCTCAACAGCAAGAAAGTGCCGCAGCTGTTCGTGCTGAGCGGCGCGACCAAATGGGCCGACCCGAAGAATTTTCCATGGACCATGCCGGGCATGGCGGCCTACGAATCCGAGGGCGTGATCTACGCCAAATACGTGCTGCAGGCGAAGCCGGACGCGAAGATCGCGATCCTGTCGCAGAACGACGATTTCGGCCGCGACTATGTCGCCGGCTTCAAGCGCGCGCTGGGCGCCCAAGGCCGCCTCCATGATCGTGGCGGAGGCGACCTACGAGACCAGCGCGCCGACCATCAGTTCGCAGCTTGCGACGCTGAAGGCTTCCGGCGCCAACGTGATGTTCGGCGTCGTGCTCGGCAAATTCACCTCGCAGATGATCAAGGGCGTGGCCGAACTGAACTGGAAGCCCGACCTGTTCTTCGTGCCGACCTCGGCGTCCTCGATCTCGTTCCTGGAACCCGCGGGACTTGAAAACGCCGTCGGCCTGATCGCGTCCAGCAACCAGAAGGACACGCTCGACGCGCAATGGGCCGACGATGCCGGCGTGAAGGAATATTTCGCCTTCATGAAGCAGTATATGCCCAATGCCGACCTCAACAATTCGAACTATGCCGCCGGCTATCACTATGCGAACCTCTGATGAAGGTGCTGAAGGCGTGCAAGGACGATTTCAGCCGCGAGAACATCCTGAAACAGGCGGCCTCGCTGCGCGAACGTCCGCTGCCGATGCTGCTGCCGGGCATCACGGTATCGACCGGGCCCGACGACTATCTGCCGTTCCAGCAGTTGCGGCTGCGCCGTTTCAACGGCAAGAACTGGATCGGCTTTGGCGAAATGATCGACGATAGGTAGAGCGCCTTCCACCTCACCCGAGCCGCTGCGATTTTCTACTCCCCTCCCCCGCGAAGCGGTCGGGGAGGGGTTGAGGGTGGGGGTCTATCGGCGCAAATCACTGCTCAGCGAATTGCGGAAGCACCCCCCACCCCCGCCCCCTCCCCGCCACGCGCAAGAGCGCGTGGAGGGAGGGGAGAAGAGCACCGCCAGGCAACGAGTTTCCAAAGATAAAAGGCCAAGGAAGCGACAATGATCATCAGCGGCGACCGCAGCATCAGCTATCCGGAGATTCACGCCCGCATCGCGCGGGCGGCGACGGGACTGAAGGAGCTCGGCCTGCCGGCGGCACGCCGGTCGCCATGATGCTGCGCAATGATTTTGCGTTCTTCGAGGTCGCCGGCGCCGCCGCCGCGCTGGGCTCGCCGGTGGTGCCGATCAACTGGCACCTCAAGGCCGAGGAGGTCGAACTATATCCTGGCCGATTGCGGCGCCGGCATCCTGGTCTGCCATGCCGACCTCTGCCGCAGATTCGCGAGCGGCGTGCCCGGCCATCTCCGGCTGCTGATCGTGGCGACGCCGCCGGAGATCGCCGCGGCGTTCAACATCGCGCCCGAGCTGACGCAGGTCCCCGACGGGCATGACCGGACTGGGACCCTGGCGCGACACCCACGCGCCGTGGCCGGAGCCGCCGGTCGGCGGACGTCACCGATGTTCTATACCTCGGGCACCACCGGCCGGCCCAAGGGCGTGCGGCGCAGGCCGATGCGGCCCCGAACAGCTCGCGGCCGCCGGCGCGTCGTCGGCGGCATCGCCTACGGCATCAAGCCGAACGACGATCAGGTCATGCTGATGAACGGGCCGATGTACCACTCCGCGCCGAACTCCTACGGCATGCTGGCGTTCCGCCATGGCTGCACCATCGTGCTGGAGCCGCGCTTCGATCCCGAGGATCTGCTGCAGCTGGTCGCAGCAGCACGGCATCACGCATATGCATGCGGTGCCGACCATGTTCGTCCGGCTGCTGCGGCTGCCGGAGGAGGTAGAAAGCCGTTACGACGTTTCGTCGCTGCGTTTCGTCATCCACGGCGCGGCGCCCTGCCCGGTCGAGTCAAGCGCGCGATGATCGAATGGTGGGGACCCGTCATCAACGAATATCTGGGATCGACCGAAACCGGCATCCCGGTGTGGCATTCGGCCGCAGGAGGCGCTGCAAAACCCGGCACGGTCGGCCGCGCCATCGAGGGCGGCATCGTCAAAATCTTCCGCCCCGACGGCGACGCTGTGCGACGTCAACGAGCCCGGCGAAATATTCATGCGGCAGACCGCGATTGCCGATTTCGACTACCACGGCAATGCCGCGGCGCGCGCCGAAGCCGGCCGCGACGGCCTCGTCAGCGTCGGCGACGTCGGCTATCTCGACGCCGACGGCTATCTGTTCCTGTGCGACCGCAAGCGCGACATGGTGATCTCGGGCGGCGTCAACATCTATCCCGCGGAGATCGAGAACGCGCTGATCGGCATGGACGGCGTGCGCGACTGCGCGGTGTTCGGCGTTCCCGACGACGAGTTCGGCGAGCGGCTGTTCGCCTGCATCGAGCCGGAAGCGGGCGCTGGTGCTGTCGATCGTCGGCCAGTGCAGGATTTCCTGCGGGCGCGGCTGGCCAACTTCAAGGTGCCAAAGGACATCAAGTTCCTCGACGCGCTGCCGCGCGAGGCCTCCGGCAAGATTTTCAAGCGCAAGCTGCGCGACCTCTATCGGCGAAGGCCAGATTCGCGCCGGTCGACTTGAGCGAGGGGAAAGCCAACAGCGTTTCAAACATTGTTGCTGTTGCAAAACCGTCATCGTTCGAAGACAAAGATCGCGGCACAAGCAACCAGCCGGGAGATCGAAGCATGAAGTCCACCGATTTCATCGTTGCACGCGAGCGACCTGCAGCAAAGCAAGATCATCGAGACGCAATTGCCCGATGCCGCCGCGTCTGCCCGACGACGCGCTGCTGGTGAAGGTCGACGCGCTTTGCCTTCACCGCCAACAACATCACCTACGCGGTACTGGGCGATCAGTTGAAGTACTGGCAGCTGTTTCCGGCGCCGGAAGGCTTCGGCAACGTGCCGGTGTGGGGGTTTGGCGAGGTGGTCGCCTCGAGCCATCCCGACATCGCCGCCGGCGAAAGGCTGTTCGGCTATTTCCCGATGGCGACGCATCTCGTGATCGAGGCCGCCGACGTCAACAAGCGCGGCCTGCGCGATGCCGCCGCGCATCGCCAGGGCGTGGCGCCGGTCTATAACGCCTATACCCGCGTCTCCGGCGATCCGGCTTTCGCCGGGCGGCAGGGCGACTACCAGGCACTGCTGCGGCCGCTGTTCATGCTGTCGTTCCTGGTCGACGACTTCCTCGCCGAAAACGAGTTCTTCGGCGCGAAAAGCGTGCTGCTCTCGTCGGCGTCCAGCAAGACCGCATTCGGGCTCGCGCATCTGCTGCATCGCGCGCAACGGGCATCAAGGTGATCGGGCTGACCTCGGCCGTCGAATGTCGCCTTCGTCCAATCGCTCGGCTGCTATGACGAGGTCGTCGACCTATGACCGCGTCACTTCGCTGCCGCGCGGATGTTGCCGGTCGCCTATGTCGACATGGCCGGCAACAGCGCGTTGCGCGAGACGCTGCACCGGCATTTCGGCGAGCAGATGAAATATTCCGGCCGCGTCGGGCTTACCCACCGCAGTCACGTCGCCCGACGAGCCGGAATTGCCGGGCGCCAAGCC
This sequence comes from uncultured Alphaproteobacteria bacterium, assembly GCA_963706975.1. Taxonomy (GTDB): domain Bacteria; phylum Pseudomonadota; class Alphaproteobacteria; order Rhizobiales; family Xanthobacteraceae; genus Bradyrhizobium. Next base: position 56,266 of record CAVPOL010000056.1, read on the forward strand.
GAGCCTGGTTCTTCGCGCCCGACCAGATCCGCAAGCGGGCCAAGGAATGGGGCCCGGGCGGCGTCGACACGCGGTTCGGCGCGGCGTGGTCTGGCTTCGCGCCGAAGCTCGACCAATGGCTCAAAGTGACCGAAAGCCGCGGGCCGGCAGGCGGTGAAGACAGGTCTATCTCGACACCCTGAACGGCCATGTTCCGCCGGAACAGGGGCATATCCTGTCGCTGGCGGAATAGCCGCCATGCTCTTCACGCCCTTTCTGCGCGATCCCGAATGGGTATAGGGTCCGTTCCAAGGGAACGCCGCTCAGACGGCCGGTGGAGAGAAACGCGCATGCTCGACAAGACATCGGACGATATTGCGGTTGCCGCAGAAAGCTGGCTGGCGGAATTCGAAGACGCGCTGGCGAACGCCCGACGACGGCGCGCTGAAAAAACTGTTCCATCCCGACAGCTATTGGCGCGATGCGCTGGCGCTGAGCTGGACGCTGCAGACCATCAACGGCCGCGACGCCGATTCTGACGACGCTGAAGGCGCAGGCGGCGCACGGCCGCCCCTCGGGCTTTGCCGTCGATCCCGACCGCGCCGCGCCGCGAAAGGTGACCCGTGCCGGCACCGATTGCATCGAGGCGATCTTCAAGTTCGAAACCGCACGTCGGCCGCGGCGACGGCATCATCCGGCCTGATCCCGGATGCCGCTGACGGCAACCGGCTAAAGGCCTGGACGCTGCTGACGGCGCTGGAGGAGCTGAAAGGGTTTCGAGGAGCAACTCGGCGTCGCGCGCCCGCGCGGCAATGCCTATTCGCGCGATTTCCGCGGGCCGAACTGGCTCGACCTGCGCAAGGCTTCCGCCGATTATGCCGACCGCGATCCGACCGTGCTGGTGATCGGCGGCGGGCAGTCCGGCCTCTGCATCGCCGCGCGGCTGAAGCAGTTGCAAGGTGGACACGCTGATCGTCGACCGCGAGAAGCGGATCGGCGACAACTGGCGCAAGCGCTATCACGCGCTGACGCTGCACAACCAGGTGCAGGTCAATCACCTGCCCTACATGCTGTTTCCGCCGAACTGGCCGACCTACATCCCGAAGGACAAGCTCGCCAACTGGTTCGAATCCTACGTCGACGGCATGGAGCTGAATTTCTGGACCGAAACCGAGTTCGAAGGCGGCAGCTACGACGAGAAGGCAGGCCGCTGGACGGTGACGCTGCGCCGCGCCGACGGCAGCAAGCGCATCATGCATCCGCGCCATGTGGTGCTGGCCACCGGCGTCAGCGGCATTGCCAACATGCCCGATATTCCCGGCCTGAAGAATTTTGCCGGCACGGTGGTGCATTCCAGCAGCTATGACGACGGCGAGAACTGGAAGGGCAAGCGCGCGCATGGTGATCGGCACCGGCAATTGCGGCCACGACATCGCGCAGGATCTTTATTCCAGCGGCGCCGAGGTGACGCTGGTGCAGCGCTCCTCGACGCTGGTGGTCACCATCGAACCCTCGGCGCAACTGGTGCTATTCGCCCTATAACGAAGGCACGCTGGAGGATAACGACCTGATCGCGATCTCGATTCCGCTCAAGCTCGCGCGCAAGAGCCATGCATTGACTTGCGACAAATCCCGGGAGCTCGACAAGGAATTGCTCGAAGGGCTGGAGCGCGCCGGCTTCAAGCTCGATTTCGGCGAGGACAACACCGGCTGGCAGTTCAAATACCTGACCCGCGGCGGCGGCTATTATTTCAACGTCGGCTGCTCCGACCTGATCATCAAGGGCGAGATCGCGCTGAAGCAGTTTGCCGATATCGACACGTTTCGTCGCCGAAGGCGCCAAGATGAAGAGCGGCGAGACCGTCGCCGCCGACCTGATCGTGCTGGCGACCGGCTACAAGCGCCAGGAAGAACTGGTGCGAAAGCTGTTCGGCGAGGCGGTCGCAAGCCGCGTCGGCACCATCTGGGGTTTCGGCGAGGAGCAGGAACTGCGCAACATGTATGTGCGCACCGGCCAGCCCGGCCTCTGGTTCATCGCCGGCGGGCTGGCGCAATGCCGGATCGGCTCAAAGCAGCTCGCGCTGCAGATCAAGGCGATCGAGGAAGGGCTGTTGCCGCGCGTGACGGAAGCGTTGCGGCTCACCATTCGCCGTGATCGAGGATTTGCCGGGCAAGAAAGGATTCGGCCCGGCTGCCAGGCCGCGTCGTTGTCGCCGCGGAAGGTAATATGGCGATCGAACACGATTTTCCGCGCTTTCACGTCGATGACGTCGAATTTCGCCTGCTGCACCAGCGTGCTCATCTTGTGAAAGCGGCCAATCAATAGATGGGTGGCGCCGGCCGGCTGCGCCTTGCCCAGCAATTGACCGTCATCGATGTCGCCCACGGAACAGGCGTTGGGCGGACAATCAAGCGCTGCGTTCGCCATCTTTCCGCTCGCCGCCAGATCGCTGCGCAGCGCGGCTTCGAACTCGCGCAGCCGCCGGCGATGGTCGGCGCTTTGATCGATCACCTCACCGGAGGTGTCGACATAGTAGATTTCGGCGACCGCGAGCACGGGCGCCTTGCCCTTGCGCCTGGCCGGGCCGGACGGACCGGCACACAGAGCAGCGGCAGCGACCAAAGCGAGCGACGCAGACGGCCGCTTCATCTTTCCCATGGGACTGAAGCTCCCGTTCGATCAGGTTTCCGGGATGGCATGCGTTAAGGCGTACGTTCCAGCAGACGCCGCTCGATCAACCAGCGCGCCCCACGGCTCCAGGCCACATTGGCGCCCATGCGCAGGTCGGTCTGCTGGACGTCGACCAGCGCGCCGGACCGGGCATCGCGAATTTTGTAGGTCACCGCGTATTCCGTTCGTGTGATGCGCGTGACGATCCCGATCATGGACTGGTCTGCGGCCAATCCGGCGGCGATCCCGGCTTCGCAGCCCGCGCAATCGCGCAATTGTCCTGCTTTCGCCGATCTGGTCGTTGCACCGCGCCAACGTCGACCAGCTGGTAGCGCCCGGATTCCGCGATCAGCCGCCGGGCTTCTTCGGTCGAAAGCCGCAATTGCTCGCGGTCGATGTCGTCAGGCGCGACGTAGGGGGCCGCGGCGCTGAAATCCATCAGTTCGAACGGAAACACCACAATTTTGACCGGAGACGCTGCGACGGCAGTCCCGGCCACATCGCTCCCGGCAAGGAGCACGGCCGCCACGAGGTGAGATGCGATGCAGCGCATGGATCAGCTCCGAAATTGCCAGAACCGGCCCCAGGGCATCTTGCAAGATCAGCGTCCGTTCTGCAACCACCGGCTTCAAGTCGATTTCAGCGAGGGCGGCAGGCTGGTCGTTCTGCGTTGCATAGCAATGGGCATGGCAGCCCCGCGCGATGGCCCTCGCGCGCAAACGCAGCCTCTGCAACAATGGGCCCAACAAGACGATTCAGGGGGAGAAACACATGCCAACCATTCTTGGCTCCGGCGAGCATCGCTACCGCGTGGTGGAGAACTGGGCCAAGCTGCCGGACGGCTGGAACCTGACCGACGTCGCCTCCGTCGCGGTCGACAGCAAGGACCGCATCTACGTCTTCAACCGCGGCGCACATCCGATGGTGGTGCTCGACCGCGAGGGCAATTTCATCACCAGCTGGGGCGAAGGCCTGTTCTACCGCGCCCACGGGCTGCACATCGATGCCGACGACAATCTCTACTGCACCGATGACGGCGACCATACCGTGCGCAAATGCTCGACCAGCGGCAAGGTGCTGCTGACGATCGGCATCCCGAACAAGCCGGCACCGTTCATGAGCGGCGAGCCGTTTCACCGCTGCACCCACACCGCGCTGTCGCCGAAGGGCGAGATCTATGTCTCCGACGGCTACGGCAATGCCTGCGTGCACAAATACACGCCGGACGGCAAGCTGATCAAAACCTGGGGCGAGCCCGGCAGCGATCCCGGCCAGTTCAACATCGTGCACAATATCGTCACCGATGCCGACGGCTGGGTCTATGTCGCCGACCGCGAGAACCACCGCGTGCAGGTGTTCGACGGCAACGGCAAATACGAGACGCAGTGGAACAATCTGCACCGGCCCTGCGCGCTGTGCGCTTGCGGCGGCGGCAAGTCACCGAACTTCATCATCGGCGAGCTCGGCCCGGGCATGCCGGTCAACCGCAAGGTGCCCAATTTCGGCCCGCGCCTCTCCATCGTCGACTCCAAGGGCAAGCGCATCGCGCGGCTCGGCGGCGAAGACGGCGCCGGGCTCGAGACCGGGAAATTCCTGGCGCCGCACGGCATCGCGCTGGATTCGAAGGGCGACATCTATCTCGGCGAAGTCGGCGTCACCAACTGGAAGACCAGCTTTCCGGATACGGCGATGCCGGCGGAGGTCAGGGTGAAGCGGTGCCTGCAGAAGCTGGAGAAGGTGTAGCCGCCTCCGTCATTGCGAGCGGAGCGAAGCAATCTCGAAATCCTTGCGCGGCTCTGGATTGCTTCGTCGCTATCGCTCCTCGCAATGGCAGTTGGGCTCAATCCACCTTGATATTCGACGCCTTGATGATCGGCCACCAGCGCTCGGCTTCCTGCTTCTGAAACGCCCGCAAGGCTTCCGGCGATTGCTGCGTCCGGCGGCGTGATCTCGATGCCGAGTTCGCCGAACCGCTTTTGCACCGGCGGATCAGCCAGGACCTGCACCATCGTGGCGTTCAGCTTGGCGATGATGTCCTTCGGCGTGTCCTTCGGCACCCACAGCCCGTACCACAGCGTCGCGACGAAGCCGGGCAGGCCTGCCTCGTCCGCGGTCGGGATGTCCGGCGAGGATTTCAGCCGCGCCTTGCCGGTGATTGCGAACGGCTTGACGCTGCCGGCCGCCCAGCAGCGCGCTGGAAATTCGACGACGGCTCGATCATGAAGTCGATCTGCCCGGACACCAGGTCCTGCATCGCCGGCCCGTTGCCGCGATAGGGCACGAACTGGAATTTGGTGCCGGTCTCCCTCTGGAACGAAATCCCGGTGAGATGGCCGGTGGCGCCGACGCCGGCGATGCCGACCGAGGCCTTGTCGGGATTGGCCTTCAGCCAGCCGATCAGCCCCTTGAGATCATCGGCCGGAAAAGCCTTCTTGCCGACGATCAAGAGCGGCTCGCTGCCGATCAGGATGACCGGTTCCATATCCTTGAGCAGATCGAACTGCAGCGCATAGAGCCCGCCGGTCAGCATATGCGTGGTCGAGGTGCCGATCGAGAGCGTGTAGCCGTCGGCGGCCGAACGCACCGCGCGGCCGACGCCGAGGCTGCCGGCAGCGCCCCCGACATTCTCGATCACGAAGGGTTGTCCGAGGATCGGGCGCATCTGCTCGGCGAGAAAGCGCGCCAGCGTGTCGGTGGCGCCTCCGGCCGCGAACGGCACGATCATGGTGATCGGGCGCGACGGATAGCTCTGCGCAACGGCGGCGCCGCTCCAGCCAAAGCCCCAGCAGAGATCGCAGCAATTCGTCAGCCCCTTGCGCATGTCCCCTCCAAATCATTTTTTCGCCGCAATATGCACCTCGCGGACGCCGTCAAGCGGGCCCGGAACGCGGGCCGGACCCCTGGATAAGCCCCTCAACGCTCTTCACAATCCCGTCACGCTGCATGTAGTATGTCAACGCATGCTGCTTCGCAGCGTATATGGAGGCCAGGAGCGTTACTTGAACGCGCATGTCTCGCAAGGCGGTTGGCCGGTACTGGTGCTGAACGCGGATTTCCGGCCGCTGAGTTACTACCCGCTGTCGCTCTGGTCCTGGCAGGACGCGATCAAGGCGGTGTTTCTCGACCGCGTCAACATCGTCGAGCACTACGACCGCGCGGTGCGCAGCCCGAGCTTCGAAATCCAGCTGCCGAGCGTGGTGTCGCTGAAATCCTTCGTCAAGCCGACCACGCATCCCGCCTTCACCCGGTTCAACGTCTTCCTGCGCGACCGCTTCATCTGCCAGTATTGCTCGGCGCGACGACGACCTCACCTTCGATCACATCATCCCGCGCAGCAAGGGCGGCCAGACCACCTGGGAGAACGTGGTCGCCGCCTGCTCGCCCTGCAACCTGCGCAAGGGCAATCTGACGCCGCAGCAGGCGCGGATGTTTCCGCGGCAACACGCCGTTCGCGCCCACGGTGCACCAGCTGCACCGCAACGGCCGGCTGTTCCCGCCGAACTATCTGCACGATAGCTGGCTGGATTATCTCTATTGGGATACCGAGCTCGATCCGTAGAACCCGGCGGGCGTCTGTGATGCACCTCATAAAGGCGTCAAAACACACATAAGTGCGTCACGAAAGTTCCATTGAGGAGCCCGCGACGAGAAAAAATGAAGTACCTCAAGGAGACGTGAGACGGCGACTTTTCTCTCCTCGGCCGAGGAAGAATCAATCCAGATCCGCCTGCAAAACAAACGAATGGACTTCCGCCGGTCATATCTCCAACGCTCTTAACTCAACTTCCTCGCTGGATCGACTAGAGCATGGACGTTTCCAAACGCCAATCCCTTATGTGCTGTCGTGGAACTCATAAAAAAAGTCAAAGGACACATAAGAGTGTCACGTTTTTTGGGCCTAAAATCTCCCAGAATTGCAATCTGAAGGTTATAGTGTTTGCGTAATCCGTTGGGTCGGATCGGTGATGCCTGCCGGATCTGCGGATTGAGTAGAAAAGAGGGCTGGTCGATTGCATCTTCTGCGGAAAGCGCGTCGGTAAGGCCGACCGATCGCGCGAGCACGTCCTGCCAATGTGGATGCTGCGTGCCACCGGCGACCCAAATAGGCGCATCCGGATTGAAATCGACCCAACGACTGGTCGGGACGTCATCAGGCCGGCGTCGACATTCCACTTTCCTGCTTGCAGATCGTGCAATCAATCCTACGGCACGAGGCTGGAAGCGCATGCCAAGAAGGCAATGGAATCGCTTTTTACCGGGAAGTCGCTGCAGGTCTCCCAGTGCTATTGGCTTCTGGATTGGCTGGACAAGGTCCGGATCGGGCTTTAGCTATCTGCGGATCAACAACGTTCGGATCCTTTTCTACTTATCGAGATGATCGGACATAGGTTAAGAGCGAGCAACGGATTGCCGTATGACCTTCGTAATTTCAATCGTCTCTTGCCGACAAAACCGCCCTAGATGTGGATCATCAGCAGATTAATCCCGGTTAGATTCTAAATCCGGGGGCTTAGGCCCGTTCGAACAACGATGTTGGATGAGGCGCTTGGCCTTGCCATTAGCCTTGGGCTTATAGGGCTTGATGCAGAGTTGCTTCTAGAACATGCGGCGACACCGACTGTCAAGCGGCGTTCTACTTTGGGGACGTCGCAAGTGGAAGCGAGATCAGAGCTTCCATTGGGTATTCTGAGGGTGTCTGTTCGGTGGCGTTTTCGTCGACTGAGCTGCACCCGGTTCTGTTGACACCCGCTTAAGCTAATCCAGCCCGGCGTTCGAACTCCAAAGGACTTAAATATCCGATCGTCGAATGCCGGCGTTTCGGATTGTAGAAGCACTCGATGTAGTCGAACACGTCGGCCTTGGCCTGGTCCCGGGACCGATACATCTTACGCGCCGTCCGCTCTGTCTTCAACGAGGAGAAGAAGCTCTCCATCGCGGCGTTGTCCCAGACGTTGCCGGAACGGCTCATCGAGCAGACCACGCCGTGATCGGCCATCAGCCGCTGGAACTGCTCGCTGGTGTATTGGCTGCCGCGATCGGAGTGATGCAGCAGCGCGTCGGATTTGCCCCGTCGCCAGATCGCCATCACCAGGGCGTCGGTGACGAGCTGCGCCGTCATCGCTGTACTCATCGACCAGCCGACCACGCGCCGCGAGAACAGATCGACGACAGCCGCCACATAGAGCCAGCCCTCCGCGGTCCAGACATAGGTGAAGTCGGCAATCCATTTGCGGTTGGGAGCGGTTGCTTCGAAGCTGCGGTCGAGCACATTGGAAGCGATGGCGGCGGCCTGCCGCTCACCCAGATCCGGCGGCAGACGCCGCCGTCGCGGGCGTGCTTTGAGGGCCTGCAGCCTCATCAATCGTTCGATCCGATGCAGCCCGCACGATACCCCTTCGGCGAGCAGATCGTGCCAAACCCGCCTGGCGCCATAGGTTCGATCGCTGCCTAAGAAGCTGGCGCGAACCTTCGCGCCGAGCTCTTCTTCGCTCCGGCTGCGCCGACTGCGCGGTCGTGTCAGCCAGGCATAAAACCCACCCCGCGAGACACCGAGCGCCTCGCACAACCAATCCGCTGGCCAGATCCCCCGGTGCTTCGCAACAAAACCGAACTTCACGTCGATTCCTTCGCGAAGTAGGCCGCGGCTTTTTTTAGGATATCTCGTTCGGCCTTGAGCTTGGCAACCTCGCGCTTGAGCTGCGCGATCTCCAACTGCTCCGGCTTCATCTGACCGTGACCCGGGAATGCATGTTGCGGATCGTCCGAAAGCTGCTTCACCCAATTGCGCAACTGCGTCGGATGAATACCAAGATCTTTGGACGCCTGCGCATACGACACGCCGCGCTGCTTGATCAGCCGAACAGCCTCAAGCTTGAACTCCCGCGTAAACTGACGTCTCTCCATGACACACCTCCTGCTCCATAAAACACCTAACTCGGTGTCTTCGGAACCGGGTGCAGCTCAGACGGACGCATCGCTCTGTCGGACACCTCCTTCAATATGGTCAAGCTTTGGGACGTCGCTAGTGGAGGCCTGCTCAAGATTTTCATGGGACATTCCGATTGGGGCGGTCGGTTGCGTTTTCTCCAGATGGATGTACCGCGTTGTCGGCAAGTCGCGATAGACAATCAGCTCTGAGACGTCGCCAGCCGCGTGTGATTAGGACATTCGCAGAGCACTCTTCGGAAGGTAACTCAGTTGCGTTCTCGCTGGATGGCCGCAGTGCTCTGTCAGGAATTGCGTCGACCCAGTTACTCTTTGGGATGTCGCTACTGAACGCGAGATCGCAACTTATCCTTGTCCGCTGAGCTCATTGATCGCGTTCTTGATCTCGTAGACCTTCACCAGGGGGTCGATGGCGTATTCCACGATCTCGTTTTCGCGAAGCTCCGCAGAGGGTCCTTCGCCGTTGAGAGGGATGACATGAGGATCAGCTTTGCGACCACCTGTGCCGTCGCCGACCTTGGCGTCCACGCGCTCCGCAAGGGCGTTGCCCTGGTCAGCGACATCCTTCGAGATCGCCTTGGAGAAGTGCGGATTGATCTTACGCACCTCTTCCAGCGTGCCGATGTCGTTGAAGTCCAAATGCTGCAGACCGATGAGGAAGATGCTCTCGTTCGAACTCATGGCATTGCGAACTGCCAGACGCAAATCCGGATGAGGGCGCGGGTCTGCTGATATCCGGCGTTCTCCTTGAACGGCGCTGCGATGTCGCGAATTGAGGGATAAAGGGATGAGTCTCCCGATACGCGAGATGAACGTCTCCGGAACGGAAGCAATCGAATCAATCTTCTTGGCGGAGTTCAGGACGTCCACGTATGACTGAGCGAGATCCGCCACTACGTCGTCGGACGGCAGGGTGTCGAAGAGCTTTTTACGAATGATCTGGAAGACCTCGGCCGAGTTCTGCTGCACGGGCGTGATGGCCGTGGCGAACTTGTCGTATTGCTTGGTGAGATCGTCGATCAGCGTGCGCAGCTTGCCGGACCCTTGTGCATATATGTCGTCCTTGAGGTTGGTGACGACGACGCAGGCATGGGGAAGCTTCGGCAACGCGTTGAAAGCCGTTCGAGAGCCCCGATTGTGACGTCTGCGAGGGTAGACTCGCCAACGGTCCGTCCCGAGGTCATCTGCAGATAGCTCGGGAGCTCATCCAGCAGGATCAGGACGGGGTCGGTGCCGATTGTGGCGATCCAGTCGTCGACGCCCGGGGCGTCGGCGCCGTCCCTCCAAACGTGGACATCTTTTCCGGACGCCCCAGTTGCTCTGCGATGTGGCCCCAGAGGAAGTGCTTCGGGTTCTGATGGCCGTTGAACACGACGATCTTCGCCGAACCGAACGAAGCGTTTTCCGCCAGCTTGGGGACGATGCGCTGGCGCAGCGCGGCATCTCGCGCCAGCAAGCCGAATGCGATCAAGCTGTGGGTCTTATCCCCGCCCATCGATTGGGAGAGGTAGAAGGCTCTAGTGTCCGAGCGCCCGGACAGCCGCTCGAAGCCGGTATGAAGCAGGCGATGGAGTCCTCCGGTAAAGTGATTCCGACGGAAAAACTCCCCGGCGTGCAAAGTGGCCGGGTCGTTGAGATCTTCAAGGTTTGCGATCTGATCGACCAGGTCGTCGCGAGCGACCAGGTCGCTGATCTTGCAAGCCTGGCGAATGGTTTGCGTTGCCATGACTAGCGGGCCTTGAGGTTTGCGGTTCGACGGACGCTCGTGCCGACCACTCTCGCGGTACCGTTTCTGTTGCTTGTCATGCCCACTGCCCCTTACTTTTTTCCGTCTTGATGCCGCTCCAGCCACTGCTTAGCGGCCTCTTCCAGCACCCAGCTTGCGGTCTTGTCGCGCAGGGCGGCGGCGGCCTTATTCGCCTGATTACGCCAGGATCCATAGACGTCAGGAACTGCTTCTTGGGGCCGTCCGGAGGCCTTCGGCCCCGCGGAGACGATTCTTTGTCCGCCATCAATCCCGTCCGTGTGTTGTGCGATCGCCAAAAAAGCGTCCCACGGGTCGCGGATTGCAGCAAGGGACAGGGTGGGGGTTGCGAGGATTTTCCCGCCAATTGACATCATTTGCCTCCCCGTTGAGAAAAAACGACGCCCTATATGCATCGAAAGATACATATATATATATTCTAAATAGGTATATATTACTAATGCCCTGAGGGCATTTTATGGCGGCTGTTGGGGACTGGCGGATCGAGTTGACGGCGGCCCATCCGCGCCTGTTCGGGGTCGCCTCCCACGGCTACGCCGAGTGCGGCGACGGCTGGCACGACGTCTTGAAGCGTTGCTGCGTCCGGATCGAGGCTGCCTTGGCCGAGGGCGACCGGTTCACCACCGAGAACATCAAAAGCAAGTACGGGTCCTTGCGCTTTTACTGGGTCGGCCACCTGTCCGACGCGACGAAAACCCGGGTCGAGGAGGCCATCGAACTGGCGGAAGCGCGGAGCTCTTGCACCTGCGAAACGTGCGGAGCGGCCGGCCGGCGCTACGACCGCGGCGGCTGGCTTGCGACCGCCTGTCCGGAACATGCGCAGGGGGAGCCGGTGCCGGTCGTGCCGGGCCGGGAGAACCTTCGCGTCGTGGGGCGCCTGGTCGAGGATCGCCTCCGCATCGTCTCTTGCCGCCGCTACGACCGCGAAACCGACAGCTTTACGGACGTCGACCCGGCCTCCGTGGGAATCGAAGAGGAGTGAGATGACGCGCCGTCATCGGGTCCACGCGCGTGGTCAACAATGCGAAGGGCCACGGCCCGAACCGGTCGCAGCCCCCGTGGGAGAACCCGGACTTCAACGCGAATCTCGTCATCGAAATCTGAGGAGGGTAGGCCAATGACCGACACCGACCGCTCGCAACACGTCGACCCGACGCGCCGCCCTACCCTTCCCTCGTTTTCGAGTGTTCCATGTTCAACAGAAACCTGGCCGCCCGCGGCCGCCCCGACCTGTTCGTTTCCGCAAAGACCGCGACCGCGATCCCGGCGCGACATCCGGCGCTTCGAGAGGGGCTCATTCAGGCCTCGCTTGACCCCCAGGTGCGCTCGATCAGTTTCATTGCGTCGGCGCTTGTTGCGTCCGAGCAGGTAGATCTCGGCGCCGTCGTCCTGGAGCGGGACGACGGCCGCTATCTGCTCGACGTCGTTCCCGCCCGGCCGATCCGCGATCTCGAGGAGGATGGCCTGGCCCTCACCTGGATCGCGACCCTCGGTCTGCGGACCCTGACCGTCACGGCCGACGACCTCCGCCGCGAGCCCCGCTACGCCAATGCCCGCCTGGTTTGGAGCCATAACGGTGTCTTCGTGCCGATCGGGCTGCGGATGCGAATTCTCCAGGTTCTCATCGACGACGGGCCGATGGCGTTCGGCCGTCTGCTTGCGGGCGTGCGCTCCGATCGCGATCCGACGCCGGCGGTGCTGGCCCTCGCATGCGCGGATCTCCTCGAACTCGACCTTCTTTCCGGGCCGCTCGGCCCGACGACCATGGTGGGATCCCGTACATGAAGAAGACCACGCGCCGCTCCACGCCCCGTCTGGCCTACCGCATGCTGTCCAAGAGGCTGGTCGACATGCATGGCGTGCCATCGACCATTCTGCTCGACGGGATGGCCTTCGATCGCGCGACCGGGTCGTTCATCGATCCGAAGTTCCCGTGTCAGCCCGAACCGGCATTCGATCTGGAGCCGGATGATGAAGATATTCCGTCCCCGGCCCCCAACCGTGAGGCGATGGCGGGAGTGGTCGACGCCGCCTTCGCCTCGGCGATCTCCCCGACGATCGGCCGCCAGATCGACCAAGCGAAGGCGATGGCTGTCGTGATCGTCGTTCCGACGCCGGCCTGGGTGGCACCGGTCGCTGCGCATTTCCGGACGAAGTTCGGATCGCGCTGGCACGCCTATCTGCGGATGGGGTCGAACCGGGGTCTTGGCCAGCTGACGCCGGAGGACTTCGATAAGTGTGGCGGCCGACCTTTCGGGCGGACAGTGCGTGGTGGGGCTGGCTGCCGACGTCAAGCTGCTTCCCAAGGCGCTGCTGACGGCCGCCGACATCACCATCCGCCTGGCGCCGCCGACGGGCGCGGTGTTGCGGACGGCCATCGCCAGGTTCTGCCGGCGATCGGCCGAGGAATTGCCCGGCGAGATTGCGGCCGGGCTCGACCTGCACGAGATCGTTTCCGCGTTCCGGCCGGGGACGGGCCCGCAGCGGATCGCGCAGCGGCTGACCGCGGCGGCCACCGTCGTCCGCGGCGAGGTTTGCGAGGAGCGGTTGCCGGCTCTGGCCGATGCGGTCGAATACGGCGAGGCCAGGGAGTGGGGTCTCTCGCTCGCGCGGGACCTCGCCGATTATCGCGGAGGCACGCTCGCCTGGACCGACCTGTCGCATGGGATCGTGCTGCATTCGGCGCCCGGCCTCGGGAAAACGCTTTTCCCGAAAGTATTGGCGCGCGCCTGTTCGATGCCCTTGGTCGAAACGTCGGTGGGGGCTTGGTTCACCGATGGAGATCGTGGAACGCTCGACCACGTCTTGCGGCACCTTGATGCGGCGTTCGACCGCTGCGAGGGGTTCGGGCAGCCCGCCATTTTGGCTCTGGATGAATGCGACGCGGTTCCCAGCCGGGCGACGCTCGATCCGCATAACCGCGACTTCTGGATTCCGATCGTTTCCGAACTGCTTTTGCGCATTTCCGAATCTCGCGAGCTGATCATCATCGGCATGACCAACAATGCGAAGGCGCTGGATCCGGCATTGCTTCGCCCCGGGCGCCTGGAGAGGGTCATCGAGATCGCGCGCCCGGACCTCGCCGGCACGCTCAACATTCTCGGGTTTCACGTCGCCGGCGCGCTCGATCACGCGGAGCTGCTCGACATCGCCGAGTTGGCGGTGGGGTCCACCGGCGCCGAGATCATGGCGCTCGTTCGCGACGGCCGCCGCATCGCGCGTCATGCCGGCCGGCCGCTCGCCGCCGCGGACCTGCGTTCGGTGCTGCTGCAGGCCCGCCGGCAATTCGCCGGCGAGCAGGGTCGCAAGATCTTCGAGGCCGCAATGCCGGCCTCCCCATGGTCAACTAGGAGGACGCGTAATGCTGAGGGTGACGATCGAGTTGGTCCCGTCGGGGTTCGAGCCGATGCGCCGGACCGTCGCGACCATGCACGTCTCGAACCTGAGCAACCTCGCCGACATGTCGGACTACCAGGTGGTGGCGTTGGAGCGTGCGAACCCCATGACCGGCGAGCCGGCCGGCAACGCCGAATGCATGGTTTTGGCCCATCCGCGCCGCCAGCGCGTATGGGCGCTGCTTCAACGGGCTTGCGAGGAGATCATGAAGGCCGATTTCGTAGAACTTTAGCGAATGGCGGAACGGATTGGCGACACGCCCCGTGGTAGGGAGATGTCATGACCAAACCGGCCACCATCCTTTCCGCACGCCCGAGGGCGATGCGCTTCGTGCGCCAGGCTTAAAGCCAGCGATCCGTTGAGGATCCGCCGGCTCACAGCCAGGCGGATGAGGTCGTCTCCTCGATCAGTATTCTGAACGCGCCGGCGCCATGCCGGCCTTGAGGAGCAGTGCCATGAAACTCCCCATCGATCCCGAATGGGATGACTGCGGGCTCGACCCGTAGCACCTCGCCTCCCGGACCCGCGCGACGCGGTTCGGCGCGAGCCGCCGAATTCCCGTAGCTGACGAAGCCCGTCGCGCAAGCGGCGGTCTCTGGAGGACTCATCAAAGACAATTGAAAAACCCGGGCCGCCGCGCGGCAACGGGATGCTGTGGGCGCCGCTGAAGAAGCGAAGCGTTCCCGTCGTCGATCGACCGGAGGTGTTGCCTTCCCCGGTCCGTCGCGATTGGACGTGCCCTCGGCATCCGAACCAACCCGATGAAGGGCCTTGGCGCCGCGCCTGAACAACGCAGTCCATAGCCCGACGTCGATCCCAAGGCAAACCCGCAAACGCACCGTTTGCGGGAACGGCGGAGTTTTGCCCGCGGCATGGTGAACGATTTCCGACCACGTCGGAAATGCGCCGAAGCCGAGAGCCCTCCGCCGCCTACGGAAGGAGGCTGTGTCATGCACGGCACTTTTGCGACACCCACCAACGAGACCGCGCTCGACTTGTCGCGGATGGACTTCGAGATCGTCGTCATCCGGGATCCGGAGCCCGACCTGGTCGCGCATTACCGCGTGACCTGCAGCGACCGCGACACCGGGACGACCATCGGCAGCTACGTCGTCCCGGCAGGTCCGGGAGGCAGGCCGCCGGCGATCACGGTGGGCGACATCGCCGAGAGGCTCGGCCGCTACCGCATCGCGTCGGTCTACGTCGAGATCGAGGCGCAGCGGTTGGCCGGATTGGCCCGCCGTACTTCGGATCGCGAGCGCCGTCTGGCTCGCGCGTGGTTGCGGAACATCCCGCGCTCGGTCCGGGCCGAGTACGGGATCCAAGCAACCGCGAGCCGGAGGGCGCGGTCATGACGGTACGGGACCCGAGGCGGCCGTCTCGAGACAACTACACAGGTCTCGTTCCGATGGCACGGTGCGGATGGAAGGGCGTTCCGTTCGAATCGATGATCGAAATGGACTGGCTGATCGTAACCGACACGTTCCTGCGCGCCTTGTGCGGGATCGACGCTCAGCCGTGCATCGTCGGTTATTTCTTCGACGGCAAGCACCGGAAGTGGATTCCGGACTTCCGCACGACGGTCCGCAACGCGGCCCGTCGCACTCTCGTCGAGGTCAAGACGCTCGAGCACCTCTATCCGGAGGATCCCGAGCTGAAAGTCCTGCGACGCGCCAAGTGGGCGGCCATCGAGCGGGCCGCCATCAACGAAGGCTACGGTTTCGCTCTCTACACAGAGAACGAGATCCGCGTCCAACCGCGTCTCGCAAACGCGATGCTGTCTTCCGCAGTGGTGAACAGGTTCTTTCCGAAGAACCGGCTCCAGGCGGGCATCGACGGTGTCCTGAAGCTGCCGAACGGTTCGAGCATCCTCGATCTCGAACGTCTGATCGGCGGAAGAGGCGATGGCGTGGACGTAGCCATTTACCTCGCGTGGCAGGGCCTGATCCGGCTTGCACCGCAGCGTGAATGGGGCTGGGAAACGACATTCGTCAGGACCCGGCAGCCCTTGTGATTAAGCCCAGGTAAACGGGCGGCGAAAGCCGCCCGTTTACCGATTCTCGGACCTTTCTGCAATCATCAGCGCAGGGGAAAAGGCGCAATGTCCAATCGCATCGGCGGTGTAGGCCGTCAGGCGGCTTCGCGCGTCAAAGCCTCACTGGGCTCGCCCAGATGCAACGTGGCCAGCATCAGATTGAGAAAGGGGATTTTGTTCCTTCGGACCACCGTCGGACCCGAGCGCAAGGGGGATGCCGGCGGCAATAAAGCTCTTCAGCAGCATGTGCCCGCTTGCGAGCGGTTCGCCGGCCATCGGCAATGCGAGGTGGGTGGATGACGACGAGGCCGAATTGCACCACTTTCTCGATCATGTCTGGCTGAATGCCGTCGCCATGCTCGATGCGAACGCGCTTCGCTTGCCAGACTGAGGCCGGCGCATGCTGTTCCATCAGGGCTGGCGTGGGGGTGTGGCTATGAATTTCTCACAATAAAGGACGAGCGGATTTTAGCGTTTTATGAAAACGTTCGGCGCCAAGTTGAAATCGACAAGCAGGCAGGTGGTCGAGATCGATGTGCTGGCGAGGGGGTGAAACAATACGCGGAGAAACTTCGCGAAGAGATGGACCAGCGCCGACTGCGATTTAACCGGATTGATTGGTCTTAAACTCCAAAGGTGGGGACGGTCATCCGGATTGCTACCCATTCCATTCGTCTGAAGGGTTGTTACGGCAAAGCTCGTTCAAAGGCCTCAAGCGCATATAGAGATGCAATGAACGGGTCTGTGATTTTGTAAAAGCTAGGTTCTATACTTCGGCGCGGCAGACCGGGGGCTGGCTTTCCATGTGCAACTAGGCGTTCCTTCCTCGTTTGCTGGCCTCGCGTTTGATCCGCGAGCGCGCATGATGATCCGGGTGCCGGCCATCTGCACGTGGCGAGACTGGACGCGCCTGTTCCTGTTGCTGCTCCAGGCTTTCGTGTCTTGTTGGAGCCGGCTTGCCCATCGGTTTTCCAAGCGGGTGATCACGTGACGAGGCAAACGAATAGCTCCATGGATCCTCCTCAAGCCGCCACACGCTCGCGATGTGGAGAAGCGGCGTTGGGGCTTTCCGCCTGGTGGATTGCGGGGGCCGCCGTCCAGTTCGCAAAGCGCTTCGAGGATGGCATCGATGCTGACAGGCGCCTTCAGTCCTTCCGGAGCCCGCAGCGCCGGGCACGAAGCGATCGCCGAAGCATCGGAGGCCCAGGAGGCGAGGATCGCCCGCTTCTCGGCCAGCGTCAGGTCCGGATGCGCTACCACGTCCTTGGGATGCTCGAAGACGGTGCCCGGGTGCAGCAGCGCCTGGAAGTCAAATACGTTGTCGTTGATGGCGGTCGTCGGCCGCATGGTATCCTCCATTCAAGACGAGTGGGGCGGCAGCCCGAGACAACGATTCCGGGCCGCCGCAGGGTGTTCGCTCAGGCCGCCTTGGACTCGATCTGATGCACGTTGGCCGGCTGCGCGCCATTGATGGCGATCCGCCGCGGCTTCATGGCTTCGGGGATTTCCCGGACCAGTTCGATCTTGAGCAGGCCGTTGTCGAAGGCTGCATCCTTGACCTGGACGTAGTCGGCCAGGTTGAACTGCCGCTTGAAGTGGCGGGTCGAGATGCCGCGATACAGGAACTCGCGCTCGGTTTTCTCGGTCTTGCCGCCTTCGATGGTGACGACGTTCTGCTCTGCAGTGATCGAGATTTCATCGGGCGAGAAGCCCGCAACCGCCAGCGTGATCTGGTAACGGTCTTCCGCGAGGCGTTCGATGTTGTAGGGCGGGTAGCCTTCCTCGGCGCCGCGCTGGGCGGTCTCGGCGAGGTCGAAAAGACGATCGAAACCGATGGTCGACCGGAACAGGGGAGCGAAGTCATAAGTGCGCATAGCCAGATCCTCCTAGGAGCAAAATGGTTAATAGCGGCACCGGACACGACCGGTGCCCGTCTCAGGTCTCCCGGGCCCATCAGGCGCCCGGGAGCCACCTTGCGGTGGCGACTTGGAAAATAAAAAAACCGGATTTTGGTTTCAAGAGGGAGTCCAAAATTTTTTCCATCCTCTTCCTGACAGCCGGCTGCGGTCGCCCCAGGCGCTAGAAATCGTGTCCTCCCGGCGGAGGCGCTCATGCTACGTTTTCCCTGCGGCGCTCGCGGCGGCCTCTTATCTGAGGGACTAACTCATGCCCACTCCACCCGGGAAGGAATTCAGTATCGGCCCCTACCGCAGCCACCGATGCCACCAGGCAGGAGCTACCGTACCGGTTGCGGCAACAGTCCTTGCTTGGAGAGTTCGGTCGGTCTGCAATGCAGACCCGGGACATTGGACAAATTCTGCAACGCGCTACCGAGCTCTGCTCCCAAGGCCTCGAAACATCCTTGGCCAAGGTGCTCGAGTATATGCCTGACGACAGGCGGCTGCTGGTCCGTGCCGGCGTCGGCTGGGCACCGGGAACGATCGGTCAGGTGTCGCTCGGGATTGATATGGAATCTCCCGCCGGCTACGCGTTCCA
Source organism: uncultured Alphaproteobacteria bacterium (assembly GCA_963706975.1). Classification (GTDB taxonomy): domain Bacteria; phylum Pseudomonadota; class Alphaproteobacteria; order Rhizobiales; family Xanthobacteraceae; genus Bradyrhizobium. Next base: position 74,554 of record CAVPOL010000056.1, read on the forward strand.
GACCGGCCAAATGGTGATTTCAAATCATCTCCAGGAAGAAACACGCTTTCGCACGCCCAAGCTGCTGTCGGATCACGGGATCAAGCGGGCGATCAACGTCCTGATCGCGAGAGGCGGCGAGGGCAATCTGCCCTTCGGTGTCCTGGAGGTCGACAGTGCCGACCCCGGCCAGTTCGATGCTGCGGATGCCGACTTCCTTGCCGGCTTCGCTGGTTTGCTCGGTATTGCCATCGAGCGGCAACATGCTGACGCGGACCTCAAGGAAGCACTCGACCACCAGGCCATGCTGACGCGCGAGATGAGCCACCGCGTCAAGAACAGCCTGGCGTCGGTGGTAGGCCTGCTCCGCGTGCAGGGCCGCAACGCGCCGTCGGAAGAAGTCCGAAACGCACTCAAGGACGCCGCTTCGCGCATCACCACGATTGCCCAGGTCCACGACCACTTATGGCGCAGCAACAAGATCGGCTTTGTAGACATCGCCGACTTTGCGGGCGAGCTTTGCCGGAAGCTGCAGGAGACCGTGGCGCACAACGTAAGCTGCGCTTTCGATCCTCTGATGATTTCCGCCGACAAAGCGATTCCGCTGGGCCTTCTGATCAATGAGATTGTGACCAATTCCGCGAAGCATGCTTACCCCGACGGGTCCGGCGAAATCCGTGTTTCGGGCGAACGGCGCGGCAGCGACTTGCGTGTGGAGGTATCAGATCAGGGTATCGGTCTGCCGACTGACTTCGATATCGACCAGCCACGGGCGAGTCTCGGCTTCAAAGTGATTAAAAGCCTGATCGCCCAACTTGAGGGCCGCATTGCAGTGACGTCCAACACGCCAAAAGGCGTCATGATCCAGCTTGACGTGCCCTTGGACGAGAACACGGGTCTGAGCCGCCCGGCGGCCGGGGTATTCAAATATAGGTTGTGATCAAGGGAACTCCCCATGGATCGCGCCGTTGTGCCCATGATCCCCGAGCGAAGCGGGATCGGCTATCAGCCACAGTCAGCAGCCTCACATGAACAACTCTCTCACGTCCCTGGCCATATTCGGCCTTTTGGGAGCGGCGGTTATTGCCTTGCCGGGTTTTGCGCCTCAGGTGGCCGCGGGCGAGACCTCCGTGCTGGCGAAGTCGGACCGGCTTGAACTTCCGACTGTCGCTCGAAATTGTTCGCAGCAGGTCTGGCCCCGCTTCGATGCGCAGTGTCTGCACAGCGGCGAGGCGATGGTTCGCGAAGTTCGCCTGGTCACGGCGCGCCGCTAGGTAAGCAGGCTTGCAGACGTGGCGAACGGGAGACCTTGATGATCAGTCCAGAAGCTCGCAATGCAATTCAGATCGACCGCGCGTGTAGCGCCGCGATCTGCGAGGAAATAGGTGTTCGGCTGCGGATCAGACTGGCAGGCGAGCATGACCGATTACCGCAACACCTGATTACGCTGATGGACGCCATTCGGACCAACGATTGAGGTAGCAAGATGAATATGTCGAGCGAAAGCCTCTTGGTCATATTGTTCGTAGGTCTCGTCGCCGGCTGGTTGGCCGGTCAAATCGTACGCGGGACCGGATTCGGGATCGTCGGCGATCTGATCATCGGTATCCTCGGCGCCTTTATAGGCAGTTGGTTGCTGCCCCGGCTCGGCATCCATCTCGGCAGCGGCATCATCAGCGCGATCGTCAACGCCACCATCGGCGCGGTACTGCTGCTCTTCGTGGTGCGGCTTCTCCGCGGTGGCGGTGGATGGGGAAGCAGATGGCGCGGCCGTTGGGGGTGACCCATGCCCGCGTCTCGGCAACGGCTCGTGCGTTTGCCGCGAGAACGACGATGACCCTGAACTTGCTCCCGGATCGATTCCAGATGAAAGACTTCTCGAATGCGTCGTTTCCGCCTGAAACGATCGCGATCATGAAAGTGGCGTTGGATAGGGCGGTTGCCTCACTGCCGGATCCCGTCAGTTCCGCGCATGTCCAGGCCATTGCGGAAACGATTCTTCGCACCGCGAAGGACGGCGAGCGAGACCCCGCTATATTGCAGAGAATGGCAATGATGGAGCTTCAGATCCTGACACGCTGTTGATGCCGGTCCGCAGCGAGGACTTCGGACTTCCGCCCGACCTGCGATCCGTCGAAAGGAACGATTGTTCGTCGCCGGGCTTGATGCATGCAGTCGTGGCCTGGATGTGCCCACCGGAAAGGGTGGAAATGCCTATAGTCTTGGTTGTCGAAGATGAGACCCTGATCAGGGAACTCGTCGCGGAAGAACTCGAAGAGGCCGGATACGCCGTCGTCATTGCGAACGATGCCGATCAAGCGATCGCCATTCTTGAAGCCCGTCAGGATATCAATCTCGTTTTTACCGATATCGACATGCCCGGTTCCATGGACGGGCTGAAACTGGCCGCTGCGGTGAGAGACAGGTGGCCTCCGGTTCACATCATCATCACCACCGGTAAGGTTCGGCCGCTGGAAATCCCGGCGAACGCGCTTTTTATTCCCAAGCCCTATGTCGGCGAGAATGTTGTCGCGGCGATGAGAACGTTCGAAAATATGAATTAGAGAGTCTAGGCGAGTGGTCTGCGCTTTCGAGAGACCTGATGAACCAAGCGTGCGGGCCGTGGATGGCTCCCCGGAAGGGATTTGCGTATTTGGAAGTCGCGGACAGCTTCATGCAGTTCAAGTTTCGGCCCTTACTTCACCGCACCTTAGAAACTATCTTCCGACCGCTTCGTCAAGCGACACCCCATCCATTCAGCGACGCTTCTTCATCGCCTGTTCCAAACCCTGGCGAAGGACTCCGGGTATAAGGCTTCGCGATGAATATCGCACCCAATCGCGCCGCTTCAGACTTTACTCCCGTATCGCCTGTTGCGAGAACCAAGGGTAGATCGGGTCGGCGCGCGTAGACGTCCTGCGCGAGCTGCAGACCGGAAACTCCAGGCAGGCCGACATCCGTAAGCAAGATGTCCACGGGTTGCTGCGTCCAGGATCTTCATGGCCTCCTGAGCCGTGCTGGCCTCCTTTACCTTGCATCCGATATCGTTGAGCATCTCCGTCGTCGTAAGGCGGATGAGGTCGTCGTCTTCGACGAGCAACACGGTCGCGTCCTTGAAAGTCTTTTCGTTGGCCGAGTGTTGCGATCCCTGAGCGACGCGCCTTTGGGCTTGATTGGCCAACACGTGTCTGATTTTCCGGGCGAGCGCCTCGCGCGTGTAAGGCTTGGCCAGGAGCTCAACCCCGGGATCGAGCCGCCCACCATGCACGATGGCGTTCTGAGTATAGCCGGATGTGAAAAGTACCGCGACGCTGGGCAATCGTTCCTTGGCTTTTCGCGCCAAGTCCGGGCTGCGCAGCGCGCCAGGCATCATGACGTCTGTGAAGATCAGGTCTATCGGGATGCCGCTATCGACGATGGCGAGTGCGCTGGCCGCATCTCGAGCCTTGACCACGCGGTAGCCGAGCTCGTTGAGCATCGAGACCGCGACCTCGCGAACCTCATCGTCATCCTCGACCACGAGGACGGTTTCCACTCCGCCTTTAATGTCGTCGGTCAAAGGCGCGACCAGAGCGTCTTCGGTTGCCACCTCTCGCGGGAAGTAAAGCTTCACCGTGGTTCCGGCACCTACCTCGCTGTAGATTTTGACGTGTCCGCCGGACTGCTTGAGGAAGCCGTAAACCATGGCGAGGCCCAGGCCCGTGCCCTTGTCCTCCGCCTTGGTTGTGAAGAATGGCTCATAGACCCGTTCCAAGATGTCGGGTGAAATGCCGGTGCCCGTATCAGTCACCGCGATCATCACGTATTGTCCCGCAGACAACTCGTCATGCTGGCGTACATATTCGTCGTCGAGAAAGGCGTTACTCGCTTCAATCGTCAGCCGGCCTTCGCCGTTCATCGCGTCGCGGGCGTTGATCGCGAGATTCAAAATCGCATTTTCCAGTTGGTCCGGGTCGACGAGGCTGTTCCACAGCCCACCCGCGACTACCGTCTCGACTTCGATCTCCCCACCCAGGGCGCGACGAAGCATTTCATCCATGCCTTTGATCAGACGGCCGGCGTTCACCACTCTTGGCTCCAGCGGCTGTCGCCGCGCAAAGGCGAGCAATTGTGAGGCAAGTTTCGAACCGCGGGCAACACCTCCGAGGGCGCTTTGGACCCGCATCTCGGCCCGGGCATTACCGGCTATATCTTTGCTCAGCAGTTGCAGGTTTCCACCGATGACCTGCAGCAGGTTGTTGAAGTCGTGAGCGACGCCGCCGGTAAGCTGCCCGATAGCCTCCAGCTTCTGCGAACGCATCATGGTCGCCTGCGCCGCCTGGAGCGCTGCTTCCGCCTCGCGGCGTTCGGTAATATCCCGTGTCACCTTGGCGAAGCCGATGAGCTCGCCGTCGTCGTCCCGGATGGCGTCGATCACGACGTGCGCCCAGAACGCCGTGCCGTCCTTGCGGACCCGTTGACCTTCGTTCTCCCAGCGCCCGTTTCGGGTTGCGGTCTCCAAGCCGATACCGGGAAGTCCGGCAGCACGGTCGGCTTCCGTGTAAAAGTCGGAGAAGTGCCGGCCAATGATCTCTTCGGGGGCATAACCTTTGATGTGTTGCGCGCCCGTGTTCCAGCTCGCCACGTGACCGTCGACATTCAGCATGTAGATCGCGTAGTCGGTGACGCTTTGAACCAGCAATCGGAACTGTTCTTCGCTTTCGCGCAGTTTTTTCTCGGCGGCCCTTCGCTCGGTCAAGTCGCGGGTGATTTTGGCGAAGCCGACAAGCTCCCCCTCAGGCGAGCGGATCGCGTCGATGACGACATGAGCCCAGAACTGCGTGCCGTCTTTTCGCACGCGCCAGCCCTCGCGCTCGAAGCGGCCGGTGCGCTCGGCCTCCGCCAGCGCCTGAGCAGGGACGTTCTGCGACCGCTCAGCGTCGGTGTAAAAGGTCGAAAAATGACGACCTATAATTTCATTCGCCTCATAACCCTTGAAGCGTTTAGCCCCCGGGTTCCAGCTGGTCACACGACCCTCACGATCCAACATGTAGATCGCGTAATCAGTGATCGCCTCGACGAGGAGCCGGTAGCGGCCGTCGCTGGTCTGGGCGTCTTCGAAGCGGTTTGAGGTTTCCATACCAATCCTATCCCAGCCCCAGTGGGCGTGGGACATCAGTTTACTTGAAACACAGCTCAATCTATCCGGTTCCATTGCTCGCATACTTAGAGCCGGACTGAAGCGCTACGGAACGGCCTGCAACCGTCAAAAAACCGTCAGGCCACATTGCCGAGCGCTAGGCCGATTTCCAACCAAATACCGTTAAACGGCCATTTTGCTCGTCGGCGTCCTCCTCGGTTACGCCACCGACCCGACTGGATCTTCCTTGACGCCGCGGGCGACGATCCGGAGCGAGCCGTCCGGCAGCGGCCGCTGCAGCTTCAGGGCCTCGTCCGGAGGCGCCGTCATCCAGGTCTCGACTTCGTCCGGCGTCGTCAGGATCACCGGCATCGCCTTCGGGTGGATGGCGCCGACCTCGGCGTTCGGCTCCGTTGTCAGGAACGCGTAGAGGTCGTTGGTGGTCTCGCCCTCCTTGACCTTCCGGACCGACGTCCAGTTGGTCCAGATGCCGGCGAAGCAGGCGAGCGGGCGGCTCTCGTCCAGCGCGAACCAGATGTCGCCGCCTTCGGCCTTGTTGAACTCGCTGAAGGAGTTGAACGGCACCACGCAGCGGTGCTCCGGACCCAGCCACCGCGTCCAGTGCTTGCTCTTCACGTTGCGGATGTTGGTCGTGCCGCCGTCCGGCTCCATCCGGAGCAATTCCTTGAAGTCGACGGTCTTGCCCTTGGCCTCGCAGCTTCTCGGCGCGCTTCTTGGTCGCATCCATCAGCGCGTGCGACGACGACGGCATGCCCCAGCGCGCGGTGGCGAGTTCGCGGCCGTCGGCGCCGTTGCGCACGATCGGCGCCGTGTAGTCCGGAAAGACGCCGGGCATCGGCGCGAGGTTGCCGACGTAGCGGTTGACCACGCGGAACAGCGCGCTGATGGCGGCCTGGTTGGTCGTGATCGAGTAGAGATTGCACATCGTTCAGGTCTCCGGAGCCGCGGATGACGTGGCTGCGGCCAAGTTGCAGCAGGGTCGCCGTCGGGGCGGCGGCCGGCCTTGGCGCACTTGCTGCAGCGGAGCCGGCCGGCCAGGTCGTGCACGAAGGTCGTCGGCGGGTGGCGAAGCGCGGCGAGGTCGACGTCCCGCTTGCGTCTTGCAGCGCGAGCACTCGATCTCGAGCCAAGGATAGCCGCCGTTGATCGGCCTGGTCGATCGGTCGGGGAAGGGTCGATCGGCTCGCCGTCGGCCCACATCCGCTCGTTCCAGCTTTCGCAAAGCAGCTTGTCGGCTGTCTGGAGCAGGGTCTCGCCCTTGGTCCGGGTCTCGGCGGACTGCGCGGCGAGGATGTTGGTCATCGCCCGCGCCTTGCCGAGCTCCTTGTTCAGAGCCTTGCGGTCGCCTCCAGAGAGCGGCGTAGGGTGGTGTTTAGGCGCCATCCGGACATCCGTGATTTCAGGCAGGGCACCGGCGGTGCCGGCGACTACTCGAACGAGGGCCAGCAGCCGTCTTCTTCGTGACGACCGGTCCGTGACCTGGCAGGTATCGTCCAACAGGCGCTGTCCGACGTCCTTCCAGACCGCCGTCTGTCCGTAGAGCCGGACGGCGTCGGCCTTCTGGATTTCGACGATCCGGGCGCAGCGGGAGCAGGACAGCCTCAGAATATGCTGGGGAATTTCGGACAGCCGCAGCGCCCGGACCGATGGGCCCGGCGGCACAGGGCTGGCGCCGGCGAGCGGGTCCCTGAGGACGGATTCCCAGTATTCGGGAGGCATGGTGTCGCCCGGGCCCGGCGTCGGTGTCCTGCGGGGCTCCCTGCCGACCGTAGCGGCCAGCTTTTCCATCTGTTTCGGGGTCGGCATGCGCCAGCTTGCGGGGCGATCGGTCATTCCACGAGTAGAACATACCAAGAACGATGGAGTCGAGTCCGCCGATGGTTCAGGGCGCGAAAAATGATCGTTCGGGACGGCCGTCGGGTGTCGGAACCAAGGCTCCCTGTTCGTCTTGAGTCCGAACCGCCCTCGCTTCGGAGTACCGCGTACCATGGCCCCCCGCGCTAACTGGAAAGGCTTCCTGCGCCTTTCGCTCGTCAACTGTCCTGTCGCGCTGTATCCGGCCACGTCGGAATCCGAAAAGGTCTCGTTCAATCAACTCAACCGGAAGACCGGCCACCGCATCAAGTACGCCAAGGTGGACGCCGACACCGGCGAGGAGGTCGCCAACGAGGACATCGTCAAGGGCTACAAGGTCGACACGGACACCTTCATCGAGGTGACGAAGGACGAACTCGAGAACGTCGCGCTGGAATCGACCAGGACCATCGAGATCGACGAGTTCGTCGACCGCAGCGAGATCGACCCGCGCTACCTGATCCGTCCCTACTATCTCACTCCGGATGGCAAGGTCGGTCACGACGCCTTCGCCGTCATCCGCGAGACCATCCGGGAGATGAACAAGATAGCGATCGGGCGTGTCGTGCTGACCAACCGCGAGCACATCATCGCGCTCGAGCCCTTCGACAAGGGCCTGATGGGAACGCTGCTGCGGTATCCCTACGAAGTCCGCGATGCGGCCGAATATTTCGACGACATCCAGGACGTGAAGGTCACCAAGGACATGCTCGAGCTCGCCAGGCACATCGTGAACCAGAAGACGGGGCACTTCGAGCCGGACAAGTTCGAGGACCAGTACGAAACCGCCCTGATCGATCTGATCAACCAGAAGCGCGCCGGCAAACCCATCGTCGCGAAGGAGCGTCCGCGGGGCGAGAACGTCGTGGATCTGATGGACGCGCTGCGCAAGAGCATCGGTGGTGGCGGTGGCGCGGCCACGCCCGAACCTTCGAAAAAGCCGGCCAAGAAGGCAAAGAAAGCGACGCCCGGCCAGAAGGAGATGCTGATGCCGATCGCCGGCAAGAAGCCGGCCAAGGAGGCCGCGGCGAAGAAGCCGGCGGCCCGGTCGCAGCGGAAGTCGGCCTGACGGACCGTGGAGCATCCGGTGACGCCGGACGGTCGCTACTTCGTCGTCCGCGGCAGGCTGTGGCGGATGGCGAATCCTGAGCTCGACGAAGCGGAGCGGGCCGGTCTCGTCGGCCGGCTGATGAAGGCCCGTCGCGCGGTCCGCGACGCCAAACGGAGCGCCGACCTCGAGGCGGAAGCCGCCGCGCACAAGGCCGTGGACGAGGTGAAACGGGCGCTCGGCGAGAGGGGCCCGGTATGGTGGGAGGACGGCTCGCCGGATCTCAACCGGCACATGGCGAAGAACACGACCTATGCCGACTGGTACGCGAAGATCGGGCGCTCCCGCCCCGGAGGATTCTGAATTGCCCAAAGCCGCAATCTTCGACGTGGACGGAACGCTCCTGGACTTCGTCGATCTCCATGCCCTCGCCTGGCACGAAGCGATGGTGAAGTTCGGTCACAACGTCGGCTTCGAGCAGGTGAGAGGTCAGATCGGCAAGGGCGGCGACAAGCTGATTCCCGCATTTCCTTTCGGCCGACGAACAGCGGGACCACGGCAAGGAAATGGAGGAATGGCGCGGCAAGCGCTTCAAGACGGAGTATCTGCCGCTGGTGCGCCCCTTCTCCGCGGTCCCCGATCTGCTTCGGCGCGTGCGGCATGGCGGACTTCGCATCGCCGTCGCGTCATCCGCCAAGAAGGATGAGCTCGAGAAGTATCTCGACATCGCCGGCATCGCCGACCTAGTCGACGTGACGACGTGTTCGGACGACGTCGAGGAATCCAAGCCGGCTCCCGACATCTTCGAGGCGGTCCTTAAGAAGCTTGGGATCGAAGGCGCCGACGCGGTCGCGATCGGCGACACGCCCTACGACGCCGAAGCGGCGGGAAAGGCGAAGATCGCGACCGTCGGCGTGCTGTGCGGCGGCTTCACGGAGAACTCGCTGCGGCAGGCCGGATGCGTCCAGGTGTATCCGGGGCCGGCCGCCCTGCTTGCTTGCTTCGGGGACTCGCTCCTCGCAAAATAGATCCCATGGCGAGAAAGCTGAAGACCTACCAGACGTCGCTGGGCTTCTTCGACCAGGCGATCGCCGCTCCGTCGATGAAGGCGGCGCTGGAAGCGTGGGGCGCCGACAGCAATTTATTCCACCAAGGTGCGGCAAGGGAGAGCGACGATCCGGACGTCGTCGCGGCCACGATGGCGAAGCCCGGCGTCGTTCTCAAGCGCCCCGTCGGATCCACCGGTCCCTTCCGCGAGCACGCCGAACTGCCCGCCAAGTTGGGCGTCGGCGGAAAACCGAAGAAGGCTCCACGCAAGCCGGAAGGCCGGAAACCGAAGAAGGATGCCGCCCGGCCCGTCGACGAGGTGGCGGAGCGCAAGGCCGCCCTCGCCTACGAACGGGAGCGGAAGAGCCGCGAGCGCGAACAGGCAAAGGAAGAGGCCGCTCGGCAGAAGGAACGCGAGCGCCGCCAGCAGGCCATCGACAAGGCGCAGGCCGCACTGGACCGGGCGGAAGCGGAGCACTCCGACAGGGCGGCGGCGATCCGGGCCGAGGCCGAGGCGCTGGAGAAGAGATCGCAGGCCGAAGAGGCCCGATGGGGCAAGGAGAAGGAGCGGCTGGCGACGGCGCTGAAGCGGGCGCGAGGCTAGGTCGATCGATCCGGGATCTACAAATCCTCGCGGATGCCCCGGAAGAACGGGTGCCGGACCTTTCCCTCAGCCGATTTCGCGCGGTACTCGATTTCGGCCAGCAGCTTCGGTTCGACCCAGATGCCCTTGTGTGCGACCCGCTTTTTGAAGGCCTGCGTCTTCCGAACCAACGGCTCCAGGCGCTTCCGCAGGTCGGCGGCCGAGACCTTGTCAAATCCGTGGTCGACCTTGCCCGCGTAGACGAGATCGCCGCCCTTGCGCCGGCCGACGAAGAGCCCGTCCCACTTGCTGCCGTCGAGCGCGAAGCCGGCGATGGTCAGGGTCTCCCGCTGCGCGCAGGTCTTCTTCACCCAGTCGTTGCTTCGTCCGGTCGGGTAGACGCTGTCGCGCACCTTCGAACCACGCCTTCCAGGCCGACCTTGCATGCGTGCGCGAACATTTCCTGGCCGTCGACCTCGAAGCTTTCGCTGAACTGGACGTCGGTCCCGGCGATGATCTTCTTCAGTTCGGCCTTCCGCTGGAATAGCGGCACCTTCCGGAGATCGCGGCCGTTCAGATAGAGCAGATCGAAAGCGACCAGAACGATGCTGGTCGACTTGCCCTTGAGCTCGTTCTGCAGCACCGCGAAGTCCGTAGTACCGTCGGCGGCCGGCACCACGATCTCGCCGTCGATGACGGCGGAGCCTGCCTTGATGTGCCAGGCGTCGTGGGCGACCTTCTTGAAGCGATGGGTCCAGTCGTGACCGCGCCGGGTGAATATCTGCACCGCCTCGTTGGCGAGGTGGACCTGGACCCGGTAGCCGTCGAACTTGATTTCGTGGATCCAGCGCGATCCGGACGGCACCCTCTCGATCGCGGACGCCAGGGCCGGCTCGATGAAGCCGGGCAGCGGCGCCTTGACGCCGATGTCGGCAGATTTCCTACGCTGGAACGCCACGACAAACTCCACGCAACAAGCGACTTAAATTTGCACGGATCGGTTTGTTCCGGAACCG
>CAVPOL010000057.1:0-154802 GCA_963706975.1 uncultured Alphaproteobacteria bacterium
GATACCGTCCAGTCGATCCTGCGCGATCAGGGCGCGACTCCGGAAGAAGCCAAATCGATCGCCGCCATGCTCGGTGCGCGCGGCCGCGACGGCGGCCTGAAGGAAGGCCAGAAGCTGCGCATCCTGATGGCGCCCGCCAGCCCCGCCCCGGGCGCGCGGCTGCAGCCCTACCGGGTGGTCGTCGCCAACGAATCCACCGTCGAAGCCGTCGTCGCATTGTCCGATCTCGGCAAATATGTCGCCGTCGACGTGCAGAGCATGAACACCATCACCGAGACCGCCGCGGCCGACGACGACGATGATGACGACGATGGCAGCGGCGTGCGGCTCTATCAAAGCATCTACGAGACGGCGCTGCGCAACAAGGTCCCGGCCACCGTGATCGAGGACATGGTCCGGATCTACTCCTACGACGTCGACTTCCAGCGCAAGGTACAGCCCGGCGATTCGTTCGACGTGTTCTTCGCCGGCGAAGACGAAGGCGCCACCATCACCGAGAAGACCGAGGTGTTGTTCGCCTCCCTCACCGTCGGCGGAGAAACCAAGAAATACTACCGTTTCCAGACCCCCGACGACGCGACGGTCGACTACTACGACGAGAGCGGCAAGAGCGCGAAGAAATTCCTGGTCCGCAAACCCGTCAGCAACGCCATCATGCGCTCCGGCTTCGGCAGCCGCCGCCATCCCATCCTCGGTTACGTCAAGATGCACACCGGCGTCGACTGGGCCACCCCCTACGGCACGCCGATTTTCGCTTCCGGCAACGGCATGGTCGAGAAAGTCGGCCTGGAAGGCGGCTACGGCAAATATATCCGCCTCAAGCACAACAACGGGTACGAGACCGCTTACGGCCACATGTCGGCCTACGCAAAAGGCATCGAGCCCGGCAAGCGGGTGCGGCAGGGTCAGGTGATCGGCTTCGTCGGCTCGACCGGCAGTCGACCGGCGCCCACGTCCATTACGAAATCCTGGTCAACGGCCGCTTCGTCGATCCGATGCGCATCAAGCTGCCGCGCGGCCGTTCGCTGGAAGGCTCGCTGCTCGCGAACTTCGAGAAGGAACGCGACCGGCTGGATGTCCAGATGAGCAATCGCGGCGGCGGCGCGCGCGTGTCCGATGTGGCGCCCACGGCCGCGCCGGTACGCCAGGTCAGCAACCGCTAACTCAACAACCGCTACGTCCAGTTGCAACAGCCATGTTCCGCGGCGCGGAATGTAAACGCGTTGCTTTCGCGAAAAGATCGCAGCGGACCGTAGTTATACACTTGCGGCCATTCCGACCGAGGTACACTCTCGCCGCCAAAGACAAGGGCGGAACACGACTCATGCAGGCATACCTGGCGCGGCGGCTATTGGCGCTGATTCCGGCGTTGTTCTTCGCCAGCCTGATCGTCTTCGTCATCGTGCGGCTGGTGCCGGGCAGACGTCATCGACATGATGCTGTCGCAGAACGACGTCGGCGCCGACAAGCTCGTCGCGCGACCAGCTGATCGCCACGCTCGGCCTCGACCGCCCGATGTGGCAGCAATATTTCCACTGGATCGGCGGCATCCTGCTGCACGGCGATTTCGGCCGCTCGCTGTGGCAGAACACGCCGGTGTCGCGAACTGCTGGGCGCGCGGCTGCCGATCACGTTCCAGCTCGGCTTGATGGCGCTGATCGTGGCGCTGCTGATCGCGCATGCCGATCGGGATCTATTCGGCGATCCGGCAGGACACCGCCGGCGACTATCTCACCCGCTCGTTCTCGATCCTGATGCTGGCGGTGCCGAGCTTCTGGATGGGCACCATGGTGATGGTGTTCCCGTCGATCTGGTGGGGCTGGTCGCCGCAGGTGAACTTCGTCGCCTTCACCGTCGATCCCGTGCAAAACCTCAAGCAGATGATCCTGCCGGCGCTGATCCTCGGCACCGCGCTGTCGGCCATCACCATGCGCCTGACCCGCACCATGATGCTGGAGGTGCTGCGCCAGGACTACATCCGCACCGCCTGGGCCAAGGGCCTGTCGGAACAGCTGGTCGTCGTCCGGCATGCGCTGCGCAACGCGCATGATCCCGGTGGTCACGCTGATCGGCCTGCAGGCGCCGATCCTGATCGGCGGCGCCGTCATCGTCGAGCAGATCTTCGTCATTCCCGGCATGGGGCTGTTGCTGCTCGACGCCATCAGCCAGCGCGACTATCCGATCATCACCGGCGTCAGCCTCGTGATCGGCTCTCGCGTGATGCTGATCAATCTCGCCGTCGATTTGAGCTACGGCCTGCTCGATCCCAAGGTGAGATATCGCTGATGACGCTGGCGATCGATATCCCCGTCCCCCTCGGCCCGCGCGGAGCGCAACGGCGTCATCCGCTTTATCGTTCGCCTGTTCCGCGAAAAGCCGCTGGGCGCCGCCGGCGGCGTGATCTTCATCCTGTTCATGCTGTGCGGGATCTTCGCCGACGTGCTGGCGCCCTACGGCATGAACCAGATCAGCCCGCGCAATCGCCTGCTGGCGCCGTCATGGGCCTATCCGTTCGGAACCGACAATCTCGGCCGCGACATGCTCTCGCGCTGCCTGTACGGCGCGCAGATCTCGGTGATCATCGCGCTTCACCGCCGCCACGCTGGCGACCGTCATCTCCGATCGTCATCGGAATCCTCACCGGCTATCTCGGCGGCAAGATCGATCTCGTCACCCAGCGCTTCGTCGATGCCTGGATGAGCTTTCCCGATCTCATCATCCTGCTGGTCGTGGTTTCCGTGCTCGGCCCCGGCCTGCCGCAGATCATCGGCACGCTCGGCCTGCTGCTCGGCATCGCCGGCTCGCGCATCATCCGCTCCGCCGTGGTCTCGGTGCGCGAGAACATGTATGTGCACGCCGCGCAGTCGATCGGCGCCTCGACCAGCCGCATCCTGTGGCGGCACATCCTGCCGAACATCATGCCGCCGATCATCGTGCTGTTCACCACCCGCGTCGGCACCGTCATCCTCGCCGAATCGAGCCTGTCGTTTCTCGGCCTCGGCGTGCCGCCGCCGACCCCGACCTGGGGCGGCATGCTGTCGGGATCCGGCCGCACCTTCATGTTCCAGGGGCCCTGGCTGGCGCTGGCGCCGGGCCTGTGTCTCACCGTCGTCGTCTACGCCACCAACGTGTTCGGAGACGCCTTGCGTGATCTGCTCGATCCGCGCATGCGCGGATCGAGGTAAAATCGAAAAGCCGATGAAGAACCAGTGGAGGAAGTCATGTCTCATTACTCGCGCCGCATTGCGTCTGGCCGCCGCGTCTGTCGCCGTCATGCTTTCGCTCGCCGCACCCGCATCCGCGCAATCGGAGCAGCCGCCGAAACCCGGCGGCACGCTGGAGATCGGCACCGTCTACGTCACGCTCTCGGCGCTGTCGTTCGATAACGCCGACTGGAACTGGAAACACAACCACGATACCGGGCGCGGTCTACGAACAGCTGTTCGTCGCCGACCTCTCGAAGTCGCAAGACGGCTCGGCGGCAAGCATCCGTTCTATGCCGACGCCTGGATCTCCTTCGGATGCGATCCGCGGCGAACTCGCCGAGAGCTGGGAATGGAAGCAAAATCCGCTTCGCCTCGAAATCAACCTGCGCAAGGGCGTGATGTTTCCGGACAAGCCCGGCGTGATGGCGTCGCGCGAGCTGGTCGCCGACGACGTGGTGTTCGCCTACAACCGCCTCGACAAGAGCCCGAAGAAGATCGCCGGCTATTTCGATCATCTCGACAAGGTCGAGGCCACCGACAAGCATACGGTGGTGTTCACCTTCAAGAACTACAACGCCGAATGGGACTACCGCTTCGGCTGGGGCTACTATTCCGGCATCATCCCGAAGGAAGTCGCCGACGCCGGCGCCGGCAACTGGAAGAACGTCAACGGCACCGGCCCGTTCCTGCTCGGCCGATTTCGTGCAGGGCAACTCCAACACCTACGTCAAGAATCCGAATCTACTGGGGCACCGAGAAGATCAACGGCGTCGAGTACCAAACTGCCGCTGGTCGACAAGGTGGTCTATCGCACCATCAAGGATGAGGCGACATTTCTCACCGCGCTGCGCACCGGCAAGCTCGACATTCTCGAAAGCATCCGCTGGTCGGCGGTCGATGAGCTGAAAAAGAGCGCGCCGCAATTGCAATGGTCGAAATGGCTCGACATGAGCGGCACGTTCCTGGCGATGCGCGTCGACACCAAGCCGTTCGACGACATCCGCGTTCGCCGCGCGCTCAATCTCGCCGTCAACAAGCAGGAAATCGTCAAGGAATATTACGGCGGCAACGCCGAACTGTTCGCCTATCCGCAGCATCCCGACTATCTCGGCTATTTCGAGCCGCTGGAGGCGATGCCGGATTCGATCAAGGAACTCTTCACCTACAATCCCGAGAAGGCGAAGAAGCTGCTCGCCGAGGCCGGCGTGCCCAAGGGGTTTAGCTTCAAGGTGCAGGTCTGCTCGTGCTCGCCCGACCACATGGACCTGCTGCCGCTGCTCGCGGCCTATCTCGAGCAGGTCGGCGTCAAGATCGAAATCCAGCCGATGGAATACGGCGCATTCCTTTCGGCCATGACCACCAAGACCAATGCGCCGGGCTATCTGATGAACAACGGCCACACCAATCCGACCACGCACCATCCGCAAGAGCTTCTGTGCAAAGGCCAGGTCTGGAATCCGTCGCAGTGGAACGATCCCGAATACGACAAGAAGATGGATGCGGTCTATCTCGAGCAGGATGAGGGCAAACGCGTCAGGCCATGCTGAAGGAGATGACCCGCGAGATCCTCGACAAGGCGCCCTACATCTGGCTGCCGACGCCCTACATCTTCACGGCCTGGTGGCCGTGGGTGAAGAATTACGGCGGCGAGTTGCGCGCCGGCGCCGTCCGCCCGGGTCCGATCTACGCCCGCATCTGGATCGATCAGGATCTCAAGAAGAAGATGGGCCACTGAGCGGGCGACGCCCGATGACGCGCCCGCTGCTCGAGGTCAAGAACCTGACGACACGGTTCCGCACCGATCGCGGAACCGTCACCGCGGTCGACGGCGTCTCGTTCCATGTCGATCCCGGCGAGACGCTCGCCATCGTCGGCGAGTCCGGCTCGGGCAAGAGCGTCACCGCATTGTCGGTGCTGCGCCTGATTCCGAACCCGCCGGGCCGGATCGAGAGCGGCGAAATCCTGTTCGACGGCGTCGATCTCCTGAAACTCGACGATCCCGGCATCCGCGCGGTGCGCGGCAACAAGATCGCGATGATCTTCCAGGAACCGATGTCCTCGCTCAATCCGGCGCTGACGGTCGGCCTGCAGGTGGCGGAGCCGATCAACGTGCACCGGGGCACGCCGTGGGCCAAGGCCTACGAGGCCGCGACCGAGCTGATCGGCCGCGTCCGCATCGCCGATGCCGCAAGCCGGCTCAACTCCTATCCGCACCAATATTCCGGCGGCATGCGCCAGCGCGTCATGATCGCGATGGCGCTGGCCTGCGCGCCGCGCCTGATCATCGCCGACGAGCCGACCACGGCGCTCGACGTCACCGTGCAGGCGCAGATCCTCGATCTGCTGAAGGAGGTCACGCGCGAGACCGGCTCGTCGCTGATCCTGATCACCCACGATCTCGGCGTCGTCGCGCGCTATGCCGACCGCGTCGCGGTGATGTATGGCGGGCGCATCGTCGAGGTCGCGCCCGGCGCGCGAGCTCTACGAGCGGCCGCAACATCCCTACACGCTCGGCCTGATGGCCTCGGTGCCGCGGCTCGATGGCGGCGGCGGCAGGCGCCTGATGCCGATCGAGGGCCAGCCGCCCGATCTCGCCAGCCTGCCCGCCGGCTGCTCGTTCGGCCCGCGCTGCCGCTCGATCCTGGAGCAATGCCGCACGGCGCGGCCGGAGCTGGTCGAGGTGGCCGACCGTCATGCCAAGGCGTGTTTTGCCAATGTCTGACGCCCTGCCCCAACGACCGCGCCCGCGGACGAACCGATCCTCCGCGTCGAGGATCTGAAGGTTCATTTCCCGATCACCAAGGGCATCGTGATCCAGCGCCAGGTCGCGACCGTCAAGGCGGTCGACGGCGTTTCCTTCACCATCCGCCGCGGCGAAACGCTGGGCCTGGTCGGCGAAAGCGGCTCGGGCAAGTCGACCACGGGGCTTGCGGTGCTGCGCATGCTGACGCCGACGGCAGGCAGGATCGTGTTCGAGGGCCAGGATATCGCCCCGCACCGGGGCGCCGAACTGCTGGCGGTGCGCCGCCGCATGCAGATGGTCTATCAGGACCCCTATGGCTCGCTGAACCCGCGCATGACCATCCGCGACATCGTCGGGGAGCCGCTGGCCGTGCACGGCCTGGACGGCGACAAGGCGGCGACGCGCGAAAAGGTCGCCGACGCTGATCGCCTCGGTCGGCCTGCTGCCCGACATGGCCGACCGCTATCCGCACGAATTCTCCGGCGGCCAGCGCCAGCGCATCGGCATCGCGCGCGCGCTGGCGCTGGAGCCGAGCCTGCTGATCGCCGACGAGCCGGTCTCCGCGCTCGACGTCTCGATCCAGGCCCAGGTCATCAACCTGTTCATGGACCTGCAGGAGCGGCTGGGGCTGACCTATCTGTTCATCGCCCATGATCTCGCCGTGGTGCGCCACATCTCGACCCGGATCGCCGTGATGTATCTCGGCCGCATCGTCGAGATCGCCGACCGCGACGATCATCTATCGCGAGCCGCTGCATCCCTACACCGAAGCGCTGATGGCGGCGGTGCCGGTCGCCGATCCCGAAGTCGAGGCCAGACGCCCCCGCGCCGTGATCTCAGGCGAAGTGCCGAGCGCGCTGCGCCCGCCGCCGGGCTGCAGTTTTCACACCCGCTGCCCGCGCGCCATGGCGGTGTGCAAGACCGAGCAGCCGCGGTTGCGCGGATCGGGCCGGACCGGGCGGTCGCGTGCCATCTGCACGCGGGGTGACACAAGTCGTCCATCAAATGGAGCCGTAGGATCATACTCCGGTCGTTTTAAGGCAGACCTTTCTGAAACAGGTCGGCCTCTTTATCTCGCCGGCCGGGAAGACCTGACGTGCTCGGCCAAAGACGCTTCATTTTCCGGAACTGGGCTGGAATATCCGCAGAATCTCCTGTTCGCGACGCAGTCCTTGATAGCCCGCATTTCTTCGTAGCGAGGGCCCGCCTTGGAAAACGAAGGTCCACGATTATAGGTCAGCGAGACAAGCGCTCCCAGGCAATCCGGGCTCAGCGACGAGGTGTTCGGCCCGAGGGCCTTTTCGACAACCGCGACCCAGCGTGGAATGACACGATCCGAATGCACCTTGATCGCGGCGGAAAACGGGACATCGACTTGACCCTTGAGTTGCGCGGCACGCTGCTGGGCGGCTGGTCCGGTGACGCCGACAGCGGTTTTCAGGGCCGCCAGCATTGCATCGGAAATGACGCCGCTCCAGTCGGCCTGGACGACCGCCGCACCTGTCTGGCCTATGTCGTAGCCGATGCCAATCGTCACGCCGGACTTGAATCCCGGCCAAATCGGCCCGCGGTACTTCTTCTCGTAAACCGCCTCACTCGATACCTCGAACCCGACGATCATGTCGAAAGCTTTTTTTGAAATTTTCGTCGCGGATGCGGTTTCGCCGAATTGCGCCGCCGAGGTGGTGGGAGCAGAATCGATCCACCGGATTGCCGCTATCTTCGATGTCAGGAAGGCGGTTCTATTCAGCTTGTCGCTCTGATTGCCACCCAGCAGTTCAACCTTCTTTCCATTGTCGACAAACTGGTTGAAGAAGGCGACGTGTCCGGTCGAGCCTGTTCCGTCAGATGGCGACAGCACAATGACGGCACCACGTGGAATGTCAGTGCCTCCAAGAGGCAGTCCGACCCCCCAGCTTTTCCAATTCCTGGCGGCAGCAGACCCCTTCGGAACCGGATTGTCGGATGTGTGCATGCAGTGCGCAGCAAAGGCGCCACACCAGGGAGTAGCAGTTGAAGTGGGTCTTGGCCTGAAATCAGTCGAGTTCAAAATACCCGAGAATGATATCTCTTTGCGCCGCATTGTGTTCGTCAATGTTCTTTTTTTCTTCCTCCAGTGCAACATCAAACCATGGTGCTTCACTCCCGCTGGTAGTTGGCAATTCCTCAGGGCAGTGCAATTTGATCAGATCGAAGGCTTTCTGCAGCGCGTCGGTCAATATTGGTTCTGTCACGGCGACAAATTCCGAGACCTTCTGATCAGGAATTATCTTGCCCTTGAACTGATCGCGCCCCTCAAAAAGGACAGCCGTCTGCGCGTCGGTCAACAGGCCGGCAAGGACTTCACTCACCTTCTTGTCCGGTTCCTTGTCCTGCGCGTTCCGGATCGCAACCGCTGCCTTGGTGCTCCCGGTCAGATAAGCGTGAAACAGATCGGCGTAGCTGGGCAGGAATGGATCATCCTTGGTGCCAACGCCTGCTTGTGTTTTCTGATCGCTGATGGCCTTCGCATCGACATGCATGCTGAAAACGGCACCAAAAACCTGAACTTGGGGATTGTCGCGGTCGGTTTCCCGATCAAGCGGATCGAGGTCCTTGGCGAACGCGCCGCCGTCCTTCAGAAGTGCCTCCCACTCCGTCGAAGTAACCTGCAACGGACCAACCCCGTCGGAACCCTTGATTTTCCCTCCGACATTGGTGAGGCCCGTTTCGATGAGTGCGCGGGCAATCACGAAATCCGCAGCAACGAACCAGGGCGCAACGTTCGGCAGGTTATTGAACAGGCGCTCTGTCAGCAGGCAGGTCCGGATAAAGCCATCAACTTTCACTGCCGGGCGAACATCCTCGCTCTCCCTGCAGTGCGTTTCAATAACCCAGCCAGTAACCGCACCGCCCCCGGGAGGGGAGAAAACGACATTAAGAAAGACTTCGTTGTTATCCGTCGTTTTCGTTCCAGCGAACCTCAAACTCATCCCTTCCATCAGGGGCTGTAAAATATCAGCGGTTCGCGAATGATCCTTAAACAGCGCGGTAGCCCGAATAGTTGCATAAGTCGTCATTGCGCTAACTCTTCCGATTATTGAAGCTGGAGCCGCACCAACTCCTTCATAAGGTCCGACGTAAATTCTTTGGACAAAAGTGGGCTTTGCAGTTGCAGTTTTTGAGCGAGAGCCGTTCGCGCCTCCGGGATTTTGTCTCGAACATCCGCTACCGCAACCGGCACGTTCACCGGCAGCTTGCGTCCGGCAGCGAGAGCTACGTTCAGTAGGCCTATGGTATCTGGAGAGTTCACACCCTTCGGCATCAGATTTGCCTCGTAGTAATTACTTCGGCCAGATGGGCAGTCCTCAATGTTGTTTAGGCGGGCAATGTCTCGCCTGCTCAACATTCCGGTCACGTTATTCCCAACCGCTTGCTGATAGACTCGGATGAGAATTTTGGCTCTCTCCCCGATGGCGCGCAACTCCGCTTCGGGTACACACAGCTTGATCAGAACTGGTTCGACTTTGGAGATTGAATCCACTTTTGGATCGTAGTCAGCTATGATTTGTTTATAGTCCTCACGGGAGGGCAAGCTGGCTACGCGAACCGGTGGAGCTATCGGGTCGGTCGCCCGCAAAGGCGCGCCCCTCACCGTCGCTGCGGTCCCCCCCGTCGCGGCAGGCGTTCTCAGTCCCACCTGCTCCGTTCTTAACGCTTCGGGGCCGCCGCGATGATAGACGTTGATCGTGTTATTGATGCTCATCTCGATCGAAGCTGGCAGACAAATCGACAGATAGTTGCGCAAGACGTAAATGGCGGCCGGCCGATTATCGATAACGAGACTAAGATTTTTGGCGCGAAACTGCGTTCTGTTGCCGCGCACGACCGATTGCACCGTCGTGTAGTCGACGCCGCTCAAAATCCGAAGATCATAATTGGTAAATGAGTTAGCAGCTATCCCAAACGCGATTGCGGTCAGGGCAATCGGCGTCGCCCCTACTTCGGTGATTTTCAAAATCGCAGCAGCGGCGCCGCCCAGGACCGCAAGTTCCCTGAGAATGGGTTCGCGGGAAGTTCTCTTGTCGTGAAGCCATGAGAGATAGGCATCACAACGAAGGTCGATGTCGTTCATCCCCGCTTGGACGAGCAGTCCCCAATCGCGCGATGCAAGGTTCAATCCCTCGCAAGTGGCCACACTAATACTTCTTGTCGTCGGACTAACCGCCTGCGCGCAAATATGCGCAAGATATACGTCTTGAAGCTCAGTCGCGGCCGGCAGACCGTCCCAATACAGGCCGAACTCCTATACCTTCTCGAGTATAACGAAAGTCTCTTGCTGGATCGCATCCGCCCAACAGCAACGCTAACCCAGCACACCAAGCCACGATACCCGCACGCATCGCACACTCCCACAACTGCCGTTGTGGATTGTGACGACGTGTGGTTTGGTTGTGCAAGTTGTATTTAAAGCCGCGGCGGCAAATCAGCGTGCGTGTCGCCTTTTAGGCACACTCGCTTGGCAGATTAACATCTTTAGATTGCAAACATTTCACGCGGCAGTTGACTTGCTCCGGCACGACCAGACATCGGCCTCTCCGCAACGCGGAGAGGCCCGAAATACGTCAGTGCAGCTTCCGCTTCGGCACCGGCGCATCGAACTGCGCGATCTCGGCGGTCTGCGGCGCCTTGCCGTTGAAGGTCAGCACGTTGCCCTCCTCCGAGATCGCGACCGTGTCGCCGTCGGCGATCTCGCCGGCGAGGATCATCTCCGCCAGCGGGTCCTGCACGAAGCGCTGGATCACCCGCTTCAGCGGGCGGGCGCCATAGGCGGGATCCCAGCCCTTGGCGGCGAGCCAGTCGCGCGCCGCCGCATCGAGCGTGAGCACGACCTTGCGCTCTTCCAGCAGCTTCGAGAGCCTCGAGAACTGGATCTCGACGATCCGGCCCATCTCGCTCTTCTGCAGCCGGTGGAACAGGATGATCTCGTCGACCCGGTTGAGGAATTCGGGGCGGAAATGCGCCCGCACCATGCCCATCACCTGCTCGCGCACCGCTGACGTGTCCTCGCCTTCCGGCTGGTTGACCAGGAATTCCGAACCGAGATTCGAGGTCATGATGATCAGCGTGTTGCGGAAATCGACGGTGCGGCCCTGGCCGTCGGTCAGGCGGCCGTCGTCGAGCACCTGCAGCAGCACGTTGAAGACGTCCGGATGCGCCTTTTCGATCTCGTCGAACAGCACCACCTGATACGGCCGCCGCCGCACCGCTTCGGTGAGCGCGCCGCCCTCGTCATAGCCGACATAACCCGGAGGCGCGCCGATCAGCCGCGACACCGAATGCTTCTCCATGTATTCGGACATGTCGAGGCGGACCATCGCGGTCTCGTCGTTGAACAGATATTCCGCCAGCGCCTTTGTCAGTTCGGTCTTGCCGACGCCGGTCGGCCCCAAAAACATGAACGAGCCCATCGGGCGGTTCGGATCCTGCAGGCCGGCGCGCGAACGGCGCACCGCGGTCGCCACCGCATGCACGGCTTCGGCCTGGCCGACCACGCGGTTGCCGAGGCTGTCTTCCATCCGCAGCAGCTTGTCCTTTTCGCCTTCCAGCATCTTGTCGACGGGCACGCCGGTCCAGCGCGACACCACCTGCGCGATGTGGTTGGCGGTGACCGCCTCCTCCATCATCTCGCCGGCGTTTTCCTTGGCCTCGATCTCGGCCAGCCGCTTTTCGAGCTCGGGAATCCGGCCATAGGCCAGTTCGCCCGCGCGCTGATATTCGCCGCGGCGCTGCGCGTCGGCGAGTTCGATCCGCAATCCCTCGAGTTCGCTCTTCAGCTTCTGCGCATTCGACAGCTTGTTCTTCTCGGCGCTCCAGCGCGACGTCAGGTCGGCGGACCTTTCTTCCAGCTCGGCGAGTTCCTTTTCCAGCGTCTGCAGGCGGCTCTTCGAGCCGGCATCGGTTTCCTTCTTCAGCGCTTCCTGCTCGATCTTGAGCCGGATGATCTCGCGGTCCATCGAATCCAGTTCTTCCGGCTTGGAATCGACCTGCATCTTCAGCCGCGCCGCGGCCTCGTCCATCAGGTCGATCGCCTTGTCGGGCAGGAACCGGTCGGTGATGTAGCGGTTCGACAGCGTGGTCGCCGCGACCAGCGCGGAATCGGTGATGCGCACGCCGTGGTGCTGTTCGTATTTGTCCTTCAGGCCGCGCAGGATCGAGATGGTGTCCTCGACCGTCGGCTCGGAGACGAAAATCGGCTGGAACCGGCGCGCCAGCGCGGCATCCTTTTCGACATGCTTGCGGTATTCATCGAGCGTGGTGGCGCCGATGCAATGCAATTCGCCGCGCGCCAGCGCGGGTTTCAGCAGGTTGGACGCATCCATCGCGCCGTCGGCCTTGCCGGCGCCGATCAAGGTGTGCATTTCGTCGATGAACAGGACGATCGAGCCTTCGGCCGAAGTGACTTCCTGCAGCACGGCCTTCAGCCGCTCCTCGAATTCGCCGCGATATTTGGCGCCGGCGATCAGCGAGCCGAGATCGAGCGACAGCAGCTTCTTGTCCTTCAGGCTTTCCGGCACGTCGCCGTTGAGGATGCGCAGCGCCAGGCCCTCGACGATCGCGGTCTTGCCGACGCCGGGCTCGCCGATCAGCACCGGATTGTTCTTGGTGCGGCGGGAGAGCACTTGAATGGTGCGGCGGATTTCCTCGTCGCGGCCGATCACGGGATCGAGCTTGCCGTCGCGCGCCGCCTGGGTCAGGTCGCGGGCATATTTCTTCAGCGCGTCATAGGCATTTTCCGCCGTGGCCGAGTCGGCGGTACGGCCCTTGCGCAGGGATTCGATCGCGGCATTGAGGTTTTGCGGCGTGACGCCGCCCTTGCCGAGAATGCTTCCAGCTTCGCTGTTTTTTTCCAGCGTCAGCCCGAGCAACAGCCGCTCCACGGTGACAAAACTGTCGCCAGCCTTCTCGGCGGCCTTTTCCGCGGCGTCAAACGCGCGCGCCAGTTCGGGGGCGAGGTAGACCTGCCCGGCGCCGCTGCCGGACACCTTCGGCAGCTTGTTGAGCGCGTCCTCGGTCGCCTTCAGGATGGCGCGCGAATTGCCGCCGGCGCGGTCGATCAGGCCTCCGGCCAGGCCCTCGCTGTCATCGAGCAGAACCTTGAGCATATGCAGCGGCGAAAACTGCTGGTGGCCGTCGCGGGTGGCGAGCGACTGGGCGGACTGGATGAAGCCGCGCGCACGCTCGGTGTATTTTTCGATATTCATCGGGATTTTCCCTCAGCCTGCCGCTCCGCCCCTGAGGCACGGTCGCCGCATCTTCATTGGGTTTCCGCAAGACCGTATTGATATCCCTCAAACAGCCGCGCGGTCGCGTCGCCGACCTCAGCGCCGGCTTGAGGCAGATGTGGGCATGGGTTCCGAAAACGGAAGAGGCAGCCTCACAATTTCGTGTGCGGTGGCGCCTGGCCCGGAAATCTCTTAAGAAACCGGATGTCCCGCATTTCGCCTGCCCAGATCGCCAGCCTTTATCGCTATCCCGTCAAAGGCCTCACCCCGGAACCGCTGCCGCGGGTCGCCCTTCGTATCGGCCAGACCCTTCCGTCCGACCGCCGCTATGCCATCGAAAACGGTCCCAGCGGCTTCGATCCCGCCGATCCCCGGTGGATGTCGAAGGCCCATTTCCTGATGCTGATGCGGGACGAATGGCTGGCGGCGCTGCACACCCGGTTTGACGATGCCAGCAGCGTCCTCACCATCCGCCGGGACGGCGCGATCGCGGCTCAGGGCAATCTCGAAACGGCGGAAGGCCGCGCCGTCATCGAGCGGTTTTTCGCCGACGGGTTTGCCGGCCAGATCAAGGGTCCGCCGAAGGTGCTGACCAGTCCCGGACACAGTTTCTCCGACGTCGCCCGCAAGGTAGTCTCGATCATCAATCTGGCGAGCCTGCGCGCCATCGAGAACATGGTCGGCCAGGCGGTGCATCCGTTGCGGTTCCGGGCCAACCTCTATGTCGAGGGCTGGCCGGCCTGGCACGAATCCGATCTGCTCGACCACACCCTCGTCATCGGCGCCGCGCGCCTGAAGGTGGTGAAGCGGATCACCCGCTGCGCGGCCACCAATGTCGATCCCGACACCGCCGCGCGCGACCTCGAAATCCCGCAGGCGCTGATGCGCCGGCTTGGCCACAACGAATGCGGGATCTATGCCGAGGTGGTCGAGGGCGGCGAGATTGCTGTGGGCGATACGATCGTGCCGGAGCAGACGACGCTGCTGTAGGCTGGGCAAAGCCTCCTGGCCGCGCATGCCACGCGTCTGGTGGGCGCGCTTGTGCCAGTTGCAGCCAGCAGCATTAACTGCGATTTTCGCCGCTCGGCCCCAACGAGAGGAACAAGCAAATGCCCTTTGCAGTCGCCAGGGACGGCGTCCGCCTCTATTTCGAGGAAGCGGGAAGCGGCACGCCGATCATCTTCCTGCACGAATTCGCCGCCGACCACACCAATTGGGAGCCGCAGATGCGCTATTTTTCGCGCGGCCACCGCTGCATTTCCTGTTCCGCCCGTGGCTACACGCCGTCCGACGTGCCGCCCGCGAAGGAAGTCTACACCTACAGGCATTTTTACACCGACGCGCTCGCGGTGCTCGATCATCTCGGAATCGCCAAGGCACACTTCATCGGGCTGTCGATGGGCGCCTATTCGTCGCTGCAGGTCGGCCTCAACAACCCGGAACGCGCGCTGTCGCTGACGCTCGCCGCCGTCGGCGCGGGATCGAATCTCGAAAACCTCGAAGCCTTCCGCAAGCAGTGCCAGGCCAATGGCGAGCAGTACGAGACCCTAGGCTCGGACGGAGTGGCAAAGGTGACGCGCGAGGCGCCGAGCCGGATTCCGTTCTTGGTGAAGGACCCGCGCGGCCACGCCGATTTCTACGCCGCGCTGGCGCGGCACGATTCCAGGGGCTCGGCCAACACCATGCGCAGCTTTCAGGGCGGCCGCCCCTCGATCTTCACTCTGACCGATGCGATCCGGAAAGTGCCGACCCCGACGCTGATCATCTGCGGCGACGAGGATGACAATTGCATCGAGCCGAGCCTGTTCCTGAAGAAGCACCTGCCGGCGGCGGGCTTGAGCTTTTTTCCGAAGACCGGCCACGTGCTCAATCTGGAGGAGCCGGCGCTGTTCAACGAGATGGTCGAGCGGTTCATTGCGCTGGTGGAGGCCGGGCGATGGCCGGTGCGGGATCCAAGGTCGGTGGCGGCGCACTGATTGGCAAGGGGACGAGGATGTTCACCTCTCCCATCGGGAGAGGTCGACGCGAAGCGTCGGGTGAGGGGTTAGGTAGATCGTCGGACCAAAGCCCCTCACCCGGATTGCTTCGCAATCCGACCTCTCCCGAAGGGAGAGGTGAAGAAACGCCTACTTCGCCTTCTCCGCCCGGCTCAGCAGGAACACGCCCTGCTCGCCGAACATGTTCCAGAACCACCACGGCAAATTCACCCGCAGCGGACGGCCGTACATGTCCAGCGCTACCGCGCGTTCCATCTTGACGTTGATCTCGTCGCAGAGCTGCACGAAGTCCTTGATGGTGCAGAAGTGGATGTTCGGCGTGTCGTACCAGGTGGCGGGGAGATTTTCCGTGCGCGGCATGTGGCCGCCGACCAGAAGCTGCAGCCGCATCCGCCAGAAGCCGAAATTCGGAAACGAGACGATGGCGCGGCGGCCGATCCGCAGCAGGTTTTCCAGCACCACGCGCGGCTGCCGTGTCGCCTGCAGGGTCTGCGACAGGATCACATAGTCGAAGGCGTCGTCGGGATAATTGATCAGGTCGGTGTCGGCGTCGCCCTGCACCACCGCCAGCCCCTTGGCGACGCAGCGGTTGACGCCCTCGCGCGACAACTCGATGCCGCGGCCGTCGATGCCGCGGGTCTCCAGCAGCTGCAGCAGGTCGCCCTCGCCGCAGCCGACGTCGAGCACTTTCGAGCCTCGCTCGACCATCTCGGCGACCAGCAAGTGATCGCCGCGATAATGTCCGGTGTCCGGCGGCGCAAGGCCGGACAGCGGCAGCACCTGCTGCTGCATGGTCATGTCAGCCCCCCGCTCTGTTGAGGCCGCGCGCCTTGCCGGCGGATTCCAGGAACGCCCGGGAGATGTCGAAGAATTCGGGTACGTCGAGCAGGAACGCGTCATGGCCGCGGTCGGTCTCGATCTCCGCGAACGAGACCCGCGCGCTGGAGGCGTTGAGCGCATGCACCAGGGCCCGCGATTCCGCGGTCGGAAACAGCCAGTCCGACGTGAACGACACCACGCAGAACCGGGTCTGGATGCCGCGAAACGCCTGCGCCAGCACGCCGTCATGATCGGCGGCGATGTCGAAATAGTCCATCGCCCGGGTGAGGTAGAGATAGCTGTTGGCGTCGAACCGCTCGACAAAGGACGAGCCCTGGTAGCGCAGGTAGCTCTCGACCTGGAAGTCGGCGTCGAACGAAAACGTCGGCAACTCGCGATCCTGCATCCGCCGCCCGAACTTGCGGTGCAAGGCTGCATCCGACAGATAGGTGATATGTCCTGCCATCCGCGCCACGGCAAGCCCGCGATGCGGATGGGTGCCGCGTTCGAAATAGCGCCCGTGGTGCCAATCCGGATCGGCCATCACGGCCTGACGGCCGAGTTCGTGAAACGCAATGTTCTGCGCCGAATGGCGCGTGCTGCAGGCAACCGGCAAAGCCGAGAACACGCGCTCGGGATAGGCGGCGGTCCATTGCAGCACCTGCATGCCGCCCATCGATCCGCCGGTGACGCTCAACAGCGTTTCGATGCCCAGCCGATCGAGCAGCATGGCCTGTGCGCGGACCATGTCGGGGATCGTGATGAGGGGAAAGTCCAGCCCCCACAGCTTGCCGGTGGCCGGATTGGTCGAGGCCGGGCCGGTCGAGCCCATGCAGCCGCCGATCACATTCGAGCAGATGATGAAATATTTTCCGGTATCGAGCGGACGGCCGGGCCCCACCATGATTTCCCACCAGCCGGCCTTGCCGGTGAGCGGATGCACATTGGCGACATGCTGATCGAGCGTCAGTGCATGGCAGATCAAAATGGCGTTGGAGCGATCGGCGTTGAGTTCGCCGTAGGTCTGGTAGGCGATCTGGAACGGCGCGAGGTCAATGCCGCAATCGAGCCGCAGGGGCTGATCCATGCCGAACTTCGCCACCAGCGACGTCGGGTGGTCCGCCTCATGGGCGCGGTCGTCGCTATGGATTGCGGGACTGGATACCGACTGCAGATCTGTCATTTCAGCACCGCCTCCCGGCAAGGAGGCCTCTCGAACGGAAATCAGGCCACAAAAAAACCCGGCCTGAACATAGGTTCGACCGGGATCACTTCTGTCCCCGGCCTGTTTAGCGAGTTGTTTAACGTGGCTGCAAGCCGGCCGGCTCAAATGACCACGGAATGGGCTGAAGCTAGTCTCAAGCAGGCATTTCGTCAAGGTGCGCCCTTGGTTAACAGCACCCTCGAATTCCCTCATGGTGAGGAGGCGCCCTTGCGCCGTCTCGAACCATGAGGGAGAACGGGCGCTCATCCTTCGAGACGCGGCCAAGCGGCCGCTCCTCAGGATGAGGTCCCAAGGTTTTGCCAGGTTTCCCGCATGTCCAACCCGCCCCCCGCCCCGCCCTCGCTCGACGTGCTGCGCCAGGAGATCGACAGCATCGACGAGCAGGTCCATCGCCTCCTGATGGCGCGCGGCGACATCATCGACCGGCTGATCCAGGTCAAGCAGACCCAGGAGGTCGGCTCGGCGTTCCGTCCGGCGCGGGAGGCTTCGATGATGCGGCGGCTGGTCGAGCGCCACCGCGGCATCCTGCCGATCGACACCATCGAGAGCATCTGGCGCGTCATCATCTCGACCTTCACTTACGTGCAGGCGCCGTTCTCGGTGCATGCGGATGTTTCCGTCGGCGAATCCGCGATGCGGGATTCGGCGCGGTTTCATTTTGGCTTCGTGGTGCCCTATGTCTCGCATTTCAGCGCGCAGGCCGCGGTCGAGGCGGTGGCGAAATCGAAGGGCGATCTGGCGCTGGTCCCGGCCACCCTGAGCCGCACGCCATGGTGGATCGCGCTGGAGGCGGTGGGCGCGCCAAAAATCATCGCGCGGCTGCCGTTTCTCGAGCGCGCCGACCATCCGGCGGCGCTGCCGGTGTTCGTGGTCTCGCGCGTCGCCGACAGCGCCATGGTCACCGAAGTCGAGAACTGGAGCGTGCGGGTGTCCGGCTGGAACGCCGAGATCGCGCGCGCGCTGTCGCCGCTGGCCGAGATCGTCGCGGTGCCGGACACGGCCTTCGACGGCGCGGCTCTGCTGGTGTCGGTTTCGGGCTCCGGCAGCATGGAAAAGATCAGGTCTGCCATGATCGAGGCCGGGGCGTCGGTGCGCTCGACGGCCCTCGTCGGCAGCCATGCAACGCGCTATACGGTGCCCCCGAACGGGGCCAAGCCCTGAGCCCCCAAAGGCCCCTCCCGATACCCCGGAGTTGACGATGTCCCGCCCCGTGCCGAACCCCGGCATTCTCGAAATCGCGCCCTACACACCGGGCAAATCGCCGGTGCCGGAACCGGGCCGCAAGGTGTTCAAGCTGTCGGCGAACGAGACCCCGCTCGGTCCCTCGCCGAAGGCCGTCGCCGCCTACAAAGGCGCCGTCGATCATCTGGAGGATTATCCGGAAGGCACCTCGCGGGTCTTGCGGGAAGCCATCGGCCGCAGTTTTGGGCTCGATCCCGATCGCATCATCTGCGGCGCCGGCTCCGACGAAATCCTCAATCTTCTGGCGCACACCTATCTCCGCCATGGCGACGAGGCGATCTCCACCGCGCACGGTTTTCTGGTCTATCCGATCGCCACCATGGCCAACAGCGCCATCAATGTGGTCGCGCCCGAGACCGACTTCACCGCCGATGTCGATGCCATCCTGGCGCGGGTAAGCCCGCGCACAAAACTGGTCTGGCTCGCCAACCCGAACAACCCGACCGGGACCTATCTGCCGTTCAACGAGATCAAGCGCTTGCGCGCCGGATTGCCCGAGCAAGTGCTGCTGGTGCTCGACGCCGCCTATTCCGATTACGTGTCGCGCAACGACTACGAGATCGGCATCGAACTGGTGGCGACCACCGAGAACACCGTGATGACCCACACCTTCTCGAAGATTCACGGGCTGGCTTCCTTGCGGATCGGCTGGATGTTCGGACCGGCCAACATCGTCGATGCGGTCAACCGGATCCGCGGGCCCTTCAACGTCTCGACGCCGGCGATGCTGGCGGCGGCGGCGGCGATCGAGGACACCGCGCACATCCAGATGTCGAAGGCACATACCGAGAAATGGCGCAACTGGCTGACCGAGGAGATCGGAAAACTCGGCCTCAAGGTGACCCCGAGCGTGGCGAATTTTGTTCTCATCCATTTCCCGCAGGACAAGGGCCGGACCGCGGCCGATGCCGACGCCTTCATGACCAGGCGCGGCCTGGTGCTGCGGGCGCTGAACAATTACGGCCTGCCGCATTCGCTGCGGCTGACCATCGGCACCGAAGAGGCCAACCGGCTGGTGGTCGAGGCCTTGCGCGATTTCGTGGCGGCCAAGTGAACGCCGCGCCGCACTTTGGGAAGATCGCACTGATCGGTTTTGGGCTGATCGGCGGCTCGATCGCGCGCGCCGCGCGGGCGCAGGGGCTGGCCGGCGAAATCGTCACCACCGCGCGCTCCGCGAAAACCCGCGCGCGGGTCGAGGAACTCGGCATTGTCGACCGCGTCGTCGACACCAATGCGGAAGCCGCAGAAGATGCCGATCTCGTCATCCTCTGCATTCCCGTCGGCGCCTGCGGCCCGGTCACCCAGGAGATCGCCGGCCATCTCAAGCCCGGCGCGATCGTTTCCGACGTCGGCTCGGTCAAGGGCGCGATCGTGCGCGACATGGCGCCTCATTTGCCTTCCAGTGTGCATTTCGTGCCGGCGCATCCGGTCGCCGGCACCGAGCATTCCGGCCCGGATTCCGGTTTCGCCGAACTCTTCATCAACCGCTGGTGCATTCTCACTCCGCCAGAGGGCGTCGATGCCGATGCGGTCGAAAGGCTGCGCGCGTTCTGGGCGGCCCTCGGCGCCAGGGTCGAGATCATGACGCCGGACCATCACGACCTCGTGCTGGCGATCACCAGCCATCTGCCGCATCTGATCGCCTACACCATCGTCGGCACCGCCGACGAACTGGCTCAGGTCACCTCCTCGGAAGTGATAAAATTCTCCGCCGGCGGTTTTCGCGATTTCACCCGCATTGCGGCCTCCGATCCCACGATGTGGCGCGACGTGTTTTTGGCCAACAAGGAGGCGGTGCTGGAAATGCTCGGCACCTTCAACGAGGACCTTTCCAAACTGACCCGCGCGATCCGCCGCAACGATGGCGAGGCGCTGTTCGAGCACTTTACGCGCACCCGCGCCATCCGCCGCGGCATCGTCGAGATCGGCCAGGATTCCGCCGCGCCCGACTTCGGCCGCCCGCATGCGCAATTGGAGAAGAAGCCGGAGTAGGGTCGATCGTCGTCCGGCGAAGGCCGAGACGACTGAAGTGGATTCACTCTCAACGTCGTCCCCTCCTGGTCTCGTGCGCAATTGCGCACGGGGCGCGCCTGCCCGCTTTGCCGAACCGGAAACAAAAAGCCCCGGACGCGCCGGGGCTCAAGTTGGGGAGGAGGAGAATTGGTCAGTAACGCGCGGTTACCGGCGCGCCGTAGCCGCCGAAGCGGTAGTTGATGCGCAAGGTGACCATGTCCACGTCCTGGCCGATCCGGTTGTTGAGGATGCCGACGAGGCGCGGATCGACCGCGGTGAAGGAGTTGTTCGCGGTTCCCATCCACAGATGGTTGTACTCCGCGCCGAACGACCAGTTGGGGGTAAAGCCATACTCGAAGCCGACACCCAGGGTGCCGCCCCAGCGCGAAATTTTGCTGGCGACCATTGGATCGGTAGCGTTGTTGGGCATGGCCGTCCCCGCATTCGCCGCCGACATGGCTGTCAAGGCGCGGCCCGCGCCGGTGGTGGTCCCGATCTGGCGGCTATCCCTCCTACAGCTACTATGGCAGCTACTATCCTGCCTACAGCTACGTGGCCGTGCCGTACGGCTATGGCTATGGCGGCGGATATGGCTATGGCGGCGGCTACGGTTATGGCTATGGCAGCGCCTGCTCGCCCTGTGGCGGCTACGCCACCGCGCGCTATTACGGCTGGTGAAATCCACTCAGCTTCGTTCAACCTCCCCCTCGAGGAGGCGGGTCGGCGCTGCGAGGCAGCGCCCTGTCCCCTCGAGGCGATGATGGCGCTGTCGTGGCCGCCGCGGCTGCGACCAGATCGATTTTCTGAATCGATAGAGGCGTTTCGCCCTGGAGCCCCGCCGCGAAAGCGTCAGGTCGGCTCTTGACCCGAAGCCTCCTTGATCCAAATCAACGCGGCGCACCGGAAACCGGACCCTCTGGCAGTTGAAAAAGCGAGAGGGAGAGTTTTCATGCGCATGTCAAAAGCGATCGCCGCGGCTGTGATCCTCGCGGCCCCGGGTTTTGTGTCGGTCGCATCGGCACAGAACGTTCCTGAATGTCCGATAGCGGGAACGCTGTCGACCTTTGGCATCAATTCGGCGGGCGTCTTCAACGTCCCGTCCGGGGGAGCCTGCCTGTTCCCGCTCAGGATCGAGGGCGTCATAGCGAGTTCGAGTATTGTGCAACCACCGGCCTACGGCGTGTTGCGACAACTCAACGAATCCACATTCGAGTACAGGGCAAACCCCGGCTATGCAGGCGCCGATACCTTCTCCGTTCAGGTGACCGGCAGGGGACCGACGGCAACCGGGACGTCGATCATCACCCTGGTTGCAACGATTCGATAGCATTGATCCGAACGCTGACCCCGGTCATGGTCCGCTTTCCGACGGGAAAGCGGACCGTCGTTGCTAATCGACGCGGCTGATCACCCAACACTGAAGCGGGGCACATGCGCATACTCATGGCGGCGTTGTTGTTGGCGATGGCCGGTCCGGCCCTCCCGGCCGAAATTGTCGTGACCGACGGCGATACGTTCCGGCTGGACCGCACGATCTATCGGCTCGACGGCATCGATGCACCCGAAGTCGACCAGACCTGCCTCAATCAGCGCGGCGAGGTCTGGCCGTGCGGGGTCGCGGCGCGCGATCGATTGAGCGCGCATATCGGAACTCGCGCCGTTCACTGCGAGGACAAGGGGCCCGACCCGGTCTACAAGCACCGGCAGCTCGGGATTTGTTCGATCGAAGGCGAGGCTACGACGCTCAATGAGTGGCTCGTTCGCGAAGGATGGGCGATCAGGTTCGAACCTTCCGCAAAGGCCCGTTTCGCGGCGGAGGAAGCCGACGCACGCCAGAACCGGCGCGGATTGTGGGAAGGATGTTTCGCAGAACCGCGCGACCTGCGAGCGTGGAATCTGAATGGCGCGCGCCTTGTTGGTGGCGGTTGCCAGGCTCACCATCAGAACCGGACCCGCGAAAAACTGTTCCGCGTCGACAGCGCGATGCCGCCGGGATGCCCGATTAAGGCCAAGCTCGCGCTGCGGGCCGTCGGCTACGACGGTATTTATCACCTGCCGGCTTGCCGGAGCTATCAAGGCCTGAAGCGGACCAATCGGTGGTTTTGCTCCGAGGAAGATGCCGCGGCGGCGGGATTTCGCAAGGCGCTGACTTGCCGATAGAGGATGCTGGCCGGTCACCGGATCGGCGCGGCCAGGCAGCAGCGTTGACTTATATCAAGGGCGCCAACCCGTTTGACGTTGAATTGAGACGACGTAGCCGGCTGCAGTTGTCGCGCGACGCTGGCCAACTCGTGTTAACGGCGCGGGGTCCACGCATATGCCCAGGCTCGAGGATTTCTATCGACCAAGTGCGAGCCGGGCCGAACTCGCGAAGCTCAACAATTTCAGCGCCATCCGTTTGTCGCGCGCCGAGCGGATGGCGAATGGCAAGGCGCTTCGTCGCAAGGTACCGCGCTCATCCCATGCGGAATTCCGGACCGCGCGCGGACGACCCGATCCGGTTTCGGTCCTTCGAGAAGCAGAATGCCACCCGCATCAAGGAACTGGTGCCGGTGCGGATGGCGCGAATGCTGACTTCGCCGTTCGCTTTTTTGCGGGGAAGCGCCGCAATCATGGCGGGAGATCTCGCGAATTCCCCGCGCACCGATCTCGAGGTGATGGCCTGCGGCGACATGCATCTGATGAATTTCGGCCTGTTCGCGTCGGCGGAGCGCAACCTCATTTTCGCAATCAACGATTTTGATGAGGTTCTTCCCGGGCCATGGGAGTGGGACCTCAAGCGGCTGGCCGCGAGCGCCGCGGTTGCTGCGCTCTTTCTCGGCGGCGACCGCACTGATGCCGAGCAGGCGGCGCGCGCGGTGGTCGAAGCCTATGTCAGGAGGATTCGCGGCTATGCCGAGATGGGATTTTTGGAGGTGTGGTACGATCTGATCGACGAGAACAACGATCCTCGCCGCGGCCCCGCCGCGCCTGAGAAAGCTCGCCGAAGCCACTTTCGCCAAGGCCCGCGCCCGAGGCCATATTCGGGCGCTCGATCGGCTGACGGAAGAGGTCAACGGCGAGAATCGGATCGTGGAGGATGTGCCCCTGATCGTTCGCGCGAAGCATCTCCCGGACGGCACACCGATGACCGAAGCCCTGGAGACCATGTTGCGGTCCTATCTCGCATCCCTGCCGGAGGACCGCAGGCGCCTGTTATCGCGCTACCGGATCGTCGATGTCGCACGCAAGGTCGTCGGTGTAGGCAGCGTCGGCACCAGCTGCTGGGTCGTGTTGCTCGAGGAGCAGGGAGCCGACAGTCCGCTGTTCCTCCAGATCAAGGAAGCGCGCGAATCCGTGCTGGCGCGCCATCTCGACAGCAAGAGATCGATCAAGCAACAGGGACGGCGCGTCGTGATCGGACAGCGAATGATCCAGGGATCGCCGGACATCTTCCTTGGCTGGGGGCCGGTCAATTCAGTTAACGGCAGCAGGCACTACTATGTCCGGCAACTTGCCGACATGAAAGGCGGCCTGAGATTGAACGAAGGCGATCGCGAGGCGCTTGGCGGCCTCTCGCAGGTATTGTGGTCTGTGCGGCTGGGCGCTCGCGCTTGCTCATGCGAAGTCGGGCGATGCGGCGATGATATCAGGCTATTGCGGCACCGGAGATGCGCTTCCGGATGCCATCGGAAAATTTTCGTTGAGCCTATCTTGAGCAGACCGAGCGTGACCATGGCGCACTTAAGGCGGCGGCCCGGCGTGGCAGGATCCCGGTGGCCAGACAGGCTTGAACGGACCGGTCCGCGCTGGCAGGCGGCCTTCGGGACCGGTGACCATCTGCAAGAACATTCTGTCTTCGATTGCGGGCAGGACCAATGATGCGGAGTTCGAGTATTCTCAAACCAGGTCGAGAGCGCACTTTTGATGGCCTGCCGTTGCCAGTTCGCTGAGTCCGGCTAGCGCCGGTTATCGCCGGGCGCGCCACCGGCCTCCGGGCTGACTATCCGCGCACGGTATCGACGGCGTTCGAGGGCTTCGCGTCGACCAGGCTCGGCCAATTCTTCGGTCCGGCGGCCGATGCGCATCCGGGCCTGTCCGGCTTCAGCCTGCTGAGCCACGGCCGCGAGGCCTTCATCGCCCGTCTGGCGCTGGCCGACCTCGCCGAGCGAAGCCTCGACATGCAGTATTACATGTGGGACGGCGATACGACCGGCCGGATCGTCGTCGACCACATGATGAAGGCGGCCGATCGCGGGGTCAGGGTGCGGCTGCTGGTCGACGATCCCTATTACAAGGCCAGCGATATCCGTCAAAGCCTGCCTCGATGCCCACCCCAATATCGAGGTCCGCCTGTTCAACCCGCTCACCAACCGGCGCTGGTCAATTCTCGACTTCATTTTCGATTTCCGCCGGGTCAATCGCCGCATGCACAACAAGTTGATGGTTGCCGACAATGCGGCGGCGATCGTCGGCGGCCGCAATATCGGTGACATCTATTACGGCGTGAATACCATCGCCAATTATCGCGATCTGGATGTGTTGGCGGTGGGGCCCGTCGTCCGCGATCTGTCAGGCGTATTCGACCAATACTGGAACAGCCCCTCGACCGTGCCGATCGCGGCCATCGTCGATCGCGCCCATGGCGCGGCCGATCTCGATGCCATCCTGGTTCGACTGCGTGAGGCGATCGCCGCGGCCGACTATCCTTATCCGATCGATCAGGACCTCGACGAGTTGGCGGCCCAGAGCGCCGAGCTTCGTGACAATCTCGTATGGGCGCGCGGCCGGATCATCGCCGACGACCCGGAAGCCGTCGCCCGCGGCAAGGACAGCGATGACGTCATCGAATTCATTCGCGGGCGGATCGCCGGGCTGAAGGAGGAGCTGCTCGTCGAATCGCCGTACTTCGTCCTGCCCGCCGGGGCGCAGGCAACCGTCAAGGCGCTGCACGAGCGCAATGTCCGGGTGCGCGTGCTGACCAACTCGCTCGCTTCGAACGACATGCTGCCGGCGCATTCCGGCTATGCCAAGACCCGCAGGCGGCTGCTCGAGAACGGCATGGAGCTATACGAACTGCGCCCGGATACCGACGCTTTCCGGCCCGGCTGGTCGCTCCGTTCCGGGCGGTCGCAGGCCGCCTTGCACACCAAGGCCATGGTTTTCGACGGCGAAGCCGTATTCATCGGCAGTTTCAATCTCGACCCGCGCTCTGCCGTGATCAACACCGAAGCCGGGCTCTATATCGAGAGCGCCGAGCTTGCCGAAAAGCTGACCGACTTACATGGCGACCGGCGTCGTGCCCGCCAACAGCTACCGCGTCCTTCTCGACGCGAACGGCAAGATCGTCTGGGAGACGATGAGGGACGGCAAAAGGGTGCGCTACCAGGACGAACCCGATACCGGCTTCAGGCGACGCCTCGTCGCCGGCATGCTGAAGCTGCTGCCGATCGACTCGCAACTCTGACAGCGATCAGGGTTTCCCGACTTCGAAGGCCAAGAGGACGTTGCCGGGCCGACCGCCCCATTGGGCGTAGCCCGAATTCACGTAGAGCATGCCATCGACGATGGTTGGGCCGGGTCCGTCCATGGCGCCCCCGCTGGCCGAACCGCCATTCACGATGGGATAGTCGCGTGCCGTGTCCACCTCCCAAAGCAGCCGTGCGTCGTCGGTCGCATAAGCGCGCAGAACTCCGCTCATGCCGCCCGAAAAAACAACACCGGGAATAGCGGTCACCGCTGCGGCGAGTGCCGGGCTGCAGCGGCTGCGGCTGCCACACGGGACCGGCGGCACCTGCATCGAAATTTTCCCGGTGGCAAGCTCGAGCGCGAACAGGCCGCCACCTGCGTTCGGATCCAGGTTCTGTAGCCGGCGCGGGGATAAACCGCACGTCGGAGTTCGCGACATAGACGTGGTCCTGATCTGCGGCGGAGCCCCACATGATCCCTCCCAGCGGACCACCCTTGCCGATCCGCGTCTGCCAGAGGATCTTGCCCTCCTGATCGGGATCCAGCGCGTGGACGACGCCGGATTTCTGCCCGACGACCAGTACACGCTGTCCGCTGCGCATTTTCACCAGGATCGGCGATTGACCAAAATCGTGGTCCGGACCGTTGCTTTCCGGACAGTTGGTCCTGTCAGCACGAGGCAAGACGATGAAGCTGTCGTTTGCGGTGGCCTGCCGATGCCAGAGCATTTTGCCGGTCGCAAGCTCGAACGCAAGAATCGCATCGCTGGTTTCCGAGGGAGGGTCGGAATAATTGTCCCCGGTCGCGACATAGAGCACCTGACGCTGCACGTCGATGGTCGGCGCGGACCACACCGCCGCGCCGGACGGACCATGGAGTTGGGTCCCCATGGCATTGAGCTTGGTCGGACGCGGGGCCTCGGGGACGGTGTAGCCCTTCCAGATTGGCTTGCCCGTCGCACTGTCCAGCGCGACGACGCTGCCGCGAAAGGTGCAGCATTGGTAGGCGGCCGGCGTCCCGATGACTTCCTCCCTCGACGAAACCGGCACATACAGGATGCCGGAATACAGGGTCGGCGCACCGGTGATCACGGCCGCCGATGATCCTCAACCTTCGTCTTCCAGAGCAACGCGCCGGTGAGCGCATTCACGGCGTAGGCATTGGCGCGCAGATCGCCAAAAAACACGGCAAACTGGTCGGTCCCAGGGATCGGGCCAAAACTGATTGCGGTTCGAACGAGCGCCTCGGTCTTGAACGTCCAGCGGATGCATCCGGTTTTGGCGTCAAGCGCGTAGACCTCGTGATCGCCGCCCCCGACAAACAGCAGGCCGCCGACAATGGTTGGCTGGGCCACGGCGGACGATCTGCCTGAAAATCCGAACGCCCATTTCAGCTGCAACGAGGGCACCTGGTCTTTCGTCAACCCGGCCATCGCTGCCGGCTGAAACCGGCTGTTGCCGGGATCGGCGCCCCAGCCATTCCAGCGCGGCCCATCGAGCCGCTGGGGAAACCCGGCCAATCCGGCGCGCATCCGGAAATGTCGGTCGAGGCCGTGGCGCGGTCGCCTGCTGCGCTTGCGCCGCGACGGACAAAGCTGCGATGCCGGCAATGATCGCAATGAAGCCTCGCATGCGCATCGGTCCCGGCCCCGGCTGAGTGTCACGGCAAGCAACTCTCATTCGATCACCTCGTCGGCCCGCGCGAGCACCATCGGAGACAGCTCGATGCCCATCGCCCGGGCGGTGCGAAGATTGATCCTCAGATCGAATTTGGTCGGACGTTCGAAGGGCAGGTCGCCAGGTTTTGCGCCCTTCAGAATCCGGCTGAGCTGCGCGGTCAAATGCCGGGAAGCATCGGCGTAATCGGGCCCGAACGACATCAGGCCGCCGCTCCTCACCCAATCGGCAGACGGAAAGATCGCCGGTTTGCCGCTTGCGCCGACAAGCTTGACGATCTCATCGATATGAGCGCTGAGAACGACGTCGGGGATGAAAACAAGCGCGTCGATCGCAGCAAAAGCTTTCGGGCTCAGTACCTGTGCGAGATCGGCGGGGTCATCGATGACGAGGTTTTCGACCGTAAAGCCGAGTTTGAGGCCAGCATCCAGAAGCGGCCCAACGCTTTGTGCGCCGCTGCTCGCCTTCGTCGTTACCGTTGCAAGCCGGATTGCGCGAGGCGCGACGTCACGCATCAGTTCGACGCGCTTGACCGTGGTTTCTTCGGAAAAAACCGCGATGCCGGTGACATTTCGGCCAGGGTGCGCGAGGCTGTCGGCAAGACCCGACCCAACAGGATCCACGGCTGCAAAGGCCACGATCGGAATGGTTTCGGTTGCCTTGTGTGCCGCCAGAGCAGCGGGGGTACTTATTGCCATGATGACGTCGACGTCGCCCGCCGCGACCACCGCTTCCGCAATGGCCGGGAGGCGATCGACTTCACCGGCAGCATCGCGAAATTCGAGACGGATATTGCGTCCCTCGACATAACCAAGCTCATGCATTTGCGCGCGGTAGGAGTTGATCTGCGCGGGAATGCCAACAGGCGAGAGGTATACGAACTCGCGGTATTCTCGGCACCTGCTGCGCGTGCGCCACCAGCGGCCACGCCGCCGCAGCGCCGAACCCGGCGATGAATTCGCGACGTCTCATTTGGGCCTCCGCGGTGCCGTCGTCGGCCAGCCCATAAGATCACGGTGCGTAACCCACCGCCAGTGGTCCCCGGGATCGGGATGTCCCGTCCGGCCGCTTTCAGGAATTGTTTTCCGAGCCCAGCAGCAAATGAGGGCGGGCGAGCACTGACGGTGGGTCGCGTGCTGCCCCCTGCTTGGAGACGCTCGCGTTGCTCGCTCCTCAATGGCCGTCTCGAAGCATGGGCAGCAATACCGATTTGTGATTGCGCTCAATACAGCGGCGGTACCTGCCCCACCTTCAGCGGACCGAAAAACACCGCGCCGTCGACAAAACGCAGCGGGAAAGCGCGCGCCTTCCTGCCTTCCAGCACCGCGTCCTTGCCGAGCGCGTTGATCCCGGCCGTGACGCCGGCATTGGCGTTCTGTTTGACGATGCGGCCGAGTCCTGGAATCGCGCGGTCGAGTGCGCCCATCAGATTGTTGAGGTCCTGGGTCTTGACGCCGGGTGCGACGCGATCGAGCGTCGCCTGCGGCACGCCCTCTTCCAGCATCTTTTCGATGCCGAGCGCCGGAATCACCTTTTCGATGCCGGCCACCGTCATCTGCAATTCGCCGTCGAGACGGCCGCTGGCGCTGAGGCCGAGCGTGCCGGCGGCGACCGCGATCAGGTCGCCCTGCTGAATCCGGGACTGCACGATCTCGACGCGGCCGCCGGCGGCCGCGATTTCACGAAACCGCTCCGGCCAGGGTTTTGGCGTAAAATCCTTCAAGCCGCTCAGCATCGCCCGCACGTCGGCGTCGAACGGCTGCGCCATCAGCGCATGCACTTCCTGCACGCTGCCTTGCGAAATCTTCAGCATGGTCTCGATCACCGGGTGGTCGGAGGGCGTCCCCCCGGCAAGCCGGCCATGCAGTTCGACGAGCCTGGCGCGCGCCAGCGGCGTCGGCACCGATCCGTTGACCCGGTCGATCGATGGGTCGTCGAACACAACCGAGGCGCGCTGCGGGATCGCCGGCAGACCCATCACGCTGGAGCGCGCCTTGCTCCAGTTCACCATCAGCGACGGGGCCCCGCCGCGCTCGGAAATCGTCGCAGGCGCGGCGAACTCGGCGATCACCAGCTTTGGGTCCCAGATCTGGGCCACGACCAGGATCTCGCCGAGCTTCGCGGTGAATGCAGCCTGCGTCGCCGCCTGTTCCGCGGTCTGCGACCGCAGCGCGACGCTGGCGTCGCTGCATCGGATCTCGAGGCGGAACGGATAGCCCGCCACCGAGCGCTTGCCGCAGTCGTAGGCCCGGCCCGATTTCGCTTCCTGGGCGCGCCAGGCATCGGCCTTGACCTCGACCTGCGAAGCGGCAAACAGCCAGAAACCGCTCCACGCCAGCGCAGCGACCAGCAGCAAGGCGGGCATGATGAAGAGGCGCCAAAGCGGGCGCCGGCGCGGCGCAGGGGCGATGTCAGGCATTGCGGTCCTTTGGCGGACGATTTTGTCAATTAAGCGGTGGGAGCTGCCGCGATCAAGTTAACGGCTTTTCATCGAACACGGATTTCTGATAGGCGTGCGCAGGAAATGCCAGCGAAAATCCCGTCCGAACCGGAATTGTCCGAGACCGACCTGTGGGTGTTCGGCTACGGCTCGCTGATGTGGCGGCCCGGCTTCGAATTCATCGAGCAGGTTCCGGCGCGCCTGATCGGCGAACACCGCGCGCTCTGCGTCTATTCGTTCGACCACCGCGGCACGCCGGAAAAGCCCGGGCTGGTGCTCGGCCTCGACCGCGGCGGCGCCTGCCGCGGCATCGCGTTCCGGGTCAAGGCCAGGCATCGCGACGCCACTGTGGCTTACTTGCGCGGCCGTGAGCAGACCACCAATGTCTACCGCGAGGTGATGCGTTCGGTCTGGCTGGAAGACGAAGCCCGGCAACGGGTCAGCGCGCTGGCCTATGTGGTCGACCGCGGCCACGTGCAATATGCCGGGCGGCTCTCGCTCGCCGATCAGCTGCGCTTCGTGCAGCAGGGCCACGGCCGTTCCGGCAACAACCGCGACTACGTGCTGTCGACCGTGAAGTCGATCGAGGCCCAGGGTTTTCGCGACGCGCAGCTGCATCAGCTAGCAGTGATGCTGCATGGCGGGTGAATTGCAGCCCGGATGGAGCTGTCGGAATGGTGGTCACTCGCCCTTCGCCGGCGCTGACGGCACCCGTCCGAACAATTCTGCCTGCTCCTCGCGCGCTGCCGCAACGATCCGGTTGGTGGCGGTCTCGATCACGGTCGACACCCGTTCGATGAATTCGCGGCGCTTGAGGCCGGGCGGCAAGGGATCGAGGAATTCGACCACCAGCGTGCCGGGATAGCGCAAGAAGGTGCGGCGCGGCCAGAACAGCCCGGAATTGAGCGCCACCGGCAGACAGGCCACGCCGCAATCGACATAGATCTGGGCGATGCCGGTCTTGTAATTCGGCGGCGCATCGACCGGGGTCCTCGTGCCCTCGGGAAAGATGATCAGCTGGCGGCCGGCGCGAACCTCGGCGCCGGCGCGGCGCGTCATGTTCAGCAGGGCGCGGCCGCCGGCGCCGCGATCGATCCCGATCATCTTCGACTTCATCAGGTACCAGCCAAAGAACGGAATCCACTTCAGTTCGCGCTTGTAGATGAACAGCGGCGAATCGAAAAACTGCAGCAGCGCAAACGTCTCCCACATCGACTGATGCTTTGAGGCGACGATCAGCGGTCCATCGGGAATCTTTTCGAGCCCGCGATACTCCACTTTGGTGCCGCAGATCGCGCGCATCAGCCAGACGCTGCTGCGCGACCAGGCCTTGGCCA
Source organism: uncultured Alphaproteobacteria bacterium (assembly GCA_963706975.1). Lineage (GTDB taxonomy): Bacteria > Pseudomonadota > Alphaproteobacteria > Rhizobiales > Xanthobacteraceae > Bradyrhizobium. The sequence continues at coordinate 31,412 of CAVPOL010000057.1, forward strand.
CCACCATGAAGGCCCGCGGCGGCATCAGGAAGGTGGGAAGCGCGACCAGAATCCAGAACACCAGCAGCGCGTAGAACAGCACGTTGTAGACCAGCGAACGCAGGAAGATCAAAATCATAACATACCCGGATCAGTTGGCTTGAGCGGTCGCCGGCCGGCGCGGAGGCAGCGATGGGGTCGGCGGGTCCGCGAATTCGGACAGATCGAGACCGATATTCGCCAGCCGCACCCGCATTTCGGCGGCGACATATTTGGCATATTCCGATAGCAGCAGCCGCAGCGTTGCGCCACTCGTCCACCATGGCTCGTCCCGCCATTTATCGCCGACCACCGCGAAGGGGGTCAGCTGGACATCGGGCATCGCATGCGACAATTCGACGATCGCCCGCGGCATGTGGTAATTCGATGTCACCACGATCAGCGACTTGAAGCCGCGCTCGCGCACCCAGCGCCGGGTCTCCGCCGCGTTGCTGCGGGTATTGACCGCGGAGCGGTCGAGGTCGACGCAGCAGCGCAGCAGCGACTGGTTGTCGGGCAGCGAACGCGAAATATCGCTGGCGGCGTTGGTCGGGTGCACGCCGGAAATCAACAGCCGCTTGCCGAAGCCTGCGGCCAGCAATTCCATCGCGTCCGAGACCCGCGAGGAGCCGCCGGTCAGCACCACGATGCCGTCGGCATTGCGTTCGGGCTTCACTTCGGCGCCGCGCAGTTGCGAGAGAAAGCCCATGAAACCGACCGCCGATGCCACGAAGGCGATCGCCAGCGAGGCGACGATCGCGGCGCGCAGCCATCCTTTTGGTGCGGTCACCGGCGCGTCAGACGATCTATCGTCGGTCTTCCGGCTCATGCGATGCCGCGTTTCCCTTCCCGGCCCAAATCTGGTCGGCTCAAGTCTGAACCCAAGTCTAGAACGTTTTCGCACGAAGTGGAGTCCGGTCCGGTGCAGCTTCCGTCCCGGCGTCAGTCGATGTCGTCGAGCGTGGCCAGCAGCGTGCGCCGCGACGCCCAGGCGGTGATCGCGGCGATCAGCACCGCCTGTGCCGCCAGCGCCAGATAGCCCGACGGGCGCAGCGAAAACGTCCCCAGCAGCGCCGCGAATTGGTCCCCGACCGGGGTGCCGGAGAACCAGCTGGCGATCGATTCGGAAAACCCGAACAGCAGCATCGCGACACCGCCGCCGATCACGCCGCCCTGCAGGCCCAACCTCAGAAAATGGCGCAGGAAGCGGTTGGCGATGTAGCGGTCGCCGGCGCCGACGAAGTGCAGCACCTCGACGATCGGACGGTTCGCCGCCATCGCGCCGCGGGTGGCGAACGATACCGAAATGACGGTGGCGATGATCACCAGAGCGAGGATGCCGACGCCGGCGAACACGGTGGCGCCGGTCATCGAGCGCATCCGCTCGATCCAGGCGCGGTGATCGTCGACGCTGGCGGTCGGCGCCATCTGCGCCACCCGGCTGCGCAGGGCCACGAGATCGAGCGCCGTTCCGGGCTGCACCCGCGCGACGATGACCCGCGGCACCGGCAGGTCCTCGAACGACAGGCCGCTGCCGAGCCATGGCTCCAGCAGTTTGGCCAACTCGTCCTTGCTGAAGGGCTTGATCTCGACGAAGCCGGGTTGCGTTCGGATCGCCTGCACCACGGCGGCAGCATCGCGGTCGAGGTCGCGCCCGGCGGCGGGGCGCACCTGGATGGTGATCTCGCTCGCCACCTCCGACTGCCATTCGGCCGCCGACGCGCTCACCAGCAGCACCGCGCCTGTCGTGATCGAGGCGAGGAAGGTCATGATCGCGACCACGGCAACCAGCGCACGGCCGGCGATCGAGGCGCGCGGCACGATCGGCGACAGATTGCGCGCGCGCGCCGGCACCTGCGGACGCTCGTTGCCGAGGTCCACCAGCGGCCCATGCTCGTCGCCGGTCCTACTCATAGATGTGCAACCGTCCCTGGTGCAGCACCAGCCGCCGCGCGTCGTATTGATCCATCAGCGTCATGTCATGGGTCGCGATGATCACAGCGGTGCCGGACTTGTTGAGTTCGATGAACAGCCGCAGCAGCCGCCGCCCCAGCGTCGGATCGACGTTGCCGGTGGGTTCGTCGGCCAGCAGCAATTGCGGCCGCGAAATCACCGCACGCGCGATCGCGGCGCGCTGCTTCTCGCCGCCGGACAGGATCGGCGGCAGCGCATCCATGCGCTCGCCGAGCCCGACCCATTTCAGCAGATCGATCACCTCCTTGCGGTAGCTGGATTCCGCGCGGCCCATCACCCGGAACGGCAGCGCCACATTCTCATAGGTGGTCATGTGATCGAGCAGGCGAAAGTCCTGCAACACGATCCCGATCCGCTTGCGCAGGTCGGCGACCTGATCCTTGCCGAGCAGCGAGACGTCGTGGCCGAACAGATTGACCAGGCCACGGGTCGGGCGCAGCGACAGGAACAGCAGCCGCAGCAGCGAGGTCTTGCCGGCGCCGGACGGGCCGGTCAGGAACTGGAAGGAATGGGCCGGGATCAGGAAACTGAGGTCGCGCAGAATCTCCGGGCCAAGCCCGTAACGCAATCCGACATTTTCGAACCGAACCAAGTTCAGCTCCGTTCGATGTGGGGCGCGACCGGAAAGGGGGAACCCGGGAACCCGCCCGCCATTGGCCGGCTTCGCCGTGGCTGGCGAACCGGACAAATTGGTTGTGCTTCGGTTATGGTTTCCAATTCGTTAACGCTCGCCTTGTAGCATCTGGCAACCATCATTGTGGAGATCGGCTCCATGCACATCGTTTGCCCGCATTGCATCACGTCCTACGCCATCAACCTGGATACCCTGGGCATGGCCGGCCGTACCGTCCGTTGTTCCCGCTGCAAGGAAGTCTGGCTGGCGCGGCCGGAGGATGCGTTCGAGATCCCGGCTCCCGAGCCCTTCATGGCGGGCGCCTCCGCAGCGTCCGCAAACGACGATGCCGCCGCCGAATGGGAGGCCATGGCGCGGCAAGATGACAGCCGGCACACCCCGGTAGTCGACAGCCCCTCGATATCGGCCGATATGCCTGCCGGGGATGCCCACACCGACTGGCCGTCGGTCGCCCGGGACGATCTGCGGCACTGGGAAACCGGGCGCCCGCACAACCGGTCCTGGTTCGGAAGGTTTTTCAGCCGGCCGGCGCAGGCTCCCTCGTCGGGCAAGCCGTCCATCAGCCTCACCACGGCTTGCGCCGCGATGGGCGCACTGGTGCTGGCGCTCTTGATCTGGCGGGTCGAAGTGGTGCGGCTGATGCCGCAGACCGCTTCCTTCTACAGCCTGGTCGGACTCGACGTGAACCTGCGCGGGCTGATGTTCAAGGACGTCAAGATCACCACCGAGACCGTGGAAGGCAAACCGGTGCTGGTGATCGAGGGCGTGATAACTGGCAATGCGCGCAATCCGGTCGATCTGCCGCGGCTGCGCTTTTCCGTGCGCGACGCGCAGGGCGCGGAGATCTACGCCTGGAATGCGGTGCTGGCGCAGCCCGTGCTGAAGCCCGGCGAACGCGCCTGGTTCAAGTCGCGGCTGGCGTCGCCGCCCCCCGAAGGCCGCAATATCGATATACGCTTCTTCAGCAAGCGGGATCTCGCCGGCGGTCATGCCTGAACGGGTGTGCAGTCATCTCTCGACGCGTTTTCATGACGCGAGCCGGTGCCCGCTTCGCATGAAAACGCCATGGCTGCGAACGATGGATGCAAGATGCCGCGCGTGCTGATCGCCGATGACGAAGAGTCCATGCGCACGCTGGTGGCGCGGGCGATCGCCATGGACGGCCACAGCATCGTCACCGCCGAGGACGGCGCCGAGGCGCTGGAGATCCTCGCCCGCGAAGACGGCGCGTTCGATCTCCTCCTCACCGACATCAAGATGCCCGTGATGGACGGCATCGCGCTGGCGCTGGCCGTGGCGCGCGATTTTCCGGACCTGACGATCCTGCTGATGACCGGCTTTGCCGACCAGCGCGAGCGCGCATCGGGACTGAACGCGATCGTGCACGACGTGGTGACGAAGCCGTTTTCGGTGGCGGATATCCGCACCGCCGTGGCCGATGCCCTGGCGGCAGGAAGGAAGACCGGTTAGCGAATCGCCTCGACCATGGAACCGCAATTCAACTGCGCAGGGCGCGCACCAGCAGCCGGCTGAGATCCTGCCGGTTCTGCGCCTGGACAAACTGGATGGCGAAACCATCGGGCAAATGTCTGACCACGCGGCCGACGCAGGCCCCGACGGCCAACGGCGTCCCGATCGGCGGTTGCACCTGAGCAGAGACCGCGACGCCTGAGACTGACATGTCGATGATGAAGCACCCGTGGACGGAGCCGTCGGCCATGGCGAGGGTCGAGTGCGGGCTCTCCGGGATGATCCGCGCATCCTTCCTGGCATCACGGATCGTGGGATCCTTCTGCTTCTTTTCCAGCCAGGCGAGCTTGCTCGCGAACCTCTCGCGCAGTTCTCCCGTCATCTCGAGTTCGAGCAGGAAGCTGCCTAACTTCTTGTCGGTGATGAAGCCATCGAATTTGCCGAAATCGGGGAAGTAGGATGTCAGCCGGTCGCCGATCCTGCCGGTGACCGGTACTTCGACCATCATCCGGAATGGCGAAACGCGGGTGGTCCGGCACGCGAAGGTGCGCGGCTTTCCCTGCGGGTCATACCGATTTGGGAAAACATAATTGCCGCCCACGATGATGTTGAGGGCGGGCTCCTTGAGAAAGTCTGCAACGCAGACCTTGTCTGGGGCGATGGCTGCCAGGCAGCTCGTCATGGGCGGTGCCTGTCATATGTCAGGGAATCATCGATCGAAGTGAAGCGGGTGTTCGGCCTGATGCCGGGGACGCCCACGACGTCCAGGCCGGTGCCCATCAATCCATGCTGGATTGCCGTCGCGCCCGCTTCGTCAGCCCCGAATTTGCCCACCATGCCGATCATGGGATGAAGGTGCCGCCCTACCGTGAAGGGGACGTAAATTGAAAGGCGAGGACGAGGGATCGTTAAATGTTTAGCTAACGGAACCTGTCCCGGAATCGCCGAAACCGGGTATTTATGCCGGGATTCCCGGGTTCATATGTAGGCGGGGGTCATGTTTCCGGCGTTGCGGGCCGGCAGATCGGCGGATCATTGTTCCGCGAACCGGGTCGCGCACCGCACAAAGCCGCCTCAGTAATCCTTCAGCAGCCGCTCGAGGTAGTCGAGTTCGATCTGCGGGCGCAGCGGATCGGCGAGACGGCGGCGCAGTTCTTCCAGAATCCGGCGCACCCGCTGCACGTCGATTTCGCCGGGAATCTTCACCGTCATGTCGTCGCCGAATTCGCGCCCGCGCAGCGGACGTCCGAGCGGATCGCTCTGGTTGCCGCCGCTCTGCTGCCGGCCCGGACGATTGCCGGGGCCGTCGTTCTGTCCGTCGCCGTCGCCCTGCTGCATCGCGTCGGCGAGGCTCTGGGCGCCCTTGCGCAGCGCTTCCAGCGCCTTGCCTTGCAAATCCACCGCGCCATCGGCATTGCCCTCGCCAAGCCTGCCGGTGGCATCGCCCATCGCGGTATCGGCATCGCCGAGGCCGTCCTCGCCGTCGCCGTCATCACCCTGCTGGCCTTGCTGGCCTTGCTGGCCTTGCTGGCCTTGCTGGCCCGGCTGGCCCTGCTCGCCCTTTTGACCCTTCTGGCCTTTCTGCTGGCCCATGCCGCGCCTGGCGAGTTCCTGCTGCAATTGCTTGAGCCGATCGCGCAGGCCCTGCTGGTCCTGCTGCAGGTCGCTCATGTCACCGCCCTGCTTGCCGCGCTGGCGGTCACGCCGGGAATCCTGTCCCTGCTTGAAGGTCTTGTCGCGCAATTGCTGCTGCTTGCGGATCATGTCGCCGAGCTCGTTCAGCGCCTGCTGGTCCGCATCGCCATCGCCGCCCTGCCCGGGCTGGGCCATCTGCAGGTTTTCCAGCATCTGCTGCAATTGCTCGAGCAATTGCCTGGCCGCATCCTTGTCGCCGGAGCGCGACAGGCGCTCCATGCGGTCGATCATGTTTTTCAGGTCCTGCGGGCTCAGCATTCTGGTGTTGGGATCGAGCGGACGCGCCAGTTGCTGCGGGTTGTTGCGCTGCTGTTCGACCAGTTGCCGGATGAATTTATCCAGCGCGGCGCGCAAATTCTCGGTGAGCTTCTTGATCTCCTCGTCGCTGGCGCCGCGTTCCAGCGCCTGCTTGAGCGCCTCCTGTGCCGCGCGCAACGCCTTGTCGACATCGGTGATGTTGCCGTCCTCGATGGTGACGGCGAGCGCCCACAGGCTGGCGACGACCTCGCGCATGGCATCGTCGGTGCGAGCGGCCTCGAGCTGCCGCGCGACGCTGTGGAGGCCGAGATACTGGCCGGTCTCGGGCATGAACAGATGCGGCGCGATCATCAAGGCGTCGAGCGCGGCAAAGACCTGCGCGTTCTGGTTGGCGTCGAGTGCGAGGATGCGGCGCTGCTCGATCAGCGCCCGCGCCAGCGGTTTTGTAAACAGCCGCTCCGGCAGCCGCATGTTGAACGGCTCGCTCTTGCCCTCATTGCCGGCCTCGTCCCTGGCCGTCAGCGTCAGGGTCACGTCCGCACCGGCATAGGGATCTTCGCTGAGGTCCTTGACGGTCTGGCCGACGCCGTTGCGGGTCCGGGCATTCGGCAGCACCAGCGAGAATTGCGGCGCCGGGAATAACGGCCGCGGCTCGGTGCCACTCTTGGCGGGCTCGGCGCCACTGTTGGCGGCGTCACCGTGACGGGAAGCGAAGCGGGCCTGCGCTTCGGTGACGCCGTAATCGTCCTCGATCTTGTAGGACATCTGCAGCGAGCCGCGGGCCTGGCGTTCGGGGTCCTTGGCCAGCGAAATGGTCGGGGCGCGATCCGGCGTGGCGGTGAACTTCCATTGCGGCTGGCCGGCAGGCGCGCGGACCTGCGCGGTGCCGTCTCCGGAAATGGCAAAATGCTTCTCGTTGGTGCCTTTGGGCGCCTGCTCGGCCGGAGCAACCTCGGTCACGCCGCCGCTGGCCACCACGTCGAGCGTGCCGCCGCTGGAGCGCACGATCAGGGTAGAGCCCGCCGGGACCGGCAAGGGTCCCGCGGTCTGTGCCGCGGCGTCCTTGTTCGCCGCCGACAGGATAACCGGCGGCTTGCTGGTGTAAACCGGCGGGGTCACCCAGGCGTCGACCCTGATGTTGGCCGGCGCCAGCACGCCGTGCCAGTCGAATGCCGCGGCGATGCGCAAGCCCCGTTCGTCGCCGGCGGCGACATAGGCCGCGACCAGCAGGACCGCGACCAGCGCGCGCAGCGCCCAGGGATCGTGAACCGGCAGCCGCGGCGACGGCAGGCCGGCGCGGATCCGCTTGAGCGAGGCCAGCGTGCGCTCGCGCTGCGCCTGCCACAGCGCCAGCGCGACCGGATCCTGCGTCGCCAGCGTATCGGACAGCGCGGTCGCCGGGCGGTGGCGGATGCCGGTGCCGCGGTCGAGCCGGGAAAGGCCCTCCTCGCGGCTGGGCCAGCGGAATCTTGCCAGCGGAAACAGCGCCCCGAGGGCTGCGAACACGAACAGGCCAATCCCGGCAGCCCGCGCCCAAACCGGCAGTGTCAGCCACAATCCGGTCCAGGATATCGCCAGAAACAGGCCGGCGAGGCTCAGAATCCGCGCCAGATGCGGCCATGCCCGCTCCCAGGCGATCGCATAGCGGGCCCGCCGCAGGGCCTGCCCCAGCTGCAGCCGGGATGCGGCATCGGGGTCACGCACAGGTTCTGACGGATCGGGGGTGGCGCCGCTCAACAAACTCTCCAGGTTGCCTTGAGAGAATCCTAGCACAACGGCAGCAGTGAGGCACCCGTTCAGGGCGTAACCCACACCCGGAAATACGCATAACACGAAGGCGTGACTGCGCCGCCACGACCCCGTAACGTCACGGGCGAACCGTCAAGCAAAACACCTGAGGAAACGACATGGACCAGAAAACGCACGACAAGGGGCTGGAGATCCGCAAGGCGGTGCTCGGCGAGGCCTATGTCGCCAACGCGCTGAAGAATGCCGACGACTTCAACAAGCCGTTCCAGGAACTGGTCACCGAATATTGCTGGGGCGCGGTGTGGGGCCGCGAGGAACTGCCGCGCAAGACCCGCAGCATGCTCAATCTGTCGATGATCTCGATCCTGAACCGGCCGCACGAATTGCGCGCGCATATCAAGGGCGCGCTGGTCAACGGCGTGACCCGGGACGAAATCCGCGAAATCTTCATGCAGGTCGCGATCTATGCCGGCGTCCCCGCCGGCGTCGACAGTTTTAGAATCGCCCGCGAGGTGTTCGCGGAGATCGACAAGGGCTGAGACCGTTCAACCGCCATTGCGAGCGCAGCGAAGCAATCCATCTTGCCGCGCAAAGAAAGCTGGATTGCTTCGTCGCCGCGCTCCTCGCAATGTGTTGCTAGATAGAGGAAAAATTACATGGACATCGGATTCATCGGCCTCGGTAAAATGGGTTTTCCGATGGCGCGTCGCCTGATCGAGGCCGGGCATCGGCTCACGGTATTCGACACGCGCAAAGAGGCCGTCGATAAGCTGATCGCCCTGGGTGCTGCCGCCGCATCCTCGCCGAAAGATGTCGCCGACCGGGCCGAGACCGTGCTGGCAAGCCTGCCGTCGCTGCAGGCCTCGCTCGAGGTCGCAACCGGCGCGGGCGGCGTGATCGACGGCAAACTGATAAAGCGCTTCGTCGATCTCTCCACCGTCGGTTCGGCTATGGCGGTGCGGATTCACGATCTCCTGGCGAAGAAAAACATCGTGCAGCTCGACAGCCCCGTCAGCGGCGGGGTCGGCGGCGCCGAAAAGGGCACGCTGGCGGTGATGGTGTCCGGCCCGAAAGCGGATTTTGAAATCGCCAAACCCGCGCTTGGCGTGATCGGCAAGGTGTTTTTCATCGGCGAAAAGCCCGGCTCGGCGCAAACCATGAAACTCGCCAACAATTTTCTGTCGGCAACCGCGGTGGTCGCGACCTCCGAAGCCGTGGTGATGGGCGTCAAATCCGGCCTCGATCCCGCCGTGATGATCGACGTCATCAATGCGGGATCCGGCATGAACACCGCCAGCCGCGACAAGTTTCCCCGCGCCATCCTGCCCCGAACCTTCGATTTCGGTTTTGCGACGGGACTGATGGTGAAGGACGTCCGGCTCTGCCTCGAAGAAATGAAATCGCTGGGGCTGTCGATGGAAGTCGCCGAAGCGGTCGGGCGATTGTGGGAAGTCGTGATCCGCGACATGGGCCCGGAGTCGGATTTTACGGAGGCGATCAAGCCGATCGAAAAGGCGGCAGGCGTGGTGGTGGGCGGCGCGAAGGGCGGTCACGCGGCGAAGTAGCGATACGTTCCCCGGACGCAGCGCAGCGCCATTGGCGCGTTTACGCGCGTCTTTGACGCGCTATGGCGGTGCGCTGCTGATCCGGGTCCATCCATTGTTCGGCTAAGAGTGGGTCCCGGTTATGCGGAGCAGCGTGAAGAACGCTGCACCGCGTCCGGGACATGGGCTCTTCACAACCACGGCGCCGTTCGATCCATCGCGATCAGCTCGTCGACCTCGATGCGCGGGCGCACCACCGCGTACTGGTCGTCCTTGACCAGGACTTCCGGCACCAGCGCGCGGGTGTTGTAGGTGCCGGACTGCACCGCGCCGTAGGCGCCGGCGGTCATGATCGCCAGCAGGTCGCCGGCCTTCGGCTCCGGCAGATTGCGGTCGAGCGCGATGTAGTCGCCGGTTTCGCAGACCGGCCCGACCACGTCGGCCAGAATGGTGCGCGCGCCCTTTTCGGCTTCGAGGACCGGCAGGATGTCGTGATGCGCCTCGTACAGCGTCGGGCGGATCAGGTCGTTCATCGCGGCGTCGATGACGATGAAATTTCTGGCGTCGCCGGGTTTTACGTAGATCACGCGGGCGACCAGAATGCCGGCATTGCCGACGATCATGCGGCCGGGCTCGAACATCAGCGTGCAGCCGAGATTGTGCGTGACGCGCTTGACCATCGCGGCATAGGCCGACGGCAGCGGCGGCGCTGCGCGGTCCATGTGATAGGGAATGCCGAGCCCGCCGCCGAAATCGATATGATCGATCCTGTGGCCGTCCGCGCGCAGCGTGGTGACGAAGTCGGACAGGATGCGGAACGCGGTTTCCATCTTGCCGAGATCGGTGATCTGGCTGCCGATATGCATGTCGGTGCCGGTAACCTCGATGCCGGGAAGGCTGGCGGCGCGGGCATAGACGGCGCGGGCGCGCGCGATCGGGATGCCGAACTTGTTCTCGGATTTGCCGGTGGCGATCTTGGCGTGGGTGCCGGCATCGACGTCGGGATTGACGCGCACGGAAATCCGCGCGGTCTTGCCGGCCTCGACGGCGAGCCGCGACAGCAGTTCGAGCTCGGGTTCGGACTCGACGTTGATGCAGAGGATGTCCGCTTGCAGCGCGGCGCGCAGCTCGGCCTCGGTCTTGCCGACGCCGGAGAACAGGATTTTTTGCGGTGGAATGCCGGCGGCCAGCGCCCGCTTCAATTCGCCGCCGGATACCACGTCGGCGCCGGCGCCGAGTTTTGCCAGCGTGCGCAGCACCGACTGGTTGGAGTTCGCCTTCATGGCGTAGCACACCAGCGTCTTCTCGCCGGCAAAAGCCTCGGTGAATACCCGGTAGTGACGCTCCAGCGTCGCGGTCGAATAGCAATAGAACGGCGTGCCGACCGCCTGCGCCAGTTCGATCAGATTGACCGCCTCGGCGTGCAGCACGCCGTTGCGATAGTCGAAGTGATTCATGGCTGTTTCAGTCGAGCAGCGGATCGAGGACGAAGGGTTTTTTGCGGCCTTTCGCTGCCGCCGGCCCGGCGTCGCTTCCGTAGGTCGGATTGAACACGCCCGCCTTGGCGGCCAGCTCGGCGTCAGTATCGGTTGCCGCCGCCTGCGAACCTGCTGCGTTGGGAGGCAAATCCAGCGGGCCCTTGCGGCCGCAGCCGCCGAGCGCGAGCACGGCTGCGCAGAGAACAAGGATGGCCCATCCCGAAGATTGCGGGCGCTCAGTACGATTCACGACAAAATCCCCAATGCGGCTGCACCATACAAAGATTGCCCGGTTCTGGCGAGACCCGTAGCATCATGAATTTGCGGCGAAATTCGCAGGCTCAACCCAACTTTCGCTGTTTTTCCAGCCGCTTGGCCCAGGCTTTGGCCTGCGCCAGCACATTCTTCGGCGCGGTTCCACCATAGCTGGTGCGGCTTTTCACCGAGGATTCGACGGAGAGCACGGCGAGCGCTTCCCTGGTGATCTTCGGCTCGATCGCCTGCATGTCCTTCAACGGCAGTTGGTGCAGCGGCACGCCCCGCTTCGAGGCCTCGCCGACGATGCGGCCGGTGACATGATGGGCGTCGCGGAACGGCATTTTCAGCGTCCGCACCAGCCAGTCGGCGAGATCGGTGGCGGTGGCGTAGCCCTCACCGGCCGCCGCCTTCATCTTTGCCTGATCCGGCACGAGGTCCTTGACCATGCCGGTCATGGCGCGAACCGCCAGCGACAGCGCGCCAAAGGCCTCCATCGCGCCCTGCTTGTCCTCCTGCATGTCCTTTTGATAGGCCAGCGGCAGGCCCTTCATCACGATCAAAAGTGCGGTGACTGCGCCGATCACCCGGCCGGTCTTGGCGCGCACCAGTTCGGCGGCGTCGGGGTTGCGCTTCTGCGGCATGATCGAGGAGCCCGAGGTGAACTTGTCGCTCAGCCGCACCAGCCCCACCAGCGGCGAGGTCCAGATCACGATTTCTTCCGCGAAGCGGGACAGATGCACCGACGCGATGGCCGCCGCCGACAGGGTTTCCAGGACAAAATCGCGGTCCGAGACGGCGTCGAGCGAATTGGCCGCCGGCCGGTCAAAACCGAGCGCCCTGGCGGTGGCGAAGCGATCGATCGGGAACGAGGTGCCGGCCAGGGCTGCTGCGCCCAGCGGCGATTCATTGAGCCGCTTGCGTGCATCGGCAAAGCGGCCGCGGTCGCGCGCCGCCATCTCGACATAGGCCAAAAGATGGTGGCCGAAGGTGACGGGCTGCGCGGTCTGCAGATGGGTGAAGCCGGGCATGACCGTGGCGGCATGTTGCAGCGCCCGCTGTACCAGCGCGTGCTGGAACGCGGCCAGCGCCTCATCGATCTCGTCGATGGTGTCGCGGACATAGAGCTTGAAATCGGTCGCCACCTGGTCGTTGCGCGAACGCGCGGTGTGCAGCCGCCCGGCAGCCGGCCCGATCAATTCGCCGAGCCGGCTCTCGACATTCATGTGAATGTCCTCGAGCGCGCGCTTGAACTGGAACGAGCCCCGGCCGATCTCTGACAAAATCGTGTCTAGACCCCTGGCGATATTTTTCGCATCACTGGCCGTGATGATGCCCCGCGCGGACAGCATGGCGGCGTGGGCCTTGGACGCGGCGATGTCCTGGGCATACATGTGACGGTCGACGTCGATGGAGACGTTGATTTCCTCCATGATCGCATCGGGACCCTCGCCGAACCGGCCGCCCCACATCTTGTTGCTCATGACCCGTCACTCATGCTTGTCATTGCCCGCAGCGTCGCGGGCGGAGCGCCCGATGCCGCATCCGCCTCGGCCGGCCGCCGTTTGAGGCTCTGCATAGCCGTATCTGATACAGGATGACAAACGATATGCCTGAACTGCCCTCGCCCCGCCCGGCCACGCGCCGGATCCCGCTCGCCATCGGCGCGGTGCTGATCGGGGCCGGAATCGGATTTGCCATGGTTTACGGGTTCGGCGGGCTGAACCGGCATGCCGCCGGCGATGCCGCCTGCCGCCCCGCGGTGGAGTTGGCGCGCAAAATCGCGCCGCTGGCCCATGGCGAGGTGGCGGCGCTGACCATGGCCGCGGCGCCGCTGCGGCTGCCCGATCTCGCCTTCGACGACGCCGAGGGCAAGCCCAGAAAACTCTCGGAATGGCGCGGCAAGACCGTGCTGGTCAATCTGTGGGCCACCTGGTGCGTGCCCTGCCGCAAGGAAATGCCGGCGCTCGACGGCCTGCAGGCCAAGCTTGGAGGACCGGATTTCGAGGTCGTCGCCGTCAATATCGACACCCGCGATCCCGAAAAACCCAAGAACTTCCTCAAAGACGCCAACCTGACCCGGCTCGGCTACTTTGCCGACCCAAAAGCCAAGGTTTTTCAGGATCTTAAAGCGGTAGGCCGGGCGCTGGGGATGCCGACTTCGGTGCTGGTCGATCGCCACGGCTGCGAGATCGCCACCATTGCAGGCCCCGCGGAATGGGCCAGCGACGACGCGGTGAAACTGATCAGGGCCGCGATGGTGCCGGCAGCTGCCGGGTTTTAGGCTGAAACGTCGAGATTGCCGCCGACGCCGGCGCCGAGATTGGCCTGCGGCGAGCCCGTGCCCAGCAGGGTCATCACAGCGGATTTCTCCGCATCGGCATTCGATTTCATCATCGCGGCAGCCACCTGCATCTGGGTGCTTCCCGCCTGCATCGCGAGAAGGCTGCTCACCATCGCCATCATGTCCATACGCAAACTCTCCGTCGCGAAGGACCCTAGTAGCGGGAGGTGGTTAACGAATGCTGGAAGTCGGGAGGGGTAGAAGCACGGGCGAGCAGCGCATCAGGACTCGCAGGGCCTCAAGGCTCGTCATACGCGGGCTTGACCCGCGTATCCATCAATCTTCACGAATTGATTTTTTCAAAGGGATGGATTGCCGGGTCAAGCCCGGCAATGACGAGATCACCTCGTCGGGACCGGCTTCTCGCCGCGATAATCGTAAAACCCGCGCTGGGTCTTGCGGCCGAGCCAGCCGGCTTCGACATATTTCACCAATAGCGGGCATGGCCGGTATTTGAGTCGGCCAGCCCCTCATGCAGCACCTGCATGATCGAGAGACAGGTATCCAGTCCGATGAAGTCGGCCAGTTCCAGCGGGCCCATCGGATGATGCGCGCCGAGTTTCATCGCGGCATCGATCGCCTCGACGTTGCCGACGCCTTCATACAGCGTGTAGATCGCCTCGTTGATCATCGGCAGCAGGATGCGGTTGACGATGAAGGCCGGAAAATCCTCCGATACCGCGATCTGCTTGCCGAGTTTGGTGACGAAGTCCTTGGCGGCGTCGAAGGTCGAATCGTCGGTGGCGATGCCGCGGATCAGTTCGACCAGTTCCATCAGCGGCACCGGATTCATGAAGTGAATGCCGATGAAGCGTTCGGGCCGGTCGGTGGAGGCGGCAAGCCGGGTGATCGAGATCGACGAGGTGTTGGAGGCGACGATCGCTTCCGGCTTCAGCACCGCGCAGAGATCGTGAAAGATCTTGCGCTTGACCTCTTCCTTCTCGACCGCGCTTTCGATCACCAGATCGCAGTCGGCGAGCCCGTCCATGGTTTCGGTGGAAACGATCCGCTCCAGCGCCTGCTTGCGGGCGTCCTCGGTGATCAGCTTCTTTGACACCTGGCGCGACAGATTGCCGTTGATGGTCGCCATCGCGGACTTCAGCCGATCGGCTGACACGTCGTACAGCACCACGTCGAGCCCGGCCAGCGCCGCCACATGCGCGATGCCGTTGCCCATCTGGCCCGAACCGATCACGCCGACCTTGTTGATCATCACCGCCATCTTGTCATCCACCGGAACGACGCGCGTGCGCCTGCCCCCTCCCCTTGTATGAACACCGGCCGGATGCCCCTCATCCGGCCGGCTATTCTCTTCGCCGTTACTTTCCGAGCTTGCCGAGCGCCTCGGTCAGTTCGGGAACCGCCTGGTAGAGATCCGCGACCAGGCCGTAATCGGCGACCTGGAAGATCGGCGCGTCCTCGTCCTTGTTGATGGCGACGATCACCTTGGAATCCTTCATGCCGGCGAGATGCTGGATCGCGCCGGAGATGCCGATCGCGACATAGAGTTCCGGGCGCCACCACCTTGCCGGTCTGGCCGACCTGCCAGTCGTTCGGCGCATAGCCGGCATCGACCGCGGCGCGCGAGGCGCCGACGCCGGCGCCGAGCTTGTCGGCGAGCGGCTCGATATATTTGGCAAAGTTCTCGCGGCTCTGCATGGCGCGGCCGCCGGAGACGATGATTTTTGCCGACGTCAGTTCGGGGCGGTCGCTTTTTGCCACTTC
The DNA here is from genome assembly GCA_963706975.1 of uncultured Alphaproteobacteria bacterium. GTDB lineage: Bacteria > Pseudomonadota > Alphaproteobacteria > Rhizobiales > Xanthobacteraceae > Bradyrhizobium. The sequence continues at coordinate 46,556 of CAVPOL010000057.1, forward strand.
CTCGCCGACGAAGCTGGAGAGGCCGGGATCGGCCGCGGAGGCTGCGTTCTCAACCGAGGCGCTGCCGCCTTCGCCGGCCGCCGCTGCGAAGGTCGAGGTCCGCACCGTGATGACCTTCTTGGCGTCCTTCGATTTCACGGTCTGGATCGCGTTGCCGGCATAGATCGGCCGCTCGAACGTGTCGGGCGCGACCACCTTGATGATTTCAGACACCTGCATGACGTCGAGCAGGGCTGCGACGCGCGGCATCACGTTCTTGAAGCGCGAGGTGGCCGGTGCGACGAAGGCGTCGTAGCCAGGCGCCAGCGCCACGATCAGCGCCGCCAGCGGCTCGGCAAGGTCGTGGGCATAGGCGTCGCCTTCGGCGACCAGCACTTTTGTCACGCCGGCGAGCTTGGCAGCAGCCTCCGCCGCCGCCCTGGTGCCCTGGCCGCCACCGGCAACCAGCACATGGACCTCGGCCCCGAGCTGGGTGGCCGCGGTCAGCGCCTTGTTGGTGGAGTCCTTGAGGTTTTCGTGTTCGTGTTCGGCAATCAACAGCGTGGTCATCAGAGAACCCCGGCTTCGTTCTTGAGTTTCGACACCAGCTCGGCGACGTCCTTGACCTTGACGCCTCCCTGGCGGCCCGGCGGTTCGGATGTCTTGAGGATCTCCAGATGCGCGGTCAGATCGACGCCGTAATCGGCGGCGCTCTTGTCGGCGATCGGCTTCTTCTTGGCCTTCATGATGTTGGGCAGGCTGGCGTAACGCGGTTCGTTCAGCCTGAGATCGGTGGTGACGATCGCCGGGCCCTTCAGCTTCAGGGTCTGCAGGCCGCCATCGACCTCGCGCGTGACATTGAAATCGGAACCGTCGACTTCGAGTTTTGAGGCGAAGGTCGCCTGCGACCACCCCAGAAGTGCCGCCAGCATCTGGCCGGTCTGGTTCGAATCGTCGTCGATCGCCTGCTTGCCGAGAATGACGAGGCCGGGTTTTTCCTCGTCGACGATGGCTTTCAGGATCTTGGCCACCGCCAGCGGTTCGACATTACCTTCCGCCTTGACCAGGATGCCGCGGTCCGCGCCCATGGCGAGCCCGGTGCGGATGGTTTCGGAGGCCTGCGCCGGGCCGATCGACACCACCACCACTTCGGTCGCCTTGCCGGCCTCTCGCAGGCGCAGCGCTTCCTCGACGGCAATTTCGTCGAACGGATTCATCGACATCTTGACGTTGGACAGTTCGACGCCCGATCCGTCGCTCTTGACGCGGACCTTGACGTTGTAATCGACCACCCGTTTTACCGGCACAAGAACCTTCATCGACCCTCTTTCACTTGAATTCTGGGGTTTGATCAGCTTGGGCGCGGAACCTAAAGGTCCCGCCAACCCCGGTCAACGCGCGAAAGCCAAAAATCGCCCCAGGAACGTCGTCCCGAGAATCGTCCCAACGCATGGCTGCCTCAACGGTTCTGGCCGGGCACCCACAGCACGTCGCCAGCGCCATTATTGTTGACGGAACGGCTGGCCACGAACAGGAAATCCGACAGGCGGTTGATATAATGGATGGCGGGATCGCTGACCCGCTCGCCGGGCCGGGCGGCGAGTTCCACCATGATCCGTTCCGCCCTGCGGCAAATGGTGCGCGCCAGATGCAGATGCGCCGCCGCAGCCGTCCCTCCGGGCAGCACGAACGAGGTCAAGGGTGCCAGTTCCGCATTCAGGGTGTCGATGTCGCGCTCGAGGCGCTCGACCTGGCTTGCCAGCATTCTCAGGCGTTCGGCCTTGCCCTCGCGCTCGGGCACCGCGAGGTCGGCGCCGAGATCGAACAGATCGTTCTGGATCAGGCCGAGCATCGCATCGAGCCCGCGCAGTCCTCCAGATGCAGCCGCACGATGCCGATGGCGGCGTTGGTCTCGTCGACGGTGCCATAGGCGGCGATGCGCAGATCGTATTTCGGCCGGCGTTCGCCGCTGCCGAGCGCGGTGGTGCCGTCATCGCCGGTGCGGGTGTAGATACGATTCAGGGTTACCATGAACCTGTTCCCTTAAGGTTTGCGCATGATCTCCGCGCAAACGCTTCGCGTTTGTCGCAGGGAAAACCGGCTTCCACTTTTCCGGATCATGCGCTAGCGGCTCATCGCCCAGACCGCGAGCATGGTGATGATAACAGCGACGAATTGCAGCAATACCCTGAGCCGCATCAGTTTCTGCGAGCGGTTCGGCGAGCCGCCCCGCATCATGTTGAGCAGGCCGAGCAGCAGAACCAGGGCTACGGCAGCGACCGCTATGGGAAGAAGAATCGAACTCAGGAAGGATGCCATCGGCGCTACATAACACCGCCTTGGGCGGTCCGCCATCGCAGCCAGCCGCACCCGTCCCCGCTGCAACGATCTGGCTTTTTGTCCAATAGTATCAGATGCTAGCAGGGTCGCCGGTCGAACGCGTCGTCAGCTCCGTCAAGGTGAAATGTGAGGCAGCTTCGCAACATCTATCTGGTCGTGATGGATGCGCTCTACACGTTTCTCGCCGATGACGGCTGGGCGATCGCCAGTCATATCGCGCTGTCGACCCTGATGGCGCTGTTTCCGTTCCTGATCGTATTGACGTCGCTGGCCGGCTTTTTCGGCTCCAAGGAACTCGCCGACCAGGCGGCCGAGCTGATGCTTCAGGTCTGGCCCAAGCAGGTCGCGGATTCGATCGTCGGCGAAATCCACGACGTGTTGACCACGACGCGCGGCGATATCCTGACCATCGGCGCGGCACTCGCGGTGTATTTTGCCTCCAACGGCGTCGAGGCGCTGCGGGTCGCGCTCAACCGCGCCTACGCCGTGATCGAGCCGCGGAGCTGGTACTGGCTGCGACTGGAATCGATCGGCTACACGCTGGTGGCTGCCGTCACCTCGCTGGCGATGGCGTTTCTGATCGTGCTCGGTCCGCTGGCGCTGGAAACGGCGCGGCGCTACATCCCGTTCTTCGTCGAGACCAACGAGCGATTCCTGTTTTACGCCCGCTACGGCATCACCATCTCGGCGCTGGTGGTCGCGCTGCTCATCCTGCATGCCTGGCTTCCCGCCGGGCGCCGCGGCTTCCTGCAGATCCTGCCCGGAATCATCTTCACCATGGTGGCATCGCTGATCTCGGGCATCGTGTTCGGACACTATCTGGCGCGCTTCGCCAACAACTACGTCACGATGTATGCGGGCCTCGCCTCGGTGATCATCGCGCTGGTGTTCCTGTATTTCCTCGCCGCGATCTTCGTGTTCGGCGGCGAACTGAACGCGGCGATCATCAAGTCGCGGTTGCCACACGGCGTGTCGCTTCAAGCAGCGCAGTCGCTAGAGCCCGCGGAGACTCACAGGCTTGACCAGGAAGGCGTCGGCGCCGGCCTCGCGCGAAGCCTTCTCGTCGTCGCCGCGTCCCGATACCCCGATGATCGCAATGCGGCCGAGCGGCGATTTCAGCCTGCGAATTCGCCGGATCGCCTCGATGCCGTTGATGCCCGGCAATACCATGTCCATCAGCACCGCGTCGAAGGCGCCTTCCGCGATCCGCTCGGCGGCGACTTCGCCGCGTCCGACAAATTCCGCCTGATGACCGAGTTCGGTGAGCACCGCATTGAGCACCACCCGGCCGAACGGATTGTCCTCGACGCTGAGAACGCGCAGGCCCCGCCCCTCTCCCGGCGCCGAAACGGCATCGGCATCCGAACTGGCGGCCTTCGGCGCCCTGGCGCGGACCAGGGAGACGCTCAAGGTGAAGGTGGTGCCGCCGCCGCGCCGCGGCGCCACTTCGATGTCGCCGCCCATCGCCCGCGCCAGCGCCTTCACCGAGGCAAGCCCGAGGCCGGCGCCGCCGAAGCGCGAGGCGATAGAGACATTGGCCTGCGAGAACGGACGAAACAGCCGCTTGATCTCGTTCAGCGTCAGACCGATTCCGCTGTCGGAAACCGAAAAGGCGACACTGACCTTGCCCCTCGGCCCGCGCATCGGCCTGACCGCGAGCGCGACGCCGCCGGCTTCGGTGAACTTCACGGCATTGTCGATCAGGTTTTCCAGCGCCGCACGCAGGCGGACGGGATCGCCGATCACGAAGGCCGGAAGCTTTTCGGAAATGTCGACTGTGCGACTGCAGGCCCTTGGCGGTCGGCCCGGCCGGCCAGCGAATCGCCGACGCTGCGGGCGAGCGCGCCCAGATCGAAAAAATCCTGCCGAACGCCAAGCCCGGTGACCCCGCTTCGCGCCGCGTCGACAAACAATGTCGCGAGGCTGGCAAGGTGTTCGGCGCCGGCCTTGATGGTATCGACCCAGCGCCGTTCGCGCTCGTCGAGGTCGGAGGTTGCCAGCAGATCGCTGATGGCGAGAATCCCGGTCAGCGGCGTGCGGACCTCGTGCGCGAACGCGGCGAGCGCCACCTCGACCATGCCGGGCATGGCGGCCGTGGCTCCGCGTTTGCGCGCCTTGCCGCCGGCAACTTTTGAAGCACGCTTCCGCAGCGGCCGTTTTTTGAGCGACCGCGCCGTGCGTTGTGAACGCGATTTTGGCGCCATGACTCCCCTCACCCCGCCCCACCATGCCATGGCGGGGCGCGCGGAGTCACGCCGGAGAGGCGTGTTGTGAACTGTTTGCAGCACTGCCCGCCCGCGACTAGGCCAGGCCTACCAGACGGCGGATGTCGGCGGGCGTGGCACCCCCGGCCCTGAGTTCGCGCAGGCCGGTGGCCGCGCTCGACTTCGAAAGCTTGTGCCCGCCGTCGTTCAGAACGAGGCGGTGGTGCCGATAGGCCGGCTGCGGCAGGCCGAGCAACTGCTGCAGCAGAAGGTGGACGCTGGTCGACCAGAACAGGTCCACGCCGCGCACCACGTCGGTGACGCCCTGCAGGGCGTCGTCGATCACCACCGAGAGGTGGTAGCTGGTCGGCGTCTCCTTGCGCGCGAGGATGACGTCACCCCACGCCTCCGGCCGGGCCGCCACCGCCCCGGTTTCGCCGTTCGGACCGGCGCCATGCTCGGCCCAGGCGAGACCGGAGACGCGCGCGCGGGCCGCGGCCATGTCGAGCCGCAGCGCATAAGGTACGCCGGATTCCAGCAGCCGCGCGCGCTGGTCCGGCGACAACGACTTCGCCATGCCGGGATAGAGCGGCGCGCCATCGGGATCGCGGGACCAGGGTGTGCTCACCTCCCGCTCGGCCACCAGCCTTGCGATTTCCGCCCGGCTCTCGAAACTCGAATAGACAAGACCCCGGGCCGACAGTTTTTCCAGCGCGGCGCGAAAATCCGCCAGATGCTCCGACTGCCGCCGCACCGGCGTTTCCCAGGAGATCCCGAGCCAGGCGAGATCCTCGTAGATCGCGGCCTCGAATTCCGGCCTGCAACGGGTCGCGTCGATATCCTCGATGCGTAGCAGGAACCGGCCGCCGCTCTCGCGCGCCAGGTCGAAATTCAGCAGCGCCGAATAGGCATGGCCGAGATGCAGGTAGCCATTCGGGCTCGGTGCGAAGCGGAAGACGGGCGGCATTGATTCAATACTCCGTCATGGCCGGGCTTGTCCCGGCCATCCACGTCTGCAACAGCGCCCGGGGGTTTGTCTCGACGGAGTCCTCGACGTTGCGGAATCATATCCGAATAACAGGATAGGAAGACGTGGATGGCCGGGAGCGCAGACAAGTGTACGTAGTCTGCGCAAGGCAGCTCTATGCCCGGCCATGACGAGGTAAAGACTCCACATGCCGCTCCACCTCGACACCCAGGCCGACCTCGAAGAGGCCATCCACGCGCTGCTGAAGCTCGATCCACGGCTGCGGCCCGTGTTCGAAATCGCGGGCATGCCGGCGCTGCGGCGGCGCGAGCCGGGCTTTGAGGGTCTCGCGCACATCGTCTGCGGCCAGCAGGTCTCCACCGCCAGCGCCGCGGCGATCTGGGGCCGCGTCAGCGCCGCGTTCGATCCGTTTCATCACGACGCGCTGCGCAAGGCGCGCGCCGACCGGCTCGGCCGGCTCGGCCTGTCGGCGGCGAAGATAAAGACCCTGAAGAACCTGGCGCGCGAGATCGCCGCCGAGCGGCTCAATCTCGACGTGCTGGCCAACGAGGACGCCGACGCCGCGCACAACACGCTGACCTCGCTGCATGGCATCGGCCCGTGGACCGCCGATGTCTATCTGCTGTTCTGCCTCGGCCATGGCGACGCCTGGCCGGCCGGCGACCTCGCGGTGCAGGAAGCGGTGAAGATCGGCCTCGGCCTGAAGACCCGGCCGACGGCGAAACAGATGGCGCCGCTGGCCGAGCCATGGCGTCCACTGCGCGGCGCCGCAGCACATCTGTGGTGGAGCTACTATCGCGCGCTGAAGAAGCGCGAGGGGGTGGTCGCAGCGCCGGAAAAGGTGAACAGTGCTTTAAACAAGATGCCTGTTGCAAAACGGTCAACTACGAAGGCAAAGATCGGCCCGGCCTGAAAAATACCGGGATCGAGAAAATGAACTCCATTAACTTCGTCGTCGCCCGCAACGATCTGCAGCAATGCAAATTCGTCAACACGCAACTGCCTGATGCCGCCGCATTTCCTGCCGACGCGTTGCTGGTCAAGGTCACTCGCTTTGCCTTCACCGCCAACAACATCACCTACGCCGTGCTCGGCGACCAACTAAAATACTGACAGCTGTTTCCGGCGCCGGAAGGTTTTGGCAACGTGCCGGTGTGGGGATTTGGCGAGGTGATCGCGTCGGGACATCCGAATATCGCCGCGGGTGAAATGCTGTTCGGCTATTTTCCGATGGCAACGCATCTGCTGATCGAGGCCGCCGACGTCAGCAAGCGCGGCCTGCGCGACGCCGCGGCGCATCGGCAAGGCGTGGCGGCGGTCTACAACGCCTATGCCCGCGTCAGCGGCGACCCCGCTTTCGCCGGACGGCAGGGCGACTACCAGGCGCTGTTGCGGCCGCTGTTCATGTTGTCGTTCCTGGTCGACGATTATCTGGCCGAAAACGAGTTCTTCGGCGCCCGCGCGGTGCTGCTGTCCAGCGCTTCCAGCAAGACCGCGTTCGGGCTTGCGCACCTGCTGCATAGGCTGCGCAAGGAGGTCCGGGTGATCGGGCTGACCTCGACCGGCAATGTGGATTTTGTCAGGTCGCTCGGCTGCTACGACGACGTGGTGACCTACGAAAGCGTGACATCGCTGCCGCCGGATACGCCGGTCGCCTATGTGGACATGGCGGGCAACAGCGGCTTGCGTGAAACGCTGCACCGGCATTTCGGCGAACAGACAAAATATTCCGGCCGGATCGGGCTCACCCACCGCGCCTCATCGCCGGACGAGCCGGCCTTGCCGGGCGCCAGGCCGAGCTGGTTCTTCGCGCCCGACCAGATTTCGCAAGCGGGCGAAGGAGTGGGGCCCCGGCGGCATCGATACGCGTTTCTCCGCAGCTTGGTCCGGCTTTGCCCCGATCCTGGAGCGCTGGCTTGCGGTGGCCGAAAGCCGGCGGGCCGGATGCCGTGAAGCGGGTCTATCTCGATACGCTCAACGGCCGCGTGCCGCCGCAACTGGGGCACATCCTTTCGCTCGGCAAATAGGCGGCGACGCACCGCTCTCTCAACGTTAATGCGAGCCAACGGGTCGCGCGAATGCGCGCCCGATGACAGGCTCCGCGAAGCAATCCATTGTTTCCTTGCGCTGTGAGATGGATTGCTTCGTCGCAAACGCTCTTCGCAATGACGTCGATAGATTTGGCCGATCCCTAACATTTTCGGGCAAAACCGTGCCGCGGGATCGTTTTACGTGTCTGGAACCGGCTGCTCAAAATTTGAATCGGCAGCGAACCAAATCGGTGTAGGCTCCCTCACAGGAGACGCCGCGCAGACGACAGGTTACGAGAAAAGCAGATGCTGGACCGAACCGAAAATATCGCCGCCGCCGTCGAAAACTGGCTGGCGCAGTTCGAAGATGCGCTCGCAAATTCCAGCGACGATCTGAAATCCCTGTTTCATCCCGACAGCTACTGGCGAGACGTGCTGGCCATGAGCTGGACGCTGCAGACCGTCAACGGCCGCGATGCCATTTTGGCGACCTTGAAATCGCAGGCGGCCGATGCCGCGCCGACAGGCTTTGCCATCGATCCCGATCGTGCCGCGCCACGCCGGGTGACTCGCGCCGGCACCCCTTGCATCGAGGCGATCTTCAAATTCGAGACCGCAATCGGGCGCGGCGACGGCATTTTGCGGCTGATCCCGGATGCCGACGACGGCGATCGGCAAAAGGCCTGGACGCTGCTGACCGCGCTTCAGGAATTGAAGGGTTTTGAGGAGCAGCTCGGCGTGGCGCGGCCACGGGGCAGCGCCTATTCGCGGGATTTTCGCGGGCCCAACTGGCTCGATCTGCGCAGGGCGTCGGCCGAATACGCCGACCGCGATCCGACCGTGCTGGTGATCGGCGGCGGCCAGTCTGGCCTGTGCATCGCCGCCCGGCTCAAGCAGCTTGATGTCGATACCCTGATCGTCGACCGGGAACTGCGGATCGGCGACAACTGGCGCAAGCGCTACCACGCGCTGACGCTGCACAACCAGGTGCAGGTCAATCACCTGCCCTACATGCTGTTTCCGCCGAACTGGCCGACCTATATCCCGAAGGACAAGCTCGCCAACTGGTTCGAATCCTATGTCGACGGCATGGAGCTGAATTACTGGACCGGGACGGAATTCGAAGGCGGCGCCTACGACGAGACCGAAGGCCGCTGGACCGTGACCCTGCGCCGCGCCGACGGCAGCAAGCGCATCATGCATCCGCGCCATGTCGTGCTCGCCACCGGCGTCAGTGGCATTCCGAGCCTGCCCGATATCGCCTCCCTGAAGAATTTTGCGGGCACCGTGATCCACTCCAGCCAGTACACCGACGGCGAGGAATGGAAGGGCAAAAAAGCCATCGTGATCGGCACCGGCAACAGCGGCCACGATATCGCGCAGGACCTGCATTCGAGCGGCGCGGAAGTGACGATGGTGCAGCGCTCCTCGACGCTGGTGGTCTCCATCGAGCCGTCGGCGCAGCTGGTCTACACGCCCTACAATGAGGGTACCTTGGAGGATAACGACCTGCTCGCGGTCTCGATGCCGCTAAAACTGGCCCGCAAGAGCCACGCGATCACCTGCGAGAAATCGAGGGAACTCGACACGGACTTGCTCGCCGGCCTCGAACGCGCCGGCTTCAAGCTCGATTTTGGGGAGGACAATACCGGCTGGCAGTTCAAATACCTCACCCGCGGCGGCGGCTATTATTTCAATGTCGGCTGCTCCGACCTGATCGTCAGCGGCGCGATCGCCCTGAAACAGTTTGCCGATATCGACAGTTTTATCGCCGAAGGCGCGCTCATGAAGGACGGCAAAACTGTCGCCGCCGACCTGATCGTGCTCGCGACCGGCTACAAGCGCCAGGAGGAACTGGTGCGAAAACTGTTCGGCGAGGATGTCGCCGGGCGCGTCGGCACCATCTGGGGTTTTGGCGATACGGAGGAACTGCGCAACATGTATGTGCGGACCGGCCAGCCCGGCCTGTGGTTGATCGCCGGAGGCCTCGCGCAATGCCGGATCGGCTCAAAACAGCTGGCGCTGCAGATCAAGGCGATCGAGGAGGGGCTGCTGCCGCGGGCTGCATGAATTCGCGATCCATGATGTTGCGCACCATGAAGGTTTCCGCGCGCCGCCAGGCCTCGTCGTTGTCGCCACGGAAGGAGACCAGGGAACCGAAAATCAGCTTCTGCGCCTTGACGTCGATCATGTCGAATTTCGCCCATTGCACCAGTGTGCTCATCTTGTGAAAGCTGCTGATCAGGAGAAAGTCGGCGCCGGCTGCCTGCGCCTTGCCGATCAGCTGGTTGGCGTCGATATCGCCGACCGAACAGGCATTTGACGGGCAGTCGAGTACGACGCTGCGCAGTTTGCCGCCCGCCGCAAGGTCGCGGCGCAGCGAAGCTTCGAAGGTGCGCAGGCGCCGCTGATGGTCGGCGCTTTGATCGATCACCTCGCCCGAGGTGTCGACATAATGGATTTCGGCGACCGCGAGGAATGGCACTTCACCCTGCGCCCCGCCTTGCCGAACGGGACTGACGCAGAGAACGGCGGCAGCGAGCAGAGCCAGGACCGTTGACCTCGGTGTTGTCGGCTTTTCCATTGGGCGAGTTCCTCCTGTCGTTGCGCACCGCGCTATTGCGCCCGTTCCAGCAGACGCCGCTGGATCAACCAGCGCGCCCCACGGCTCCATGCGACGTTGGCGCCCATCCGCAGGTCGGTCTGCTCGACACTGACCAGCGCCCCGGACCGGGCGTCGCGGATCTTGTAGGTTACCGCATATTCCGTTCGTCCGATGCGCGTCACGATGCCGATCATGGACTGGTCCGCGGCAAGTCCGGAAGCAATGCCGGCTTCACAGCCCCCGCAGTCGCGCAAAGCGCCGGCTTTCGCGATCGGTTCGTTCGCCGCGCCGAGGTCGACCAACTGGTAGCGCCCGGATCCCGCGATCAGCCGTCGCGCCTCCTCGGTCGAAAGCCGCAACTGCTCGCGGTCGATCTCGTCAGGGGGGATGTAGGCGGCTGCAGCGCTGAAATCCTCGAGTTCGAACGGAAACACCGCCAGCTTGACGGGAGGCGGCGCGGCGGTTTCGGCGGCACCGGCGGCCGCGCCCCCTGCCAGAATCATGGCCGGGGCGAGGAGAAGTGCGATGCTGCGCATGGATCAGCCGACCGGTTGCCAAATCGCCGTCATCCCGCCCGATCCACGGTCCTCGCGAAACGGCAACTTTCCCTGATCCGGCCGGGTGAAATGCCCGATCTTGCCGTGCCCTGCTTCTTCCAGGCGAAATTTGCTTCTATATGTCGGGCAAACGGGAGGGAGCTTGCGACAGGCAACTGATTCCGTGGCGCGCGGAGCGCACGCCCTCGATCTGAAGCTGCGGCTGACATTACGTGTGGCGGCGCTCGCGGCGGTTTGCTTCGTCGCGGTTGCGGCCTGGGCCTTGTTCGACAGTAACCAGGTCGCGAAGGCCAAGGTGAGCCGCATCGCGGAAATCGTTGCCCGGGACATCGCACTGCAGCAGGTGCCGTGGGTCTCCCTGCCCGGCAATCCCACGCCCGATCTGCAACGGGTCGCAGCGCTGATGGAGCCCGGCCTCTGCATCTCCTATCGGGACAGTGCCGGAACCTTCCGCCAGGGTATTTGCAACGGCGCGCCGACCAACGAAACCGCCGCACCCGAAAGTTTTGCCGCGCTCTATCGCGCCATCTTCCATCCCGGCGAACCGATCTCGATGCCGCTCACGATCGCCGGCCGCCCGGGCGGCGTTGCGGTCGCCGCGCTCGATCCGGCGACGCAGATCGGCCAGAGCTGGCGCGAGGCGAGCCGCCTGCTCTCCATCATGGCGGTCGCGCTGGCGGCACTTTGCATCGCGGTCTACGCCGCGCTGTCACGCGCGCTGCGGCCGACGCAGGCCATCGGGACAGGGCTGAAGCGGCTTGCGGCGAACGATCTCTCGGCGCGCCTGCCCCGTTTTGACCTCGCGGAACTGTCGGCGATCTCCGATGTCTTCAACACGCTGGCGCAACGGCTGCAGACCACTCTCGCCGACCGCAACGTGCTGACGCGAAAGCTGATCGAGGTGCAGGACGAGGAGCGGCGGCGTCTCGCACGCGAATTGCACGACGAATTCGGTCAGTCGCTCACCGCCATCGCGGCCCAGGCTGCCTCCGCCGCCCATACCGCGGAGCGCGAATGTCCGCCGCTGCTCGCCGAATGCCGGGGCATCTCCCGCATGACGGCGGGCCTGATGGACACGCTGCGCGGCGCGCTGGTGCGCCTGCGTCCACCGGATGTCGAGGAACTCGGTCTCACCCTCAGCCTCGAAAGCCTGGTTGCGAGCTGGAACGGTTTTGAGAAAGGTCGCACCCGATTCGATATTGCCGTCACCGGCGAGGCCGACAATTTGCCCCCCGGCGTCTGCGCCAATCTCTATCGCATCGCGCAGGAAGCGATCACCAACGCGGCAAAGCACGCCCAGGCCGGGCGCGTGCAATTGCGGCTGGAGATTGGCGCGACCGACATCGTCCTGAGCGTCGAGGATGACGGCGAGGCGGCCGGCGCCGGTCCGGCGCCGAAAGCAGGCCTTGGACTGCTCGGCATGCAGGAGCGGGTCGCCTCGCTCGGCGGAACGCTGTGCTTCGAGCGGCCGCCGACGGGGGGGAGCCCGGCTTGTCGTCAGCATTCCCAACCCGGGAGCGCAGCCTTGAGCACGGCCAGCGCCTTCGGCCGCACCCGCGTCATGCTGGCGGATGACCATGCCATCGTGCGCGAGGGCTACCGCTCGCTGCTGCATAAGCAGGATCGCCTTCAGGTCGTCGCCGAGGCCGGCAACGGCGCAGATGCCTACCGCATCTACAAGGAGGTCAGGCCCGACCTCGTCATCATGGACCTGTCGATGCCGGGCATTGGCGGTGTCGAGGCCATCAGGCGGATCCGGCAATGGGACAAGGCCGCGCGTATTCTCGTCTTCACGATGCACCAGAGCGCCGCCTACGCGGTGCAGGCGATCAAGGCCGGGGCACGCGGCTTCGTCACCAAGAGCAACCCGCCCGACGCGCTGCTGCGCGCGATCGCCGAGGTGATGGCCGGGCGCATCGCGCTCAGCCCCGACATCGACCACGAACTCGCCATCAACCGGCTCGCCGACGAACCTTCCGCCACCGACGCGCTGAGCCCGCGGGAATTCGAAATCCTGCGCATGCTGCTGGCCGAGAAATCGGTCGAGGAGATCGCCGAGACGCTGCATATCAGCGTCAAGACCGCGGCCAACACCCGCTATCAGATCCGCGCCAAGCTCGGCGTCGCCTCCGATATCGAACTGGTGCGCCTGGCGCTTCGCCAGCGGATCATCGCGGCGGAGGATATCGAGGGGTAGACGGCCGCCGGGACGGCAAAACCGTCGCCGCCGGCGGGCTGGCGCAATGCCGGATCGGGCGAACCTTTGGCGAGACCACACCGGTTCGGTACCGACATTCCGACTCCAGGCGTCCGTTGCGGCAGCATTCAACCTTGACACTCGTTTTCTCATATGGACAATCGAAGGTGAAATTGCCGATACTGATTTATATTGAGAACGCAGTCGCACTTTTTACCGGATGCTCACAAGGCCACAGGAGGCGGCGCACCGGCCGACCGGCGAGATCAGGGATCGCGCTCGTCGAAGTAATTCGTCGCGTCTCGATCGAAGTCATCCAACAACTGGCTTGAGTGGATTGGATCCAAACAGAGGGGGTAGTCCAATGGAAGGTAAAAAATATGCCGCACAGATCTGGACGGGCGGCGCCGGGCTGGTGGTCCTGATAGCACTGATCGTGCTGTTCTACATGTTGACCACAATGGTCACCAAGGGCGACAACTCGCTCCCACTCGTGGCCATCGGCGGCGTCGTCGTGCTCGTGCTGTTGCTGACCGCCGTAGCGACGATGTTTTCAATTCTCAGCCTCACCAACAATACGCAGGCGCTGGGTTTACCGGAGGGCTCCATCCGTGCGGTCATCGCACTTTCGCTGATTGTGCTGTTCGCAATCCTTTCGGTTTTTCTGTATCAGAATATCTCAAAGGGCACCGGCCCGGTCGCTGAAATCAAGCAGATGACTCCCGCTGACCGTTCGCTCTTTTTCCAGACCCACACCAATGCGCGGGACATTCAGTCCGTCGAGTCCACCGTCAAGCCGGGGACTTATGACGTCAGCTATCGAAGCTCCAACCCGGCGAGCGAGGATTTCGCCAAGCAGTTGCTTGTACTGCTCGGCACGCTCATGACGGCTGTCACCAGCTTCTACCTCGGCGCCGGCTCGGTAACGTCGGGAGTGAAGGCGGGCAGCGATGCGGCGGGAGGGCCGGCGGCGGCGCCGCCAACCCTGAGCGGCATCAATCCGCCGTCACATGCACTGGCTTCGGGGGGCCCGCTCCATCTTGAGATCAAGGGAGCCAACCTCAACGGCATCAAGCAAGTCAAGATCACGAAGGGCGGCGTTGAGATTATCGCGACCAATGTCACATCGAGCCAGAGTGCGGTTGTTTGTGACCTCGATGTCAGCACCGCGACCTCAGGTGCCTGGAACGTCGAGGTCAATGATGGTGGCGCGAATTCCGCAAGTTTACCCGGCGCGCTGACCATCACCTGAGGCCTCGACGACAGCAATCGGCGGCATGGCGCGAACGCGCGCCATGCGCAAAAGTCACTCGTGCTTCGCTCCGGCCTCTGCGACACTCAACCGGGAACACGGCCGAACCAACCGGCCGTCGCATCGGGAGAAAACACATGCCGACCATTCTGGGCTCGGGCGAACACCGTTACCGCGTGGTGGAGAACTGGGCCAGGCTGCCGGACGGCTGGTCGCTGACCGACGCCGCCGCGGTCGCGGTCGACAGCAAGGACCGCATCTATGTCTTCAACCGCGGCGCCCACCCGATGGTAGTGCTGGATCGCCAGGGCAATTTTCTCAGGAGCTGGGGCGAAGGGCTGTTCAACCGGGCGCACGGGCTGCACATCGACGCCGACGACAATCTCTATTGCACCGACGACGGCGACCACACGGTGCGAAAATGCTCCACCGACGGCAAGGTGCTGTTGACCATCGGCATCCCCGACAAGCCGGCGCCGTTCATGAGCGGCGAGCCGTTTCACCGCTGCACCCACACCGCGCTGTCGCCGAAGGGCGAAATCTACGTCTCCGACGGCTACGGCAATGCCTGCGTGCACAAATACACCCCCGACGGCAAACTGATCAAAACCTGGGGCGAGCCCGGCACCGATCCCGGCCAGTTCAACATCGTGCACAACATCGTCACCGACGCCGACGGCTGGGTCTATGTCGCCGACCGCGAGAACCACCGCGTCCAGGTATTCGACGGCAACGGCAAATATGAGACCCAATGGAATAATCTGCACCGGCCCTGCGCGCTGTGCGCCTGCGGCGGCGGCAAATCGCCGAATTTTGTCATTGGTGAACTCGGTCCCGGCATGCCCGTCAACCTCAAGGTGCCGAACCTCGGTCCGCGCCTGTCCATAGTCGACTCCCAGGGAAAACGCATCGCGCGGCTCGGCGGCGAGAACGGCGCCGGCATCGAGACCGGCAAATTCCTCGCGCCCCACGGCATCGCGCTGGATTCCAAGGGCGACATCTACGTCGGCGAAGTCGGCGTCACCAACTGGAAGACCAGTTTTCCCGATACGCCGATGCCGCCGGAGGTCGGGGTGTCGCGCTGCCTGCAGAAGCTGGAGCGGTTGTGACGGGTTCAGCTCATGCGGCGAGTGCGGCGGGCGGACTCCTACCGGCCCTTTCGTCTCCGGGCTTGTAGCTGCTGACATTCGCAGGCAAAATTGCGCTGGACACTGACCGGGGAACGCGCATGCAGCGACGGCTGGCTGCCATTTTGGCGGCGGATGTGGTCGGCTACAGCCGCCTGATGGGCGCCGACGAGATGGGGACCATTACCGCCCTCAAGTCGCATCGGCGCGAACTGATCGATTCCGCCATAGCCGAGCACCATGGCCGCATCGTCAAAACCACCGGCGACGGCATGCTGGTGGAATTCGCCAGCGTCGTCGACGCCGTGAGTTGTGCGGTATTCATTCAGCGCCGCATGGTCGGGCGCAACGCGAGCATTCCGCCGGACAAGAAAAATCGTGTTCCGGATCGGCATCAACCTCGGCGACATCATCATCGATGGCGACGATATTTTCGGCGACGGCGTCAACATCGCCGCGCGGCTGGAAACGCTGTGCGAGCCCGGCGGCGTCTGCATCTCAAGGGCGGCGAACGACCAGATCAGGGACAAGCTTTCGATCGCGTTCGCCGATCTCGGCGAGCAGGCCGTGAAGAACATCTCCCGCACCGTGGGTGTGTTCGGGCTTGCGGCAAAGGACATCGAAGCCCTGCCGGCCTCGGTTGCTTCCGCGGTTGAAGATGATTCAACCGCGCCGGCCTTGCCGTACGAACAGGAAATCCATTTCTGCCAGGCCAAGGACGGTGTGCAGCTGGCCTATGCCCGAATCGGCCGGGGCCCGCCGCTGGTCAAGACCGGCCACTGGATGACCCATCTCGAATTCGATTTCGAAAATCCGATCTGGCGGCATCTCTACCGCGAATTGTCGCGCGATCACGCCTTCTATCGATACGACGCGCGCGGCAACGGATTGTCGGATCGCGAGGTGCCCGACGTCGGATTTGAGGATTTCGTCGGTGATCTCGAAGCGGTTGTCGATGCGGCCGGCATCGAGCGCTTCGACCTGCTCGGCATCTCGCAAGGCTGCGCGGTTTCAATCGCCTATGCGGTCCGGCACCCGGAGCGCGTCTCCCGTTTGATTCTTCATGGCGGTTATGCCGTCGGCTGGAGAAAACGCGCCAGGACCGAGGCCGAAAAGCAGGCCGGAGAAGCGATGGTGACCCTGATGCGGGTCGGATGGGGCCAGGAAAACCCGGCGTTCCGGCAGATGTTCACAACCCAGTTCGTTCCGGGCGCCAGCAAGGAACAGGCCGACTGGTTCAATGAGTTGCAACGCATCTCCAGTTCGGCCACCGACGCCGCGCGCAATCTGCAAGCGAATGGCGACGCCGACGTGACCGCGCTGCTATCCCAGGTCAGGGTGCCGACGCTGGTCATGCATGCCCGTCATGATGCCCGGGTGCCCTTTGAATCGGGCCGGCGGATGGCCGCGGGCATACCGGGCGCCCGCTTCGTTCCGCTCGAGAGCCAGAACCATGTCATGCTCGAAGGTGAACCCGGGCTCGCGCGCTTCCTCGATGAGATCAGGGCCTTTCTCGCCTCGGATGTCGGCGGCCTGAAGTAAGCGAGCAGCTCCTGCAGCAGGAGCGCCGCCCTCCTCAATCCACCTTGATGTTCGACGCCTTGATGATCGGCCACCAGCGTTCGGCTTCGTCCCTCTGATACGTGCGCAGGGCTTCCGGCGATTGCTGGGCGGGCGCCGTGATCTGGATGCCGAGCTCCGCAAACCGCTTTTGCACCTGGGGATCGGCCAGCACCTGCACCATGGTGGCGTTCAGTTTTGTCACGATGTCCTTTGGCGTGTCCTTCGGCACCCACAGTCCGTACCAGAGCGAGGCGAAGAATCCCGGCAGCCCGGCCTCGTCGGCGGTCGCAATATTCGGCGACGACGGCAGCCGCGCCTTGCCGGTGATTGCATAGGGCTTGACGCTGCCCGCACCGAGCAGCGCCTTGAAGTTCGACGCCGGCTCGATCATGAAATCGATCTGCCCGGACAAGAGGTCCTGCATCGCCGGGCCATTGCCGCGATAGGGGATGAACTGGAATTTGGTCCCGGTCTCCTTCTGGAACGAAATTCCGGTGAGATGCCCGGTGGCGCCGACGCCGGCGATGCCGACCGACGCCTTGTCGGGATTTTGCTTCAGCCAGGCGATCAGGCCCTTCAGATCGTCGGCCGGCAGGCCGTTCTTGCCGACGATCAACAGCGGCTCGCTGCCGATCTGGATGATCGGATCGAGATCCTTCAGGAGATCGAACGGCAGCGCGTAGAGGCCGCCGGTCAGCATGTGCGTGGTCGAGGTGCCGATGCTCAGCGTGTAACCGTCGGCGGCCGAGCGCACGGCGCGGGTGACGCCGAGGCTGCCGGCCGCTCCCGCCACATTCTCGATGATCACGGGCTGGCCAAGAATCGGCCGCATTTGCTCGGCCAGGAAGCGCGCCAGCGTATCGGTCGCGCCGCCCGCCGGGAACGGCACGATCATGGTGATCGGCCGCGTCGGATATCCCTGTGCCGTGGCCGGGTCGCTCGATGCAAGACCAAGCACGGCAGCGGCCAAAAACGTCATCAATCGAATCATCGCAGCCCTCCCACGGCCTCCAGATGCTCGCCAATCTCGCGGCCGGCCACGCCGGCGCCAGGTTCCGGCCCGCTGGATAAGGCCTTCAACGCTCTTCACAATCCCGTCACGCTGCCTGTAGTATGTCAACTCATGCTGCTTCGCAGCGAAGATGGGGGCCAGGAGCGTTACTTGAACGCACATGTCTCGCAAGGTGGTTGGCCGGTCCTGGTGCTGAACGCGGACTTCCGTCCGCTCAGTTATTATCCGCTGTCGCTGTGGTCCTGGCAGGACGCGATCAAGGCGGTGTTCCTCGACCGCGTCAACATCGTCGAGCACTACGACCGCGCGGTACGCAGTCCCTCGTTCGAAATCCAGCTGCCCAGCGTGGTGTCGCTGAAATCCTTCGTCAAGCCGACCACGCATCCCGCCTTCACCCGGTTCAACGTGTTTTTGCGCGACCGTTTTGTCTGCCAGTATTGCTCGGCGCATGACGATCTGACCTTCGACCACATCGTGCCGCGCAGCAAGGGTGGCCAGACCACCTGGGAAAACGTGGTCGCGGCGTGCTCGCCCTGCAATTTGCGCAAGGGCAACCTGACGTCGCAACAGGCGCGGATGTTTCCGCGCCAGCCGCCATTCGCGCCGACGGTGCACCAGCTGCACCGCAACGGCCGGCTGTTCCCGCCGAACTACCTGCACGACAGCTGGCTGGATTATCTTTATTGGGACACCGAACTGGATCCGTAGGATCTGCTCGTCGTTTGGTGGCGTGCCGACCGGCACCCATCGCCCATAACCGAGGCGACGGTCCTCGCCAGGCTAGTGAGGTGGTCTGAGGGCTGCCCCGCTTGGCAGCGGGACGCCCTCCCGCGGCTTGACGGCTCCCGTCGCGTTTTCCTGATCGCGGTCATCACATCCTAGTTGTTTCGCTGCGCGGTCCAATATCCCGAGCAGGGCCCACCTCCTGCGTGGCCGCTCCAGGTCCCGCTGCCGACGTCTCGCGTTAGCCTTCCCGAACCCGATGCGTATTTTTCCTGAACCGTCACCGACGCGCGAACCGCGCCCGATCTTCCGACAGACCCTCTGAACTTCACCAGATTGGGATGCGTCACAACGCCATCGCTTATGTTCACTGAGAAATTGTAGGTCGGATCGCAGCTTCCGCGTTGGGTAACAAAGACGAGATTCCAGGGGCCGTCGTAAGAGGTTCGGGCTTCGGCAGCCGTCGCAAGGGTAAGGCAGGCACAGCCAATGACATTCGCGATAAGTCGCTTGTTCATGATCTTCTCTCCAGAGGAATTGGTTGATGTGTTGGGCATTGTTGTTCTGTTGGTCTATTGCAGCTGTTCGTCGACCACCTCCTTTGTCGGTTGCATGCCTTCATGTTCAGCCGGCCAGACTCATCTCGTGGGCCGGCACGAGACGTCGGCTTGGCTGTTGGAGGTAGTCATGCACGACCTTGCCCAGCCCAAGCGTCAGGTCGGCCAGTATGTGGACCGCGGACACCACCTCGAGAACTGGCAGGTCAGCTACCGGTGCCAACGCATGAGGCGACAGATGGAGCGCCGCAGGCCCGGTCCACGCGCCCTTTATCGTGACATCCTCCAGGTGGTATTCGACCAATTCGCAGATGCGCGGCGTGCCGTCGACATGCGGAATGATCTTGAGCAGGAAGTTCGGCGCCGCAAGCGAAGCCTTGACGTGCGACAAATCCGCTTCGCGGTGCTTGTAACCCATCGTACCGGTGGCGACCCGAAGCGGACCGTAGTCCAGGGTTCCGACCAGGGTGTCGACCTCCGTCCGCAGCGTCGGCTTCGCCAGTTTCTTCGGAAAGCCCCAGAGCTCGCGGCCACCGGAGATCGGCCCCTCATCATCGAGGAACATGCAGTGGGTGTAGCTGCCCCTGCGGCCGCGGAAGGAGACCGGAATCACCTGCCCGCTTTCGGTGTAATCGCCGAAGCCGTTCGAATCCGGCATGCGGATGAATTCATATTTCACCAGCGCCTCGCGCTGGTCGAGTTCGAGCGGCTCGGGCACCACGGCGCGCAGCTTCGCCGGATCGGTGCGGTAGGTGATGATCAGGTATTCGCGGTTGACGAACCGGTACGGTCCCGGCGGATATGACGGGCTCGTCAGCGGCATCGCGAACGCCCGTTTGAGTATTTCTGATCTCGCGCATGTTTAATTCCTCTTCGCGTTTGGTTTGACCAGTTGATTGTTATTCACGACCGTCGCGTTCGAGATCGAACGTGAAGACGCCATCAAGGCTCGTGGGGCGAGCAAGAACGCTCGGGATGGCGCAGCGTGCGGACGGCATCGTGATAGCCCGCGCGCCAATGATCCTGCATGGACAGACGGGAAAACTCGTAGTCTTTCGAGTGACCTTCGTAATTCCGAGCCCGGTAGATCAGCTGGACGATGTTGTAGACCTTGTCACTGGCGACCGACTTCAGGATCTTCAGATCATCGTTCTCCTCAAGATCGGCAGGGAGCCTGCGGAGAAGCGCCGCAAGGGCACGCTGCACCCGGTGCACGCTCTTGAATTGTCCGGTGCTCGCGCGCGTGCGGCTTGAAAACTGAATCTCCTTGTGACGTGTGGCGACTTCCGCCAGGTTGCGCGGAAGCGCGCCTTGCGAGCTCCAGAGGTCGACCTGAAATGCAAGCGTGTCCTCGCGCCGGGGGTTGCTCTCGATTACCCATTGCAGCGGCGTGTTGGATACAAGGCCGCCATCCCAGTACTGCTCGCCATCGATTTCGACGGCCGGAAAGCCAGGCGGCAGTGCCCCGCTCGCCATCACATGCTCGGGGGCGATCTTGTGAGTGCTGGTGTCGAAATAGACAAAATTGCCGGTCCTGACATTGACGGCGCCCGCGCTGAAGCGAGTCATTCCGGCATTGAGACGATCAAAATCCACCAGGCGCTCCAGCGTCTGCCTGAGGTGCCTGGTATCGTAGAAGCTGGTCGCAGCCATCGTGCCGCCCGGTTGCAGCCAGGGCATCACAGCCCGCGCAGAGAAAAACCCGGTTGCGCCGAACGCGGCAGCCAGACCGGCGCTCATTTGATTGAGGAGATTGCGCGCGTCGTCGCTTCGGGCGAGATCAACGAATGGATTGCCTGACCAATCCCAAGGCGCGCTCGAAGTCACCTGCGTCCAGAACTCGCGCAACCGGTCGATGCGGGAATTGGGCGGGTTGCCTGCGATGATGGCGGCGTTGATCGCCCCGATCGAGATGCCGGCGATCCAGTTCGGATGGATATCAGCCTCCGCCAGCGCCTCGTAGACGCCGCCCTGATATGCCCCCAGCGCACCGCCGCCCTGCAAGAGCAAGGCGACGCTTTCGAACGGCAGCTGTCTTTTCGCCGCCGTGAGATGTGGTTGAAGCTGAAAATTCATTGTGTGCTCTTGGTTTGACGATTTCGGACCACCTTCGGGATTGTCGATCTCCGACCCTGCGCCAGTGTTCTGCTGGCCGGAAAAAGCGATTGACATTCTGTTCCGAAGAACTAAACTAACCGTATAGTTTGCATAAATCACGAACGAGCAGGCCTGTCAAGGAGAAGAACTCAAGCGACCCGTTCAGCTTTTTGTGATCGCGGGAAGTCGCCGAAACAACCTCTTTGCATGCCGCATCGAAACGAGAACCAATCAGAGGAGTGACATGATTTCGAAAACCGGACGTCTTATTCAAGCGCTGGCAGTGTTGCTTTGCGCGACAACCGCCTCTGCGCAGGAAAATCGCGGCACCCCAGAGCAGAGAGCGGCGTGTGCTCCCGACGCCTTCCGCCTCTGCCTCGGCTACATTCCCGATCCCACCAGCGTCGAGCAGTGCCTGAGACAGAACATTTCCGATCTCGGCAACGCATGCGCGCGGTGTTCGAGCAAAGCGCCGGCGCTTGGCGAGCAGAAGCCCCCAAGGAATTAATCCGGGACGACCAACTCGACCCGCGATCCCGAGACGCCGAGTGAGCCAGCAATAAGGAGATAGCAAAATGGATATGTTCTACATTCCCGCGATTGCGTCGTTTTCGGGGTCGGCTTCCGGAACGCTGGCGTCGATTGTCACTAACTGGGTGACCCAGCGTCGCAAGGACCGTTTCCGCCATTCACTGCGGGCCACGTCCCAGCGTGAAGAACTCTACAAGAACTTCATTGAAGAAGCATCAAGGCTGTACGCCGACGCCATCGTCAACGACAAGTCCGAAGTCTCGAAACTCGTCGACCTCTACGCTCTCATCGCGCGGATGAAGATCCTTTCGAGCGATGCAGTGATTGAAGCCGCCGAAAAGGCGGCTCGATTGATCCTGAACACCTATCTTTCTCCGAACAGGACGTTCGTCGATCTGCCCGACCTGATCAACGAGATGGATCCGTTGCGCGATTTCAGCGAGGCCTGCCGCTGCGAATTGCTATCCTTTCACACGCGCTGAGGCTCCGATCATGCCGGTGTTTCAGTATTTTGGGTGGGTAGGAAGCTTTCTGCTCGTGGCACTTCTTGCCGCGAACTGGTGCTTCCCTGCACCGATTGCTCCACAGGCCGGCATTCCGCTCGATCAGAAGGTTCACATCCGGATCCACACGGATCATAAATGGCCTGAGCGTGTGGTGTTCGACACCGCGGGCACGACGGTGGCGCAAAAGGCCGGCGTGGAGACCGACATTGGCGGAAGCGAGCCCGCCGTCAGGCGGAACGCCAACCCTTCGACGCGTTCGCCGAGATGGCGGCATTCCAGTCAGAGCGTGTTTTCGACCGCCCTGCTCCGCCGGCCCGGCTGCAGAGCGAGAGGATCGCGGATTGAGAAAGCCGCGCCATTCGAAATCGCGCGCTCGCCATGGCGGCGCGCAAGGACCTTACTTTCCCCAATCCGCTTCACAAGCCGCCAGGAAGAAGCTGACGCGTTCGCGCACGAAAGCGGGCAGTTCGCTGCGCAGCTCCTTTCGCGCCCTCCCCCATCAAAGCCCGCATCATCATCGGCAGCAGAATGAGATCCATGAAAATCTGCGCCGTGGAGACGCTTCGTTTCGGGCCGAAAGGGTCCCTTGGCGCCGCGCGAAAGCGCGTGCGTGGCATCGTTCAGGACATGGGACACGGCGGCCGCGGCGCGGTCCCGCCCGTGTTCGTGGACCTGGCGGCTCAAGGCCGGGAATCGGTCGGCTTCGGCAATTGTGGCGCGCGTGATGCCGATCGTCTCTTCGATGAATCGTTCCACGACCTCGATGCCCAGACTCGCGAGCTTGTCCTGCACCGAGCGCCCTTTGGGCTCAAAGCCCTCGAAATCCGTCAATCCGTCGATGACACGGGCCACAACCGCCTCGAAGAGCGCCTCCTTCCCGGGGAAGTGAGCATAGATGGTCGGCTTGCTCGCCGGCGCCGTCTCGGCGATCTCGTCGAGACTTGCGCTTTGATAACCTCTCTCGAGGAATACCCGCTGGGCCGCATCGAGGATCCGCGCTTTGACGTCGCCGGCCTGGTCCTTGGGCGGTCTTCCCGGACGCGGCCGTTTCAAATCATTGTGCTTGCTCACCATCGGCTTCACCCCTGCATTCACGATGCTGCGAGCGCCCAAGCTCGCTGACAATTCCGGCTTGACATGCTCTCGATCAAAGCGCAAGTAAAATAAACTATACGGTATAGTTTAGATAATCAGGAGGCCGCCGTGCCCGATTCCCTGCCCTATATGCCCGCCCTGGAGGGACGAACCCTTCTGGACGAGCTCAATCATCGCATCAAGAACGAGCTCGCCTCGGTCATCAACCTCGTCACTTTCAAGGCCGTCTGGACCGACAATGTCGACGCCAAGGAAGAGCTGAGCAATGTCGTCGACTTGCTTCACCAGCATGTCCAGGTCCACAGCATTCTGACAATGCCGGATGGCGACGCACTGGTGGACGCCGGCGACCAGCTTCGAAAGCTGGGACTGGCGATGAGCCGATCCAAGCTGGATCGCATGAACATCCGCCTCGTGTTGTCGGCTGAAACGCTGCCGCTGGAGTCGGAGCGGTGCTGGCGCCTGGCGTTGGCCATCTACGAGCTGGTGACGAACGCGGCCCGTCATGCCTGCTTCGATGGCCGAGACGGTGAAATCAAAATCGAGCTGATGCGTGCGGGCTCGTGGGTGAACTGCGCAGTCACCGACAACGGATCGGGCGTCGGAAGGATCAAGCTCGGTCGCGGCCTGCGGATCGTTGGCGAGTTGGCGAGCAGCCTGGGTGGCCGCATCGACCGCACCTCCGGCGCGATGCGGAACTCGTTCGGCCTGGACTTTCCTTTGACGCAGCGCGAACAGCGCGCCAACCGCGCGATCACCGCCCGCCGCCCCAGAACCGATCGTCGATTGAGGCCCGTGCCCGCAGCCGGCGGCAGACAAACTTGCACGCGTAGCGGTTGCGAGCAGAGGAAGCCATCACCGTGCAAACCATCTAGATCACTTCCACCATCGGCCTGCGATGGCCATTCGCGCGGCACATGAGTGCCGCAGTCGCGCTCGCGCTTCTGGCTACGCCACTGGGTGCCTGCAAGGACCACTCCGCTGCTCCTGTCGAGCGCCCCGCGCTGGTGCACACCGAGCTCGTGCAGCCGCGAAATGGACAGGCTGCCGTGACGCTGACCGGCGAGGTCCAGGCCCGCTTCAGCGCCGACCTCTCTTTTCGTGTCAGCGGGCGCGTGCTCGCGCGCCTGGTGGATGTCGGCGCCCATGTCAAGGCCGGCGACCTCCTGGCCCGGCTCGATCCGGCCGAGCAGCAGGCCGATTTTGACGCCGCGACCGCAGGCGTGGCCGCGGCGGAGGCCCAGCTGCGCGTGGCGCAAGCGACCTTTGATCGGCAAAGCTCCCTGCTCTCGAGCGGCTTCACCACCCGCGTCGCCTACGACCAGGCGCAGGAGCAATTGCGAACCGCACAAAGCACGCTTGAATCGGCGAAAGCGGAGCTGGGAAGAGCCCGCGAGGCGCTCGGCGATACCGAACTGCACGCCCGCGCGGCGGGTGTGATTACCGCGCGAAGCCTTGAACTCGGGCAGGTCGTGCAGGCGGCCCAATCGGTGTTCACGCTGGCGCAGGATGGCGAGCGCGACGCGGTCTTCGATGTTCCTGAATCGATGTTCTTTGGCGACGTGGAGCACGGCCGCGTGTCGCTGGCGCTCGTGTCGGATGCCGGCGTGACCGCCACAGGGTACGTCAGGGAAATATCGCCGGCCGTCGATCCCAAGAGCTCCACGGTTCGTGTGAAGGTCGCGATCCAAAATCCGCCCCCTGCAATGACGCTCGGAAGCGCGATCGCGGGGACCGCCGGGACCAAACCGGCCGCGGAGATCACGTTGCCGTGGACCGCGCTGACGGCAGTGGGGTCAAAGCCCGCGGTCTGGATCGTCGACCCCAAGACAAACACAGCATCGCTGAAGCCGGTGACCGTCGGCGCTTACGAAGCCGGAGCGGTGATGATCAAGCAAGGGCTTGAGCCCGGAGACCGCGTCGTGATCGACGGCGGCAAGCTGCTGAGCTCCGGCCAGCCCGTGACATATGGCGAGGATCGATCATGAAAACGCGATTTCTTGTTGTTGCAGGCACCATCGCTTCGGCATTGGCGATGGCCGGATGCAAGCAGGAGGTGAAGGCTCCGGAGCCTGTCCGGCCCGTGCTGTCGACCGTCCTGCAACCGGCCGCAACCGGCAGCACGGTGGCGGTCGGAACCGTCCAGCCGCGCTATGAGACGAATCTCGGCTTCCGCGTGCTGGGACGCCTCATCGCGCGTCCGGTCAACGTCGGAGATCTGGTTGCCGAGGGGCAAACGATTGCGGCCATCGATCCCACCGCCCTTGAGCTCGCGGTGCGGTCAGCGAAAGCGGATCTTTCGAAAGCCGAGGCCCTGCTTGAAAACGCGACCGGGACCGAGGAGCGGAAACGGATCCTGATCAGGACCGACGCCACGACGAAGCAGACGCTTGACGATGCAGAGCAGGTGCGCGCGGGCGCACAAGCATCGACCGCTCGCGCCCGCGCGAACCTGGCCAAGGCGATCGAGCAGCTGGGTTATGCCCAGGTCAAGGCCGATTTCGCGGGCGTCGTCACCGCCGTGAGCGCCGAGGTGGGACAAGTCGTGTCGCCCGGACAGAGCGTCGTGACCGTGGCGCGACTGGACGCCCGGGAGGCCGTGGTCGATCTCGGCGCGGATTTCCCCGTGCCCTTGACCGTCGGCTTGCCGTTCACCGTCAGCCCGCAGTTGCTTCCTGCCGTTCAAGTCCAGGGCCAAATTCGCGAAATTGCGCCGCAGGCCGATCAAGTGACGCGCATGCGCCGCGTTCGCATCGCCTTGAATGATCCGCCTGAAAGTTTCCGGCTCGGAAGCACCATCACGGCAAGGCTCAGCAGCGGTCACAGCTCAGTTCTCCGAGTGCCCGCGTCTGCCGTCCTCAAAGAGGGCGCCGAGACTTTCGTCTGGGTCATCGACGCTCCCACAAGCACGGTCTCGCTGCCAAAAGGTCGATCTCTCCGAGGACGAAAGAGGCATCCGGGTCACCGGCGGTCTCGCCGCCGGAACGCGCATCGCAACTGCCGGAATCCACAGCCTCAAGCAAGGACAGCAAGTCCGCATCGAACAGGACGCCACGCCATGAAGACCTTCAACCTTTCCGACTGGGCCCTCGAGCATCGTTCGCTCGTCTGGTATTTCATGATCGCCTTCATGGCGGCGGGTCTGTTCGCATACCTGCAGCTGGGGCGGCAGGAAGATCCTGATTTCACCATCAAGACCATGGTGATCGGGGCGCAATGGCCGGGCGCTTCGCCCGAGGAAATGACGCGCCAGGTCACCGACAGGATCGAGAAGAAGCTCGAAGAGCTGGAGTCGCTCGACTATACCAAGAGCGTCACCGTTGCCGGCCAAACCACCGTTTTCGTCTATCTGCGCGACACGACGAAGGCCGCCGACGTCGCGCCGACCTGGGCGCGCGTGCGCAACATGATTGCGGACATCAAGGGCGATTTCCCGCAAGGGGTCGATCGGGCCGGGCTTCAACGACCGCTTCGGCGACGTCTTCGGCAACATCTACGCTTTCACCAGCGACGGCCTTGACCCAGCGCCAGTTGCGCGATCGCGTCGAGGACATTCGCGCAAAAGTCCTGACCGTCCCGAATGTCGGCAAGGTCGACATCCTCGGCGCGCAGGATGAAAAGATCTTCCTGGAATTTTCGACCCGGAAGATCGCGGCGCTCGGACTCGACACCCGCTCCATCGTCTCCTCGCTGCAGGCGCAAAATGCCGTCGCGCCCTCGGGCGTGTTCCAGGAGGGGCCGGAGCGCATCAGCGTGCGGGTCAACGGTCAGTTCGCATCCGAGGAAAGCCTGAAGGCGATCAATCTCAGGGTCAACGACCGGTTCTTCCCGCTGACAGATGTGGCAACCATCACGCGCGGCTACGCCGATCCGCCGACCACGCTGTTTCGCTTCAACGGCGAGCCCGCCATCGCACTCGCGATCGGGATGAAGTCGGGCGCGAACTTGCTGAAGTTCGGCGAGGCGCTGAAGGAGGAAATGTCGAAGATCCTGGCCGAGCAGCCGATCGGCCTGGGAGTTCATCTCGTCGCCGACCAGCCCGTCGTAGTCGAGCACGCCGTGTCCGGCTTCACGAAGGCTCTGTTCGAAGCGGTGGTCATCGTGCTCGGCGATCAGCTTCTTGAGCCTCGGCCTTCGCGCCGGCCTGGTCGTTGCGATCGCGATCCCGCTGGTTCTGGCGATCACGTTCGTCGTGATGGAATATGCCGGAATTTCACTGCAGCGCATTTCGCTCGGCGCCCTGATCATCGCGCTCGGCCTTCTGGTCGACGACGCCATGATCGCCGTTGAAATGATGGTGGCGCGACTCGAAGTGGGCGATCCCCTGGAGAAGGCCGCAACGCACGTTTACACCTCCACGGCCCTTCCCATGCTGACGGGAACGCTGGTCACCGTAGCCGGATTTATCCCGATCGGCCTCAACACCAGCAACGCCGGTGAATTCACCTACACCTTGTTCGTGGTCATTGCTGTCTCGTTGCTCGTGTCGTGGGTTGTCGCAGTCCTGTTCACGCCCTTGCTTGGCGTCACGATCCTGCCCGCCAAAATCAAGGGCCATCATGAATCCAAGGGCCGGGTTGGGCAGATGTTCGCCCGTCTGCTTCTGGTTTGCATGCGTCATCGCTGGATCACGGTCGGGGTGACGGTCGCGGCCTTCGCGCTCGCTCTGTTCGGCATGAACTTCGTGCAGCAGCAGTTCTTTCCGTCGTCGGACCGTGCCGAACTGGTCATCGACTGGAACCTGCCTCAGAACGCCTCGATAACCGAGACCAATGCGCAGATCGCCCGCTTCGAGCGTGAACAGCTGCAGGGCAATCCGGCTGTCGACCATTGGTCGACTTATGTGGGAACCGGCGCTCCGCGATTTGTGCTGTCGTTCGACGTGCAGACGGCGAACGCCTGGTTCGGCCAGATGGTCGTCGTCACCAAGGGCGGCATTGCCGCGCGTGATCGCGTCAAGGCGCAATTCGAAACCTATCTGAAGAAGACGTTTCCCGGTACGGATACGTTCGTCAAACTGCTCGAGGTCGGACCGCCGGTCGGGCGTCCCGTGCAGTATCGGTTGAGCGGGCCCGACATCGCCAAGGTGAGGGAATTTTCCCAAAGCCTCGCCGGCATCGTGCGCGCCAATCCGCATCTCGATCATGTCGTGTTCGACTGGATGGAGCCCGCGCGCGTCGTCAAGGTCGATGTGCTGCAGGACAAGGCGCGCCAGCTTGGCGTGAGCTCGGAGGACATTGCGACGACATTGAACGGCGTGCTTGCCGGCTCATCGATCACTCAGGTGCGCGACAGCATTTACCTGGTGAATGTGATGGGCCGCGCGACCGCACCGGAGCGCGCATCAATCGATACGCTGCGCGACCTGCAATTGATCGGCTTGGGCGGTCAATCGGTTCCGCTCGGCGCCGTGGCCACGCTGCGCTACGAAATCGAGCAGCCGACAATCTGGCGGCGATCACGGATTCCCACGATAACGCTCAAGGCAAGCATCCTCGATACCGTGCAGCCGAAGACGATCGTGGATCAACTCGCGCCGAAGGTCGACGAGTTCGCAAAAGGCCTGCCGGCCGGATACTCGGTCACGATCGGAGGCTCGGTCGAGGAAAGCGCGAAGAGCCAGGCCCCGATCGCGGCGGTCGTTCCGCTCATGCTTTTCATCATGGCGACCATCCTGATGATTCAGCTGCAAAGCTTTCATCGGCTGTTCCTGGTGTTTGCGGTCGCGCCCCTCGCCTTGATCGGCGTGGTCATGGCCCTGCTGCCAAGCGGAGCTCCGCTCGGCTTCGTTGCGATCCTCGGTGTGCTGGCGCTGATCGGCATTCTGATCCGCAACTCCGTGATCCTGATCGTGCAGATCGAAGAGCTCAAGGAGGAAGGACGGCCCGTATGGGACGCGGTCGTGGAAGCAACCGAGCATCGGATGCGGCCGATCATGCTGACCGCAGCTGCCGCAAGTCTCGCCCTCATCCCGATCGCGCGCGAGATCTTCTGGGGACCGATGGCCTACGCGATGATGGGCGGCATCATCGTTGGCACGGTGCTGACGCTGTTGTTCCTGCCGGCGCTATATGTCGCCTGGTTCCGGATCAAGGAGCCGGCACCCGCAACGGACAATCCTCACGAAAATCCGCTTGCCCGGGAAATGCAAGTTGTCTCTTCGACCGATGCGCTCCCTCAGCGCGAACTGGAAAATGCATAAAAGCGAGGTTCAACCCGGGCACATCCTGAAGTAGGATGGCGCCGAATGGGGCCATCGTCGGCTCGATAGAACCGCAAGGGGGCCAGATGTCTTTCCGCAAGGACAATGACGCATACGAAGCCTGGCTCGCCACGCAATGCGACGTCGTCAGGAAGGATGTCAGGGAAAAGCACCACCAGATGAAGGAGAGCGCCTTCGTCTTCCTGCGCGCGACCTATTTCCGCTGGGCCAGGAAGATCCCGTCGCTATTTCCGGAATTGATGGATGCCCCAAAGGTGCTCTCGGTCGGCGACCTGCACCTGGAAAATTTCGGCACCTGGCGCGATGCGGACGGCCGGCTGGTCTGGGGGGTCAACGATTTCGACGAAGCCGCCATCATGCCCTGGCCGCTGGATCTGGTGCGCCTCGCCGCCAGCATCCGCCTTGCCGATCTGCCGGTCAGCAATCAGGCCGCGGCCGCGGCCCTGCTCGGGGGATACAGGGAAGGCATTGCCCAGCCGCAGCCGGCGCTGCTCGACGAAGGTGAAACCTGGCTGCGCGCCTACGCTGCCAATACCGAGAAAAAGTCGAAAAAATTCTGGAAGAAGGTCGATGACTATCCGAGGGCCAGGCCGCCGCGGGAAGTTGCCACCCGATTGATTGCGAGCATGCCGAAGGACGCGGAAGGAATCCGTTTCTGCTCGCGCGTCGCCGGCATCGGCAGCCTGGGACGGCCACGTTACGTCGCGGTTGCCTTCTGGCGCGGCGGACGCATCCTGCGCGAGGCCAAGGCTCTGGTGCCGTCGGCATGGCTCTGGTCTCGTGGCGGAAAATCCAGGGCGTCGCAGTTTTTGGCGCTGGCGAATGGCGGATACCGGGCGCCGGATCCGTTTCTCACCGTGCAGGACGGGTTCATCTTCCGGCGCCTCGGCGCCGATTCCCGCAAGATCGAACTGGTCGACGCCGGCGGGGCGATCAGAGTCAATGTTCTGCGGGCCATGGGATTCGATCTCGGATCGATCCATGCCGCGGGTTCGCCCGGCACCCGGCGCCTGCAGGCCGATCTCAAGAAGCGGCCACGCGGCTGGTTGAACGCTGCAGCGAAGACGGCAGTGGCGTCGGTCAAGCGCGATTATCAGGAGTGGCGAAGCTGACGGAAGCCTCCTACATTCACTCGACACGTTCGCCGGATATACGTCGTTTCTGAACTCGATCGGTCGCCGTTTCACTGCTATAGTGGCTGCGTAACTCTCCCGGACAGCCGTCGTCAGTTCCAATCGCGCCGGTCCGCTGGAAACGCATGGAGAGCGGGCACGCTCGTTGAATTGGAGAGACTGCATGCCCTCGATGACTGAATGGAAGGTGCCGCCGGCAAACCAGCCCCGGCCGGGCGATTACAGCTTCGATCTGGATCGTGTGCTCTCCTCGGTAATCGGCCTGCATTCGATCATCCCCGCCGACGCCTCCAGCGCGGAGACGCTGGGCACCGAACGTGCCGGCAATGGCGTGTTGATCGACGACGGGCTGGTGCTGACCATCGGCTATCTCATCACCGAGGCCGAAGCGGTCTGGCTGCACCTTGGCGATGGAAGGGTGGTGGAAGGCCACGCGCTCGGCACCGATTTCGAGACCGGCTTCGGGCTGGTGCAGGCGCTCGGCCGCATCGACCTCGATCCGCTGCCGCTCGGCTCGTCCCGTGCGGCTGCGGTCGGCGACCGCGTCGTGGTCGGTGGCGCCGGCGGGCGCACGCGGTCGGTCGCCAGCCACATCGTCGCCAAGCAGGAGTTCGCCGGCTACTGGGAATATCTGCTGGACGAGGCCGTCTTCACCTATCCCGCGCATCCGAACTGGGGCGGCACCGGATTGATCTCGACGCGCGGCGAATTGATCGGGATCGGCTCGCTGCAGCTCGAGCGCGAGCGCGACGGCCGGGCCGAGCATGTCAACATGATCGTGCCGACCGACCTGCTCAAGCCGGTGCTCGACGACCTCAGGAAATTCGGCCGCGTCAACAAGCCGTCGCGGCCCTGGCTCGGGATGTACACCCACGAGATCGACAACCGGGTGGTGGTGGTCGGCATCGCCGGCAAAGGGCCGGCAGGACGCGCCGAACTCAAGCCCGGCGACATCATCCTCGCCGTCAAGGGCGAGAAGGTCTCGAGCCAGATCGGATTCTACCGCAAGCTCTGGTCACTCGGGACCGCCGGGGTCGATGTGCCCCTCACCGTCTACCATGAAGGCGTCACCTTCGACGTGGTGCTGACCTCGATCGATCGCACGAAGCTTTTGAAGGCGCCGAGACTGCATTGAACCAGGGCTTCATTGAATCAAGGCTGGATTGAATGGCGGAGCGCGGTATGAGCGACGCCGGCGAGGCCGTGGTGGACGACATCGTGGCCGTGCTGCCGCCGCTGCTGCAATCGCTGGAGGCGCTGGGCTTCATCGCACGACACCTCAATCCGCCCGATTTTGGCCGCGTCATGGAGGCCGCGGGTTTTCCGGATCAGGCGTTGCAGGCGGTACTGCCGCGGCTTGCGGACTGGCCGGAGCCATTTTACGATTTGCGCGCACCGCTGCTGAGCGCGAGCGAAGCGGCGCTGAAGGCATTCGAAGGGCTGCGCGCCGTGCAGAACGGCCAGGGTGACCTCGTCGCGGTGTTCCGCGCGTTGCGCCATGCGCCGCGCGCGCAGGAGGCGCTGTATCCGCTGGCGGCAAGACTGCCGCCGGTGAGCAGCTTTTTCCTCGATCCTGCCTTGCGCGAGGACGACGGCCTGCTGGCGCGCCTGGCGCAGCCGGCACAGGAGAACACCGGCATCGTTCACGACCACAACGAGCCCGGCAGCCGCGGCGGCTTCTCGCTCTACGTCCCGGAATATTACACGCCCGAGCGCGCCTGGCCGCTGGTGATGGCGCTGCATGGCGGCAGCGGCAACGGCCGCGGTTTTCTGTGGAGCTGGCTGCGCGCCGCCCGCAGCCATGGCGCGATCGTGGTGGCGCCAACCGCGACCGGCAACACATGGGCGCTGATGGGAGACGACACCGACACGCCAAATCTTTTGCGTATCCTCGATCTGGTCCGGGGCCGCTGGAAGATCGACCCGCAAAGACAGCTGCTGACCGGGATGAGCGACGGCGGCACCTTTTGCTATGTCACGGGGCTGGAGAGCGCCTCGCTCTTCACCCATCTTGCGCCGGTCGCCGCCACCTTCCATCCGCTGATGGCGGAGATGGCCGACGCCGAAAGACTGCGCGGGCTTCCGGTCTATCTCGTGCACGGAAAACTCGACTGGATGTTCCCGGTGCAGGTGGCGCGCCAGACCCGAGGGCTGCTGTCGGCAGCCGGCGCCGACGTCACCTATCGCGAATTCGATGACCTCAGCCATACCTATCCGCGCGAGATCAACGCGGAGATTTTGCAATGGCTGAATGCCGGGCGGTAATTTGACGATCCGCCGTTAGGGACCTCGGCCAGAAGGGAACCATCCGCGCACCCCCGCGTTGTTCGCGATCACCGGAGGGTTCGCCATGCGCGTGTTTCTCGGAATGATTTTGGGGGCGCTGCTGCTGGTGGCGGGCGTCTACATCTACAATTCGTCGTCGACATCGACGGTCGCGAGCGGCCAGGCGGCATCGAGCCAATCGCACGATCGTGAACTGGGACGTGGCGGCGACCGACTGGAACGCGCTGAAGGCGCGCGCCCGCAGCGACTGGGTCAAGCTGTCGTCGAGGTAATCGCGAAATCCATCAAGGCGGCCACGGTGTGCCTTCGTCCATGACGGGGGCATTTTTGCTGTTGCGCGACTACTTTTTCGCAGCCGCCTTGCGGGCGTCGGCAATGGCCTGATCGAACTGCGCCATGGTCAGGGCACCCGGCACCCGGAATTTGCCGACGATGAAGGACGGCGTGCCCTTGAAGTCGAATGCGACGGCCTGCTCGCCGTTGCGCGCGATAACCGCGTCGATCGCTTTGGCATTGGCAGCGAGATCCCGGTCGGCGCGATCGAGATCGATCCCCGCGCCGGCGAGCAACTCGCGGATCCGCGGCGCCGTCAGCTTCGAGGAGACGCCGATCAAGGCGTCATGCGCCTGAATGAACTTGTCCTGGTATTTTGAGGCCAGCGCCATTCGTGATGCGATCACCGAGACTTCGCCGAGGATCGGCCAGTCCTTCAGTACCAGCCGGACCTTGCCGTCGTCCTGCACCACCTGCCGCACCTCCGGTGCGACCTTGCGGCAATAGGGACAGTTGTAATCGAAATATTCGACGATCGTGATGTCGCCGTCGGGATTGCCGGCCACCGGAATATCGGGATCGCGCAGCACCATCGCTTCCGTCAGCACCTTTTCATCGTGGTTATCGTGCCCGGATGCCAGCCGCGGCGCCATGAAAGCGAACGCGCCGGCGCCGAGCAGACCGAGCGCCTGGCGCCGGTTCTGTGCCAGCGCTACCGGAACGGGATCTATGGATGTGTTCATGTGTGGTCCTCGCGCCGCCGCGCCAACGCCATCTGCGCTCAAGATAGGGATAGATTACGCGCCAGCATATAGAGCGCCACCGCAATTATGATGGCGGCGAACACGATGTTGAGCGCACCGCGCCGCTCCGACAGCAACCGCGCCGAACGGGTGCCGATCAATCCGCCGCCGATGCCGCCGGCGACGAACAATCCGGCCAGTTCCCAGGCGACAAGTCCGGACCAGGCGTAGCTGGCGGCCGTGGTCAGGCCGAAGGCGGTGACGGCAACCAGCGAGGAACTGACCGCGTTCATGATCGGCATTTTCGTCGCCAGCATCAGCGCCGGCACGATCAGGAATCCGCCGCCGATGCCGAAGAAGCCGGACAGCGTCCCGGTGGCAACGCCGAGGCCGACGATGGCCGGCATGTTGGCCATGCTCATCTGCACGTCGGGCAGACCGATCCGCGAGCGCGATTTCAGCATCAACGCGGCGATCACCAGCATCAGCAATGCGAACAGCGCCAGCAGCTTCTGGCCGTCCATCATCTTGCCGAGGATCGAGCCGCCGAAGGCGCCGACGATGCCGGCCGCCGCAAAGGTCAGCGCGCAGGACCACACCACCGTGCCGCCACGGGCATGGTTCGACAGATTGAGCGCGGCATTGGCGGCCACCGCGATGGCGCTGGTGCCGATCGCGACATGCGGCTCGGGCACGCCGACCACATAGACCATCAGCGGCACCGCGAGGATCGAGCCGCCGCCGCCGACCAGCCCCAGTGAAAATCCGACCAGCGCTCCCGATGCCAGTCCCAGCACGCCCTGCATCACGGAGATCATTAAAGCGGCAACCTGGCTGGCACGGGCACGGCTCGTGGAAGGAATTTCTCCAAATCCCTACGCTGGGAGCATAAAAACTGCAATGGCGTTTCAGCTCGACGGCTGGCATGGCGGTCGAACTGGCGATCCGGCAATGGGCCCGCTCCAACTCGACATCCTGAACGCGGCCGGCCAGGCGCCGGCCGCGCGGCCGGATCACAAGCGCTTACGCCGTACCCTTCAGCTTCTTGTTGCATTCGCTCCAGAAGCCGCCGCCCTTCTCGATCCACTTCATGCCGCCGGTGGTATTGGCGGCCTTGTTGGCTTTCCACTGGTCCGAGCAGGTATGCAGCCGGGCCCTGGCCGCCGGTTCCTTGGCATATTTCGCATCCACCGCCGACGGGTAGGCGGCGGGTCCGGCCGGCGTTGCCGGCGCCGCGGCAGGGGCGGCTTCCTTCCTGGGCTTGGCAGCCGCTTCCTTGGTGGCCGCCTGAGTTGTGGCGGGCGCGGCGGTTGCGTCCGATCCGCATTCGGCCTTGCGGAATTCGTTCCACGTCTTGCCGCTGAGGCTGCCGGCGGTTTTGGCCGCCTGATATTTTGCGCTGCATTCCTGCGGGGTCAGGGCCCGTGCCGACGACGTCGCAGCGAACGCCGCGAGAGCCGACACCGCAACCGCGCTCAACAACTTTGCTTGAATGTTCATCCTTGGTCCCTCCTTGGTGCATGACGATCCGAGACCTGCATCCTACCGCCACCCGCACGCGGAGGTTGAGGGTTCTGTCACCATATTGCGAGCACTGCGCGTGCAGAGGATTGCAAAAACATTGCACGCCCCCCGGGCGGGACAAGACGCGAGAATATCGCCCGCGCTCCCCAACGAAGGGGCAAGCGCATTGCTGCAGTCGGCTTTGCGCATTTGTCCCGCATGCCGCAATTTGCCATAAGGCGGCGTGAGCCTGATCCCCGCATCTGTCGCGTCTGCCGTTCCCGGCCGCGCCAAAATCCTGAGCGTGATCGAGACGCTGGCGATCGGCACGGCGGGCGGCGGGCTGTTCCTGCTGGCGGGTCTTCCGGGCGGGCTGATCTCCGGCGCGATGCTCGCGGTCGGCATCGCCGCGATGGCCGGGCGCCCGCTGACGATGCCGCCGGTCCTGACCCAGGCGATCCTGGTGCTGCTCGGGATTTCGCTGGGCTCGCTGGTGTCGCAGCAGTTGCTGCAGCCATCAGCGCCTATCCGCTGACCATCGGCCTGTTGGCCCTGGCCACCTTCTGCTCGACCTTCGGCTCCAGTCTCTACCTGCAGCGTTTTCATGACTGGGACCGGACCTCGGCCTTTCTGGCCGGCAGCCCCGGCGCGCTGTCGCAGATCATCGTTCTGGCCGCCGAGAAGGGCGCCGACGTGCCGGCGATCGCCGTGGTGCAGACGGTTCGGGTGATCATTCTCACGCTCGCGCTGCCGCTGCTGCTGGCGCTGACCGGCCTCGTGCCCGCGGTCCAGCCGGCCGCCGCCGTGACTGTCGCCTCGCCGGTCGAACTGGCCGTACTGATCGCAGCCGCGGTGGCGGCGGCGCTGCTGCTGCGGCTGATGAAATTTCCCGCGAGCTGGATGTTCGGCGCGATGCTGGGATCGATCCTGCTGCACGCGCACCGGAACGATCGAGGGCGGGCTGCCGGAATCGATGCGCAACGTGGCGCTGGTCGGCATCGGCGCGCTGATCGGCACCCGTTTTGCGCGTGTGAGCGTCAAGACCATGCTCGGCCATGTCAATGCGTCGCTCGGATCCTTCGCGGTGGCGATTGCCGTCTCCGGCATTTTCGTCGCCGTGGTCGCGCTCACCACAAACGTGCAGGTCGCCGACATCATCGTCGCCTTCGCGCCGGGCGCGATGGACGCCATGCTGGCGCTGGCGCTGACCCTGCATATCGACCCGATCTTCGTCGGCGCG
This sequence comes from uncultured Alphaproteobacteria bacterium, assembly GCA_963706975.1. GTDB lineage: Bacteria > Pseudomonadota > Alphaproteobacteria > Rhizobiales > Xanthobacteraceae > Bradyrhizobium. Next base: position 83,320 of record CAVPOL010000057.1, read on the forward strand.
CACCATTTGTCGCGCTTCGTCTTCGTCTCGATCGCGACCCCGGGCATCGTGCATCTGTTCGGACGGCCGCAGGAGGATGTGGATGATTGAAGCCGCCATTGCCCACCCTGGATTTCTCCTCGTCATTGCGAGCGCAGCGAAGCAATCCATTGCTTCAACAAGCAAGAAAGATGGATTGCTTCGCTGCGCTCGCAATGACGTTGAGAGATTTTCCGCAAACACGTTCGACCTCGCGGCGCGCCGCGCCCGAGGGTTTGCTTCAGATTTCACTCTCCTCGAGAACAGAGGGTGCAGGGAAAGCCGGGTGCCGATCGCACCCGCGGTCGTGCGCACAAAACGCACGAGTAGACCACGAGGCAACCGGATCAACCGGCTTTCCCCGCGCAACGGTTTACGGCTTATTTCGCGCTCACCCCGGTGAGACCATGCTCTGTTGCCACCGTCGCCTTGCGGATGGCAGACGCATCCAAAACCCGGTTGGGCGGACACATCTCCACAAGACTTGACGCCAGCATTCGGGGCGTCAGGCCGACACGATTTCGCCATCCGCGCCTGTCTCGCCAAAGCTCTCGCCGGACCTCGTACCTATCCGAGCAAGTTTCAACGAAGACAGTTTTAAGCGCCGTTCGTTCGCGCGCCGGATAATCGCTCACGGGGTTGATCCCGCCCTGCCATCCCTTGCGCGCCCGACGCTGTCGCGTCCATCGCATCCCGCGCCCTGCGTCCGTGACGTCCGCGAAACGCCCCTTGAATTGGGACGGGATACGAGGAATATAGACTGATTTGCCAATTCTGAAAATCAGAATATTTTTTCATGCGGGGCTTGACAGCGGCGGACCGGCAATCCAGCTGATTTGCCCGTCGGGTCGGATCTTATAATTGCCTCGTGATCTTTGCGCGCCAACTAACAGCCCTTCGTCGCCCCGGCCTCCGAGCCGGGGCCCATACGCCGTGTCCTCACGATGCGGCACGAAGGCGACACCTCGCGAACAATGACCGCCGCGGATTATGGGTCCCGGCTCGGAGGCCGGGACGACGGCTGTGGGTATTCGGAAGACGGTTCTACATCAGCCGCGCCGTGCGCCGCGCCGTCCACGCCTCAGCGGCGCCGCAGCCGCAAAATTCCTGCGCCTGCGACCGCGGCCATCAACAGCGAGATCAGCACATTGTAGCCGGCGAGCGACAGGCCGAGAAAACGCCATTGCACCTCGTCGCAGCGGATCACTTTTACGCTGTCGAGCCGCTGCAGCAGGCTGCCGGCGCTGCCGAGATCGACCACTGACCCTGCGCATTCGGTCGGCCCCTGCCAGAACTGCCATTCGACGCCGGCATGATAGGCCCCGAGCCAGGCATTGCCGAGTGCGGACGCGGCGAGAATCGCAAGCCCGCCCACCAGCACGCCGCGCGGCACGTCTTTCGTCGCAGCGAACGCCACCAGCAAGCCGATCGGAACGGCGAGATAATAGGCATAGCGCTGCTCCAGGCAGAGCGGACAGGGCCGGATGTCCAGCACCAGCTGAAAGAACCAGGCGCCGGCCAGCGTCGCCGCCGCGATCACCGCGATGGCGAGGGCTGCGATCAGCGCCGCACTGGCGGCATCGCGGGCGAGCGGGCGGAATTCGGCGGCATCAAGCGTCAATTGGGCCTCCTGTGCAAAGGCGTCGTATCCCGCGGGCATGGTCCTGTCGAGGCGAAGCGCGATCACAGGGCGGTGTTTTGGCAGGAAACGCACGGGTTGACCGCAAGTCCGCACCCGCTATATTCCGCCGGCTTTGCGACCCCAAGCCTTTTGGCCGGCCGCAAATGCCCCTGTGGCGGAATTGGTAGACGCGCTCGAACTCAAAATCGAGTTCCGCAAGGAGTGCTGGTTCAATTCCGGCCAGGGGCACCAAGCTCCGCTGCTGCGCAGCTTCGCTTGGCAGGCGTGCTATAATTTGCCCTGTAGTGGTTTGTGCCCGGTCCAGCGAGATGAAACAACCCATCCTTACCCGCACTCCCGATGTGATGGGCGGTACACCGGTTTTTTCCGGCACCCGTGTGCCCGTGCAAACGCTGCTTGACTATCTTGAGGCAGGCGAGTCGATCGACGATTTCCTCGAAGGCTTTCCGTCGGTGACCCGAGCCCAGGTTGTCGCCTTCCTGGAGCAGGCCAAGGATCGCCTCATCGAATTGGTCAAGTGAAAATCTTTCTCGACGAGTGCATCGATTGGCGGTTGTCTCGCGACATCATCGGTCACGACGTCAAGACCGCGCGCCAATTGGGTTGGAGCCATCAAGAATGGGGAGTTGCTTACTCTCGCGTTCCGCCAGCGCCTTTCTGAAATCCGGATTCAAATGGCGCCGCAGCACGGCTGGATCACTGCTCAGGCTCACGATCGCACCGGAGGACAACAACGCCAGTTGCGCGAATTTGATATCGACGCTGTTGCGCGACGATCTGCTGAATTTGGCTTCGCGCGCGGGAGAGGTTTCGTCCGCCACTTGTCTTCTTGTTCCTTGTATCGCTCTTCCCGTTCATATTTGACCCATCAAATTCTTCTCAACGAGAGGTACGGCCTGAATGTCTCGACCAGGCGGGCGGTGCATTTGGCGACGAACTCGCATTGATTGACCTACATCAATACCGCGTCTGATGTTTCGTCATAGATTACCGCAACGTCGCGCGGATAATCTGCATCCATCGCTCACTTGAACTGGTTTAGCCGACTGATGGCTGCGCAATACGTCTTTGGCGCGTTGCGCATGGGCCGCTTTGCGTAAACGCGTTGTCGGGCGCTGGTCGGCGAATTTTCGGGAGAAACAGCATGGATGCGAGAAGCCACGAAGCGATCCAGCGGGATCCCGACTACAAGGAACTGGTGCGGCGACGCTCGTCGTTCGGGTGGACGCTGTCGGCGATCATGCTCGTGATCTACTTCGGCTTCATCCTGCTGGTCGCCTTTGCGCCCAAATTCCTCGGCATCCGGCTGGGGACGGGTGTCACGACCATCGGCATTCCGATCGGCCTGTTCGTCATTGTGTCGGCATTCGTGCTCACCGGCATCTATGTCAGCAAGGCCAATTCCAAATATGACGCCTTGATCCGTCGAATTGTCGAGAGGTCGTAGCATGAGAAAGCTCTCCTGGATACCTGCGACAGCCATAATTGCCAGCCTGCCTGCGCTGGCGTTTGCCGCCGGCGCCATCGACGGCGGCGCCAAGCAGGCGGTCAACTGGGTCGCCATCGGCATGTTCGTCGCCTTTGTCGGCCTTACCCTCGGCATCACCTATTGGGCGGCAAGACAGACCACATCAGCCGCGGATTTCTATTCCGCCGGTGGCGGCATTACCGGTTTCCAGAACGGCCTCGCGATCGCCGGGGACTACATGTCGGCGGCCTCCTTCCTGGGCATCTCGGGCCTCGTCTATACCTCCGGCTATGACGGGCTGATCTATTCGGTCGGGTGGCTGGTCGGCTGGCCCATCGTGACGTTCCTGATCGCCGAGCAGTTGCGCAATCTCGGCAAATTCACGTTTGCCGACGTCACCTCGTTCCGGCTCGGGCAGACCGAGATCCGCATTCTCGCTGCCTGCGGCTCACTGGTCACCGTCGCCTTCTATTTGATCGCGCAGATGGTCGGCGCCGGAAAACTCATTCAGCTGCTGTTCGGCCTCGACTACTGGATCGCAGTCGTGCTGGTCGGCGGCCTGATGATGATCTACGTGACCTTCGGCGGCATGAAGGCAACGACCTGGGTGCAGATCATCAAGGCCGTGCTGCTGTTGATGGGCGCGACATTCATGGCCGGCGCGGTGCTGTACGAATTCGGCTTCAACCCCGAAGCCCTGTTTGCCAAGGCAACGGAGGTGCATCCCAAGCACGCCGCGATCATGGAACCCGGCAGCCTGATCTCCAATCCGCTGTCGGCGATCTCGCTCGGATTGGCCCTGATGTTCGGCACCGCCGGGCTGCCGCACATCCTGATGCGCTTTTTCACGGTGAAGGACGCGGAAGCCGCACGCAAGTCGGTGTTCTATGCAACCGGCTTCATCGGCTATTTCTACATCCTCACCTTCATCATCGGCTTTGGCGCCATCGTGATGGTCTCGACCGATGCGGCGTTCCTCGACGGGGGCATTCTGGAGAAGACCAAGAGCGGAATCGCGGCGATCCAGGGCGGCTCCAACATGGCAGCGATCCATCTGGCGAACGCGGTCGGCGGCAACATATTCCTCGGCTTCATCTCGGCGGTGGCCTTTGCCACCATCCTCGCAGTCGTGTCGGGTCTGGCGCTCGCCGGCGCATCCTCGATCAGCCATGACATCTACGCCATGGTGATCAAGGACGGAAAGGCCAACGAGCAGGACGAAATCCGCGTCTCGAAGATCGCGACGCTGTTCCTCGGCGTGCTGGCGATCATTCTGGGCATCATATTCGAGAACCAGAACGTCGCCTTCATGGTCGGACTTGCCTTCGCCATCGCGGCGTCATGCAACTTCCCGGTGCTGGTGATGTCGATCTTCTGGAAGGGCCTGACCACGCGGGGAGCGATGATCGGCGGTTTCCTCGGCCTGATCAGCGCCGTCATCGGCGTCATCCTGTCACCGGCGGTGTGGGAAGCAACGCTCGGCAACCCCAAGGGGTCGGCGCCGTGCCCGCTGGATAATCCGGCGCTGTTCTCGATCACCCTCGCCTTCGCCGGCATCTGGCTGTTCTCGGTTCTGGACCGCAGTGCGCGGGCCAGGGTCGACCGCGGCGGCTTCGACGCGCAATATGTGCGCTGCCAAACCGGCATCGGGGCGGCCGGCGCCACCACGCACTGAACCGGGCTTCGCCGGCGCCGTCCAATTCCCGGCGCGCCAGCCTCTGGTCAGGGAATCCAGATGCCGAACGCCTTCGATGCCACCAACCCGCCTTTCGACCGCCTGACATCGCAAGAGGTCGACACACTGCGTGCCGCGTTGGATATCGCCTACTTCCGCCCGGACGAAACCGTCATCGCGCAGAATGCGGCCGCCAACGCCCTGTTCGTGGTCATCAAGGGCACGATCGAGGAGCGCGACGGCGACGACCTGCTGGCGCTGCTTGGTCCCAAGGACAGTTTCGACAGCCGCGCCCTCGTCCACGGCAGGAGCGGTCACGCCTTCGTGGCCCGGGAAGAGACGCTCTGCTACGTCGCTCCCAAGAACGTGACGCTCGGCTTGATCCAGAGCAATCCCCGGTTTGCCTCGTTCTTCTACCGCGAGATATCCCGAAAGCTGGATGAGCTCGCCCGCGACGAGGAGGAACGGCGCTACGGCTCGCTGATGCGCGCGCGGGTCGCCGAGCTGTTCCTGCATCCCCCCGCCTTCATCGACGCCGGCGACAGCATCGAAGCCGCCGGCCACCTGATGCGCGAGATCGACAGCAACACGCTGTTCGTTCGCGACGGCGAGCGCATCGGCATCATCACCGGCATGAACCTGTCCAAGGCCGTCGTGCTGCGGCGCCAGCCGATCGAAACGCCGGTGCGCGCGTTCACGCATTTTGATGTGGTTACGCTGCGGCCGGATGATTTCGTATCGTCGGCTCTGGTGCTGATGACCAAACGAAACAAACGGCGCGTGGCGGTACATGACGGCGAGCGGTATGTCGGTATCCTGGAAGATATCGACCTGCTGGGTTTCCTCGCCGGCAGCGCCCAGGTCGTCGCCGGCCGCATCGATCGCGCCTCGAGCAAGGATGACCTCATGATTGCCGCGCGCGAAACCGCGGCGCAGGTGCGCACCCTGCGCCGCCAGGGCGTCCAGGTCGAGGTGATCGGCGAAGTCGTCTCCGACCTCAATGGGCGCCTGTTCTCACGGCTGTTCGAGATGGTGGCACCCGCCGAGATCCGGACCAGCGGCTGCCTCATCGTGATGGGCAGCGAAGGCCGCGGTGAACAGACCGTGCGCACCGATCAGGACAACGGACTGATCCTGGCCGGCCCCGCCGACAAGGCGGCGCTGGATGCGTTCCGGAGCGATTTTTCCGGAGCGCTGGCGGAATTCGGCTTTCCGCCGTGCCCCGGCAACGTGATGGTGCGCAATCCGCTCTGGTCAAAGCCGCTCCCCGACTATCTCGCGGATTTCCGCCGTTGGGTGGCATTGCCTGACGATACGGCCCATATGAACGTGGCAATCTTCTACGATGCGCGCGCCGTCGCCGGCGATGCGCAACTGCTGGCAACTGCGAAGGCAAATTTGATCGATCTGATCCGCGGCGAGCAGGCTTACCTAGCTCATTTCGCGCGCGCCGTGGACGCCTTCCCGACGCCGATCGGGCTGTTCAACAAGCTGGTCACGTCCGAGGGCAAGGGCGATGCGCTGGACCTCAAGAAGGGTGGCATCTTTCCGATCGTTCACGGCATCCGCAGTCTCGCGATCGAGCATGGCCTGGTGGAAACCGCGACCGACAAGCGCATCGCGCGGCTGCGCGAGATCGGTGTACTGCAACCCGACTTTGCCCGGGAGTTGATCCAGACCCTTGGTTTCCTGCTGACGCTCAGGCTCGACGGACAACTGGCTGCATCGGGCGCCACTTCAGGAACGCTGGTGCGACCATCATTGCTTTCGAGCATGGAACGCGATCTGTTGCGCGACGCCTTTCAGGTCGTCAAGCAGTTTCGCGGGATCATTCGCCACCACTTCAATCTCGGCATGTTCTGACGTGATCCCCCGCGCGATCAAACGCCTGTTCCATCGAGCCTCGCTCGCCGATCAGTCGTACCGGTTCATGTTCGAGCCGGGGCCCGCCGACGAGGTTGTCGCGATCGATTGCGAGACGACGGGTCTCAACGTGCGTACCGACGACATCATCACCGTTGCCGCGATCAAAATCCGGGGCAACCGAATCCTGACCAGTGAGCGTTTCGAGGCGGTCGTCCGCCCCGATGCCGACATGCGGGCCGAGGAGATCAAGGTGCACCGCCTGCGCCAGGCCGATGTTGCCCAGAGCCCGCTTATCAAGAAGGTGCTGCCAGGCCTGCTGCATTTCATCGGCGGGCGTCCGCTGGTCGGATACTATGTCGACTTCGATATCGCGATGCTCGACAAATACGTCCTTCCCTACATCGAGATCGAACTGCCCAACCGGCGCATCGAGGTTTCCAAGCTCTACTACGAGCGCAAGTACGGCGACGCGCCGGCGAATACGGCCGTCGATCTCTCATTCGCGGCAATGCTGAAGGATCTCGGCATCCCGTTGCTCGCCCAGCACGACGCCTTCAACGACGCGCTGATGACGGCCATGATGTATGTCGCCTTGCGCGACCTGAAGGAACGGGGTGTACGAATCCCGCGCGCCCGCTCGAATGTTGCCGTTTTCAATCCGACAGGCGCATGAAGCGCTCCTGCAGCGCGCCGGACTCAAATCCATCCTGCGCAGCGGTGAAGACGACCAGGGCTCGCCAATTGGCGAAGCCGGGCGCTGCATGGCATCTGCACTCTTGCACTAAGGTTCCACCCGGTACAGCCGCCACCGCTTCGGCACGCCCTTGAGCTGGTGAGCGCCGCGATCCCTGAAGCTGAAACCAGCCTGCGACGTCAAATCCCTGACCGCGCCCGACACCAAAACTTCGCCGGCACGCGCCTTCGCGGCGACGCGGGTGCCGATGTGAAACGCGAGACCGATCACGTCGGCCCCGCTCACTTCGTATTCGCCGGCGTGCAGCCCCACCCTGACCTCCAGCCCCAGCGTGCGCACCGCCTCGCGGATGGCGGTCGCGCAACGCACGCCGGCATCCGGCGCATCGAACGTCGCCAGCACTCCGTCCCCCGTCGTCACGACTTCCTTTCCGCGCAGAGCCTTCAGTTCCCTGCGGACGGCGGCGTAATAGTGGTTCATCACCTTGGTCCAGCGCGAATCGCCGAGCCGTGCGGCGGTTTCGGTGGACTTGACGATATCGACGACCAGGATGGTGGCGAGCGCCCGCTCGAGCCCGGCGCCGCGCCTGGCAGGCCGGCGCCGGATCGCGATGCTTCCAGCCAGCAGCTCATAGCGATGGTTGCGCCGCCGTGCTATGGCGGCCTTTATGTAGTCGTTGGCGCGTTGCACCGTGCCGCAACGGATTGTTTTCGCCTGCGGTGAAATCGTCCAGTAAATCTTTCGCCCGTCGCCCACGCCAAGCACCTCGACGGCGCCCCACTTCAGGAGAACCGTCGAGCCAACCCGGCGAACCCACCATGCCTTCGACGTGTATCCGGAAACGTTCGACTGATGGACTCCGATGCGAAGGAATTTTGGCATGTGCGTGTGACCGATCGAAAGACCGTTTGGGCCTGTCAAGGGTGGAATGTGATCATGGATTGCCGCGTTGACAACGGGACTCCCAACGAAAATTTAGACTAAACCGCCCTCAACGATTCCGATAATTTTGCAAATGAGGGCGACCCCCGCGCGCAAATTCCCGCTATCATCCATCGCAAGCAACCGCCAGGATTTGCGAACAGGGAGACACCCATGGACGACACCGCGGCTCGCCGCGCGGCCGAAACGCTGCTCGCCGAACACCAGGCCAATGTGCAATTCAAGCCGTTGGCTCCGCCCGAAAACCCCGCCACCATCTCCGACGCCTATGACATCCAGCAGCAATACGTCGCGCTGCTGCGGGGCCAGCACGGCGATGCCGTCGGCTACAAGGTCGGGCTGACCTCGGCGGCGATGCAGTCGTTTTGCGGGATCGACCATCCGATCGCGGGCGTCGTGCTCGCGAAGCGCGTGCACGCAACGGGCGCCAGCGTGCGGCGCGCGGATTTCGGGCGGCTGGGGCTGGAATTCGAGATCGCGGTCCGGATCAAATCGGACGTGCCGGCCGCGGGCATGCCGTTTACCGCGGAGGCGATCGCGCCGCACATCGGCGGCGTTTGCGCTGGAATCGAGGTGGTCGACGATCGCAGCGCCGACTATGCCAGCCTCGATGTGCTGTCGCTGGTGGCGGATAATTCCTGGAACGCCGGCATCGTGCTGTCGGAATTTTCGACGGCATGGCCCGATCCGGCGCGCGCGCTCGGGCGGGCCAGCAAGGACGGTGTCGCGATCGGCGAAGGTTTCGGGCGCGACATTCTCGGGCATCCCTTCAATTCCGTGGCCTGGCTTGCGACGCAGCTGGCTTCGCGGGGCGCCGGACTGAAGGCCGGCGAAGTCGTGATGACCGGCAGCGTCATGAAGACCGTGTTTCCGGAAACCGAGGCAAACTACCGGTTCGAGCTTGGGGGAATCGGCGTTGTCGAGGTACAGGTGCGATAGCGCGCGCGGCAGCGCGGGCTCGCATTCGGGGGACGGATGAATTATTCGAAGGCGCATTTCATCGGCATCGCCGGCAAGGGCATGAGTGCGACGGCGCTCCTGCTCCGGCAGATGGGCGTGCAGATCACCGGTTCCGACGAGGGATTTTATCCGCCGGTCAGCGATTATCTGAGGAACGAGAACATCGCGTTTGCCGAGGGATACCGGAAAGAGAATATCCCTGAAGACGCCGACGTCATCGTGATCGGCAAGAACGCAAAACTGCAGCCTGAAAGCAACGAAGAGGTTCGCGCCGCCATGGACAGCGGCAAGCCGGTTCGGTCGTTCGCGGATCTGCTGCACGAGTTGACCGCCAATGCCGATACCGTCGTCGTCGCTGGAAGCTACGGGAAATCGACCTGCACCGCCTTGCTGGCGTGGTGCCTGAAGGCCGCGAACAGGGACCCGAGCTACTTTATCGGGGAAATCACCAACGGGCTGGAAAGCCACGCCCACCTCGGTCAGGGCCCGACCTTCGTTCTCGAAGGCGACGAATACCCGGCATCGAACTGGGACGGCACCTCGAAATTTCTTCACTACAACGCCAGGAACGTCCTGCTCACCTCGGCGACCCACGATCACATCAACGTTTTTCCCACCCATGCGGATTACCTCGCCCCGTTTCGCATCCTGCTCGGCTCGCTGCCATCAGATGGACTGCTGGTCGCCTGCAGCAGCGAGCCGCACGCGCGCTCCCTCGCCGGAAACCTGGCCTGCGCCACGGCGTTCTATGCCCTGGACGACAAGGCGCACTGGCATGCGGCCAACATCGAACGCGGCGCGGAAACCGGCTTCGACCTGATGCGGGCTGACGAAAGGATCATTCGCCTGTCGACCCGGATGCTCGGCGATCACAATCTGGAAAATATCGTCGGCGTCAGCGCGATGCTGCTCGAAAGAGAGCTGCTGTCTCCGGAGGAGTTGCAAGCCGGCATCGCCACCTTCCAGGGCGTGAAACGCCGCATGGAATTGCTCTCGCCCTCCTCGCTGGTGCCGGTCTACGAAGGTTTTGGGTCGTCCTACGAAAAAGCCAGAAGCGCCATCGTCGCCACCAAACTGCATTTCCCTGACCGGCGGCTCATCATCGTGTTCGAGCCGCATACCTTCACCTGGCGAAACCGGGCGGCGATTGCCGCCTACGATGACGTGTTTGCCGGAGCGTCAAAAATCTTCATCTTCGAACCGGCGTCGCAGGGCGCCGGCTCCCATGCCCAATTGACCCAGGACGAAATCGTCGCGCGCACCAGGGCCGCACATCACGATGCCGAGGCGATATCCGACCCGCAGGACGCCTTGCAGAGATTGAGCGCCATGTTGCGCGCGGATGACGTGATTCTGTTGCTGACATCCGGCGAGCTCGGCGGACTGATCCGGAAAATTCCGCAGTTGGCTGAAGTAAAGTACCCCCGTTGAGGAGTGGCCTTCGGCGACTGAAGGCAATTGGATGGCAAAGGCACGGCCATGGCGTTGCTGATTGACGAAACACCAAAGCCATTGCCTTCAGCCGATAGGGTCTGCCCGACGCCGTCAATGAGGGCCAGAGACTGCTGAAACCAAAAGCGCCGCATTGAGGCGGGGAGAGATTACCACGCAGAAGCCGGGCCCGCAGGGCTCAAGCCCGAGGCACGCCTCGATTACGGCGTGGCGATCAGCCCCTGATCCGTCGAGACGATCCAGCGGTTACCCCAGCGCACGATCGAGTCGATTCGTCCTACCGCCGGGACCGTATCGCCGCGAGCGACCGTCCAAACTCCGCCGGGGCCTTCGAGAATCGCCGTGGCACCTCTTACCTCGCGGACGATCCAGCCTTCGATCGTCATCGGCCTGGTTTCGGGGACCGCTGTCATTGTTTCGCGCGGCGCAATCGACCCTGTCGGGAGGTTGATATCAGCCGGCACAACCGGCGGCGTGCGCGTGGATGCGGCGACGGCCGGCGGCGTTCCTTGCGACAGCTTCATTGGGGCCGGTCTGCGAGCCGCGCCATCGGCCCTGACCGACCTGGTTTCGGCATCGGGGATGCGCTGCGAATAAGTGACTTTCTGGGTCGACGGGTCGAATTCCGCCGCGAGATTTGCAAGATGATGCCAGTTTGCGCCGCCCGCCCATCCCAACCCAAACACGGCGACCGCCGCGCCCGCGACCAGCCAGAGCTTGCGTCCCCGCCTGCTGTCGCCGTTGGCCGACAGCAATGCATCGACGGGGCTGCGGCTCGATGAATTCCAGGGATAGACGTCGGCGGTCCGGGTCCGGTGCTCGGCAATCTGGCCGGCGACCGCATCTTCGGTCGGCCCACTCGGTTCAAGCGTCTTCGCCTGTCGGTCATGCATATCAGACCCTCCAGGGGAATGATCATGCCTTGCGCTAAACGGAATCTTAACGCGCCGTCAGGCCTTGCCGGATCAGACGCGAGCGGCATCGCCGCAATGGACACCCGGCCGGCGGCGGCCCTCAGTCCACGCCGAACAACCTGATCACCGGCATCCCGTCTCGCACCGGCCCGTCCGCAAAGGTGCGGCGCGGCTGTTCGGTGTCGTCGCGCACGGCTTGCTCGACCTCACTCAAATCCCGATCCTGCCGCTGGCGGCGCCGTTCGGTCCATCGCTCGCTGCGCTCGCGCCGGCGCTCGGCCCGCCTGAGGTCGGCGTCTCGCGCCCGGGCCATCAACTCTTCCGCCCTGGTTGGTTTCCTCGCCTCGGGCTGGGAGGGCTCAGCCGCTGCGGGCGCGGGAGATGCCGGCTGCACCGCCGCGGCCTGCGCCGGCGGCGCCGGAGCCGGAACATTGGCGGGCTCGCTCTTCGGCGGCAGCGCCGCCTGCGCATTCGGTTGAGGCGGCGTGGGAGACGGCGGCGGCGGATTGGCGGCGACGATCGTGCCGGCCGACGGCGCAGGCTGCACTGGTTCCGCCGGTGGCGCCGCCTGGCTGCGTTGCGACGCCATGCGCTGCTCCAGCTTGGTCACCTCCTGCGGCGCGGATTGCGGGCTGACGATGTTGCCCATCAGCAGGCCGCCGCCGAGACCGGCGGCGATCGCCACGACAACGGTTCCCGCCCCTGCGAAATAAGCTGTCGAAATGCGCATGGTATGGCTCCTGTTCTGCGGCAACGCTGGACCGGTGCCGATGTTCCGATGCCCCGCCGCGCTCGGGGCGGGAACCTTGCGCCGCAGCCAAAACCCCCATGATTATGGCTGTCGCTTCCCGGGTTCCCGCGGCTAAACTGCCTCGCCGCGGGAAGGCGGCCGGGACGGATTCGATGAACGGGTTGAGCGATCAGGGGTCTTCGGGGGCCATCACGATTCTGCTGGTCGAAGACGACGCGCCGACCTTGTGGCGGCTGCAGGATGCGCTCGCCAATGCCGGTTTTGCGGTCACGGCGGCCGCGACCCTGGCCGAGGCCCGCGCGAGCCTCGCGGCAGCCGGCCCGAAGGTGCTGCTGACCGACCTGCAATTGCCCGACGGGCACGGCATCGAGTTGATCCGCGAGACCCGGCAGCGTTTTCCCGACACCGAAATCATGGTGATCTCGATTCTCGGCGACGAGGAGAGCGTGATCTCCGCCATCACCGTCGGCGCCACCGGCTATCTGCTGAAGGATGCGTTCCCGACCGATATCGCCGCCACCGTGCACGAACTGGTCGCCGGGCATTCGCCGATCTCGGCCTCGATCGCGCGCTTCATCGTGCGCCGGACCCAGAGCCAGAGCGAGCCGCCGCCCGGGCCCGTGCTCAACACCGCAAAACTGACGCCGCGGGAGATCGACATCCTTTGGGGCATCGCCAAGGGTTTCAGCTATGCCGAGATCGCCGGCCATCTCGGGTTGTCGCGCCAGACCGTGCCAGGCCACATCAAGAACATCTATCGCAAGCTGGAAGTGCATACCCGCGGCGAGGCGGTGTTCGAAGCATTGCAGCAGGGTCTCATACGGTTGTGACCGAGGCCGCACCGACCGCGACGTCTTCCAGCCGCCGCTGGCCGAAGCGGCCCTCGCTGTTGACGCAGTATCTGCTGCTGCAGCCGCTGATCGTCATCCTGTGCCTGTTCGTGCTGCGCGAGCCGCCGCCCGAACCCTCCCCGCGCTATCTCGTCACCGAATTCAGCCTGCGGGAAAACGGTGCCGAGCGTCCGGTGACGCTGCCGCACTTCACCGGGTCCCGTTATTCGATGCGCGATCCGCCGCTCTATGCCGGCCGGTTCGACTGGCGCAGCGGCGAGCCGCAACACGCCTGGTCGGTGTTCTTGCCGCGCTTCACCAACGGCGTCGAGGTCGCCGTCAATGGCGTCGTGATCCTGGACAGCCGGCGCTATCCCGCCGCCAACCGGCCCGATCGCAACACGCCCGAAATCGCGGTGATTCCGGCCTCGCTGCTGCGCGACGGCGCCAACGATCTTGCCATCCGGCTGTTCGTGTGGGGACCGATCACCGGCTTTCTGGATCGGCTGTATGTCGGTCCGGACGAGGCGCTGCGGCCGAGCTACCACGCGCGGACGCTGCTGTTCGTCACCTTGCCGGTGGTGTTTTCGGCGTGGCAGGCGATCCTTGCCGTCATCCTCGGCATCATGTGGGCGATGCGGCGCCATGAGCCGGCCTATGGCGTGCTGGCTGCGGCGATGGCCATCGGCGTCGCCCAGGCGTTTCTGCAGACCCCGATGGAAGATTCAGCCCATGCCAGGCTCAATGCGGTGCTGATCTCGGCGGCGCCGATCGAAAGCGGCCTGGTGCTGGCGTTCGCATTGTTGTTCTTCGGCTGGAAATGGCCGCGTTTTGGCTGGCTGATCTTCGCGCCGGGGCTGGTGGTCGCAGCCGCCGGGCTGTTCGGCGATGCGACGCTGAGCCGCGAGGCCTTTCTAGCGGTCGGCGCGCCGACGGTCGGCCTCTGTGTCGTGGCGCTGGCGCTGGTGGTCGGCCATGCGGTGTGGCGGCGGCGGGACGCCGTCAGCTTCATGCTGGGCTGCGCGCTGACCATCGTGCTGACCTGCTGGGCGCTCGATCTGCTCAGTGTGTTTCAGCTGATTCCGAACCGGCGCATTCTGCTGGCGCGGCTGTCCTATTCGGCGATGCTGGTCGCCATCGGCGCCGGCCTGACCTGGCGGTTCGCCCGCGCGCTCAACCAGGTCGACGGCTTTGCCGCCAGCCTGGTCACTCTGGTGCGCGAAGCCGAGGACAAGCTGAAGGCGAGTTTTGCCCGCGAGGAGGAACGCGCCCGCGCAGCAGCGCTGGCGCGCGAGCGCACCCGCCTGATGCGCGACCTGCATGACGGCCTCGGCGGCCAGCTCGTCAGCATCGTCGCGCTGAGCGAGCGCGAGCATGCCGGCGCCGGCATCGGCGACGCGGCGCGGGCGGCGCTGAAGGATCTGCGGCTCGTGATCGATTCGATGGACGATATCGGCGGCGATCTGATGCTGGCGCTGGGATCGTGGCGCGAGCGCGCCGCAACGCAGCTGCGGCCGCACGACATCGCGCTGGACTGGTCGGTAAGCCCGCAGGGCCTGCCGGTGCATCCGGAGCTGCGGCCGTGGCATGTCATCCAGATCGTGCGGCTGCTCGACGAAGCCGTGACCAACGCCGTCAAGCATTCGCGCGCGAGGCGCATCAGGGTAATCATCGAGACGCTCGCGGGGCCGTCGGGTCTTGCGCAAGGCTGCATCACCGTCGAGGACGATGGCAAAGGTTTTTCGCCCGACGGTGTTGCGGCCGATGGCGGCCCGGGTGCGGCGCGCGGCCTGCGCAACATGCAAAGCCGCGCCGCGCGCTGTGACGCGGAACTTGCGATCGTCTCCGGCAGCCGGCGGCACAAGTGTCAGGCTGACATTGCCCCGCCGCTTTCCCGACTCCGACGCCGCTGCCGGTTGATCGTTGTGTTCAGCGCCGGCCGACGCGGTTGACCGGGCCGCCGCGATTCATCGGCGTGCCGGCGCGGACGCCGACGCCGGGCGCGCCGACGCCGGGCGTCACCACCGCCGCGGCAGCCACCGGTCTTGCGACCACCGCTGGCCGCACCACGCAGCCCTTCGGCACGCCGACCGTCCTGCAATACACCACCGCCGCCTCGGCGGAGCCGACGCCGAGCGAAATCGACGCTAGGGTCGAAAGCGCCGTCAAGGTCAGACCGGCGCCGGCCCATCCTGCTTTCTTCAACATCTCGTCTCTCCTGTTCTGCACGTGCGGTCCTGCAAGGCACCGATCGGGCCCCGCCGCCGACGTGCGACGTTTCTGGCCCAGCGCCGGCCGCCGCAACATCCCATGAAGATGGGATGCGTTGCGGCGCCGTCATTCCGCGCCCGTTCAGCGCGTCGTGCGTTGCAGGAATGCGGCATCGGGCGGATCCCGGAACGCCATGAACATGGCATGGACCGCGATCTGCTCCGTGACGATGCTCCGGCTTGCGCAAGGCGCGAATCGAGCACATCAACCGATCGAAAGGTGATCCATGAAGAAGTCAGTCTATGCCGCGCTTGTCCTGCTGCTGGCCTTTGGCGCAGCGGCGCGTGCGCAGTCGGGACCGAGCCCGCAGGAGCAGATGGCCTGCCGTTCCGATGCCGGAAAATTCTGCGCCGGACACATCGGCAAGCCGCCGCAGATGAACGCCTGCCTGCGCGAGAACAAGGCGAAGCTGTCGGATGGATGCCGCAAGGTGGTGGAATCGCGCGGCGGATGAGGCGTCGTGCGCCGCGGCCTCTCGGTTGAACACAAAATTCTCTGGAATACTGGGTCGCCCGGTCGTAGCCGGGCGATGACAGCGGTTGTACCGAACCCGCCCTCAGATCATCGAGGCGACTTTTTCCAGGCCGATGATGCGGGCGAGTGCGCGCACTTCGCGCTTCTGGTCCTCGCGCAGCTGGAACAGCAGCGGCATCGCCGCCGATTTCAGCTGCTGGACTTCGTCGGCGTCGGGATCGATCAGCGCGTTGGCCGCGCTCGGATCGGCCTTGCGGGTGGCGTGGATTTTTCGCGCGATGGCGCGAAGTGCGGTTTCCACCGCCGGCCAGTAGGATTCCTGGGCGGAGGAAAGGTTCAGCCGCTCCTTGATGCCGGCGATCTGAACGTCGCTGAGCAGCGCGTAGGATTTTTGCACCGGCGGCCTGGCGACGAGTTTCGGCTTCGGCGCCGGCGCAGCGGGGGCGGCGATCTGCGACGGTACGTCGGAAGGGACCACGGCGGCATAAGCCTGGCGCAACGACTGGCTCAAGGCGGGGTTTTGCGAGGCGAGGTCTTGCGTCGGCGCCGTCGAGGCCAGCGCATAGGTCACCACCGCGAGCTTGTCCTTCTTGCTTTCCTTGTTCGAAACCAAAGGCCTCGCGGCGGACGCGGTGGCCTGGATACCTGCGGCCGGCACGCTGTCACGGCCCAAAATGCTGGTGGCAGCCGCGCCGACGACAAGGAAGCAGGTCAGCACGATGATGGTCATTACCCGCGTCAAGCAGCTCTCCGCTTCGGTGGCCTTGCCCGGTCACTTTCCCGACAAACGGGTATTAATTAAGGCCTAACCATGCCGCCGCTGCTGAAATGGTTAATTTGGGGCAAAATCGCCCCGAAAACCGCTGAAATCAGGCCGCGACCGCCAGTTCGTAGGCATCCTGGATGTCGGCGACGATATCGGAAGCCTCCCACAGCGCGTCCGGCGCCACCGATTTGAGGCTGATGGTCCAGTTGCCGCCCCGCGACGTGCGCGGGGTCGAGACGATGTCGAACTCGACGCTCCGGCACAGCGGATGCCGATCGAGCGCATACGCGACCCGGGTCCTGATCTCGTCGATGGTGGCCGGGGTTTTGGCAAAAAGCGTCTCGAAATCCATATCGCATCCCCTTGAACGCCGGTTTCTGGCGCAGCCCGTCGCAACGGCGACGGACGGCCCTGGAGCAGATTCTTGAGCCAGATGGTTAATGGCCGGTTAAACCGGGTTCTATCCGTAGAAACCACGGCGCAGGCCTGCCGTGCGTACAGGGCGGGACTAGCGCGGACCGGTTTCGGCGGCGCGGTATTCCGCGAGTCGTTTGCGCCACGAGTTCGTCGACCGAAAGCACGGCCGATACACCCGACGTCGAATGCCCGGCGCTCCAGATGTCGCGCCAGCGCGCCGGACGGTTTTTTCACGGGCGCCGATATCGATATCCTTGCCGATGTCGATCGCGCCGCGCGGCGGCAGGTTTTCGGGATCGAGGCCCGCGGCCGCAATCGAGGGCCGCAGCATGTTGGTCTGCAGGCCGGTGAAGGCCGTGGTCAACAGGATGTCGTCGGCGCTGCTCGCCACCAGCATTTCCTTGTATCTCGCATCCGCCATGCTCTCGGCGGTGGCGATGAATTTGGTGCCCATGTAAGCGAGATCGCAGCCGAGCGCGCGCGCCGCCCGCAGCGCATGGCCATCGGAAATGCCGCCGGCCAGCACGATCGGTCCATCGAAGAAGGCGCGCACCGCGCGGACGAACACGAAGGGATTGAGCCAGCCGGTCTGGCCGCCCGCCCCCGCGGTCAGCAGCACGAGTCCGTCAGCGCCTGATGCCACCGCGCGCTCGGCATGACGGATGCTGGCGACGTCGGCGAAAACCAGCGCGCCCGCGTCATGCAACGGTGCCAGCACCGGTGCCGGCGATCCGACCGAGGTTATGACGATCTCGGGCCGGTGCCGCAACAGCACCGCGAGATCGGCTTCGAGCCGCGCGTTGGAACGGTGCACGATCAGGTTCGCGCACACGGGTGCCGCGGGTTTTCCCGCTCGCGTCCGAATGACGCTGCAATCGCTCCCCTATCTCGCCAAGCCAGCCATCGAGCAGTTCCGGGCTGCGGCAATTCACCGTCGGGAACGAGCCGATCACGCCATTGCGGCAGGCCGCCACCACCAGTTCGACGCCGGAGACGAGAAACATCGGGGCTGCGATCAGCGGCAGGCTGAGGCGGTCGCGGAAGCGCGCGAGCAGGACCCTGAGAATTCAAGTACGTTTCCTTCGCCTGCGGCGGATTGCCGTTCCACGCCGCGGATTCATTGTGCTAGCGTTTTTGCAACATTGGCACGACCAAACGCCGATGACAAAGCTGCCGGAGGAAACATGTCCGATCCGCTCCATGCCTTTCCGACCGTCTGCGCGCAGACGCTGCGGGCGCTGGCGCGCTATCCCTCGAGGATCGCGTTCTCCTGGCCCGGCGGAACACTCACCTATGCCGGCACCACCGAACTGATCGGCCGCATCCAGAAGGTTTTCATGCAGCTGGCCTTGCCGCCCGGGGCGCGCGTCGCCTTGCTGTCCGCCAATCGCGCCGACAGCTGGTGCTCCGCAGTTGCGGCGCAGCTGTCGCGGCTGTCGGTGACCTCGCTGCACCCGCTGGGGTCGCTCGACGACCAGCTGTTTCAGCTCGATGATTCCGAAACCCAAATCCTGGTGGTCGATGCCGACACATTCGGGAATCGCGGCGGCGATCTCGCGGCGAAAGCAACGAGCCTGAAACATGTGTTCACGCTCGGTCCGGCGAACTACGGCGTCGATCTTTTGGCCGCCGTCGAGGCCGCCGGCACCGCGACGCCGCGCAGTTTTGCAGGGCCCGACGATATCGCGACGCTGAATTACACCGGCGGCACCACCGGCCGCTCCAAGGGCGCGCTGCGCACCCATCGCGAAATCGGCGGCTTCTCCAGCGCGATCCTGGCGGATTTCGAAATCCCGGAGACGCCGAGCTATCTCGCGGTGGCGCCGATCAGCCATGTCGCCGGCTCCAAGGTGCTGCCGGCGCTGATGCGCGGCGGCACCGTGCACCTGCTGAAAGGCTTCGACCCCGAAGCGGTTTTTCGAACCATCCAGCAAGAGCGCATCAATTTCACGCTGCTGGTGCCGACTATGATCTACGTGCTGCTCGACCACCCCTCGCTCGACAGGACCGATCTCTCCTCGCTCGAGCTGTTGCTCTACGGCGCCTCCGCGATGTCGCCGAGCCGGCTGGTCGAGGGCATCGAGCGGATCGGGCCGGTGTTTTCCCAGCTCTACGGCCAGACCGAATGCTACCCGGTCTCGGTGCTGCGCAAGGCCGATCACGATCCCAAAACGCCAGAGCTGTTCTTGTCCTGCGGCTTTCCGATCGCCGCCTGCGAGGTCAAGGTGCTCGACGATGACGACGAGGAGGTCGCCACCGGCGAAGCCGGCGAGATCTGCGTGCGCGCGCCGCACGTGATGAAGGAATACTGGAAGCGACCGGAACAGACCGCCGAGACCCTGAAGAACGGCTGGCTGCACACCGGCGATATCGCGAGATCAGACGAGCGCGGCTACATGTTCATCCTCGACCGCAAGAAGGACATGATCGTGTCAGGCGGCTTCAATATTTTCCCGCGCGAGGTCGAGGACGTGCTGTCGCAGCATGCCGATGTCGCCATGGTCGCCGTAGTCGGCGTCCCCGACGACAAATGGGGCGAAGCGGTTACGGCCATCGTCGTCGCCCGCGCCGGCGCAAAGCCGAGCGAGCAGGAGCTGATCGCGCTGGTGAAGGCACGCAAGGGCGCGGCGCATGCGCCAAAACACATCAAGTTCGTCGACGCGCTGCCGACGACCGCCGTCGGCAAGGTCGACAAGAAGGTGCTGAAAGCGGGGTTTTGGGCGGGACGCGAGCGGATGGTGGGGTAAGGCTCCGCCGTCATTGCCGAGAGAGCGCGCCTCATCCGGGAAGATGATTGAGCCCGGCGCCGCCGGCCATTCGGACAGGGAGGTCAACTCTCGCGTGGTACAATAACTTCGATGGCCTTTGGCGCGACCCGGAACACCGCGGGCGTGTGTGTGACGATTTCTCCGTCCGCGTTGACCGGGCGAGACCGTCGGGTCCGAATCTCGAATTCGCGGCCGCGGAGCGTACGGACCTCATCCAGGGCGCCATGCTCGCCGGACCGGAACGTGTGAAGCAGCAAGAGCATTCGCCAGGCCTTGACGAATTCCAGACTGTATAGCCTGAGAATTTCATCGTCGATTTCAGCCCCCTTTTCCACGACATTTCCGCCGCCATAATAGCGGCCATTGCCGACGGCGATCTGCAGGGTCAGGGAGCGCGAGCGCTTGCCGCCGCTGAAAATGTCCGCCCGGAACGGGCGGGCACCGGCGAGTACGCGCAGCGTGGTGAGGGCGTAACCGAACTTGCCAAAACGGCGCTTCGTCTCGGCGGTCAGTTTTTCCGCGAGTTCGGCGCTGAGACCAATGCTCGCGACATTGAAGAACATCACGTCGTTGACAATGCCGACGTCGATCGACCGGATCCGGCCGCCGCCGATGATCTCGAGCGCCGATTTCAGATCCGGCGGTATCTTGAGAGTCCGCGCCAGATCATTGGCCGTACCCAGCGGCAATATGCCAAGGGGAAGCTTGAGCTCGGCGAGGCCGGCCGCGGCTGCATTCAAGGTGCCGTCACCGCCGCCGATGATGACCATGTCCGCCTCAGCGCCCTCCCGTACAATCATTGGCGAAAGCTCTTGCCTGCTGCTGCACTCCTTGTGGATTGGATCGATCCCAAGCCGCCTTAGCCCTTCAATGACTTCGGTTTGAGAGTCTCTTCCGCTGCGGCTGTTTCCATTTATGATCAAGAGCGCTCTTCGGGTCATTCTGCTTCGTCTACTTTCAATAAGTCCATGGGCCAGTTGCCCCTCCGGTTTTCGACCGCGTGCAACTGCACGTCGCCGGTTACGGGGGAAGAGAAAGCCGTGCATTGCCATCTCAGCGGAAGTTCATCGTTGGCGGCTTCACCCCAGCAGCTGATCCAGCCGGTCGCGCAGCTGGTCCTGGTGATAGGGTTTTGCCAGCCGCGGCAGGTCGAGCTGGACGCCTTCGGGCAATTCGGCGTAGCCGGTAGCGAGCAGGATCGGCAGCTGCGGCCGCAGCTCGCGGGAGGCGGCGGCGAGCTCGATTCCGGTCATGCCGGGCATCACATGGTCCGTCACCATCAGGTCGATGACCTGCCCGCTCCTGATGATGTCGAGCGCGTGCAGGCCGGAGCTGACGCCGATCACGTGGTGGCCGAGGTCTTCCAGCATCTCCGTGGTCGACATCGCGATCAGGGGATCGTCGTCGACGAACAGGATCACCGCCGAGCGGTTGACCTTTTGCAGCGTCTGAACGGGAATTTCCGCTTCCGGCGCCGAGGTCGCGACCGGCAGCACGAGGGTCGCCGAGGTGCCCTTGCCCACCGTGCTCGTCAATTGCAGCGCGCCGCCGAGCTGCACGGCCAGCCCGTGCACCATCGACAGACCGAGGCCGGTGCCCTTGCCGAGCGGTTTTGAGGAGAAGAACGGTTCGATGGCCTTCTTCAGGATTTCCGGGGACATACCCGTGCCGGTGTCGATGACCGAGAGTTTCAGATAGTCGCCAGTCTGCAGCGCCGGATCGTTCCGGGCCCGATATTCGATCACCTTGAACTCGATCGTGCCGCCATCGGGCATGGCGTCGCGCGCATTGATGGCGAGGTTGAGAATCGCAAGTTCGAGCTGGTTGCCGTCGATCCGCGCCGGCGGCAAGCCCTCGGGAATATCCAGCCGCAGCACCACGCGCGGACCGAGCGAGCGTTCCAGAAGGTCGATCATGCCCTGGACCAGGTCGCGCAGGTCGACCGGCGTCGCGCGGAGATCCTGTTGCCGGGCGAAAGCCAGCAGCCGCTGGGTCAGCGAAGCCCCGCGTTCGGCACCCTGCAGCGCGCCCTCGACCAGCCGGTGCAGGCGCGGATCGTCGGGCATCCGCTTGCGCAACAGATCGAGGTTGCCCATCACGGCCATCAGGAGATTGTTGAAGTCATGCGCGACGCCGCCGGTGAGCTGGCCGATGGTTTCCATCTTCTGGGCCTGGCGCAATTGCTCCTGCGCCCTTTCGCGGGCGGCAACTTCCTTCATCAGGTCGGCGGTGCGCTGCTCGACCCGCTGTTCCAGCGTCGCCGTCAACTCGGCAAGCGCGGTGCGCTCGGACGCGAGTTGCGCCAGCAAATTTTCGCGCTCGATTTCCGCGGTCTTGCGCGCGGTAATGTCGGAGGATACGCCGACCAGCGACTTGATGCTGCCATCGGGCCGGCGCACCGCGCGGGAGCGGACGTCGACCCAGTGCTGCGACCCGTCGGGCCAGACGATGCGGTACTCGATGCGGTAGTCGAGCCCGGTGTTGATCGAGCGGTCCAATACCTCCTGCCGCCGGGCGCGGTCGTCGGGATGAACCGATGCCAAAAGGTCCCGGTAGGAGAACGGCTCGACCGGATCGCGTCCGAAGAATCTCTTGCAGGTGTCGGAGGCTTCCAGTTCGAATTCCGGCAGATGCAATTCCAGCGCGCCGAGATGGCCGGCGCCGAGCGCGGTCTGCAGCAGGCTTTCGCTTTCGGTGAGGTCGCCGAGGATGGCGCGGGTCTGGTACTGGCGGCGTCTTGCGCGGACGGCGGAGGCGACAATGCTCACCAGCGTGGTCGGATGGAACGGCCGTTCGATGAAGGTGACGTTGCCGAGCACCTGGCCGAGCCTTGCCGCGTCCGGGTTGCGCTCGGGGCCGCCGCCCTGATGGGTCAAGAGCACGATCGGGAAATCCGACCATGTCGGCTGAGCGTGCAACCAGCGCACCAACCCGCGCAGATCGGCGGTCTTGATCGCCTCGTCGGCGATCACGGCAACACCCGCGCCGCCCTCGACCTCGCGCAGCAGGCCTGCGAGGTCGGCGCAGACATTGGCGTGGAAGCCGGCCTCCCGGATCAGCCCCGCGGCCACCGTGCCGTCGCGTCCCGTCGGCGCGAGAATGACCGCGCGTTCGGATGAGGCACCGGGTTTCACGCGTCCGGCTCCTGCAGCAACGGCCGGCCTTCGCCGACGTAGACGGGAACGCCGCGAAGCACGCCCTGAAAGCCGTCGAGCGGCTCGCCGATGGTGAGGCCGCGGTTATCGATGCGGTATTCCCGAATGGTCGATTCATGGGCGCCGGTGCGCTTCTTGATAATCGACATCGCGCGCCGCACATTGCCGAGCGCCTCAAAGTAGCGCAACAGGATCACGGTGTCGGCGAGATAGGTAACGTCCACCGGCGCCTTCATGTCGCCGACCAGCCCGTGCTGAGCCACGGTCATGAATGTCGCCGCGCCCTGCCGGTTCAGATATTGCAGCAATTCGTGCATATGCAGGATCAGCGAGTTCTCTTCGGGCATCGCCGCCTGATATCCGTTCAGACTGTCGATCACGACGGTCTTGATCCGGTCTTCATCGACTCGCCTGCGGACGCGATGAGCGAACTCGCCGGGCGACAATTCGGCGGCATCGACCTGTTCGATGAAGAGATCACCGCCTGTGCTGCATTGCCTCGAGGTCGATACCGAGACCTTTCATGCGCGAAAACAACAAGCCGAGTTCTTCGTCGAACACGAACAGGGCCACCTTTTCGCCGCGCTTGATGGCGGCGACGGCAAACACGATGGTGACCAGCGATTTGCCGGTGCCGGCGGGCCCGAGGATCAGAGTGCTCGAGCCAGTCTCGATCCCGTTGCCCAGCAACTGGTCAAATTCGGCGATGCCGCTCGACATGGTGTGGCGCTCGAAAACCTTGCGATACTCCGCCGCCACCAGCCGCGGAAACACGTTGAGCCCGCCGGTCGTGATGGTGACATCGTGATAGCCGCCGCGGAACTTGACGCCGCGATATTTAATGACGCGAACACGACGGCGCTCCGCGCCGTAGCCCGGCGCCGTTTCCTCAAGACGAACCACGCCATGGGCCACGCTGTGCACGGTCTTGTCCGCGACATCGGCGGTGAGGTCGTCGAGCAGCAGCACGGTAGTGCTGAATTGCGCGAAGTAATGCTTGATCGCCAGAACCTGCCGGCGGTAGCGCAGCGAACTCTGCGCCAGCAAACGGATTTCGGACAGGCTGTCGAGCACGACCCGGGACGGTTGCGAGCGAGCCACCGCTTCGAATATCTGCTTGGTGGTCTCGCCGAGTTCGAGATCGGACGAATACAGCAGGCTCTGCTGCTGTTCGGAATCCAGCAGGCTTTCCGGCGGCAGCAGTTCGAACACCTCGATGCGGTCGTCCAGCGACCAGCCATGCGAGGCGGCACCGTCGCGCAATTCGCGCTCGGTTTCGGACAGGGTGATGTAGAGGCATTTCTCCCCGGCCTTGGCGCCTTCGCGCAAAAATTGCAGCGCAACCGTGGTCTTGCCGGTGCCGGGAGAGCCTTCAAGCAGGAATAGATGCCCGCGCGAAAACCCGCCCGACAGGATATTGTCGAGCCCCCAAATGCCCGACATGGCCTTCTTTTCGGCCTTGTCGGCGAACGTATCGACTGAGTTCATAACACCGCCTAACGGGGGATAAGCCGCCACGGCACCAGTCGGTTCCGAAAAAATGGAACTATTCTTGCGGAAAAAATTCCGGCCACATCGCGCGCCATTTTTCCGCCAGCCGACGAAAATCACCGGGCGAGCCGTCGTGACATTCGGCGCCATCAGCTGGAAGCAGCCAGCCCTGTGCGCTGGCCATGAACATATGCGCTACCGGCGCCAGCCATCTGGTGTCGTCGAGCGTGCCGGCACGCACATTCATCGATTCCGGGCGCCCTTTCCGCTCGCCATAGAGCCGCGACCCGCAATCGCCGCAGAACCATGAGGTCACATCCGCGCCGGAGGGTGACTTGTGATGCCATCCCTTCGGCTCGCCTCGCAGGATACGAAAGCCTTTCGTGGGCACCGGCAGATTGAGCGCGAACGCGCTGCCGGAGGCGGTCTGGCAATCCGTGCAGTTGCAGGTATAGAGCAACAGCGGAAACGAAGTGACCTCGTAACGGATCGCGCCGCAAGAGCAGCCGCCGGTCAGGGGAAGCACGGGCCACGTCATCGATCACTCCGATGCAAGGGACCCAAGCCTATCCGCAAGGGATTGCGAAGCTCAACGCTTCTCGATCACAAGGCTCTGCACGGCGCGGCCGAAATAGCCGCCGGTATCGGCAAGCCGCGCCATCGCGAGGCCGGCGCCATCCGGCCCGATCCAGGTTTCCGCATCGAGCAAGATCCATTCGCCGGCCGGTTGCCGCGCAAAACTGACTGACAGGTCGGCATTGATGAAGGTCCAGTCGCGAAAATCCAGCGCGGCCGAGGTGCCGTTGCAGAAATCGGCCGCGACCACCACCCGCATCGCCTGCGACAGCGGAAAGCCTTCGACCAGAGGCCGGTCGGCGCGATACCAGATCGCGCCGGGACCCGGCACGCCAAAACCGCCGCGGGCGGCGCGCATGGATACGCCGCTCGAGAACGGGCTCGAGGAAAAATTCGCCGGCTCGACGCGCGATTGATCGGGACCCGGCAATTTTATCGGCAAATCGCCGACATCGGATGGCAGCGTCAAGCGCCTGCGTCTTGATCTTGAGCACGGTGGCGCTGACCACGACGACGCCATCGGCGCAACAGGCGGACCGCGCAAAGTTGGATTTTCCGCCCCGCGCGCAGCACCTCGGTGTGCAGCGTCAATGGCGCCACCGGCACCGGGCGCATCAGGTCGATGGTGACGCGCGCGATCCGCATCGGCACCGGCGTCGCAATCGCCTCCGCCGCCCACACCACCAGCGCCGCCGGCGCCGAGCCGTGCTGCATGCCGGGGTCCCATGGCCCGGCGGCGTCAGGACTGGTGACGACATGATTGCCGTCCACGCGAAAGATGGCGTCCATTAGATCAATTTCCGCTTTCAGAGCTTGCGTTCTCCGAACGCTGCGCAGCACGAAGTGGTGCGCTGCTGATCCGGGGTCCATGTCGCGGCGAGAGACCCCGTCGCGGTCCGCGGACGCGCGCGCACCGCCGCCGCGTCCGGGACACGATGCCATACGAGCATCACAGCGCCGGATCGACCGCCTCGTCGTATTCGCGTTTGAACCGCGCGATCAGTTCGGCGGCGGGCAGCACCTTGCCGACGCTGCCGACGCCCTGGCCCGAGCCCCAGATTTCCTTCCAGGCTTTCGGCTTGGCGCGCTCGCCCGAGGCGTCGGTGCCGAAATTCATCTTCGACGGATCGGACTCCGGCAGATTGTCGGGGTCCATCCCGGCGGCGACGATGGATTTTTTCAGATAATTGCCATGCACGCCGGTGAACAGGTTGGAATAGACGATGTCCTCCGCCGTCGAGGTCGTGACCATCTGCTTGTAGCCCTCCACCGCATTGGCCTCCGACGTGGCGATGAAGGCGGAGCCGATATAGGCGAAGTCGGCGCCCAGCGTGCGCGCGGCGCGGATGGCGCGGCCGTTGCCGATCGCGCCCGACAGCGCGATCGGGCCATCGAACCATTGCCGTGTCTCCGCCACGAAGGCGAATGGCGAGATCTCGCCGGCATGGCCGCCGGCGCCGGCGGATACCAGGATCAGGCCGTCGGCGCCCTTCTCGATCGCCTTGTGCGCGAATTTCTGGTTGATCACGTCGTGAAACACGATGCCGCCCCAGCCATGCGCGGCCTGGTTGAGTTCTTCGCGCGCGCCGAGCGAGGTGATGATCATCGGCACCTTGTGCTTCTCGCAAAGCGCCAGATCCTGATCGAGCCGGTTGTTGGATTTGTGCACGATCTGGTTGACCGCGAACGGCGCCGACAGCCGCTTCCGGATGCGCCTTGTCATGCGCGGCAAGTTCCTCCCTGATCCGTGCCAGCCACTCGTCGAGCAGCGCCGGCGGGCGCGCGTTCAGCGACGGAAACGAGCCGACGATACCCGCCTTGCACTGCGCGATCACCAGATCCGGCACAGAGATGATGAACAGTGGCGCCCCGATCACCGGAATCGACAGACGGCCCTTGAACAGAGCAGGCATGGACATGCGAGAAAATCCTTTCGGTTGGTCAGGGAAGCGTGATGCTTGTCGGCAAGGCTTGTTGGCCGGAAAGATGCCAGACATCATACCATTATGGCAAAATACCATTATGGCAAATCGGCATTTTGCGCTTGCGCCAAGGCGCTACCAGAGCCGCTACTGGCACAGCGCGCGGGTGACGTAATTTTCGTTCCTGCAGTCGCCCGGTTCGCGCTTGTGGCCCGGCAGGTATACCTTGGCAGAGCATTTCTCCGCGGCATCGGTGTCGAGGCTCTTGCCTTCCTTGTAGCCCTTGGTCTGGCAGAGCTTGTCGGCGCCGGCCTTGCAGTCCGGCGCGCCGTTGGCCGAGACCGGACATCCCATGCGGCCGGTCACCATCGCCGCGGGTTTGGCGATGCGCGACAGGCTTTCGCCTGCATCCTTGGTGGCATCCCTGGCGCGCGTGTTCAGATCCTCGATGGTCTCCTGCGGGACTTGATGGTGGGCAGCATCGATTTGGACTTGTCCCACAATTTGCCGATTTCGTTGATCAGGCCGGGATTTTCTTCCGGCGACCGGCGTGCGGGTGCATGGCTGGCGCGAGGTTCGTTCGGCGCGGGACGGGTCCGGGCACGGCCTGCTGCGCCGGGCGTCTGGATGCCGAGCAGAGGATGGCGGCGCCGCCTGCGGCCAGCCGGTCGCGGTGGCCATGACCGACATCAACAGCGCCGCACATGCGGTCGCGACGTGCGTCCTGGACGAGCAAAAGAAAGTTGCCGGCTCGATCAAGCATGGGCGGAAAGGTAACCCGAAGCAGCGGGCCGGCAAAGCATTTCACTACGAATGTCAGATCATCTTGAATGCGACGACGAATCCGAGCACGAGCACGACGGCGCCGATCGCCACCCACAGCCCCAGACGCTTCTCGATCTGCGCCCGGATCCATTCGCCGTAGCGGTTGAGCAGGATCGCGACCACGAAGAAGCGGCCGCCGCGGGCGATGATCGAACACACGACGAACAGCCAGATGTTGTAGTCGGCAAAACCCGAGGTGATCGTGACGAGCTTGTAGGGGATCGGCGTCAGGCCCTTGCCGATAATGATCAGCGGCGCCCCACTCGGCATAGGAGGCGCGGAAGGCCTCGACCTTGCCGCTGAGACCATAAATCTGGATCAGCCATTGCCCCAGCGAATCATAAAGCAGCGCGCCGATGGCGTAGCCGACGACGCCGCCCAGCACCGAGGTCACGGTGCAGACCATGGCGTAGAACCAGGCCCGCTCCGGCCGCGCCAGCGACATCGGGATCAGCATCACATCCGGCGGCACCGGAAAAAACGAGCTTTCCGCGAACGACACCGCGCCCATGATCCAGACCGAGTATGGCTTGTGGGCGGACTCGATGCACCAATCGTAAATCCGTCTCAGCATGGCGCGATGAACCACCGTGGGACGAATTTGTCCATGCCGGGAGCGGGACGAAATCAGGGGATTTTAGTGCCGCTTTCGCAGGCAACGGCCTTCCAGCGCGACAATTCGCCGCCGGACGGCCGCGGGAGGGCGGGACCGCCTTGGGCAAGGAAGCCGCCTTGGGCAATTTGACCGATGATTTCGGCAGCTTCTCGGCGATCCCGAGCAGACGTTCGCGCCGTTCCATCTCGCTCCAGACGTCCTCGGGCCGCACGCCAGCCGAGGCCCACAACACCGTGAGATTGTAGAGCAGATCGGCGCTCTCGCGGACCACCGCCGCCGAATTGCCATTGACGGCATCGATCACGACCTCGATGGCTTCTTCCGCCAGTTTCTTGGCCATCTTGGCCGGGCCGCGCTGAAACAGCCGCGCGGTTCGCGACGTCGCCGGATCGAGATCCTTGGCCGCCAGCACAGCCAGATAGAGTTTCTCGAGCGAATCACTCATCGCTCGAAACTAGTCGAAACCGATGCAAAGCGTGTTAACGACCGGCCGTTCCGCCAGCCATGCGGGCGAAACAAATCCGCCGGCATCGCGAGGATGCCGGCGGATCGAGTTCAGTCAGGCCAGCGAGCTACCAGCCGTGATTGGGTGTCCTTTAAACGGGGCACGGGCGCCTGACCGATTTCCGCGAGTGTCACGCCGCCAGTAGTACGGGCTGGCCGCCGTAATAGCCGGACCGCCGCCATAGTAGGCCGGACCGCCGTTATAATAGACCGGCCCGCCGCCATAATAGACCGTAGCTATCGTAGTAATCGTCCCGGCGGGTCTGGGCCGCCGCGATCGCAATGCCGGTGCCGACGATGCCCGCGAACGCCAAGCTGCCGCTGCACCTCCGCCACCATACCGCCACGATAGTAGCGACGGGCGCTGAAATCGGTGGCGTCGCTGGTCGCCGGCCGACGTCGACAGGCCCTGGCCTCGGCGGAACCGGCCGCGCCATCGACGGCTCGAACGCCGTCAGCGCCACCGCCGCGACGTCGCCATGACGGCGGCGCGGCCGATCGATGCGAAAGAAGCTTTTACGACGCGAACATCTCGATGTCCTCCGTGGTAGTCTGGCCTGGCAGGCCTCGATGCACTAACCACTGGGCCCATCTTAGGTTCCCAATCCGAATGGAGCTGAACGATCGGTGTCGAAATCATGGCACTCATCGACCGTTCAGGTTCGATGCGACAGAATGCCCATCCAGCGGCGCCTGTGCGCGCATGAAACAGACATAGCCGGCGCCGCAACTGACGTCTCGGGCCGCCTGAAGTAGTCGCGATGCGTGTAAAATCGACCATTGCCGTCCGCTGCTTCCTGACCCTCGCTGCTGGGCACTGCTGGCTCTCGGCGGGGTCGACGCTGCGGAAACAAGGGCCGAGGGCGAAGCGAGGCCACCGGTCGCGATCCAGTTTTCCCTCGATCGTCCGCTCGATGCCAGCGCCGCGCCCTTCGTGCTGGCGACGAGCAGCGGCCTGTTCGGCTCCGAGGGTCTCGCGGTCAACACCAACATCGCCAGCGGATCGCGGATGGCATCGCGCGGGTCGCCGACGGCAGCAGCGAATTTGCGCTGGTCGACATCAACGTGCTGATCCGCTTTCGCGACAAAGCGGATGCACCGCCCGTCAAGGCGGTGTTCATGCTGTTCAACAGGGCGCCCTACGCCATCATCGCGCGCAGGAGTCGCGGTATCCAGGCGCTCTCCGACATGACCGGCAAAACCCTCGGCGTTGCGGAGGGCGACTTCTCGGTCTGGTTCTGGCCGGCGCTGGCGCACCAGAACGGAATCAAGATCGCAAGCGTGAAGCAGGCCAAATTCAGCCCCGCCGTGCGGGACCCGATGCTGTCGGCGGGCCAGGTCGACGCAGTGAACGGATTTTCCTATCTGGCCGGGGTCAATCTGAGGGACCGCGGCGTTCCCGCGGACGATCTCACCGTGCTTCGCTATGCCGACTATGGCTGTGAAGCCTACGGGTTCGCGCTGATCGTCAATCCAAAGTTTGCAGCAGCCTAGCCCGAAGCGGTGAAGGGCTTCCTGCGCGCGGTCATCGCCGGCATCCATCTGACCATCAACGCACCCGGACGCGCGGTGGATGAAGTCGTGAATCGGATGGACGGCGGAACGCACGATCTCGAACTGGAACGGCTGCGCACCGTGATTCGCGACAACATCGTCACCGCAGAAGTCCGGCGCAACGGCATCGGCGGCATCGATCCCGGCCGGCTCAATCGGTCGATCGATCAGATGGCCGAGGATTTCAAGTTCCAGAAGCGGCCGGCGGTGGCGGATATTTTCGACGATTCCTTCCTGCCTCCGCTCGGCGGCCGGCTGATCAACTGAGCAAAATCTCGTTGGGCGCTGTATCTCGCCCACAATCCCTGATTAGATCGCGGCTCGCACGACTCTGCCGACCCCCCGAGCCCCGCCCGCATGTCCCTGCTCCGCCTCTATACCCGCGTCCTCGAATTGCTCGGCAAGGAAGCGCGGCTGGGCTGGATCCTGGCCGGCGCCAACCTGCTGCTGGCCGGCGCGCAATTCGCCGAACCGGTCTTGTTCGGCCGTATCGTCGACGTGCTCTCGGGCAAGCCGGGTGCAGGCCCGCTTTGGGCGTCGTCGCCCTGGCCGCTGCTGGCGGCCTGGGCGGCGTTCGGCCTGTTCACGATCCTGTGCAGCGCCGCGGTGGCGCTGCATGCCGACCGGCTGGCGCACCGGCAGCGCCAGACGGTGCTGACCAGCTATTTCGAGCACATCATGCAGCTGCCGCTGACCTTCCACACCGGTCACCATTCCGGCCGGCTGATGAAGGTGATGCTGAACGGCACCGACGCGCTGTGGCGGCTCTGGCTCGGATTCTTCCGCGAGCATTTCGCCGCCATCATGTCGCTGGTGGTGCTGTTGCCGCTGGCGCTCTACATCAACTGGCGGCTCGCCGTGCTGCTGTTCGTGCTCTGCGTGGTGTTCACGGTGCTGACCACGCTGGTGGTGCGCAAGACCTACGGCATGCAGAGCGAGGTCGAGGCGCATTACAGCGACCTTTCGGCGCGCGCCTCCGACGCGCTCGGAAACGTCGCGCTGGTACAGAGCTTCGTGCGCATCCAGGCGGAGGTGCAGGGCCTGCGTTTCGTCGCCGACAAGCTTTTGGCGGTGCAGATGCCGGTGCTGTCATGGTGGGCGCTGGTCACCGTGATCACGAGGGCGTCGACCACCATCACGGTGCTGGCGATCTTCACCGTCGGCATCGCGCTGCACGAGCAGGGCCTGACCTCGGTCGGCGAGATCGTGATGTTCGTCAGTTTTGCCACCATGCTGATCCAGAAGCTCGAGCAGGTGGTCTCCTTCATCAACAGCGTGTTCATGGAGGCGCCGCGCCTGCAGGAATTCTTCGACGTGCTCGACGCCGTGCCCGCGGTGCGCGACCGGCCCGGCGCGATGGATCCCGGCCGGCTCTCCGGCATGGTCGAATTCAAGGACGTCTCGTTCTCCTATGACGGCAAGCGGCCCGCGGTCGAGGATCTCTCCTTCACCGCGCTGCCCGGCCAGACCATCGCGCTGGTCGGACCGACCGGCGCCGGCAAATCGACCGCGATCGCGCTGCTGCATCGCGCGTTCGATCCGCAGTCGGGCTTCATCCGGGTCGATGGCATGGACGTCCGCGGTCTGGCGCTGTCGGCGCTGCGGCGGAACATCGGCGTCGTGTTCCAGGAGGCGCTGCTGTTCAACCGTTCGATTTCAGACAATCTGCGCGTCGGCAAGCCGGACGCCACGCTGGAGGAGATGCGGATCGCGGCGGGCCGCGCCCAGGCGCTGGAATTCATCGAGCGCGGCGAGCAGGGATTCGACACCAATGCCGGCGAGCGCGGCCGCATGCTGTCCGGCGGCGAGCGGCAGCGGCTGTCGATCGCCCGCGCGCTGCTGAAGGATCCGCCGATCCTGATCCTCGATGAAGCCACCAGCGCGCTCGATGCCGTCACCGAAGCCAAGGTCAACGCCGCTCTCGACGAAGTGATGAAGGGCCGCACCACCTTCGTGATCGCGCACCGGCTCTCCACCATTCGCCACGCCACGCGCATCCTGATGTTCGACAACGGAAAGGTCATCGAAAGCGGAACTTTCGATGAACTGGTGGCGCAAGGCGGCCGTTTCGCAGAACTCGCGCGGGCCCAGTTCATGGTGCAGGGCGCGCGGGCCAGTACCTCTGCACCGGCGGGCGACAGTGCCACTGTCAAGATTTAACTATCGGCAGTTTCGACCTATTTCGTCCACGATTTAATCGCACAGCCTCTGTTCCGGGCCTGCAAGCGGGTATAGGTTTGCAGCCGCCGTTGCCGACGGTGCCGGACACGCTTGAAACCCGAACCTCACTCGCAGGCCCTCTCGCAGGCGGGTCTCAAAGGACCGGAACCGGATAGTGCATTTTTTGAACCCTTCGCTTCGCACCTCATCGTTGATCTGGGCCCTCGGCGCCGTGCTCGCCGTCGCGGCACCGCGGGTCGCGCAGGCGGAAGCGCTGCTGGTTGTCGAGGCCGATACCGGCAGGGTGCTGCAGGCCGATAACGCCACCGTTCCCTGGTACCCGGCCTCGGTGACGAAAATCATGACGGCCTATGTGACGCTGAGGGCGGTCAAGGAAGGACGCCTCTCGCTCGAACAGTCGCTGACGGTGTCGCCGGTCGCGGCCTCGCAGTCGCCTTCGAAAATGGGATTCCGGCCTGGCACCCTGGTCACCGTCGAAAATGCGCTGGCGATGATGATGGTGAAGTCGGCCAACGACATGGCCGTGGTGCTCGCCGAAGGCGTCGCCGGATCGGTCGACGGTTTCTCGGCGCAGATGAATGCGACGGCGCAGCGACTCGGCATGACGCAGACCCATTACGTCAATCCGAACGGATTGCCTGCCGAAGACCAGGTCACTTCGGCGCGGGATCTCGTGATCCTCGCCCGTGCGGTGATCCGCGATTTGCCGGAATACGAATATTTCATGCACATCCCGGCGATCCGCTTCGGCCGCCGCGTGACCAACAATTTCAACCATCTGATCGGGCGCTATCCCGGCGCCGATGGTTTCAAGACCGGCTTCATCTGCGCCTCCGGCTACAATCTGGTTGGTTCGGCTACGCGCAACGGCAAGCGCCTGATCGCGGTGGTGCTCGGCTCGACCTCCGGCCGTCAGCGCGCAGTGCGGGCGGCCCAACTGCTCGAGCGCGGCTTTGCCAATACCGGACTGTCATGGCTGCGGCCCTCGCTCGGTTCGGTCGACAATCTGGTGCCGGTCAATGCCTCGCCGCCGAACCTGCGCGACGAGATGTGCGGCGGTAAGCGCAAGCGTCCGGCCACCGACGAGGACGCGGAAACCACGGCCGCCGTCGCCAATGCCGGCGGCGGCGAAAACAACCCGATCGCGTTTTTCACCGCCGGATTGCAGGCGCCGATGCCGAAGGCGTCGGACCTGCTGGCGGCGGGCCGCGAGGCGTCGGAGCCGATGGTGGTCTATACCGGCCCGAAGAAGACCGGCACGGCCCTGATCGCCGCCGTGGCTGTCGACGAGCAGAAGCAGACCACGCGGCCGCGCGGGAAGAAGTCGCGGGTCGCGGCCAAACCGGACGCGGCGGCGGAGCCAAAGGCCGAAGCAAAGCCCGAAACCAAGCAAGCCAGATCCGAACCAAAACCCAAGCCGGCCGTCCAGCACGCCAACGTCAAGCCGGCGGCTGCGCCGAAAACCGAGAAGCCGGCGGCCGCGCCGAAAGCCGAGAAGCCGGCGACCACTGCCGACAAGCCCGCCGCTGCCAGGCCGGCCAAACCCAAGGCTGCTGCCAAGCCCGCGCCCGACGGCACCGAGGCGAAGCCCGCGGGCCCGAAGACCGCCACCGCACCGAAGACCTGAGGCGGCTGTACGGCCGCCCCGACCGGGCTTTTTAACCGACAATGCGTCGATAACGCGCAGCCGCTTGCCATCGGCCGCCGCATTGCTCAATACTGACCAAAACAAGGCGTCCCGGGACAATAACCGGAAACAACCAGAGGGGAAGCACCATGGAACGAATCTGGCTCAAGCAGTATCCGGCCGGCGTGCCCGCCGATATCGACCTCAACCAGTACTCGTCGCTGGTCGAATTGCTGGAGGAGAGCTTCAAGAAGTTCGCCGACCGCAAGGCCTTCATCTGCATGGACAAATCGATCAGCTACCGCGATCTCGACGAGATGTCGCAGGCGCTCGGCGCCTATCTGCAGAGCAAGGGCCTTCAGAAGGGCGCGCGCGTCGCGCTGATGATGCCGAACGTGCTGCAATATCCGGTCTCGACCGCCGCGGTGCTGCGCGCCGGCTATGCGGTGGTGAACGTCAATCCGCTCTACACCCCGCGCGAGCTCGAGCACCAGCTGAAGGATTCCGGCGCCGAAGCCATCATCGTGCTGGAAAACTTCGCCAACACCGTGCAGCAGGTGATCGCGAAGACCGCGGTCAAGCATGTCATCGTCGGCAGCATGGGCGACCTGCTCGGCCTCAAGGGCGTGATCGTCAATCTGGTGGTGCGGCGGGTGAAGAAGATGGTGCCGGCCTGGTCGCTCCCGGGTTCGGTCGCCTTCAACGACGCGATATCGGCCGGCCGCGGCATGAAGCTGAACAAGCCGAAGCTCACGCTCGAGGATGTCGCCTTCCTGCAATATACCGGCGGCACCACCGGCGTCTCCAAGGGCGCGACGCTGCTTCATCGCAACATCCTGGCCAACGTGCTGCAGAACGACGCCTGGCTGCAGCCGGCGCTGAAGAAGCCGCCGATCGTCGACAACATGATCATCGTCTGCGCGCTGCCGCTGTATCACATCTTCGCGCTGACCGCGTGCTACCTGCTGGGCATGCGCGCCGGCGGCACCAATCTCCTGATCCCCAACCCGCGCGACATGCCCGGCTTCGTCAAGGAACTGACGAAATACCAGGTCAGCTTTTTCCCGGCCGTCAACACGCTCTACAACGGCCTGTTGAACACGCCGGGGTTCGACAAGATCGACTTCTCCAAGCTGAAGGTCTCCAACGGCGGCGGCATGGCGACGCAACGACCGGTTGCCGAGAAGTGGCTGGCGGTGACCGGCTGCCCGCTGTCCGAGGGCTACGGCCTGTCGGAGACCTCGCCGACGCTGACCTGCAACCCCGCCGACATGGACAAGTTTTCCGGCTCGATCGGCATTCCCGTGCCGTCGACCTGGATTTCGATCCGCGACGATGACGGCAATGAAGTGCCGCTCGGCACCGCCGGCGAGATCTGCGCCAAGGGTCCGCAGGTGATGACTGGTTACTGGAAACGGCCGGAAGAGACCGCCAATGTGATGACGGCGGACGGTTATTTCCGCACCGGCGACATCGGCGTGATGGACGAGCGTGGCTACACCAAGATCGTGGATCGCAAGAAGGACATGATCCTGGTCTCCGGCTTCAACGTCTATCCGAACGAGATCGAGGAAGTGATCGCGAGCCATCCCGGCGTGCTGGAATGCGCCGTGATCGGCGTCGTCGACGCCAAGTCCGGCGAGGCGGTCAAGGCCTTCATCGTCAAGAAGGACCCCAACCTCACGGTCGACGATGTGATCAAGTTCTGCACCACCCAGCTGACCGGCTACAAGGTGCCGAAACAGATCGAGTTCAGGACCGAATTGCCGAAGACCAACGTCGGAAAAATCCTGCGCCGCGAACTGCGCGACGAAAAGAAGGCGGCGGCGGCCTGAGTATATCCGCACCATGAGGAGAAAAGCGGCATCCTCAACTCCCTCATGGTGAGGAGCACGTTGGCGGCGCCCTTGCGCTGCCGACGTGCGTCTCGAACCATCTGGCACGTCGTCCCGTTCATCCTTCGAGACGCCCGTCTCCGCTGCGCTTCGCCGGGCTCCTCAGGATGAGGTTCTTTTCCGATGCGTGAGCGCCGATGACAGAACAGTGAACGCGACGGACCATTGCCGTTTCCTCGGCACTGAATATTGTGCCGGCCACGCGCCCGGTTTAAGAAACATCCGCACATCCAAGGAGAATTGACGATGACCATCAACGTTGGCGACAGGCTGCCGGAAGCAAAATTTCGCGTGATGACGGCGGAAGGGCCGCAGGTCAAGACCACCGACGACATCTTCAAGGGCAAGAAGGTCGCGCTGTTCGCGGTGCCCGGCGCCTATACCGGCACCTGCCACAAGATGCACCTGCCGAGCATTTTCCTCAACGCCTATGCCATCAAGGACAAGGGCGTGAACACCATCGCCATCGTCTCGGTCAACGACGCCTTCGTCATGAACGCCTGGAAGCGCGACACCGACCAGCGCGACGAAGCCACCTTCCTCGCCGACGGCAATGCCGATTTTACCAAGGCGATCGGCATGGAGCTTGACGCTTCCGGCAACGGGCTCGGCATCCGCTCCAAGCGCTACTCGATGCTGGTCGACGACGGCGTGGTGAAGTCGATCAATCTCGAGCCGGCGCCCGGCAAGGTCGAGGTTTCCGGCGGCGATACGCTGCTCGGGCAGCTCTGAGAAGGACTTCTTTTTCCCTTCTCCCCTTGTGGGAGAAGGTGGCGCGCGAAGCGCGCCGGATGAGGGGTCTGTCTCCGCGGCGAGAACCCCTCACCCGTCGCCTCACTTCGTGAGGCGCCACCCTCTCCCGCTGTTCAGACCGGGGACATGGTGGACGGGTGTTCGGAGACATCGTGGACACTTTCGGGCCTGGGGTCGAGAGGCCGAATGTCGATAGTTGCAATTGTCTGGGTTCGGAAGACGACGTCGAAGACGCCATCCTGTGTAGTCGGTCGGAACGCGATCGTTTTGCCACGGAAAGCCTTGGGGACTTTGACGTTGCGGCCGAGCAAGCTGACGTGACCGCCCTGCTGGATACGCCGCACGATGTCGCCCGGCGCGTATTCGAAGGCAGCGACGGTCTCGACATAATCGCGCGGGCTCGGCTGATAGCGGCTGGCCGGCACGGCAAGCTCGATCGCCTCGTGCGGTCGCTGCGTGTTGTAGACATTGCGCCAGCGATCGAAGACGCGTTCGGCAGCGGCCAGATCGGCAAAGGGCGGACCGGAAAGCACCTCGGCCTTGAGGCTGCGGTGGAAGCGTTCGTCCTTGCCCATGGTCTGCGGATGATAGGGCCGCGAGTGGCTGATCCTGACGCCATGTTCGATCAGCCAGACCCCGAGCGGAGTGAACGGGCTTCCCGGTCCGTCGCCCCAGGGCGAACCGTTGTCGGTGATCAATGTCTCGGGCAGGCCGTAACGGCGGAAGGCGAGAACAAGCTGCTGCTTTGACCGTCTCGGTCTGCTCGTTGCCACAGGCGGCAAGCACCACGGCAAAACGCGAATGATCGTCGAGCACGGTCAGCGGGTGCAGCCGGCCAGCGTGCAAGGCAACATGGCCCTTGAAGTCCATCTGCCACAGCTCGTTCGGTCGCGCCCGCTCGAAACGGGTGAAGGAGCGATCTGACCGCCGCCATGCGCGCCCAGTTCGATACCGTGGCGCTTCAGGATCGCCGTCACCGTCGATGGCGACCGGCACTGGATCGTGCCCCAGATCCTTCAGCCGCCTGGCGATCTTGCGGCCGCCCCAGGCCGGA
The DNA here is from genome assembly GCA_963706975.1 of uncultured Alphaproteobacteria bacterium. Lineage (GTDB taxonomy): Bacteria > Pseudomonadota > Alphaproteobacteria > Rhizobiales > Xanthobacteraceae > Bradyrhizobium. Next base: position 121,381 of record CAVPOL010000057.1, read on the forward strand.
TGCTCGGTCCGCACCGAAAGCACGGCTAGCTCGGTCGCCGCAACGCTGCGCGAGGGCGAATTCTGCGGCCGGCGCGACAACTCCTGAAGCCAAGCCATCCCGCCGAAAGGTTGCCAACGAGCCAGCCATTTGTAACCGGTCGTCGGGCTGATCCCGAAGCGGCGGCACAGCCTCCGAACATTGGCTCCTTCCACCGAAGCAAGCATCACAAACTCCAATTTCGCGTCCATCCGGGATCCCTCGTGGAACGGCATCCGACAGCCTCCATGATTCGCTGTCGAAAGTGTCCACGATGTCTCCGAACACCTGTCCACTATGTCTCCGGTCTGAACACCCGCAAGGGGAGAGGGAAGGCAGGCTCAATCGTGCGCGCTACTTCTTCAACCTTGCCATCGCCACGCCTTCGCGGGCCAACTGGTCGGCGCGTTCGTTTTCGTCGTGGCCGGCGTGGCCCTTGACCCAGTGCCAGCGCACCTGGTGCTGGTGCAGGGCCGCGTCCAGCCGCTGCCAGAGGTCGACATTCTTGACCGGCTTCTTGTCCGAGGTGCGCCAGCCGTTCCTCTTCCAGCCGTGGATCCAGCCGGTGATGCCCTGCCGGACATACTGGCTGTCGGTGTAGAGATCGACGCTGCAGGGCTTTTTCAGCGCTTCCAGCGCCGAGATCGCCGCCATCAGCTCCATGCGGTTGTTGGTGGTATGCGCCTCGCCGCCCTTCAGTTCCTTTTCGACCTCGCCGAATTTCAGGATCGCGCCCCAGCCGCCGGGGCCCGGATTGCCCGAGCAGGCGCCGTCGGTATGAACGATGACGTTCGGAGGCGAACTCACGCCACCAGTCCCCGGGCTTCGACGCCGTAATCGCGGATGCTCGAGACCCCCTGCTGGAAGCGCAGCTTGCGGAAATATTCCAGCGGATCCTTCGGCCGCACCAGCGCGCCCGGGGGCACGTTGAGGAAATCGACCAGCCGCGTCAGCAAGAAGCGCAGCGCCGCACCGCGCGCCAGCAGCGGCAGCGCGTCCTGCTCGGCGCTCGTCAGTTCGCGCTCGCGGCCATAGGCGCCGAGAAACGCGCGCGCCTTGGTTACGTTGAACGAGCAATCGCTCTCGAAACACCAGGCGTTGAGGCAGATCGCGACGTCATAGGCCAGCATGTCGTTGCAGGCGAAAGTAAAATCGATCAGGCCGGACACTTTTTCGCCGAGGAAGAACACATTGTCGGGAAACAGATCGGCGTGGATCACGCCTTGCGGCAGATCCTTCGGCCAGATGCCGCTTTCGAGAACATCGAGTTCGGCGGCAAGGAAATCGCGCAGAGCCGTGCTGCACCTCGTCGGCCCGCGAAGCGGCCTGCTCGAACAGCGGACGCCAGCCTGATACCGACAGCGCGTTGGCGCGCGTCATGGCAAAATCGCGGCCGGCCAGATGCATCTTCGCCAGCGCCTGGCCGACGCCGGCGCAGTGCGCGGCGTTGGCCTTTCGCGGCCAGATGCCCTCGAGGAAATTGATGATCACGGCGGGCCGGCCGGCCAGCGTGCTCAGCGCCTCGCCGCTTCTGTTGCGCAGCGGCTGCGGGCAGATGATGCCGCGGCTCGCCAGATGCGTCATCAGGCCGAGAAAGAACGGCAGTTCGTCTTTGGCGACGCGCTTTTCATACAGCGTCAGGATGTAATAGCCGGCGCCCGTGTGCAGCAGGAAGTTGGAATTCTCGACACCCTCGGCGATGCCCTTGTAGGACAACAGGCCGCCGATGTCGTAATTGGACAGAAACTCCGCAAGCTCGTCGGCGGCGACGTCGGTGTAGACCGCCATGGCCGTCTACGCCGCGTCGGGCCGCAGCGAACGCGGCAGCGGGAAGAACTCGTTCTCCTCCGCGGCCGAGACCGTCTCCACGTGCAAATCGTAACGTTCGGCGAAGGCGCCCATGATCTCCTCGACGATCACTTCCGGCGCGGAAGCGCCCGCGGTGATGCCGAGGCTCCTGATGCCCTCGAACATCTTCCAGTCGAGATCGCTGGCGCGCTGCGCCAGTACCGCGACCGGACAGCCCTCGCGTTCGGCGACTTCGCGCAGCCGCTGCGAGTTCGACGAGTTCGGCGCGCCGACCACGATCAGCGCGTCGACCACCGGCGCCACCTTCTTCACCGCGAGCTGCCGGTTGGTGGTGGCGTAGCAGATGTCTTCCTTGTGCGGGCCGGAGATGTTCGGGAAACCGGCCCTTCAGCAACGCCACGATTTCGGCGGTGTCGTCGATCGACAGCGTCGTCTGCGTCACGAAAGCCAGGTTGTTGGGATCCTTCGGCGTAAAGGTCTTGGCGTCTTCCGCGGTCTCGATCAGCGTCACCGCGCCGGCAGGCAATTGGCCGAGCGTGCCGACCACTTCCGGATGGTGCGAATGCCCGATCAGCAGGATTTCCCGGCCGCGCTTGAAATGGATCGCCGCCTCCCGGTGCACCTTGGTGACCAGCGGGCAGGTGGCGTCCAGCGAGAAGAAATTGCGGGCGCGGGCGTCGGCGGGAACCGATTTCGGCACCCCATGGGCGGAAAATACCACCGGCGCGTTGGTATTGTCGGGGATCTCGGCCAATTCCTCGACGAAAATCGCGCCCTTTGGTGCGGAGGCTGTCGACCACATATTTGTTATGGACGATCTCGTGGCGGACATAGACCGGGGCGCCATAGATGGTCAGCGCCCGTTCCACGGTGTCGATCGCCCGGACCACGCCGGCACAGAAGCCGCGGGGCGAGCAAAGCACGATTTTCAGGGGTGGTTTGGCTGACATGGGGGACCATCTCGGACCTGATAACCCCATGCCGCCGGGCAGGGAACGGTCAATTCGAATAAGGACTTGGGACTGCTTTCGGGCGCTGTCAAGGCTGTTTAACAGGCCATTGCGCGCATACCCCCAGACGGCTTATATAGGGTGTAATTCCCGTCATCACCGATGACCACTGGCTTCGCCTCCCTGAGGTGGGCGAAGCGCTAAGGAGATTTGCCATGAGCAATGCACCGCTGATGCCAAAGGCGACTGCCGTGTGGCTGGTCGACAATACCGCTTTGACCTTCGACCAGGTGGCGGATTTCACCAAAATGCACCCGCTGGAGGTCCGCGCCATCGCCGACGGCGACGCCGCCCAGGGCATCAAGGGCATGGACCCGATTTCCAATGGCCAGCTCACCCGCCAGGAGATCGAAAGGGGCGAACAGGACCCGAATTACCGGCTCAAGCTCGAAGAGAGCAAGGTGACGCTGCCGCCGGCCGCCAAGAAGAAGGGCCCGCGCTATACCCCGGTGTCGCGCCGCCACGAGCGGCCGAGCGCGATCCTGTGGCTGGTGCGCAACCACGCCGAATTGAAGGACGCCCAGATCATGCGCCTGGTCGGCACCACCAAGACCACGATCGCCTCGGTCCGCGACCGCACCCACTGGAATGCCTCTACCCTGACCCCGATGGATCCGGTGACGCTCGGCCTGTGCTCGCAGATCGAGCTCGATTTCGAGGTGCAGCGCGCCGCCAAGGAAAAACCGATCGAATCCGCCTATGGCGGCGCCACCCTGCTGCCGGCCTCCGAGACCACCCGCAAGGAGCCGGAATACGAGCCGAGCGAAAAGCAGCGCGACGATCTTAATGTCGATGCGGTGTTCGCCAAGCTGAAGACGATCGGCGGCAAGAAGCAGGACGAGGAGTAGGCTGGCGATGCGTTCAAGCGTGCTCGCGTTGGCGCGTTATGCCGCGTCAAATAAAGCTCGTCATCCCCGCGAAAGCGGGGACCAGTATGCCGCGGCCTTTCGGCTTAACAACGGACGTCTCTGGAATACTGGATCACCCGCTTACGCGGGTGACGACAGCTGAGGGAATTTCGCATTTGTTGGGCCCCGCGGCTCGCTACCGGCGAACTCACGAGATCCTTCTCACGCCTTCTTCAAAAACTCCGTGCGCAGCACCAGGCCCTTGACCTTGTCGGTGCGGCCCTCGATCTCGTCGGCATTGTCGGTGAGATGAATCCCCCTGATCATGGTGCCGCGCTTGAGCACCGTGGAGGAGCCCTTCAGCTTGAGGTCCTTGATCAGCGTGACGCTGTCGCCTTCGGCGAGCAGCGCACCGTTGGCGTCTCTGACCTTGATGTCCATGACGGTGTCCTTTGAGAAACTCTGAAGGCCCACTTCTTCCCTTCTCAAGGGGCAGAAGGCACGCCAGGCCGTAGAGGTCAGCATATAGCATCGGCCCAGTCCCTGTCGGCAGGTTCCGTCAGGCCTCTCGGTCGGCAGGGTAATGAAGATGGCGAGGGTCTCGATCGGCCGTCGCCATCTTCCATTCCGCCACGTCCATATTCCCGGATTGGTCCAGCATCTCGATTCGTGGCCGCCTCGATCACTTCTGACGGTTGATGGCTCCTTTTAATGTTGCAGTTTGCCCCTTTTGGGTAAGCTGGCCGCCAGCCAGGCGAAGCTCTAGCAGCCCTGACTTCCCTCGGCGGGGCCCGGTGCCCGACGTTGGGCTCGCGAGGGCCCGTTTCCCATTGGAGAGGCCGCCATGAACCGCTCGATGATTGCCGCAGCACTGATCCTGACCGCTACTGCGGCGAACGCTCAAGCGCCCTATGGCGGGATGCAAACCCGGCCGATCAAGGCGCTATCGGAACAGCAAATAGCCGACCTTGGGGCCGGTCGAGGCATGGGATTTGCCCTTGCGGCGGAGCTGAACGGATATCCAGGTCCGTCTCACGTTCTGGAACTGGCCGACAGGCTGGAGCTGACGGCGGACCAGCGCGCCGGCATCAAGGCGCTTTTCAATTCCATGAAGGCCGAGGCCTTGCCGCTCGGCGCGAGGGTGGTCGAGCAGGAAGCCGATCTGGACAAGCAGTTTGCCAGCCGCACCGTGACGCCGGAAAGCCTCAGGGCGTCAATCGCAGCCCTTGCCAAAACACAGGGCGAGCTTCGCGAAACCCACCTCAAGTATCATCTATCGACGGTGACCGTGCTCAGCCACCGTCAGATGCAGCGCTATGCCGAGTTGCGCGGTTATGGCGATAAGCCGATGCAGCACCGTCATTGAAAGGAACGGAGCCGCTGGAGACAAATCATCGAAAATCACGCAATCGGGTCCCGCGCCGCCCGCGCAGGATGTATCGCAACTCGTGACGAAAGCAGCGAGGCTGCGCTCCAATGCCTTTAGTTCCGCAAGCTTCGCGCGCACGGCGACCAAATGCTCCTGTGCAAGGTCACGCGCCTGCACGCAGGGGCTGGCAGGGTCTTGCACCAGCGCCACAAGAGAACGCACCTGATCGATGGAGAAGCCAAACTCGCGACAGCGCCGGATGAACGTCAGGCTCTTCACATCGGCATCGGTGTAGACGCGCTGATTACCAGCCTGACGGCCGGCGAACGAAGCAATCCGATCTCCTCGTAATACCGGATCGTCGGCGCATTGGTGCCGGTCTGCTTGGCTAAAGCGCCGATCTTGAGATTGCTCATCTATCTGATTTACCGCGATTTCTTTCCGCTTGAACCTCAAGTTACTTGAGGATGTAGGGTCAGGGCAAGCTCTGATCTGACCACCGCACCAGGAGACTGCCATGACGATTGTTGAAGCACCGCCTTGCCTGCACGCTTGCGCCTGGGAAGTTTAGGGACCGGCTTGCCTGGATTGCCGCCTTGAACAAGGACGCGCTGCGGAAATACGAGCGTCGCGATCTTGTATTGGAATTGAGCTATGCGGTGGAAGCGCGCGAGCGCGTGCACGAGATGGTCCGCAACGAACAGGACGTGCTGCGCATTCCTCGCCTTTGAACTGCACGAGGCGGGAAACGAAATCCGCCTCACTGTCACGGCACCCGAAACGGCCCGCGACGCTGCGGACAGCTTGTTTGGGCAGTTTGTGGCAAACGCGCCCGCACCATCGTCATGCGCGTGCGCCACTCGGCATCCGCCGTGGAGGCGCTTCCGAAGAAACTGCGGGGTTCGAAGGCCGCAGGCGTCGCGGCCGTGACGCTCTCGACTGGCGCGGTTGCGTGCGGAGTATGTTGTGTCCTGCCGTTTGCACTGCCGGCAACATTTATCGCCAGCACCGGATCCATGTTGGCGTGGTTCGTCAACATGCATGTGTGGGTCACCATCCTCGCGATCCTCGCGGTCGTGGGCGCATGGGGCTGGATCGCGTGGCAGACGCGCCGCACGAGCCGCAAGCCAGCCATATCAACGCTGTTCATGATGGGAACGGCAACGGGGTTATTGACGGTCGCCGTGTTATGGCAGCTGCTTGAAAAGCCCCTTATTCGAATGCTGCGGGTCTGAACCCGCGACGATTTGATCCGCTGCCTTGAACGGCAGCGGATGCCGTGAGAAATTCGAACCATGAAAACCGCTATCGTCTACGTTGGGGCCGCTGTCGCCGAAATCGCGGGCTGCTTTGCGTTCTGGGGCTGGTTGCGCCTCGGCAAGCCGATCTGGTGGCTCGTTCCAGGCGTATTCTCGCTCATCGTATTCGCGTACCTGTTGACGTTGGTCGAGACCGGAGCGGCGGGACGCGCTTACGCCACCTATGGCGGCATCTACATTGTCGCGTCCCTTGTCTGGCTTTGGGTGGTCAGAGAGCGCGCGTCCGGACCGCTGGGACATCGCGGGCGCTTCCATATGTCTGATCGGCGCAGCCGTCATTCTCTGGGGGCCGCGCGGGTAGGGTCGACCGTTGGTATCCTTCGGCGGGCATGAATTGACGCCGGGACCGCGAGCACGCACTTTGCGGAATTGTTTGGGGTCAGCGGCGGAGGTTCACGTTGATCAGGCATCTGGTCACCTGCCGGTCGCAGCGGACCATGCATTTGTTCTGATGCCCCCGGAAGTCCCCGGCCCCGCCCGTGAAGTTGGCACATCTGCCGACGCAATTGGCGGCCTGATCCTCACATCGAAAGCCATTCGCTGCTTCTGCCGGAGAGGTGAGCAGCACTGCGGCGCCCATGAGCATGATCGCGAAGAAATGTTGCCGTGTCATGGTCGAACCTCCCGACAAAGGCGCAGAGTGCCGCGCTGTCCAACCGCCCCGGCTCAAGGGTCCGCCGGCGGCGTCACAAATAATGAACCCGGCGTCTCGCCGGGGTCAAATCGCAAATTGTCGTCCAATCTCGACAACCTCATCCCTCGGCAGGTGGAAGTAGTCGATCGTCTCGCTCGAATTGCGCAGCATGAACGAGAACACGACCTCTACCAGCCACGGCAGCCCCTTGCCATCCTTGCGCCTGACGACCGTCTCGCGCCCGATGTAATAGGTCACCGCGCTGAGCGACCGGGTAGCCTTCCGCGCGCGCACGCTCCAGCAAGGCCGGCAGATCCGGCTGCTCCATAAAACCGTAATGAGCCTGGTTTCGCCACACCTGCGGAGCGATCTGGCGCACCTGTAACCGGTCCTTCTCCGCCACGTAGGGGATCATCTCGGTGACAACATTGAGGATGCCGACTGAATCGTGCAACGCGTGAGTGTGTCTGAGGTGCCAGACCACGAGCGGCGGAATCTCGCGCGTGATGCGTGCCACGAACACAGCAGTGCCGGGCACGCGCTTGATCTCGCCGCTGTCGATCTGCGCGACGATATCCTCGATCGGCATCTGCGGCTCATTCGCCAATGGCGTGCACCGCGGCGCTGCCCGTTTGCCAGATCCGCATCAGCGCGAACAGCACGATGGCAAACAGCACAGGCACCCATCCGCCGTCGGCAAACTTCAACAGGTTGGCGGACAGGAAGGCTCCCTCCACGGCGGCAAAGCCGACGCCGATCGCGATCACCGCCGGCAGCGGCAAGCCCCAGATCTCGCGTAGCGCAATCGAAAGCAGGAAGGTCGTCAGCACCATGTCCGCCGACACCGCTATTCCATAGGCGGCGGCCAGATTTTCCGAGGTTTTGAAGCTGATGGCAAGCGCGAGCGTTGCAGCCATCAGCAGCCAGTTCACCGCGGGCACGTAGATCTGGCCAAATCCCCCGGCCGACGTCTGCACGATTCTGCATCTTGGGGAGGCAGCCCAGCTGGATCGCCTGGCGTGTCATCGAGAAGGCACCCGTGATGACCGCCTGGCTCGCGACGGCGGTCGCAATCGTGGCGAGTATGACCAGCGGCAGCAGCAACACCGGCGCGGGGCAGAGGCGGAAGAAGAGACTGCCGTCGGCCGCGCCGCCGGCCAGCACGAGGGCCGCCTGCCCCGCATAATTCAGCACCAGCGCCGGGAAAACCACGCACCAGCCCAACCGGATCGGAGTGCGGCCGAAATGGCCGAGGTCGGCATAGAGCGCCTCCGCCCCGGTGACGCAAAGGAACACGCCGCCAAGCACCAGCATGACGTTGCCACCGCCGGAAAACAGGAAGTTCAGGCCCAGTACCGGATTGAGGGCCCATAGCACCGCCGGATACTGCGCGATCCCCCACAGGCCGAGCAGGGCAAGCACCAGGAACCAGACCGCCATGACCGGCCCCAGGAATTGACCGAGCACAGCCGTCCCGCGTTGCTGCACGGCGAACAAGGCGGCGAGAATGACCACGGTCCCCGGCAGTACGAAGCGGGCAAGCTCGGGGGCGATGACCTCCAGGCCCTCCATTGCCGACAGCACCGAGATCGCCGGCGTGAGGGCGCAGTCGCCGTACACCAGCGCCGCGCCGAACATGCCGATGAGCAGGACGAGGCGCCGTCCCGGCTTGCGGCTCAGCAGCGCCATCAATGCGAGAACGCCACCTTCGCCCTGATTGTCGACCCGGAGCGCCAGGATGATGTACTTTACCGTCGTGATGATGATGAGCGTCCACACGATCAGCGACAGCGAGCCAAGAACGGCCTCCGCCGCCGGCTGCTTGCCCGCGGCGCCAAGCACGACCTTGAGCGTATAGAGCGGGCTTGTGCCGATATCGCCATAAACCACGCCAAGGGCCGCCAAACTCAGCGCGGCGCGGCTGTGCCCGTGATGGTGAGCAGAATCCTTGTTCGCTTCAACGGCCCCTTGAACCATTGTACCCCCCCAGGCACCCTCTCGCGCACTATCCGGATGGATTTTCCGGACCACCCAGACTTGGGCGATCGTTGCCGATCCAGATTGATCTGGATCAAGAGGGACAGGACCGAGCGCTTCCCGGCTCCGGCACCTTGCGCCGAGTATCGCCTCCCTCAAATTCTGCGGCTATCGTATGCCCAATGCAGAAGAGCCTGCCGCTGCCGTTTTCGACACAGCAGGTCACCCGGTTCACAATGTCGCTTGATCTGGGCAACATGCCGCCGCATGGCCTTCCAGCGCGCGATCTGCCGCTGATCCTCTGGCGGCAGACGGCGGCCCATGTAGTAGCGGCAATACCACTGAAACCATCCGCGGGGGTCATCGGGGTGGATCCATCCCTTGCTCCGCCAGGCCGACAACGGCTGGCTGGCGTCCACGCCGAAGTAGTTTAGCGAGCAGTCGCGCCGCGCCGGCGAGAGCCGAGCGCCTGCAAACCAGCTTGCGGGAAATTCGCCGCGACAATCGGTCATGTACTTGCCGCCGAATACTCCGAGAGCGAGCATTTGCCTGGGCGTGAGTTCAGGATCGAATTCCGAATCGAAGCTTCGTCTCACTGGAGCCGCAAGCGCGTATACATAGCCGCGCTGCATCCGATCGTTTACAACCACAGTCCTTGATTTTTTTGTCATGCCCAGGCCGCCCAGCTAAGTGCCCGCATCACATGGAGAATGCCGGCGGCACGACCGTGACCTGCGATTTCCCATGCGCCCGACCGCCGGGGTCGCTATCCGCCACGACAGTACCCTCACCCGTCACGAACGAACTGCGCCCATTCGTGCCACTCCAGAAACAACTTCCGTTCGTCCCGGCTCCGGGAGAGGCGAAGGAAGGGTCGCGTCCGGTGCTTTGCTAGCCGAGTTCGATCTCTTCGGTGATCTCGTGGGTCAGGCTGACGCCGCCCAGCGTCAGCACCATTTTGGCCGGCAGCTTTTCGTGGCCCTTGAGTTTGCCGCTGGCGATCGCCTCGCGCACCGCTTTTTCGATCTCGCGCTGCGAGGTGATGCCGACCTTCTTGAGAAAGCCGCGCAGGCTGGTGTTGAATTTGTCCTCGTTCATGATGGTCTCTCCTGATTCATGGCCGTGTCGGATTATTGAGCATCTGCTCGGCGAGATTTCGCTGGGCGCGGTCGGTGCGCGCGTTGGCATTGCCGCGCTGGACGTCGCGGTTCTTGCGGCAATTGACATATTCGTTCGAACCCACCGCGACATTGTTGGCGCGGCAGAAGGCGTCATCGTCGGCCGTGGTGTCGACCATGGTCGGCTGGCCCCGTTCGAGGCAGCCGGCGAGCAGCGGGGCGATGAGCAGGAGGGCGAAGCCAAATTGTGCGGAGGTACGTCGCATGTTCCATCCAATATCCCGTTTCGTCATTGCCGGGCTTGACCCGGCAATCCATCGAAAACAAGGCAGTTGCTTGCTCGGAAGAGGAAAAAGGTCCCTCTCCCTCAGCCGTCATTGCGAGCGCAGCGAAGCAATCCATTCTTTCTTCGATTGGTTAGATCGGATTGCTTCTGCGAGCCAGCCTGTCGATCGGGCGCGTTTGCGCGACCCGTTGGCTCGCAATGACGCCGTAGACGCTCACACCCTGCCCTTCAGCGCGCCCTCGATCTCCTCCAGCACCTTGGGGTCCTCGATCGTGGCGGGCATCGACCAGCTATCGCCGTCGGCGATCTTCTTGATGGTGCCGCGGAGAATTTTCCCCGAGCGCGTCTTCGGCAGCCGGCCGACGGTGATTGCGAGCTTGAACGCGGCGACCGGGCCGAGCTTTTCCCGCACCAGCGCCACGATCTCCTTTTCGATCTCGGCGTGCGTACGGACTACGCCCGCCTTCAACACCAGGAAGCCGCAGGGCACTTCGCCCTTGATGGTGTCCTTGATGCCGAGCACCGCGCATTCGGCGACGTCGGGATGGCTGGCGAGAATCTCCTCCATGCCGCCGGTGGAGAGCCGGTGGCCGGCGACATTGATGATGTCGTCGGTGCGGCCCATCACGAAGACATAGCCGTCCTCGTCCCGGTAGCCGGCATCGGAGGTTTTGTAATAGCCCGGGAATTCATTGAAGTAGGCTTCCTTGCAGCGCTCGTCCTGCTCCCACAGCGTCGGCAGGCAGCCCGGCGGCATCGGCAGTTTGATGACGATCGAGCCCATGGCGCCCGCAGGCAGCGGTTTTGACGCCTCGTCGACCACCTCGACCTGATAGCCCGGCATCGGCACCGTCGGCGAGCCGTGTTTGACCGGCAGCATGCCGAGGCCGACCGGATTGCCGGCGATGCACCAGCCGGTTTCGGTCTGCCACCAGTGGTCGATGACAGGCACCTTCAATTGCTTTTCCGCCCAGTCCACCGTCGGCGGATCGGCGCGCTCGCCGGCCAGGAACAGGGTGCGGAATTTCGTCAGGTCATATTGCCGGATGAATTTTCCGTCCGGGTCTTCCTTCTTGATGGCGCGGAAGGCGGTCGGCGCGGTGAACAGCGCCACCGCGCCGTGCTCGCGAGATCACCCGCCAGAACGCGCCGGCATCGGGCGTGCCGATCGGCTTGCCCTCATACATGATCGAGGTCGCGCCATGCAGCAGCGGGCCATAGATGATGTAGCTGTGGCCGACCACCCAGCCGATGTCGGAGCCGCACCACCAGACCTCGCCGGGCTTGACCCCGTAGAGATTGAACATCGACCATTTCAGCGCCACCAGATGCCCGCCATTGTCGCGCACCACGCCCTTGGGTTTTCCGGTCGTGCCCGACGTATAGAGAATGTAGAGCGGATCGGTCGCCAGCACCGGCACGCAGCCGGCGGATTTTTTCGCCGCAATGGCTTTGGCGCGCAGCTCGGCCCAGTCGTGGTCGCGGCCGGCGACGAGATCGCAGCCCTGCTGCGGCCGTTGCAGGATGATGCAGGCGGACGGTTTTGACGCTGGAGAGTTTGATCGCCTCGTCGAGCAGCGGCTTGTACTGCACGATGCGGCCGGGCTCGAGCCCGCAACTCGCCGAAAAGATCAGTTTTGGCTTGGCGTCCTCGATCCGGGTCGCCAGCTCCTTGGCGGCAAAGCCGCCGAACACCACTGAGTGCACCGCGCCGATCCGCGCGCAGGCCAGCATCGCCACCACGGCTTCCGGCACCATCGGCATATAGAGAATGACGCGGTCGCCTTTGGTCACGCCAAAATCCTGCATGATGGCGGCGAGCGTCTGCACCTCGCGCAGCATCTCGGCATAGGTGAATTTGGTGACGGTGCCCGCCAGCGGCGAATCGTGGATCAGCGCGACCTGGTCGGCGCGCCCATTGGCGACATGGCGGTCGAGCGCGTTGTAGCAGGTGTTGACCACGGCGCCGGCGAACCAGCGGCCGTAGAGGCCCATGGAGGGGTCGAAGATCTTTTTCGCCGGCTCGATCCAGTCGATCTCGCGCGCCGCCTCGCCCCAAAACCCCTCGGGGTCGCGGATCGAGCGGGCATGGACCTCGTGATAGCGGCTGGCGTTCTGGATGTTCATGGCGTCGCTCCCCGCTCTCGTGCTCGTCATGCCCGGGCTTGACCCGGCATCCACGTCTTGCGCTCAAGGAAGGCAAGACGTGGATGGCCGGGCACAAGGCCGGCCATGACGGATGCGAATTCGATCCATTGTTCTCGGCCGTCATTGTCACGGGTCGAGCGGCCAATTCAAGGACTGTTCGGCCGCGGGCTACTCGGCGACTTTATCGCCGGCCGACTGTTCCAGCCGGCTAGTAGCCGTCGGCGCCCACGATTTGCCGCAGCCGGTCCTTCATGGCGTTGCGCAGATCATAACCCGGCCGGCCGAACTGCGCGTTGCGGCGGGCGATGAACGCCTGCTGCGCGCGCTGCAGCTCGCGGACGATGCGGGCGTTCACACCCATGTTGTCGCGGATCACCTGGATGTTCATCGCATCGATCTCGCGATCGAGATCGGCAAGCTCGGGATCGGCGCAGATCGCCTTCTCCACCGCGCGGCGGGCGGCAGCACAATTGAAGCTCGGCTTGCCGGCGACCGCCATCCGCGCGCCCAGCCGCTCCAGCTCCTGCGCCAGCGATTTGTAACTGCTTTTTGCGGACGGGTGATCCGGGTTGAGTTTGATCGCAGCACCAAAATCGGCCAGCGCGCGCGGCCGGTCGCCCTTTTGCGCCAGAGCTCACCGCGCAGATTGAAGATATCGGCCAGCGCCGGATCGAGCCGCAGTACCGCGTCGTAGTCGGAGATGGCGCTGTCGAGCATGTCCTTGCCCTGATAGGCGCCGCCGCGCGCCACCAGCGCCTTGATGCGGTCGGGTTTTGCCGCCCTGGCGTTGTCGATCAGCGCGCCGCAGACCGTGACGATATTGTCGAAATCATTGGCCGACGCCGCGGCGAGGCAGGCGCGGGATCGGCTTGCGGATCGGCCGACGGTTCGGCGCCGGTGGCGCAGGCGGCACCGGGCGATACCGCCGACAGCACGGCAGCAACGGCCACGTTGCGGATCAGGACGGCAGCACAAACGCGCATCGATCTTCCCGGCGAACAGACTTCCATATGGGAGGCATCCCCGGGGGGCAATAGCGCCCGAAATCGGACTGCGGCGGATTGGCGCGTTGATTGACATTCCGCTGGCATACCCTATGCAGCATTTTTTTCGTGAACCAAATGCCGGTCTCGAAGACCCACTACCCGCAAGGAGACTTTTCACGCATGACGACATTGATCGACCGCACTTCCGCGCGGGTTACCGCGCCATCCGCCACACAATATTTTTACTTCTACATGGCGCTGGCGTGCACGGCGGTGGCCTTCCTCGGCTTCGCGCCGACCTACTTTGTGCCGGTGGCGCGCGGATCGTTCCCGCCGCCGGTGATCCATTTTCAGGCCTGCTGTTCTTCGCCTGGTCGCTGTATTTTTTGTTCCAGACCTGGCTCGCTGCCTCCGGACAGGTCACGCGGCATCGCACCACCGGCATGATCGGGGTGTCGCTGGCGACCGCGATGACGATCTTCGGCTTTCTCGCCGCCGTCAACTCGATGCAGCGCGCCGCCGCACTCGGCCTCAAGAGACGAGGGCATCGCTTTTGCGATCGTCCCGCTCAGCGGCATCTTGTTCTTCGCGGTGGTGTTCGTCCTCGCCGTCGCCGCCGTGCGCCGGCCCGAAACCCACAAGCGGTTGATGCTGCTGGCCGGCATCTCGATCCTGGACGCCGCCGTGGCGCGCTGGTTTCTGACCTTCCTGGCGCCGCCTGGACCGCCCGGCCCGCCGCCGGTCCCGGTCACCATCCCGCCCGCCCTGGTCGCCGCGCTGCTGCTGGTGGCCGCGATTATCTTCGATTGGCGCACGCGCGGACGTCCGCACCCCGTCTATGTCCATGGCGGCCTGGCGCTCGTGGCGGTCAAGCTGTTGAACTGGCCGATCAGCACGACGGCGGCATGGCATGCCTTCGCAGGCGGCATACTGGCGCTCGCGCAGTAGCGAACAGTCTGCCGTTATTCCGGGGCGCGCGAAAGCGCGAACCCGGAATGACGACATCGAAAAATCGGAATCAACTCCCCGCCTTCACCGTGATTCCGCCATCGACGATCAATTCCAGCCCGGTGACGTATTTCGATTCGTCGGACGCGAGATACAGCGCGGCATTGGCGACATCCCAGGCGTCGCCCATGTGTCCCATCGGCACCTGGGCGTCGCGCGCGCGCCACATCGCCTCGACGTCGCCGGCGGCGTAGCTCGAGGCAAGGCCGGCGGAATGCTCCACCATCGGGGTCTTCATCAGGCCCGGAAGAATCGCGTTGACCCGGACATGTTTCGCGGGCGAATTCGACCGCCGTCGTTTTGGTCAGCATGTTCATCGCGGCCTTGGACGTGCCGTAGCTGACATAGGAAATGCCGAGATGGCGGATCGAGGCGATCGAGGAGATGTTGATGATCGAGCCGCCGCCCTGCCTCGGCCATCACGGGAATGACGTGCTTCATGGCGAGGAACGCGCTCTTCAGATTGACCGCGAAGACGCGGTCCCATTCGGCTTCCGTCACCTCGACCACGCTGCCCATCTCGGCGATGCCGACATTGTTGTCGAGCACGTCGATGCGGCCATAGGTTTTCAGGGCTGCCGCGACCATCGCCTCGACATCGGCGGCGCGCGAGACATCGGCGGTGAACGCGACCGCCGTGCCGCCCTCGCCCGTGATGATGTCGACGGTTTCCTGCGCCGCCGCACCATTGCGGTCGACGCAAAACACCTGCGCGCCCTCGCGCGCAAAGGTCACCGCGGTGGCCTTGCCGTTGCCCCAGCCCGGGCCGATCGAACCGGCGCCGACCACGACAGCCGTCTTGCCCTTGAGCCGTTGCATCGACCTCGCTCCCGTTTTGTTATCGTTGATGCTCTTGTAGCCCAGATGGAGCGAAGCGCAATCCAGGCTACGGGCACGCGCTCATCGTTGTGACATTTGCCCCGACCGGGTGCCCGAAAATCTCCGACAACGGCTGGCACTTTCCATCGCTGCAAAACCGCCATTCGCCGGCGGCGCCGGAATTGCCGAGCACGACTTGAGGCATGGTTGCGCGCGCGGGTTGCCACTGAAACCAGCCGTCGACCAGCCGCGCTTCCGGCGGCGGCTCCATGCCGGCGCCAAAACCCTTGACCCGCGCCTGCACCAGTTCGAGTCCCTGCGGCGTGACGCGCCAGTCTTCCTGCCATTCGACCTTTTCGATCGAGTGGGTCCATGCCAGCGTGAACGCCGCGATCGACAGCGTTTTTGCGATGCCGGCGGAGGCGAGGCAGAGGCTCAAGCGGCCGCCACCGCGCCGCGCGCGCGCTGCCGCCATTGCCAGAGCACGACCAAAACCGTCAGCGCGAAGCCGGCGGTGTCACTGAACCTGAACTCGCCGAGCAGGCACAACGCCGCGGCAAAGGCGACGAGGCGTTCGAGCAGCGTCAGCCGCGTGAACAAAAAGCCGATCGCGACCAGACCGAACAGGCCGATCGCGACCAGTGCCTTGAAGGTCGCAAACGCCACCGCGCCATAAAATCCGAGTTGCGCTTCCATCGGGTCGCCGCCCTGCAGCATCAGGGCCGGCGAATAGACGAAGATGAAGGGAATGACGTAGCCGGCCAGCGCGATGCGCATCGCCTCCCAGCCGATCTTGTCGGGATTTTCCTTCGCGATCGGTGCGGCCGCCAGAGCCGCCAGCGCCACCGGCGGCGAGAGGTCGGCCATGATGCCGTAGTAGAACGCGAACATGTGGCTGGCGATCAGGGGCACGCCGAGCTTTGCCAGTGCCGGTGCCGCGAGCGCCGCCGTGATGATGTAGGTCGGGATCGGTCGGGATGCCGGTGCCGAGCAGGATCGACAGCAGCATGGTCATGACCAGCGCCAGGAACAGGCTCTTGGCGCCGAGCCCGATGATCCAGCTGCCGAAGATGGTGCCGACGCCGGTCTGCGTCATCATGCCGATGATGGTGCCGACGATGGCGCAGGCCATGCCGACGGTCAGCGCCGACTTGGCGCTGTCGGCGAGCGAGTTCCGGCAGGCCGCCAGGCCGCCCGGCCGCCGCGGGTGACCGGCGATATCAGCACCAGCACGCCGACGATGCCGGCCACCGTGCAAGATCTCGAGCCCGTTGCGCGAAAGCGCCGCGGTAACCAGCGCAAGGCCGATCCAGAAGATATAGCGCAGCGCATTCGAGGAAAGGCCGAGCGCGATGCTGGCGCCGAGGATCAGCGCCACCGTCAGCGCGAGGCCGATGCTGCCGGCATAGAGCGGCGTAAAGCCTTCGAACAGCATGTAGACCAGGGCTGCGAGCGGCAGCACGAGGTACCAGCGCGCCACCAGCGCCTTCCAGGCGCTCGGGGTTTCCGATTTCTTCATGCCGACCAGGCCGTGCTTGCCGGCTTCGAGATGCACCATCCAGAACGCGGAGGCGAAATACAGGATCGCCGGGATCACCGCCGCCTTGACGATCTCCGCATAGGGCACGCCGAGCGTCTCCGCCATGATGAAGGCGACCGCGCCCATCACCGGCGGCATGATCTGTCCGCCCATCGAGGCGGTGGCCTCGACGCCGGCGGCAAAGGCGCGGCGATAGCCGAACTTGATCATCAGCGGAATCGTGAACTGGCCGACGGTGACGACATTGGCGACGCCGGAGCCGGAGATCGTGCCCATCATGCCGGAGGCGAACACCGCGACCTTGGCCGGACCGCCGCGGGTGCGGCCGAACAGGCCGAGCGAGACGTCGGTGAACAGCTGGATCATGCCGGCGCGTTCAGGAACGAGCCAAACAGGATGAACAGGAAGATGTAGGTGGCGGAGACGTAGATCGGCACGCCATAAAACCCTTCGGTGCCGAAGGAGAGATGGCTGATGACCTGATCGAAGTCATAGCCGCGATGGTTGAGCGGCGCCGGCAGATACTGGCCGAAGAACCAGTACAGAAGGCAGGCGCCGCACATCAGCGGCAGCGCCAGCCCCATCAGCCGCCGCGTGCCCTCGAAGATCAGGACCGCCAGCAGCGTCCCGACCGCGAGATCGAGCCTCGTCGGATCGCCGTCGCGCGCGATCAGGTCGGCATAGAATATCCAATGGTAGAGACCGCAGGCAAATCCGGCGCCCCCGATCAACCAGCCCAGCGCGCGGCCGAAATCGCTTTTGGCGGTGAAATTGCCGATCAGGCCGAAGGTCATCAGGATCAGGAAGCCGACGTGAACGCCGCGCACCACCTGGCTCGGCAGCACGTTCCAGGCCGCGATCACCAGCTGAAAAACCGCGAACCCGATCCCGACCGCATAGGCCAGATGTCCCCAGCCGCGGGGGCCAAAACCTTCCGGAAAGCCGTGCTCGAAATTGTCGAATTCGACCTTGACGGGCCGTTCGGCATGCTCGACCTGCAGCATGATTGTCAGTTCCCACACCCCAAATCGTCATGCGCCATCACTGGCACATCGCCAAACTGGTCATGGCCGGGCTTGACCCGGCCATCCATCAAAAAATGAAGCTCATTGGAAGAAAAAACTCACTCGAAGAAGGATGGATGGCCGGGTCGCCTGCGCGAAGACGCGCTTCGCGCTTTTGCCCGGCCATGACATCGGGAGTCACTTTATCACGCCCTTTTCCCTGTAATAGCGGATCGCGCCCGGGTGCAGCGGCACCGGGCTGCCGGTGGCCGCGGTCTCGAGCTTGATCTCCTTGCCGGCGACATGCGAATTCGCGAGTTCCGGCAGCAATTCGAAGATCAGCCTTGTCATCTGGTAGGCGAGATCGTCCGACACCGCCGTACTGGTGACGAGATAATTGATCACCGCCGCGGTCGGGACGTCCTTGTCCTGGCCGGTATAGGTGTTGGCGGGAATCATCGCCGGCACGAAGGGCGGGCCGATCCTGTCGACCACGGTTTTGGGCACCGACACCACCGATATCTCGGTCGAAGTGGAGAGATCCTTCAGCGAGGCGACCCCGAGGCCGGCCGATTGCAGCGTTGCGTTCAGCTGGCGGTTCTTCATCAGGTCGACCGATTCGGCGAACGGCAGATATTCGACCTTGCCGAGGTCCCTGTAGGTCAGCCCGGCGGCGGCGAGGATGGCGCGCGAATTGAGCTCGGTGCCAGACTTCGGCGCGCCGACCGACAGGCTCTTGCCCTTGAGGTCGGCCAGCGTCCTGATGCCGCTCTCGGCGGTGGCGACGATCTGGATGTAGTTCGGATAGATCGCGCCGATGGTGCGCAGCTTGTCCAGCCTGAACTTGAAGCCGGCTTCCTCGTCGCCGTCCCAGGCGGCCTTCAGGGAATCGCCGAGCGTGAACGCAATCTCGCCGCCGCCCCTCTGCAGCAGCACCAGGTTCTCGACCGACGCCTTGGTGGCCTGCACCTGGGTCTTCACACCCGGGATCCTGTCGCCGAAAATCTTTCCGATGGCGACGCCGAGCGGGTAGTAGACGCCGGAGGTACCGCCGGTCAGAACGTTGATGAATTGCTGGGCATGGGCCGATGGGGCCGACACAATGGCTGAGACCGCGATGGCGGCGGCAATAAGCATCGAATGCATTGGAATTGATTCCCGTAATAATGGTCGGGAAAGTGGACTCAGCATGGCCCCTGGTCAACCCGCCTTCGTGCAGGTGCGGATGACGATCACTTTTTTCGCCTGGTTCCACCGATCCGAAAGTCGCCGGGAAGCCCTTGCCACGGTTCCCCAAATTGGGATCAATGCGGCGCAAGCAAGGGCGCGGCCGGCAAGGCCAGCCGTGGAGCAGGCGTTTCGGGGGAAGTATGGCCGTCAACGATCCAGTAAAGGGTGCGTCGCCGCCCAATGACGAGGTCATTGCCGTCTCCGAAGAGGCGCTGCACAGGGCGGAAGCCTTCGTCGAGGCCGAAGAGGGCGCGGCCAACCGGCTGATGGGCTGGTGGGGATGGATCTCGACCACCATCGCGGTCGTGATGAGCCTGTTCCACCTTTATGCGGCCTACGCGATCGTTCCGACCCAGGAACTGCGTTACACCCATGTCGCCTTCACGCTGGTGCTGAGCTTCCTGCTGTTCCCGCTGGCAACCCGGTTCCGCAACCGGGTGCGCTGGTGGGACGTGGTGCCCGGCATCTTTGCGGTGGCCACCATCGTCTATGCGCTGTGGGGCGGCGAAGACTTTACCGACCGCGCCACCTCGCCCGACCGCTGGGACGTCATCGTCGGCGTCGTCTTCATCCTGCTGCTGCTGGAGGCGACCCGCCGCACCACCGGGCTGATCATGCCTGTGGTGGCGGTGATGTTCATCGCCTATGCGATGCTCGGGCCGCATCTGCCGGCGCCATGGACCCATCGCGGCTACGACCTGCCGCGGCTGGTCGGCCATCTCTTCATCACGCTGGAAGGCATTTTTGGCGTCGCGGTGGATGTTTCGGCGACGCTGATCATCCTGTTCACGATCTACGGCGCGTTCCTGCAGCATTCCGGCGCCGGAAAATTCTTCATCGACTTTTCGCTGGCGCTGATGGGCGGCAAGCCGAACAGCGCCGGGCGCACCGTGGTGCTGTCGTCGTTCCTGCTCGGCGGCCCCTCGGGCTCGGGCGTCGCCACCACCGTGATGATCGGCACCGTCGCCTATCCGATGCTGGCCAAGGCCGGCTTCGAGAAGAACGCCGCCGGCGGATTGCTGGCGGCCGGCGGGCTCGGCGCCATCCTGTCGCCGCCGGTACTGGGCGCCGCGGCGTTCCTGATCGCCGAATTCCTCAAGATCAGCTATCTCGACGTGATCTGGATGGCGACGATCCCGACCTGTCTCTATTACCTGTCGCTGTTGATCATGGTCGAACTGGACGCCAAGAAATACGGCGCCAGGGACGTCGACTTCACGCCGGAAATGTCGCTCGGCCAGATGACGCGGCGTTACGGCTTCCACTTCGTCTCGCTGCTCGCCGTCGTGGTGTTCATGGTGATCGGCTATTCGCCGGCGCTGTCGGTGTTCTACGCCACCGCCGTGACCTTCGCGCTGAGCTTCCTGCGCAAGGAAACCGCGCTGGTGCCGAGGAAACTGGTGAAGGCGCTGGCCGACGGCTCGATCGGCGCGCTGAACGCCGCCACCACCTGCGCCTGCGCCGGCATCGTGGTCGGCGTCGTCACCCTGACCGGCCTCGGCCTCAAATTCTCGTCGATCGTGATCGCCTATGCCGGCGGCAGCCTGTTGCTGACCGCGATCTATACCGCGCTGATCGTCTGGATCATCGGTCTGGCGGTGCCGGTCACCGCGTCCTACATCATCTGCGCCGTCATCGCAGCGCCCGCGCTGATCAAGCTCGGGGTGCCCGATTACGCCGCCCACATGTTCATCTTCTATTACGCCGTGCTGTCGGAGGTGTCGCCGCCGACCGCGCTGTCGCCGTTCGCGGCCGCCGCCATCACCGGCGGCGATCCCTACAAGACCACGCTGCAGTCGTGGAAATACACGCTGCCCGCGTTCCTGGTTCCATTCGCCTTCGTGCTCGACCCGCAGGGCGTCGGCCTCCTGCTCGCCATCCCGAAGGGCGGATCGTGGGTCGACATCCTGGAGATCACGATCAAGACGACCCTCGGACTGGTGGCGCTCGCCGCGGTTGCCCAGAACTGGGCGCTGCGACAAAATAGGCCGCTCGAAGGCGTCCTGCTTCTGCTATCGGGACTGCTGCTGGTGTTCCCCAGCCTGATCGAGGCGATTATCGAATCGATCATCGGGCGCGACATCAGCTACACTTATGTGCCGGGCCTGATCATCGGTCTCGGCGTGCTGCTGTGGCAGGCCCGAACGCCGTCGCCAAAACGGCCGGCCCTCACGGCTTAATTCAATAAGGGAGTGAACCACATGATGACAAAAGCAAAAAGAACCGCGGCGGCGCTGGCCATCACCCTCACGGCGGGGCTCGCACTCGCCGGAATGGTTCACGCCCAGCAGAAGACCATGTCGATCGGCACCGGCGGCACCGGCGGCGTCTATTATCCGCTCGGCGGCGCCGTGGCCAACGTGCTGTCGAAGAACCTGCCGAACGTGCAGGCCACCGCGGAGGTCACCGGCGGATCGGTCGACAATCTCAAACTGATCGCGTCGGGTCAGAGCGAGATGGCGTTCACGATGGCCGATGCCGCGCTCGATGCGTTGCAGGGCCAGGACAAGTTCAAGAGCGGCAAGGTGGCGCTGCAGGCGCTGCTGGTGGTCTACCCGAACCGCATGCATGTCGTGACCGTCGACGGCACCGGCATCGAGACCATGGCGGACCTCAAGGGCAAGCGCGTCTCCACGGGATCGCCGGGCAGCGCCACCGAGGTGATGGCGTTTCGGGTCATCGAGGCCGCGGGCCTCGACAAGGACAAGGACATGAAGCGCGAGCGGCTCGGCGTCGCCAAATCGGTCAATGCGGTCAAGGATCGCAAGATCGACGCCTTCTTCTGGGTCGGCGGCATTCCCACCGCCGCGGTGACCGACCTTGCGGCCACGCCCGGGATGAAGATGAAGCTGATCGACCACAGCGACACCGCCGACAAGATGAACGCCAAATACGGCAAGCTCTATACCGCCAGCAAGATCAAGGGCGGCTCGTATCCGGGCGTCGACAAGGACAACGCCATTACCGAAGTCTGGAACCTGATCGTGACGGGCGACAAGATGAGCAATGACGACGCCTACGCGATCGTCAAGACGCTGGTGGAAAAGAAGGCCGACATCGTCGCCGTGCACAAGGAGGCCCTGAGCTTCTCGCTCGAAAACCAGGTGCAGGAGCGCTCCCCGATCCCGTTCCATCCCGGCGCGCTGAAGTATTTCAAGGAAAAGGGCATCGGGGGGTAAGAATCGCAGGGTGGGCAAAGCCAGCGGGCGCGCGAACGCGCGTCCGAGGGCGTGCCCACCATTCACGATCACGAATTGGGATAGATGGTGGGCACGGCGCAAGCGCGCCTTTGCCCACCCTGCGTTTCCGGGTTTCCTATGCTTTTTCTCCCGGTGGGCGATACGTGATCGACGATGCCTTTTCCAGGGCCGCGAGCGTGTCCTCCACGGTTAGCAAGACAGTCGTCTGCAAGGAGCTCAGTGCGCCGCCGGCGCTGATCGCCATCGCCGTGGCGGCCATCGAAACGTTGTCAGGAGCCTCATACAAGGCGTACGCATCATGATCGCCGAAGGCGTACCAGAAACCTTGCAACTTTCCGCCAACCGCTTCGATGTACTGCCTGGCTGCCGATCGGCGGTCCTCGGGGTTCTTGATGAGCTTGGCCCAGGTCGCTGGCGTGTAACTGAACCGGGTTAGGTATAGAGGCATCGGCTTCCTCCTTCGCGTTGGTCCTGTTAATGCGCGCTGCGAAGATCGCGAAGCCGCGCGCCAAGGTCAAGTGCGATGGCGGAACGTCGGCAATCCCGGACGCGAGTTGCCCGCTGCGATCCGCGATCCCCGGCAGCCGCTTGTGGACGGCATCGCGCGGTTGCGAAAACTCGTCGCCGGGCTCGCCGAGGCTCGCCCGACGACATGCAGCGCTATGTGCTGGCGGAAACCGAGCAATGGGGCAAGGTGGCAAAGTTCGCCGGCATCAAGCCGGAGTGAGCGCGGGGCGAATGCAGATCGTCATGCCCAAACTTGTCCCGCGCCACCCCTTCGATGTGCAGGCCGCGGGTTTTTCCAGTTGCCCCGCAACATTCAACCCGGCATATTTTTGCTGGACGTAACACAGATGCTTTTCGGGGCGTGGCCCTCAGCGGGTGCCTCCCAGCCGGGTCGTCGTTAGCCGACCGGCGATTGCTGAAATTGGGCTTGTCATGGCTACGATCGAGGAACGTCTCCTGGAAACGAAAATGATCGAGGTCGAACAGGCACGTTCCTGGAGCCCTCGGGTCATTTCGAAATTTGAAACGTTGATCAGAAGCGGTGATGACCTCTCGCTTCACCGCATCAACCCCCTGGCGTTCGCGCGCGACCGGGGGATCGCCGAAAATGAGAGTATCGACCTGTTTCTCCACGCCACCAGGAGCGGGCTTTTCGACATGGCCTGGGACGTCGTCTGCCCCCAATCCGGCATGGTGCTCGACAGTTTTGGCGCCTTGCGGACGTTGAGAACCCACTATGTGTGCGGCCTGTGCGACGTCAGCGGGGATACCGACCTCGACGATTTCATCGAAGTGACCTTTACGGTATCGCCGAAGCTGCGGCGACTTGCGTTTCATGATCCAGAGGCGCTATCCGTCGAGGATTTCCACTGGCAACTCCGATTTCTACAACGACGGGCGAATCCCCGGACAGCAGATCCGGTTTCTCGATTTCCTGAAGGGGCTCGTTCGCGGCCTGACCTTTTTGCCACCCGGGACCACCACGACACTTCGTGCGGAACTCGGTCCCGGTGCGCTGGCCGGCGTCAATGTCCAGACACAGGCTGCGTTCGCGGTGCCGGTTGTCGGCGGCGCCGCGACGTCCGTCACGCAATTGCGGGTCAAGTATGATGGACAGCGCTTTTCTTCTTCACTGTCGGAGGTGCCGCAGGGCCCGATCGTTATCGAAGTGGAAAACTCTTCAAATATGCGCGGATCGTTGCTCCTGATCAATTGGCCGCCCGAAGCGCTGGCTCAAACCATCAAGCCTGCCCTCGAGTTTGAGCCGTATGTGTCTGGGGGAATGCTGCTTGCAAGACAGACATTTCGCCGGCTGTTCAGATCGGAAAGGGTCAGCGAAACCGAGGGCCTCGGTATCCGTCAGGTGACGTTGCTGTTTACGGATCTCAAGGGTTCGACCGCGATGTACGAACGCTTTGGGGATCTCAACGCCTACGCGCTGGTCCGTGAACACTTTGCATTGCTCGGCGCAGTTGTTCAGGAGCATTCCGGCGCGATCGTGAAGACGATCGGTGATGCGGTGATGGCGGTCTTTTCCCGACCAACGGATGCAATTTCCGCCGCACTGCACATTCTCGGGGAAATCGAACGGTACAACTCAGAGCATGGCGACCCGAGCATCATTCTCAAGATCGGTGCTCATTGTGGATCGTCGATTGCCGTGACACTCAATGAGAACCTGGACTATTTTGGCCAGACAGTGAACGTTGCAGCACGAGTTCAATCGCTTGCGGAAGCTGGCGAAATCTGCATTTCGGAAGCGCTTCATTCGGCGGCGGGAGTGAGTGCGCTGCTGGCTGGCTACGAGGTTGTTGCATTCGAGTCTCCGCTTCGGGGCGTTGAAGGAAGCGCGTGCGTTTATCGCATCGTGCGCCAATAGTGCTGCGCTTCGGGTGACTGTGCGCATCAACCCGGAGTGATCGTCAGCCGCCTGCGGGCGCGTCCATGCTCGTCGAAATTCCCGTCGACAAGCCAGGCGCGGATGGCATTACGGCGCGGCGGCCACTCGGCGGCAAGGATCGAGTGCCACGCCTCGTCGCAGCGGCGCCCCTTGCTGAGGGCCGAGCCACGCCATGTACCCTCCGGCGCAAAACCGTAGCGCACGGCTGCGTTCATCGACGCCTGATTTAATGGATTGCAGCGCCAGACCAGTCGCTGATACCGCAATTTCTCCATCGCATACTGCATGAGGAGAAAGATCGCTTCGGTCGCGGCTCGCGTTCGTTGCAGCGCCGGCGAAAACCAGATCGCGCCGATTTCGATCGCGCCATCGGCAGGATAAACGTCACACAGCGAGAGCAGCCCTGTGCGATCCCGCTGCTCTCCGGCCGCACCGCCCAGAACGGCTGACCCGCCCGCCCCGCAAGTTCTGTCACCTGCGCGGCCAGGTCGCCCTCCGAGACGAACGGCCCGTACCGCAAATAGGCAAACGACGAATCGGCGCCCTGAGCGGAATGCCGGAGCTCACCGGCATGCTCGCGGCCGAGCGGCTCCAGCCGTACCGAGCGTCCCTGAAACGGGATCCGTTCAGGCAGCGGCCAGGGAGCGTTTGGAGAAACAGCAACGGGCACGGGCAATTAGGCCCCTCACTCGATCGCCATGTCGAGACATTTCGAAACGTCGGAGCCGAGGCCGGAGGAGATGATGATGCAGCCGCGGATCTTGCGCGCATTGTTGTCGCTGGCCCATACCGCGTAGCCGCCGGGACCGAAGAACGAATTGGTGTTCGGCGGCTCGGTCTCGGTGGCGTCGAACGAATAACTGGAATCTGTGTCGAAGATGCGGGGTTTCTTGCTGCAGCTGCCGTCGGTCTGGACGTTGATGACTTCCTTGTTGTCCCGAGTCAGCGCCAGGCTGACCTGGCAGCGGTAGTACTCCGATGTCTTGATGTTGAAGAGGTAGGCGTAGGATTTGCAGGTCGCGGTATTGAGCTTGCCGGCGCTCAGGCCCCGGCTGCAGGCGATCCGCTGGTTGTTCGAGAGCTTGAATTCATCGGCCTGCGCCGCGCCAGTCACCACCACCACAAGGGAAACTGCAGCGCCCAAACAGATTTTCATGACGTGGTTCATCCGAATTCATCCCCGTGGCCCGTCGTTGCAGACATCGCATTCAGACTGAGACCGGAACATAGTCGCGAAGTCGGTAACGGGAAATCACAAAGTCTCTTGCCCGCGTGCTGCGGCGGCGCGTCGTATTGACGGGCCGATGGCGTTCGTGGTTTGTTCAAAAAACGAGGCCGGCTTTCGACCGGTGGCTGGGAGATGCAGGATGACGAGATTTTCGACCAAGACCCTTTTGATCGCAGCAGCAGTAACCGCGCTGTCGACATCCGCCTTCGCGCAGGCCGCGGCTGCTCCCTGGGAACTGAAGTCCGACATGGGCTATGCTTACGGCAAGGACGGCAAGACCGTCTCCTACAAGATGGGCACCAACAATGCCGGCCTGCTGCTGAAGGGCGCCAAGAAGGTGCCGAAGGGCACGCTGTTCTTCATCGGCCAGAACGGCCAGCTCTATATGCGCAGCGGCCCCTATCTCGAGGGCGACGGCAGCTTCATGTTCGGGTCGAATTGAGGAAGTGTAGCGCGCGCTTGCTTACCCTGCTCTGGAGGGACCCTCCAGGGAGGGTGAAGAACGCCAAGTCCTAAAACGCCGCCGCCAGTTCCTGGGCACCCGGCTTTTTGCTGTTGAAGTCCATCCGCTCGTCGGTGACATCGAGCAGTTTCGCCACCGTGTTGTGGCGGATCGCCACCGGATTGCGCTCGTAGCCGCCGCGCTGGAAGAAGTTTGAGGTCGGCACCTGCTCGCGCAGGGCCTGCGGCATCGTCACCATGTCGAGGCCGGTGCCGTCGCCGGTGAGATTCATCATCTCCAGTTCGGCAGCGGAGAGCGGTTTTGTATGGCCCTTGGCGCGCGCGAACAGCACCGAGGTCAATAGCTTGTGGGTCTGCAGCAGCGGGCCGACATCGATGTCCAGCACCATGGCATGGACCGCCCAGCCCTGCGGCGTATTGGCGAGCTTTTCGTGCGCCGCCCACTCGTCCGGCACCGTGCGCGTGAACGCCACCATGCGCTTCAGGACCGCGATCTTGTGATCCATGGCCTTGCGCGGCGCCCCCGACAGCGCGGCGGCTTTTTCGGTCAGCGCCTGGAGGATTTGATGGCCCTGCTCGGCGAGCAGTTCGACGCTGTTGGTGGTGAGCAACTGGTTGTAGCCGATCGCGGTCGAGATCGCGCGCGAGCCCGGCCGTGACGCGCTCAGACCCGATTGCATGTCGTGATTGCCGTTGCCGCCGGTCTCGAACGAATAGACCCGCACCGCCTGCTCGCGCGTCAGCCCCATGGCCAGCGCGACGCGGGCATAGGCGCGTTTGAACTCGACCTCGCTGGCCGGCCGCTGCGGCGCGAACTGGAACTGCTCGGCGGCGGCTTTCAGGAGATCGGCGACCACCGGAATCGCCTTGCGCTCGCGCGGCGGCACTTCCGGTTCGCCTTCCGGATTCACCGGGCGCTTCGGCCCGCTGTAGAGCGGCGGGTGCGTCAACACGTAATCGTCGAGCCCGATCGGCTGGCGATCGCGCCGCTTGGCGTTGCGGCCCCTGCGCTTCTCGGCAATCGACTTCCAATAGGCGCCCGCTTCCTCCTCGAACGCCGCGCGCGCTTCCTGATACTCCCTGAGCTTGCGGCGATATTCCGCGATCGCCTGCGGCGAAGCCGCCTGCGCCATCGCCTCGGTTGCGGCGTTGGGCAGCGCGCCCGGCTGGCCGGCAAGCGTCTGCGGCGCCGTCAGCAGCAGCGCAAAGGCGAGATATCCGGTGCTGGCGCGAATCGCAGGGGGGCGCATTCGCTTTGTTTAGCAAGCCGGCCGCCGAAGTCAGCCATCAATTGAATGATTCAAACCGGCCGCAAAGGGCTCGCAACCGGCCCCGACTGGCCGCTCACTCCTGTTCGACGCCGCTGGCCTTGACGAGGGCTGCCCATTTCTTCTCGTCCTTGTCGATGAACTCGGCATAGGCTTCCGGCGTGCCCGCCGTGATCTCGGTACCGTCGAGCGCTAGCTGCTTCTTCACCGCGCTCGGAGGCGAGCGCGTCCCGCAAGGCCTTGTTGAGCTTGTCGATGATCGGCCGCGGCGTGCCGGCCGGCGCCACCAGCCCGTAATAGAGCGAGGCGTCGAACCCGGCCAGGCCCTGTTCGGCAATGGTCGGCACCTCCGGCAGCAGGGCGGAGCGGATCGCGCTCGTCACCGCCAGCCCGCGCAGGGTTCCCGCCGCGATGTTGGCATGGGAGGCGGGAATCGGCGCGAACGCCATCGGGATGTGCCCGCCCAACAGATCGGTCATCGCGGGGCCAGTGCCCTTGTAGGGAACGTGCACCAGCTTGATGCCGGCGGATGCGGGCAAAATATTCGCCGGTGATGTGGCTTGCGGTGCCGGCGCCGGCGGAGCCGAAATTGACCTTGCCGGGATTGGCTTTGGCATAGGCGATCAATTCGGCAACGGTTTTGGCCGGGAACGAGGGATGCACCACCAGCGAATTCGGCGCGTTGCCGATCATGCCGATCGGCGCAAAATCCTTGCGCGGATCGTAGCCGGCATTCTTGAACAGCGAGGGTCCGATCGCCAGCGTGCCGGTATAGCCGAGCAGCAGCGTGTAGCCGTCGGGCTCGCTCCTTGCCACCGCCTTGGTGCCGACGGTGCCGCCGGCGCCGGGCCGGTTGTCGACCACGACCTTCTCGCCGAGCAGTTCGCCCATCTTGTCGGCGACGCCGCGGCCGACGATCGAGGTCGAGCCGCCCGGCGCAAACGGGATCACCAGCGTGATGGCGCGGCTCGGCCAGGTTTGGGCGTGGGCGGGCGCGAGGCCGAGCACGGCGGCCGTGACGAGCAAGGCGTTCCAGATGCGCATTCGGCGCCTCCCTTCATTTTGTTGTTGGCCGCATGGTCGCCGAAAGCGGCGGTGCTCGCAACCCGACTTCCGGACAACGCATCCGCCGTCAATTGCCTGCGAGCGGAAAACCCGGAGCCTTTTGAATAGGTTGTGGAAACGGATTCGGCGTGCGTCAACGGCTCGGAATCGCAGCGCCGCCACGACTGGCGGGCGGTCGCCGTCTCTCAAGGCATTGGTGCCGGCAGCAAAATGTGCATAGCGTTCCTGGGCTGGTCGGTTCAGATTGCGGGTTCGCGCCGGTTTTCGAAGGAGAGAGTTATGAGCACGACGAGGAGTATTCTGTTCAGGCTGCTGGCAGCGCTTGCTGTTACGACAATGTCCGGTCTGTCGGCGGATGCGCGCGATGCTCCCGCCTCCTATACCTTGGCAGCAGCTCAAACGGCCAAGCAGAAATGCCTAAACACATGTCGTGCACGCTACCGCGACTGTCGTCGCCTGAACCAATTGCCATCGTTCGAGTGTCGGGGTGTTTACCAGGACTGTACCCGTTACGTATGTACGGGTGCAGGACCGGGATAATCGGCGTACCCGGCTGCGGCGAGTTGGAGACGGCTTAATGGGTGCAGCATGGATAGACTCTCGAAGCGCGACTGGCTGGTGGTCTCTTTCTTCGCATTCGTCACGTTGGGGACGGCTCTTGTCATCCTGAACTGGCTGCTCGGCTGGTACTAGCCGCCAGATGGCGCGAATGCTTGCGCTCCCTTGCGCAAGCGCTTCGCATTTGTCGTAGCCAATGACTCGTCACTTCCACGCAAACACCGGCTGCTCCAGTTCGGCCACGCGCGTGTCCCTCCCGGCCAGCACCTCGCGGAACTGGTAGATCAGCGCCGCGGTCGGGGCGTGGATGAACTGGCCGGCGTGGTGAAACCGGATCACGCGCCTTTTGCTTTCGGGAATACTGGTGAAGCTGAAGGCATCCTGTCGTTCGATGGCGTCGAGCGCGATGCGGTGCACGGAGGCGACCTCGTCCGGGTTGGGCGCGATCGCCTCTGCCGATGTCACCCACACCACGACAGGCGTGATCAGATAGCCGGAGCGCGTCGGATAATCGTCCAGCAGGCCGAGCACGTCGGCCTCGCCGAGCGCGAGCCCGAGTTCCTCGTGCAGTTCGCGCAACGCCGCCTGGCTGCTTGTTTCGCCGGGATCGCAGCGCCCGCCCGGCAGCGCCCATTGATTGCTGTGGGCGCGCAGGCCCGACGCGCGCAGCGTCAGCAGCAGCGCCGTGCCGCCTCCAGCCTCGGCTTCGGTCAGCGCGACCGCGACGGCCGCCCGCTTCAGCACGGGCTCCGGCTCGGCTGCCGGCAGCCGCGCGAAGCCGCCGCAGCGCGCCGCGATGTCCAGCCGTGTGGCATCATCGAAGGATCTCACCATCCCGCTTGACTACAACACGCAGCCCCCTGATGAAATGACCGCAAATGCCGAACAGCTGCGCGAACGGGAATAGCTGACATGACCGACAGGACAGCCGCAAAACTCAAATCCGACGGCTGGAGCATGGTCGAAACCTCCGGCTTCCTGCATCTGATCGGGCCGCTGTGGCAGCGCGTGGTCGACGGCACCCACGAATACGCGCTCGCCACCCAGGACAAGCACCACAACCGCCGCGGCCTGGTGCAGGGCGGGGTGATCATGACGTTCGCGGACCGTACCTGCGGCATGACGGCGCGATATGCTTCGGGCAAGCCGACGCTGGCCACCGTGCAGCTCGACACCCATTTCGTCGAGGCCGGCAAGATCGGCGAAATCCTGCTGTCGAAGCCGCATGTGGTGCGCGCCACCCGCAGCCTGATTTTCATCACCACCGAAGTGACGGTTGAAAAGCGCTGTATCGCGATGGCCAGCGGCGTGTTTAAGATATTGAAGAACGAGACGTAGAATTCTTGCCGTCATTGCGAGCGAAGGACGAAGCAATCTCCGTCATTCCTGGGCGTGCGAAGCATCGAACGCGGAGTTTAGATTCCGGGTCTGCGTGCTTGCGCACCACCCCGGAATGACGCAGCAACAGCGAGGAAATCCCCATGCAATACCGTTCCCTCGGCCGCAGCGGCCTGAAGATCTCGCCGATCTGCCTCGGCACCATGATGTTCGGCGGCCCGACCGACGAGGCGACCTCGGCGCGGATCGTGGCGAAAGCGCGCGAGGCCGGGGTCAATTTCATCGACAGCGCCGACGCCTACAACGGCGGCAAATCCGAGCAGGTGGTCGGCCGCGCCATTTCCAACAGCCGGCAAAACTGGATTCTCGCAACCAAACTCGCCAATCCGGTCGGCGACGATCCCAACCATGGCGGGCTGTCGCGGCGCTGGGTGCTGCAGGCGGCGGAGGAAAGCCTGAAGCGGCTCGGCACCGACTACATCGACATCTACTATCTGCACAAGGAAGACCATTCGACGCCGCTGGACGAGACCGTCCGCGCGATGGGCGACCTGATCCGGCAGGGCAAGGTGCGCTATTTCGGCGTCTCCAACTATCGCGCCTGGCGGGTGGCCGAAATCTGCAACATCTGCGACCGCCTCGGCATCGACCGCCCGGTGGCGAGCCAGCCCTATTACAACGCGATGAACCGGATGCCCGAGGTCGAGCATTTTCCCGCCTGCAACTTTTTACGGCCTCGGCATCGTGCCCTATAGTCCGATGGCGCGCGGCGTATTGACCGGCAAATACGCCCCCGATGCCGCGCCCGGCAAGGAGACCCGCGCCGGCCGCAACGACAAGCGCATGATGCAGACCGAATGGCGGCCGGAATCCCTGCAGCTGGCGCAGCAGATCAAGCGGCATGCCGAGGCAAAAGGCATTACCGCC
This sequence comes from uncultured Alphaproteobacteria bacterium, assembly GCA_963706975.1. GTDB lineage: Bacteria > Pseudomonadota > Alphaproteobacteria > Rhizobiales > Xanthobacteraceae > Bradyrhizobium. The sequence goes on from CAVPOL010000057.1 coordinate 152,957, forward strand.
GGGCAGTTCGCGGTGTCCTGGGTGCTCAACAGCGCCTTCGTCAGCGGCGTGATCGCCGGCCCCCGCACCGAGGAGCAGTGGGACGATTACGTCAAGGCGCTGGATTATCGCTTCACCCCCGAGGACGAGGCGCTGATCGACAGCCTGGTCGCCTCAGGCCACCCCTCGACGCCGGGATTCAACGATCCGGCCTATCCGATCGAGGGACGGCGCGTGCGTACCTCTTCCTGAAAGAAAAGCATGGCTATTGCGGTCCAAAAGGCGCAATGCGAGGGCCACGCGATGACGCCGCAGCTTGCGGGCATCCGACCAAAAGGACCCCCATGCAAATCCTGTCCGCGCGGCACGTCAAACCCGAAGAATCGCTGCGTCTCGGCGTGGTCTCCGGCTGGTATTCCACCAAGGTCAGCGGCACCTTCGTCACCGGCCCCCATGCCACCCAGGAAGATTGCCTGTCGAAGATCCGCGAACTCAATCCGGTGCCGGCGAAGAAGAAGTTCGTCGGAAGCTGACGGCCGTTCCACCAGGGAGTTTTGACATGGCGCTGACGCGAGGCGACTTCAGGGAATACGACTTCAACCGGATGGTGGTGTCGTTCACGATGAAGAACGACGACGCCAATGTCGCCTGCGCCATCTCGACCGACGCGATGGATGCGCTGGAAGGCTCCTCCCGGACCCCGCCGTCGCAGCGCGAGCAGCAGTTCCTGCGGCTGCGCGACCGGATCGAGGCGCGTGCAGCGCGGAAATTCAGCGACGTCGAACTGGAGGGCAATCCTCCGGGCATCATCCTGCGCGCGATCGATTTTCGGCCGCCCCGCTGAAAACGGTCGGGCAAAGCCCGGCGTGCGACCGCAACGCGGCGCCCGGTAGCGCGACGGCATCGCCGCCCCTATTGCAACGCACCCAAATTCGTCCGCAGTCTGAACGCCCGTCAAGGCGCTCGCGGCTTCTTCAGCTTTCTTCAGGGCAGCGCAGCATTCGGCAGGCCGGGCGAACCACCCTGCTCGCGGCAATTGGGCGCAGAACGGTGCGGGAATAATTCCAGTCGACCTGATTCAAACCCCTGCCGGCTTCCTACCGCCACTTCCTGCGCCTAAAGTCTAGGATTGCTGCGCGCCTTCTTTCCGCCGCGGGGGAGAGATGCCTGTTTTTCGAGCCTTCCCGCGACCTCGCAGCAACGACGTTGCGTTACCGTTTTCGCGCTTAACCCGGAGTGTCTGCACACTTCCCACTTGCAAAAGTTCCTCGCAAGCCTTTGACTTGTGGCCGAGACAAAAGCAAACCCGCGCCAAAAGCGGTCGATATCAACCGGGAGGACATCATGAGCAAGCGTAGTGATACGAAGACGACGCGCCGCCGTTTCCTGACGGCGGCGGCCGCCGGCGGCGCGGCGATAGCAATGCCGCAAGTCAGCCGGGCGCAGACGGCTACCCTCAAGATGCAGGGCTCGTGGGGTAAGGCCGACGTCTTCAACGAAATGGCCGAAGATTATGTCGAAGCGCGTCAACGAGATGGCCGGGGGGCCGGCTGCTGGCATCGACTATCTGGTCGGGGGCGCGGTGGTACATCCGTTTCAGGTGTTCGACGGCGTGCACGGCGGCCAGATCGACGCGGCCCACACGGTGACGGTCTACTGGTACGGCAAGCACAAGGCGGCATCGCTGTTCGGCACCGGTCCGGTGTTCGGCTTCAACGCCAATGAGGGTCTGGGCTGGATCCCGTTGATGGCGGCGGTCGCGAGCTGTTCGAAGAGCTTCAGAGCCAGATCATGAAGGTCAACATCAAGAGCTTCTTCGCCATGCCGATGCCGACCCAGCCGCTCGGCTGGTTCAAGAAGCCGATCA
>CAVPOL010000058.1:0-177552 GCA_963706975.1 uncultured Alphaproteobacteria bacterium
ACAGATAGTCCTTGATCGCCGCCTCTGTGTCGCGCTCGGGATCGACCGAGATGAGAAACGCGTTAACCCGATCGGCGTCCTTGCCCATCGCGCGCAGCACCTCGCCGTGACGGCACTCCAACCAGCCATGTCCGTACAGCAGAGCGACATTTGCGGGTAGATTTATGTGCCACAAATCAATTGAGCCAATGGAATCGTCTCCCTTGCCGGCAAAGTGCCGATACAAACCAATATAGACATCGATTTGATATTAACAAACTTGCGCGTCTCTGGGAGACGCTCTTTAACGGGATCTCAATGTTCGTAGCCATCGAGCGCCTTAAATCTAGCCGGGAAAATGATGCACCTCATTCACCAAATATCTAAGGCAAGTCTAGTCGGAAAGCGGAAATCTCTCGCCAAGGTCACTACGAAGTAATTGGCTAGTCAACTCATCGACAGCCAGCCGGTTAACGAGAGACAAGCCCGCAGCCCCATCTTCACGGCCGCATGTCCCAAATCAACGCCCGCCGAACCAAGTCAAAAGGCGCCACGCCGCGCACCACATCGAACATCTCTCCAAATTCGAAGGCATGGCCTAAAGCAACTGCGTCGCGAAAGTCAGCACAAAATCATGCCACGCCCTCTTTTTAGGTGATCTTCCGACAGAGTGGAAAGCCATTCCCGAAGCAATCGGAACGGCGGTGCTCCATTCGTTTAACCGAACCAAAATAGCCGCATGTGTATGCAGGAGGTTCAAGTCCTTTGGAGCAAGCCTGCAGCCAAAGGCAGCCTTCTCCCTAGCGTCGCTCAAATTTCGGTTTGCAATGTAGAGCGCCCAAGCGTACGAGTTCAGCAAATTTGGGTTATTATCATCTAACTTCATCAATTCGCTAAATGTAGCCGCGGCTTTCTCATGCTGGCCTGTCCTTGAATAGAATCGGGCGAGCGCATTTTTAACTCTCGCCTCATCCATGGGGCTACTGACTTGTTTTAGCGTCTCAAGATATTCGAACTCGGCTTCGTTTTTTCGGTCTGCTTGACGGGCCAAAACGTCCGCGAGAAAATAATGCAAGGTTCCGTCATTGCGATCGACTTCGAGACCCCCACGGAATACGCGCTCTGCTTCGTCAAACTGGTTCAAATGGACTGCATAAATGTGACCTAGATAAGCTCGCGCACTTAGATTTTCTGGCTCCTCTCAAATCACCCTATTGCAATATTCCCTGGTACGCTCGTAATCCATTGAGTTGTGAAGAACCCAATAAAAGTCCTGTTTCCACTCATTTTCCGGATGAATTCGACAAATCGCACCAGCCGATCGCCTCTTTCGCAATTTCAACGTGTCGTTGTCCAGCACCGACAACCGCGCGAAGGTAGGCTTGTACGAAGAACTCCTTCCGTGGGATCCGCTTGCCGAAATAACTGAAGCCCTTTCGGAATGAACTCACCGCAACATCGTGCTGTTTCGCGTCGTTTTGTTGAAGCGCCCTGAGAAGTTCGAGATAAGCTCGCTCTCGTTCGTCACCGTTGCGAGTGACCTCTCGTTCAATCCACGACAACACGTCCGCAGGAATGGACGAGATCGAAAAGTACCAAACTGAAGTGGAACTCAATAGAGATTTGATCTTGTTGCCGCTCTTGCGAGCGGGCCTGATCTCGCATGCGAGCGCCCGCAAACTTTCGACATCCTCTCCCAACGTAAGAAAAACGAGCAAAGAACGCGCAAAATCCGGATAGGCATCCTCTCCTTTGGTCCAACTGAGCAGATTTAGCCGCTCCAACGTCCAGTCCAAGGACTCGTCTGCCATATCTTCATCAGTGGATTTCGACCCATCATGGGAAATCAACAGCGCTTCCGCTATTGCAGATAATTCGGGTGGCGGAGCAATACGCCAGTGTTGACGTAAAAAATCGCGCACTGTGGGATGCAAATCTCCATCGAGCAACAAAGTGTAACGTTCTGTCAATTGGTAGAGGCGCTGATGCGGATTTCGCGTTTGCCAAAGCTTACTCAGCAATTCCTTTTCGGCACGAAGCAAGAGGGCCAGGGCGGCAATATCACGGAAATCGTCGGGCCTCCGCTCAAGGTGCAAAATGAATCGTTTAGCCACAACCTCGTTCATCTTTTCCAACGCGCGCGCGCGATTCAACTCCGAGGAGAAGCCAATATTTAACCATTCTAGTTCCTCGATTTCTTCCGCTGTGGAATTGAGTAACGTCGCGTCGCCAAGGGTACACCACGAGTTAACTCATAAAAATTCTCTGACAGAGTCGTGCTTTTTTCCGGAGAGACACCCTGTTGCTCGAGCAATTGCCTTATGTCACCTCTGGTAAAGGCCGCTTGATCAAAGTCGATTGACCGAAATGAGATGGGTTCGATCAGGTCGCGCCACGCGTATCTACTCAATACCTCACTGTCGGCTCGGTGGCGACTCGCCGCGATGATCAAAATCGGAACCTGACTGTTAATGAGGGGACTAACAGAAAACGCAGCCACTGGTGCAAGAGATCCTTGTACGTGTGCTGGGATAAATCTCACAGGTATCGAGCGCCAATAGGAGCGGAGCGCTTGCGCAACTTGCACGCAGACAACCTTCGAGGCCTTCCGCCAATATACGCGTCGGCCGCACGACTTCGGAGTTGACGATATTGAAATGAGCGGCCCACCGATCGAAGATTCCGTCAACTGGCACTTCGTGAGGTGGATTGGATAGACGAAGCTGCGCGAGCTTGAATTTAACTTGATCTGGGGCACCCGTCATTATGCCAAGCCCCTCGATCGAAGCTACAGTTTTCTCGATTCGGTTCCGAAGTTCTGCCGGCGGACCGTCCGCCGTTATCGAAGTCGACAAAAAAATCTCTCCAGTCGTTCCCGTGAACTTCGAGAAAGCTCAACGCTTCATCGAGTTTTTCTTGCCATTGGCGATGCGCCGGCCACTTTGGTAACAATCGCTCTCTGGTCTGCCAATAATCCTGCATCGACGCACCATAAATCTTGGTGAGCCTATATGCGATGGCGTCGAACATATCAGGAGGGTCGCGAGGAGGCGTCGAGGCAGGTCGGTGCCAAGCATAGGGGTGCCAATCGACAAGTCCGACGCGACACGATCCTTCCGGCCCGCCGGCAGCCTCGACGCACGCGCGCCGAACAAACCAGCTCTTGCCCATACCTCCGAAACCATGAAGCCAGAACAGTTGAGCCACGCTTGCAAGATTTGGGTCCGCCTGTCTCCCACGCGCCACAATTCCCCGGAGCGAGGTTCGAAAATCTTCCAAAATTCGTCCGCGACCGACGAACTTCGCATTGACCGCCGTCGCGTTGATCTCCGGCAAGCTGAATGCTTCGGGTGGTAGACCTACAGGTTTCGACTCTCGCTTCGGCGGCAACGCACCACTTGTCTGTATATCGTGATTGATATCCTGATTGCCGCGACTGGCTGGCCGCAGCCGGGTCGTTTTGAATTGGCCATTTTCTGCGGACGTACCCCCATCGACGTCTTGCAGGTCGAACTCGTGATCGCGTCCGAAGCCCCAGTGCCCTGCCTGCTTCCTACGCGCCGCCCGTGGAAAATACCGGATTGTACCTCGACCCGGAGCCAAGTCGAATTCTAGCTTGATCGTACCATAGCCGTGAACGCGATCGAAACCGTTGCGGGTTCGCTCGAATCCAAATAAGGAAGGCCCAATTACAAGCCTTCGGCCCGGTGCAAATCCCAGCGAACTGGTCTCGCTCCGAGGCTCATGCAGGTGGCCACAGAGATGCACCGCGAATTTTCCAGGGAAGTCGATAGAGTCGTTGAATTGTTCCTTGTTTCCGCTGGAAAGCCACTTCGGTGGATGGTGGGTCAAGAGCAGAGCTGCATCATTTGCATCGAACCAGGAAAGCTCTCCTTTCGGCAGCGCCTTCGTGAACTGCTCCGGGTGGAGCGCTAGTTTCCCTTCGAAATTTTCTCGAGTAAGTTGCAGCGTCGAGCTGTTAAGCCCTACGATTCCGATCCGAGCATCGCCCTTGGTCAGGCAAGCTGCGAAATCTCCCGGAATACAGCCTTCATGCAGGGTTAGATCATTCGATGACCTAATCTTGTCGGCCCAAGGCTTCCACCAAGTGCTGTAGTTGGCGAAGCAACTGACGATCAGGCGATGATAGTCGGATGTAGCGTCGTCTATAATCTTCTTCCAGACCGGTTCCCATTGGGGCCATTTCTCGCCAAGCCCGGTCAAAACAAGCGTCGCGGCGTTTAACTCATCCGCCCAAGACAGATCGTGATTTCCGGGAACCGCAAGGAGCGGCGGTCGAGATTTTTGCAGTTCGTCGATAAAACTGAGAAGCTTTTCAAAGAATCGATTGGCAGTCTCAAATTCTTCCATCTTGCCGCTATATGCAATATCTCCGCCAACAATGATGAGGTCCCAACCGCCCACCTGCTGGAAAGTGTCGCGGAGGTCACGAAAAAACTGTTGTTCGACCGCGCCGAAATAGCTTCCGTCAGGCTGACCAAAATGCAAGTCGGTCAGGTGCAATATCGAAATCGAATTCATTTATACCTGCCAATGCGAAGTCTATAATTTTTTAATAGTTGGCTGCAGAGCATACCGTAGAGATTGATCTTGTCTTGAACGCTTCAATCTGGTTGCACTTCCCGCTATGCTACAAAAATGGTGTTGGCAATCTGCGAGTTCGTCGACATCACGGCGACCGCCTACAAATGCGCCCGCCTTGCGACCAACTGGAAGCGGACACGCTGAAGGACACAACTCCTTCGCGTCTCCCTTCGTCCCTTGTTCCGCAAAGACGATCGTTCCGATGTCAAATGATGGGCATAACCGGCCAGATTGTCAATTTGAGGTTGCGCGAATTGACCAAAGAGAGCCCCCTCAAAGATACCGCTTCAGGTCCTTTGCCGCCTCTTCCGGCGACCGCTTCAGGTTGAACGGCGAGACGAATTTGCCGTTGCGGTCCATCAGATAGATCAGCGCGGTGTGGTCCATGGTGTAGTCGCCGTCCTTGGTCGGCACCTTTCGGGCGTAGACGCGATAGTCCGAAATCACCTTCGCCACCGCCTCGGGACTGCCGGTCAAACCTTTAAGGTGCGGATCGAAGCTCGACAAATAGTCCTTCATCGCCGCCTGGGTGTCGCGCTCGGGGTCAACCGAAACGAAGAAGGCGTTGACCCGGTCGGCGTCCTTGCCCATCGCCCGCAACACCTCGGAAATCTCGAACAGCGCGGTCGGGCACACGTCGGGGCAATGGGTGAAGCCGAAGAAGATCAGGGTCGGCCGGCCCTGCAGGCTCTTTTCGGTCACCGTCTGGCCGGTCTGGTCGGCCAGCTGAAACGGCCCACCGATCGCGGCCGGCGCGGTGACGGATTTCAGTCCCCCGACCGCCCACAGCATCAACAGGAGGCCGACCACCAGGCTGGCGCCAAAGGCTGCGACGATCACCAGCGGGCGCATGGTCCGATCCATCATGAAATTTCCTTGTGGGGGATCAGAAGCAGGCCGAGATGCCCGACGCGATCATTTCGAAAAACACCGCGGTGCCGTAATGCACCCACAGCGCCATCGCGCCGAGCAGGATGACGGTGCCGAGCACCGCGCCGCCTGCGACAATCGCCAAGGCAAGCTTCCGCGACGGCGGGGTGCGACTATGTCCTGTTGGGTAAAAACCGGCTGTACCATCGGCGACCATCTGAACCAAACGGCGTTCGACCGGCTTTCGCCGGCCGCCTGCCTGTGCTGTTCAGATAGGGCTAGTCGGCCTGCCGGGCAAGCGCCGCCGGATCGGGCGTGATCACGTCACGTTGACGCAATTCGCGGTCCTTGCGCTGAGACGACGGCCGCGGCGAGGACGCCTGGGCGTCGAGGTAGCAGGGCTTGTACATCGCCTGCAGCTGCTTGCCGCGCAGGAAAATCATCTGCGATTTCAGCCCGCCGCGCGAAGCGATCCAGCGCCGCACCTGGCTCGGATACATCGAATACAGCATCTGGGTGGCTTCGGGATTGGTCACGGCGCGGCCATTGGCGCCGAAATCCCAGGCGGCGTGGAAGCCCAGATTGGCATGCGAGGTCACACAGATCCTGTCATGGGGAACCGCGCCGAGCACGATGGTGCAGGCCGACGCGCAAAGTCCGTCGATGATGACCTGTTCGCCCGAGGTGCGCAGGCCCTGGTATTTGTCGACATAGGTGCCGATTCGGCCGCCGCGGTCGTCGGCGATCCGGACCACTGCATGGCTGGGCCCCTATCCCTGCCATCAGGAGTATCGCCGCGAGCAACCCCGTCACGAGCTTCATGTCCGGCCCCAGTCAAAACCTGTCGAACCCGAATTTGCCGCCTTGTATGCAAGACGTGCGCGCAGCGTGTTGCCGGATCGGGTTTTTGTCCAGATGGCCGGGGTCGCTCAAACCAAATTCAAATCAAGTGTTGCAGACGCGCTGCACCTTGCCGCCGGGAAAGGTCCCGAACTGGAACAAGTTAACGGATTGTGGCGCCGCCACGGCCCTACCCGGCCGCCATTTACCGTTGACCGCGGTAAAGGGTGCGGGCTTCAATCGCGCAAAACCGGGGGGATGACGCAATGGCTGACGATGCAGATGTAATCGTGGTCGGCGGGGGCCTCGCCGGCCTCGTGGCGGCAACAGAGATCGCCGATGCCGGCAAGCGCGTCATCGTGGTCGACCAGGAAGGCGAACAGAGCCTCGGCGGCCAGGCGTTCTGGTCGTTCGGCGGACTTTTTCTGGTCGACAGCCCCGAACAGCGCCGGCTCGGCATCAAGGACAGTTTTGAACTCGCGCTGCAGGACTGGATCGGTTCGGCGGGCTTCGACCGCGACGAGGATCTGTGGCCGCGGCGCTGGGCGGAAGCCTATGTGGCTTTCGCGGCCGGCAAGAAGCGCGACTGGCTCCGCGCGATGGGCCACCGGATTTTTCCTGTGGTCGGCTGGGCCGAGCGCGGCGGCTACGATGCGATGAGCCACGGCAATTCGGTGCCGCGATTCCATGTCACCTGGGGCACCGGCCCCGGCCTGGTCGAGCCGTTCGAGCGGCGCGCGCGCGAGGCGCAGAAAGCGGCCGACTGATCTTCAAGTTCCGCCACCGCGTCGACGCGCTCTCGATCACCAATGGCGTTGTCGACGGCGTCAGCGGCGCGATCCTCGAACCTGACAGCGTCGAGCGCGGCAAGAGTTCGTCGCGAAAAGTCGCCGGCGATTTTGCATTGCGCGCGCAGGCGGTAATCGTCGCCTCTGGCGGCATCGGCGGCAATCACGACCTGGTGCGAGAAAACTGGCCAAAACGGCTCGGCGAGCCGCCAAAATTCATGATCTCCGGCGTGCCCGAACATGTCGACGGCCGGATGATCGGCATCACGGAGGCCGCCGGCGCGCGGCTGATCAACCGCGACCGGATGTGGCATTATGTCGAGGGCATCCAGAACTGGGCGCCGATCTGGCCGCGCCACGGCATCCGCATCCTGCCCGGCCCATCGTCGATGTGGTTCGACGCGACCGGCACGCGGCTGCCGGCGCCGTTGTTTCCCGGCTCCGACACGCTGGGCCAGCTGCACTACATCCAGTCGACCGGCTACGATTATTCCTGGTTCATCCTGACCCAGAGCATCATCAAGAAGGAGTTTGCGCTCTCCGGCTCCGAACAGAATCCCGATCTCACGGGAAAAAGCTGGCGGATGACGGTCAAGCGCGCCACCAACAAGGGCGCGCCGGCGCCGGTCGAAGCCTTCAAGAGCAAGGGCGTCGATTTCATCGTGCGCGACAATCTTTTCGAACTCGTCGAAGCCATGAACAAGCTCAGCGGCGAGAATCTGTTGAAGCTCGACTACGTCAAGGCGCAGATCGAGGCGCGCGACCGCGAGATCGCAAATCCCTACGTCAAGGACGCGCAGGTGATGAACATCCACAATGCGCGCAAATATATCGGCGACCGGCTGATCCGCACCGCAAAGCCGCACCGGATTCTCGATCCCGCGCAGGGCCCGCTGATCGCGGTCAAACTCAACATCCTGACTCGCAAGACGCTGGGCGGCTTCGAAACCGATCTCGACTCCCGGGTATTCGGCAGCGAGGGAAAAATCATGCCGGGGCTTTACGCGGCCGGCGAAGCCGCTGGCTTCGGCGGCGGCGGCATGCATGGCTACCGCTCGCTGGAAGGGACGTTTCTGGGCGGCTGCCTGTTTTCGGGACGCAATGCCGGCAGGGCGGCGGCGAAGGCGGTGGGATAGGAGCTCGAATGCCATGCGGACGGCGTTTGCGATCAAGCTGCCGGTCCTGGCCGCTGCGATGGCCGCAAGTGCAGAGCTCGCGCCCGTTCTGGCTGCTCCCGGCGACGCAGCGCCACCGGCCGCGCGATTCGAACAGGTGTCCCAATTCTTCGAAATGAAGTCGCGAGCGGCAAGCTGGCCGGCGCGGTGGTGCTGATCCAGCAGCACGGCTGGCCGATCTATCTCAGGAGCTTTGGCGTCCGCGATACCGCCACCAGGCGGCCGATGACGCCGGACACGATCTTTGCGGTGCATTCGATGACCAAGCCGATCACCAGCCTCGCGGCGATGATGCTGATCGACGAAGGCAGGATTGCGCTGACCGATCCGGTGTCGAAATACATTCCGGCCTATGCCGCCGTGAAGGTCGGCGTCGAATTGAAAAACCCGGACGGTGTGGTGGTGCTCAAGCGGGTACCGCCGAACCGGCCGGTCAGATATCGAGGATCTGCTGCGACATACCTCGGACATCACCTACGACTACATCGGCAGCGATTTGATCATGAAGGCCAATCGCGATGGCACCAAATTCGTGCTGCAGGACGACGCAGAACGGATGCGGATGGCCCAGCCCCTGCCGAACGATGCCATCCTGCTTCTCTCCGCGATGGAGCGGCGGGAGCATCCGGAATGGGAATCCGGCGGCGGCGGCCTGCTCTCGACCATCACCGACTATGCGCGATTTGCCCAGATGCTGCTGAACGGCGGCACGCTCGACGGCAGGCAATATCTCAGCCCGAAAGGATTCAAGCAGATGACGTCGGACCATATCGGGCCCGGCTCCGGCGTGGGACGGGATTATTACTATCTTCCGGGCGACGGTTTTGGCTACGGCTACGGCCTCGCGGTTCGCACCGATCCGGGCAACGCAAGGCCGCCGCCGCCCGGCTCGATCGGCGAACTGAAATGGGACAGCGGCAGCGGCACCTATTTCGGGGTCGATGCAAAACTCGACATGCTCTACATTCTGATGGAGCAGACCCAGGAGGAACGCATGCGCGTCCTGCCTGCCTTCAAAAAACTGGTGTATGACGCGTTCGGGAAACAGGCGGCTTGCGGTCCAGGCTTCGAGACGCTCCGCTCCTCAGCATGAGGTTGTGGTGTTGCAGCAGGTTAAGACCTCATGCTGAGGAGGCCACGAAGTGGCCGTCTCGAAGGATGGGCAGCATACCGATTTGTGATTGACGCGCCCGCGCGCTAAACAGTCCGCCCCACACCTCAGGAGAACCCCATGACCATCCAGCGTTTCGAGACCGGCCCGCGCATGAGCCAGGTCGTCGTGCACGGCGACACCATCTATCTCGCCGGCGTCGTCGCCAGGACCACGGCCGGCGACAGCGTGACCAAGCAGACGCAGGAGGTGCTCTCGATCATCGACGGCCATCTCGCCAAAGCAGGCAGCGACAAGTCGAAGCTGCTGTCGGCGACGATCTATCTGCCCGACATGAAGACTTTTCCGGAGATGAACGCGGTGTGGGACGGCTGGGTGTCGCCGGGCAACACGCCGGCGCGCGCCACCGTCGAGGCCGGGCTTGCGGCGCCGCAATACGGCGTCGAGATCATGGTGATCGCGGCGAAGTGACGCTGCACGCATTTCGGCCGGACTCCGGGGGCTGCCGCCGTGGCGGCGGCCCCGCCGCTGGGCCCGAATTTCGCAAGTTTCCGGGAACCTGTCGGCTCCCGGCGCATCCAACCCGGAGCAGTCGTGTTAACGAGGGTCGGGTGAGACATCATGCGCCAGGTACAGGCACCGCAAACCTTTTCCGTCGCAGCCGACGAGGCCAGCCTGGTGGCCCGGGCCCGTGCGCGCGACGAGACCGCCGTCCGCGCCATCATGCAGGCGAATAACCGCAGGCTCTACCGGCTCGCCCGCGGCATCCTGCGCAACGACGGCGAGGCCGAGGACGTGGTGCAGGAGACCTATGTCCGGGCCTTCACCCATCTCGACCAGTTCCGTGGCGACTCCAGTCTCGCGACCTGGCTCGCCCGCATCGCCATGAACGAGGCGCTGGGCCGGCTGCGCCGCCAGCGCCCCGGCGTCGATGTGAACACCCTGGCTCCGGGCGTGCTGGAGGCCCAGATCATCCAGTTTCCCCTCTCCGCCTCGTCCGAAGACCCGGAAAAATCCATGGCACAGCGTCAAATCCAGCAGGTGGTCGAACACGCGATCGATGACCTGCCGGAGGCCTTTCGCATCGTCTTCATCACCCGCGTGATCGAGGGGATGAACGTGGAAGAGACCGCCGAGATTCTCGGACTGAAACCGGAGACGGTGAAGACCCGGCTGCACCGCGCCCGCGCCATGCTGCGCGACAATGTCGAGAAGAAGATCGGTCCCGTGGTGCTGGAAGCATTTCCGTTCGCCGGCAAGCGATGCGAACGGCTGACCGATGCGGTCGTGAAGCGGCTCGGTCTCGGCGGATAATTTTTTCGGGAACGTTTTCGCCGGCGCGCCATCCAACTCCCTGTGTGATCAATCCGCCGGAGGCTTTGCCCGGCCACAGGAGAACAAGACCATGTTCATTCGATTGAGCGCGGCTGTTGCCGCGATGAGCCTGCTCGCCAGCGCGGCGCTGGCGCAAGCCGCCAAACCGACCGATCCGCAAATCGCGCATATCGCCTACACCGCAGGCGTGATCGACATTGCCGCGGCGAAGCAGGCGATGACCAGGGCCGCCAACAAGGACGTCAAGGCGTTCGCCGCCGACATGGTGCGCGACCACGAGGCCGTCAACAAGCAGGCGCTGGACCTGGTGAAGAAGCTGAAGGTCACGCCCGAAGACAACGACACCAGCAAGGCGCTGTCGAAGCAGGCATCCGAAAAACTCGCCGAACTCGGCAAGCTGAAGGGCGCGGAATACGACAAGGCCTATGTCGCCAACGAAGTCGCCTATCACAAGGCGGTCAACGGCGCGCTGGAGACGCTGCTGATTCCGAACGCCAGCAATGCCGAACTGAAGAGCCTGCTGCAGACCGGCCTCAAGATCTTTCAGGGCCATCAGCAGCATGCCGAGCAGGTCGCGGCAGGGCTGAAGTAGGGAGTTTGCGATGACGCCGAGATGGAAATTCCCGATTCTGGCCGTGCTGTTGGCGGGGATGTCCGTCCCGGCGCGGGCCGCGACCATAGAGATCACGATGGAGAATCTGGTGTTTTCGCCGGCCGAGGTTTCGGCCAAGGTCGGCGACACCATCGAATGGATCAACAAGGACGTCTTCGTCCATACCGCCACCGCGCGAAACGGTGACTTCGACGTCAACATCCCGCCGAAGAAGACCGTCACCTCGGTCGTGAAGAAGGCCGGCGCGATCGACTATTACTGCCGCTTCCATCCCAACATGAAGGCAACGCTGACGATTGCACCGTGAGCGCCGTCGTCTCGGCGCCTTCGATTCGAAATCATGACCTCGGAGGTAATCGATCGGGCGTGTCAAAACTTCGATAGTCGGTCCGCCGGTCAATCCGGCTCTATCAGAAGGAGACACGCCCATGACCGACGTCAATTTGGTTGCCAACCGTTATATCGATCTGTGGAACGAGAAATCGCCGGACCGCCGGCGCGATATTTTCCGCCAGCATTGGGCGGACGATGCCAGCTACATCGACCCCTTGATGTCGGGCGACGGTCACGACGGCATTGACGCCTTGATCGCCGGCGTGCAGCAGCGCTTCCCTGATTTCCGGTTCAGGCTGCTCGGCCAGCCCAACGGCTTCGGCGACCGCCTCCGTTTCTGCTGGGGCCTCGGCCCAGACGGCGTCGACAGCCCGATCAAGGGCACGGATTTCGCCGTGCTCAGGGATGGACGGATCCGCAGCATCACCGGCTTCCTCGATCAGGTTCCGCAAGGCGCCTGAGGGATGCTGCGCGGCGCCCCGGGCTATCCGGGGCGATCGTCCCGCGCGCGCAGCGCCGTTGCGAGCCCGACCGCCACGCAGGCCTGCCAGACCGGATAAAGCACCGACGTCAAATCGAGGTTGAGCGCGTTGTCCAGCGCCAGCAGTCCGCCGGTCACGGTGCCGACGATCAGCATCGGCAGCCGCGCCATGCGATTGCGCGGACCCGCGGGCAGCAGCGCTATCCCGAGTGCCATGATGCCGGCGCCGACAAAACCGGCGGCGAGGCCGGCCAGCGCGTTTCGCCCCACCCTGGTCGCGCTGACGAGTTGGCCGTCGATGAAGACCGCCGCGTTCACCGCGGCAGCGAAGGCGACCATGGTGACGATGGAAGCCAGCAGCGCTGCCCACCACGGATTGGCGCTTGCCCACCGCACCACGATGAAAACCAGAACCGCGAACGGCACCGCCACCAGCGCGATGCCCAAATTGCCGGGCACGGCGCCGATCCTGTCGATCAGTTGCGGGCACCACGGCGTCAGCAGGCCGCTCAGGACGCCGCCGGCTGCGACCGCGACCAGGCCGTTGGGCGAGGTGCCGGGGGAAGCGATGGCGTGGGTCAACGGTCACTGTCTCTTGTTGTCGAGCCGGAGAAGCGGAAAGCTCGGGATGCAAGTCAACGATATCAGACGCTTGATCCCCGGCGCGCTACCGTAACCAACCATGAACAAGATGAACCGCAGTGGAACGTGGTATGCGGCCGATGGCCGAAAAGCGGGCCCTGTGATATCATTCCATGATGACGACGAAGTCTCTGAAGGGCGTATTGGAACACGCTGCGACCTGGCCCGTGGAGGACCAGAACGAACTCGCGGAGTATGCCCGCGAGATCGAAGCGCGGCGCACGGGCCTCTACATCATGTCCGACGATGAGCGCGCCGCCGTCGGCAAGGGCCTGGCCGAGGCGGATCGGGGAGAGTTCGTCGCCGATGACGTAGTGGCAGAGGCAGACGCCAGCCGCTAGGCTGCCCGCACCTCGCGCAGGAAGGCATCGACCTGATCCTTGAGTGCGCTGCCGTTCTTGCCGAATTCATTTGCCGAGGCGAGCACTTCGACAGCGGCCCGGCCGGTGTCCCCGGCGGCCCGGCCAACGCTGGAAATATTGTCCGACACTTCATGCGTCCCAAGTGTGGCCTGCTGCACATGGCTGGCGATTTCCTGCATGGCCACACTCTGCTGTTCGACGGCCGACGCGATAGCCGTCGCCGAGACGTTGACCTTGGCGATCATGCGCGTAATGCCCTCGATTGACCCCGCCGAGGTCTGCGCCGCCTCCTGGATCGCCCTGATCTGCACGCCGACCTCGTCGGTCGCCTTGGCCGTTGCTGTGGCAAGAGACTTGACTTCGGATGCAACCACGGCGAAACCCCTGCCCGCGTCTCCGGCCCGGGCGGCTTCAATCGTGGCGTTAAGCGCCAGCAGGTTGGTCTGCTCGGCGATCGCGGCGATCGTCTTCACGACATCGCCGATTTTCTCCGCCGCCGCCGTCAGGCCCTTCACCTGTTCGCTCGAAACATTGGCTTGCTGAACTGTTTCGCCAATCAGGCCGCCCGATTGCGTCACCTGATCACCGATTTCCATGGTGGCTGCGGAAAGCTCCTCGGTCGCCGTTGCCACCAGTTTTACGCTTTCCGTCGTTTGCACCGATGTGGCCGCGACCGTCGTCGCCTGCCGCATCGTCTCCTCCGCGGTCGCCGCCATGGCCTGTGCCGTGGCCTGCAATTCGGTCGCCTTGGCGACAACGCCCTCGACGATGCCGCCGACGCTGGCCTCGAATTTTGCGGCCAGATCGAGCATCGCCCGACGCCCCTCCTGCGCGGACCGCTGCTTTTGGGTCTCCTGCTCGCCACGCAATCGATCGGCATCGATCATATTGGCCTTGAACACCGCCAGCGTGTCGCCGATTTCCTTGATCTCGTCGCGTTGCAGGCGCTCCGGAACAACGATATCCAGTTCGCCTCTGGCGAGACCCTGGATCGCCGTAGCCACACGGCTCATCGGTTTTACGATGGCTTGCGACACCAGGATTTCGAGCACCAGTCCAGCGATGGTGCCGGCCAGGATGATCAGGCTCAGGCTCCAGCTCGCCTCCGAGATGCTGTTGGCGGCAGCATTCTTGGCGCCGTCGCTCAGACGGCGGGTCACCTCGTCGACCGCTCCCAGCGCGGCCACGTAATCATGGTCCGCCTTGTCGAGGGCAAGTTTCAGCGACTCCAGTTGTTTCTGGTCGGAAAGTGCAGCGCGGCGCGCCGCGAATGCTCCGCCATCGCCCAGCAGCAGCGCGCCGGCGCGGTTGAACCCTTCGCCGATCTTGCCGCTTTCGGCTTTCAAATCCGCATCCTTCAGCCGGGTCGCGAAGCGGCGATGCAGCGCGAGCGAGGCCTTCAGCAGTTTTTCCGCTCGCCCTTCGATCGACTTCAAGCCGTCATCATCGGTCGCGCTCATGTGACCGCGCGCCAGTTCCTGCAGTTCGACGACGTTGCGGATCAGCTTGTAGGCGTCCTTCACATTCGGGTAGGCATTGGTGAAGGTCTCGTCCAGCGCCTCGCCGAAGTCCTCGATTTTGGCGTTGCCGGAATTGACCAGCGCCTTGGTGCTGTCTTCGCGCAAGCCCATGGTCGCTTCGTTGGCGGCCGCCAGCTTGGCCAGCAACATTTCCAGCTCGTTGCGGTTGGTCTCGAAGCTCTTGAAGCGGCGTTCCAGATCGACGAGTTTGGCGTCATGGAGCCTGTCGGCTTGCAGTATCTTGCGCGCGTCGTCGGAAAACGCACCGAGGCTCGCGGTCACATTATCGACCTTCAGGTCCAGCGCAGCGCGGGCGATCAAGCCCTGCATCCGCACGATCCCGGCGCGTGAATTGCTTTCAATGCGCGCAATTTCGTCGATGCCCTTGCTGCTGGCGGTTTCGGCCGCGGAATCCAGCGCCACTCGCAAAATTTCGCGCGCGCGCTGCGCACCCGCAAGCAGTGCCGCGCTGTCGTTGGCCAGCGGCGCCGCGACACCGGTCGCCACTTCGACCGTGCCGCCGATCCGGTTGACAAAGGTCAGTCCGGCGAGGCCGCAAAGCCCGATCAGGACGGACATCAGCAAAAATGCAGTCAACAATCGGCCGCGCAGGCGAATGCCGCGCAATCCGCCGCTCAAATGGCTCATGGACATCTGCTAATTCCCAACATCGTCGTAGACCAACGGACTTGCCCGGGCAGATTGCCCGGGCAAGCCGATCGGTGGATCAGGAGTTGGAACCCTTCGCGGGCTTGAACACCTGGATACGATTGTTGGCGGTGTCAGCGACGTAGATCCAGCCGGTGGACTTGTCGCAGACGATGCCGTGCAGGTTGCCGAACTCGCCGTTGCCGGCACCCTTGCTGCCAAAGGCGGTCAGGAACTGGCCGTCCTTGTCGAACACCTGCACGCGGTCGTTGCCGATTTCGGTGACGTAGACGCGATCCTGGGCGTCGATCGCGATGCCGGCCGGCGCTTTGAACTCGCCGTTGCCCGTACCGGTCTTGCCCCACAGCTTGAGGAATTTGCCGTCCTTGTCGAAAATCTGGACACGGTCGTTCTTCAGGTCGGCGAGGTAGAGCTTGCCCTCGCTGTTGAACTTGGCGCTTTCGGGGTTGTTCATCTTGCCGGGCTCAGTGCCGAGACCGCCGAAATCGAACAGGAACTTGCCGTTCATGTCGAAAACATCGACGCGGTGATTGCCGGCTTCCGGCATATAGAGCTTGCCGTCGCGGATATCCATGAATTCCGACTTGATGTTCTGGCCCTTCGCCGAACCGTATTCGCTGAAGGTCAGGAGCCACTTGTAGCTCTTGTCGTACTTCTTGACGAAACCGGTGTTGTAGTCGGCGATGAAGATATTGCCTTCGGGATCGACCGCGATGCCTTCCGGCTTGTCGAGATGCTCGTCCTTCTCGCCCTTGCCGCCGAAGCGCGCGAGGTACTTGCCGGTGGTCTTGTCGAAAGCTTGCACGTAGGCGTGCGCGGCGTCGGTCGCCAGCAGATGGCCTTCCTTGCTGAAGGCGAAGTCCTCAACATATTTGAACTGGCCTTCGCCGGTGCCGACAGTACCAATATTCATCACATGTTCGAATTTCAGATCGGCCGCCACGGCCGGGCCGACCGTAACCGCCAAGCCAAGCGCGAGGAATCCAGCCACACAAGCGCGGCGGGTCGGGAACAATTGCGTCATCGGGAGTCTCCAAATGGGGGCCAGTTATGTGTCATCGCCCGCCACTGGCATCATCAGTCCACGGAACCTTTCACCGCCGTAAACTTCGCGTCCGTAGTACTACCCCAGTACTACCCCCTGCCGCCAGCGCCTCGACCCGGCCTGGCACGCCCACAAATAAAGCCGCGCCAGCCCGAGGGCTGACGCGGCAATGGCCGTTCTGTTGCCAGGTGGACCAACCCCGAACAGGTTACGCCGCGAGGCGCACTTCGTTCAATGCAACGTTATCGTTTGCATTTAGGTTTTTGACCCGATAACGGCGGTATCATGCCGGGCACAATTCAGAACTTCTTCGCGACCATCGATCCTGTTTCGCCCCCGCCGTAGCAGCCCTGGGATTTTGCCTTGCGGCAAAATCGATCTCACGGGAATGAGACCTTTAGGCTCCAGCTGCTAGGGTGGAGGCGCCGGGTACTGCCCCCGGGTCTGCCCGCAGTCCGCTCTGAGTTTCAGCGCCATCGTCTTTCGACCCCCCAGATATAGGCGCGATCGGTGGGAAATACTAGGCTGCCCCGGCGCCTTCGCCGCTGGGAACCCGCGCTCACCAGAAGGTCTCGTCAGCCGTGACTTGGGAATGCGGTCGGTGACGTTGCTCAGAAGACTCTGCGTCGCGATTCGCCTCGGCGGTCGCGATATCCATGGCTATTTGGTATTCAAAGCGAGCCAAAGGCGGGCGACGGCTTCAGTGGACGAGACGGATGCGATGTCTTGCAAGCCCTCAGCACCATCGCGCCCGCAAGCACGGTAAGTGCCGTCGGAGTATCGCACCAGGCTTTCAAATTGCTCGCCGCACGCCTCGATGAGTTCTTCGAGGGTGGGGACATAGGCTCGATCCTCACGACGGGCCACGATCAAATCGGGGTCGATGATCGAGCCGCCTTCGCCCTGCTGGGGAAACCCGGCATCCCTCAGCGCTTTGGCGAGTTTGTAGTCCATACCTACATGTTATCAACGGCTCCCCAATTTGCCGAGACCGCACGGTCCGCCAAGCCGGCTCGCGGCCTTCCGCCGTCACTGCGGAAACCGGAAGCTCCTGATCCGGTCGAAGGTGACGGCGACGATGATGAAGCAGCCGACGAAGGTGCCCTGCCAGAACGCGCTGATGCCGAGCAGCCCGAGGCTGTTGCGGATCACCTCGATCAGCGCCGAGCCGATCAGCGCGCCGAATGCGGTGCCGACGCCGCCGGCGAGATTGGCGCCGCCGATCACCGTGGCGGCGATCACCTGAAGCTCCATGCCGGCGCCGAGATTGGTGGTGACCGCGCCGAGCCAGCCGGTTTGGATGATGCCGGCAATGCCGGCCGACAGCGCCGATATCATGTAGACGGCGACCTTGGTCCGCCGCACCGGCACGCCGGTCGCAACAGCGGCATGCTCGTTGCCGCCGATCGCAAAGACGTAACGGCCGAATTTGGTGAAGCGCAGCACGAAGCCGGTGATCAGCGCGAGCACCAGCATGTAGATGACCGGATTGGCGATCCCGAACAGCCAGGCGCCGCCGCCGAGAAACAACAGCTTGTCGTGGTCCGGACCGAACTGGAACACGACGGTGTTGTTGGAGGCGACCATGGCCAGACTGCGCGCGATCGACAGCATGCCGAGCGTGACCACGAACGGCGGAATCCCGAGATAGGCGATCAGCACGCCGTTGATGGCGCCGATCACCAGCGCGGTCGCCAGCGACGCCGCGATGCCGACCTCGATCGAGTAGCCGGCATGCATGACGACGGCGAGAATCATGCTGCACAGGCAGAGCACCGAGCCGACCGAGAGATCAATGCCGCCGGTGATGATCACGATCGTCATGCCGAGCGCGATCACCGCGACAAAGGTGAAGTTGCGGGTGACGTTGAAGAGATTATTCGATGTGGCGAAGGAATTGGTGGCGAATGACAGGAAGACGCCGAAAAGGCATACCGCGAGCAGCACCCAGAAGGCCTGACGCGAGGTCAGCCAGGTGAGCAGCGGAAACCTTGCGCGCTTGACCTCGTCGTCGAACTGAATGTCCATGCCCCAGACTTTCGTGTTTTGCGTCAGGCCGCTGTCACAATACGTGCTCGATCGCCCCGGTAATCAGCCCCGTGACCTCCTCGGGCGAGCTCGCGGCGATGTCCTTGTCGGCCACCTTGCGGCCGCGGCGCAGCACCACCACGCGATCGGCGATGCTGAAAACATCCGGCATGCGGTGACTGATCAGGACGATAGCAATGCCGCGATCGCGCAGCCGGCGGATCAGGTTCAGCACCTCGGCAACCTGCCGCACGGAAATCGCCGCGGTCGGCTCGTCCATCAGCACGATTTTGGCGTCGGCGATGCGGGTGCGGGCGATCGCCACCGCCTGGCGCTGCCCGCCGGACATCTGCTTGACCAGGTCGCGCGGCCGGGTTTCGGACCGCAGCTCGGCAAAAATCTGGCCGGCGCGGCGGTACATCGTGGCGTAGTCGAGAATCCTGAACGGCCCATAGCCTTTGCGGAGTTCGCGGCCGAGAAAGACATTGGCGGCGGCGGTCAGATTGTCGCACAGCGCGAGATCCTGATGCACGATCTCGATGCCGTGCTGGCGGGCCTCGATCGGCCGGTGCATCGACAGCTCGCGGCCTTCCATCCGCAGCGCGCCATGGGTCGGGCGAAAATTGCCGGCGATGATCTTGACCAGAGTGGACTTGCCGGCACCGTTGTCGCCCATCAGTCCCACGACCTGGCCGGGCTCGAGCGACAGCGAAACGTCGTTGAGCGCATGAATGGCCCCGAAATGTTTCGAAACATTTTCCAGTTCGAGGAGAGCCATTCTTTCGCCGCCGCCCAATGCCGTTCTGCTGTGTGAAGATCAACCGCGGCCCGCGGCGTCGAATGAGCAATCATTGAATTACAGCGCTGGTAGTCAGTCAATGATCTCCACGGAATTCACCGCTGGGTCCGGCCGAACCAGACTATTCTACAGGTTGTGCAACGCACCACACAAAACTCCCTCCTATTGCGCGACGAAGGAATGTGTTGACTAACCGAAGGCCCGAATTAATCTTGCCGCCTGTGCCCTTGAGATGCGTGGCAGTCTCGGTCGAGCTTCACGTGCGGGGGCGACGAAACAGCGCGGAAGCCTCGGCAGCGACGCCCTTACACCCAACGGTCTCCTTTTCTCTCGATCTTGCCCGGCGCGTGAGGCTCTGATGGTCTCAATCCACCAGCACAATCGGTACGGCATTCGAACATCCGTAATCGTCGACTGAACAAGCCTGCCCGGGGAATGGACAAACCCCGGATCGCACAGCTTTTTTCGAAAACGGACGAATAAACGTCCGCATGTGGGAGGGACAAATGCAAGGACTGAACAAGACACTGTTGGGCCTGGCCGCCGTTGCGGCGATGGGCCTGTCAGCCGGCCCGGCCATGGCCCAGAAGAAGCAGCTCGTCATCGTCGTGAAGGGCCTCGACAATCCGTTCTTCGAGGCCATCAATCAGGGCTGCCAGAAGTGGAACAAGGAGAACGCGAATTCGCCCTATCACTGCTTCTACACCGGACCTGCCTCGACATCGGACGAGGCCGGCGAGGCCCAGATCGTCGGCGACATGCTCGGCAAATCCGACACCGCGGCGATCGCGATCTCGCCGTCGAACGCGCCATTGATCGCCAACGCGATCAGGGCCGCAAAACCCAAGGTGCCGGTGATGACGCTCGACGCCGACCTCAAGAAGGAAGATGCCGGGCTGCGCAAGACCTATCTCGGCACCGACAATTATCTGATGGGTTTTCGGCTCGGAGAATATCTGAAGAAGGCCAAGAAGGGCGGAACGGTATGCCTGATCCTGGGCAATGCCGCGGCCGACAACATCCTGCGCCGCGCCGCCGGCACGCGCGACGCGCTGTCCGGACAGAAGGGACTGGACCGGCTCAAGGGTGAAGGCGGCTGGACCGAGATCGCCGGCTGCCCGGTTTTCACCAATGACGACGGACCGAGGGGCGTGCAGGCGATGTCCGACATCCTCACCGCCAATCCGAAGCTCGATGCCTTCGTGATCGAGGGCGGCTGGCCGCTGTTCGGCGCCCCGCAGCCCTATCGCCAGCTCACCGATCAGTACAAGGCGCGGATTGCCAGCAAGGAACTGGTGATCGTCGCCGCCGATACGATCGGCGAAGAAGTCGCGATCGCCAAGGAAGGCCGCGTCGAGGCGCTGGTCGGCCAGCGGCCGTTCGAGATGGGCTACAAGGCGCCGTCGGTGATGATCGCCCTGATCGAAGGCAAGAAGGTCGACGATCCCGTCTTCACCGGACTCGACGAATGCACCCGGGAAACCGCGGATACCTGCATTCAGAAGTAGCCGCGCCATCAGCGCGCGCACCGGGGGGGCGCGTGCGCGGAGCGACGGCCAAGGGAGGCGCGACGGCGCCTCCCTTTTTTCTGGCTGATGGGCGGGACGGAATTCGCCGTTGAGGCGAGATGGCACGGAACCGCGTCGCGAAGGCAACAGGTTCTCGCTGGCGGCGGCTTTGGAGCGGGCGAGGGGAATCGAACCCTCGTATGCAGCTTGGGAAGATTCAAATATCTTTTGATTTTATTGAGATTTTGGCTATTTTTCTCTCGTTTGGCTCTTGCGTTTCCGAGACGCGGCATGTCGTGCCATGTTGATTGATGAGGCTGATTTTAGGTGGCTCTGCTCGAACTTTATGGTCGAGATTGGCCACTTTCCGTCATGACCCGTGATAGCGATTCGCAGACCATGAAGTTCATCTAACCAAATATTTTCAACAGTTCCGGCTTTTCCGTCCGTGAGAACGACGGCTTTTCCGACAAGCTCAGACTGCACGTCCCCGAGCGCGGTGAGGATTGTCGATGCGCTGAGCTTCACAGTCGTCATGGTGTGTCCCCGAAGTTGGCGAGCGAGCCACTGCGGTCGTGTTGCATTTAAAAGGTGTGCAAGTCGTGACCGGGGCGGGGCAAACGAGTGTCCGCAAAAATCCCTCATACCTCCAGAATGAGGATTGGACAAAGGTAAGCTGGAAAACTCAGCCGCTCCGGCGCATACTTGGGCATGTCAGAATCCGGTCGTCGATCCTGTCGGTGCGGCGCGCTTTACAGCCGCTCGGAAACCATGGCTCCAGCTCGTCAAATCGGCAGCTTTGAATGTTCTGTCTGCAGCGTGACCATGGAGAACTGGAACACGGCTTGGGTCCCGTCCTATCGCTTGATCGCGGGGCCAGTTAGGACCGACATCGACAAATAGGGCCGCCCTCAGCACGCCCCAACGCTGAGCCTTTTTTAGCGGGATTGCTCCTGGTCACTCTCCTTTAGCTGGGGCTTCTCATGCAAAACCGCGCTCAACAGCGAATTGTTGACCTCGATATGCCCGTTGTAGCTGATGAGGCCCAACTTGCGAAATTTGTTCATGAAGTGGCTGACTCTTGATCGGGTGGTGCCGATCATCTCCGCCAGCGTCTCTTGACTGATATTCGGATTGATCGGCTGCGGGTTGCCTTCCTTGCCGAAATTCGCGAGCAGCAAAAGCAGCCGTGCCAGCCGCCGCTCGCTCGAATTGAATAGCTGATCGATCAGGTCCTCCTCAATCCGGCTATTTCGGGTCAGGAGATAGGCCATGAATAGCTCCGAAAATTTCGGCTCATCATGAATAGCGGCGATCATCGCGGCTTTCGTGATTGACGTGATTACGCAATTCTCCATCGCCGTTGTCGTTGAGATCCGCAGCTTATGACCATTCATACAACCTTCGCCAAAGAACTGGCCCGGCTCCAGAATGGCGACGACAGCTTCCTTGCCGTGCTCGGACAGGACAGTCAGCTTGACCTTGCCTTTTTGAATGTAGAATACCGTGTCGGCGACATCGCCTTGCTCGAACACGTGTTGATTTCCTGTGGAATTCCAATACCTGCTTTCCCGCGCCCACTTTCGCGAGAAAGCTCTTGGGGTCAAACACGTCTTTGTCCGTCTTCTCCATGAGAGCCTCCTCTGGCTCGACGAATGTCTTTCGCGGGCTGTTCAACTGGCGCGCGGCGGCTTCAGCAGATTGGTTGTTATAATTGCAGACCACCCCGCTTTGAAGAGATTAAGCCCTGGTTGTCCGCTGTTCTAGGAGAAGGCCCGCACTTTCAGGGCCTCATTTCGCCGCGCACCGGGTGGCATCTTGCGGGCTTCTTCAGGGGCATCCAGCGCGCTCGCATTCCGGCGGATGTCAACCGAGATTTCTTGCTTCACGATGTTGGACCTTTACGTCGGCGATTTGAGTTCGCCATCGAGCCAACCGCGCATGTCGGATTCCATAGGGTCTGTTGAGATAATCATCTTATGAATGTGACCGCATTTTTGGCACTCGAACGTACGGAAATCGAAGCCGTTTGGCCCCGGTTCGACCTGGGAAAGGATCATCCGGGATTGATCGCAAGAAGGGCAGCGGGGCCGCTCAATCGCGGAAAACATGGATATGGAAACAGGTTGATATTTGGGCATGGCGCTTCCCTGCATTGGGCGGGAGCGTTACCGAACTCTCTGTCACCGACAAATGCCGAGGATGGAACGGTGATATCACCAACATGCACCCTCGGCGTCGAACGTTATGATCAATATTGCTCATGTGGTTCGAAATAATATCTCTGCATTGCGCAGAATCGGGCTGAAATAGCAGCCCTGACGGCAGCAAGGATAAGTGCACCTCTTTTTGCTGAATGATGCTGTAGACGGCGCCGTTCAGGGAACTTAGTAGATTGCCGGACGTTCAAACCAGATGTTGTTCGTCAAACTCTCATTGGCTGTTGCTTTATCCACGATAGCGATCTGTCCAATTCACGCTGAAAGCGGTCTTGCCGCATTCTATGGCGGCGGGCGCACCGCAAGTGGGGAAGTAACCGGCCCGAACGGGCTTACCGCGGCTCATCGGACATTGCCGTTCGGCACGAAGGTGCGGGTGACCAATGCTCGCAATGGCAAAATGGTGGTCGTCCGCATCACGGATCGCGGGCCGTATGGCCGCGGTCGAATTATCGACGTGAGCCGTGCTGCGGCGCGGGAACTCGACATGATCGACAGCGGCACGGCAATGGTGAGCGTAGTGCGTCAATAGAGAGATCTGGTCTGGTAACGGTGGATCGCATTCGTCAAGCCACGTCAGGAAGTTCTGGGATTCGGACACCGCCGGAAGTTCGAGCTTCACCGGGCACACAATTGAAGCGAAACCGCATTAAGCCAATCAACCTTGTGCAGTCAGCAGCAGCACGGCTTGTGATGCTGCCTCTCAACCACAACGTCGAGGTGACACAATGCATATGTCGAGTGAAAGCCTGCTGGTCATCTTGTTCGTCGGTCTTGTTGCTGGCTGGTTGGCAGGTCAAATCGTGCAAGGGACCGGTTTTGGGATCCTTGGTGATCTGCTGATTGGTATCGTGGGCGCCTTTATCGGAAGCTGGCTATTGCCTCAGCTCGGGATCCATCTCGGTACTGGTTTGATCAGTGCAATCGTTAACGCCACCATCGGCGCGGTCTTGCTGCTCCTCGTCATGCGACTTGTGCGAGGCGGCGGATGGGGAAGCAGCTGGCGCGGCGGCTGGGGTCGGCGATGGTAGCCGCCATCGTTCACTGATTGGCCAGGTTCATGTCGTTAGAAGCCAGGGAAGAGCCGTCCGTCGTTCCCATAGATCGCAGGGATGAGCTCGAATATCGTTTGCACCAGCAATCTCTTCTCGGCGAGTTTGGCCGGATGGCCATGCAGACCCGGGATTTCCGGCAAATTCTACAGCGTGCAACGGAGCTTTGCGCGCAGGGATTGCGCGCCCGCTTTGCAAAAGTCCTGGAATATCTGCCCGAGGAAGAGCGCCTGATGGTGCGCGCAGGGGTCGGCTGGGGTCCCGGCACGATCGATGTTGTCGGTCTCGCGACAGACGTTGGGTCGCCAGCTGGATATGCCTTCCAGACCGGAGCAACGGTCATCTCCAATCACCTGCAGGAGGAAACGCGCTTCCGCACGCCTCAGCTTCTTGCGGATCACGGCATCAAGCGCGCGGTCAATGTGCTCATCGAGAAGGGCGGAGAGCGCAATGACTGGTTTGGCGTGCTGGAAGTGGACAGTTCGGACCCCGGACAATTTGATGAAGCGGACGCACAATTCCTTGCCGGTTTTGCCGGGCTTCTTGGCATCGCAATCGAACGTCAGCAGGCCGATGCCAAGCTCGCCGAAGCGCTTGAACACCAGGCGTTGTTAACTCGCGAAATGAGTCACCGTGTTAAAAATAGTCTTACTTCGGTCGTTGCGCTGCTGCGCGTTCAGGCAGCTAGCGCGCAATCCGACGACGTAAAGGCTGCGCTGCAGGACGCGAGCTCTCGGGTTGACACGATAGCCCAGGTTCATGATCACCTTTGGCGCGGGACCCAGATTAGCTTCATTGAGCTTGCCGACTTCATGACCGAGCTTTGCAAAAAGCTGAAGGGCACCATGCAGGGGCATACGCTCCGCAGCCATGCCGATCCGATGATGCTGTCGGCCGATCATGCTATTCCCCTGGGCCTCCTGATCAATGAACTCGTCACCAATGCTGTCAAATACGCCTATCCTGGCGGCCACGGCGCAATTGAGGTATCCGCTCATGAGATTGATGGGCAACTTCATGTCGAGGTATCTGACCAGGGCATCGGGCTTCCCGAGGGCTTCGAGATTGATCAACCCAGTGCCAGCCTGGGATTTAAGGTGATTGCCGGCCTGACCCGGCAACTGCAAGGGCACATAAAGATATTGCCGAACAAACCGAATGGAGTACGTTTCTTGTTGGATCTGCCGATCCTTCCGAAAGATCGATGAGAACTCCTGAAAAATCCGCGTCGTAGCGACGAGACCGAGTCGATTTTGCCGAAACGGATATCAACCCATGCTCGCGCCAACAAAATAGCCCGCGGCGGCGGAGCCAAGTCCGCTTGACTTAAGCAACCATACGTCCGCTACCAGACACTATGACTGCTTTCCCCGGAAATCCTGTCGCAAAGGTGCATGGCGACCGGGAGACGAAAGTTCGCAAACACGAGTTGTCTCTCAGGGCTAGCGGCCGGTAGGTTTGCTGCCCGCCCAAGAGTATCCCAAAACAGACAGATCCGGCCGAATGCTGAAACTTCGAATGGCTGAGCCGCAGGGCAACCGATTGCTGGGCGCGCTGGAGCCTTCCAGCCGCAGACGCATCGACCATCATCTCGAGCCGATCAAGCTCAAGCTGGACGCCGTGGTCTGTGACGCAGGTGGCCTGCTCAAGCACGCTTATTTTCCGGAAGGCTCCGTTCTGTCGCTGTTGACGGTACTGGAAAACGGCTCGGCCATCGAGACCGCGAACATCGGGCGCGAGGGCGCGTTCGGCCTGTTCGCGGCCATGTACAGCCGGGTCTCATTCAACCGTTGTCTGGTGCAACTGGAGGGCGGCATGGTCCGCTGTCCGATCGAACTGCTGCAATCGGAGTTCAAGAACAGCGAACACGTCCGTAACCTGTTCGTCAGCTACTCGGAAACGCTGCTATCGCAGGTCCAGCAGACCGTCGCGTGCAACGCCCTGCACGGCACGGACGAGCGGATGTGCCGCTGGCTGCTAATGATGCATGACCGCGCCGAGGGCGAAGCCCTGCCCTATACCCACGAATTCCTGTCGGAGATGCTCGGCGCCAACCGCAAGTCGGTGACCATGGCCGCGCAAGCGCTGCAGGCGGCGGGACTCATCAGCTACCGTCGAGGCAAGATCCTGGTCGTCGATCGGGTCGGACTGGAGAAGGCGTCCTGCGAATGCTACGCCGTCGTCAAGGAACGGTTCGATGCATTCCTGACGCCGCCTTCAACTGCGGTCCAGGGAGATACCGGGCAGCGCAAGAGGTGAGCCGGGTTCAATTGAAGCCGTGAAAGTCGGTACCGCGGCCAATTCCGCCGCCGCGGTCAATTGCCTCGCGAGTTCCAGAAAATGCCGCTGCAGATGGGGAAACAGGATCTCGCCCACCAGTTGCATGCAGTCGGCAGCCATGCGCAGGCAGGCCAGTTCGTGCTTTCGCGCGGACTCCTGGTCGGTGGAAGACCCGCTGGCGAGCCGCTGGATTTCGGCTTTCAGGGCCGCGCCGAGGTCGCCGTGCGCCATCTGCATGCAGCCCGACGCCAGGCGCGCACTTTCCAGTTCGAACTCCCGTGAATGATCCGAATCCCGCACCGCGCACTTCCTTGAAACAGGGGCGCTCAGTCATGGCACGGCAATGCACGACCTGTCGGTGGCCAACGCCACAGAGGGAGACCTTGCGGCCGCACCCTTGTCCTACAAGGACCTTGGAGCGGGCGAAGGGAATCGAACCCTCGTATGCAGCTTGGGAAGCTGCCGTTCTACCATTGAACTACGCCCGCGGTCGCCTTTGAGGCTCCCCTAATTAGCCGAGCCCGCACGATCCGCCAAGCGGGATGCCTGCCTTGCCGCCACAGGTCTTAACCGAACCTGAAGATTCCAGGTGCAGCCTTTTATGACGGTGCTATGATGCCCCCGGGTGGGTAGCGTAATGTCGGGGCGTGGGTACAGCATTTTCGACACGATGATCGGCCGCTGCGGCATTGCTGGGGCTTGCCGGCATCGTCGGCATCCAGCTGCCCGAGGCCCGCGAGATCGAAACCCGCAGCGGCTCTACCAGCTCTATCCCGACGCCCGCGAACAGCGCCCGCCGCCGGATGTCGAGTCGCGATCGAGGGCATCGTGGCGCTGCTGCGCGGCCAGGCGGCGACCTTCCGGCGTCGCCCTCGACATGACCGGGATCCACGCCTTCAATCAGCGGGTCTACCGTCACGCGCGCGATCCCGCGCGGCGAAACCCGCACCTATGGCGAAATCGCCGGAACTCGGCGCGTCCGGCGCCGTGCATTCGGTGGCGCAGGCGCTGGCCCGAAACCCTTCGTGCTCATCGTGCCCTGCCATCGCGTTCTCGAAGCCGGCAGCTACGCCGACAAGATGTCACCGCATGGCGGCAGCATTTCAAGCGCGGCTGCTTTCGATCGAGGGCGCGCACGGACCCGTGACCGGCAAAACCCTGTTCGACGTGCTGCTGCCGGTTGCCCCGCCCCGTCTGCAGTCTTAAATTCAGGGCATGATCAGGACGCCCCTGCTGCAGCGCGGTTGCATTTCCGTGTCCGATTTCCGGTGCAACGCCGGACCGGACGACCAGCCGTTCGCCGAGCATTTCGACTGCCATTCGATCTCCTATGTGCGCAAGGGCAGTTTTGGCTGCCAGATGCGCGGGAAATCGTTCGAACTGGTGGCGGGATCGATCCTGGTCGGCCATCCCGGCGACGAATACCTTTGCAGCCATGAGCATTGCCGCGGCGACGAGTGCCTGTCGTTCTTTCTGACGCCCGAACTGGTGGAAGCGATCGGCGACCGCACCGAGGTCTGGCGGATCGGCGCAGCCCCCCGCTGCCGGAATTGATGGTGCTCGGCGAACTGGCGCAGGCCACCGCCGACGGCCATAACGATGTCGGGCTCGACGAGATCGGCCAAGTGCTGGCGAACCGCTTTGTCGAGGTGGTGTCCGGGCGAACGCCAAAGCCGGCGCCTGTGGCAGCCAAGGATCGCCGCCGCGCGGTCGAAACCGCGCTCTGGATCGACGCCAATTCGCACCATCAGATCAATCTGGAGGATGCCGCGGCGCAGGCCGCGATCAGCCCGTTCCACTTCCTGCGGCTGTTTTCGGGCGCGCTCGGCGTCACCCCGCATCAGTATCTGGTGCGCTCGCGGCTGCGCCACGCGGCGCGCCTGTTGGCCGACGCGGATATCCCCGTCACCGACGTCGCCTATGATGTCGGTTTCGGCGATCTCTCCAATTTCGTCCGCACTTTTCATCGCGCCGCGGGCGTATCGCCGATGCGGTTCCGCCAGGCCTCGCGGGGAAACCGCAAGATTTTCCAAGAACGCCTCGCCCTGCACTGACTAGGGTGGTCTCCGAACCGCGCGCTTCGGCGCGCAAAATCGGAGATCATCATGTACGACCACATCGGATTGAAGGTTAAAAATCTCGACGCCAGCGTGCGTTTCTACACCGCCGCGCTGGCGCCGCTCGGCTTTGTGCTGTGCTCGCGCGACGACAGCGGCGCGGGCTTCGGGCCCAAGGGCGAGCCGGCGCTCTGGCTCTATCTGCACAAGGGATCGGCGGGAGCCGGCGCCCATGTCGCCTTCCGCGCGCCGGATCATGGCGCCATCAAGAAATTTCACAGCGAAGGATTGAAGGCCGGCGGCCGCGACAATGGCGGCGCCGGCCCGCGCGCCGATTACAGCCCAACCTATTATGCCGCGTTCCTGGTCGATCCCGACGGCAACAATGTCGAGGCGGTGTGTACGTAGGCGTGGACATCGCCGACGTCATTGCGGGAGCGCAGGAATCGTAGGGTGGGCAAAGCCAACGGGTCGCGCGAACGCGCGCCCGATGACAGGCTCCGCGTGCCCACCAACAGGAGCAGCGGCGGATAGATGGTAGGCACGGCGCAAGGAGCGCCTTTGCCCACCCTACGAATTTTTTCCAGATACGAGCGCCGCT
The DNA here is from genome assembly GCA_963706975.1 of uncultured Alphaproteobacteria bacterium. Classification (GTDB taxonomy): domain Bacteria; phylum Pseudomonadota; class Alphaproteobacteria; order Rhizobiales; family Xanthobacteraceae; genus Bradyrhizobium. The sequence goes on from CAVPOL010000058.1 coordinate 28,913, forward strand.
CGAGCGCGATCTTTCTCACGGAGCAGGCGCCCGCCCTCTCTACTAGCGTCGCCCCGTGCGTCCGGTTTGCGCCGCACCTGCGGCGCCGCGCACGGGGAGTTTTGACATGACTGGAGCTGACAAGGTGGTGTGCCAGGCGGCTACGCTGCTGGTTTTGTTTGCGCTGACCACGATGCCGGCGAAGGCCCAGTTCGCCGGTGTCGGCGGCGGTGACGGCGGCGACATGATGACCCAGATGGCGCCGATGCTCGAAATGATGAAGGCGAAAATGGGCAAGCGCCGCTTCGGCATGATGATGCAGACCATGGGCCCGATGATGGGCCAGATGATGGAAGGCGGCGGCGGGCTTGGCGGCATGATGGGCGGCAGCGCTGGAATCCCCGGCGGGCTCGGCGGCGGCTACGCGCCAGACGGTTACGGTATGGGCGGCGGCAACATCATGGGCATGCTCGGCGGCGCCGGCGCCGGCGACATGATGAGCATGATCCCGAGTTCTGATGCGGATGGCCAATGCCGGCGGCGGTCACCGGCGTCACCGGCGGCGGTATTATTCGTCAGCGCATCGTTCAGGACAGCGCCGGGCGAATTTCGGCAACTGGGAGCGGTCTTCGGCCCCCATCGCGTCAGGATCACGCTGAGGCAGGACAGCACGCCGAGCACGCCCATCGAGGCGGCGGCGAGCGTGAAGAAATTCGACGCGGTGGCGTCATGCGTCGACAGCCACCAGCCGCCGGCGCCGATGAAGATCAGCCGCGCGGTCTGCGCCAGCACCGGCCCCAGCACCTTGGCCGCTCCCTGCGAGGAGAAATACATCGACGATCGCCAGCCCGATGAAGGCGTACATCGGCGCCGCGGTCGACGAGATACTGCCGGCTGGCTGCGCGCACGCCGGAATTATCGGTGAAGATGTTGACCCAGAGATCCGGATAGATCGCGATCAGGCTCGCGATGGCGCCGACCGAGACGAAGGAAACCATGCCCGCGGTCCAGGCGATCCGCCGCGCCCGTGCGATCCGCTTCGCACCGACCGCCATGCCGATCATCGGCACCGAGGCGATGCCGACCGCGAACGACACCGACGTCAGCAGGAATTCGAGCCGCGCGCCGATGCCGTAGCCGGCGAGGATTTCGGTGCCGAAACCCGCCAGCATGTAGGTGAAGATGCTGATGGTCAGCACCGACTGCAGCGGCGAGAAACAGGAGACCGCGCCGACCTTCAGGATGTCGAACAGCATCGCCCATTGAATCCGCAGTCCCCTGATCTTGGGAACCACGCGCGCCCGGCCCGAGAACAGATACCAGGACATCACGGAGATGCTGATCACGTAGGCGATCAGCGAACCGGCGGCGACGCCGCGCATGCCGAATGACGGGATCGGCCCGAGGCCGAGGCCGAGGATGCCGCCCAGAACGATCTGGCAGACGGCGGAAGAAAGCATCATCAGCGACGGCAGCTTCATGTTGCCGGTGCCGCGCAAAATCCCGCCAAGGTGTTCATCAGCCAGGGCACCACGGCGCCGCCGAAGAAGATCTGCGTATAGCCGATGGCGTAGCGCCAGCACGTTGCCGCGGCCGCCGAGCAGTTCCAGCAGCGTCGGGCCGAAGATCAGCATGCCCAGCATGAACACCAGCCCGAAGGCGATGCCGATCAGCAGCGCATGCGCCGCCAGCGTCGAGGCGCGGTCGATATCGCCGGCGCCGAGTCGCGCGCGCGATCGCCGACGCCACGCCGCCGCCCATCGCACCGCCCGACATGGTCATGGTCAGGACCACGAACGGAAACACCAGCGCCATCGCCGCCAGCGATTCGACGCCGAGCCGGCCGATATAGGAGGTCTCGGCGATCACCACGCAGGTGCCGGCCGAGAGCGCGATCACGTTCGGCCATGCCAGCGACAGCAGCGTGCGCAGGATCGGTCCGTCGACCAGCGCGTTCTTCACCGGCGCTTGCGGCGGCGGCAGCGGCCGCTCGTCCTCGTCTACGGGGATTTCGGCGACGCCGATATCGGACATTTCTGCTCCCGCGCGTCAGCCGCGCTTCAGCCCGATCTAACTGCCGCGCCGGCCGTTCCTAGCACCGATCCGGCACGATTCCCCGTGCGTCAGGCGCATGGGCCGCCTGCGTGAAGGCGGTCAGTGCCGGCTTAGCACCGTCCGATGTAACGCGCGCCATCACCCTCCCCTGGAGGGGGAGGGTCGGCTCGCATGGAGCGTAGCGATGCGAGACGGGTGGGGTGAAGGTCTATCAACTCGGGCACTGTACGAGGCGAGAGACCGTCACCCCACCCCGCCGCGCGTTCGATGCGCGGCGACCCTCCCCCTCCAGGGGAGGGTAAGAAAAGACACGCGCCGCTTCACCGCAAATCGATCAGCCGATCGACCAGACGAAGGGCGGCTTGCCGTCCGCCGATGGTCTCAAATGCACGGGAATGTGCCGGCCGCAGCCGGCCGCAAGGCCCTCGAACAAGTCCTTCCAGCACTTTTGCGCAGGCCGGGTGATAGTCGCCGACATCGGCCATCAGCTTCCAGCTCTGCTGCCGGAGTTCGTAAACGCCGTCGGCATCGCCGATCTCGGCGACATCGTCCTGCGCCTCGAACAGCGCGCGCAAAAATTCCGTCAAATTGCTTTGCTGTTCCGCGACCCAAACCGAGAGGCCGCGCGCGATTTCGTCGAAATACTGCATGCCGATCAGTTTTCCGGTGAGGTGCAGCAGATAGCCGGCATCTTCGGGGCCGAACACTTGCACCATCACGGGTGCGGCGGTCCGCACATATTCCATCGCGTAATTGCGATAGGCTTTTTCGAGCCGCGGTTTTGGCCAGCTTGCGACCGGCAGCGCCGGCGCTGTGGCCGGATCGAACAGCGGCGCTTCGAGATGGCGGGCGAATACCATGCGCTGCGTCGAGCTCGAGCGGATGGTCGTATTCGCAATAATAACCTTCCAGCCCGTCCTGGCCGTCGACGCTCTGCTTGGTGCAGACGAAACCCAGATCTCAGATCGCCGAGCGCCACGCCGTTGTTGGCGTGCCAGCCGCGCAGCATCGCGCGCGACACTTCGCCGGGCACGCCGCAGATCGCGGTGCCCTTCCAGATCCAGCGCGGCGGCGGATAGCGGATCCAGGCCTTGCGGTCGGTCTCGTACATGTATTCGACATGGACGCCGCCGATCCAGTTGGAGAGATAATGGTACTGCGCCGCCGCCACCGCCGGCGGCAAATGGCTGAGGCCGAGCTTCTCGAGGCCCGGCAGAAAGCGCTCCTGCTGCTGACGGCGAAATACCCGGAACACGAATTCGGCGGCGTCGGCGGTGCCGCGCCGGGTCACCACGGTCAGGATCAGGCCGGTGAAATAAGCGTGATAGAGATCGGCGACGCTGCGCCATTTCAGCCATTGCGCCTCGCGCGCGGCGGCGGTCGACCCGTTCATGGAGAACTCCCAAAACCCTGGTTCCGCAGGCCGATGCCTTCAGCCTGAGGCCGACGGGTGCCCGCTCCCGACCAAAACATCGAAAACAACCCCATGCAAAGAAAGCAAGGTATTGCTTTGACACAGTTTTCCATCACACGAAATTCATGGCAGGCATCGTGAACGTTCACCCGGCGGCACTGCGCGGGTTGCATCCCGGGAACCCACCCTGCGCAAATTTCCTGTCCTGGCAATGTCGATGGTGGCGCTCACCCTGCCGCTGGCGGCGCGGTCGCATCACGCACCCGGCGTTAGACGACCTTGCCGAACACGGCGCCGATCCCGGCCGTTAGCGCCATCGCGAAGGCGCCCCAGAAGGTCACGCGGATGGTCGGCTTCAGCAGGCCGGCCCCGCCGGCTTTCGCACCGATCGCGCCGAGCAAGGCGAGGAACAGCAGCGATCCCGCCGACACCACCGGGATCAGGACGCTGGATGGCGAGACCAGCACGAACACCAGCGGCGCCGCCGCCCCGACCGAAAAGGTCGCGGCCGACGCCAGCGCCGCCTGCACCGGGCGCGCGGTCGTGGCCGCGGAGATGCCGAGTTCGTCCCGGGCATGCGCGCCCAGGGCGTCCTTCGTCATCAACTGCTTTGCGACCTCGCGGGCGAGTTCAGCCTCGACGCCTCGCGCGACATAGACCTGAGCCAGTTCTTCCCGCTCGAATACGGGATCATTGGCAAGCTCTTTGTTCTCCCGCGCGAGGTCGGCGTGCTCGGTATCGGACTGCGAACTGACCGACACATACTCGCCAGCCGCCATCGACATCGCGCCGGCGACCAGGCCGGCCACGCCGGTCAGCAGCACATCGCTTTGCGAGGCAGAAGCCGACGCCACGCCCAGGATCAGGCTGGCGGTCGAGATAATCCCGTCATTGGCGCCGAGCACGGCCGCCCGCAGCCAGCCGATGCGCTCGACAAGATGGTTCTCTCGATGGAGCCGAATTCATGCATCGATCCTGATGTGCGCGAACCGTCGCGTCGCGAAGGAGACAGCTTCCCAAAGAGCCGCGCATTCGGCAATGATCTGCATCAATATCGGGCGATTGCGACCATGGTGGACGTCGGACGGGCCAATGGTGACGGCGAGCGGCCGGCCACGCCAAAGATGATCTGACGCACAGGAGCAAAATGTTCAATCTCCCTCCCCTGCTCTTGAACCTCGCGGTCGCGCTCGGCATCGGGCTTCTGATCGGCGCCGAGCGGGAGCGCCGCAAAGGGGCAAGGGCCTGCCCGCGCGCCGGCGGGAATCCGCACCTTCTCGGTCGTCGCGCTGGCCGGGGCCATCAGCGTGATGGTGGGCGGCGCGCTGGTGCTGGCCGTCACCGTTGCGGGCGTGGTCGCGCTGACCGCCGTCGCCTATTTCAGATCGCGCGACGAAGATCCTGGTCTCACCACCGAGATTGCACTGGTGCTGACCGCGCTGCTCGGCGGTCTCGCGATGCAACAGCCCGCGCTGGCGGCGGGCATCGCGGTCGCCCTCGCCGCGCTGCTCGCGGCGCGCACTCCGCTGCATCATTTCGTAAGTTCGGTGTTGACCGAGGCGGAGGTGAGAGATGCGCTGATCTTCGCCGGCGCGACCCTGGTGGTTCTCCCGCTGCTGCCCAACCAGGCGATGGGCCCCTATGACGCGCTCAATCCGCGCTCGATCTGGATCGTCGTCATTCTGGTGATGGCGATTAGCGCCGCCGGCTACATACTCATCCGGCTGCTCGGCGCGCGCTTTGGCCTCCCTATCGCAGGACTCGCGGCGGGCTTTATCTCCAGCACCGCGACCATCGGCGCCATGGGAACGCGGGTTCAGAAAAGTCCCGGCATCATCACCGCGGCGGTCGCCGGCGCGGCGCTCTCGACCGTCGCGACCATCGTGCTGATGTCCGTGGTGCTCGCCGCCACCAGCATCGCCACGTTGCGCGCGCTTTCGCTCCCACTGATCTGCGCCGGCATCGCCGCGACAGCCTATGGCGGCTTCTTCACGATCCGGACCCTGCGCGAAAGGGAAATGCCGGATCCCCAGCCAGGACAGGCGTTCAGCCTCCCGGTCGCGCTGATATTCGCCCTGACACTCGCCGCGATGCTGATTGCCTCCGCCGCACTGCGGGACTGGTTCGGCGAGACCGGAGTCCTCGTCGGAGCCGCGGCTGCCGGCTTCGTCGACACCCACTCCGCCGCCATCGCCGTTGCTTCGCTGGTGGCGTCCGGAAAGATGACCGCCGCCGACGCGGCGTTTCCTGTTCTCGCCGCGCTGTCAACCAACACCATCAGCAAGATCATTTTTGCCTTGAGCAGCGGAACAAGATCCTTCGCGTTGCGCCTGATCCCTGGCCTGATCCTGGTCGCGGGCGCGGCCTGGGCCGGCGCGCTGCTGATGCGGTAGGCGCCTGGGCCGGCGTATCGTCAGACCCGAAAATGCTTGCTCAGCTTCAGCCCCTGCGCCTGGTAATTCGAGCCGATGCGCTGGCCGTACATCGAATCCGGCCGTGAGAGCATCTTTTCGTAGACCAGGCGGCCGACGATCTGGCCGTGTTCGAGGATGAACGGCACTTCGCGCGAGCGGACTTCCAGCACGGCGCGCGAGCCCTTGCCGCCGGCGCCGGCATAGCCGAAACCGGGATCGAAGAAGCCGGCATAATGCACGCGGAATTCACCGACCAGGGGATCGAACGGCACCATTTCCGCGGCGTAATCCGGCGGGACCTGGACCGCTTCCTTCGAGGCCAGAATATAAAACTCGCCGGGATCGAGGATCAGGCTGCCGTCGGGCCTTGCCGCGATCGGCTCCCAGAACTCGCCGACGGCGTAGCCGGCGCGACGGTCGACATCGACCACGCCGGTGTGCCGCTTGGCGCGGTACCCGACAAAACCGTCGGTGTTTTCGCCGGAGAGGTCGACGCTGAGCGCCACGCCGTTGACGAGGTCGGCGTCGTCGATGTCGACCAGACGCTCCAGTTCATGCAGCGCGTCGAGTTCATCGGCATTGAGGATGGCGTCGCCGGTGCGAAAACGCACCTGGGAGAGGCGCGAGCCCTCGCGCAGCAGCACCGGAAAAGTCTTGGGGCTGATCTCGGCATAGAGCGGGCCGTGATAGCCGGCGCCGATCATGTCGAAGCGCCGCGTGCCGTCGGCGATCACCCGGGTGAACACGTCGAGCCGCCCGGTCGAGCTTTTCGGGTTGGCGGCGGCGACGATCTCCGGCGGCAGCGCGAGACTTTCCAGCAGCGGCACGATGTAGACGCAATTGGTCTCCAGCACCGCGCCGTCGGTGAGATCGATCTCGTGCAGCTTCAGCTCATCGATGCGCTCGGCCACCGTCGCGCCCGGCCCCGGCAGAAAACTCGCGCGCACCCGGTAGGCGATGTCGCCGAGCCGCAGATCGAGGCTGGCCGGCTGGATCTGGCTTTCGACGAACGGGTACGCCGGCAGAATGAGGCCGGCATCCGCCATCGCCGCGATCATGCGGTCGGGCAGAATACCATTGGCGTCGGGCGAAAGCGTGAAGGTCACGATGGGGGTCCCAAGGGATGGCCAAGCCATCCAGACGCTGAAAATACGGACTTTTATCGGTTATCCGATGGCCGCCTTGACTGAAAGGGCGCAAGCGAATATCAGCATGACTTATCCCGTGGTGATTTGAGCCGGCCGGCTTGCAGCCACGTTAAACAAGTCGCTAAACAGGCCGGGGACATGTGTGATCCCGGCTTGTGGAATTTTTTCCAGGCCGGTTTTTTTGTGACCGTTTTCAGGACGGCCACGATGGAGGTCACATGTCTGAGGCTAAATCCACCGCCCGCTACCGTCCCGAAACCCGGCTGGTCCATTCCGGCACCCTGCGCTCGCAATTCGGCGAGACCTCCGAGGCGCTGTTCCTGACCCAGGGGTTTGTCTACGACAGCGCCGAGCAATGCGAGGCGCGGTTCAAGGGCGAGGAACCCGGCTTCCTCTATTCGCGCTTTTCCAATCCCAACGTCTCGATGTTCGAGCGCCGCATGATCGAGCTCGAAGGCGCAGAAGCCGGCCGCGCCACCGCCACCGGCATGGCCGCGGTGACCACGTCCATTCTGGCGCCGCTGAAAGCCGGCGATCATGTGGTGGCGGCCAAGGCGATGTTCGGCTCCTGCCGCTATGTGGTGGAAGACCTGCTGCCGCGCTACGGCATTTCCTCGACGCTGGTCGACGGCCTCGATCTCGACCAGTGGCGGAAGGCGATGCGGCCGAACACCAAAACCTGCTTCCTGGAGAGCCCGACCAATCCGACGCTCGACGTGCTCGACATCGGCGGCATCGCCGAGATCGCGCATGCCGGCGGCGCGCGGCTGATCGTCGACAATGTGTTTGCGACGCCGATCTGGCAGAGCCCGCTGACACTCGGCGCCGATGTCGTGGTCTATTCGGCAACCAAGCATATCGACGGCCAGGGCCGCTGCCTCGGCGGCATCATTTTGTCGTCGGAAGCGTTCATCGCCGAGCACATTCACAATTTCATGCGCCAGACCGGCCCGTCGATGTCGCCGTTCAACGCCTGGGTGCTGCTGAAGGGACTGGAGACGCTTGGCGTCCGCGTCCGCGCCCAGACCGAAACCGCCGCCGCGGTGGCCGACGCGCTGGCGCAGCACCCGAAAATCTCGCGGCTGATCTATCCCGGGCGCAGCGATCATCCGCAGGCAGCACTGGTGAAGAAGCAGATGCGCGCCGGATCGACGCTGGTCGGCTTCGAGGTCAGGGGCGGCAAGGCCGCGGCGTTCCGCACCCTCAATGCGCTGAAGATCTCGCGGATTTCCAACAATCTCGGCGACGCCAAAAGCCTCGTCACCCATCCCTCGACCACCACGCACCAGCGGCTGAAGCCCGAGGCGCGCGCCGAACTCGGCATCAGCGAAGGTTTTATCAGATTCTCCGCGGGGCTGGAGCATCGCGACGATCTGATCGAGGATCTCGTGGCGGCGCTGGAGACGGCGTGAGTAACGTTCGCACTATCAGCGTCATTGCGAGCGAAGCGAAGCAATCCATGGCCAGGCAAAGAAAGATGGATTGCTTCGTCGCAAGTGCTCCTCGCAATGACGAGCCTCACATCGGCCGGTAGGTCTGCACGTTCGCCGGCACGCTGACGCCGAGCTTGACCTGACCGACCGACTTGATGATGTCGTCGCCGAGCAGCTGGGCGAAGCAGGCGTAGCCCCAGTCGCTCATGTGCAGGCCGTCGGCGATGACGAAATTGTCGAACGGGATCGCCTGCTTCTCGTGCCAGTCGCGCATCACCTCGAAGCGCGGGAAGATGCCGACATGGCGGAGTTCGGCGACCTTGCCGAGCAGCTGCACCATCTTGCCGGCGTTTTCGGCGCGCGCGTTGACCGCCGGGGAATATTGCGGATCGACCAGCACCAGGTCGGCGCCCGCGGCCTGAATCCGTGCAACGCCTTCCTCGACCAGTTTCACGGTCTCGGCGGGATCGAGGTTGCGCAGCACGGCATTGGTGCCGACCTGCCAGATCACCATGTCCGGATGCCTGTCGAGCACGGCGGTCTGCAGCCGCTTCATCATTTCGGGGGCGTCTTCGCCCCCCTTGCCCGCGTTGACCACGGTGATGTCGGCGGTCGGATATTGCCGGCGCAGTTGCGCCGCCAGCCTGTTGGGATAGGTGAAATCAGGCGACGTCGAACCATGGCCCTGTGTCGACGAGGAGCCGAACGCGATGATAACCACGGGCTCGCCAGCGGCGAGCTTGCTCGCGACGTGCGGCAGCGAGCCCAACTTCCGGGCGCCGCCCTTCGGCGGCAGGCAGGGAACGCGGTTGAAGATGTCGCTTGCCGATTTTGCGACCTCCTTGACCTTTTCGATCGCCTTGGTGGTGATGCTCTTCTGCGACGGATTGGCGACATCGGCCTTGCCCGGTTCGACCGCGGCAATATTGCCGCCGGCCGCGCCGCCGGTCTGCGCCATGATCGCCTTGTTGCTGTCAGCCCTGGCGCCATCGGAGAGGGTGGCTTGCTGGCCCGGCTGGGCGGCCTCGGCGCGCGCGGGCAGCATCGATGCCGGCGTCAGCAGCGCGAGCGCCGCGACCGTGACGGCCAGCAATGTTTTCGGGCAAAAAGGGCGGACACAACTCATTAACGCTAGTTCCTCAATTTTGCTGCGCCGGGCCAACTCGGGCCGCGTCGATCACGAATTTCGACAGCGCGCGGCCAAGGCAATCATGGACGCGTTTGGCGAGGTCGAGACCGTGCGACGCGCTGAACAGATCGAAATCCCCCTGATCGTTCCACTGCCGCATGATGGCAAAACGGTCGAACAGCGGAACGTCGTGCTGCTGCGCGACCACGCGCATATTATCCAGGTAGGGCGGCGCGGAAATCATGGTTTCCGTGCGCGGGCTGTATTGCAGATTCATCAACACCACGTCGGCTCCCGCCTTCTGCAGCGCAACAACTCCTTCGTCGACTGCGGCGCGAAAATCATCGGGATCGACGGATCGCATAGCATCGTAGGTGCCGGTCTGCCAGATGACCAAAGTAGGCTTTTTTGCTTCCACCAGCTTAACGAGACCGGCGGTTACTTCCTCGGCGGTCTTCTTGATCTGTAGTTCTACGGAAACATTGGCCTGAACCTTCGGCAGCTTCTCTTTCAGCATCGCCTGCAACCGGGCAGGATAGGCGCTGGCCTCGGAGCTACCGATGGTTGAGGACCGGCTGCCGATCACCAGGATTTCCAGCGGACGACCGCCTTTGACGGCGTCCGCGACCTTGGGCAGCACGCTCTCGGTGGTGAGCAGATAGGCAGGGACTTCGCAATGGTCAGGGGCGTTCTGGGCGCGCGCGGAGGAGGCGGCCAGGAGGCCGGCAAACAGGCTCAGGCCCAGGCCCAGAATGGTTACCGGGTTGGACTTCATCAGCCCCCTCCCGCCATATCGGCGTTGCCGACCGCGCCTTTTTTCCGCGATGCACCCTTGTCGGCAGAGTGCTTGTACCATGAAATCATCCACGCCATGCCGGACATAATGAGGATTCCGGCAAGACTGACGATGAAATGCAGGGCCGCGCTGCCCCCGGAAACCTCGGCCAACACGAAATGCCCGGCGAAGGCCAGGAACACGCCGAGGCAGAAAATCTCCAGCGAATGCTGTCCGCACAGGATTACCGGCCGCAGCCAGCGCGACTTCAACCCGGACCAGTCTTTCGGCAGGAAGCGCACGGTAACCGCCGCCAGAGCCAGGAAGTGCGCGAACCTCAGCACGTCCATGTCGGTCTTGGTGATCGGGTACATCCACTGCTCGATGCGCTTCGGCATCAGGAAATTCAACTGCGGCAGATGCCAGGTCAGCGTGACGAAGAACGCCGCCAGCAAGTAGGCGAAACAGATCCACATCGTGATCGGCGACGACAGGATCCGTGACATTCGCCGGGCGCCGCCGAGCGCGCACCAGGCGCCGAACACGAACAGCAATTGCCAGGCGAACGGATTGAAGGCCCAGAAGCCGTTCGGATAGGCCGACAGATACAGATCGAATTGCCAGGTAACGGCATAGAGCACGACCGAGAGCGTCAGCGTGACATCGGGCCGCCACTTCATCAGCCACAGGATCAGGGGAAGGAACAGCATCAGCACGATATAGAGCGGCAGCACGTCCATGTTGACGGGACGGAAGCGCAGCAGCAGCGCCTGGATGATGGTGACATCCGGCTGCTTGAGGAAATCCATGATCCCCATTTCTTCCGTATATAGCGGGTTCTCGAAACTGTGAGCGACGTAGGAAATTTCCGCCAGAAAGATCACGAACAGGAACACATGGGCGACATAGATCTGCCAGACCCGCCGCATGATGCGCGCGGTCGCGATCACGAAGCCGGAACTCCAGCATGGCGCGGCCATAGACGAACGCCGCGGTGTAGCCGGAGATGAAGATGAAGATCTCGGTGGCGTCGGAAAAGCCGTAATTGCGGATCGTGAACCAGGTCAGGATATTGGGCGGCAGGTGGTCGATGAAGATCAGCCACAGCGCCAGCCCGCGAAACAGATCGAGCCGCAGCTCGCGCTCGGCGCCGGCCGGCAGCGTGATCGGCGGCGCCACGGGCGCGGCCACGGCGTCACGCGCGCCCGCGTCGGCGGCGCGGTCGAGCGCGGGTCCGGCAATTCGATCGGCAATCGACGTCATCTGCCACCGTTTCGGGGTGAACTTTACGCAGCGATCCGGTACGAAAGATAGTATCGGATGGCATTTTCGGCACTGGACTTGCAAGATAGATATGCAAAGCGGCGCGGCCGGGCGGGTGCGCTTTAGGCCGGAACTTTGTTGAAACCGCGATTGGAATTTGCAATTGCATGGCCGCGGGCTTACCGGTCCACGGTTGGTTCCATCAGGACTGTCGAACCCATGCTGCAAAAGGCTCCCGAGAATCGAAGGTACCGCGCCGTTACCCGCCGGATCGAGGTCACGGTGGAGCCGAATTTCTGCCCCGAACGGTCGGTCGAAAACCGGGAGTATTTCTGGTCCTACAGCATCGTCATCACCAATCTCGGCGCCGAGACGGTGCAGCTGCGGAGGCGGCACTGGATCATCACCGACGCCAACGGCCGCCGGCAGGAAGTCCGCGGCGAGGGGGTGATCGGCGCGCAGCCGGTGTTGGCGCCGGGCGAGAGTTTCGACTACACCTCGGGCGTGCCGCTGACGACCCGCTCCGGCTTCATGTCCGGCCGCTACCAGATGGTCAGCGAAAGCGGCGAGGCGTTCGAGATCGACGTGCCGGCGTTTTCGCTGGATATCCCCGACGGCAAGCGGGTGTTGAACTAGGAGCAGACCCACCGGCATTAATCTTAAGAAGCCCTGGGTCCGGTAATCTTAAGAAGCCTTAAGCCCGGTGTTGGGTAGTTGTGCGGATACGCAATTCGCGCCGCACCATCTAACTCTTTCGCATGCACCAAACCACAAGCCCGATCTGCCAGACCTGTCACACACCGATGGCGGTCGAGCGGGTCACACCCTGCGCGGCGGACTACGACATGTGGACCTGGCGCTGTTCGGAATGCGCAGCCGTCGTCATCACGGTCGAGACGCGCATCGAAGATCGGGCCGCGGTCGAGGAACGGCGGAACGTGGCTCGCTACGCCGTCACCACGCCCGCCACCATCGGATTCGGCAGCCGCACGGTCGCCTGCACGGTTCACGACATTTCCGCCACCGGTGCGGCGCTGAACCTCGCCAGCCGTCCGCGGCTTCCGAAGAGGTTCACGCTGACGGCCGCGGGGTCCGCGCTGGCCTGCCGCGCGGTCTGGCGCAAGGGAAGAAAGATCGGCATCGCGTTCAGGTAGGGATGCGATGGGATGCCCCGAAATCGCATCCGCTCGTCCAACACCAACGACCGTCGTCCTCCGCGAAAGCGGAGGACCCGGTACGCCGCGGCTTCTCGGCAATATCTCTGACTTCTCTGGAATACAGGATCACCCGCTTTCGCGGGTGACGACAGCTGGGGGATGAGGCGCTTGCATGCGCAAGGCGTGCACCGCTATTCGGGAATGGTCCCGAAGATGTAAACCGCCGCGCGCAAGAGATCGGGGCGTGGGCCGAGGGCAGCAAACCACTTCAGATAGATCTCGAGAATCTGGGGGCTGCTGTAGAGTTGCGAAAGCGCCTTGTTGACGGCGACGCGAAGCGTCCAGTCGCCCCTGGGCAAGGCGATCGCGTAGGGTTCGGCGGACAGGTTTTCCGGAAGCATTTTGTAGGTCGCGCCATCGGCCTCCGGCGCGCCGATCAGCAAGAGCTTGTCGCTGGCAAAACTCTCGACCGTGCCGTTCTTCAGCGCCGTGATGCCGTCGCGGCGGTCCTTTACCCGGACCAGCGATGTCTTGAGCTGTCGCTTCTGTATTTCCTTCGCCAGCGCGGCCTCGTTGGTGGTGCCGGCAATCACGGCGATCTTCTTGCCATTCAGGTCGGCAATGCTGGAAATCCCGGAGTCCGCCCGCACCATCAAGCCGGTGTTTTCCATGAAGATGAAGCTCGAAAAATCCACCTTCGCCATCCGCGAAAAGGTCACCGAGCTCGCACCGCATTCGAGGTCGGCGACGCCGGCGGCGATCGTGTCGAAGCGGTTTTGGGTATCGACCGGCACCCACTCGATCCTGAGCCTGGTGCTCAACTGCTTTTCGAGGGAGCCCGCGATGAACTTGCAGAGGTCGACCGTATAGCCATCCGGCTGCCCCTGCGCAGACACGAAGGAGAACGGATTGGCGTCCGAGCGGTAAGCGAGCCGGATGATTCCGGTATCGCTGATCTGCTTGAGGCGGCCTTCCGGGGCTTGGGCCGACGCACTGTCGAAGCTGCAGACGATCGCAGCCAGCAAAAATAGCGCGCGGAACATGCTTGCACCCCAAGGGGTTCTGCAAAAAGCGTGCGAGATGCGGCTGAAATGCTCTCGCGTGTCTCCGCTCTTGCCGAACCGGCAGTTGGATCGACCCAGCCCGCGGGCATTGTAGCGGGAGCGTTGTATATTGCTACATGGTTGAGGCATTTGCGGGCGGCAGCGGCGAGGGGTGAGAGCGGAGCTTCGCCCTTACTCTTCCACCCCCGCCTCAAGCGGCGTGAACTGATACACCGAGCTGCAAAACTCGCAGGTCACCTCGACCTTGCCGTCCTTGACCATCCCGGCGCGGTCGGCCGGCTCGAAGCTGTTGAGCATGCCGGACACCGCCTCGCGCGAGCAGGAGCATTGCGCACGCAAGGGCAGCGGGGCGAAGACGCGGACGCCGCGTTCGTGGAACAGGCGATACAGCAGGCGCTCGCCGGACAGATCCGGATCGAGCAACTCGATGTCCTCGACGGTCGAGATCAGCGACTGGCCTTCGACCCAGGCGTCGTCTTCCGCGACCTCGTCGATGACCACGCCCTCCGGCGCGTCACCGGGATGCAGATCGGGCTGGCGCGCGCGCTCCGGCGCCTTCGGCAGGAACTGCAGCAGCATGCCGCCGGCGCGCCAGCGGTGTTTTGGACCGTCCCCGCCGCCGCGCCATTCCTCGCCGACCGCAAGGCGCACGCGGGTCGGGATCTGTTCGGAGCGCAAAAAGTATTCGTGCGCGGCGTGTTCGAGGTTGCCGCCTTCCAGCGCCACCAGGCCCTGATAGCGGCTCATGTCGGGGCCCTGGTCGACGGTCATGGCGAGATGGCCGCGGCCGAGCAGGGCTGCGGAATCCTGGCCGGCGGCGAGGCGTTTGGCGTCATAGCGCGCATAGGCGCGCAGCCGATCGGGGGCCTGGAAGTCGACGATCAGGAACGACACCGGGCCGTCGGTCTGGGTCTGCAGGATGAAGCGGCCGTCGAATTTCAGGGACGAGCCGAGCAGCGTCGTCAGCACGATCGCCTCGCCGAGCAGTTTTCCGACCGCGGGCGGATAATCGTGTTTTGTCAGGATGTCATCGAGCGCGGGGCCGAGCCTCGTCAGCCGGCCGCGCAGGTCGAGGGAAGCGACCTCGTAGGGCAGCACGGCGTCGTCGACCGGCACGGATGAGGGCGCGCGGACCGGGGTTTCCGGGGTGATGTTGATGTCGGGGGATGCTGGCGTCATGGCGTCTTATCTGGGGTCGGCGGAACGAAATCGAAAGGGGTTCTTATCCCTCCCCCCGCGAAGCGGTGGGGAGGGTGGCACATCGTGAGCGCAGCGAACGATGTGACGGGTGGGGGCGTCTCAGCGCATTCCGCAGCAAGATCATTTGCTGAGGCAGCCCCCCACCCGACCGGCCTTCGGCCGGCCACCCTCCCCACCACGCGCAAGTGCGCGCGGGGGGAGGGATGACACTGAGCGAGTTGCGATAACCCTATCCCACCGCCTCAAAGCACCAGGCCAAAATCCCCTTCTGCGCGTGCAGACGGTTTTCAGCTTCGTCGAACACCACCGATTGCGGGCCGTCGATCACCTCGTCGGTGACTTCGTCGCCGCGGTGGGCGGGAAGGCAGTGCATGAACAGCGCATCGGGTTTTGCCAGCGACATCAGCCGCGCATCGACCTGATAGGGTTTTAGAATGTTGTGGCGGTGCTTGCCTTCCTTGTCGCCCATCGAGAACCAGGTGTCGGCGACCACGCAATCGGCGCCGCGCACGGCGGCTTCCGGATCGTTGCCGAGCACGATCGGCGCGCCGGTGGCCTTGATCCAGTCCTTCATCGCTTTTTTCGGCGCCAGTTCCGGCGGGGTGGCGACGCGCAGATTGAACCTGAATCGTTCCGCAGCATGCGCCCAGGACGCCAGCACGTTGTTGTCATCGCCGGTCCAGGCCACGATGCGGCCCTCGATCGGGCCACGATGCTCCTCGAACGTCATCAGATCCGCCATCACCTGGCAGGGATGCGAGCGGCGCGTCAGCCCGTTGATGACGGGCACGGTGGCGTGGGCGGCGAGTTCTAAGAGCGCGTCATGGTTGAGGATGCGGATCATGATGGCATCGACATAGCGCGACAGCACTTTTGCGGTATCGGCGATGGTCTCGCCGCGGCCGAGCTGCATCTCGGCACCCGTCAGCATGATCGATTCACCGCCGAGCTGGCGCATGCCGACGTCGAACGAGACGCGGGTGCGGGTCGAGGGTTTTTCGAAGATCATCGCCAGCGTCTTGCCTTCGAGCGGCTTTGCCGATTTCGCGCCCTCGGCTTTTTGCGCCTTCAGCTTCGCCTTCATGGCGACGCTGGCGCTGAGGATATTGCGCAGCTCCGTAGTCGGAATCTCGTTCAGATCGAGAAAATGGCGCAGCGCCTTGCTCATCAACCCGCCGCCTTCTTCAACTGGTCGGCCGAGAGCGCCACGCAGGCGCGCTCCAGCCGCTGCACGGATTCCGCGATCTCGTCTTCGGACACGATCAACGGCGCCAGAAAGCGCACCACATTGTCGCCGGCGCCGACCGTCAGCAGCTTCTGGTCGCGCAACGCGTTGACGAGATCGCCCGAGGGCACCACGGCCTTGACGCCGACCAAGAGGCCCTCGCCGCGAACCTCGGACAGCACGGCCGGATAGCGGTCGACCACCGAGGCCAGTTTCTGTTTCAGCAGCAGCGACATCTGCTGCACATGGTCGAAGAAGCCGGGCTTCAGCATGACGTCGAGCACGGCATTGGCCGCCGCGATCGCCAGCGGATTGCCGCCGAAGGTCGAGCCGTGCGAGCCCGGGGTCATGCCGGAGGCGGCCTCGGCCGTGGCAAGGCAGGCGCCGATCGGAAAGCCGCCGCCGAGCGCCTTTGCCAGCGGCATGATGTCGGGCACCACACCGAGGCGCTTGTAGGCGAAGAGATCGCCGGTGCGGCCCATGCCGGTCTGCACCTCGTCGAAGATCAGCAGCAGGCCCTTGTCGTCGCACAGTTCTCGCAAGGCCCGGTAGAAGGCATGCGGCGCGGTGCGCACGCCGCCCTCGCCCTGCACCGGCTCGATCAGGATGCCGGCGGTGTCGGGGCCGATCGCCTTCTTCACCGCGTCGAGGTCGCCATGGGCGACCTGGTCGAACCCGTCGAGCGGCGGTCCAAAGCCTTCGAGGTATTTGGCCGAGCCGGTCGCGGCCAGCGTTCCCAGGGTGCGGCCGTGGAACGCGCCTTCGAAGGTGACGAGGCGATAGCGCTCCGGATGTCCCTTGGCAGCGTGGTAGCGGCGCGCGACCTTGATGGCGCATTCCATCGCTTCGGCGCCGGAATTACAGAAGAACACGAAATCCGCAAAGCTCTGCTCGCAGAGCCGCGCGGCCAGTCTGTCACCGTCCGGGCTCTTGAACAGATTCGACATGTGCCACAGTTTGGTCGCCTGCTCCTGCAATGCTGCGACCAGATGCGGATGGCAGTGGCCGAGCGCGTTGACGGCGACGCCGGAGGTGAAGTCGAGATAGCGCTCGCCATTGGTCGAGATCAGCCACGCCCCCTCGCCGCGCTCGAAACCGAGGTCGACCCTGGCGAAGACGGGAAGCAGATGCGACGGCGCGCTGTCGGTCATGGCGATCACTGCAAGGTTAGGCCGGCCGCGTTGCGCGCAACTGCGCTGAACGCTTCGTCAACCGGACCCGGAAACAAAACGTGCCGCCTTTGAGGGGCGGCACGCGGGAACCATTCTAGGCGAGGGGCGATAACTGTCAACCGGTCCCGCGAAGGGCCCCAAAGGCCCGTAAGAATGCGGTGTCGCGACAATTCGATGACGGAACATGTGGACGCGACCACGGTGACTCTTGCGCCGGAGTCACGCCATATTGTAGTTTCTCCGCTGTTGGGTACGACATATCGTGCGGCGGTTGTGACCCACTCCTCGTTGCTGTTGAGCGTACACGTTCGGGCGCGGTGATCCCGCCCGGCGAGGGCTAAGGGATTCTGCCCGCAGGGATTTTTGAGATTTGGGATCGTAGCGCCGTTCCTGTGCCGGCCGGCGCGATGCGAAGGGAAACGTGCGATGACGGTATTGACCTGGTCCGACGATCGCGTTGAGCAACTGAAGAAACTCTGGGAGGGCGGGCTTTCCGCCAGCCAGATCGCTGCGGAACTCGGCAACGTGACCCGAAACGCGGTGATCGGCAAGGTCCACCGGCTCGGCCTGTCCGGCCGCGCCAAGAGCCCCTCCTCGGCCGCGCCGCGCCAGCGCAAGGCCCGTCCCGCCCAGCAGATGATGCGGGTGCAGCGTCCGGTATCGCGCGGCAACACCGCGCTCGCCCACGCTTTCGATGTCGAGATGGAGCCGGATCCGATCGCCTATGACAATGTGGTGCCGATGAGCCAGCGGCTGTCGCTGCTGGAGCTCAACGAGGCCACCTGCCACTGGCCGGTCGGCGATCCCTCCAGCCCGGAATTCTTCTTCTGCGGCGGCAAGGCGCTCACCAGCCTGCCCTATTGCGCGCACCATTCGCGGATCGCCTATCAGCCGGCCTCCGACCGCCGCCGCCAGCCGCCGAAGCCGACCAGGTAGCATTCCCCGTCATTGCGAGCGCAGCGAAGCAATCCATCTTTCCTTTTGTTGAGGCATGGATTGCTTCGCTGCGCTCGCAATGACGATGTGAGAACAATGCCAAATATCTGACGGCTGTCGTCCCGGCCACCGACCCATAATCACAGGTGTTCGTGGTTACGACAGGTCGTCAAACAGCTTCCATAAATCGATAGATCACGCGGTATGGGCCCCGGCTCAGCGCTCGCTTCGCTCGCTTGGCCGGGACGACGGCGAGTTTGTTTCGGTCGTCTACTCCGTCTTCGCAAACCGGTCGTCCAGCGCGTAGCCGGCGCCGCGGACGGTGCGGATCGGGTCCTGCTCGCCGGCCGGGGTTGAGCAGTTTGCGCAGGCGGCCGATGTGCACGTCGACGGTGCGCTCGTCGATATAGATGTCGCGGCCCCAGACGCTGTCGAGCAGTTGCTCGCGGGTGAACACCCGGCCGGGATGCTCGAGGAAGAATTCCAGCAGGCGATATTCGGTCGGGCCGAGGTCGATCGGCCGGCCCGAGCGCGCGACGCGGCGCTTTTCGCGGTCGAGCTCGATGTCGCCATAGGTCAGCACGGTGGCGAGCCGCTCGGGGCTGGCGCGGCGCAACAGCCCCTTCACCCGCGCCAAAAGTTCCGGCACCGAGAACGGCTTGACGATGTAATCGTCGGCGCCGGTGGCGAGCCCGCGCACCCGCTCGCTCTCCTCGCCGCGCGCCGTCAGCATGATGATCGGCAGCTGCTTTGTTTCGGGCCGCGCCCGCAAGCGGCGGCACAGCTCGATGCCGGACAGGCCCGGCAGCATCCAGTCCAGCACGATCAGATCGGGGACGCGCTCCTTCAGCCTGGTGTCGGCGTCGTCGCCGCGCCCGACGGTTTCGACGTCGTAGCCTTCGGCATCGAGGTTGTAGCGCAACAGCGTGGTCAGCGCTTCCTCGTCTTCCACCACCAGAATGCGTGCGTTCATCGGTAGTCTCTTTGGCTTTATTCAGTTTCCGGACGCGACCGGATCGCTGAAGTCGAGATTGCCGCGTGGGACGTCATGTCGCCCTTCGGGCGCTTGTCGAGAATTTGCTGGCCCTCGATCATGTAGAACACGGTTTCGGCGATGTTGGTGGCGTGATCGCCGATACGCTCGATATTCTTGGCGCAGAACATCAGGTGGATACAGAACGAGATGTTGCGCGGATCTTCCATCATGTAGGTAAGGAGTTCGCGGAACAGCGAGGTGCAGATGGCGTCGACTTCCTCGTCGCCCTTCCAGACCGTCCATCGCCGCCGGCAGATCGTGCGCGGCATAGGCGTCGAGCACCGACTTGACCTGCGACTGCACGAGGTCGGTCATGTGCTCGAGGCCGCGGATCAGCTTCAGCGGATGGAAATCGTTGTCCAGCGCCGCGACCCGCTTGCCCATGTTCTTGGCGAGGTCGCCGATCCGCTCGAGATCGGTGGCGACCCGCATGGCGCCGACGATCTCGCGCAGATCGACCGCCATCGGCTGGCGCCGGGCGATGGTCAGCACCGCGCGCTCCTCGATCGGTGCGCTGCAGGATGTCGATCTCGACGTCGGAAGCCACGACCCGCTTGCCGAGCGCGATGTCGCGGCGGACCAGCGCGTCGACGGAATCGACGATCATGCGTTCGGCCAGGCCGCCCATCTCGGCGACCAGCCGCGTCAGTTCCTGCAGATCGCTGTCGAACGCTTTTGCGGTGTGTTCTGAAGCCATTTCAATTCTCCTCGCGACGTTGCGCGTCAGCCGAACCGGCCGGTGATGTAGTCCTGGGTGCGCCGGTCGCTCGGCGAGGTGAAAATCTTGTTGGTGTCGTCGAACTCGATCAGTTCGCCGAGATACATGAAGGCGGTCTTGTCGGAGACGCGCGCCGCCTGCTGCATGTTGTGGGTGACGATGGCGATCGTGTAGTCCTCCGCCAGCTCCTGGATCAGCTCCTCGATCTTGGCGGTCGAGATCGGATCGAGCGCCGAGCAGGGCTCGTCGAACAGGATCACCTCGGGCCGCACCGCGACGGTGCGGGCGATGCAGAGCCGCTGCTGCTGGCCGCCGGACAGGCTGAGGCCGCGAGGCATTGAGCTTGTCCTTGACCTCGTTCCACAGCGCGCCGCCGCGCAGCGCCTTCTCGACCCGGCCGTCCATCTCCGATTTGGAGATCTTCTCGTAGAGGCGGATGCCGAAGGCGATGTTCTCGTAGATCGTCATCGGGAACGGCGTCGGCTTCTGGAACACCATGCCGACCCGCGCCCGCAGCAGGTTGAGATCGAGCTTGGGATCGAGGATGTTGGTCTTGTCCAGCATCAACTGGCCGGTGGCGCGCTGGCCCGGATAGAGGTCGTACATCCGGTTGAAGATGCGCAGCAGCGTCGACTTGCCGCAGCCGGACGGGCCGATGAAGGCGGTGACGCGGTTGGTGCCGAGCGTCAGGTTGATGTTCTTCAGCGCATGGTGCTCGCCGTAGTAGAAGTTCAGGCCGCGCGCGGTCACTTTCGGCGGCGCGTCGGGCAACATGCACGCAGCGGCAACGGGCCCGCCGGCGGCAGCTCACGGATACGGAAAGATCGTTCATTTTGCGCGTCCTCTCGGCGCCAAGGATGCGCGCGCCAATATTCAGGGCAAGCACGGTCAGGGTGATCAGCAGGGCCCCGCTCCAGGCGAGCTGCTTCCAGTAGACGTAGGGGCTCTGCACGAAGTTGTTGATGGTGACCGGCAGGTTGGCCATCGTCTTGGTGAGATCGAGGCTGAAGAACTGGTTGGAGAGCGCGGTGAACAGCAGCGGCGCGGTTTCGCCGGCGACGCGCGCGGTCGCCAGCAGCACGCCGGTGATGAGGCCGGCGCGCGCGGCACGATAGGCGATCCGCTTGATCACCAGCGAACGCGGCAGGCCGAGCGCGCGAGGCCGCCTCGCGCAGCGGATTGGGCACCAGCAGCAGCATGTCCTCGGTGGTGCGCACCACCACCGGAATCACGATCACCGCCAGCGCCAGGCAGCCGGCGAAGCGCGGAGAAGCCGCCCATCGGCACCACGATCGCGCCATAGATGAACAGGCCGATGATGATCGAGGGCGCGCTGAGCAGGATGTCGTTGATGAAGCGGATCACCGAGGTGAGCTTGTCGTGGCGGCCGTATTCGGCGAGATAGGTGCCGGCGAGCAGGCCGAGCGGCGCGCCGATGCCGACGCCGATCACGGTCATGATGATCGAGCCGACGATGGCGTTGAGCAGGCCGCCGTCGGTCGACCCCGGCGGCGGGGTATTCTCGGTGAAGACCTGCAGATTGAGCCCGGCGAGGCCGTTGTAGAACAGCGTGAACAGGATCAGCGCCGAGCCAGGTGACGCCGAACATCGCGGCGCCGAGGCACAGGAACTTGACGATGATGTCGATGCGGCGGCGGCGGATCGTAAATCGGGTTCATGGTCTAGTTCCCCGCCTTCTTTTCCAGCCGCATCAGCATCAGCCGCGCGGCGGCGAGCACGAGGAACGTCAGCACGAACAGCAACAGGCCGAGCAGGATCAGGCCCGACTGATGCAGGCCGTCGCTCTCGGCGAATTCGGAGGCGATCGCCGCCGAGATCGTGGTGCCCGGCGAGAACATCGAACCGGTGATCCGGAAAGCATTGCCGATGATGAAGGTCACCGCCATGGTTTCGCCGAGCGCGCGGCCGAGCGCCAGCATGATGCCGCCGATCACGCCGACCCGCGTGTAGGGGATCACGACGTTGCGGACGACTTCCCAGGTGGTGCAGCCGACGCCGTAGGCGGCCTCCTTCAGCACCGGCGGCACGGTCTTGAACACGTCGACCGAAATCGCGGTGATGAACGGCAGCACCATGATCGCCAGGATCAGCGCGGCGTTGAACAGGCTGAGATAGGACGGCGGGCCGGCGAAGATCGTGCCCAGCACCGGGACGCCGTCGAACAGGCGGATCATGAACGGCTGAAAGCTGTCGGCCATGAACGGGCCGAGCACGAAGAAGCCCCACATGCCGTAGATGATCGACGGGATGCCGGCGAGCAATTCCACGGCAATGCCGATCGGACGGCGCAGCCATTGCGGGCAAAGCTCGGTCAGGAAGATCGCGATGCCGAGGCCGACCGGAACGGCGATCAGCATGGCGATAACGGAGGTGACCATGCGTGCCGTAGATCGGACCGAGCGCGCCGAGCACCGGCGGATCGTGCGGACGGCGCCCAGCGCGACGTGAACAGGAAGGAGAAGCCGTACTCCTTCATCGCCGGCCAGGCGCCGACGATCAGCGAAAGGATGATGCCGCCGAGGATGCAGCAGGACCGAAATCGCGCAGGCGCGGGTGATCCAGTAGAAGGTGACGTCGCCGAGCTTGAAGGCGCTGAGCGCCTTGGCGCGATCGTAAGGTCCGGCAGCTTCCATTACGTCGCTCTGAACGGCCATGTCTGCCACGCTAATCCCCTGTCTAATTCACTCTACCCGAACCGCCGCGTCCCCGGAAGCGATGCGCAGCGCGACGATTTTCTCGTCTCCGGGGTCGCCATTGCGGCTGAGAGGCCCGCGCCCTGCGGATGACCGCGGGCGCTGCACCGCGTCCGGGACACGAGGCTGTCAGCTCTTGATGTCGGCGCGTCCAGGTCTTCTCGATCATGCTTGACGACGGTGTCCGGCATCGGGATGTAGTCGAGTTCCTCGGCCATCTTGTCGCCCTTCTCGAACGCCCAGTTGAAGAACTTGATGGCTTCCTTGGCGGCCGCCTTGTCGGTCGCGATCCTTGTGCATCAGGATGAAGGTCGCACCGGTGATCGGCCAGGACGCCTCGCCCGGCTGGTCGGTCAGGATCACGTAGTAGTTCTTGGCGCCAGCCCAGTCGGCATTGGCGGCCGCGGCCTGGAATGCCGCAATGGTCGGCTGCACGGTCTTGCCGGCCTTGTTGATCACCGCGCCGTAGGTCAGCTTGTTCTGCTTGGCGTAGGCGTACTCGACATAGCCGATCGAATTCTTGGTCTGGCTGACGTTGCCGGCGACGCCTTCGTTGCCCTTGGCGCCAACGCCTGTCGGCCATTCGACGGCGGTGCCGGCGCCGGCCTTGGTCTTCCACTCGGCGTTGGTCTTCGAGAGATAGTCGGTCCAGATGAAGGTCGTGCCGGAGCCGTCCGAACGGCGCACGACGGTGATGGCGTCGGAGGGCAGCTTCAGCTTCGGATTGAGCTTGGCGATCGCGGGATCGTCCCACTTCTTGACCTTGCCGAGATAGATGTCGCCGAGCAGTTCGCCGGAAAACACCAGTTCGCCCGGCTTGATGCCTTCGAGGTTCACGACCGGCACCAGGGCGCCCATCGCCTGCGGCCACTGAATCATGCCGTCCTTTTCGAGCTGCTCGGGCTTGAGCGGCATGTCGCTGGCGCCGAAGGTCACGGTCTTGGCCTGGATCTGCTTGATGCCGGCGCCGGAGCCGATCGACTGATAGTTCAGGCCGTTGCCGGTCTCCTTCTTGTAGGCGTCGGCCCACTTCGAATAGAGCGGGAACGGGAAGGTCGCGCCCGCGCCGGTGATGTCGGCGGCGAAGGCCGACGTCGACGCGGCGACAAGGCCGGCGGCGACGATTGCTTTGATGAAATTCATGGCTGTGTCTCCATCTCGTGAGCGAAGCGCCGGATGCGCCCGATTGCGCTCACGCCGCCCGTTTAGGAGCGGTCGCATGCACTTTTACGAAGCTTTGATGACAGCTGGATGACAGCGGCAAGCCATTGAAAACACATGGATTTCAGGCGACAGTCGGGGTTCTTGACTGGGGAAAACAGGCGGTGAAGGTCGCGCCCTTTTTGGGCACGCTTTCGATCAACAGCCGGCCGCGGTGACGGTTAAGGATATGCTTCACCAGCGACAGACCGAGGCCGGTTCCGCCCTGGGCGCGGCTGTCGCCGACATCGACCCGGTAAAACCGCTCGGTGAGCCGCGGCAGGTGCTCCGGCGCGATGCCGGGGCCGAAATCGCGCACCATGACGCGGACATTCCGGCGCACCTTCGCCCGTCGGGCCGATGGTCAGCGAGACGATCCACCTTGCCGCCGGAGGCGCCGTATTTCAGCGCGTTCTCGATCAGGTTCTCGAACAGCCGCAGCAATTCCTCGCGGTCGCCGGCAATCAGGACCGGCGGCTCCGGCAGATCGATCTCGATCTGCCACCTGGCGTTCGCTGCGCCAGCGGCTCCAGCCCGTCGGCGACCTGGCGGATGATCGGCACCAGATCGACCAGCGTGTCGGGACGGACATGGGCCGACAGTTCGACCCGCGACAGCGACAACAGATCGTCGATCAGCCGCGCCATCCGGGTTGCCTGGGTGTGCATGATGCCGAGAAAGCGCTCGCGCGCCCTGGACGTCGTCTTTTGCCGGGCCCTGCAGCGTGTCGATGAAGCCCGACAGCGCCGCCAGCGGCGTGCGCAGTTCATGGCTGGCATTGGCGACGAAATCGGCGCGCATTTCCTCGACCCGGCGCAGCGGCGTCTGGTCGTGGAACGTCATCAGCATGCATTTGTCGGTGCCGCCGAACAGCGTCGGCACCGGAATCGGCGTGATGATCAGTTCCATCCAGCGGTCGACCGGCACGTGATCCAGATAGGTGGTGCGGCGCGGCTTTCGGAGGTGGCGATCGCCTCGCGCAAGTGCGGTGATGATCTCGGGCGAGCGCAGCGCGAATTGCGCGAGTTCGTTCTTGCGCAGCGCCGGCGCAAGCTGGGCTGCCGCGGCATTGAGGTGCAGGACGCGGCCGGCGCGGTCGAGCAGCACGGCGGGATCCGGCATGCCGGCGACCACGGCGCTGACGGCACGCGGCTTCGACCGGGTTGGTGGCGCGGACGTCGTCGCGCGAAGCCGCCACGTCATGCAACCGCCATGGCACCAGGGCGGCGGCGGCGATGCAGGCGAACACGGCAGCGGCGCGGCAGCAGCGACAGGTCGCCGAACACGACCAGCACGGCCAGAGCGCCAGCCCCGCGGCCAGCAGGATGATGGCCGGCATGCCGCAACCGGTCGGGCCACGGCGAGAAGAAGGAGAGAAGGAGATTCGTCGATCGCCATCGCGCCGGCTTTCTTCCCGTTAGTGGCTGGTGTCCTCAGGCGCCGCCGTCTCTCCGCTCGCGCACGTAAACGGCTTCGGTCGGCTTGGCTCGGGCTGGACGTCGGCGGCCGGCGCCAGTCCGGCGCAACCGCTTCGACCGGGCGCCGAGAATAATCTCCCGAAGCGTCAGCAAGATTACAGATATGACAAACGGCGCAATATAATAGAGGACGCGAAACAGCAGCATTCCCGCCAGCAGGTCCTCCCGGTCCATCTGCCAGAGGCCGACCAGCATGGCGGCGTCGAACACGCCGAGGCCGCCGGGGGAATGGCTGGCGAAGCCGAGCAGGGTCGCCGAGACGAAGATCACCGCGACCACGACGAAGCCGAGGTGCGGGCTCGTCGGGCACCAGCATGTACATCGCCAGCGAACAGAAGCCGAGGTCGACGATGCCGATCGCGATCTGCAGCAGCGTCAGCGGGCCGCCCGGCAGCGTCACCGTCCACGGCCCGCGGCCGACGCCGCGCGGCTGGCATCCAGACCCAGGCCACATAGGCGACCAGCCCGACGATGATGACGAAGGCCGCCAGCCGGTTCAGCCAGACCGGCAGCTGGTCGATCGCGGCGGCCGCCTCCGGATGATAGGCGATGCCGAGACCGAGCACCGCGGCATTGCCGAGCCAGAAGGTCAGGCCGGCGAGAAAGCAGATCTTGGCGACGTCGATCGCGTTCAACCCCCACGCCGAATAAATCCGGTAGCGCACCGCGCCGCCGGTGAAGACGCTGGCGCCGACATTGTGGCCGATCGAATAGGAGGTGAAGCCGGCGAGCGCGTTGACGCGATAGGGCACGTCGGTGCGGCCGATCGCGCGGACCGCGAACCAGTCATAGAAGGTCAGGGTGAAATAGCCCGCCGCCACGAACAGCGCCGCCAGCACGATCTGGCGCGGCTCGGTGCTCTTGATGGCGTCGATCACCTCGTCGGTGTCGATACCGCGCAGCTATGGTAGAGCACGTAGCACGCGATCCCGATGACCGTAATGCTGACCACGACGCCCAGCTTATGCAGGACTTGCTTCTGGCGCAGAAACGAGATCGCCCTGCGTATTGCTTCCAGCATCTAGACCTCGAAATACGATCCACGCGGCGACGGCTGTCGGCGAACTTGCCGCTGCCGCCGCTGCGCTTGCTCCCTGAGCCATAAAGTCGTAGCGCGTTTTGAGCCGGAGTGGAATTCAGCTGACGGCTAATAAAACGCATTCTTCAATATATTAGGTGGCTGTGCATGACGCCAATGCACAGATTTGCTGCTTTCCGGCCGGTCCGACAAAATACGGACATGCCGCCGGGGCGCCGGCGGCGCGCTCAGGCGGCGGATTTCGCGGCCAAACGCTGGAAAAACAGCAGATCGAGTTCCGGCGCCTGACCGATCAGGCCGGTCAGGACCGCATGGACCTGGCCGCGGTGATGGGTCTGGTGATTGAACCAATGCGCCAGCGCCGGCGCCAATTCCTGCTCGAACACCTCCGGCGAGGAGACGCGGCGATATTTGATGGTGCCCGATATCCGCGCCTCGTCGAGCCCCTCGGCATAGCGGATGATACGCCGTCTTCGGCGACCCGCGCGGCGCGCAGTTCGTCGAACGTCTCGAACAGAATGGCATCGAGCCGGGTCGGCGCCTCGCCCTCCCCGGTGAACCGCTGCATCCAGATCCGGTCGGTCACCAGCAGATGATTGAGCGTGCCGTGCACCGATTTGAAGAAGGCGCCGCGGTCGGCGCGGTATTGCTCGACGCTGAGCCGGGCCGCCGCCTCATAGAGCCGCCGGTTGGCCCATTCATTGTAGCTGCCAAACATCCGGTAATGTGCTGAGGGCGTCATCGGCACCTCACGCCGGCGGGCTTGCTGCGCGAAACCACCCAGTCGCGCAGCCAGGATCCGACCGCGCAGCCGACCAGATAGGCGCAAACATGACGAGGCCGAGATCGAGCCAGTAGCCGTAGCGGCCGGGGACGACGCGCGCCAGCGCTGCCGCGAGCAATGCCGCGGCCAGCACCGCGAGCCAGCGCATCATCACGCTTCGATACGCGTTGGCCGCGATGGACTACCGCGATCCAGCCCATGGCAAGGCCGAGCAGCAGCGACGCCAGCAGCCAGCCCCAGAAAAATGTCACGAGATAGGCCATGCCGCTATTTCACCATGAATTCGATGCGGCGGTTTTGCGCCTTGCCTTCGTCGGTATCGTTGCTGCCGAGCGGCTGGGTGCTGCCATAGCCGACCGGCGTGAAGCGGATCGCGGGCAATCCGGCCTGACCAGGATAATCCATCACCGCCTGCGCGCGCTTTTCCGACAGCGTCTGGTTGGCGCCCTGTCGCCATCGCCATCGGTGTGGCCGGCGATCTCGATATTGGCGTTCGGACAGCGCATCGCGGTTTCGATCAGGCGGTCGAGCAGCCCGGCGAATCCGCGAATGATCGGCGCGCCCGGATTCGAAACGAATCCTCGCCTTCGCCAGCAGGTCCGCAAATAGCTGCTGGCAGACGGTGGCATCGACCGGCGCCGCCTGCCGGCTTGACCGAGATTCCGGCCTTGAACTGCCAGCCTTGCGGGAAATCCTTGCCGAGCCCGGCGCGGATCTGCCCCGCCGCCGCATCATAGAGCGCATCGCCCGAGAGCTTGACCTCGCGGTCGGACACCACGAGCGTTCCGGTCGACAGCCGCGACAGCGCGCCCAGCGCCGGGACCACCGCATTGGCAAATCCGGAGGGCGCGCCGACGCTGGCCTTGAGATTGTCGACCACCTTTTCGCTGAAGAATTTGCGACCCGCCGCGGCCGCGAGCGCCGCATGGACGTTATTATCGGGCACATAGCCGGTCAGCGTCACCGTCGACGCGACCGGATCCTTGTAGGCCTGGAAGACATAGGGCGGCGCCTTGATCTCGTTGGCGGCGACCGAGAAGCCCTCCGGCAGATTTTTCAGGGCCGCCGAGATTGCTTCGCGGCCGCCGAGGTCGCGCGCCATGCCGGAAAGGCTGACCTTGTTGTCGGAAATGCGTGATCTTGCCGTCCTTCAATTTGCCGATCTGATCGAGCAGCAGCAAGGCGGCGCCATCGAAGCGGGGCGGCGCGCCGCGCGACAGATTCATGCGGTCGGCGACTTCGACCCCGCCGAGCGCCGCGCGGGCCGCTTCGAGCAGCCTGTTCCTGCTGGCCGGCAGCGGCGAATTGCCGCCCAAGCGTGACCCGGACCACGTCCCGCTCGGCCGACCAGACGAACGGCTTGGCCTCGGGAACGAGGCGGGTCTCGTCGTTGACCAGCCGAACGCCCGGCACGGCTTCGACCGAAGCCACCGCATTGAGCCGGCCGTCCTCGGAGAAGGCGTCGGCGGAGAAGGTCGACGTCGCGGCCGAGCAACCGCGATCCGCCGCTTGTCCAGCACGGTATCCTTGAGTGCGGCATTAGCGCGCGCGGCGAGGTCGGCCTCCAGCGGGAGGGGTGCTGGTCCAGGCGGCGAAGGCCCAAAAGATGACCAACGGAATCACGCCCGGCCACCATTTGCTACTCCACCTGAAAAGTCCGTGCATCCGGGTTCCTGCGGGCTCTGGGAACGCAGAGAAAACAAACCCTTGCGGGGCTGTCAAACCCGAAATAGCACGAAAGTGTCATGGCCTGGGGCAGCGCCGCGACTAATGGTTTGTTCAGCGGTCTCTCGCTAGGGTCGGAAGTCGGAAACAAACCGGTTCCACGCCTCTCGATGAAGCAATTCCGTACCACCGTCATCCGCGCCGGTCTGGAAGCGCTGTATTTTCCGGCGCGCATCATCTGTTGCGCCCGATTTTCGCGGGCGTCGGCGCCATTTTCATGCTGCACCATGTCCGCCCGCGCAGCGACGCCGCGTTCCAGCCCAACCATCACCTCGAAGTCGGCACCCGAATTCCTGCGCACCATGCTGGCAGCATCTGCGCTCGCGTGGCGTCGACATCGTCACCATGGACGAAATCCATCAGCGGTTGATCGAGCGGAATTTTTCGCGGCGCTTCGCCTGCTTCACGCTCGATGACGGCTATCGCGACAACCGGGATTTCGCATTGCCGGTGATGCGTGAATTTGACGCGCCCCTGACCGTCTACGTGGTCAGCGATTTTGCCGAAGGCATGCGGGCGGCTGTGGTGGGTGGCGCTGGAGCGGGCGATCGCCGCGGCCGCTTCGATCGAGGCGGAACGGCGGCATCGGCCGCCTCGACGCCTCGACGCCGTCGGCCAAGCAGGCGGCGTTCGAACGTCTGCACGACTGGCTGCGCGCGATTGCCGGGCGAGCACGATGTCTGGCGCGCGAAGTCGGTGCGCTGTGCGCGCGGCACGGCGTCGACGAGGCCGCGATCTGCCGCGAACTCTGCATGTCCTGGGACGAACTGAAGCAGTTCGCCGACGATCCCCTGGTCACGATCGGCGCCACACCATCACGCCATTGCCATCTCGCCCGGCAGACCGAGGAAACCGCGCAGCCACGAGATCGCGTCGAGCCGCGCCCGGATCGAGGCGGCGCTGCAGCGGCAGGTGCTGCATCTGGCCTATCCCTATGGCGACAAGATCGCAGCCGGCCCGCGCGAATTCGCGCTGGCGCGATCGATCGGATTCAAGACCGCGGTCACGACACGGCCCGGCATGATTTTCCCCGAAAGCGCCGATCACCTGACCGCGCTGCAGCGGGTCTCGCTCAACGGCAACTACCAGCAAGCGCGGATCCTGCCGGTGCTGACCTCGGGCGCCGCGACCGCGGTGTGGAACGGTTTTCGGCGCATCGACGCGGCGTGATTGTCTCCCCTTCGCCCCTTGTGGGAGAGGGGAAGCGCGGCTTCCTTGACTCATCAAACTCCTGCGCCCAAAACCATCGGCAAAACCGAGGGAGAAGCGCATGTTCAAGGATCTGTTTTCACTGCAAGGCCGCGTCGCTGTCGTGACCGGGGGGTCGCGCGGCATCGGCAGGATGATCGCGGCCGGCTTTCTCGCGCAGGGCGCGGCAAGGGTTTACATCACCGCGCGCAAGGCAGGTCCCTGCGAGGCCACCGCGAAGGAACTGACGGCGGAATATGGCGGCGAATGCATCGCGCTGCCGATCGACATCTCGACGGTCGCGGGCTGCGAAAAGCTCGCCGGCGAAATCATCAAGCTGGAGCCGAAGCTCGATATCCTCGTCAACAATGCCGGTGCTGCCTGGGGCGCGGAGTTCGACGAATTTCCTGAAAGCGGCTGGGACAAGGTGATGGACCTCAACGTCAAGTCGCTGTTCTTCCTGACCAAGGCACTGGCAAAACCGCTGCGCGCGGCGGCAAGCCATGAACGGCCCGCCAAGGTCATCAATATCGCCTCGGTCGACGGCATCTTCGTCAACCCGGGGGAAACCTATTCCTACGCCGCGAGCAAGGCCGCGGTGATCCATCTGACACGGCGGATGGCGACCAAATTGATCAAGGACAACATCAACGTCACGGCGATTGCGCCGGGAGCATTCAAGTCGGACATGAACCGGGCCGCACGCGACCACGCGGACGAAGTCGCAAAGCGCATTCCGGCGCGGCGCATCGGAACCGACGAGGATATGGCGGGGGTCGCGATCTATCTCGCCTCGCGCGCGGGCGACTACGTGGTCGGCAACACCATCGCCGTCGATGGCGGCGTGGTGTACGCCAATGCGGGGCTGGAGATCGCGGGGTAAGATCGATAGCGCCTCATTCGTACTCGAAATCGGCTCGGGGTGCGTTGGGCAGCTCGCGATCCAGCGCTTCCCGATACCGCAGGCATCCGCGCAGGAATTTCGGCCAGGGCGGCACCGCGACGTCGGGCGCGATCGGCTCGGGCAACAGCCCCCACAGCTGGGGGTGATTGCCAGCATAGATCGTGAGCGGTGCTATCGCGGTGTTCGCGAATGCCCGCCCTCAGCCGCTTCACCTCGGCGATCAGTTTTTCGCGGTCCCAGCCGTCGAGGTCCTGGTCGAGGTCCATTTGCCGACCTCCTTCGAATGTCGGTAGCGAGACAACTTAAGCCATCTCGCTCCGTTTTGTGCAGGCACGATTCCTTGCGAACCGGCCGGATTATGCCTCACGTCTCGATCTTCACATACTCGAAATCGCCGGGCTTGTTGTCGATGCCGACTTTTGGCGGCGAGATCCAGGGGGCGTAGGCGCCGATATCGGTGACAGGCACCATCAGCGAGGCGATGAAATCGCCGTCGTCGGTCGACGGCAACCAATCAGTCTTGCGCTTGTTCCAGGTGGCGTCGTCTATCAACAGGCCGTCGGGCGTGGCGTGGATGTCCCGGAATTCGCCGATCTGGCGGTGGAAGGCGACGTTGGGCAGGGTCAGCTTGAAGTCGTAGCCGGCGGTGGAGATGATCTTGTTCCAGCGCAGCATGCCCTTGGCGCAGTCCTGGGTGTAGTCGTCGCGCAGCCGCATGTTGAGCGCGGTGAGCGCCGGCTCGTCGACCCGCTTGATGACGCCGTCGACCAGCTTCAGCACCGGATAGGTGCTGTTCTTGAGCTGATGATCGTCCTCGATCTGGGTCTCGCGGTAGCGGCCCTTGACGCCGGCGTTGAAGGCGTTGGCGGCGTTGGTGGAAACCTCCGAGCCGAACAAATCGAGCGACAGAGTGTAGTGCAGGTTCAGCTTCTTCTGCATGGTCGGAAGGTCGATGACGCCGAGCGCGCGGACTTTTGCCACGTCATTGGGGTCGCTGATCCCGGCGGCCTTCATGGCCTCGCAGGTACGCTGCAGGATGCGGCTGATGCCGGTCTCGCCGACGAACATGTGATGGGCTTCTTCGGTCAGCATGAAGCGGCAAGTGCGCGACAACGGATCGAAGCCGGACTGCGCCAGCGAATGCAGCTGCATCTTGCCGTCGCGGTCGGTAAAATAGGTGAACATGAAGAACGACAGCCAGTCCGGCGTCGCCTCGTTGAAGGCGCCGAGCATGCGTGGGCTATCGGCGTCGCCGGAGCGGCGGCGCAGCAAATCGTCGGCCTCCTCGCGGCCGTCGCGGCCGAAATATTTCTGCAGCAGATAGACCATCGCCCAGAGATGGCGGCCTTCCTCGACATTGACCTGGAACAGGTTGCGCAGATCGTAGAGCGAGGGCGCGGTCTTGCCGAGATGGCGCTGCTGCTCGACCGAGGCCGGCTCGGTGTCGCCCTGGATCACGATCAGGCGGCGCAGCATGGCGCGATGCTCGCCCGGGACTTCCTGCCAGGCCGGTTCGCCGTAGTTTTCGCCAAAGGGAATGACGCGGTTCTCTTCCTGCGGCGCCAGCAAAATGCCCCAGCGATAGTCCGGCATCCTGACGTAGTCGAACTTGGCCCAGCCGCGCGGATCGACCGAATAGGCGGTGCGCAGATAGACCAGCGACTGCTGAAAGCCTTCCGGCCCCATGTCGCCCCACCAGTTCATGTAGCCGGGATGCCAGCCCTCCAGCGCCTTGAGCACCTGCCGGTCCTCGCTGAGATTCACGTTGTTGGGAATCTTGGTCGAGTAGTCGACGTTCATGATGTTGAGTTCATGGCGTGCTCCTTTGGAGGTATTTTCCGTCATGCCCGGCCTTGTGCCGGGCATCCACGCCTTCTCTTCACTGAGCGAAAAGACGTGGATGGCCGGGTCAAGCCCGGCCATGACGCCGTAAAATTCTCTACACTCTCGTCATGTCGAACTGCGCCTTCTGGCCGGTGCCGTAGCGGCGCAGGGCACCGTCTTCGCCGACCGCGTTGGGGCGCTGAAAGATCCAGTTCTGCCACGCCGTCAGGCGCGAGAAGATTTTCGATTCCATGGTCTCCGGTCCAACGAAGCGCAAATTGGCTTCCATGCCCGTAAGACTGTCGGGCGAGAACGAGGCGCGCTCCTCGAAAAACACCCGGATCTCGTCGTCCCAGTCGATATCGTCGAGCGCGAAGGTGACGAGGCCGAGCGCCTCGGCTTCCTCGGCGTCGAGCGCGGCGCCGATCTTTTGCTGCGCGCGCGTCACATCCTCGGGGTCGGCCTGGAAACGCGACTGCAGCCGCGTCAGGCCGTGGCTCATCGGATAGGGTCCGAAATTCATCGCCGACAGTTCGATCGCAGGCGGCGCGCGGTTGTCACCCTGCATCGAGCCGATCAGCATGTAGGAGCGGTCGGCGGCGAACACCAGTTCGGCCAGCGTGCCGGCAAAGCAGGAGCCGGGCTCGACCAGCGTCACCAGGGTGCGCGAGGTGACGTCGATGCGCTTCAGCACCCTTTTCCAGTATTGCCTGATCTCGTTGACCAGCCAGTGCGCCTTGTTGGCGTCGAGAAAGGCGTCGCAGGCCAGCACATTAGCGCGCTCGCCATGCGACTTGAACACCAGCATCGCGGTGTCGAGTTCGTTGATGCGCAGATGCAGGATCGCGTCGTCGAGCTCGCGCGCCACCTGCAGCGGCCAGAACGACGCGCCCTGCCCGATCATGCCGTCGATATCGGCCGGCGGCGCCTCGTCCGGCGCCTTGATCGAGATGGTGGCGATCCGTGCCGCGCGGTCGATGTCGACACTGACAAAACCGTAGCGGATGCCGTTGTTGTCGATGGTCCGATCCAGCTTCGTCAGCGCAATGGCCTTGCCGTTGCCGTTGCGCTTCGAGGCCGCGGCGAATTCCTTTGCTCGCTCGGCGACTTTTGCCTCGAGCTTGCTGTTCGGCACGATCTCGTCGACCAGGCGCCATGCGACGGCCCGCTTGCCCTTGATGCCTTCCTCGATGGTGCAGAAATAATCGGCGTGGTCGCGGCGCACCTTGCGCTTGTCGACCACCC
The DNA here is from genome assembly GCA_963706975.1 of uncultured Alphaproteobacteria bacterium. Classification (GTDB taxonomy): domain Bacteria; phylum Pseudomonadota; class Alphaproteobacteria; order Rhizobiales; family Xanthobacteraceae; genus Bradyrhizobium. The sequence continues at coordinate 63,132 of CAVPOL010000058.1, forward strand.
GGGTGAGACCCCCGGTGCCCGGCAGCACCGCCAGCAGCGGCACTTCCGGCAGCGCCACCGCGGCAGCGCCGTCATCGGCCATGATGATGTGATCGGTCGCCAGCGCGAGTTCGTAGCCGCCGCCAGCCGCGGTGCCGTTGACCACAGTGATAAAGCGCTGGCCGGAATTTTCCGAAGAATCTTCCAGGCCGTTGCGGGTCTCGTTGGTGAATTTGCAGAAATTGACCTTGTGGGCGTGGGTGGCGCCGGCCAGCATGCGGATGTTGGCCCCGGCGCAGAACACCCGGTTCTTGCCCGAGCGCACGATCACCACCTTCACGCCGGGATGCTCGAAGCGCAGCCGCTGCACCGCGTCGGCGAGTTCAATATCGACGCCGAGATCGTAGGAATTAAGCTTTAGCTGATAGCCCTCGAACAGCCCGCCATTCTCGTCGACATCCATGGTCAGCGTCGCGACATCGCCTTCGACATCCAGCTTCCAGTGCCGGTAGCGCGACGGATCGGTCTGAAAATCGATGTGCTTCGCGCCGCCTGCGAGGACGCGATCTTCGCCGGCCATGAGCCACCCTTGAGGTTTTTTGAGTTTTTGGTCTGGATGATCTATGCACAATAGTGCATGTTTTTGGAGCGGTCTACCCCAAAACGCACAAAGCTGCATTTTGTTTCATGTTCGGCTGACGGTACCGATCTTGACCCAATCGGCCTTGGAGAGCCCCGGCTGCGCCAGTCTTGCCTTCAGCAGCGCCGCGAGCGACGCGGTCGGGAAGCCGTCGGCGAATCCGTCGCCGCCGGCCGGCCTGGCGCTGGCTGAGGGTTCCCAGTCCGCCCAGCGCTTCGCCGAGCAGCCGCGCGGCGGCATGCGGCTTTTGCATCCGCAGCTTCAGATTGGCGCCGGCGATCTGGATGCAGGCACGCAGCAGGATGCGCTCGCGACCGCCCTGCGGCGCCGCCGCCCAGACCGCTTCGAGGATCTGTTGCGACTTCCCAGAAGAAGCCGTGGTCGTTGAGCGCCAGCCCATAGCGCAGCGCCGGATGGCGCGCCGGGACGAAATCGCGAAACCTCGACGGCACCAGCGCCCTGGCCTGCGACAGCGTATCGTCGTCGGCGTCGGCCTCGGCGGTCTCGCCGGGCACATAGGCCCATTGCGGCAGTGGAAGATTGGCTAGACGAGGGATGTGCTCATCGGAGCATCGCCCCGGCCGGCGGCCTATGCGGCGCGTCCGTGCGAGCCTTCATCGCTGTGCAAAACAGCATTGGCAAAATCCGAAATAATATCGAGCGTAACGCCCGGCGCTTCGCGATGCGGCGAATGCCCAGCCCCGGGAATGACCGTCACATCGACCGGACAGTAGCACTCTTCCCGGGCGATTTCGATCTGCCGTAATGTCCCATACTGGTCGTCGGCGCCCTGCAGGATCGCAACCGGAACGCGGATATAGGCGAGGTATTCCGAAATATCCCAGTTGCGAAAATCCGGATCGAGCCAGGCGTCGTTCCAGCCATAAAAGGCGTTGTCGACGTCCCGGTGCCAGCGCGACAGTTTCGCCCTCAGCTCCGTGCCCTCATAGGCCGCTTTGATCTCGGCAATCGAGGCCACCGAAATATCCTCGACGATGAAATGCGGCGCGATCATCAAAACACCCTGCACGCGGTGATCCTGATGCGCTCCGGCATGGATCGCCGCGATCGAGGCGCCGTCGGAATGTCCAACCAGAATGCCGCGGCGAAAGCCGATGGCATCCAGCAGCTTTGGCAGCACATCGAGCGCCTCGACATGCATGTAATCGAGCGGCCGCGGCAGTTTTGCCGGCGTGGAGGCGCCATAGCCGGCGCGCGAATAGGCGAATACGCCGGCGCAGGTCGCGGCCTGCAGTTTTTCCGGAAAGTCGCCCCACAGCCCGGCCGAGCCGAGGCCCTCATGCAGCATGACGATGGTCGGCGCGGCGCGGCGCCGGGCCGATCATGCGGTATTCGAGATCGGAGGCGCCGATGCGGAGGAAGCCGGTGGGGGAGAGGGTGGTCATCGCTTTGGCTTTCAGAAATTTTCGAGATGTTGCAATCTCACTGCCGTCGTCCCGGCCTCCGCGCCGGGACCCATACGCCGCGGCCCCTCGTCTTGAAAAAGGTCTCGGACGCCTGCCTCAACGAGGGCCGCGGCGTATGGGTCCCCGCGCATCGCGGGGACGACGTAAACGCCTTGCCTCCGCTGATGCGCCATCCCGCAGCTTGAACCTTGGATCTTCCCGGTCGCCGTCTTCGGCAGGCTCTCGACCACGTCGATCCAGCGCGGATATTTCCACGGGCCGATCTTCTGCTTGACGTGCTCCTTCAGCGCCTCGCGCAGGCCGTCCTGCCTGGCGTCCGCACGCAGCACGACAAAGGCTTTCGGCTTCAGCAGGCCTTCCGGATCGGCTTCCGGCACCACGGCGGCTTCCAGCACCGCGGGGTGGGTGATCAGCGCGCTCTCGACCTCGAACGGCGACACCCAGATGCCGGAGACCTTGAACATGTCGTCGCTGCGGCCGCAGAAGGTGTAGCGGCCGTCGGCATCGCGGATGTATTTGTCGCCGGTGCGGGTCCAGTGGCCGGCAAACGTCTGGCGGCTCTTGCTGCGCTGGTTCCAGTAGCCCTCGCCGGCCGAGGGCGCATCGACCAGCAGTTCGCCGACCTCGCCGTCGGGCACATCGTCGCCGGCGTCGTTCACCAGCCGCACCTGATAGCCCGGCACCGGGCGTCCGGAAGAACCGTATTTGATGTCACCGGGCGCGTTCGACAGGAAGATGTGCAGCAGTTCGGTGGAGCCGACGCCGTCCAGAATATCGACGTTGAAGCGCGCCTTCCAGGCGTTGCCGACCGATTCCGGCAGCGCCTCGCCGGCGGAGGTGCAGATGCGCAGGCGCGTACCGCCGCGCGCGGCCTTCAGCGCCTCGTCATTCAGCATGGCGGAAAACAGCGTCGGCACGCCGAAGAAGATCGAGGGATTGTATTTGTTCATCAGAGCGAACATCAGCGCCGGCGTCGGCCGCTCGGAATTCAGCACCGTGGTGGCGCCGACCGACATCGGAAACGTCAGCGCGTTGCCGAGGCCGTAGGCGAAGAACAATTTTGCCGCGGACAGGCAGACATCGTCCTCGCCGATGCCGAGCACCTTCTTTGCGTAGGTCTCCGCGGTCGCGGCCAGATTGGAATGCAGATGCCGCACGCCCTTGGGCATACCGGTCGAGCCGGAAGAGTACAGCCAGAATGCCGGCTCGTCGGGGTGGGTCGCGGCGGTCGTAAAGTCATCGCTTTCGCCGGCAAGTTCGTCACTCAGTTTCCTGTAACCGTGCGCATCCTTGCCCGCGACGACGACATGTTCGAGATCTGACATCCGTCCGACCATGTCCTTGACTACCGGCAGCAGTGCTTCCGAGATGAACAGGACGCGCGCGCGGCAATCGGCCAGCACATAGGCGTATTGATCCGAGTTCAGGAGCGTATTGAGCGGCACCGGGACGATGCCGGCGCGGATCGCGCCGAGAAACACGGCGGGGAAATCCACGGTGTCGAGCATGATCATCGCCACCCGCTCTTCGCGGCGCACGCCGAGCCGGCGCAGCATGTTGGCGACGCGGCGGCTTTGCTGCTGCAGATCGCCATAGGTCAGCTCGGAAACGGTGTCGGTGAAGGCGAGTTTTGTACCGCGGCCTTCGTCGACATTGCGGTCGAGCAACCAGGTCACCGCGTTATAGGAACCGGACACCGCGCTCATGCCGCGCTCCCAAAGCAAAAGCGTGTCACGACGTCTTCTCCCCAGTTTTAAGAATTATAATTCATAGAAAGGCACCAGACGCGCTTGCTGTCAATCCTCGTCGGCACTATGTTTCCGGATGCGCGCGATTTTCGCGACCTGGACGAACCGGGGACATGACCGACACTCCCGATCCCGAAACCGGCTTCCTCGAAGAGCTCGGCCAGCGCGTCCGCACCATGCGGGCGCTGCACGGCATGTCGCGAAAAGTGCTGGCAAAGGTTTCCGGCATTTCGGAACGCTATATTGCGCAACTCGAGGGCGGCAAGGGCAACGTCTCGATCGTGCTGCTGCGCCGGGTGTCGACCGCGATGGGCGCGCATCTCGAAGATCTCATTCCCGCAGGCGAGCCTGCACCGGACTGGCCCGTGATCCGCGATCTCCTGCGGAAAGCAACACCTGGCCAGATCGCGCAGGCCCGCGACATTCTCTCAGGCCACGGCGCCTCGGCGCACAAAATGTCGTTCTCCGGCATCGCGCTGATCGGGTTGCGCGGCGCCGGCAAGTCCACGCTCGGCAAGATGCTGGCGAAGCGGATCGGCTGGAGCTTTGTCGAGCTCAACAAGGAGATCGAGGCGCAGAACGGTCTTTCGGTCGCCGAGATCATCGCGCTCTACGGCCAGGAAGGTTTTCGCAGGATGGAGCAGGCCGCGCTCGGCCAATTGCTGGCGCGCAAGGAATTGATGGTGCTGGCGACCGGCGGCGGCATCGTCTCGGAGCCGCTGACCTTCGACCTGATCCTGCAGTCGTTCTACACCATCTGGCTGAAGGCCGAGCCGGAAGAACACATGGCGCGGGTGCGCCGCCAGGGCGACCTGCGCCCGATGGCCGACGACCGCTCGGCGATGGCCGAATTGCGCACCATTTTGCGAAGCCGCGAGCCGCTGTATGCGCGGGCCAATGCGGTGGTGGATACCGCGGGTCTCAGCGTGGATGCGGCGGCAGCGCGCCTGACCGACGCGGTGGCGCCGGTGCTGCAGCAGGACGCAAAAATGTTCGCGCGGGGGTGAATTACTCTCGTGTCCCGGACGCGGCGCAGCGCTTCTTCGCGATGCGGCGCAGAGCCGGGACCCATGGACCCCGGATCAGCAGTGCACCACGCCGCAAGTGCGGCGCGCTGCGCTGCATCCGGGGAGCGCCCGCGGCCCAATTAGCAGTCTCTGCGCCTCGCCCTCTTCCGCCATTCGCGCTATCCATCCCGCATGAAACTCCTCTTTCTCCACGGCTCGCCCGCGACCGGCAAATTGACGGTCGCAAAGGCGCTGCTCCGGTCGATGCCGGGGCGGCTGTTCGACAATCATGCGTCGATCGATCTGGCGCGCACGATGTTCGAGTTCGGCGCGCCCGGATTTTGGGACCTGGTCCACAGCACCAGATATTTGGTGCTCGAGGCTGCCGGCGATCACGGCGTTCCGCTTGTCGTCATGACCTTCTGCTTCGTCGAGCCGGACGATCTGCCGCAATTGCGGAAATTCGAGGAGATCGTGCAGCGGCATGGCGGCGAACTGCTGCCGGTGTTCTTGCACTGCTCGCGTGAGGAGGCATTGCGCCGGGTCGGCAACCCGGATCGCGTGGAACGGCGCAAGATGGCGTCAAGGGAAGCCCTGATCAAGTATCTCGACGACTACACGTTCACGCCGGTGCCGCGACCCGGCTGCCTCGCACTCGATACCGGCGCGATGCCGGCGGAGGCGGCGGCGCGGGAAGTCATCGGCCATTTCGGGCTCAAGGCCGCGCCGTAGCCCCCTGACCCGCGCCTCAGCCCTGTCAGACGTTCGGCCGCGGCTTCTTCATCCGCACGACGCGGGATTTCAAACCGGAGGAAGTCAAAAACTCCCTGGCGCCCTCTGCCGTGTAGCCGTTGGCTTTGTAAAAGCCCTCGGCATTCAGCGAGGCCTCGCAGACCAGAAGCGCCGTTGTCTGGAAGACGAGCGGTTCGATGGCTGCCAGCAGGTCCCGTCCGATATGACCGATCTGGTTGGGTCTGGCGTAGAGCGCCAGCAATTCGCCTTTTGAGGGGGCCGCCATGGCAAAGCCGATGATCTCACCACCTACTTCGGCGACCAGGGTGCGAAAGTCCGGATCGGCAATCCGCCTTGCGATCCGCCCGGCATTCGCGGCATCGGCCCAGTCGTTCAGGATGACCGGATCGTAATGACTGCCTGCCCGGACGAGAATGGCTTGCCGGCGCACTTGCAGGATCGCGGTCACGTCGCCGCTGACCGCGGCGCGAATTTTTGGGGTGGCAGGCGGTCGATCCATCAGGACATGAATGTCGGTCTCGCCGATCGGGCGAAACCCGTGGCGAAGTCGGACAACGGCTCGAAGCGGATGTCGGGCGGCAGGTCGGGCAGGCGGAGGCGGAGTTTGCTCATCCGGCCATTACGCTCCATCTGCGCGGCGAAGCTCTCGCCGTTTGCCGATGCGCGGCGGTTTGGCAGCGACGACGCGCGGCACGGTCGCTACCCTGCGTTTACGCGCCCTGAAGCTGACGGACACCTCGATATTCTCGTCGAGTTTACCGAGAATGGCGATCATCCGGTCCAGCGTGAAACGACCGAGTTGGGTATTGCGAATACGGGAAAATTCCGAATAGGAAACGCCGGTCAGCTTTTCCGCATCGCGCGTCGAAAGCTTGCGTTCGTCGATGATGCGGATGATTTTTGCCGCCGTCAGCGCGCGCGCCTGCTCCAGATCGGCGTTGGGCCGTCCAAAATCGCGAAATACGTTGCCGCTGCCGCGCACCAGCGCAATATCGTCTTTTTTCATTTCAGCGCTTCCTTGAGGCGTCTTAGCCTGTCGTGAATGAGTGCAATCTCCATCCGCGGCGTCTTGATTCCGGATTTGGACTTCTTCTGGAATGCATGGATCACCCAGACATCCGCGTCGATCTTGACCGCATAGAGCGTCCGAAAGGCGTCACCGCGATATCGCAACGCAATCTCAAATACGCCGCCGTCCACGCCCCTGGAACGGCTTCGCCTTCCCCGATTTCCCGCCCTCGGCAGCAATGGTCAGCGCGTCGAGCATGTCGCCCTGAACCTCGTTCGGGATTCCTCAAAGTCCCTGCGCGCGGCCTTGATCCAGGATATTTTCCTGGTGTCTGGCATCGGCCGATCGTTAGCAAATTTGTCAACAACTCGCAACCGTCTCCGAGTATGAACGCTATCAAGCCCGGATTGCGCCATCGGGTGCGCATTCGCAACTCGTGGGCTCCATCCGGGCCATGCGCCCGACCGCTTACCAAGCTCGATGAATCCCCTTGCCTCGCACCACGAGCCTAGTAACCTGATTCCAAACAGTATTCAGCCCTCACCGTCGGGCCGGAGAACATCAGCCATGATGAGCCAGGAACAGAACGACCTGATCACCCGGACGGGTGCGAAGGATCCTTGCGGCAAGCTGATGCGGATGTACTGGCAGCCGGCGGCGCTGGTGGACGAACTCGCGGGCCCACGGCCGGTCAAGCCGGTAAAATTGCTCGGCGAAAATCTGGTGCTGTTTCGCGACGAAGAGGGGCGCTACGGCCTGATCGAGCGGCACTGCGCGCATCGCGGCGCCGACCTCGCGTTCGGCCGGCTCGAAAACGGCGGTCTGCGCTGCGCGTTCCATGGCTGGCTGTTCGACGTCGCGGGAAAATGCCTGGAGACGCCGGCGGAGCCGAAGGATTCGCAGCTCTGTGCAAAAATGTTACCCAGCGCGCCTACCCCGTGATCGAGAAGAGCGGGATCCTGTGGGCATATCTCGGCGAGGGCGCGCCGCCGGCGTTTCCGGAGATCGACTGTTTTGTCGCCCCCGACAGCCACACTTTTGCGTTCAAGGGCCACATCAACTGCAACTGGCTGCAGGCGCTGGAGGTCGGCATCGATCCGGCGCATGCCTCGTTCCTGCATCGCTTCTTCGAGGACGAGGATACGTCCGGCGCCTACGGCAAGCAGTTCCGCGGCGCTTCGGCGGGATCCGACATGCCGATGACGAAGATCCTGCGCGAGTATGACCGGCCCATCATCAATGTCGAGCACACCGAATACGGCCTGCGGCTGATCGCGCTGCGCGAACTCGACGACGAGCGCACCCATGTGCGCGTCACCAACCAGCTGTTCCCGCACGGCTTTGTCATCCCGATGAGCACCGAGATGACGATCACGCAGTGGCACGTGCCGGTCGATGACGAGAATTGCTACTGGTATGCGATCTTCACCTCCTATACGGCGCCGGTCGACAAGAAGAAGATGCGCGACCAGCGGCTGGAGCTCTACGAACTGCCCGACTACAAGTCGCGCAAGAACAGAGCCAATGATTACGGTTTCGACCCGCACGAACAGGCGACCGCGACCTATACCGGCATGGGCAGCGACATCAACGTGCACGACCAGTGGGCGGTGGAGTCGATGGGCGCGATCCAGGATCGCACCAAGAGAGCATCTCGGCACCTCCGACAAAGCGATCGTGCAGTACCGCCGCCTGCTGCGGCAGGAAATCGAGAAGGTTGCAGGCGGCCAGAAGCCGATGCTGTTTCTGGACGACGCCCATGCGCGCAGCATCCAGGGTCCCGCCACGATGGACGGCATCGGCCCGACCCGCGGCTGGGAAACCTTCTGGATGGAAGTGGATGTAAAACGCCGCCGCAGCGCGCCATGGGCCGCGCCGGTGCCGAGCGAGATCGCGGAAAAGGTTCGGCACCTGAAGGCGGTTTAGCGTTTCGTCATTGCGAGCGAAGCGACGCCATCCAGCTTTGACGCGCCACGAAAAGGATGGATTGCTTCGTCGCTACGCTCCTCGCAATGACGGCTCCTATGCAGCGATTCATCGCAATTCGAGTTAGGCCCTGAGGGAGTGACGCGTTGAGTTTTGTCGAGCGTCACGGCCTGTGGTCGAATGAGCAGCAGGAAGCCGCAGCCCGCCTGCGCAGCATCGTCGACGAGCAGAAGCTGGAAGTGATCCGGCTGTCATTCCCGGATCAACACGGCATCCTCCGCGGCAAGACGCTGGTGGCGAGCGAGGCGCTGGCCTCGCTGGAAAGCGGCTGCTCGATCACCACGACGATGCTCGCCAAGGACACCTCGCACCGCACGGTGTTTCCGGTGTTCACCTCCGGCGGCGGCTTCGGCATGAAGGAGATGGAGGGCGCCGCCGACGTGCTGATGGTCGCCGATCCCACGACCTTCCGCGTGCTGCCATGGGCGCCGGGCACGGGATGGCTGCTGTGCGACCTCTATTTTTCCGACGGACGGCCGGTGCCGTTCGCGACGCGCAACCTCTACGCGTCCGTGCTCGATCGGCTGGCAAAACGCGGCTACGATTTCGTCGCGGGGCTGGAAGTCGAATTCCACATCTTCAAGCTCGAAAACCCAAAATGTCGCCGGAGCATGCCGGGCCAGCCCGGCACGCCGCCGGAGGTCAGCCTGCTGTCGCACGGCTATCAGTATCTCACCGAGCAGCGCTACGACCAGATGGAGCCGGTGCTGGAGATCATCCGGCGCGACGTGCTGGCGCTCGGGCTGCCGCTGCGCTCGGTCGAGGTCGAGTTCGGCCCGAGCCAGTGCGAATTCACCTTTGCGCCGGCCAAGGGGCTGGCGCCCGCCGACAACATGGTGCTGTTCCGCAGCGCCGTGAAACAGATCGCCCGCCGCCACGGCTTTCACGCCACCTTCATGTGCCGGCCGAAACTTGCCAAATGTGTTCGCGTCCGGCTGGCATCTGCATCAGTCGCTGGTGTCGCGCGAAGACGGCGAGAACGCCTTCATGGCGAAGGATGGCGGCGAGGCGCTGAGCCCGTTCGGCAAAGCTATCTTGCGGGGCTGCTTCCAGCACGCCCGCGCCTCGACCGTGTTCACGACGCCGACCATCAACGGCTACAAGCGCTACCGCTCCTATTCGCTGGCGCCGGATCGCGCGATCTGGGGGCGCGACAACCGCGGCGTCATGATCCGCGTGCTCGGCGGCGCCACGATCCCGCGACGCGGCTGGAAAACCGCATCGGCGAGCCCGCCGCCAATCCCTATCTCTACATGGCCTCGCAAATCCTCTCCGGCCTCGACGGCGTCGATCGCAAGCTCGATCCCGGCCCGTCGGCGGATACGCCGTACGAGACCAAGGCGGCGCTATTGCCGAAGACGCTGCGCGAAGCGGTGTACGCGCTGCAGCGACGATCCGTTCTTCCGCGAGGCGCTGGGCGCGGAATTCGTCGACTATTACGTCCACATCAAGAACGCCGAGATCGAGCGGTTTCAGGCCGAGGTGTCGGACTGGGAGCAGCGGGAATATTTTGAGATGTTTTGAGCCCCCTCGCACCGCTCGCGGAAAGACGGTGACGCCTGATGGGCCCGGTCGAATGAGCGTTCGGTTAGGACGGCCGCTCCCTAACCCGGCGCTGCGTGTCTCGACCTCTCCCACGGAAGTCGAGCGTGATAGCGGGTCTGAAAGGGATCACGTCGCCTGAATTCTTGAGACAGGCGAAGCCGCCAAGGTTGCCCCTGACGGCTCGCTGACTTGAGGTTGGCCGCGTCGGTCGGTGTGCTCCGCGGATGCGCACCACGTGAAGGCGACAAACCCCGGCACGCTTAATGCGTCGCAAAGTCGATCAACTGAGGCGATCGGCTCGACATCATGAACGCGCCAGCGGCATAAGCAAGACAGGGATACTGACGGAACCGGTCTAGGCCGGAACGGGCCTTGCCGTTCCCACGCGCAGGGACGCCGCGACGATTCAGATCCCCAGATACTTGTGCTGCAGCTCCGGCTCCGCGATCAACTGCTCCGACGTGCCGCTCCACACCGTGCGGCCGCGCTCGATGATGTAGTGGCGGTCGGCGATGCGGTGAGGTTGTCGACGTTCTTGTCGATCACCAGCACCGACTGGCCTTGCGTTTTCAGCAGCGACAGGCAATTCCAGATTTCGTCGCGGATCAGCGGCGCGAGGCCTTCGGTGGCTTCGTCGAGGATCAGCAGCCGCGGATTGGTCATCAGCGCGCGGCCGATCGCCAGCATCTGCTGCTCGCCGCCGGACAGCGTGCCGCCCATGTTGGCGCAGCGTTCGGCAAGCCGCGGAAACAGCGCGTGGATTTTTTCCAGCGTCCAGGGATCGCGGGCGCCGAGCCGGTTGCCGGAGGCGGCGACGAGATTTTCGCGCACGGTCAGATTGGGGAAAATCTGGCGGCCTTCGGGCACGAGCCCGATGCCGAGCTGCGCGATCTTGTAGCGACGGCAGGCTGCGCACCTCCTGTCCGGCAAAGCGGATCGCGCCCGCGCGCGCCGGCGTCAGGCCCATGATGGAGCGGATGGTCGTGGTCTTGCCCATGCCGTTGCGGCCCATCAGCGCCACCATCTCGCCCGCGCGGACCGACAGCGACAGGCCGAACAGCACCTGGCTCAGGCCGTAGCAGGTCTCGATGCCGTCGACTTCGAGCAGCGTCGCAGCCATCTGGCATCAGCCATGGGCGCCACCACATGCTGATCGCCGAGATAGGCGCGCTTCACCTCTTCGTTGCTGCGGATTGCGTCCGGCTTGCCGCGAAGCGATGACGCGGCCATAGACCAGCACGCGTGATGCGGTCGGCGAGCGCAAACACCGCTTCCATGTCGTGCTCGACCAGCACGATGGTGACCTCGCTTGCGCAATTCCTTGCAGCAGTTCGACCATGCGCGCCGATTCGGTGGCGCCGAGGCCGGCCATCGGCTCGTCGAGCAGCAGCAGTTGCGGTTTGGTGGCGAGCGCGACCGCGAGCTCGAGCTCGCGCTGCTCGCCATGGCTCAGTTCGGAAACGGCGTGTCGGCGCGGCTGCTCGAGCCCGACCCGCTCCAGCGCGGCCTGCGCGGCGTCGCGCAGGTGCTTTTCCTTGCGCGCGTTGCGCCCAGAACCGGAAGGAGTGCCCGTCATGCGCCTGCGCCGCCAGCGCGACATTGTCGGCCGCGGTGAAATCGGGCAAGCAACGAGGTGATCTGGAACGAGCGCGCCAGCCCGAGCCGGCTGCGGCGGTAGGCGGGCAGCCGAGGTGATGTCCTGGCCGGCAAAACGGATGGTGCCGGAATTCGGCGTCAACTGCCCGGTGAGCTGGCTGATCAGCGTGGTCTTGCCGGCGCCGTTCGGGCCGATGATGGCGTGCAGTTCGCCGCTGACGACGTCGAGCGAGACGTTGTCGGCGGCGAGCACGCCGCCGAAACGGCGCACCAGGTTTTCGACGCGGAGCAGCGGTTCAGCCACGGCGCGGCCTCCCCAGCATGCCGTCGATGCCGCCGCGCGCGAACAGCACGACCAGCAGCAGCAGCGGGCCCATGATCATCGCCCAGTATTCGGTGAACTGCGACAGCAGCTCTTCCAGCAGCAGGAACACGATGGTGCCGATCACCGGGCCGAACAGCGATCCCATGCCGCCGAGGATCACCATCACCATGAGGTCGCCGGAACGGGTCCAGTACATCGTGGCCGGGCTGACGAAATCGGTGTTGTTGGCGAGCAGCGCGCCGGCAAGGCCGCAGATGGTGCCCGATATGACGAAGCAGACCAGCCGGTAGCGGTTGACGGGAAAGCCGATCGCCTGCATGCGCCGCTCGTTGGAGCGCACGCCCTGCACCACCAGGCCGAAGCGCGAATTGACGATGCGCCAGATCAGATAGATGCCGCCGAGCAGGCAGGCCACGCAGAGATAATAGAACTGCACGCGGTTCGAGAGGTCGATCAGGCCGCCGAAATCGCTGCGCTTGTAGATGGTCAGGCCGTCGTCGCCGCCATAGCGCGGCGAGCCCGGAGGCGACGTAATAGGCCATCTGCGCAAAGGCCAGCGTGATCATGATGAAATAGACGCCGCGGGTGCGCAGGGACAGCGCGCCGATCACCAGCGCGAACAGCGCCGAGGCGACCAGCGCCAGCGGCCACTGGATGAAGCCGGATCCGATGCCCTCGAAGGCGAGGATGCCGACCGCATAGCCGCCGATCCCGAGATAGGCGGCGTGGCCGAAACTCATCATGCCGCCATAGCCCATGATCAGATTGAGGCTGGCCGCCGCCAGCGCGTAAGATCATGATACGGGTGAACAGCGTCAGCGCGAAGATGTTGCCGACTGAGCGTGGAGTAGACCGGCAGCAGCAACAGGCCGGCGATGACGAGCACCACGATGACGTTGCGGGCGTTGAAGGAGCCGCTCATCGCTTGCCGGCCGGAAACAGCCCCTCCGGGCGCACCACCAGCACGATGGCCATCAGCAGATAGATCAGCATCGAGGACAGCGCGGGCGCGGCGGTGGAGGCGGCGGTGGAACTCAGCACCTTGCGCAGCAGATCGGGCAGGAAGGCGCGGCCCATGCGTATCGATGATGCCGACGAAGATCGCGGCCATGAAGGCGCCGCGGATCGAGCCGATGCCGCCGATCACGATGATGACGAAGGCAAGGATCAGGATGTTCTCGCCCATCCCGATCTGCACGGTGAGGATCGGCGCCTGCATCAGCCCGGCAAGGCCGGCCAGCGCGGCGCCCAGCCCGAACACCAGCGTGTAGAGCAGCTTGATGTTGATGCCGAGCGCGCCGATCATCTCCCGGTTGGAGGCGCCGGCGCGGATCAGCATGCCGATGCGGGTGCGCATCACCACGAGATAGAGCAGCAGCGCCACCACCAGCGCCACCACGATGATGGCGAGGCGATAGGCGGGATAATACACGCCGGGCATGATCGCGATCGGCACCGTCAGCCAGGCCGGCAGCGGCAGCGCGAGGCCCGCCGGGCCCCAGATCAGCCGCACCGCGTCGTTGAAGAACAGGATCAGCCCGAACGTCGCCAGCACATGGTCGAGATGGTCGCGGCCGTAGAGGTGCCGCAGCGCGACGAATTCCAGCACGATGCCGAGCAGCAGCGTTGCGCCGAGCGCCAGCAGCGCAGCCGAGCACGAAACTGCCGGTCCAGCGCCACGAAGGTCGCCGCGAAATAGGCGCCCATCATGTAGAGCGAGCCGTGCGCCAGATTGACGAAATCCATGATGCCGAACACCAGCGTCAATCCCGCCGCCAGCAGGAACAGCAGCAGCCCGAACTGCAGTCCGTTCAGGAATTGTTCGATGACGAGCAGCATGCGCGGTCCAGGTCAGCTTTCCAGTTGAGGCATACCACAATCAGGCATCGAACGTGTTTCCATGGTTCGAGACGCGCGGCTCTGCCGCGCTCCTCACCATGAGGGTCTGTGAGGACCTCGTGATGACATCAGGAGCATCGCGAAGCGATGCGTCTCGAAGGATGAGTTACCGAAGAACGGCTGCAAGAGACATGCCGAACAGGAAAAACAGCGGCGGCACCTGGGCGCCGCCGCCGTCTCGGATCGATCCCGGATCACTTCATCGGGCATTTGTCGTGGAATTTGTCCTGGCTGTCCTTGACGATGGTGGCGACGGTCTTCAGCGCCAATGGCCCATCGGCATCCTTCACCACATCCTGCAGGTAGAAGTTCTGGATCGGGATGTGGTTGTTGCCGAACTTGAAGTCGCCGCGCACCGACTTGAAATTGGCCTTCTCCATCGCCGCCTTCATCTCGTCCTTCTTGGTGGTGTCGCCCTTCACCGCCACCACCGCGCTGTTGATCAACTGCGCGGCATCATAGGACTGCGCGCCGTAGAAGGTCGGGCGCAGGCCGGTGTACTTCTTGCGATAGTCGGCAACGAACCTCTTGTTCTCCTCGTTCGGCAGATCGTTGACCCATTGCTGGGCGCCGGGAACGCCGAGCGCATTCTCCTTCTGCAGCGGCAGCGACAATTCGTCGATGGTGAACGCGGTGTAGAGCGGCATCTGCGCCTTCAGGCCGGCCTGCGCATACTGGTTGAGAAACTGGACGCCGGCCGCACCCGGATAGAACACGAAGATCGACTCCGCCCCCGATGCGCGCGCCTTGGACAATTCGGCCGAGAAGTCGAGCTGGGTCGGCCACACCGTATATTCCTCGCCCTTGATCTCGCCCTTGAAGGTGCTCTTGACGCCGGCCAGCATGTCCTTGCCGGCGGCATAGTTCGGGCCGATCAGGAACACCGACTTGACGCCCTTCTGGTTCATGTAGAGGCCCATCGCCTGCGGCGTCTGGTCGTTCTGCCAGGAGGTCGAGAACACATAGGGCGAGCAGAGTTCGCCCGCGACCTGCGACGGGCCGGCATTGGCGATGACCATCATGGTCTTGGAATCCACGACCGTCTTCAGCGACGCCAGCAGCACGTTCGACCAGATATAGCCGGCGATGAAATCGACCTTGTCGGACTGGATCAGCTTTTCGGTCTTCTGCTTGCCGACATCCGGCTTCTGGCCGTCATCCTCGTAGATCACCTCGACCGGAATGCCGCCCATCTTGCGGCCCATATGGTCGAGCGCCAGCTCGAACGAATTGCGCATGTCATTGCCGATCACGGCGGTCGGACCGCTGAAGGTCGAGACAAACCCGATCTTGATGGTGTCCGCCGCCGATGCGGGCTGCGCCAGCGCCAGAACCGTCGCGCCTGCCAGCCAGAATGCCGTTCTCATGGTCGTTCCCCTCCTCGTTATGAACCCAATGCCGCCAGCCGGATCGACCCCGCCTCGCCAGGGAAGCTCAGCGCTCCCGCTGGCACCTTTTTGAAGATGACGTGTTTGTGCGCGAAGTCGGAGGTCGCCAGCAAGCACGAACCGCCGGCTCCCTCTTAGAACCTTCGGCTCACGGCCTGTGTTTGTGCACCATAATTCGTATCCGCTGATGATGGCAAGAATTATAGTTCAGGTTGATGGAGGAGCGATTGTCGCAGAGGGGTATCGTCATGGCCGGCCTTCGTGCCGGGCATCCATAGGGCAGAATGTGGATGGCCGGGACGAAGCCCGGCCATGACGGGGACGGTTCGTTTTCAGGGAAAGCCGGCTATCAGATCAGAATTCGGCGCCCTCGATCACATAGGCGGCGTGGCGGAAATCGCGGATGGCGGCGACCTTGCCGGCCGACCATTGCAGCAGCATGAAATATTTTGGCGGCGCATCAGGTGCGGCGGGATCGAACACCAAAATGGCGGGGCGCCCCTCCACCAGTCCCGGCGCCAGGCGCCAGTCGCTGACCCTGTCGTAATTGCCGAAGTAGCGTGACACTTCGGCCTTGCCGTTCATCCGGGTCCTGTTGACGAGATCGAGCCTGATGTCGTCGGCGATCAGGCGCGGATGGCATCGAAATCGCGCGCATTGAAATGCGCGACATAGGCGGAAAGCCGCGCGCGATCGGCCTCCGGCATGGCTGGCTGCGGCAGGTCGTCCGGCTCGTCGGCCCATTCGCGCAACTGCGTGCGCCCGCGATGCAGCGCCGCCTTCACCGCCGGCAAGCTGAAATCCATGACGTCGCAGACTTCCGCCAGCGAGCAGCCGAGCACATCCATCAGGATCACGCTGGCACGCTGTGCCACCGGCAGCCGCATGAAGATGCGCAGGCTCGTGCTGGCGATCTGGCGGCTGGCGACGGCGTCGACGGAATCGGCAATCATGTCCACCTCCTCGCCCGACCGCAGCGCTTCCTGCCGGTTGCGCCGCCGCAAAAAATCCAGCGCGGTGTTGTGCGCGATCCGGAACAGCCAGCCTTCGGGATTGCCGATTGGGCCTGCAGCCGGAAACGCCTGCATCGCCTTGATCAGCGCATCCTGCAGCACGTCCTCGCCGTCGATCACCGAGCCGACCATGCGCGCGCAATAGCGATGCAGTCCTGGGCGCATCGCTGCGAGCAGGCTGTTGATGTCAGCGGCAGTCGACGACCTCGAGGACCGGTTTCATGCTGACTCCCGCCGTCTGCGCCATCAGTTCTATGGCTCCTCCAGCATGCGATAATTCCCCACGATGGTCACGCTCTTCACCACCGGCGGCTCGATGCAGCGCTCGCCAATGCCGTTCTGGAATGCCTTGAAGGCCGCGAGCCCCGGAAGCGTGCCGGACGCTTCGTCCGTCGGTCTCGACGACATGGACAAAACTGTCGTCGTCGAGCCGCAGCGACAGATAACGCACGCCGCCGGGTTTTGCCGCCTTCAGTTCCTCGAACACTTTTGCAATCAACTCGGCGTTCACACCAGCCAATTCCGGCTTTGTCTTGTACCTGATCAGGGTCCGTTTCATCTGGTTCTCCCTGCGCGATGCAATCATCGGTCTCGACCGGTAGACGTTCGACGCCTGCCAAAGGATTCGGTGACGGCGGGTTTATTTTGCCGACGATCGGCTTTCGCTATCGAGCGATAGGCAAAGCGCTCTTGGCCCCCGCACGCAAATGCATACATACTCGGCAGGCGGAGTGTTGACCTCGAAAGCCCCATCCCATGACCGAAACGCCGGCAAAACCCCATCGCGTGGTCATCGTCGGCGCCGGCTTTGGCGGGCTGGAGACGGCGCATCGGCTGAAGGGCGCCGAGGTCGAGATCACCCTGATCGACCGCCGCAACCACCATCTGTTCCAGCCGCTGCTCTATCAGGTCGCGACCGCCTCGCTCGCGACCTCGGAGATCGCCTGGCCGATCCGCTATCTGCTGCGCGACCGGGCGGAAGTGACGACCCTGTTCGCCAACGTGTCCGGCGTCGATGCCGGCGGCCAGGCGCGTGCTGCTCGATGACGGCGACGCCGTGCCCTATGACACCCTGGTGCTCGCCACCGGCGCGCGACACGCCTATTTCGGCCATGACGAGTGGGAGCCGTTCGCGCCGGGGCTGAAGACGCTGGAGGACGCCACCACGCTGCGGCGGCGCATCCTGGTCGCGTTCGAGCGCGCCGAGCGCGAGACCGATCCGCAGCGGCGCGCCGCGCTGATGACCTTCGTCATCGTCGGCGCCGGCCCGACCGGCGTCGAACTCGCCGGCACCATCGCCGAACTGGCGCGCGACACGCTGCCGCCCGATTTCCGCAACATCGACACCCACGCCGCGCGCGTCGTGCTGATCGAGGCAGGCCCGCGCGTGCTGGCGGGCTTTCCCGACGATCTCTCGGCCTATGCGCTGCGCTCGCTGGAAAGTCTCGGCGTCGAGGTGATGCTGGGCCAGGCCGTCACCGAATGCAGCGCGGATGGCGTCGTCTATGGCGGCAAGACGGCTGCCGGCCAGGACGCTGATCTGGGCCGCCGGCGTGCGCGCCTCGTCCGCCGCGGAGTGGCTCGGCGCGGCCGCCGACCGCGCCGGCCGGCTGCAGGTCAATCCCGATCTCACGGTGCCCGACCATCCCGATATCTTCGCCATCGGCGATACCGTCACGATCGACGGCCCCGACGGCAAGCCGGTGCCCGGCATCGCGCCGGCGGCCAAGCAGCAGGGCCGCTACGTCGCCCAGACCATCAAGGCGCGGCTGCGCGGCGAAACGCTGGCTCCGTTCCGCTACCGGCATGCCGGCAGCCTCGCGCAGATCGGCAAGCGCAAGGCGGTGATCGATTTCGGCCGCTTCAAATTGCGCGGCACCATCGCCTGGTGGATCTGGGGCATTGCCCACATCTATTTCCTGATCGGCCTGCGCAACCGGCTCAGCGTCGCGATCTCCTGGCTGTGGATCCACGCCCGCGACCAGCGCGCCGCGCGGCTGATCACGCAAGGCAGCAGCAAGGTGGTGCGGTGAGGGTTCAGATTGCGTCACCTGCCGAAATGTATTGGTTCGTCATTGCGAGCGCAGCGAAGCAATCCATTCTTCGGTAAAGGAAAGATGGATTGCTTCGTCGCTTCGCTCCTCGCAATGACGACAGCGATGGCGGCGGACCGTCACTTCACCAGCGAGCAACCGCCATCAGCCATCGGCCGGAACGCCTGTTCGGCGGGAATGGTCGAAACCAGCTTGTAATAGTCGTACGGGTATTTCGACTCCTCCGGCTTCTTCACCTCGAACAGATACATCGGATGGATCACGCGGCCGTCCTGGCGGATGGTGACGTCGCCGAACAATTTGTCCTTGCCCTTGAACTTTTTCATTTGCGGCACTGCGTCCTTCGCATCGTCGCTGCCGGTCGCCGCCACCGCGTTGAGATAGGCGAGCGTGGAGGCATAGACGCCGGCCTGATTGCCGCTCGGCATCTTGCCGTTCATGACCGGCCGCGCCGCAAAACGTTTGGCAAAGGCGCGGGTGTCGTCGTCCATGTCCCAGTAGAAGGCTTCGAGCAGTTGCAGTCCCTGCGCCACCTTCAGTCCCATGCCGTGGACGTCGTTGACGAACAGCAGGAACGCCACCATGGTCTGGCCGCCGGACTGGATGCCGAATTCGCCGGCCTGTTTTACCGCGTTGATGGTGTCACCGCCGGCATTGGCGAGCCCGATCACCTTGGCCTTCGAGTTCTGCGCCTGCAGCAGGCAGCGAGGCGAAGTCCGGGGTGCCGAGCGGATGCTTGGCCGAGCCCAGCACCTTGCCGCCATGCTTCTCGATGTATTTGGTGGCCTCGGCCTCGATGCCCTGGCCGAGCGCGTAATTGACGGTGACGAAATACCATTCCTTGCCGCCACGCGCCATCATCGCCGCCGCCGTGGTGTTGCCGGTCGCCCAGGCGTCGTTGACCCATTGAATCGTGTTCGGCGAACAGGCCTTGCCGGTAAGGTCGGAGCTTGCGGTCGAGGACGCCAGGAACGTCATCCGGGAATCACGCAGCAGCGAATTGATGGTGAGGCCGACGGCCGAATTCGGCACGTCGACGATGGCGTCGACCCCATCGACATCGAGCCATTTGCGCGCGATCGCGGAGCCGACATCGGCCTTGTTCTGGTGATCGGCATAGACGATCTCGACCTTGATGTTCTTGCCGCCGCCGTTGAAATCCTCCGCCGCCATGCGCGCGGCTTCCACCGAGCCCATGCCGTTGGTGTCCTGGAAAATGCCGGAGATGTCGTTGAGCACGCCGACCCGCACCACATCGTCGGAAATTTCGGCGCGCGCCGGCACTGTCGCGGCGCAGGACAACGCCAGCGCCACACATAATATGAGACTTCGCATCACTTCTCTCCCTTTGGAAATTTGCAATTTTCGTTCCCGGACTTTGCCGGGTATCAATTCGGCGCCGAAGGCTACGACCGCGCCGTCAAATCTGTTTGTCCGGCAGCCTCAACACCAGACCGTCCAGTCCCGGCGCGATTTTGATCTGGCACGACAAGCGACTGCTGGCGGAACGCTCGGCGGCGACGCCGTCGAGCAGCGCATCTTCCTCGTCACTGACAGCACCGAGCTCGCCGACCCATTTCGGATCGACATAAACGTGACAGGTGGCGCACATGGCGTTGCCGCCGCATTCGGCCACGATCTCGTCGATACCGTTGATGGTGGCGACCATCATTGCGCTCTGGCCATCGTCTGCTTCGACGCTTTGGGTGCGGCCATCGGGATGAACGAAGTTGACGATGGTCATGGGTGCGCTCAGGCCGGCATGAAGGTCACGGGAAGGCTGTCCAGACCGCGCAGCGTGTTGTTGTAACGCCGCTTGACCGGACCCGATGATCTCGATCGATCGGCGACCTTGCGCGCGAGCGCTGCAATCAACACCTCGCCTTCAAGGCGCGCGACCAACTGGCCGACACACATATGAATGCCGGACCCGTAGCCGACATGGCCGTGGTGCGGCGGGTGATGTCGTAGCTGTCGGCGATTCTCCCACCGCCGCGGATCGCGGTTGGCGGAGCCCAGAAACATCAGAACCTTTTCACCCTCGCCGATCCGTTGCCCGCCGATATCGACCGTCGCGCGTCGTGGTCCGGAAGAAGGTCTGCACCGGGCTCTCGAACCGGATCGCTTCCTCGAAGGCGTTGCGCGCCAGCGAGGGATCGGCTGCGCAGCCGCGCCAACTGATCGGGAAACCGCGCCAGGCAATAGATCGCAGCACCGATGCCGTTGACGGTGGTATCGATCCCGGCCGACAGCAGCGAGCGCACCAGCAGCGGCGCCTCGGCCGCGGTGATATCGCCGCTGTCGACCCGGGCATGGATGCAGGCCCCGAAACCGCCGGGCGCGAGGTTTTCACGCTGGCATTGCTCGGCGACATAGGCCTGATGCGGCGCCGAGCGCTCGATGGCGTCCTGGCGCAGCTGGTTCGGCGGCCCGAAGGCGTTGAACACCAGCCCCGCATAGGGCAGCAAGTTCTCGCGCCCCTGTTGCTTCAGGCCCATCGCGTCGGGAAACACCGACATCGGATAGGCTTCCGCCAGATCGGCGATGGCATCGAAGCTTTTGCGGGCCAGCAATTCATCGACCTTGGCGTCGGCGGCCGTGGCGAAGCGATCGCGGATCTGCTTCATGACCGTCGGCGACAGCACCCGGCTCAGCACCGCGCGGGTCCGCGTATGGGCCGGCGGATCAGCTTCGAGAATGATGCTCTGCGGCCGCCACGGCTTCTCCTTGGCAAAATCGCTCAGGCCGACGCCGCGGCTGGAGCAGAAGGTCGCGGGATCGTTGAGGACGGCGTGAACCTCCTCGTAGCGGGCGACGCCGTAGACCGACCATTTGTCGAGATAGACCAGCGGTCCCGCTTCGCGCATGCACGCATGGTGCGCGGAATAGCGGATCGTCGAAGAACTCCATCGAGAACGGGTCGACGTCGAGATGCGGAACGGAGGCGTCCGCCGCGGCGCGGAGGCCCGATTCAGTCAGACTGACATGCGTATTCCCTCCTGCGCGCTGGCTTCATCGGCCGTGCCGGGCTGCCGCTGAAGAGCGCCGCCGGTTCTTGAGACGCAGGATAACGCCGTCCGCTGAATCAATTAATAGATAATTTAAATTGTGTATATTAGCTCGCATGAATTATCGCGAGATCGACCTCAATCTGCTGATGATCC
This sequence comes from uncultured Alphaproteobacteria bacterium, assembly GCA_963706975.1. Classification (GTDB taxonomy): domain Bacteria; phylum Pseudomonadota; class Alphaproteobacteria; order Rhizobiales; family Xanthobacteraceae; genus Bradyrhizobium. Next base: position 84,665 of record CAVPOL010000058.1, read on the forward strand.
TCGACGCCATGTACGACACCGGCAGCACCACGCTGGTGGCCGAACGGCTCAAGGTCAGCCAGCCCACCGTCAGCTTTTCGCTGGGCAAGCTGCGCGACGTGTTCGGCGACGAGTTGTTCGTCCGGCATGGCGCCTCGATGCAGCCGACGCCGCTGGCGCAGTCGATCCGCGAGCCGGTGCGCCGCGTGATCGAAACCGTTCGCTTCGATATCCTTCGCGAGCGGGCTTTCGATCCCGCCAGCGCCGAGCGAACTTTCTCGCTCAGCGCCTCCGACATCGGCGAACTGGTATTCTTGCCGCGCTGCTGGAGCGGCTCAGGGTCAGCGCGCCTAAACTGAACCTGCGGTCGCTGACCATGCCTCCGGCCGAGTTGCGCCAGGCCATGACCACCGGTGGCGTGGATCTCGCGATCGGTTATTTCCCCGATTTGACCGGCGCCGGCTTCTTTCAGCAAAAGCTGTTCGAGCATGCCTTTACCTGCCTGGTCCGCGCCGATCACCCGACCATCGGGGACCGGATCAGCATGAGGCAATTCCTCGCCGCCGATCATGTCGTGGTCATGCAGGAAGGCCGCAGCCAGGAGATCGCCGAGCGGCGGATGGCCGAGATGCGGCTGGATCGCCATATCGTGCTGCGGTCCCCGCATTTCATGAGCGTGCCGCATCTGGTGGCGACCTCCAACTATCATTTCGATCGTGCCGCGCGCGGTCGGACGCGCCTTCATGCACACCGGCCGGCTCAAGCTGCTGGAGCCGCCGTTCAAAATTCCGAACATCGAGCTCAAGCAATTCTGGCACCGCCGGGTTCATACCGATCCTGGGGTGCTCTGGCTGAGAAGTCTGATCGCAAGGCTTTATTTGAACCACGATCCGTCCGAGACCGATGACTCGCCGATCTTTGGAGGTAGCTCCGGGCTGCTTGCGTCTCCGAATCCGGTCCAGCGGCCGAAGCGTCGCATGCGTCTCAAGAGATGAGATCGACTCACCCCGGACAGCCTATCCACTCAGCCGGCGTGTCGTCTTCCAGCAGCTTCACCGCCGCCGCGCGCCGCGTCAGCACGGCGCGCTGGTTGATGTAGCCCTTGTCGGTGATTTCGCCGCCGTCGACGGACGCAGGCTCGGCGAGCAGCAGCGCGCGGGTCGCATGCGCGGAGGAAGCGCCGCCGCTTTGGGCCTTCAGTCTGGCGAGGCCCGCCGCGATATGGGCGCGCACCTTGTCGTGGCCGATCACCTCGCTCACATCGGCGCTGTCGGGCAAGCCGGCATGGGCGCGGCACGCCGCGATGTTGGGAAATACCAGGAAGCGGACGTGGTCGCCGCCATGGCCGGTCACCACAATGTCCTGCACCAGCGGCGACAAGCGCCGCGATCCCGGCGACACGCAGGGTGCCGACGCTGACCCAGGTGCCGGAATTGAGCTTGAAATCCTCGGCGACGCGGCCGTCGAAAAACAGTCCGAGTTCCGGCCGCTCCGGATCGGCAAAGGTGACGGCGTCGCCGATCAGATAAAAGCCTTCGGCGTCGAACGCCTGCGCGGTCAATTCGGGCGCCTTCCAGTAGCCCGGCGTCACGTTGGGCCCGCGCACGCGCACTTCGAGCTTGTCGCCGGACCGCACCAGTTTCAGTTCGGTGCCGGGAATCGGCACGCCGATATTGCCGGAGCGCTGTGCCTGAAAGTGGCAGTCGGTGGCGAGCGGGGAGGTTTCGGTGGAGCCCCAGGCCGACACCATCGGCAGCGTCCGGCCGACGGTCCTGATGGAAAGGTCTTCCATCGCGTCCCAGAGATTCTGCGGCAGGGCCGCGCCGGCATAGAAGGCGAATTTTACCTCGCCGAAGAAGCGGCGGCGCAACTCGTCATCGCCGCGCAGCGCCGCGATCAGCATGTCGAACCCGCGCGGCACGTTGAAATACACCGTCGGCATCACGCTGCGCAAATTGGCCAGCGAGGTCGCGAACAGGCCCGGCGCCGGCTTGCCGCCGTCGATATAAAGCGTGCCGCCGTTGCGCAGCACGAGGTTGAAATTGTGGTTGGCGCCAAAGGTGTGGCTCCACGGCAGCCAGTCCAGGATCACCAGATCGTCGCGCGCGTCTTCGAGGAACGACCAGGTCTGCGCCTTGGCCTGCTGGCTCGAGGTCAGCATGCGCTGGGTGTTGATCACGGCCTTCGGCGTGCCGGTCGAACCCGAGGTGAACAGGAATTTTGCGATGGTATCCGGCCCGACCGAAGCAAAGGCTTTCGCGACGGATTCGGATTTCGGGAGTAGCCGCGATCGAGCGGAACGAAATCGCCTCACCGTCGGCATCGCCGCTGACGATTTTGGCCGAATGCAGCGGCTTGATCGCCGCCAGCGCCGCCGCGAACGGTTTTGTGCCGGACACATAGATCGCGCCGGGATCGAGCAGCTTGATCATGCTCTTGAGCTTGTCGAAATCGCGCGACATCAGCGAATAGGCCGGCGAGATCGCCGCCGCCGGCACGCCGGCATGCATCGCCGCCAGCGCGAACAGCGCATGATCGATGCCGTTGTCGGAGAGAATGACCAGTGGGCGTTCGGCGCTCAGCCCTTGCGCCAGCACCCAGCCGGCGGCCGCGCGCACCTGCCGCAACGCGTCCTTGTACGTCACCGTGGTCCACGGCGCGTCGGCGTTGGCGCGCTCGCCGAGAAAAATACGCTCCGGCGTTGTCTGCGCCCAATGCTCCAGCCAGTCGCCGACGCAGCGCGCGTGCGGCTGCAGCGGCACGGTCGATTTCACAACGATGGTGCCGTCGGCGCGCCGGTCGGCCACGATCTCGGGTGTCGCGAACAGCGCGGTCGAATTGTCGCGGGCAGTGGCGGCGGCTGTCGACATCGGCTTCCCCTGGCATTCCCCGGACGCCCTCTGGCGGGGCTGGCGTTTTGCTCTACGCGAGAACCGCGCAGGCGGGCAATGCCGCCATCGGACGCCGGGAGGCGGTGCCCCGCCTGGAATTCCACTGCCCACAAATTGAGCAAGTGCGCGTTCAAGGGTTTGGCGGAGGACTATCGTCAATTGACGAAAATGATTTAAGCATCTGAATAAACTGTCATATTCAGCTGGAACCGGTTGCCGCCGCGATGTACACAATGGCACATCGCTTGCTTCGATCCGGATGTATTTCCTCGCTGGAGCGCACCCGACATGGCCAAGTTCAGTCCACCAGCCAATGGCCGGGGCCTACCGTGACTGAAACCGTCGCCGAGATCGTCGCCGCGCACCGCGCCGGCGCCATGACGCCGGCGCAAACTGTCGCGCGCAGTTTTGCGCGGATTCGCGACCACAACGATCCCGCCATCTTCATCACCCTGCGCGACGAAAAGGCGGCGCTGGCGGAAGCCGAAGCGCTGAGCGCAAAGGACCCGGCGCTGCTGCCGCTCTACGGCGTCCCGGTCGCGGTGAAGGACAATATCGACGCCTTGGGCATGCCGACCACCGCCGCCTGCCCGGCGTTTTCCTATTCGCCGGCGCATGACTCCACCGCCGTTGCAAGACTGCGCGCGGCCGGCGCCATCATCATCGGCAAGACCAATCTCGACCAGTTCGCCACGGGTCTGGTCGGCGTGCGCTCGCCCTATGGCATCCCCAGCAATCCGATGCGCGGCGATCTCATTCCGGGCGGATCGAGTTCGGGCTCGGCGGTGGCGGTATCGGCCGGCCTGGTGCCGCTGGCGCTCGGCACCGACACCGCGGGAAGCGGCCGGGTGCCGGCGATGCTCAACAACATCGTCGGGCTGAAGCCGAGCCTCGGGCTGATCTCGACCGCGGGTCTCGTCCCGGCGTGCCGGACGCTGGATTGCATCTCGGTATTCTCGCTCACCGTCGACGACGCCATGACCGCGCTCGCGGTGATGGCCGGCCCGGACGGCGCCGATCCGTTTTCGCGCAGCCGGCCGCTGTCGGCCATGACCCCGTTTCCCGAAAAACTCCGGCTCGGCGTGCCACGCAGCGGTCAGTTGATCTTCTTCGGCGACAAGGCCGCGGAGAAGGCCTATGGCGAGGCCATCGCGCGATGGACCGCGCTCGGCGCCGAGTTCGTCGAATTCGATCTCGAGCCGCTCTATGAAACCGCCCGGCTGCTCTATGAAGGACCGTGGGTCGCCGAACGTTACCTCGTGATCCGAAACCTTTTGGCGTCATCTCCGGATTCGATCCATCCGGTGACGCGCGAAATCACCGCCGCCGGCGCGCGCTTGACGGCGGCCGATACCTTCGCCGCATTGTACCGGCTGCAGGCGCTGCGCCGGATCGCCGATCGCGCCTTCGCCCATATCGACGCGCTGGTGTTGCCGACGGCGCCGACCGCCTATTCCACCGCGCAGGTGCTGGCCAACCCGATCGAACTCAATTCGCGGCTCGGCACCTACACCAATTTCGTCAATTTGCTCGACCTTTGCGGGCTGGCGCTGCCGGCGGCGATCCGGCCGGACGATATCCCGTTCGGCATCACGCTGCTGGCGCCGGCCGGACGCGACGCGCAACTGGCCTCGATCGGCCGCGTCTTCCATGCCGACACAAAACTTTCGCTGGGCGCGCGATGCCTGCCGCAGCCGCCGCTGGCGGAACTGCGGCCGGGCCCTGGCGCCGATGAAATCGCCATCGCCGTGGTCGGCGCGCATCTGTCGGGCATGGTGCTGAACGGCGAATTGAAGGCGCTCGGCGGCCGGCTGCTGGAAGCCGCCTTCACCGCGCCGGACTACAAGCTCTACGCGCTCGCCACCACGCCGCCGAAACCGGGCATGCTGCGGGTGGCGGCCGGCGCGGGATCGCCGATCGCGATCGAACTCTGGGCGCTGTCGGCGGCGTCATTCGGAAATTTCGTCGCCGCGATCCCGCCACCGCTGTCGATCGGCACCATCCGCCTCGCCGACGGCCGCGGCGTCAAGGGCTTTATCGTCGAACCCGCCGACATCGGCGCCGCCCGCGACATCACGTCGTTCGGCGGCTGGCGCGCGTTCGTGGCGCAGAAGGTGGCGGTGTGAGTTTGCGGCCATCCTTCGAGACGCACGCGCGAAGAGCGCGTGCTCCTCAGGATGAGGACTGAGGTGGACGCGAGATAGGGAAAAAACTGCCTCATGGTGAGGAGCGCGTCTTCGCGCGTCTCGAACCATCTGGCACGCGATCTCCTACACCGACACCGCGTAAAGCTCGTATTCCCCGCGCACCAGTTCGATATGGGCGCGCATCGCGGCCGCAGCGCCGTGCCTTGTCGCCGCGCATGATCGCGACCACGACGCGTTCGTGCTCGGCCTGGGATTTTGCCAGCCGCCCGAGGTTGCGGAACTGGGCGCGGCGGAACGGCTGCACCCGCACCCGTGTCGCCAGCGTCATCTCGGCGATGTAGCCGTTCTGCGAACCGGCATAGATCGCGTTGTGAAAGCGCTCGTTGACCTCGTGAAATCGGTCGGGATTGCCGGCGTAGCTCAGCAGCCGCAATTCATCGTGGATGGCTTCCAGCCGCTGGCGATCTGCGGCCGGCATGCGCTCGGCGGCAAGGCCGGCGCACAGCGCTTCCAGCTCCGCCATCGCCTCGAACATGCCGGTCAGCCGTTCGATCGAGGGCCGCGCCACCACGGCGCCGCGATGGGCGCGGGCATCGACCAGGCCCGAGGCAGCAAGCTGCCGCAGCGCCTCGCGCACCGGGGTGCGCGAAACGCTGAAGCGCCGCGCGATGTCGGTCTCGTCGAGCGCCGCGCCCGGCGCCAGCGCGCCGCGCACGATCTCGTCGGCGAGTTGCAGCCGCAATTCCTCGGCGCGGGTGATCTTGTCGGGAAAGGACGAGCGGTCGACGCGCCGGACGACACTGTCCGGCTCGGGACGGGGCACAGCACTGCCTGGGAGATCGTCGAGGCTCATGGCTTTTGACCCGTGCCCTTTTGGTTCAAGTCCTTGGGTTCGTCGATGATGCTGACATGGGCGGCGACGATCTTCCAGCCCTCGGGAAACCGCACCCAGGTCTGCATCTGACGCCCCACGCGGCCGCCGCCCCAGGCATCGCGATAGAACAGCGTCGAGGCCACGGCGGCGTCGCGGCCATAGGTGGAAATCACCGTCTGCGCGGTCTTGCGCATCAGCCCGACCGGCGAGCGCGCGGCACGGAATGCCATGATGGCGTCGTAGCCATAGAGATTTTCGCCGATGCCGTAACGCAGCGTGCGCGGATCGGCACGAAATAACTCGTCGAGCACGGCGACGTCGTTCGACACCAGCGCCGCTTCGTAGCGGGCGAACTGTTCGGTCACCTCGGCGAGCACGTCGGGCAGATCGACTTCCATCCTAGAATTCCTCTTGGCGGCGGCGCGGCGACCACACCCATGCGCTCCAGCGCAAAGCGATGCGCAGCGCGATATCCTCGCGCCAGGGCGCGGCGATGATCTGCACGCCGATCGGCATCGGCTCGAGCGGTACGGGGACGGCGACCACCGGCAGGCCGATGAAGGAGATCGGCTGGGTGTGGATGCCGATATTGGCGCGCACTGGCAATTCGACGCCGTCGAGCACGAAGGTCGACTGCCCCAGTTTCGGTGCGACGCAGGGCGTCGCCGGCGCGATGATGACGTCGACCGTTCCCGAACAGTTCCAGCATTTGCGCGCGATACCAGCGGCGGAACTTTTGCGCACGGTCGACCAAAGGCGCCGGCACCATCGCGCCGGCCAGCAACCGGTCGCGCACCGCCGGATCGAAATCGTTCGGGCGCTGGCGCAGCCGATCGAGATGCAGCGACGCGCCTTCGGTGGTGGAGATGACATAGGCCGCGGCGCGGGCGCGCGCGGCTTCGGGGATTTCGACCGTCTGCGTGGCGCCGAGCGCTTTTGCGACGCGGGCGACGGCCTCGACGGCTTCGGGAAAAACGTTCTTCTGAAAATAGCCGCCGGCGATCGCGATGCGAAGCCCGCCGATGTCCTGCGCCAGTAGCGCGCTGACCGGTTCGAGCGGACGCGTGGTGCAGGCCGCGTCGTCCGCGTCGGGCCCCTGCATCGCGTCATAGGCCAGCGCGAGATCGCCGACACAGCGCGCGAACGGGCCGAGATGATCGAAGCTCGCGACGAACGGAAACGAACGCGCGCGCGACAGCCTTCCATAGGTCGGCTTCAGGCCAAAAATGCCGCAGAACGACGACGGCACCCGGATCGAGCCGTTGGTGTCGGAGCCCAGCGCCAGCGGCACCAGGCGGCCGCCGACCGCGCTGCCGGAGCCGCCGGAGGAGCCGCCGGTCATCCGCGTCGGATCGTGCGGATTGCGCGACGGGCCGTCATGCACGTTCTCGCCCGTGAAATCATAGGCGTATTCGCCCATGTTGAGCGCGCCGACCAGCACCGCGCCGGCGGCTTCCAATCGCTCGATCAGGGTGGCGTCGCGCAGCGACGGCTTCAGGTCGCGGTTGATCTTCGATCCGGCGCGCGTTGAAAGCCCCTGCACATCGAACAGATTCTTCACCGCGAATGGGACGCCGGCGAGCGGCCCGGGATTTTGGCCGGCCGCGATGGCGGCATCGACGGCTCGCGCTTTTGCGCGTGCGCGATCGGCGGTGACGTCGGTGAAGGAATTCAGAACCGGATCGTGTTTGGCGATCCGCGCCAGCGCGGCTTCGGTCGACGCCGAGCGCCGACATCTTGCGGCTCGCGACGCGCTTGCGCGATTTCCGCGGCCGAAAGCTCGTCGGATCTGGCGCTCATGGCGATATCAGGCTGCAAAGACACTGGCCGGCTCGGTTTCGTCGGGCAACGGGAATTCATCGACCAGCCGCGCCAGCCGCAGCGACACCTCGAGGTTGGCCTTGACCGCCGGTCTCCAGGCGTCCTCGATCGGCAGCGCCAGCGCTTGGCCGACGGCGTCGATGTAGTCGTCAAGCGGATCGGCAGCCATCATCCTCCCAATCGTTCGTTCAGTGCACCGGCAGCGGCGGATGCGGAATCGCCGTCAGCAGTTCCTTTGTATAGGCATCCTGCGGATTGCCCAAGACGCTTTCCGCACGAGCCCTGCTCGACGATTCGTCCCGACCGCATCACGATGACACGATCGCACAACAGCCGCACCACATTCAAATCATGCGACACGAACAGATAGCTCATGCCCATCGACGCCTTCAGGTCCTGCAGCAAGTTCAGCACCACCGCCTGCACCGAGACGTCGAGCGCCGCGGTCGGCTCGTCGAGAATGACCAGCTTCGGATGCAGCGCGATGGCGCGCGCGATGCCGACGCGGGCCTTCTGTCCGCCGGACAATTGATGCGGAAAGCGATCGAGCAGGTTGATCGGCAGCCCGACCAGGCCGGCCAGTTCCTCGCAGCGGGCCCGCAGCGCGTCGCGCCCCTTGATGTCGCCGAGCTGCATGATCGGATCGACGATGGCGCGCGCCGCGGTGAAGCGCGGATTGAGGCTGTCGGTCGGATCCTGGAACACCATCTGGATGCTCTTGCGCAGCGGCAGCCGCGCAAAGGCATTGGGCAGGATGGCGCCGATCTCGTCGCCGTCGAACATGATGCGGCCCGAGGTCTGGTCCAGCAGCCGCATCACCATCATCGAGGTGGTGGATTTGCCGCAGCCGGATTCGCCGACCAGGCCGACGCTCTCGCCATGGCCGACGCTGAAAGCTGATGCCGTCGACCGCGCGGAAGATCTCGGCTTCGACCGGCGGTTTTCGCGAGAACAGTTTTGCCAGCGTCGCGGTGGCGCCCTGGCGCGGATATTCCTTGACGAGCTTTTCGACGAGGAGAAGCGGCTTCGTGCATCGTCACCCCCGGGCTTGACCGGGGGTCCGTCGCCGAAGCTCTGCGAGAAGGATCGGATGGCCGGATCAAGCCCGGCCATCACGGCGGGAGTGTGGGGAGCAGCTTCGCCGCCTCCTCCTCCGGCAACAGATCGCGCAAGGAGACGCCGACCCGCGGCGTCGCGCGCATCAGCTTCTTGGTGTAGGCGTGCTCCGGATTGGCGAAGATGTCTGCGGATAGCGCGGTCTCGACCACGCGGCCCTTTTCCATCACCACCACGCGGTCGCAATAGGCCGCCGCCAGGCCGAGGTCATGGGTGATCAGGATGGTCGACATGCCCCGGCTTTTGGTCAGTTCGACGATCAGGTCCATCACCGCCTTCTGCGTGGTGACATCGAGGCCGGTGGTCGGCTCGTCCGCGATAAGCAGCTGCGGATTGCAGGCCAGCGCCAGCGCGATCACCACGCGCTGGCACATGCCGCCGGACAATTCGAACGGATAGGCGTGGTAGCGCTCGCGCGGACGGGCGATCTTGACCGCCTCCAGCGCCTCGATCGCCTTCTCGCCGCGGTCGCTGACCTGCGCCTGCTGCACATGCTGGCGCAGCACGTCCTCGATCTGGTCGCCGACTTTCCGGATCGGATTCAGCGCCGCGCGCGGGTTCTGGAAAATCATCGAGATTTCGCGGCCGCGCAGGTCGCGCATCTGGTCCTCGGTCGCGGTCTTGACGTCGATGCCGGAAAACATCACCGAGCCCTCGGCGATCTTGCCGGCGCGGTCGAGGATGCGCATCACGGCGTAGGAGGTGACGGATTTGCCGGAGCCGGATTCGCCGACGATGCCGAGCGTCTCGCCTTTTGCGACGGTGATGTTGACGTGCTGCACGGCTTTGACGATGCCGCGGCGGGTGGAGAATTCGACGGTGAGATCGTTGACGTCGAGCAGTGGCTGCGCGGTCATCGACATCACCCTCAGGTTCGCCGCTGCGGATCGACGATGTCGCGCAGGCCGTCGCCGAGCAGATTGAAGCAGAACACCGCGATCATCAGCGCGAGGCCCGGGAACAGCGCGATCCACCATTCGCCCGAGACCATGAAGCCGGCGCCTTCGGCGACCATGATGCCCCATTCGGCGGTCGGCGGCCGGACGCCGAGGCCGATGAACGACAGGCCGGCGGCGTTGAGGATGGCGTAGCCCATGGTCAGCGACATCTGCACGATCATGATCGGCATGATGTTGGGCAGGATGTGCACCAGCAGGATGCGGAACTCGCCATTGCCGGACAGCCGCGCGGCCTGCACGAAACCGGCGTCGCGCCGCACATTGGCTTCGGCGCGGGCGACGCGGGCATAGAGCGGGAAATTCACGATCGCGGTCGCGATGATGATGTTCTGCACGGTATTGCCGAGGGCGGCGACGATGCCCATCGCCAGCACGAACAGCGGGAACGCCATGATGGTGTCGGCGATGCGGCCGACGATGCGGTCGGTCCAGCCGCCGAAATAGCCGCCGGCGATGCCGGCAAGGCCGCCCATCAGGAACACCAGCACCACCGAGGCCACCGCGATGAAGACGTCGAGCCGCGTCGCCACGATGACGCGGCTGAAGATGTCGCGGCCCAACTGGTCGGTGCCGAACCAGTGCGCCGCCGACGGCGGCTTCAGGGCCGACTGCGGTGTCCGATGCCAGGGGATCGTAGGGCACCACATAGGGGCCGAACACCGCCGCGAACAGGATGACGACCAGCAGCCCGAACGCAAACGCGGTGACGCGGTTCTCGCCGAGCACATAACGGGTGTGCTCGAAGATCGCGACAAGCCCCGAGGTGCGGGCGGGGCCAGCGGGTTCGACGGCGGGCGCGACGCTGCTCATGCTTCCACCTCACCCTTCCAGCCTACGCGGGATCGATCACGCCATAGAGAATGTCGATCAGCAGATTGAGCAGCACGTACATGACGGCCATGGTCAGCACGAAACCCTGCACCGGCGCGAAGTCCGACGAGATCAGGGCTTCCACCGCGTAGGAGCCGATGCCGGGCCAGGCGAACACTTTTTCCACCAGCACGTTGGCGCCGAGCAGGAAGGAGAACACCATGCTGAGCGTGGTGATGACCGGCAGCATGGCGTTGCGGAAGGCGTAGGTGACGATCACGGTGCCGGGCGACAGACCGCTGGCGCGCGCGGTGCGGACGAAATCCGACGACAGCACCGCCAGCATCGAGGCCCGCGTCATGCGCGCGATCGGCGCCAGCGAGAACACCGCCAGCGTCACCGCCGGCAGGATCAGCTGGCTGAACGCGGAGCGGAACGTCTCGAGATCGCGCGCGATCAGGGCATCGATCAGGTAGAAGCCGGTCACCGTCGGTTCGGCGCGCTGTAGAACACGTCGAGTCGCCCGAGCGGCGCCGGCGACCAGCCCAGCCTGAAATAGAAGACGTAGACCAGCACCAGGCCGGTAAAGAACACCGGCAGCGACACGCCGGCCGTGGTCGTGATCCGGCAGAGATGATCGATCCACGAGCCCGGCCGGGTCGCCGCCATGACGCCGAGCGGGATCGCGATCACGATCGAAACGACGAGGCCGAGCAGCGTCAGTTCGGCGGAGGCCGGCAGGCGGTTGCTGGATTTCGGTCGCGACCGGCTGGCCTGTGGTGAGCGAATTGCCGAAATCGCCATGCGCGAGATCGTTGGTGTAGCGGAAGAACTGCTCGATCAGCGGCTTGTCGAGGCCGAGTTTCTTGCGGATCTGCTCGACCGCCTCCTTGGTCGCGGCGGGGCCGGCGAAATAAGCCGCGGGATCGCCGGGCAGCGCGCGGGTCAGCAGGAAGGTGACGATCACGACCCCGATCAGGCTCGGGATCGCGAACATCAGCCGCTTGCCGATCATGGTCAGCATGATTTGCCCCCGTCGCTGCGGTCAGCCTTACGACTTCACCAGCGCGCGGTAATCGAGACGGCGGTGGAACCAGTACTGATAGCCCGAGACGTTCTTCTGCATCGCGACGTTGACGTAGGGCTGATACAGCGGAATCCGCGGGATGTCGTTGAAGGCGAGATCCACGAAACCCTTGACGTCGGCATCGTAGGTCGCGGCGTCGCCGGCCGAGGCCGCGTTGCGCGCGCCGTCGATCATCTTGTCCATCTCCGGCGACTTGTAGCTCATGGTGTTGAAGACGGAATTGTTGCCGTGATAGCACCAGTAGAAGAAGTATTCGGGGTAATCGAGCCAGCCCGAGAACACGTTGGTGTAGAGCGGCATTTCCTTCTTGTTCAGTTCGGTGCGCCAGTTGGCGCCGGGGATCTTGTTGATGGTGGTCTTGATGCCGATCTGGGCGAGGCTCTCCTGCACCAGCACGCAGAGCGGCTCGTTGACCCCGGCGAAGTTGAGGTCGAATGAAATCGTGGTCTCGAAGCCGTCGGGAAAACCGGCTTCGGCGAGCAGCGCCTTGGCCTTCGCCATGTCGGTGTTGAACTTGGTCGGCTGCGGCCACGCCACCTCGGTGGTCTTGCTGGCGGGCGCGCCGAACATCGGATTGGCGAGGCCGAACAGCACCACGTCCATGATCTTCTGATAGGGAATGGCGTAGGCGATCGCCTGCGCGCACCTTCGGATTGTCGAACGGCGGTTTGGTCACGTTCATGCCGATGTACTGGATGCCGTTGGAAAACGGCAGCGACACGATGTTGAGCTTGCCGGCGGCCTTCAGCTCCTGGAAATCCTTGAAGGGCAGCTCATAGGAGATGTCCGCGTCACCGCGCTCCAGCAGCGCGCGGCGGTTGCCGGCCTGCGGCACCATGCGCCAGATCACGCGCTTGATCTTCGGCATCGGGCCGCCGACCCAGTCGTCATTGCGCTCCATGATCACTTCGGTGCCGGCGGTCCATTTCGTCACCTTGTAGGCGCCGGAGCCCGCGGTCTGCTGTTTGGTGTATTCGAGACCCCAGGGATCCTTCTCCGAGGCGTTCTTCTTCACCAGCTCCGAATTGACCACGCAGGGCACGATGACGGCGAGATCGGGAATTGTCAGCCGGTCCTTCTTGGCAAAATCGACGCGCACGGTGTTGTCGTCGACGATCGACGAACTGCTCGGCCTTGGTCAGCGAGCCGGCGCTCATCTGGAAGGTCGGAAAGCCGCCGACGCTGACGGCGCGATCGAGCGACCACTTGACGTCCTTCGCCGTCACCGGCGCGCCGTCGTGGAATTTGGCGTTTTTCTTCAGCTTGAAAGTCACCGACATGTCGCCGACCTTCATGTCTTCGGCGAGTTCGGGCTTGAACTTGTCGCGGTCGTAATAGGCAACGCCGCCCGGACCGCTTTTCATCTCGTGGCCGATCAGCCGGTCGTAGCAATTCCACGACACCTCGTAGCCGGGCACGTTGGTGCCGATGCCGTGAATGTCGAGATTGTTGGGGCCGCCTTCCGAGACGATCAGCAGCGTATCCGAGCGGGCCTGGGCCTTGGCGGCCGACCAGATCGCCGGTGCCGGCACCATGGCGCCTGCGGCGACGCCGGTGACGGATTTCAGAAAATCGCGACGCTTCATGTGATGCTCCAAAGCGCAGTGGAATCGGCTTGGGAACTGACATCGCAAGGTTCGTGCCAAATCTTAACAGAAGCCTGATGGTGCACCACGCTTATGATTTTGCTAGCGAATATGGCTTTTGGCGCGTTTGGACCGTTTCGCAGGCGCGAACGGGATTGCATACAAAGAGACGCATTTGCACATAATACATGCAGATATTTTGAAGGCCCTTTTGTTGGGCGGGCCGAAGCGGCCGAAAATATCGCCGGTGTGGCGGGCCAGTCCGACGCATCGGAACTATGATCGAAGGACCGCATCGCAGGAAGGACAATTCGGATGAGCACCGAGCCCTACAAATCATGGCAATGCCGAACGTGCGGCTACATCTACGACGAGGAGGTCGGCGCACCGGACGAAGGTCTGGCACCCGGCACCCGATGGTCCGACGTTCCGGACGACTGGACCTGTCCGGATTGCGGCACGGCCAAGAGCGACTTCGACATGGTCGAGGTCTAATCCGAGCGGTTATCTGTCCGGGTTCGCCCGCTCGAACTGGCGCAGCAGCCGGTTGCCGCGCTCGACCGCGGAGTCCATGGCTGACTGTGCCGATTTCTTGCCGCTGAAAGCCTGCTCCAGTTCGTCGTCGATCACGTCGCGGATAAGAACGAAGGAGCCAAGCCGGACGCCGCGCGAATTTGCGGTCGGCGTCTTCGGTCATCTGCTCGATCGAGATCGCAGCCCCCGGGTTGCGATCATAAAAACCCTGGGCGCGGGTCAGGTCGAAGGCCGCCCTTGTCATCGGCAGATAGCCGGTGTTCTGGTGCCAGGCGGCCTGGACTTCCGGCTTCGACAGGAAGCCGAAGAATTTCGCCACGCCCTTGTATTCGGCGCGCGGCCGGTCGCGCAGCACCCACAGGGTGGCGCCGCCGATGATAGTGTTTTGCGGCGCGCCCTCGACGTCGGGCCAATACGGCAGCGTGCCAAAGCCGACCTCGAACTTCGAATTGGCCTTGATGTCGGCGCGTGTCGCCGAGGAGCCCAGGAAGATCCCGCATTCGCCCTTCTGGAACCGCGGCTCGGCGGTCTGCGCGCGGCCGCTGTAGTCGAACACCTTGGTGGTCTGCCATTCCGCCAGTTGCGCGATGTGGCGCACCATCACCGGATTGTTGAAATTCAGCTCCGCGTCGAGGCCGCCGAAGCCATTGGCCTTGGTCGAGATCGGCAGGTTGTGGATAGGCGGAAAAATTCTCGACATTGATCCATGACGGCCACGACGTGGTCAGGCCGCAGGGGGCGCCGGAGGCGCGCAGCCGTTTTGCCGCGGCGCCGACTTCCGGCCAGGTCTTCGGCGCGACTGCGGGATCGAGGCCGGCGGCGCGGAACATGTCCTTGTTGTAGTAGAGGATCGGCGTCGAGGCGTTGAACGGGAACGACAGCATGTTGCCGGCGACGTCGGAATAGTAGCCGGTCACGGCCGGCAGATAGGCCGACGGCGAGAACGCCTCGGCCTCGTCTGCGCATCAGTTCGAACACCGGATAGATCGCGCCTCTGCGCCGCCATCATGGTCGCGGTCGCGATCTCGTTGACCTGGACGATGGCAGGCTGGCTGCGCGAACGAAACGCGAAGATCGCCGCCGTCACGGTTTCGGTGTAGTTGCCCTTGTAGTGCGGCACGATCCTGTATTCGGACTGCGATGCATTGAAATCCGACGCCAGCTTCTCCAGCTGCCGCCCGAGTTCGCCGGACATCGCATGCCACCACATGATCTCGGTGGCCGCCCATGAGCCTGCGACGTTAACATGACCGCGGCCGCGACGGCGGCAGCTGCAGGACACTCTCGAAGCCGAATTCACCATAAAACCAATCTGATCCGCAGCGGACGAACAGCAGCTTTCACGCGTCAAGCGCCCTGAATAAGACGGCCTGCGCCGGCGGTTTCAATCGGCAAAAGCCAACGCAGCGCAGCATTGACCCTGTCCGTGACGCTGGCAGGATGGCCATCCCTCGCCGGCTTCTGCTAAAGGCCATTGAACCTTTCTTCAGGACCCATAGACATCATCATAAGGGGATGAAGTTGCCTGTGTACAGCCGCGCCCGCCTTTCGCGGACCGCAGCCCTCGTTGTCGCGCCGTTGCTGACGGCGGTCTCGACGAGCGCATTGCGCGGCGAATTTCGCGCCGCCGATGCCCACAGGAAGCCCCTGATCGCAGCAAGTGGCTCGCCACGGCGGCATCGAATGTCGATCGCACACAATGCCGTGTTGATCGCGAACAATTCGCATCATCGGACATGCGCAACGTGTCGGTCGAGCTGCGATGACCGGAATCGACGCAATGGCGCCGCGCGATCCCGCGACGGCGCAACTGATCGAACGTATTCGTAAGGTGGAGTGAGCTGGCCTTGGCTATACCGCGCCAGGACGAGATGATGGAACGGCCGGCGGGCCTCGCCGCGCAGGGCCGTGCCCGTATCGTCGGACTGGTGCGCGCGGTACCGATCCGCTGGCGCATCCTGTCGATCGCCGCGCTGAACTCGGCCGTCGTGGTGGTGCTGGCCGCGATGATCTGGAACGGCGCCCAGGTGCTCGGCTCGGCCTGGGACGACGTCCGGCAGGTACGGGAATCCGACAAGATCCTGGCGCTGCTGGAAAGCGAAACCAGCCGCCTGCAAAACCTGATCCATCGCTACATCAATCAGCCGAGCCCGGAGCTGTTCGCCGAAATATTGCTGCTGCGCGAGGCGGTGCTGGGCACGCTGACCACGCGCGCCTCGACCGACCCGATGCTGTCGGGCTCGGTGGCGGAGCTGGAGCGCGTCACCGAGAAATTCCTCAACGGCTTCGGCGAGCTGCGCGCATCCAGGCGACGATCGCGAAGACCTACCAGGAACAGGTGCTGGCGCCGGCCAAGGACATGGCCGGGCTGTATTCGATCATCGAAGGCGCCACCGGGCACCGCGAGGCGCTGATCTGGCCGTCGCTCGGCAAATCCCGCGAGGCGTTCACCGCGATGCTGGTCGCGGCCAACGCCTATTATCTGTCGCTGGCGAGCGCATCCGCCGAGGACGCCCGCCGCAATACCGAAACCATCGAGAAGACCATCCCGGTGATGTCCGACCTCGCCGAAAACGATCTGCAGCGCATGGCGCTGCAGCGGCTGCAGGCGCGCACATTGGCGCTGCGCGAGGGCTTTGCCAAACTGTCGGAGCAACTCGCGAGCCGCACCGAGCTGTTGCGCAACACCATCGACGCCAGCCAGGCCGACGCGATCGCGCGATCGACAGTCTGTCGGTCAAGATGCGGCAGCGCGAGCAGAAGGCGCAGGCGACCTTCGACCGCACGCTGGCCAGCATTTCCCGCAAGGTGCTGTCGATCGCGGTGATCTTCCTCGGCATCATCATCACCGCAGGCGTGATCATCGCGCTCTCGATCCGGCTGCCGCTGCAGCAGATCATGGCGGCGATGCACGCCATCACCTCGGGCAATCTGGACCGCCGCGTGCAGGGCACCGCCGCCAAGGACGAGGTCGGCGCGATGGCGCGCGCGGTCGAGGTGTTCCGCGAAAACGCCATCGCCAAGCGCGAGACCGAGGACGAGCTGCGCAGCCTCGAAGGAAAAGGCCGAGGGCGCGCTGCTCGAACTGCAACGCCGCCCAGCAGAACCTGATCGACGCCGAACGGCTGGCGGCGCTCGGCGGACTGGTCGCCGGCGTCGCCCACGAGGTCAACAACCCGATCGGCATCAGCCTGACGGTGGCGTCAAGTTTCGCGCGCCGCGCCGAAATGTTCGAGGCCGAACTGAGATCCGACGGGGCGCTGCGCAAGTCGCAGCTGGAGGAATTCGTCCGCGCCTCGCGCGACGCCGCAGGGCAGCTGGTCGGCGAACCTGCATCGCGCCGGCGAACTGATCCAGTCGTTCAAGCAGGTCGCGGTGGACCGCTCGCATGCCGAACGCCGGCAATTCAGCCTCGGCGAGGCGACCGACCAGATCATCGCCAGCCTGCGGCCGGTGCTGAAGCGATCCCCGATCTCGCTCTCGGTCGACGTGCCGGAAGGCCTGCGTGATCGACGGCTATCCGGGCTCCTATGGCCAGATTCTGACCAATCTGTTCCTCAACGCCGCCAACCATGCCTTCGCCGACGGGCGCAGCGGCGCGATCTCGATTTCGGCGCGGCCGCGCGGCAGCGACGATGTCGAGATCATTTTCGCCGACAACGGCGCCGGAATGACGCCGGACGTGCAGCGGCAGGCGTTCGACCCGTTCTTTACCACCCGGCGCAACGAGGGCGGCACCGGACTCGGCCTGCATATCGTCTACAATCTCGTCACCCAGCAGCTCGGCGGCCGGATGATGCTGGAGTCAAGGCTGGGACAAGGCACCACATTTCGCATTATCATGCCGCGGGCCGCCAAGGGCGGCTCCGCGAGCCACCGAACAGGCAAGTGACGGGATGCCGCAATGGCCGAACAGGACGATGTCCTCCACCTGATCGACGATTCCGGAGCCGCTCCGGAGGCCTCGACCGCGCGCAAATGGAAGGTCGCCGTCATCGACGACGACCAGGCCGTGCATGAAGGCACCCGCTTTGCGCTGAGCGACTACAATCTCAACGGCCAGACGCTGGAAATCCTCTCGGCCTATTCGGCGGCCGAGGGCCGCAAGCTGATGCGCGCGCATCCCGACATCGCCGCCGTGCTGCTCGACGTCATCATGGAAACCGACGCCGCCGGCCTCGATCTGGTCGAATACATCCGCAACGAGATCAAGAACGAGACCGTCCGCATCATCCTGCGCACCGGCCAGCCCGGCCAGGCGCCGGAGCGCCGCGTCATCGTCCAGTACGACATCAACGACTACAAGGCCAAGACCGAACTCACCGCCGACAAGCTGTTCACCTCGCTGACCGCGGCGTTGCGCAGCTATCAGCAGCTCGAGCGCATGGTGCAGACAAGGCGCGGGCTGGAAATCATCATCGACGCCGCCTCCACGCTGTACGATTTCAAGTCGATGCAGCGGCTCGCCGAGGGCGTGCTGACGCAGCTCGCCTCGCTGCTCAACGTCGATTGCGCCGGCATCCTGGTGCTGCGCGACGACGGCCGCGCCGACAGCGCCGACTTTTCGGTGCTGGCCGGCTCCGGCTGCTACAGCCGCTTCATCGGCACGACCGGATCGAAATCGCTCGATCCGGATTTGCGGCAGATGGTCGAGGCGGCCTTCCAGCGCCGCAAGAACGAGTTCGCCGACCACCGCACCGTGCTTTACCTGCGCACCGGCAGCGGCCGCGAAGTGGTGGTGCTGCTGCAGGCCGAACGCCCGCTGTCGGATACCGACCGCGCGCTGGTCGAGATTTTCTCCAGCCGGCTGTCGATCGCGTTCGACAACGTCATCCTGTACCAGCAGCTGCATGAGGCCAACACCCAGCTCGAGGACCGCGTCGCCCAGCGCACCCGCGCGCTGATGCAGGCCAACCGCCGGCTGTCGTCGCAATGGCTGCGGCTGCAGCGCGCCAACGGCTTCAAGAACGAGATTCTCGGCACCGTCGCCCACGACCTGAAAAATCCGCTCGGCGTCATCCTCGGCCGCACCGAAATGCTGACGGAACTGATCAGCGCCGGATCGCCGAAGGAGAGCGTCACCGCCCAGGTCGAGCACATCCGCGACGCCACCAAGCGCCTGACCTCGATGGTCGACCATCTGATTTCGGACGCGATGGCCGACGCCTTCGACATTTCGATCCGCCGCGAACCGGTCGATATCGCCGGCCTGGTCGCAGAAGTCGCCGACGCCAACCAGCCGCTCGCCTTCAACAAGCAGCAGGCCATCACGGTGTCGGCGCCGCCGAACATCGTCACCATGTGCGATGCCGACCGGATGCGGGAGGCGATCGACAATCTGGTCAGCAACGCCATCAAATATTCACCGATCGGCGGCAAGATCACGGTCGTGGTAACGCACGAGCTGGACAACACCATCATCCGCATCGCCGACGAGGGCGCGGGTCTGTCGCCGGAGGATCTCGGCCGGCTGTTCGGCCGCTTCCAGCGGCTGTCCGCCAAACCCACCGCGGGCGAAAGCTCGACCGGCCTCGGTCTGTCCATCGTCAAGCGGATCATCGACATGCATGGCGGCGAGGTGACAGCTGACAGCGACGGACCCGGCCAGGGATCGACCTTCACCGTCATCCTGCCTGCGACCGAGATGTCATGACCCAGAACCCGCACATCATCATCGTCGACGACGAGGCGCCGGCCCGCGAGATGGTCGGCGATTACCTCAAGATGCACGGCTTTGGTGTGACGCTGTGCGACGGCGGCAAGAGCCTGCGCGTGGAGATCGAGAACTCCGTGCCCGATCTGGTGGTGCTCGACCTCAACATGCCCGAGGAAGACGGTCTCTCGATCATCCGCGACCTCAAGAGCCGGATCAATGTCCCCGTCATCATGCTGACGGCGACGGCGAGCCCGATCGACCGCGTGGTCGGGCTGGAGCTCGGCGCCGACGACTACATCGCCAAGCCCTGCGAGCTCAGAGAATTGATGGCGCGGATCCGCTCGGTGCTGCGGCGCTCCGCGCCGGCCAGGACGCAGGCTGCGGCGCCGGAAGCCGCCGGCGCCAAGGCGGCCAAGGAACAGCTGGTGCGGTTCGGCACCAAATGGCTCGATCTCGAGGCGCAAGCGCTGCGCGACGACGAGGGCAACGAACATCCGCTGACCGCTTCCGAATTCGGCCTGCTGAAAGTGTTCGCGGCCAATCCGAAGCGGGTTCTGTCGCGCGAACGGCTGCTGGAACTGGCCAACGCGCGCGACGCCGAGGCCTTCGACCGCGCCGTGGACCTCAGGATCATGCGGATCCGACGCAAGATCGAGATCGACCCGACCAAGCCCGCGGTGATCCGCACCATCCGCGGCGGCGGCTATCTGTTTTCGCCGACCGGCGACAAGGCGTGATGCGGCGACCCTGAACCGGCGACATGCTTCATACTGAGCCCGGCCCGATGGCCCCCCGACGCCAGCCCGGCGCGGGCCACGAATGCGGCGCAATTCCCGGCCAAACGGTGGTGAGTCGTCGTCGAAGGGGAACGCGAAGGAACACCAGCCTTCAGCTGCATGAACCGTCCGGCCGGCTTCCAATTGAACGGCAGGGACACGGATGCGAACTTCCATCGGCTTGAAAGGAGCAACCCGGCTGGTATCCCGGCTTGCGCTGGCGTGTGTCGTCGCGTCGCCCGCTATCGCCGGGGAAGCCCTGTTCCAGAGCCGACAGCTGACGCCGCCGGGCGAATACACCTTTGGCATCGAAGGGCCGGCCGTCGATCAGCGCGGCGATCTATTCGTCGTCAACTTCGGCAAGGCCGGCACGATCGGAAGGCTGCCGCAAGGCACCGCGCAGTCGCAGCTGTTCGCGACCCTGCCCGAAGGCAGCGTCGGCAACGCGATCCGCTTCGACGCTGGGGGACGCATGTTCGTCGCCGACTACAAGAAGCACAACATCCTGCTGGTCGGTCCTGATGGCACGCAGGTCGAGACCTGGTTCCATTCCGACGACTTCAATCAGCCGAATGACCTGACCATCGCGGCCGACGGCACCATCTATGCCAGCGATCCGAACTGGAAACGGCGCAACGGCCAGATCTGGCGGATCTCGAAATCGGCCGACGGCACCGTGCAGGGCGAGAAGATGACCGCCGAGCGGCCGATGAGCACCACCAACGGCATCGATCTCAGCCCCGACGGCAAGACGCTCTATGTCGGCAAATCCGACACCAGGGAGATCTGGTCGTACCGGATCGACGGAACGCGACTGGTGGCGCCGAAACTCATAAAACGGTTTTCGGATTTCGGCATCGACGGCCTGCGCACCGATGCTGAGGGCAATCTGTTCGTCGCGCGGATCCTGAAGGGCACGGTCGCGGTGCTGACACCGCAGGGAAAGCTGACGCGGGAAATCAAGCTCAGCGCCAGCGAGCCGACCAACCTCGCGTTCGGCGGCAGCGATGGCAAGACCATCTTCGTCACCCAGCGACAAGGCGGATTTGTCGAATCGTTTCGCACCGACCGTCCGGGCCGGGAATCCTGTTTGCGGGCATGCGCGCGCAACTAGGCCAAAACCGCGGTTACACCAGCAGCGATTCGTTCCGCGGCCGCTCCGCCCGCGCGACGTCCGGTCGCGGCCGCCGGATCCAAAATCCAACTCATTAAAATTGCTGGCAATTCGACCTCGAATGTTTCGTCGCCAAGGCTGTGACGAAACAATTCTCCCGGGCACGAAACCATTTTCCTCTTGGCGTGCAGACGTCCCGAAACGTTGGTTAACTATCACTCCGCTCCAACGAACGCCGCCAATGGCGAATATCGGGAGCTTGTCATGCAGAACGTCGTCGCCATCAACGCCGCAGGCCGCCAAGGCATTATCGCTGCCCAGGCGACCTCGGACGAAACGCTGCTGCAGAGCATTTCCGAAGGCGGCCGGACCGCGATGCATATTCTTTACTCCCGTCATAATGTCAGGGTTTACCGTTTCATCCTGCGCATCGTGCGCGATACCTCGATGGCCGAAGACCTCGTCAGCCAGGTTTTCCTCGACGTGTGGCGCACCGCCGCCCAGTTCGAGGGCCGTTCCCAGGTTTCCACCTGGCTGCTGTCGATCGCCCGCTTCAAGGCGCTGACCGCGCTGCGCCAGCGCCGGCACGAGGATATCGACCAGGAAGACGTGCTCGAAATCGCCGATGAGGCCGACACGCCGGAAGCCTCGCTGGACCGCAGCACGACCTCAGCGATCCTGCGCGCCTGCGTGGCAAAGCTGTCGCCGGCGCATCGCGAGATCATCAACCTCGTCTATTACCACGAGAAGTCGGTGGAAGAGGTCGGCTCCATCATCGGCATCCCCCAGAGCACGGTGAAGACCCGGATGTTCTATGCCCGCAAGCAGCTTGCAGACTTGCTTAAGGGCGCCGGCGTGGACAGCCTCGCGGCATAAACCGCAGCGATTTCAACCTGTTATGTGGCCCTCGGGGCGGTCAAACGGACCGTTTTCGGGGGCCAAACAGTTACCGCCCACGAAACAAATGAAACAATTGACGACATCACCCGGAAAAACTCAGTCCCTACAAAGACAATCACCAACGCAACGCCAACGCCGAACAGGAGAAACGAGCATGCTGAAGCCTTCCTTCCGCTTCTTCATTATCCCGCTCGGCGCTGTCTGCACCCTGGCTTCGCTGTCCGCCCAGAACACCGCGCCGCGCGTCCAGCGCGATACCGGTTCGATGATCGTTCGCGAGCAAGTGGTCGATTGCACCAACAAGAACCCGCAGGAGGTCTGCGTGATCTCCTCCGGCGAAACCACCCGCTGAATTACCCAAGTTCTACTCCAAGTCTTCCACCCCAAGTCTTCTACCTTCCAAGTGACCTCCAACGACCCGGCCGGGATGCCCCCCGCCGGGTCGCTCTGCGTTTGGGACCAGTCTCGGAGCGATCGCAGTTACAAACTTGCAACTCATTCGCATTTGCATTAAGTTTGCGTAACTGACGGCTTCAGATCATCAGGGGGAGACCACGAATGTTCACTTCGTCTCGCGTCGCAATTGGCGCCACTGTCGCGCTCGGCCTCGTCTCGGGCGCGGCGATCGCTGCCGGCGACTTGTCGCGGCAAACGCCGATCGAGATGACGATCGAACTCGGCTCGCCCGGCAAGCATGAATTCGCGCCGAAGCAACTGCGTTTCGAGACCGGCAAGCTCTACAAGCTGATCCTGCACAACGGCAGCAACGATCCGCATTACTTCACCTCGCACGCGTTCTCGCAGATGGTGTGGACGCGGAAGGCCCAGGTCACGCAGCAGCGCGACGGCAAGAGCGTGACGCTGGCCGAGTTCAAGGGCACGATGCGTGAGATCGAGGTCTATCCGGGCCACTCCGCGGAATGGTGGCTGGTGCCGGTCGCGGCCGGCCGCGTCAGCGATCTGCGCTGCGACATCAAGGGCGCAGACGGCAAGACCCACGCGGAACTCGGCATGATCGGCGAGATCGTCATCGAGTAACGACGAGCACACCGCCAGGAACCTGCTCAACGCCAACAGCTGGGCTATTCCGGCCGGGCGCGGTACCCTCGTCACTTCCGGCATGATAGGATCATGCCGCGATAATGACGTCGGGTGCTGGCGATGTTCGAGGGCTGGGATGCCGTGCTGTTGGCCCGGGCGCAGTTCGCCTTCACGATGTCGTTTCACATCGTGTTTCCCGCGTTCTCGATCGGGCTCGCCAGCTATCTCGCGGTGCTGGAGGCGCTGTGGCTGTGGACCGGGCGCGAGGTCTTCATCAATCTGTTCAATTACTGGCTGAAGATCTTTGCGGTCGCCTTCGGCATGGGCGTGGTGTCGGGCATCGTGATGTCCTACCAGTTCGGCACCAACTGGTCGGTATTTTCCGACAAGACCGGCCCGGTGATCGGGCCCTTGATGGCCTATGAGGTATTGACCGCCTTCTTCCTCGAGGCGGGCTTTCTCGGTGTCATGCTGTTCGGCCTCGAGCGTGTCGGCCACAAACTGCATTTCATCGCCACCCTGATGGTCGCCGTCGGCACGCTGATCTCGGCGTTCTGGATCCTATCGGCCAATTCCTGGATGCAGACGCCGGCCGGCTACGCCATCAATGCCGAGGGCCAGTTCATCGCCGCCGACTGGTTCAAGGTGATCTTCAATCCGTCGTTTCCCTATCGCCTCGTCCACATGGTGCTGGCGGCGTATCTGACAACCGCGCTGGTGGTCGGCGCGGTCGGCGCGTTTCATCTGCTGCGCGATTCCCATCTCGCCGGCCCCCGCGTGATGTTCTCGATGGCGATGTGGATGGCCACCCTGGTGGCGCCGATCCAGATCCTTGCCGGCGACCAGCACGGCCTCAATACGCTGGAGCATCAGCCGGTCAAGATCATGGCGATGGAAGGCCATTTCCAAAGCCACAAGGACGGCGCGCCGCTGATCCTGTTCGGATGGCCGGACCAGGCCGCCGGCAAAGTAAAATACGCGGTCGAGATCCCGAAACTCGGTTCGTTGATCCTGAAACATTCCCTCAATGCGCCGATCGCCGGGCTCGACACCGTGCCGCGCGAAAACTGGCCGCCGGTAGCGATCACCTTCTGGTCGTTCCGGGTCATGGTCGCCCTGGGGTTCCTGATGGTGGGCCTCGGCCTGCTCAGCCTGTGGATGCGCTGGCGCGGCACGCTGTATGAAAGCCGGCTGCTGCATCTGCTCGCGATCGCGATGGGCCCGGCCGGTTTCATCGCGGTGCTGGCGGGCTGGATCACCACGGAGACCGGACGGCAGCCATTCACGGTGTACGGGCTGCTGCGCACGGCGGAATCGGCCTCGCCGCTGGCAGCACCTGCGGTCGGCTCGTCGCTGGTTGCCTTCATCATCGTCTATTTCGCGGTGTTCTCGGTCGGCGTGCTCTACATTGTCAGGATGATGGCGGCGCCGCCGCATCACGGCGAACAGGGACCTGCTGCCCATGTCCCGGCGCGGGCCGCCGGCATCACGCCTGCTGCGGGAGCCGCGCGATGAGCATTGCCGTCGACATCGCCACCGTCTGGGCCTTCATCATCGCGTTTGCGGTCTTCGTCTATATCGTGATGGACGGATTTGATCTCGGGCTCGGCATCCTGTTTCCGCTGTTTCCGAAAAAATCCGATCGCGACGTCATCATGAACAGCGTCGCGCCGGTGTGGGATGGCAACGAGACCTGGCTGGTGCTCGGCGGCGGCGGCATGATGGCGGCGTTTCCGCTGGCCTATGCGGTGCTGATGCCGGCGCTGTACACGCCCATGATCGCGATGCTGATCGGCCTGATCTTCCGCGGCGTCGCCTTCGAATTCCGCTGGCGCACCACGCAGGGCGAGCGCAACCGCTGGGACCTCGCGTTTTCAGGCGGCTCGCTGCTGGCGGCGCTGGCGCAGGGCATCGCGCTCGGCGCCATCCTGCAGGGCGTCAAGGTCGATGGACGGCATTATGCCGGCGGCTGGTGGGACTGGCTGACGCCGTTCAGCCTGCTGACCGGTGCGGCGCTGGTGATCGGCTACGCATTACTGGGCGCGACCTGGCTGATCATGAAGACCGAAGGCCCCTTGCGGGACAAGGCCTATCACCTCAGCTGGTTCCTGCTGTTCGCGATGATCGGCGCCATCGGCGCGGTCAGTCTCGCCACGCCGTTCCTCCACATCCAGTACACCCAGCGCTGGTTCACCTGGCCCAACGTGATCCTGACCGCGCCGGTGCCGGTCGCGGTCGCCACGGTCACCGTGCTGCTGCTGCGCAGCCTCGCCAGGAAATGGGACTATCAGCCGTTCTTCCTGACACTCGCGCTGTTCGCGCTATCCTATGCCGGGCTCGGCATCAGCATGTGGCCCTATATCGTGCCGCAGAGCATCACCATCTGGCAGGCGGCCTCGCCGGAAAACAGCCAGGTGTTCATGCTGTTCGGCGTCGCCGTGCTGATACCGCTGATCCTGGGTTACACCGCTTGGGCCTATTACGTGTTCCGCGGCAAGGTGAGGGCCGGGAGCGGCTATCATTGATCAAGATCAAGCCCGATCCGCGACCGCTGGCGCAACGTTTGCTGTGGTTTGCGGCACTTTGGCTCGGCGGTGTCGGGACCGTGGCCCTGATCTCCTACGGGCTGCGGCTCTGGATCGCGCCGAAATGAGGCATTTCGCCCGGGCCCCGGTGCGGGAATCACGACAAAGGTCAGAAATACCAATCATATGGGATGGCGCCTTGCCCTAAACTTGCCATCAGATTGCCACTGGGATTTGATGGTTCCATGATTTGGCGAAGGCGCCGCGAGGAGAGTTCTGAATGACGAAGTTTCGCCACCTGATCTGGACCCTGTGCGCCGCCGCCGGACTGATGATGCCGGCCTCGCCGGGCTTCGCCCAAAAGCCCGATGTGGGCGACCAGCCAGGATTGATCGCCGACGATTCGGTGCAACTGGACCCGCAATTCAGGAAGACCGCGGTGCTCTATCGGACCTCGGAGCCCCCGGGCACCATCATCATCGCCACCGCCGAGCGCCACCTTTACCTGGTCCAGGGCGGCGGCCGCGCGCTGCGCTACGGCATCGGCGTCGGCCGCGACGGATTCCAGTGGCAGGGCCTGGTCAACATCACCCGCAAGGCGGAGTGGCCGGACTGGACGCCGCCGCCGGAAATGATCGCGCGCCAGCCCTATTTGCCACGCTTCATGGCGGGCGGACCCGGCAACCCGCTCGGTGCCCGCGCGATGTATCTCGGCACCACAGTCTATCGCATCCACGGCACCAACCGGCCGGATACGATCGGCACCGCGGTCTCCTCCGGCTGCTTCCGGCTGGTTAATAACGACGTCGCCGACCTCTACGAGCGCGTGCCGGTCGGCACCAAGGTCATCATCCGGCAGAAGCCGGAACTGTAGTCGCAGGCGCCTCGTTTCAAGGCCTTTCCCTTTTCCTGACATTGGTGAGAAAAGATGTTTCGCACATTTCGAGGCGGCCTGCTGATCGGTATGGCGGTCGCAATCGCGGTCGCGGCTGCCGCCATTACCTATGAGCGCTACGACACTAAGACCCTGAAGCGGACGGTCAACCGCGGCGAGGTGCTGTGCGGCGTCAATGCCGGCCTGCCCGGCTTCTCGATTCCCGACGACAAGGGCAACTGGACCGGCTTCGACGTCGATTTCTGCCGCGCGGTGGCGGCGGCGATTTTCGACGATGCCAAAAAGATAAAATTCGTTCCGCTCGACGCCAACGAGCGTTTCAAGGAGTTGCAGAGCCGCAAGGTCGATATCCTCTCGCGCAACTCGACCTGGAGCATGTCGCGCGAGACCTCCTACGACCTGTATTTCCCGGCGGTCGCCTATTATGACGGCCAGGGCTTCATGCTGCCGGCGTCGCGCAAGATCGACTCGGCGCTGGACCTCAACGACAGCAAGGTCTGCGTGCAGGAAGGCACCACGACGCTGCTCAACCTCGCCGACTATTTCCGTGCCAACAACATGAAGTATCAGGAGATGAGGTTCGGCAAGCTCGACGAAGTCGTCAAGGCCTATAACGAAGGCAAGTGCGACACCTTCACCGCCGACGTCTCCCAGCTCTACGCGCTGCGCCTGAATCTGACAAAACCGGACGACCACGTCATCCTGCCCGACGTCGTCTCCAAGGAACCGCTGGCGCCGGTGGTGCGGCAGCGCGACGACGACTGGATGATGATCGTGAAGTGGACGCTGTACGCCATGATCAACGCCGAGGAACTCGGCGTCACCTCCAAAAACATCGACGAGGCGCTGAAGTCGAAGAAGCCCGACGTGATGCGGCTGGTCGGCACCGAAGGCAATTACGGCGGCGAGATCGGCCTCCCCAGGGATTTTGCCGCGCGCATCATCCGCCACGTCGGCAATTACGGCGAAATCTATGAGCGCAATGTCGGCGGCGACTCCAAGCTGAAGATCCCGCGCGGCCTCAACCAGCTCTGGAGCGCCGGCGGAATTCAATACGCGCCGCCGATCCGGTGACGATTGTTCGTGTGGTGATTGACGCGATGCGCTTTGGATCTTGTTCAAAGAAGTTCCATGCGGCGCAGGATTTATCAACGATGTCGTCGTAGTCGTCGAAGACGGTGATCGCGAGTTTGTTGCCGCGCAGATATTCCCAGACGTTTTCGATCGGATTGAGCTCAGGAGCGTAGGGTGGCAGACGCACAAGGGTGACGTTATCGGGGATCGTGAGCGCCGCGGCAATATGATAGCCAGCGCCGTCGAGGACGAGAGCGGCGTGACTACCTGTCGCCACCTTGCGGCCGATAGCAGTGAGATGCAGCGACATGGTCTCGGCGTTGGCGGCCGGCATGACCAAGCCCGCAGCGACGCAACGTTGCGGACACGCCGCGCCGAACAGGTAGGCCCAGTCGTAGCGTTGGTCGTGCGGCGCGCGGGGTCTGGTTCCACGCTTGGCCCAGACGCGGGTCAGCGTGCCCTGCTGGCCGATCCGGGCCTCATCCTGGAACCAGATTTCGATCGGCTTGCCTTTGGCCCGGTCGGGGATTTGCGCCGTGACTGTCGCGGCGAAGTTTTTTTAAATGCTTCCTGGGCATCTTCGTCAGCCTTTGGGTGGCGGGGCCTTACCGACAGTTTGCGGTAGCCGAGCTTGGCCAGAACCTTCCCCACCGAGCGCTCGTGTAACGCGACACCGAAGCGCCGCTGCAATTCGTCGCGCAGATCGACCCGCCGCCAGCGCACGACACCGTGCACCGCAGGGTCGGGGCCGACCTCGACAAGCTCGGCCAATTCGGCCTGCTGCCGCGCCGTGAAGTCTTGATCCGGGACCCGGCGATTTGAGATTGCGAAGCCCGGCCAGTCCCGAGGCGTTGTAACGGTGCACCCAGTCCCGCAAGGTCTGACGGTCCATGCCGCAGGTTTCGGCCGCCGTCTTGCGGTCCAGGCCATCGAGAACCAGCGCAAGCGCAAGTATCCGCCGCGCCGCGGCACTATTCTTCTCCCCGCTCGCCGCCTTGCGAAGCTCCGAAGCCGTCAGATCAAGTCGGGTGATCGATACCGCCGCTCCCATCGATGCCGCTCCTCTCAAAAGCCGTAAGCCGTCATTCCGGGGCAGCCCGCAGGGCTGAACCCGGAATGTCGAGATTCCGGGTTCGCGCTTCGCGCGCCCCGGAATGACAACGCCGCTTCAATAACTCTTCATCCGCGCCAGCTGATCGGCGTGGAAATTGGTGTCCCCGAACAGCTCCTGGCACACCCGCGCGCGCTTCATGAAGAAGCCGATGTCGAACTGGTCGGTCATGCCCATGCCGCCATGCATCTGCACGCCTTCCTGCACCGCCAGCGTCGCCGTCGACCCGGCGCGGGCTTTCGCCACTGCGACCGAAGCGGCCGCATGGGCAAAGTCCCCGTCCAGCGTCTGCAACGCCTTCAGCGTGGCGGCGCGGGTGATCTCGATGTCGATATAGAGCTCGGCGGCGCGGTGCTGCAGCGCCTGGAATTCGCCGATCAGCTTGCCGAATTGCTTGCGCTCCTTGAGGTAGGTGACGGTGCGGCCGAACACCTCTTCGCTGAGGCCGACCATTTCCGAGGCCACCGCACCGCGGCCGATATTGAGCACGCCTTCCAATAGCGCAAAACCCTGGTCGACCTCGCCGAGCACGCCGTCGGCATTGACCTCGGCATTTTCGAATTTTATGCGCGCCGCGTTGTGGAAATCGACCATCGCGGTGCGTTCGATCTCGATGCCTTTTGCCCTGGGATCGACCAGAAACAGCGTCAGCCCGTCGCGCTCGCCGGGGCTGCCTGCCGTACGCGCCGCCACGATCAGGAGATCGGCGACGTGGCCGTCGACCACGAAGGCCTTGTCGCCCGAGAGCCTGAAACCGTTGCCGGACCTCACCGCCTGCAGTTTTGTCATCAGCGGGCGATGCTTTGGGCCTTCATCGACCGCGAGCGCGGCCAGCAGCGAACCATCGGAAATTTTCGGCAGGTAGTGCGATTTCTGCGCCTCGCTGCCGCCGCGCGACAGCGCGGAGGCTGCCAGCACGGCGGTCGACAGGAACGGCGACGGCATCAAGGTGCGGCCGATTTCCTCCATCACGATCCCGGCTTCGACGCAGCCGAGCCCGCTGCCGCCAAAGGTCTCCGGCACCAGCAGGCCGGAAAATCCCATCTCGGCGAATGCCTTCCAGAGTTCGCGGGAAAATCCCGTGGCGTCCTTGGCGTCGCGCAATTGCCTGCAGATGCGCCACCGGCGCCTTGTCGCTGATCAGCCCGCGCGCGCTGTCGCGCAGCATCGATTGTTCTTCGTTGAGGACGAGTGCCATGAGATTTCCGTTGAGTTGGTCTTCGATCAATTCGCTGTGCACCCTCATGGTGAGGAGGCGCCCTTGCGCCGTCTCGAACCATGAGAGCGTGGCTCATCCTTCGAGACGCGGCCAAGGGGCCGCCCCTCAGGATGAGGAGCTTTCTTAAGCCCCCGGCAGATCCAGAATGCGCTTGGCGACGATGCCGAGCATCACCTCACTGGTGCCGCCCTCGATCGAGTTGGCCTTGGTGCGCAGCCAGGCACGCGGGCGGGCGCCACCCTTGGAGCGCTCGCTTTCCCATTCCAGCGCGTCGACCCCGCCGGCCGACATCAGGATCTCGTGGCGGCGCTTGTTGAGCTCGGTGCCGTAATATTTCATCGCCGAGGAAAATGCCGGATGCGACTGGCCGGCCTTGGCGAGATCGACCGCGCGTTCAGCGGCGGCCGACAGCGCCGCCTCGTCGATCTCGAAGGTCGCGATCTGGCCGCGCAGCATCGGATCTTCCAGCCGGCCCTGCTCGTCGCTGCCGACGGAATCGGCGGCGACCTGGCCGAGCGGCCGGCCGACGCCGCGCTCGCCCATGCCTGAAATCATCGCGCGCTCATGCTGCAGCAGATACTTTGCGACATCCCAGCCGCGGTTGACGGTGCCGACCACATGGGATTTTGGCACCCGCACATTGTCGAAAAATGTTTCGCAGAACGGCGAATAGCCCGAGATCAGCAGGATCGGCTTGGTCGTCACGCCCTTCGACGCCATGTCGAACAGGATGAAACTGATGCCGTCATGCTTCTTGGCGGTGGCATCGGTGCGCACCAGGCAAAAAATCCAGTCGGCGTAGTTGGCGTAGGAGGTCCAGATCTTCTGGCCGTTGATGATGTAATCGTCGCCGTCGCTCTCGGCGCGGGTCTGCAGCGAGGCGAGGTCCGATCCGGCGTTGGGCTCGGAATAGCCCTGGCACCAGCGGATCAGGCCCGCGGCGATCTTCGGCAGATGTTCCTTCTTCTGCGCGTCGGTGCCGTATTTCAGCAGCGCCGGCCCGAGCATCCAGATCCCGAAACTCGACAACGGCGGGCGGGCGCCGATCGCGGACATTTCTTCGCGCAGCACCTTGTGCTCGCCGGCATCGAGTCCGCCGCCGCCATATTCCCTCGGCCAATCCGGC
The DNA here is from genome assembly GCA_963706975.1 of uncultured Alphaproteobacteria bacterium. Classification (GTDB taxonomy): domain Bacteria; phylum Pseudomonadota; class Alphaproteobacteria; order Rhizobiales; family Xanthobacteraceae; genus Bradyrhizobium. The sequence continues at coordinate 115,906 of CAVPOL010000058.1, forward strand.
ACGGTCCAGCCCTTGTCGCGCATCCGCTCGAACCAGACGCGCTGCGGCTCGGAAGAGAATTTGGTATTGCGGCCGCCCCAGAAGGTGTCGCCGTCCGAGGTCATCGGCCGCCGCATCTCCGGCGGACAATTGGCCTCCAGCCAGGCGCGGGTCTCACTGCGGAATTTTTCCAGATCGGACATGCTGGCGTTTCCATTTGCAGTGTTGGATCGACCTTAGCCGTCGCATCGCGGAATTCAATATATCTCTGGCTGCACCGCGTCCATGCTGCGGCAATATGTGGTCATGCTGGCGCGATCGGGTGTATGCGCGAGCGCCGCAACGATTGAAAAACAAGAGGAAACGGAGATGCGGCTGAAGTTGCTTTCGCCTGGCGAAATGAACGCGGACCAGAAACAGACCTACGACGAGTCGATCGCCGGCAAGCGCGGCGCCCCGCCGGCGCCGATGATGGCCTGGCTCAACAGCCCGGAAATGGCCAGGCATGCCACCCGCCTCGGCGAGGTGATGCGCTTCAACACCTCGTTTCCGGCCAAGCTGTCCGAGATCGCGATCCTGGTCACCGCGCGGCACTGGACCTCGCATTACGAATGGTACGCCCACAAGCGGCTGGCGCTGAAGGGCGGCATGGACCCGAAAATCATCGACGACATCCGCGACCGCCGCACGCCCACCTTCGACGATCCCAAGGGGCCAGATGATCTACGACGTCTCGAAATCACTGCACGAGGGCCATGGCGTCTCCAAGACGCTGTACGACGAGGCGGTAAAACTGCTCGGCGAGCGCGGCATCGTCGAGATCATCGGGCTGTGCGGCTATTACACGATGGTGTCGATGACGCTGAACACGTTCGAGTTCGAACTGCCGGACGGGGCAGGTTTCGGAGCTGGCGTGAGCCGGACAGGCTCGTATCCTGGACGCGGTGAAGCGATTCACGCTGCTCCGCAGAGCCGGGACCCACGCCGACGCACAGAGCATGGGCACGGAACGACGAACGGAGAACGCATGCCCGACAATCCCACCCATCATCGCCGGCACCCGGATCGGGCATGTCCACCTGAAAGTCGCCGATCTCGATCGCGCGCTCGGATTTTATTGCGGCGTGCTCGGCTTCGAGATCATGCAGCGGCATGAGCTCCGGCGCGGCGTTCATTTCGGCCGGCGGCTATCACCACCACATCGGCCTCAACACCTGGGAAAGCAAGGGCGGCCATCCGCCGCCGCCGGGAACCACCGGGCTGTTTCACACCGCGATCCTGTATCCGACGCGGCCCTGCCCTCGCCGATGCGCTGCATCGCGCTGATCGAGGCCGGCATTCCGCTCGACGGCGCCAGCGACCACGGCGTCAGCGAGGCGCTGTATCTGCGCGATCCCGACGAGAACGGCGTCGAACTGTATCGCGACCGGCCGGAGGCGGAGTGGCCGCGCAAGCAGGACGGATCGCTGGCGATGTTCACCAAGCGGCTCGATCTCGAGGATTTGTTGCGGCAGCGGGAGACGCCTATCCGTCATTGCGAGGAGCGCAGCGACGAAGCAATCCAACTTCGTCACTCGCTGGCACATGCTGGATTGCGCCGCGTCGCTCGCAGGATGAGGTCTTCGCGGTGGCCCCGCCCGCGAATCATGATCAGCACCGCCGCGGCCAGTTCCACCGCGATACACATGTAGAACGGCAGCGAATAGCTTCCCGACGCATCGCGCAGCAGGCCGATCACGCCGGGGCCGAAGGCGTAGGTGACCTGGTTGATCGCGGTGATCAGGCTGATCAGCACGCCGAACGAGCGCGGATCGAATTCGCGCTGCACGATCAGCGCCGGCAGCGTGATCAGATTGCCGACCGAGAAGCCGAACAGCGCGCAGGCGGCGATCAGCGCGGCATCGTTGTGCACGTTGATGATGACGGCGAGCGCGCACGGCCTGGCTGACGAACGAGACCGCCGAGGCCAGCCGCTGGTTGAGCCGGTCGATCACGAACGAGAACAGCACCCGTCCGACCACCGCCATCGCGGTCATCAGCGCGACCGCGAATGCCGCGCGTTCCCGGCCCGTCACCGAATCCAGGAATGAGATCAGGTGGACGATGAAGCCGACCTGCGCGAACAGCACCAGTGCGAACGAGGCCGAGACCGAGAGGAAGCCGATATCGCGAAACGCCCGCGCCCGGATCTGGGTCGCCGACGGCGCATCCGCCGCCGCGGCGCGCGGCCGCGGCGCCGGCATGCAGCGGCGGCCGTCCGACGAAGAGCAGAATGACCGGGACCATCAGCACGACCATGGCGATGGCGGCGACGATCATGGCGCCGGAAAATCCGAAATGCCCGATCGCCGCCACCAGCAGCGGCACGCCGATGATGCCGCCAAAGCTGGCGCCGTTCAGCGCCAGGCTGATCGCCATGCCGCGCTTGCTTGTCGAACCAGAGCCCGAGCGTGTTGGTGATCATGCCGAGGCTGGTGCCGGCCCAGCCGAACGCCAGCACCGCGTTGGCGGCGTAGAGCTGCCAGGGCTCGCGTCACCTGCCCGATCGAGATGCGGCGGCCGCCATCGCGAAAATGCCGGCCAGCAGGCAGTTGCGCGGGCCGAACGCCTTGATCGCTTCGCTGACGAAGGCGACCAGCAACGCGCCGAACAGATAGAAGAACGTCGTGCCGCTCGAGATCAGCGACGCCGGCCAGCCGCGCAGCCGGTGCAGTTCGGCGACATAGACGCTCTGGCCGTAGAAGCCGAGCCCCCAGCCGAACGTCGCCAGCAGAAAGCAGACGACGACGATGCGCCAGCCGTCGTAGCGGAGGAGGTTTCGTCGATGACGGTGCGTGTTGGATGCGTCCAAGTGTCTGTCTCTCGTGGCTTTTGGATCGTCATGCCCGGGCTTGGACCCGGCCATGACGACGGTTAGCAAATTGCCGGGAACAAAGCTTCGACCGCCGCCGAATTGTCAGCAGCTGTCATCAGGTCTTCGGTTTCGACGGATCGTAGAAGAATCGCTCGCGGAAAATCCGGTCGCCGCGCCATTGCTGCCACGCGACTTCGTCGACGCGATGCACTTTGCCGGATTTGTCGGTGAGCTCGAAGATCCAGTGGATGGCGACATTGTCGCCCTCGAGGACCGCGGACGACACTGCTTTGGAAAAAACGTGCGACATCCGCGCCAGCACGCCGCGCTCATGCGCGACCAGCAGGTCGCGGCCGACGCGCGGGGGTGCCGCATTTTCCTGCATGCTGGCGTCCTCGGTGTAATAGCGCTCGATGGCGCCGGCATGGTCGCCGGCCTCCGACCACGGCAATGAACTCATCAAGACGGGCTCGCGACGGCATGAAATCCTCCAATGCTTGCAGTTGGCTCGACGACAATCTGGATCAGATGCTCGGTTCGGGAAAATCCGGCACCGCCCGCGACCTTGCCGCCGCCTTGCGAACGACGCGAAGGCCAGCACCGCGAGCCCCAGCAGCACCGGCGGAAACACCACCATGTTGACCGCGGACCAGCCGTAATTCGCCAGCAACTGGCCGGACGAGAACGATCCCACCGCCATCATCCCGAACACCAGGAAATCGTTGAAGGCCTGCACCTTGTTGCGCTCCTGCGGCCGGTGCGTCTCCAGCACCAGCGCGGAGGCGCCGACGAAGGAGAGATTCCAGCCGACCCCGAGCACGATCAGGCGTGGCCCAGAAATGCATCGCGGTGATGCCGGACAGCCCGATCATGGCGCCGACGGCTTCGAGCGACAAGCCCGAGCGCGACAATTTTGCGGCGCGCCGAAGCGCGCGATCAGCGATCCCGTGAAAAAGCTCGGCCCGTACATCGCCACGATATGCCATTGGATGCCGAAATTGGAATCGCTGACGGTGAGCCCGCACATCTTCATCGCCAGCGGCGCCGAGGTCATGACCAGATTCATCATGGGATAGGAGATGATGCCGCACAGCGCCGCCGCGATGAATCGCGGCTGCCGCGCAATCTCGAACAGCGGCCTGCCGCCATGCATATCCGCCGGCGCCGGTTTTGGGGCATCGACGCCCGACAACACCGCCATCGCCACCAGCGCGACCACCGCCTGTGCGATCAGAAGCTGAAGGCGAACAGATAAGGCGGCCAGATATCCATGGTCCACTGCACGAGCTGCGGACCGAGCACGCCGGCGAACACGCCGCCGGCCATCACCCACGACACCGCCTTGGGCCGAAACGCCGCGCTGGCGCCGTCGGCGGCGGCGAAGCGGTAGGATTGCGCCACCGCGCCGTAAAGTCCGCCGAGGAAGGTCGCGCAGCAGAACAGCACGAACGAGCCGCGCAGGATGGCGTAGGCGCCAAGCAGTCCGGTCAGCATGCCGCAGCCGGTGCCGATGATGAAGGCTGTGCGGCGGCCATAGGCGCGCGAGATCGCGCCGGTCGGCAGCGTGCCGGCGGCCAGGCCCACCACATACATCGACAGCGGCACGGTCGCGAGCGAGATATCCGGCGCCAGCGTCGCCCCGATGATCGAGCCGGTGGCGAAAATGACCGCCGAATTGGCGCCGGTCAGCGCCTGCGCCGCTGCCAGCCGCGCCACATTGGATCGCGCGCGGGCGTCGTCGGCGATCTCGTCGGCTGCAGTCACGTCGATCATCCCTGTTTCCGCCCAAATACGGCCCGATACAGCTCGCCGTCATTGATTCCTGCTACTATGAAGGCCGGCGTCAGCCCAATCAACCGATGCAAACGGGCGCGCGCTATGCGAAGCCTGCACATGGGACAGACGGCGCGCGAAAGCGGCGTAAATCAGCATCCGCCACGCAGTTTTCCCGGAGTTCTGATGTCCATCGACGACAGGCCGACGATCGCAGCGCCCGATGACGATCCGTATCTGTGGCTGGAAGAGATCGAGGGCGAACGCGGGCTGTCGCTTTCGTCGAGCAGCAAAGCAGGCTGACGCTGAGAAATTCGGCGACGCCGGATTTGCCGGGGATCGCGACGCGCTGGCTGACATCTTGACCGGCCGGACAACATCCCCTACATCGCCGGCGCGGCGGTTTCGTCTACAATCTGTGGAAGGATGCGAACAATCCGCGCGGCCTGTGGCGGCGAACCACGCTCGACAGAATTTCGCAAGCCGGACCCGGCATGGGAAACCATCCTCGACATCGACCGGCTTGCCGCGACGGAAAACGAGGATTGGCTGTTCGCCGGCGTCACAGGCGCTGCCGGGAAGCGGCGCGCGAATACTCAGCCTGTCGCGCGGCGGCAGCGATGCCGCCGTGTTGCGCGAATTCGACGTCGATACCAAAGGCCTTTGTCGCCGGCGGCTTCATGCTGCCGGAGGCGAAGGGCGGCGCGCATGGCTCGATGCCGATACGCTGCTGCTGTCGAGCGCCTATGGCGAGGACATGGCGACGACGTCGGGCTACGCCAGAACCGTCCGGCTGTGGCGGCGCGGCACCGACGTGCAAGCAGGCGCCGGTGCTGTTCGAGACCACGCCCGAACACATGGCGGCCTATCGCGCAGCGTCGACCGCACCGGCGCGACGCCGCGGGTATGGTTCATCGAACAGATCGATTTCTTCAATCGCCGACATCTGGCTGGGCGACGAAAGCGGCGCCGCGATCGAAGCTCGATCTTCCGACCGACGCCGGGATGGATAGCCATCGGCGACTGGCTCGTGGTGAAGCCGCGCACGCCGTGGACGGTCGGAGCGAGGACCTACGCACCCGACACCGTGCTCGGCATGTCGCTGTCGGCGATTTCTGGCGGGCGACCGCAATTTCCGGTCTCTGTCGAGGCCGGGACCGCGCCGCGCGGTGCAGGATTTCTTCTGGGCCGGCCGGCAAGCTGGTGATCTCCATTCTCGACGAATTGCGGCCGGTGTTCGAGGTCTGGACGCCGGCGGCCGATGGCTGGACCTCGCGCAAGCTGCCGGGCCTGCCGCGAGATCGGCGTCGTCGATGTCTGGCGGCTCGACGCCGAGGAAGCCGAAAGCAACGGCGATCTGCTCGCCAACATCCAGGATCCGGTGACGCCGGCCTCGCTGATGCTGATCGAGGGCATCGCTGCTCCCGTCGTGCTGAAGCGCGCGCCGCGCACATTCTCCGCGGATGGACTTGTGGTCACGCAGCACGAGGCGATTTCGATCGACGGCGAGCGCATTCCCTATGTGCAGACCGGGCCCGCGGCCGCGACCGGCGATGCGCCGGTGCATCTCAACGCCTATGGCGGCTTCGGCATCTCGGATGCGGCCCTATTACAATTCTGCGCTCGGCAAGCTGTGGCTCGAACAAGGCGGCACCAGCGTCATCGCCAACATCCGCGGCGGCGGCGAGTTCGGCACGCGCTGGCACGATGCCGGCCGCTATGCCGGCAAGCGGCTGGCGCATGACGATTTTGCCGCGGTCGCCGCCGACCTGGTGCGGCGCGGCGTGACCCGGCCGGACCGGATCGCGGCGGAAGGCGGATCGAACGGCGGCATCCTGATCACCAACATGCTGACGCGCTATCCCGAACGTTTCGGCGCGCTGTTCTGCACCATTCCGCTGATCGACATGCGCCGCTACACCAAGCTGCTGGCCGGCGCGAGCTGGATCGCGGAATATGGCGATCCCGACAAGCCCGAGGAATGGGCCTGGCTGCAGACCTATTCCGCCTATCACGCCGCCGGTGCCGGCCAGAAATATCCGCCGATCCTGATCGCCACCACGAGGCGCGATGACCGCGTCCATCCCGGCCACGCCCGCAAGATGGCGGCAAAACTGCAGGCGATGGGATATGAGGCCTATCTCTACGAGCCCGCGGCCGGCGGCCACGGCTATGGCAAGGACAACAAGGAACGCGCCGCGTTCACGGCGCTGGGCTATGCGTTTTTGCGGAAGAAGATCGGCTGGGCCGGATCGGGTGGCGTGAGGGGACGCCAGCTCCATCGTCCGTCATTGCGAGCGAAGCGAAGCAATCCATTTCTAGCGTTGCCGGTTTGCGAGATGGATTGCTTCGTCGCAAACGCTCCTCGCAATGACGTTGTGAGAGCTGTGATTCGAATTTCAAACAGCAGATACACGTCCGCGTTCTCGCGGCACGATTGCCCGAGGTTTTGCATTTCGTTGTCCCTCATAAAATGAGGGAGCAGGGAATGCCGGATGCGCGCTGCACCCGCGGTCTCATGTGCAAGGGTAGAAAAGCATGCGCACATGAGCATACAGGGCAGCGGAGAACATCCGGCATCCCTGCGCAATGGCTCTACGGCTTATAACGCGCTCACCCCGGGGTATCGGCCTTTCCTGCCCCCGTCGCCCCGCGAAAACCGGCACGCCGGCCCGGTTGGGCTTTTGCGCCTCCGCGAGACTTGGCACCAAGCACTGAGGCGCCAGGTCCACACGTCTTTGCCGTACGCTTCGACACCGCTCGTCTGCACGTTCTAAAGACCGCTCACGGAGTTGATCCCGCCCTGCAATCCCTCGCGCGCACGATGCCGTCACGTCCACCGCAACTCCCGTCCCAACGTTCGGTAACGATGGCCAACGCTCCTCTCCTCAGGAACGGGATGGCAATAGTTATAAAGGTGATTTGCCATTCGGAAAAAGCGAAATTTTGCCCGACGGGTTAATTTGTCGCAGGCTGAGTGCCAGAAGCGGAATGACCCGCTACGCAACACCGTGTCCCAATAGCCGCCCAAGCTGACGCCCGCTGACCAACCCAAGCCCGGTATCGGCCATCAACGGACGTTTTGGCGATTAGCTCACTGGCATCCCGGCCTCTCGCAAGCCCTTGTAAATTCGCTCCCGAAGAGCCAAATAGGATGGGTGTTGCGAGTAAGCCATGCGTCGCCAGCCCGCGACGGTCTTGATGCGCGCGTCAGGCAGCGAAAGATAACGCGCCAATTGCTCACGCGCTTCCATGGCGTTTCCAGCCAGCGCAAGGGCGGCGACGAGGTACCCCGACGCGGCCGGGAATTCCGGATTGTTGGCTACAGCCTGACGAAGACAGGCGACCGCGAGATCATCCTCGCCCAACATGATGTGCGCCAGTCCCTCCTGAGTGTGAAACACGTAGAGATAAGGATCTGGCGGGCTGAGGCGTTTTACCTTTCTCGCATGATCAATAGCATTCCTGGGCAACCCAACCATAAGGTTCGCCTGGCACAACACAAGATGGCTCGGAATAAAACCGGGATTCAGCCGCAAGCTCCTCTCGGCTTCGATCAGCGCTTCGTCAGCGCGCTTCTGCGCGACAAGCAGGCGCGCCTTGGCATGATGCGCATATAGGAAGTTGGGTCCGCGGCAAGCGCACAAATCACGAGTTCTTCGCTGCGCCTGATATCGGCATCGCGGTCAATGCTCTGCATGCCCGTGACCCTCATCGTTGTCCTTTCCGCCAAAATCCCGAGGGCGCGAACGTTGTTCGGATCGAGCGCCAATGCGCGCTCGCAAAGCTGGAACCCCTGCTCGGATTCCAGCCGGCTTGGTCCATAGCGGAGATAGATGGCTTCACCTGCCAAGGCCAAATCCTCGGCATTATGGCTTTCGGCAGCACCGGATGAGGTCCTGGCGCTCTCCAGCGCGGTCAGTTCGATTTGCAAGGCACGGGCGAGGCGCGTCACGATCTCGTCCTGCGCCTGCAACAGGTCAACATAGCTGGCATCGAAGCGCTCGGCCCACAAATGCGCGCCGGTATCGACATCGATCAGCTGAGCGCTGACGCGCACGAGCGAAACGCTATGCTGCTCGCTGCCTTCGAGCACGTAGCGTACGCCAAGCTCCCGCCCGATCTGCCTTACATCGATGGCTCTGCCCTTGTAGGTCATGGCGATGCTGCGCGCGATGACGAAGGCGCCGCGAATGCGCGACAGAAAGGTGGTGAGGCCATCGGTAATCGCGTCGGCAAGATGATCTCCCGTCTGACCGCCGCTTAGATTGACGAACGGCAGCACAACGAGAGAGAAGCGCCCGTTATGGAGTTTTCCAGTCGGCGGGCTTACATGCCCGGTATGACTGCGCGCGGCGTTTTCGTCTGACGCCTGACCTGGATTCCCGATCGAGACCGGGGCCTCAAAGACGTACCCGCGTCGCGTCACCGTCCTTATGACGCTTTGATCCGTATCTTCCAGAGCGAGCCGGATGTCGCTGACGCACCGTGTTAGCGATTCATCCGTCACGGTCACGTTCGGCCAGACCGCTTCGATGATTTCATCTCTAGGGACGAGCCGCCCGGCGTTCTCGACGAGATAGCGCAGGACTTCGAAACTTTTTGGCCGCAGTTCGACCTCCCGGTCGTCCGCGCGCAGGCATCCGCGCCTCAGGTCGAAGATGAACTTCCTGAAACAGAAGATCTTTTCGCTCGCGAGTTGCATCGAAATTCCGAGGTGCTCCTTCCGAACAATTTCAGCGTCTTTTCCGGGTTTCGGCACCCTTCGTTCAGGGCTCGTGCGAAGCGACTTTATAGCGTTCCGGAACAAGGCACTCAAGCTAAAGGCCCAAGGAGGCGCTCATGGCCGACGAACTCAACTACAGGACTCAGGCGGCAGCCGGTTACGATGGTGCGTTCGCGCAAGTCACGAACCATTTTGCACCCTACTTGCTGCGTGCCGCTCATATAATGCCGGGGATGAGCATCCTGGACATTGCCACAGGCACCGGACTCGTAGCCGAAGCGGCCCTTAACGTGATCGGCCCAGCGGGCCGCGTCACTGCCGCCGACCTTTCTCCCGCAATGGCCGATAACGCGCGCGCGCGTCTCGGAAAATCAAGAAACGCATCGGTCGCAGTCGAGGATGGACAGGCACTTTCATTCTTGGATGCAAGCTTCGATGCGGTAGTGTGCAGTCTCGGACTGATGTTTTTTCCCAACCCGCAGCGCGGCCTCGCCGAATTCCATCGTGTATTGCGCCCTGGCGGGCGCGCCGCTGTTTCAGTGAACACTGTGCCGGAACGGTCCTACAATACTCGCATCAATCTGGCCATTGCACGCTACTTGCCGTCGTTGGCGGAGGCCGCCGCTCGCGTATTTTCGCTTGGCAATGAAATGAAATTGAGATCGCTGTTCGAGGCCGCAAACTTCCGGGACGTGGAGATCACCACGCGAACCAAGGTTTTCACGCTGCCTTCCTTTGACACTTACTTCGAGCCTATCGAGCAAGGCGCTGGGTCGCCAGGACAGGCATTCGTATCGCTGTCCGATTCAGCCCGCCGTGCCGTGCGCGAGGAACTCCGGCGCGATCTTGGTGACGCCGGCGGGGCGATCGAGGTAGAAGTGGAGTACAGGTTTGCGAGCGGACAGCGATAACAGATCTCACTCCTTACACACGCGCAAGTCCGTTGGGGGTCAGGAGCGGATATCGCCAATCTTCAGGCGCCAGGGTTCCCAGAGGCTGGGCCTATCCAAAGCCGCGAATTGCCCGAAATCGCACAATTGTGGCGCGGGTTCGAATGATCACTCAAAGCTGTCATCGCTCAGCTCCGACCGGGCGATGACGAGCTATGCCGGGATCGTCCGCTCGAACACGAGGATAAAATTATTCGCCGGCATCTCGGCGATCTCGATCAGGCCGAGGCCTACACCCGCCGCGAGCTTTTCCAGATCATCGATGTCGCGCACGCCCCATTCGGCGTCGCGGTCGCGTAGACTGGTGTCGAACACGGCGTTGCTGAGCGCGGTGTGCCTGCCGCCGCGCTTGAACGGTCCATAGAGGAACAGCCGCCCGTCCTCGCGCAGGTAGCGCGCGGCACCGGTGAACAGGCCCTCGGCCACGCGCCATGGCGCGATGTAAATCACATTGGCGCAGAATACCGCCAGCAGTTTTGCCGGGCCGCTGCTGTCGTGCAGTTCGGGGCACCAGGCGGGATCGGACAGATCGATCCGCAGCGGCGGCCGGATATTTTGCAGGCCGGCATGGGTCCGCCACGCTGCGATGCTTTTCAAATGCGCCTCGTTGAGATCGCTCGGCCACCACAAAATATCGGGAAAATGCCGGGCAAAATCGACCGCATGCTGGCCGGTGCCGCTGCCGGCCTCGATCACGTCGCCGGATTTGCCTGCGAGATAGCGCTGCAGCACCGCGCGGATCGCCTGATGATTGCGGTGAAACGCCGGCGCATCGAGGCGGCCGTCCGGCTCGACCGGCCGGCCGTCCCGGCCGAACTCCACCACGTACTCAGCCATCCTGCTTCGCGCCCAATTCCAGACAGTCCCCGATCACGGCTTATCAGCTTTGAACCGGGATTGCTCCAGTTCCAAAAAAATCCGGTAGGCGTTGCCGCGGTTGTTGCTCGAAAACGCCGGCATATCGCTGTATTTCGACCAGTCGGCCTGGCTGTAGGCTGCGTCGAAATCGGTCCAGTCCTGCACCGCCTTGGCCATCGTCGTCCGCACAAACTGAATATAATCGCGGGTAAAGGCGATCGCCTGCCTAGCCCCGCTCGAGGTCCGGCCATGGCCGGGAACGATGAATTTCGGGTCGAGTTTTTCGACCTCGCCCAGTGCTGCGAGCCATTGCGTGGTGGAAACATCGTCGCTGTTCATGAAGGGAATCCGGCCGTTCTGCACGAGATCGCCGGCGAACAGCACGCCGTCGGGCTCCACCATCATCATCAGGTCGCTGGAGGAATGCCCGGGTCCGGCATGGAGCAGCGTCAGCCTGCGGTCGCCGAGCGCGATCGTCATCCGGTCCCGGAAGGTGATATCCGGCGTCACCACGCGGGTATTGCCATCCACCCAGGGAAACAGCGCGCCGCGTCGCTGCTCGAGCCTGAGGCTCGCCTTTTCGTCGGCGATCGCGTCATTATCCTTGTATTCGCTCGCGCGCTCCTGGGCGACGATGACTGCCTCGGTGTGATCCCGGAAAGCCTGCAGCCCATAGATGTGGTCCGCGTGATAGTGGCTGGCGACCACGTAGCGGATCTTTCTGTCGGTGAGTTTGCGGATTTCCTGCAGCAGCGCCCAGCCGAGGCTCGGCGTTCCCAGCACGTCGAACACCACGACGCCGTCAGAAGTCACGACAAATCCGGCGTTGGAAGTGTTGCCCTCATTGTCTTTGTCGGGAATGCCGGGATTTCCGGTGGAAACCCAGATCGGCTTGCCCGGCACCTGATCGATTTTCAGGGGGAGAGTGATTGGCGGATAGGGCGGCGCGGTCTGCGCGATCGACGTCGAGACCGCGCATACGGCGAGCCACGCTGCGGCCGCCAGGCGCTTCATTTCAGGCGCCCGCAGTAGATCTCTTTCAGCAGCTGCAATACCTGCAACGCCTTCTTGTCGATAACGCTGTAATGCAGCGTCTGCGAGGTCCGGCGGAACGCGACCAACCCGTCGGCGCGCAGCCGCGCCAGATGCTGCGACAGCGCGGACTGGCTGAGCTTGGCGACATCGACCAGTTCGCCCACCGTCATCTCGCCGCGCGCGGCGAGAAAGCACAGGATCAGCAGCCGCTTTTCGTTGCCGAGCAATTTCAACAGCCGCGACGCCTCGCCGGCCTGCTTTGCCAGTACCTTCAATGCCGCGGCATCCGCCACATCGATTGCGGCCTCCTTGTTCCTTGCGATTGCCCCGACTGCTCTCATGACTTGATGTCCCGATCGGATAGAATGTCCGTGCGACGCTATATCACATTACCGCGCCCTCCATAGTTTAGCATTGACTAAATTAGAGGTCGACGATAGACCTTGGCTCAATTGATAAGGCAGCGGCCGCAGAGAGCCGCGAGGTGAGGAAACGTGCGGCCACCCCCGATATCCCTGGGACGCAGCAGGTCGGCAGCATCGAAGCCGGGATCCGATCCGCGGCTCGCCCGGCGTTCGTTTCTCGGCTTGGGCGCGGCGCTGACCGGCAGCCTCGCGCTCGGCGCGAGAGCCGGCCACGCGGAACCGGCACAGGCTAGCCCGCCTGCCGATGCGCCGTGGTCGCAATCGATCGGACCCGGCGTGGTCGACCGGCCCTATGGCCGGCCGGCCGACGCCGAGGCCGGCGTCATCAGGCGCAACGTGCCGTGGCTCACCGCCGGCACCGAATCTTCCATCAGTTTTTCGCCGCTGCAGGATCTGCACGGCATCATCACGCCGAACGGGCTGTTTTTCGAGCGCTATCATGCGGGCCGGCCGGACGTCGATCCGGAACAGCACCGGCTGATGATCCACGGCCTGGTCGAGCGCCCGTTGATTTTGACGATGAAGGACATCGTGCGGTTTCCGTCGGTGTCGCGGATCCATTTCATCGAATGCCCGGCCAATGGCGGCATGGAGTGGCGCGCCGCGCAGCTGAATTCCCTGCAATTCAACCACGGCATGATCTCCTGCGCGGAATGGACCGGGGTGCGGCTTTCGACCCTGCTGGAAGAGGTCGGGGTCAAAAAGGAAGCGCAATGGGCGATGGTCGAGGGCGCCGACGGCGCCCATATGAACCGCAGCCTGCCGCTCAACAAATGTCTCGACGATTGCCTCGTGGTTTATGCGCAGAACGGCGAGGCGCTGCGGCCGGAGCAGGGTTACCCGCTGCGGCTGGTGGTGCCGGGCTGGGAAGGCAATGTCAGCATCAAATGGCTGCGCCGGATAAAACTCGGCGACAAACCGTGGTATTCGCGGGAAGAAACCTCGAAATACACCGACCTGATGCCGGACGGCACTTCGCGCGGCTTTACCTGGCTGATCGAGGCCAAGTCCGTCATCACCTTTCCCTGCCCTGAAAAGCCGCTCGCAGGCCCAGGCCTCCATGAAATCAGGGGCCTGGCGTGGACCGGCAATGGCAAGGTCAAACGTGTCGATGTTTCCACGGATGGCGGGGTCAATTGGCAGAGCGCGCGGCTGCACGAGCCTGTGCTGTCGAAGGCATTGACCCAATTCACGCTGCCCTGGCGCTGGGATGGCCAGCCCGCGCTGCTGGAATCCCGCGTCATCGACGAGACCGGCTATGTCCAGCCGACCATCGAGCAGTTGCGAAAGCAGCGCGGCTCGAATTCGGTCTATCACAACAATTCGATCCAGACCTGGCAGGTCAAGCCTGACGGGAGCGTGTTCGATGTTCAGCTCGCATAGGCGCGCCCTGCTGCCCAGCACTGCGATGGTCCTTGCAACGGCCGTGGCCGGGGCGGCGGAACCCGGCAGTTTCGGCCTTGGCAGAGTCGCCACGCCGGAGGAGATCGCCGGCTGGGACATCGACGCTCGCGGCGACGATGGTGCAGGCCTGCCCGCCGGCAGCGGCGGCGTGGCAAAGGGCGCGGAGGTCTTTTCCGAGCAATGCGCGGCCTGCCATGGGACTTTTGGCGAAGGCGAAGGCCGTCTTCCCAAGCTGGTCGGCGGCAAGGGAACGCTGAAAGATCGACCGGCCGGAACTGACGGTCGGCAGTTACTGGCCGTTCGCGCCCACGCTGTGGGACTATATTAACCGCGCCATGCCGATGCCCGCACCGCACACATTGTCAGCCGATGACGTTTATGCTTTGACCGCCTATATTCTGAACCTGAACGACATCGTTCCCAACGAATTCGTCGCCGACCGGGACAGCCTGCCGAAAGTCAAGATGCCCAATCGCGACAGTTTCGTCTGGACCGATCCAAGACCTGATACGATGGCGAGGCCCTGCATGAGCGCATGCGCCGAGCCAGGGGACATCAGGATCAAGTCCACGGCGGAAGGCAGGGGTCTGACGCCGCGCACAACCGGACCGCTCGACACGATGCAACCGAAATAGAGATCATGGGAAACGCACCTTGACGATCATTCATCCGAGGAAGTCTGTCGCTGATCGCCGGCCTTCGCGCTGGCGATCGGCTGGCTGCGTCCGCCAGCGCCCGGCCGCGGCGCAGTCCGCCGCCTCGGAGGGGCAGAAACTGGCGTTCGACCGCAGCAAGGGCAATTGCCTGACCTGCCACGTCATCAAGGGCGGCATTCTGCCCGGCACGATCGGCCCGGAACTGATCGGACATCAAGAGCAGGTATCCCAATCGCGAGGAACTGGTCGCGATCATCTACGACGAAACCAAGCGCAACCCGCTGACCGTGATGCCTCCGTTCGGACGAAACCGGATTTTGACCGACAAGGAAATCAACGCGATCGTGGACTTCCTGCAGACCCTGTGATCGCGGCCACGCCTGGCCCGAGGAGAACCTGATGACAAACACTCACGATGGATTTGCGCTTTCCCGGCGCGTGGTCCTGCAAGGCGTGGCCTCGGTGGCGCTGGTCGGTCTCGGCAGCACGGCATTCGGGCTGGCGCCGGCCCTTGCCGCCAACGACAAATACCCGGAAGAGGCGTTCAAGCAGAAGAGCGGCGCCGACGCGATCAAGCTGCTCTATGGCAAGACCGCCGAGCCCTCCGACAAGATCAAGCTCGACGCGCCCGAGATCGCCGAGAACGGCTCGGTGGTTCCGATCTCCGCCAGCACGACGCTCGGCGACGTGACCTCGATCGCGTTTCTGGTCACCGAGAATCCGAACGCCCTGATCGCGTCGTACAAAATTCCCGCCGGCACGCTGCCGAGCGTGGCCAACCGCATCAAGATGGCGAGGACCAGCAACGTCATCGTGGTCGTCGAAGCCGGCGGCAAGCTCTACAGCGCCACCAGGGAAGTCAAGGTCACCGTCGGCGGCTGCGGCGGCTAACGCACAACAAGGGAAATAATATCTCATGGCATCGAACCATTCGCGTGCGCGCCACCTCATCCGGCGAAACCACCGAAGTCCAGGCGCTGATCCAGCACCCGATGGATTCCGGCTTCGTCAAGGATTCCAAGGGCGAGTTCATTCCGCCGCATTTCATCCAGCAGCTGAC
The DNA here is from genome assembly GCA_963706975.1 of uncultured Alphaproteobacteria bacterium. Taxonomy (GTDB): domain Bacteria; phylum Pseudomonadota; class Alphaproteobacteria; order Rhizobiales; family Xanthobacteraceae; genus Bradyrhizobium. Next base: position 131,626 of record CAVPOL010000058.1, read on the forward strand.
CTTCGAATATGACGGCAAGACCGTGTTTTCGCCGACTGGGGCGGCGGCATTTCCAAGGACCCCTATGTCAAGTTCAGCTTCAAGGGCGGCAAGAAGGGCGACGAGCATCAAGGTGAGCTGGGTCGACAGCAAGGGCGCCACCGACACCACCACGGCGAAAATCGTCTGAGCGGCGAGCGGGAAAGCGGAGAAATCATATGCGACCTGCGATCCGTTTTGCCTCGATCGGCCTTGCGCTGGCGGCCCTTGGCGTTTGCCGCCATGCCGCCGGTCGGCGCCGCCGACGCCGTCGATCCCGTGGCCGATGCGAAGGCGTTCCAGAAAATTCTTCACCGACAAGTTCCCCAAGGTGAAGCTGGAGGATTTCGTCAACGGCCCCTATTCGATGGACGAGGATCTGCACCGGCAATGGCAGGAGAAGGAGCAGTTTCCGCCTTACGAGTTCTCGCTCGAAATGGGCAAGGAGATGTTTTCCAAACCGTTCAAGAACGGCAAGAGCTACGAGGATTGCTTCCCGAACAAGGGCATCGGCATCCGCCAGAACTATCCCTATTTCGACGAGAAGGAAGGCAAGGTCGTCACGCTGGAGCTGGCGCTGAACCGCTGCCGCGAGGCCAATGGCGAGCCGCCGTTCTCCTATGTCCGGGACGAGATGGCGGCATTGACCGCCTATATGGCCTACACGTCGCGCGGAAAACCGTTCGACATCAAGATCCCCAACGATCCCCGCGCGCTGGCCGCCTACGAGGCCGGCAAGGAATATTTCTATACACGGCGCGGCCAGATGAATTTCTCCTGCGCGACCTGCCATGTGCAGAGCCCGGGCGAGCGGATCCGCGCCGAAGTGCTGGCGCCGGCGCTCGGCATTCTCAATGCGATGCCGATCTATCGTTCGGAATGGAGCGGCATGGGCACCACCAGCCGGCGTTTCACCACCTGCAACAGCCAGATCCGCGGCGTGCCGTTCAGCCCGCAGGACGATGAATACCGCAACGTCGAATATTACCTGTCCTATGTCAGCAACGGACTGCCGATCTCCGGACCGGGAGCGCGGCCATGAACGCGATCAGGACATGCCTGCTGTCGCTCGCGGCCTTGCTGATGGTGGGCACGGCAACCGCGTTCGCGGCTACCGAGGCCGATTACAAGGCGGCGCTTGCGGCAGCGGAAGCCGCCAACAAGCAAGCCGCTGCCTTGCGCAACCAATGGACCGTGACCGCGGCTGCGATCGCGGCCGCAAAGAAGGCCGCCGAGGCCGGCGACTTCGACAAGGCGGTGGCATCTTCGAACGAGGCCGAAGCCCTGGCAAAGGCCTCGATCTTCCAGGCCACCAGCGAGAAGAAGCTCTGGAAGGACCTGGAAATCCGCTGAGCGTTTTGTCGGAGATCTACCGGAAAGGCCCCGCTGTTGGAACCGTCATTGCGAGCGCAGCGAAGCAATCCAGCTTTATTGCAGCAAGGCTGGATTGCTTCGTCGCTTCGCTCCTCGCAATGACGGTGTCCAGCTTATCGCGCGGAGACATCGCATGACCATCCGCCGCCGCGACTTCCTCACCCTCGCGGGCGCTGCCGCGCTCGCAGGAAGCATGCCGCGGCTCGCGCGATCGGCCGAGCAGGTCTACGAGCTCGAGCGCTTCGGCAATGCGCGCATCCTGCACATCACCGACACCCATGCGCAGCTGCTGCCGGTGTTTTTCCGCGAGCCGAGCGTCAATCTCGGGATCGGGCCGATGGCCGGAAAACCGCCGCATCTGGTCGGCCGCGCCTTTCTCGACCGTTTTGGCATCCGCCCCGACAGCGCCGATGCCTACGCCTTCACCTGTCTCGATTTCGAAAAATCCGCCGCCCGGTTCGGCCGGCTCGGCGGCTTCGCGTATCTGAAAACCCTTATCGATCGCCTGCGTGGCGATGTCGGTCCCGGCCGCTCGCTGCTGCTCGACGGCGGCGATCTCTGGCAGGGCACGGGGCTCGCCAACAGCATGCAGGGCGCCGACATGGTCGAGGCCGCCAACTTGCTCGGCATCGACGCGATGACCGGCCACTGGGAATTCACCTATGGCGAGAAGGCGCTGCGCGCCAATCTCGAGCGCTTCAAGGGCGAGTTTCTGGCGCAAAACGTGTTCCTGACCGAGGAAGCCGCGTTCAACGACGCCAAAGCGTTCGACCCCGCCTCGGGCCGCGTCTTCAAGCCGGCCGCCATCAAGGAGATCGGCGGGCGTCGCGTCGCCGTGATCGGACAGGCGTTTCCCTATGTGCCGATCGCCCATCCGAAACGCTTCACACCGGACTGGACCTTTGGCATTCGCGACGACGAACTGCAAAAACTGGTCGAAAAGCTGCGCACCGCCGACAAGGTCGATGCGGTGCTGCTGCTCTCGCATAACGGCATGGATGTCGACCTGAAACTCGCCAGCCGCATCACCGGCATCGACGTCATCCTCGGCGGCCATACCCATGACGCCGTTCCGCAACCGATCCCGGTGACCAATGCCGGCGGCACCACGCTGGTCACCAACGCCGGCTCGAACGGCAAATTCCTGGGCGTGCTCGATCTCGAACTGACAAAGGGCAAGGTCAGCCGACGTCCGCTACCGGCTGCTGCCGGTATTTTCCGAACTCCTGAAGCCGGACCCGGCGATGGCGGCGCTGATCGAGAAACTGCGAGCGCCGCAGGCTTCCGCCTACGCCACAAAACTCGCGACGTCGGACCGGCTGCTTTATCGCCGCGGCAATTTCGGCGGCACCGTGGACCAGGTGATCTGCGAAGCGCTGCTCGGCGAATTCGACGCCGAGATCGCGCTGTCGCCGGGCTTTCGCTGGGGCAACAGCGTTTTGCCGGGCCAGCCGGTGACGATGGAAGACGTGCTGACGGAGACCGCGATCACCTATCCCGAAACCTATGCGCTAGAGCATGACCGGCAGCCAGATCAAGGACGTCCTCGAAGACGTCTGCGACAATCTGTTCAATGCCGATCCCTATTACCAGCAGGGCGGCGACATGGTCCGGGTCGGCGGCCTCGACTTATGCCTGCGCGCCCGCCGAAACCGTCGGCAACAGGATTTCCGAACTGAAACTCGCCAACGGCAAGCCGCTCGAAGCCGGCAAGAGCTACAAGGTGGCGGGCTGGGCGTCCGTCAACGAACAGCAGGGCGTGCCGGTGTGGGACGTGCTCGCAAAACACCTGCGCGCCGGCAAGATGGCGGACCAGCGCGGCAGCGGCGTCACGCTGCGGGGCGTCGACGGCAATCCGGGCATCATGGGACAGGGATGAGAGATTTTTCCGAGCAATCGGCGATCGATCTGCGCGCCCTCGTTGGCGCCGTGATCGCGGCGTTGATGGCGACTGTCCGCCGCTCGGGCCCAGCAGGCGCCGCTGCAGGACAAGCCGTTCGCCGAGCACAAGCATCGTGCTGCAGCTCTCGGACAATGATCCGAAGAAGCAGGGCCTCGTGATCAGCGTCGCCAACAATCTGATGAAATTCTACGATCCCGACAAGGTCGCGATCGAGGTGGTGGCGTTCGGTCCCGGCATCGAATCTGCTGTAGCCGGACAAGAACAACCGCAAGCGGATCGAGAGCCTGGTCGCGCAGGGCGTGCGGTTCGATATCTGCATCAACACCGTCGACACCATCGAACGCGACACCGGCAAGCGGCCGGAGTTCATCGCGGCCGCAACCCCGGTGCAGGTCGGCGTCGGGCAAATTCTGTTGCTGACCGAAAACGGATATACGTTGGTGAGACCATGAACTCACAACGTCATTGCGAGCGCAGCGAAGCAATCCATCTCGTGCAACAAGGCAAGATGGATTTCTTCGCTGCGCTCGCAATGACGGAAAATGTTCGACACCGGAGACTTCTAATGCTGCGATCGTCTAGCAATGGCGCATACTGCTGGCGATTGCACGCATTTCGCCTGCCACGGCCGGCGACGACGCGCTCGTCATCTACAAATCGCTGTCGCCGGAGGTAGCGCTGGAAGCGGCGCAGGCGGCGCTGAAAAAATGCCGCGACAACGGCTACCAGATCGCGGTCGCGGTGGTGGATCGCTTCGGCCAGCCGCAGGTGATGCTGCGCGACCGCTATGCCGGCCCGCACGCCCCGGATACCGCCATCGCAAAGGCTATACCGCCGTGAGTTTTCGTCGCCTCACGGTGACCTTGCAAGGCGATCCGATCCGGTCAGCTGGATGCCCGGCCTGGCCCAATTGCCTCGTGTCTCGATGCTCGGCGGCGGGATGATGATCGAGGCCGCCGGCAGCCTGCTCGGTGGCATCGGCGTATCCGGCGCGCCCGGCGGCGAACGGGACGAGGAATGCGCCAGGGCCGGCATCGATGCGATCAGGGACAAACTGGATTTCTGATACGATTTCCGAATAATTGCAAACCTGGTCGGAAACCAGTCGACCATGATCTTTCGCCAGTTGTTCGACAGCACCTCCGGTACCTACAGCTATCTGCTGGCCAGCCGCGCCGGCGGCGAGGCGCTGATCCTCGATCCCGTGCTGGAGAAGGTCGACCGCTACTGCCAGCTGCTGCGCGAGCTCGATCTGCGGCTGGTCAAGGCGGTCGACACCCATCTGCACGCCGACCATGTCACCGGCTTCGGCGAACTGCGCGACCGCACCCACTGCGTCACCATCATGGGCGAGCAGAGCAAGGCCGACGTGGTGGCGATGCGGGTCGCCGACGGCGACCGGGTGACGATCGAGGGCCTCAGCCTCGACGTGATGTACACGCCCGGCCACACCGACAATTCCTACAGCTACCTGATGGGCGACCGGGTGTTCACCGGCGATACGCTGCTGATCCGCGGCACCGGCCGCACCGATTTCCAGAACGGCAGCGCGCGGGCGCAATACGATTCGATCTTCAACCGGCTCCTGAAACTGCCGGACGAGACCCTGGTATTCCCCGCCCATGACTACAAGGGCGACACCGTCTCCACCATCGGCGAGGAGAAGCGCTACAATCCGCGGCTGCAGGTGCGCTCGGTCGAAGAGTATATCGAGCTGATGGCCAATCTGAAGCTGCCCAATCCGAAGATGATGGATGTCGCGGTGCCGGCCAACATGCATGTCGGCCTGCATCAGGACGATCTGGCGAAACAGGGCCTAGTCGCTGACCGCGCGCGAGGGCATCGACAGCCTCGGCCGGCCCGATATCCTGCTTGGTGGATCTGCGCGAAAACAGCGAACGCGCCAAGCACGGCATGTTGCCGGGCGCGCTGCATGCGCCCTATCCCGGCATCGACGATGCGCTGCGGCCCGGCGGCATGCTGCGCGAGGTGGCCGCGGCGACCGGCCGCCGCATCGTGTTCTTCTGCGCCTTCGGCGAACGCTCGGCGATGGCGGTGAATGCCGCCAGGGATGCCGGCCTCGCCAACACCGCCCACATCGCCGGCGGCATCGACGCCTGGAAGAAGGCCGGCGGGCCGGTGCTGACGGGGTAGCTCTGTCGGTATGTAGCCCGGATGGAGCGCCGCGAAATCCGGGGTGAATGCGGGCGGCTTCCCGGATTGCGCATCGCTCCGAATACGCGACAGATGAGCTCGCATACATTGTCGAGATCGAACGGTACCACGGCAAGGCTGGGGCCAGCGAAGCCGCGCCTAACGCGCTGCGCGTAACCACCATATTCCGACGCGAGGACGGCGAATGGCGGATCGTGCACCGCCATGCCGACCCGATTACGAGCCCGCGACCGCCGGAGTTGATCTTGCAGCCATGAGTAAGTCACTGGGCGGGGCCACCTTCGTTGACGGCTGCACATTCGCGCGACCGTTTCACCTCGTCGCCAGCGACAGGCGGAACAGGCTGCGCATGATCTCGCCGGTCACGGTGACGTGCATCTCGCGGGACGGCAGCGGCAAGTCGGCAAAGATCGAGATCGAGGCGGCTCGCGCGACGATGCAGTAACGTCAGCCGCGCGTCTTCTTTCGCGCCTTCTTGCGCGTCTTCTTGCTCGTCTTCTTTCGCGTCTTCGCCTTGCCGAAGCCGTAGCGGTCCATCAGCGTGCCTGAGATCGGGTGTCCCTCGATGGACGGAGAGAACGTCAATAAGACGCGCGGCTGCGGTGCAGGCTTGGCGGGCTTGGGCTTGGCGGCAATCTCCACCTTCAGCACTTTGACTTGCTCGCGCAGGAGCGCGATCTCGCCCGACGACGCTGGCGCAGACTTGGCAGCCAGTTGCTCGCGCAGCCGGTCGTTCTCCAGCTTGACCTTCATCAGCTCGCCCTCCAGCTTCTTGCGGGTCGCGTCTGTGAGCGGTTCGGCCTTGACCTCTGCCGCCTTGCGCAGCCGGGCGATCTCCACCCGCGCTTGGGCCAGCTTCTGGTGGTCTGACAGTTGCGGGCGTGGCATTGGATCGGCTCCTGTTTCGGTGACAGCGGAATGATGTCACGAAATAACGAGCCGTCAACACACCGCCAGCGCCACCATCAGCGCGGATGCAGTGGGCCGGGCGGAGCGGCAATGTCCGCTGTTGGGGACGGAGCGGACGTCCCGCCGCGAGCCCGCGACTTCCGGTTTTGACGCGAAGCGGACATCCCATAAAGGCGTTCTCGCTATCAACCGGAAACAATCCGAAGCAACCGGAAGTCATGTAGCCCGGACGCTCCATCCGGGCTACGAAAGCAGAGCTAGTTTTCCACCCGCTCCAGTTCCTTCACCAGCACATCCAGCGCTTCGGCCAGCCGAACGCCGCCGCATTCGGTCAGCCGCTCCGGAATCACGATGCGCTTTTGCGGTGGATAGAACCGCTCCAGCGCCGGATGCAGCAGAAACGCCTGGCCGTCGTCGCGCGCGAAATCGCCGGCCTGCGATACCAGCAGGAAATCGGGTTTTAGCTTCACGATCGCCTCCAGCGAGGCAAAGCCGCCGAACTGAAAACCGAGTTCGCTGGCCGCGTTGAACAGGCCGGTTTCGGCCAGCAGCGAGCCGACAAAGCTGTCGCTGCCGGCGACCCAGCCGCGCCGCGACAGCGGTAAAATTCGAAAATGCTTTTCGGCGACGGTCTTGCGCGCACGGGCAAGGGCGGCATCGAGCCGGGCTATTTCTTGCGAGGCGCGGTCGGGGTGACCGGCGATGTCGCCGAGTTCGCGCAGCTGGGTTTTGACCTCGTCGAGGGTCCGCGGCACCGCGAGTTCGGCCAGATGCAGCCCGTTGGCTTTCAACAGCTCCCGTGTCGAGCGCTTGTCGAACTGACTGGCGACCACCACGTCGGGCCGGAGTGCCAGCACGTCCTCGGCTCCTCCAGACAGCGTCGGATAGCGTCTTGGCGTCGCCGCCGACCCAGGCGTCGCGCGAAAAACGGCTGAGGCCGAGGATCTGGTCGGGGTCGGCCAGCGTCAGCAGCACCTGGTCGGCGCAGACGTTCATCGAGACGATGCGCGGACCGGCTGCCGCCGCAGGTGCGACGCCACCGCACACGAGTGCGGCGACCGACGCCATGACAAGGCGCCGCGCGCATCAGATTTCCGCCCAGGGCACGATCACGGCCTCGCGCTGGAATTCGGCGCGGTAGGCGCTGATCCGGAACACGTCAGCCATCACCTGCTCCGACAGCGCTTCCGACAGGCGCGCCCTGCGCGACCAGGCGACCTTCGGACAGCACCAGCACGGTATCGGCAAATCGCGCGGCAAGGCCGAGATCGTGCGTCACCACGATCACCAGCACGCCGCGGTCGGCGGCGGCGCGCAGGCCGCGCATGACGTCGAATTGGTGACGCGGATCGAGCGAGGCGGTCGGCTCATCCGCGAGAATCACCGGCGCTTCCACCGCAAGCACCCGTGCCAGCGCGACGCGGCTGCGTTCGCCGCCGGACAGTTCCGTAATGAGGCGATCGGCGAACGCCACCACGTCGGCGGCCTGCATCGCGCGCGATACCGCTTCGGCATCCTTTGCACTCAATCGCGCGGGATCGGTCGCGCCGTGCGGATAGCGGCCGAGCGCCACGATATCGCGGGCCGGCAGCGGCCAGTGCACGACATGACCCTGCGGCAGATAGGCAAAGCGACGCGCGCGGTCGCGCAGCGCGAGCGACGACAACGCCTCGCCGCCGACGTGGATGGCGCCGTCCGACGGCAGCAAGCCCGCCAGCGCGCGCAGCAGGGTGGTCTTGCCGGCGCCGTTCGGCCCCACCAGCGCCACCAGATGGCCTGACGACAGCGACAGCGAGATATCGTTCAGCACAATGCGGCCGGCCAGTTTGACGGTCAGCTTCTGCGCGGTGAGGTAGGCGGCTTCGCTCATGCCACGCCTCCGCTGAGCGCGCGGCGCTCGCGCATGATCAGATAGAGGAAGAACGGCACGCCGATGATCGAGGTCAGCACGCCGACCTTGATGTCGCTGGTCGAGGGAATGATGCGCACCGCGATGTCGGCGGCCAGCAGCAGTGCCGCTCCGGTCAGCGCGCTCGGCACCAGCAGCCGCGCCGGATCGTGGCCGATCAGAGGCCGCATCAAATGCGGCGCGACGAGGCCGATAAAACCGATGGTGCCGGTGACGGCGACCGCGCCGCCGACGCCGAGCGCTACACCGGCGATCACCACCAGCCGCAGCCGGCCGACATCGACGCCGAGACTCTGCGCGGTCTCCTCGCCGAGGCTGAGCGCACGAAAAGCGTGGCGCTGGCTGAACAGGATGACCGCGCCCGCGACGATGAACGGCAGCGCCAGCGCGACATGCTGAAAGCTGCGGTCCTCCAGCGAACCGAGCAGCCAGAACGCGATTTCCAGCACCACGAAGGGATTGCTGGACAGATTCATCACCAAAGCTGTCGCAGCCCCCGCCAGGCTCGAGATCGCAAGCCCCGCCAGAATCAGAATCAGCAGGCCCGCATTGCGGCCGGCGATGGCGAGCAGCGCGAATACGGACGCGAAAGCCGCCATGATTGCGGCGACGGGAAGCGTCCAGGAACGCACATCGGCCAGCCCGAGCGCGATTACCAGCACCGCGCCGAAGGCGGCGGATTGCGGCGCGCCGAACAGCGAGGGCGAGGCCAGCGGATTGCGCAGCAATCCCTGCAGCGCGGCGCCGGACAGTCCCAGAATCGCGCCGATCGCAAATGCAAGAATCACGCGCGGCAGCCGGATCTCGCGCACGATCACCTGCGCCACGTCGCTGCCGCCGCCGAACAGCGCCTCGGTGACGACAAGCGGCGACAGCCGCACCGGTCCGATGCCGAGCGAGACCAGCACCAGCAGCGCCACCAGACCGAGCAGCGCCGTGGTGACGCCGGCGCGCCGCCGCGCGCCGGTCTCCGCTGTCATCGCCACGTCCCGGACGCTCATCGACAATCCCTTATCGCTCCGCGCCGCGCGGATGCATTTCGGTCAGGAAGGCATGCGACAAAAATAGCGCACTCGTCCAGTGCGGGGACGCCGGCATTCCATCGGGCATTGACTCGGCGTTTGACAAACTTCTACCATAATCCCCGACGGTTCCCTTGCCTTGGGGATCAAAAGGGAATGCGGTGCGGGGAAACTTCCCCAATGCCGCGGCTGCCCCCGCAACTGTAAGCGGTGAATCTTTCGTCAGATGCCACTGGGAATCTCGGTCCTGGGAAGGCGACGAAGGGTATCGACCCGCGAGCCAGGAGACCTGCCGTCAGCCGTGGTCACACGCGAAGATGTCGGTCGGGGAGTACAGACATTAGCTTCACCAGACGTGCTGGGTGCACGATGGTGGGACTTGGTTCGCTGTGACGTGCCACTGACGTCATACCGAGGTTGAACCATGTCCAATATCCGCACTGCCGCACAGCGGCGTCGCACCTGTTCTGCTTGCCTCCACTTTCCTTGTTCCTGTCCTTTTGTTAGGTGTTTCGGCTGCCCGCGCCCAGCAAGTCGCCGCCGCGATTCCCGCAATCGAGGTCGATTCGCCGGGCGACGAGAACCGCACCCGTGCGAAGCCGGTCGTCGATGGGACGGCGTGCGCCGCGTCGCGCCGCGCAAGCCGCAGCGCGCCACGACCACCGCCGCGCCATCGAGCGATTCGGGCGCTTCGCAAACCAGCAACGTGCCCGCCGTCCGGCAATTCACCGGCATCGTCGGTACAGCGACCACAGTGATCACGGCGGAAGAGATCGCGCACTCGCCGGCGCAGACCGTGCAGGAAATCATCGCACAGGCGCCCGGCGTGCAACTGACGAGCCTCTATGGCGGCGTCAACGGCGTGAAGACCAGCGTCGATTTGCGCGGCTTCGGCGCCTTCGCCACCTCCAATACCCTGGTGCTGATCAACGGCCGCAGGCTCAACGACATCGACATGGCCGGCGTCGACTACTCCACCATTCCGCGCGATTCGATCGAGCGCATCGAGATTACGCGGGGCAACAGCGGCGCGGTGCTCTACGGCGACAACGCCATCGGCGGCGTCATCAATATCGTGCTGAAGAACGGCGTCGGCGGCCCGCCGGTCGCGATCCGCGCCGAAGCCGGCGTCGGTTCGTTCAATTCCCGCATGGCCGCGGTGTCGGCCTCGACCAATTACGGCCCGTGGTCGGCCTCGTTCTACGGCAACGGCATCAAGTCCGACGGCTATCGCGAAAACAACGCGCTCGACCAGCGCAACGGCGTCGGCAATCTCAACTACACCTCGCCCGGACTGACCGCGTTCCTGACGCTGTCCGGCGACGACCAGAAGCTGGGTTTTCCGGGCGGCCGGCTGGTCGATCCGTCGATCGGCCTCGACGAACTCGCCACCAACCGCCGCGGCGCCGCCACGCCGTTCGACTACGGCGCCCAGCAGGGCGCCAATGCCACCGCTGGTTTCACCAAGACCTTGCTCAACGGGGTCGATCTCATCGTCGATGGCGGGGTGCGGGACAAGAAGCAGCAGGGCGGATTCTTCGGAGCGGTGCCGTTTGCGTTCCCGTTTCCGAGTTTCTCGTCCACCTATGTCGACGCCAGCCTGCTGACCTGGTCGATCACGCCCCGGCTGAGCATCAAGAACACGATGTTCGGAGTGCCCTCCACCATTCTGACCGGCATCGATTATTACGATGCGACCTTCCAGCAGAATCGAGGCGCCTTCAAGGGGTTTGCGCCCTGGCACGTCTACGACCTGTCGCAGCAGACCCTGGCGGGCTACTGGCAACACACCGTCGGCCTGTTGGCGACCACCGATGTCTCCTACGGCGCCCGCGTCCAGAACACCCGCCTGAGCGCCCGGGACCGTTTTGATCCCACCGCACCCTTCGCCTTCAATGCGCCCAGAGCCTTCCGCTCGACAGCGACGAGACGCAATACGCGCTGCATCTCGGCTTCGAACACCGCCTCAACAATGTGTTCTCGGTGTTCGGACGCGCCGCCCGTGCGTTCCGCACGCCCAATGTCGATGAAAGGGTATCATCGGGCCCCGCCTTCGATGCCTTCTTCAATCCGATCCCCGGGAATTTCGCGCTGAAGACCCAGACCTCCCGCGACATCGAGGGCGGCTTCCGCGTCAGGTCGGGTGGATTCCAGATGCAATCCAGCATCTACGACATGGAGATCAACAACGAGATCCATTTCATCCCGGCGCTGTTCTTCAACGTCAACCTCGATCCGACCCATCGCTTCGGCTCGGAGACCAGCGCCTCGCTGCGCGTCAGCGACAGCCTGCTGCTGCGGGCGGGTGCTGCCTATACCCGCGCGGTGTTCAGCGAGGGCCCGTTCGCCGGCATGGATGTCCCGCTGGTGTCGCGCTACACCGCCAGTGGCGGCGTGACCTGGAACATCTGGCAGAAATATTTCGTGCTGGACGCCACGGTGCGGGCCTGGAGCGAACGCTTCATGGACAACGACCAGGCCAATACCCAGCGCCCGATTCCGGCCAGCGCCACGGTGGATGTCAAGCTCAGCGGCGAATATGAGCGCTTCTTCTGGTCGATCAGCGCCAACAATCTGCTCAACGCGCTGTATTACGACTATGCGATCGCAAGCTCCTTCACCCCCGGCCGCTTCAGCGCCTATCCGCTGCCGGGCCGCACCTTCCTCGTGAAGGCCGGCGCGACGTTCTGAGCTCGAGCCGGTCCGGACCGGCTTGTCCCGATCGAACCAACGGATATTCTCCCGGCTGAACGCCGGGGAATATCGAGCGATGAATGCTGCCACCACCGATCTGCTGCAGGCGGCCATCGCCGATCCCGAGACGCAATGGAGCCTCGGCACTTTTGGCGCGATCGCCGAATTTTCACGGGATACGGATGAGCCGGTGGTCCTGCGGCAGGCCGAGGACGCGATGTCGGCGGTCACCGCGCGCGGCGGCATCGCCATCCGCCGTCACCCGCGCCACCGCGCCATCGCCTCGGAGGGCATTACAAAGTCGGGCTGGAATCAAAAAATCGCGCTGTGCCTTTCGACCGGCGACGGCGCGATGAACGGCCGCTCTGTGCTGACCGAACTCGGCGCCGATCGCGAGGCGTTGCGGCCCGAAGACCGCGAATCCCTGCTGTTCGATCTCGGCCTCGGCGCGCCGCATGCCGATTTCTGCGTCCGCATCCGCCGATCGCGACACCGCAGCACAACTGCGCCAGCACGCCGGCCGGGCGGTGTTCGAGCCCGGCAATCCCGCGATGGGCGTGATCCTTGCCGCCAATCCGCATCGCGTCTTCCTCAGCCGGTTGGGGCGGATCGAGGTCTATCAACCGATCCCGCCGGCTTCCGGAAAGAGTCCCGAGGGGCCGCACACCCATGTCTTGCCAAAACTGCTGAAGAGCGGCCGCACCCATCCGGCCACGGAGCCTATTCCCGACGGCTGGTTTCCCTGCGCGCATCTCTATCCGCCGCATCCGGCACGCGACGGCATGGGCGGGGCCCGGCCGTTCGATGCGGCGCGCCATGATTCGTTTCAGCAGATGATCGAGCGGTTCGGGCATCCCGATATTCTCGCCATCAAGCGGCGCGTCAGGGATGCGATCGATGCCAACATGCCGCCATCGGACATGGCAAGGGATCGCCACGGCCGTGCCAACATAAGGATCGCCTTGCGGCAGATGAAGGCGGCCGGTCATTCTCCGCCGGCCCTGCAGGCCTGGATCGAAAATTTCGATCCCGTCGGCCTCGAAAGCGACGCCAACGAGGCCGACCTTCACCACGATTGACGATTTGATCAACAAAACGGCCCTTTTGCCTCGCATGGGCCCTAACATTGGCCTCTGCCCGACGATGCATGGTAGGGTGCGGCCGACAGTTCGCGCCGGCCACGATGCGCGCCGCGAAAGTTTGAGGCAATTGAGATGGATGACGAACCCAAGACGCCCGCCGAGTTGAAGGAGATCAGGCTGAACCGCAGGGCCGCCCAGGATGCCGAAGGCATCAAGGCGATGGCCGATATCGCGGCGGCCGACATCGCGATCCGGAAACGAACCGCCGACCTGCGCGCCGCGCGACTGGCGCGGGAAGCCGCCGACCTCGCAAACCCGCCGGAGCCCAAGGTGAAGGCCAAGGCCAAACCGAAGAAAAAGGCGACCTGAGATGAGCAAGAACGATCGCGACCGCGCCGACGCGCGTTTCAACAAGGCGCGCGCAGGCAACGATGCCAAGGCCGGAAGAGCCGGCCACGACGCAACGACGAAAGCCGTGCTCGACAACATGGCGCGGCTGAAAGCCTTGCGGCTCGCCCGCGAAGCCGCCGAACCGCCGCGGGCGCCCGCGGCGAAAAAGGCCAGCGCCAAATCAAAGAAGCCGGCAGAAAAAACCCCGGCGCTGTCGGATTGGCTGGCGGGCCAGCAAAGCGGCGGCCGAAGGACCTAGCAGTACTGACTGTGTGGAATCGGTGAGTCGCTGCTGCCCATGCTTCGAGACGCTCGCGTTGCTCGCTCCTCAGCATGAGGTTGTTGTGTTTCAGCAAGTTAACCTCATCCTGAGGAGGCCACGCAGTGGCCGTCTCGAAGGATGGGCAGCAATACCCGATTTTTGGTTCCGGTTACTAGGTCGGCGCCGGCCACTGCACCAGCGAGCGGGTCTTGGTGGCGGCGTCGTACACCTGAACCTGCAGCATCTGGTATTGATTCTTCAGCGCCATGCCCGCCTCTTCGGCGGCTTCGACGGTGGCGTGGTGCGACTTGAAGTGACCGTCGACGACCAGCGAGTAGCCTTCGGTCGGCGGCTTGTCGGCGCGGATGACCTTGCGAGGCTGCTTATCTTCGGCTTCGATCTTCGGCTTTTTCATAGCTTGGCTCTAATCTTGTTGTTTGAGCGTGATCCCGGAGTAAACGCTCCGCGTCGGGGAAACCGGGTTCCCGCTTTGCCGGATCATGCTCGGGGTTGCGCCTCCCTTTACACCGAACGGCGGAAAAAGGCAGGAAAGATTGCTGGCCGCAGGCTATTATGTCCTGCAAAGGCGGTCAAATGCGGTCAATTCGCCGAAATGGCGGGGTGGCCGGCCAGCGCACCGGTCCGGCCAATCAAAGGCAATGCCTTAAGGGAACGATATGGGTGGAATCGGGAAGAAGACCGAACGTCCGAAAACGGACGACAGCAAATCGAAGACGCCGCTTCCGGCGCCGGTCGAAGATGACGATTACGAGGATGGCGACATTGCCACGCCGAAGCGTGACCGCCACGGCGACGACGACGAACCGCTGTAGGAAGCGGTCTCGTCAGGTTTGAATTCCAAGAGAGCCGCTAACTCGGTCCCACCTCTCCCATCGGGAGAGGTCGAATTGCCAACGGGTCGGCGCGAAGCGCCGCCCGATGATAAACTCCGCAATTCGGGTGAGGGGATCCGATCTATCGATAAGCCGTAACCCCTCACCCGGCGCTACGCGCCGACCTCTCCCTAAGGGAGAGGTGGCACCTCGGCTGGCGCCAGACCATTCCGGATCTCGACAGCTACTGACAAAACTCTTCACTCTCGATCACGCGCATGCTCCCGACATCGAGCAGATGCGCGCCCCAGCCGCCTCGCGCCAGCAAACCCCCGCGTGACGGGGCGGCCAGCAGCACCATCGCGATCATCGCCAGCGGCACCGCGCTGATCCAGTCGAGCCGCAGCGGCGTCATCTCCTCGGCGCTGCCGGCATAGGGGCCCGCGCCGGTGGCAAGGCGCCAGCATTCCCTGACGACATCGCGGCGCCGGCCGCCACGCGCGGCACATCCCAACAGCGCCTGCATCGCCAGATGCGTCCGCACGCCGTCGCGGCTTTCCGGCAAGGCCGCAGGCGTTTCGCCGAGCGAGATTTTCAGCAGCAGTCCGACCAGATCGGTACCGGCGAGATAGGCGCTCATCGGCTCGACCAGCCGCGGATTGCAGTCGATCAGCAGCGGTGATGTGCCATCATCGGGCATGATGCAGTCGACCGACAGCGCGCCGTGCCAGCCGAGTTCGCGCCCGATCGCCGCGACATGGTCGCGAATTTGCGGCCGGCTGACGCTTTGCTTGATCGCCTCGCCGCCGCCGGCGCCGGCCGCGATTTGCCGGTAGGCATGGAAACCCCTTAATTCGCCACGACAAAACACCGCTTGCGCCTTTTCGACCGTGCCGGCGACCAGATCCTGCGCCAGCACCTCGTCGTCAAACGCGCCGGCGCCGTCGAGGTCCTGCACCGCCCTGTCGAGATCGCCGGCCTCGCGCACGAACCAGATGCCGCGGCTGGCGGTACCGATCGCGGTCTTGACCACGGCGGGAAAGCGGACGGCGTCGCGCAACTCACCGGCTGACTTCACGATTCGCGTTGGCGGCTGCGGCAGGCCGAGCCGATCGAGCAGCCGGCTGAAGCCGGCCTTGCCGTGCACGGCGCGATAGCTTTCGAAGCTTGGCAGCGCCAGACCCACGCGTCTCGCCAGACGTTCCTGCACCCGCGCGAACAAAAATCCCTGTTCGTGGGTCGGCAGCAGCACATCGAAACGGCCTGATGCCAGCAGCCGCTCGATAAAGGCCAGGAAACCGGCCGGATCGTCGCGCATTCCCGGACAACGATGAAATTTGCGGACGAAACGCGAAAACCGCGCCAGGCAAACCGGCGCGGGGTCGCAGACCTCGATGTGGTGGCCCGCCAGCCCCAAAATCGTGATCGCCTCCCGCGAGGAGGTGCTGTTGCCCTCGGGAGCGAGCACGCGGAGCTGCTTCTGAACTTTTGCGGATTCGGCCATGCCGGATCATTCCCGCCACGAGCCGCTGTGTCTTGCAGAATTCTCCCGAGATTAGGCGGAAAGCCACATCAACAGCAAAAATCGGACAACCGGCACGTCGCCAGGGCTGATCAGGACTTCCATTCGATATCGCCGCGCGCAACACCGATATCCATCAACCCCTGATCGCTCAGGCTGCTCAATTCCTGTAACCGCCGGCGCCTGCGCCACGCTTGAAACGCAACCAGACAATTCCTGAGGAAACTGGAGACGCTCCGGGGGGAGTCGGTCGCCTGTCCAAATCCGGCAATATCGGCCGTGTTCATTGCGGTATCTCCCATGGACATCGTTTCTGCCCATACGAGGGTGCCAGCGCGGGACACGACGCGCTTGACATTGGGCTTACATTTTCCTCACCAGCGGCTTATTCTTTGCGCTCTAAGCGGTGCCAGGCTCCCGGCAGGGATGGGAGTTGTCCCTGAGGGAATGGCAGCTTGCGGTATCTCTTCGAGGAGTTCGCGTTCGACACTGACCGGCGCGAACTGCATCGTGGGGCGGACGTCGTCTCTATCGCGCCCCAGGTCTTCGACCTGCTCGATTACCTGATCCGCAACAGGGAGCGCGTCGTCAGCAAGGACGACCTGATCAGCGCCATCTGGAATGGGCGCAGCGTATCCGATGCAGCACTGACGACCCGCCTGAATGTCGCCCGGGGCGTGATCGGCGATACCGGCCACGAACAACGCCTCATCAAGACCCTGCCGCGCAAGGGTTTCCGCTTTGTCGGTGCCGTGCTGGAAGCGCAGGAGGGCGCAGACGGGGTGGTCTCCGGCAATCCGGCACAACCGCCGAATGTCGTTCTGGCACTCCCCGACAAACCCTCCATCGCGGTGCTGTCGTTTCAGAACATGAGCGGCGACCCGGAGCAGCAATACTTCGCCGACGGCATGGCCGAGGACATATTGACGGGGCTTTCACGGCATCGCTGGCTGTTCGTCATCGCCCGCAACTCGAGCTTCAGCTACAAGGGCCGTGCCGTGGATGTGCGCCAGGTCGGGCGCGAGCTCGGCGTACGCTACGTGCTGGAGGGGAGCGTCAGGCGAGCCAGCAACCGCGTCCGCTTCACGGCGCAGCTCGTCGATACGGCCACCGGCAACCATGTGTGGGGCGAGAAGTACGACGGAGAAGCCGAAGACCTGTTCGACTTGCAGGACCGCATCACCGAGGCGGTGGTGGGTATTCTGGAGCCCACAATCCAGCTTGCTGAAATCGAGCGCATGCGGCGAAAGCGGCCCGAGAATCTGGGCGCCTACGACTACTATTTGCGCGCCCAGGCGCTGACCGACGCATTTACGCGTGAACTCGTCTCAGGCCATGCTGATCAACTGCCTTCAGGCGATCGAACTTGATCCAACGTTTGCCCCGGCCTACGCCTTGGCGGCACGCGCCTACATACAAAGGCAAACTCAGGGCTGGGTCGTTGACGAGCAGAAGGAACGTGCCGAGGTTCTCGATCTCGTCGAACGGGGTCTTCGCGCAGACCGCCTCGATCCGCTGATGCTCGGCACGGCCGGTCATTGCTTTGCCTGGTTCGCGCATGACCTTGCGAAAGGCATCGCCTACATCGACGAGGCGCTATCGGTGAACCCAAACCACGCGCACGCCTACTTGCAAAGCGGTGTCGTCAGGACGCGGGCTGGAGATACCGAGGTTGCCATCAAGCACCTCAACCATGCGATACGCCTCAGCCCGCGGGATTCCCGTGGTTACGCGATCTTTCAGGCGTTGGCGGTGGCGCACCAGGTCGGCGGGAACCTGGAAATGGCAAGTGACTGGGCGCATCGGGCCGTGCAGCACAATCCAAATTATCTGCCGGGGTGGGCCGCACTTGCCTCGAGCGCAGCCTGGCGCGGGAGAGACGCGGAGGCGAGAGCGGCCGCGGAAACGCTGCTCGGGCTGGACCCGCAATTCTCGATAAGTCGGCACGTTCGCCGTTTTCCGCTCGCCATGCGCGAGAAGTTCGAAAATTACTACGAAGGACTTCGCCGCGCCGGCGTTCCTGATTAACCCCGCCCAAAGAACTTCTCGTAACGCAAAGTCACCGCTCAGAAAATTGTCCGGGGGTGCGCGCGCGATGTCGCCTGTTGGCGGCACTTTTCGGACATAGCGCCATGGTGAACCTGGAAACAGCTATTCATCGACACAAACGACCTTGCCGCCGGTTTGGCTGCAAAACTGGATCTTGCCGGTCCATCGATCGAGGCGCTGGACTCCGACCGATGACGAGATGACGTGCCACCGGAACAGAAGGGCCATTGAGACCATGATCAGGAGAACGGCGACAATGACGGTAATCGGGGAGCGGTTCATCATTCAATTATGCGCTCAGGATCGAGCCGATGTCATCTCCGAATCCTGCCGTGTGTGGAAATACCACCCGTAAAGACCAGGCCGTGCTCCGCGACGTTGTCGGGCGCGTGCCGATTTTGCATAGGCAGGAGAAACGATGGCCGTCTAGCATATGACGACAGGCCCTTTCCATCGCTTGCATGAGGCAACCGTTTCGAGCCGCAATGCCGTGTAATTTGTGAGGCGATCTCGTGACGAACCTTCACCACATCCTGCAAGCGATCGTGACCGTTCTGGCCGTCATCAATCCTGTGGTTTGTGGCTCGCTCTTTCTGAACCTGACGACGAACCTGACCGCGCCGGAACGACGACGCGCGGCGATCAAGGTCGCCCTCAGCATCCTGGTCATCCTGGTCGGGGCTGCGCTGATCGAACTCAAGGTTCTGAGTGTCTTCGGCATTTCGCTTGACGCGTTCAGGGTCGTCGGCGGAATGATCATCGCATATATGGGATTCGATATGCTGCGCGGCAGCCAAACCGTCGCTCAAGCGCCGCCCGGGGAAAGCGGCACGAACAATCAGAGTTCCCTTGTGCCACTGTTGATGTTTGCAGCCGGTCCCGGAACCATCACGGCCGTGGTGACGCTGGCAGCCGTTCACACGCCCGATGGCTTGCCGGTGACGGCACTTATCGCGGCTCTCGTCGGTACGGGGATAACACTCGCCGCATTGATGCTCGCCGTTCGGCTTGGACCTCATCTGGGCCGAGGCACGCAAGCGACCGTCACGCGTTTCATGGGGCTCATCGTGGCATCGATGGGGATGCAGTTCGTGCTGGTTAGCCTGAAGGCATGGTTTGAGACGTAGCACCTGAACTCCCTTCCGGCTCCCGTCACGCGCTCCCGCCTGCGCTTCGCGGGGGCTGCCATGCAGCGGTATTCATGGACAAATAACCGCCAGCCGGTATTTTCGCCGCGCCTTGCCGGGCGTGATCCAACTGGGTTTGAAGACGACATGGTCGACGTTCTCGCCGCACCGCAACAAGTGAAGACGGATACAACGCCGCGCACGTTGGCGGCGATTTCGGTCGCCCACTGGGTCAGCCATTTCCATCTGTTCGTGCTGCCGATGCTGTTCCCGTTCCTGAAAACACAGCTCGGTGTCGGCTATATCGAACTCGGTCTCGCGCTGACCGTGTTCGGCGGCGTCTCCGGCCTGACGCAGGCGCCGATCGGCTACCTTGCCGACCATATCGGGGCCCGAAAAGTGCTGCTGATGGGGCTGGTGCTCGGCGGCTGCGCACTGATCATGCTCGGCCTGCATCTGAGCTACCCCTGGCTGATCCTCAGCGCGGCGCTGCTCGGCCTTGCCAACAGCGTCTACCATCCCTGCGACTACGCGATCCTGTCGACACATATGGATAAATCGCGGATGGGCCGCGCGTTCTCGATTCACACCTTTGCCGGCTTTCTCGGCGGCGCGGTGGCGCCCGCGATCATGGCGACGCTGGTGGCGACCGTCGGAGGCCACGGCGCGCTGATCGCGGCAGGCGCGATAGGCCTGCTGGCGGCGCTCGGGCTGATGGTCGTCGGCATTCCCGATGCCAGTGCTGCCGACCGCAAGGTCGATGGCGTGCACCCGCCGAAGCAGAACATCGTCACGCCCGCCATCATCGTGCTGACGATCTTCTTCATGCTGCTCGGCCTGTCCAACGCCGGCATCGGCAATTTCGGCGTGGTCGCCTTGATGAACGGCTATGCCGTCTCGTTCGAGACCGCCAACCTCGCGCTGACGGCGTTTCTCGCCGCCGGCGCCGCAGGCGTGCTGGCCGGCGGTTCCCTCGCCGACCGCACCACGCGGCATGGACAGCTGGCCGCCGCCTGTTTCGCCATCGATGCCGCGATCGTGCTGGTGATTGCAACGATTACGCTGCCGCCGCTGCTGTTGACGGTCCTGATGGCATTGGCCGGATTTCTCGGTGGGGTGATCGCGCCGTCGCGCGACATGCTGGTACGCAACGCCGCACCGCCGGGGGCCGCCGGCCGCGCCTTCGGCATCGTCTCCACCGGCTTCAACTTCTCGGGGATCCTTGGCCCGCTGCTGTTCGGCTGGATCATGGACCAGAACATGCCGCATTGGGTGTTCGGCGCTTCCGCCATCATCATGGTGCTGACGGTGCTGCTGGCGCTGGTCACCGACCGCAAGCCGCGGGCGGCTTAGCCGATTGCAGTCCATTGGCACGCGGCGAGTGAAGCCCCCCGGCGTCAACCGGGTAGACTGTCCTTGCGTTGCTGCTTCTCCAACTGCGCAATATGCCGATAGTATTTCTGCAATTCATGCGCAGCCTCGATGCTGCCCTGCTTGATTGCGTGCTTATACCAGCGAACAGCTTCCTGCTGGTTCGGCTCCAAAGCGATCGCTCCCGTTGCGTAGCATCTCGCGAGAGCGAGCGTGTGCATCGGTCCGGCCCCTAGTTCGACCGCCTTGAGATGATGTTGCAGGCGCCTGCGAGCTAGTTCTTCGTACGGCAGATTGCCTAGCCCAATGTCATAGGCTCCGCGCAGTTGCAGGTGCGTTTCGACGTCCTGCTCGTCCATCCCGGACTCAACATCTTCGATGAGCCTGTCGGCTTCGGATCGCGAGAGGCCAGCCTCGTCACCCATCTTCGCCAGCATCACGCGCGCGGACATATCGCCTTCCTCGATGGCTTGCCGGATCAGAACAAGCGCCTCCGCATTCCGCTTCGTCAACCGAAGTTCTGCGACCTGAAGACGCCATCCCTCTTGCATGCTCTATCCCCCGCCCCGGTACTTGGACAGCTAGCAAATGTATCCCGCAATTCCACGGATTACGAGCGGCCGCTGGGGTACTCGATGGGAAGGGCAAGCAGTCGAACCGTGGCAAGGCCATGTCCCCGAGGCTGACGCATTCCAGAACCTCACTCCCGGCGGTTGACTGCATCAGGGGATCACCCATGATGCCGGCAACAAATGCAACCCGGGATGACACGCCATGGCCTCAAATCCAGACCTCGTGATCCGTGGCGGCAGCATTGCCGATGGGCTCGGCGGCGCGCTGTATGAGGCCGACGTGGCCGTGAGCGGCGGCCGCATCACCGAGGTCGGAAAAGTCTTGGGCAAAGGCACGGAAGAGATCGACGCCCGCGGCAAACTGGTCACGCCCGGCTTCGTCGACGTCCACACCCATTATGACGGCCAGGTCACCTGGAGCCAGGACATCACGCCGTCGTCGCAGAACGGCGTCACCACGGCGATCATGGGCAATTGCGGCGTCGGTTTTGCGCCATGCCGGCCGGCCGACCATGTCCGGCTGATCCAGCTGATGGAAGGCGTCGAGGACATTCCCGAACCGGTGCTGAGCGCCGGCATTCCCTGGGCCTGGGAAAGCTTTCCGGATTACATGGACTGGCTGTCGAAGCGAAGTTTCGACATGGATATCGGCGCGCAACTGCCGCACGCCGCCTTGCGCGTCTATGTGATGGGCGAGCGCGGTGCGCGCCGCGATCCCTCCACGCCGGACGATAACCAGGCGATGGCGGCGCTGGCGGGCGACGCCGTACGCGCCGGCGCGCTCGGTTTTTCCACCTCGCGCACCCTCAATCACCGCACCTCGACCGGCGACTACACCCCGACGCTGAAGGCCGGCGAGGACGAGTTGACGGCGATCGCCGGCGCCATGCACAAGGTCGGCCGCAGCGTGTTCCAGTTCGTGCTCGATCTCTCCACCCTCGATGAAGACCTGCCGATGATGATGCGGGTGGCCGAGAACACCAGGATTCCGGTTACGTTTTCGATCACCCAGAACGACCGCGCGCCGCGGCGCTGGCGCCAGACGCTCGACACCATCGCGGAGGCGTCCGCGCGGGGCCTTTCCATCACGGCGCAGATCGCCGCGCGCCCGGTCGGGCTGCTGCTTGGGCTGGAACTGTCGCGCAACCCGTTCCAGACCCATCCGAGCTACCGGGCGATTGCGCATTTGCCGCTGGCCGAGCGGCTGAAGCGGCTGCATCAGCCGGAGGTGCGCGCCGCGATCCTGAGCGAGGCGCCGACCTCGACCGACGATCCGCTGTTCTTCCGCCCGAACTACGACAAGATGTTTCTGCTCGGCGATCCCCCGGATTACGAACAGCCGCCGGAAAACGCGCTGGGCGCGCAGGCCAGCCGCCAGGGCCGCAAGCCGGAAGAACTCGCCTACGAGGCGATGCTGTCGGACGAAGGCCGCGGCATGCTCTATGTGCCGTTCCTCAATTACGCCGACGGCAACCTCGATGCGACGCGGGAAATGCTGAGCGATCCGAATGCGGTGCCGGGCCTGTCCGACGGCGGCGCGCATTGCGGCATCATCTGCGACGCCAGTTTTCCGACCTATCTGCTGACGCACTGGACCCGCGACCGCACGCGGGGCGAAAAACTCTCGATCCCGTTCGTGGTGGCGGCGCAGTCGCGCAAGACCGCGCTGTCGGTCGGCCTCACCGACCGCGGCGTGATCGCGCCCGGCTACAAGGCCGACATCAACGTGATCGATTACGACCGGCTGCATCTGCATCCACCAAAGGTGCATTACGACCTGCCGGTCGGCGGCCGCCGCCTGATGCAGCAGGTCGACGGCTACGACGCCACCATCGTCTCGGGCGTGGTGACGCAGCGCGGCGGGGTCGCCACCGGCGCGCGGCCGGGCCGGCTGGTGCGGGGCGCGCAGGGCACAAGTACGCAGTTTGGCGCGGCGGCGAGCTAGCGGAAGCGGGACCGCACGATGCCAAATGCCATCGCCCTCGCCGCCACTGTCATCCTGCTGTTTCCGATGGGGTATTTCCTGCTGGCGTCGCCCGCTTTCCTGCTGGTGCCGCTGAGCGAGCCACCTGTCACCCAGCTGTTGCGCGGCATGTTCCGTGTCCATTTTCTGATGATGACCATTGCCGGCGCCATCGGGACGGTAGCCTATGCGATGGCGGGCCGACCGTTCTTCGCCATTGGCATTGCCTTGATCGTGGCTTTCGCGGTCTGGGCGCGCCGCCGGTTTCTGCCGCAGATGGATGCCCAGATCAGTGCCCGGGATGCCGGCGATGCCGATGCGGTGCGCCGGCTGCGCCGGCTGCATTGGGAGGGCATGCTGTGTAATGCCATCCAGCTCATCGCCATCGTGGCCAGCATTCCCTATATTGTGGTCACGCCGACCTGATGCGGAGGTTTCATCGGCGGTATGGTGCAGCAACGCTCGCCTTTGTTTGCGCGCGGTGATCGCCCTATCCGCGCACCTCGATCACCGCTTCTCGATGCCAGCCTGCTCCACAACGCGCGTCCACGTATCGATCTGGCGGGAGATCAGTTCACCCATCTCGGCGCTGCTTGACGGTGCAGGCTCGGTGTCGAGCCCGCGCAGCCGCTCCTGCACGGTGGCGCTGGCGAGCGCGTGCCTCACCTCTGAGCGGAGCCTGTCGACGACGGCAGCCGGCGTGCCTGTGGGAACGCCGATGCCCGTCCAAGAAATGATGTCGAAATCCGGAACCACCGTCTCGGCGATCGTCGGGACTTTCGGAGCGTAAATCCAGCGCTCCCTGGACGACACGGCAACGAGATCGACCGCGCCAGCGGCGGCCTGGCTCTTGACCACCGTACCGGTCTCGACGATGAAGTCGACGTCGCCACGAAGCAACGCGGTCATGGTTGCAGGGCCGCCCTGGAACGGGATGTGGGTGAACCGGGTGCCGGTTCGCTGCGCCAGCAATTCGCCCGTCAAATGCTGGGTCGTGCCGACGCCGGCGGTGCCGAAGTTGAGGCCGCCGGGATTTGCTTTCGCCTTGGCGATCAGCGCCTGCAGCGAGGGGTATGCGCCGGCTTTCACGGCGATGAAGAACGGAAACTTGGCGACGATCGAAATGAAGGTGTAGTCCTTGACGGGATCGAACGGCAGCTTCTTGTAGATTGCGGCGGAAGCGGTGTGCCCGCCGACCAGCAGTTGCATCGTGTAGCCATCGGCCGGCGCCTTGGCGACGAAGGCAGACGCGATGTTGCCGCCGGCGCCGGGCTTCGGCTCCACCACGACGGACTGGCCGAGATTCTTCGACAACTGCTCGGCCATGATGCGCGAGATCACGTCGGCGTTGCCGCCGGCGGCAAAGCCATGCACCAGCGAAACCGGCCGTGAAGGATAGCTGTCCTGGGCGGCGGCGATACCGGGACCGAAGGTCAGCACGGAAAGAAAACACAGGCCCGCGGCTAGTCTCATCATCATTCCTCCCTTGGCATTTCCGGTTTCGCGATCGTTTTCGACCTTCATCTTGCAGGCTGCGGCGGCCCCACGCCGAACCTTTCGGCAAGTTTTGCCAGCCGCGCGACCGTGCCCGATGCGAGTGGAATTCCATTCGCCCTGCGCGAGGCGGCCTCGGCAAAGCCGCGTTCACCCGGCATCAGGATCACTGATGTGCCTGATGCCATGGGCACGGCCTTCAACTCCTGCGCCAACTGCGAGACGTCAGTCGTGAATTGGTGGGCCGGCCCGAAAGCATTGATCTGCACGGCGATAGCAAGACCGTTCATGCGCCCCGCGCCGCGGCCGGTGAGCGCTGGCGCAATGACCGGATTGTTGACGAGGACGCTCACCAACAGTTCGATCATCAGTGACAGGCCGGAGCCCTTGTGACCGCCGAGCGGCGTCAGGGTTGCGACCTCGTTCGGATCGGTGGTCGGCTGCCCCTGCTCGTCGAGGCCCCAATCCGGCGGAATGGCCTTTCCGGCATCCTTTGCCGCCATCACCTTGCCGAGTGCCACATTGGCGGTGGACATGTCGAGCACGATCGGCTCGCCGTTCGAAGGCACCGCAATCGCCAACGGATTGGTCGAAACCGCCGAGTGCCGCGTGCCCTGATAGGCCATCAGCGGACCGGAGGCGGTCATCACGATGCCGACGTATCCTTTCTCCGCGGCCTTCAGCGCGTAGTATCCGATCGCGCCCGCATGCGTGATATTGCGCGCCGAGCACCAGCCGATGCCGGACCGCGAGGCCTGCTCGACGGCTTCCTGCATCGCCGCGACCATGGCGCTCGCGCCGGGTGCGCGCGCCGCTTCCATCACGGAGATCGCGCCCTTGCGTTCGACCACCGCCGGCCCGGCATCCGGCTGGATCGTTCCGGCCTCCACCATTTCGACGTAGCGGGGAATCCGCAGCACGCCGTGCGAATCCACGCCGCGGGCATTCGCCCATACCAGGACTTCGGCGGTCTGCTCCGCCTGCTTGCGACCGAACCCGCCTGCCGCCAGCAGCGCCGCGGCGTAGCGCTGCAGGTCTTCGGGACGAAACAGGATGTCGGCCGCCGGGCTTGTCATCCGCGCCCTCCAAGCGGGGTCGGGAAGAACCGGTCGAGCCAGGAGCGGATCAGCACGCGGGTGCGCGGCGCATCCTTTTCCGACAGCGGGAAATGCGAGGTGCCGTTGACGATCATCAGCTCCGCCGGCTGCCGGGCCTTCTCATAGAGCCGGATCGATTGCTCGGTTGGCGTGACGATGTCGTTGGCGGTGTGAAACAGCAGCAACGGGCGCGGCGCGATATTAGCGACCACGTCCTCGGCGCGGAAATCGTACATGCTGATGGCGGTCTCGACCGGCACCTCCATCAGCGCCTTCGGCGACAGGTTTTTCCGCAGGCTTTCCGGAATCGGAACGACGTCGAAGCGCGACACCCACATGCTTTCTCCGGTCGCCGCCTTGTGCTTGCGGCCCTGCTCCAGAATACCGCTGAATTTCGCCCAGGCTTCCGGCGTCGGATGCTGGCCGCGGAATTTGCGCTCGCCGTCGCCCCAGCCGCAGGAGGAGATTACGCACGCGATGCGCTCGTCGATCCCGGCGGCATAGACCGCGACCGCCGCGCCAAAACTGTGACCGATCACGCCGATCCGCGATGGATCGATCTCCTCGCGCGCGGCGATGAAGCTCAGCGCATTCTTGGTGTCGGCGACCTGGTCGAAGCAGCGTACCTGGCCGCGCGCGCCCTCGCTTTCACCGCAGCCGCGAAAATCGATGCGGAAGGCGCAGTAGCCAAAATCTTCCAGCATGCGTGCCTGCAGCTCGGCATGGGATTCATCCTTGGTGCCGACGAAGCCGTGCAGCACGATGAAACACGGCAGCCGCTCCCCGGAATGCCGCTGCTCCGGCACGTGCAGCACGCCGGACAAATTCAATCCGTCCGAGGTGAACGACAGCTTCTCCTGCATCGTTTGCTCCGTCGATCTCGTTGTGCCGGCTAAGAGCCCGGCTGCGGCGTCACGCGCCCTGGAAGTTTGCGAAACTCCGCGACTGCGCGATCAGGCCCCCGGGGCCGGCGCGTAAGGAAAATGATGCGCCAGCCATGGCTGCGGCGCCGGCGTGCCCCATACATTGAGGGCGCGCACGTTCTCCGGCCGCTTGAGCTGGGTGATGATGTTCGGCTGATAATTGTCGTCGTCGGCGATCAGCGCCATGCCACTCGAGCACTCGACCATCACGCCGGCCGCATCGACATAATAGGCATAGACGTTGTCGCCGGGCCGGTGGCGACCGGGGCCCCACGCCAGTTGCTTGTCATACTGGTCGAGCAGGTCGCCGAGCCGGCAATATTCGCCGAAATTCTCCAGTTCGAAGGAATAATGATGGAGACCGGTCTGGCCGCGCACGATGCCCATGATGTGGTGCTGCCGGTTGGCGCCGCGCATCCAGATCAGGCCGTCATCGACCAGCTTCTCCGACAGTTTCAGGCCCATGATCTCTTCGACATGGCGCTGCGTCTCGGCCGGTTCGGGCGAAGTGATGTTGACATGGTCCATCCGGACCGGGTTGATGCCGGCGCCGAAGTGGCGGCGATCGTAGATGCGGTCCGGGATTGGCGTGTGGACCTCGAAGGTGTGCCCCTGCGGTGTCGCAAACACCACGCCGGCCGCGCAGCAATCGAGCGAAGGTTTTTGCGAGAGCACCCTGCATCCGGCCTGCGGCACCCGGGCGGCCGCCTCTTCCACCGCCTGGACCGACACCGCCTCGAAGCCGACGCAGCGGACGGCATTGGCCTTTGCCCGATGCAGCACAAGTTCAGCGGTTCGGCCGTTGCAGGCGAGCCAGGTTTGCCCGGCGTCGCTGCGCGTCACATGCAGGCCCAGAATTCCGGTCGCCTCGCGCGTCACCGAGTCCATGTCGGTGACATCGACCTGAACGTGACCGAGCGAATTCACGAGATAGGTCAATCGGCCCTCCTAACGTTCTCTTGCTTGTTGGGCCCGTGTTATCACCGATTTTCGACGCTTGCAATAAGTTTCGAAAATACTATGATATTCGAACAGTGTGCCCGTAGGACCGGTTCAATTGAATGCGCGAATTGGAAAGGCTACATACGCGCGAGCGCAGTCCGACATCCGGAGCGGATCCCTGAATATCCATTTGAAGAAATCGCCGAGAAATGCCGAGCCGCGCGACGACGATGCGTCGTTGTCGAGCGGACAGGATCTGCTGACGCGGCTGCGGGCCGATATCGTCAAACATACCTTTGCGCCGGAAACCAAGCTCAAATTCTCCGACCTGACGGAGCGTTATGACCTCGGCATCGGCACGCTGCGGGAGGCGCTTTCGCAGCTAGTGTCGGAAGGATTCGTGACGCTTGAAGCCGGCAAGGGATTTCGCGTGGCGCCGGTGTCGCGGCGTGACCTTGCCGAGGTTACCGACCACTACATTGCCTTCGAGAAGCGCGCGCTGGCGGAATTGATCGCCGCCGGCGACGACGAATGGGAAACGCGGATCGTCGCTTCATTTCACAGCCTCAGCATCATCGAGGACCTTTCCTGGGCCGAACGCATGCGGCGCCATGGAGACTGGGTCGAGCGTCACCGCCAGTTCCACGAAGCGCTGGTCGCGGCCTGTCCCGATCGCTGGCTGCTGAGGCTTCGTTCGCTGATGTTTTATCAGCTCGAGCGTTACCGGTTCCTGTCAAAGATGAACCGCGAGAACAACCCATTGCGGAAAGGCACCGAACACCGCGCAATCATGGAAGCCACGGTGGCGCGAGACGCGAAGGCGACGGCTCTGCTGGAGCAGCATATCCGCGAGACATCGGATTCGATTTCCGGGATCCTGCCTAAAAGTTGACCCCTATTATGGCGCGCTTGCTGTCTGGTCTACCTCAGCGCTGTTCCGGCACCACCTGCCGGCGGGTCAATCGCAGATCCGATCCCACCGGCATCATCTCGTAGGGCGGCTTGCAGCCCGGCAGATCCGCGAGGCGCCGATGCAATGGAGCCTGTAGCGGGCCATGTTGTCACGCGAATTTCGGCTGCGCCGCCTGCGCCAGCAGGCGCGCGCGCTCGGTGTTGGGCCACAGCAGCAGCAGGCCGAGCAACCCGGATGCGGCCATCACGGCGGCGTTGATGGTGAAGCCGGTCATGTAGCCATCGAACGGCACCGCCGCGCGCTGGATCATGCTGCCCATTACCAGCGGCGCCACGATGCCCGCCAGGGTAAAGACCGCGCCGTAGATCGCGAGCACGGCGCCACGCTGCTGCACCGGCGTGAACTCGCCGAGCATCGGCGGACAGACCACAAAGATCGATCCGCACAGCCCGGAGCCGAACACCAGAAACGCGACCTGCCAGCCGGCGCCGCTGACATGCGGCAGGGCCGCCAGGATCACGCCGCCGACGATCAGCGGCACCGAGCCGAGCACGCCGCGGGCGCCGCGGGTGGTGTAGCCGCGGGTCAACATCACCTGCGATATCCACCCCGCCAGCAGCACGACGACGGCGCCGAACACCCAGGGCAGTACCGTAATCAACCCCGCATCCTTTTGCGAAAAGCCCAGTCCCTCGATGATGAAGGAGGTGAACCAGGTCAGCCCGAGCGACAGCGCCCAATAGGCGCCGAAGGCGGCGGCGCAGCAGCCGATGAAGGTGCGCGAGGTCAGAAGCTGGAAATACGGCACCTTCGGATCGGCCGCTTCCATCGCCGCCGTCTGCACCAGCGGGCCTTCCTTGCCCATCACCAGCCACGCCGCCACCCACATCAGGCCGACCACGCCGAGCGCGCCGAAGGCATAGTGCCAGCTGTGATTGACGATGATCCAGTTCAGCGCCGGCACCGCGAGGATCACGCCGAACGCCGAGCCCTGCGACAGGATCGCGGTCGGCAGCGTCCGCTTCTCGTCGGGAAACCATTTGTAGACCGCATGCGCCGCCACCGCGAACGCCGGTCCCTCGCCGGCGCCGAGGATGATGCGGCAGATCACCAGCGTGGTGAAACTGACGGTGCCGACCATCGGGAACTGGGCCAGCGCCCAGACCACCGCCATCGCCAGCAGCACCCAGCGGGTATCGATGCGGTTGACGATGAAGCCGACCACGATGGCCGAAATCGAGAACAGGAAGAAGAACGACGCACCCAGAAATCCGAATTGCTCCGGGCTGAGCTGCAGCTCGGCCTTGATCGGCACGCCGGCGAGGTTGACCACGATCTTGTCGGCGAAATTGACCAGCATGAAGAGAAACAGGAGAAAGGTGATCTTCCAGGCGCCTTTGAGCGTCGGTTGCGCGGTCATTCTCTCTCCCCGTTCCTGGTGTGCTGGCCTGTTGACCGGCCTCGCGGGGATGCTACCCGTCCGGCAAGCGGCAAGGCAACCGGGCATTTTTCGGCCCGCTCCCTCTCCAGGCTGTTCTCAACAGGCATGCAACTTCATCACGATCTGTCGCGGCCGTGATTGAGGCCGTGATCTCTCCTCCCGGGCTTGGTATGTTGGCGCGCAACACAGGGGATTTTCATGGCCGGACCTAGCCATTGCCGCGCACGAAGTGTCGGCATGCTCGCCGTACTTTCGATATTCATGGCAACCCTGGCGGCGACCGCGCAGGACACCAGGGACTACGATCCCATCATCGCCGAGGCCGACCGCAGCGACGCCGACCGGCAAACCGATGTGCGCCGCCAGCCTGCCAAAATGCTGGCCTTCACCGGCGTCAGGCCGGGGATGAAGGTGCTCGATATGGGCGCCGGCGCCGGCTACAGCACCGAATTGCTGGCGCGCGTGACCGGCCCGCGCGGCGCCGTCTATGCGCAGGAATCGGCCCAGGTGATGGAGCGGGTCAAGGACCGGTTCGAGATCCGCGCCCGGAAGCCGGACATGACGAGGGTCGTGCACCTGATCCGCAATTATGACGATCCGCTGCCGCCCGAGATCGACGGACTCGACCTCATCACCTTCTTCTTCGCCTATCACGACGTCACCTACATGCCGGCCGACCGCGCCGTCATGAACAAGCGGATGTTCGCGGCGCTGAAGCCCGGCGGCTTTCTGGTGATTGCCGACCATTCGGCCAAGGCGGGCGATGGCATCAATGTGGCCAAGACGCTGCACCGGATCGAGGAGAGCGTGGTGCGCGAGGAGGTCGAGGCGGCCGGCTTCAAGCTGGTGGCCGAGGCCGACTTCCTGCGCAATCCCGAGGATCCGCGCGATGCCGCGGTGTTCCGGCCGCAGGTGCCGGTCGACGAGTTCGTGCTGAAATTCCAGAAGCAGCAGTGAAGCTGCGCCTTCCCCTGACATGGCCGGCGGCGACGCAATCGTGCTGAGCGTATCTGGACTGACAAAGACCTATCGCACCGCCGGCGAGCAGATCGCCGTGCTGCGCGGGGTCAACCTCGACGTCGCAGCCGGCGAGAGCGTCGCGCTGACCGGAGAATCCGGCAGCGGCAAGAGCACGCTCTTGCATCTGATCGCGGGCCTCGATGCGGCCGATAGCGGCGAGATCGCGCTTGGCGGGATTTCCGTCTCCAGCCTCGGCGATGCCGGCCGGGCGGCGTTGCGGCGCGACCGGCTCGGGCTGGTGTTCCAGCAGTTCAATCTGATCCCGAGCCTCAATGTGCAGGACAATCTGGCGTTTCAGTCGCGCATCGCCGGCCGTCACGACGCGGCATGGCATGCCGAACTGATCGAACGGCTTGGACTCGGCGCGCTCCTGAAGCGTTATCCCGAGCAACTCTCGGGCGGACAGCAGCAGCGGGTCGCGATCGGCCGGGCGCTGGCGCCAAAGCCGCTGCTGCTGCTCGCCGACGAGCCGACCGGCAATCTCGACGAGGCGACCGCCGACGACGTGCTGGCGCTGACGCGCGATCTGGTGGCGCGCACCGGCTGCGGCTTTCTGATGGTGACGCACAGCGAGCGGCTGGCAGCCACGCTCGACCGCCGCATCCATCTCCATGCCGGATTGATCGCATGAAGCGCGCGGTCTGGACCCTCGCCGGTTCTCCTGAGCCACTGGCGGCGCCATCCGATGCAGCTCGCCACCCTGCTTGATCGGGCTGATTTCGGCGACCGCGTTGTGGAGCGGCGTGCAGGCGCTGAACGCGCAGGCGCGCATCAGTTACGACCGCGCGGCGGCGACGTTCGGCGGCGCGCGCACGCCATGTCTGGTCGCCAGCAATGGCGCGGCGTTTCCGCAATCGCTGTTCGTCGAATTGCGCCGCGCCGGCTGGCCGGTCTCGCCGGTGGTCGAAGGCCGCATCCAGATCGGCGGCCGCTCGTTCCGGCTGCTCGGCATCGAGCCGGTCACGCTGCCCGTCGAAGTCGGCAATGCGCCGTCGATCGGCCGCAGCGGCCTGCAGGCCTTCGTCACCCCGCCCGGCGAAATGCTGGTGGCGCCGGAGATGCTTGCCGATCTCCATCTGCCGGAAGGCGCGCGGCCACGGGCCAGCGGCGGCGCGTTGCTGCCGCCGCTGCGCGTGCAGCCGCAGACTGGCGCCGGGCGTGCTGGTGGTCGATATCGGCATCGCGCAACAAACTGCTGAACATGCCGGACCAGGTTTCCCGGCTGCTGATCGGCAAGACAAAGGGCCGGCCGCGCGCCGCTGCAAGCGATCGCCGGCGACCGGCTGCGGCTGATTGAGGCGGACGCCGAGAGCGATCTCGAGCGCCTCACCGACAGCTTTCACCTCAACCTGACGGCGTTCGGCCTGCTGTCCTTCGTGGTCGG
This sequence comes from uncultured Alphaproteobacteria bacterium, assembly GCA_963706975.1. GTDB lineage: Bacteria > Pseudomonadota > Alphaproteobacteria > Rhizobiales > Xanthobacteraceae > Bradyrhizobium. Next base: position 164,015 of record CAVPOL010000058.1, read on the forward strand.
CCTGTTCATCGTCAATTCGGCGATCGGACTCGCGTTCGAGCAGCGGCTGCCGATGCTGCGGACGCTGCGCGCCTGCGGCGTGTCCGCCCGCATGCTGAACGCGGTGCTGGTGATCGAACTGGTGTCGCTGGCGCTGGTCGCGGGCTTCGGCGGTCTCGTCTGCGGCTACTTCATCGCGGCCTCGCTGCTGCCCGATGTGGCGGCGTCCCTGCGCGGGCTCTATGGCGCGCAGATCCCCGGCGAGCTGACGCTGAAAAGCGAATGGTGGATCGCGGGCCTTGCCATCAGCGTGCTCGGCGCGCTCGCCGCCGCGGCCACGCAGTTTGATAAAGGCGCTCCGCCTTCCGCGTGCTGGTGGCCGCCCAGCCCCAGGCCTGGCAACAGGCGCAGCAGCGCTGGCTGCTGCTGCAGAGCGTGGTGGCGCTCGCCGTGTTCGCCGCCGCCGGCTTCCTGCTGTGGTACGGCGATTCGCTGGTGACGGGATTTGCCGTGCTCGCCGCGCTTGCTGCTCGGCGCGGCCCTGCTGCTGCCGGCGATCCTGGAGCGCGTGCTGCGCTTCGGCGAGCGCCATGCGCGGCGCCCGCTGGCGGTGTGGTTCTGGGCCGACAGCCGCCAGCAGCTTTCCGGCCTGTCGCTGGCGCTGATGGCGCTGCTGCTGGCGCTGGCGGTCAATGTCGGCGTCGGCACCATGGTCGAAAGCTTTAGCCGGACGTTTGTCAGCTGGCTCGACGGACGGCTGGCGGCGGACGTCTATGTCGGCGCGAAGCGACACGCAGGCGACCGCGATCAAGGCGTGGCTGCGGGACCGGCCGGAGGTGCAGGCGATCCTGCCGGGCGGCCGGGCCGACACGCAAATGGCCGGCGCGCCGATCGAGATGTTTGGGCCTGTCCGATCACCCCACCTATAGCGCGCACTGGCCGCTGCTTGAATCCACGGCCAATGCCTGGGTCCGGCTGCGTCCCGGCGATGCCGGCCTCGTCAGCGAGCAATTGTCGCGCCGCCTGAAGCTTGGGATCGGCGATCGCATCGAGGTGCCCGCGCCCGGCGGCAGCTGGCCGCTCGAAATCGTCGGCATCTATGCCGACTACGGCAATCCCAAAGGCCAGATCGCCGTCAATTACGCCGCGCTGACGCGGCACTTCCCCGCCATCCCCGCACACGCGCTTTGGCCTGCGGGTCGCGCATGCGGATATTCCGCCGCTGATGGCGGCGTTGCGCGAAAGATTTGGCCTGGATGACCGCAGCCTCGCCGATCAGGCCACCATGAAGGCGGAATCGAAACGCATCTTCAACCGCACCTTCGCGGTGACCGCGGCGCTCAACACCTTTACGCTCGGTGTCGCCGGCATCGCGCTGTTGACCAGCCTGCTGACGCTGGGCAATTCCCGGCTGCCGCAGCTGGCGCCGCTGTGGGCGATCGGCATTACGCGGCGGCGGCTCGGCGGCGATCGAACTGCTGAAAACCATGTCGGTGGCGCTGATCACGGCGCTGCTGGCGCTGCCGCTCGGGCTGATCGTGGCGTGGTGCCTGATCGCGGTGGTCAACGTGAAGGCGTTCGGCTGGCGGCTGCCGTTTCACGTGTTCCCGCTGCAACTTGCTTGAACTGCTTGTCGTGGCGATGGCGGCCGCGCTGTGTGCCGCACTGCTGCCGGTGATAAAACTGGCGCGCATGCAGCCGGCCAGCCTGATCAAGATTTTTGCCGATGAACGGTAGCTTCCGAATATCGCGCCGCGCCTTTACAGGCGGCCTTGCCATTGCTCGGGCTCGGCGAAAACCTCGGCGCTGGCGCAGGGCTTTGCCGGACTTGGCGAGAACGCCGAAGGATTTGCCGCCGTCGTGCCCGGCAAGCGTCTTCGTATTTCCGGCCGATCACGGCCCGCATCCGGAATTCCGGATCGAGTGGTGGTACGTCACGGCGAACCTGAAGGATGCGAGCGGCACCGCCTATGGCGCGCAGTGGACCTTGTTCCGGCAGGCCTCGCGGCCGGGCGCGCAGCAGGAAGGCTGGGCCAGCCAGCAGTTCTGGATGGGCCATGCCGCGGTGACGCAGCGCGGCACCCACCGCATCAGCCGAAACGTTTGCGCGCGGCGGCGTCGGTCAGGCCGGCGTCGAGGCCAGCGCCGTTCGCGGCCTGGATCGATGCCTGGCAAATGCGCGGCGCTCGAGGCGATGCGCGACACCATGCTCGCGCCGCTCGAACTCACGGCGTCGGGCGCCGGATTTCTCCTACGCGCTGCGGCTCGACGCCGACCGGCCGCTGGTGCTGCAGGGCGACGCCGGCTACAGCCGCAAATCGGACCGCGGCCAGGCGTCGTATTATTACAGCCAGCCCTTCTTCAACGCGACCGGCCGCATCATCATCGACGACAAGCCGGTCGACGTCAGCGGGCCTCGCCTGGATGGACCGGGAATGGAGCAGCCAGCCGCTTGCCCCGGACCAGACCGGCTGGGACTGGTTCTCGCTGCATCTGAACTCCGGCGAAAAACTGATGCTGTACCGGCTGCGCCAGAAGGACGGCCGCAGCAATCTGTTCGGCAACTGGATCGAGCCGGACGGCCGCTCCGTCGAAATCGCCTCGGCCGACAACAGCATGATGCCGACGGTTGTGACCGACATCGAAGGCCGCAAGGTGCCGACCGGCTGGCGCGTCGCCATACCCGCCCACGGCCTTGCCGATCGAGACCACAGCGCTGAATCCGAAGTGCTGGATGGGCACCAGCTTTCCCTATTGGGAAGGGCCGATCAGCTTTGCAGGCAGCCACGCCGGATTAGGATATCTGGAGATGACGGGATATTAGGCCCGACGTGACGTCATTCCGGGACGATCGCGAAGCATCGAACCCGGAATTTCGAGATTCCGGGTTCACGCTTCGCGCGCCCCGGAATGACGGCTGCTCTGATTTTTCGATTGAGGGAATTCCGATGTATCATTTCACCGCGCTCGTCACCTGCCTCGCCATCGCGTTCTATTTCTTCCTGAGCGTCCAGGTATCGAAGGCGCGCATCAAATTCGGCGTCAAGTTACCCGCCGTTTCCGGCAATGCCGATTTCGAGCGGGTATTTCGCGTGCACATGAACACGCTGGAATGGATGCCGATTTTCCTGCCTTCGCTGTGGCTGTTCGCGATCTATGTCAGCGACCCCGGCGCCGCCATGCTCGGGCTGGTCTGGATCGCCGGCCGCGCGCTCTATCTGACCGGCTATGCGCAGGCCGCCGAAAAGCGCGGCCGGGGATTTGCCGTGCAGTTCGTTGCCGCCGCCATTCTCTGGCTCGGCACGCTGGGTGCGATCGTGTGGCGGCTGGCGCACGGATGAGCCGCCGTGCTACGGATGTGAAACTTCCAGGCCCTGAATTCGTTCCGTAAGCATGAATGCAGCGTCACAGCAGCCACAAATCGATCCTCTCCCTTTCGCGGCAAACTCCGTTGACGAACAGTCGGGTGCGCGGCCGTGACCGAAGCTGAAATCGATCAGCTTCGCCGCCGCGCCCGATCCCTCGAGGAGGAAAATGCGCGTCTGAAGGCGCTTGTCGATACGGATTCGGCCCGGCGCAAACGGGCCGAATCGGCGCTCGCCGACAGCGAAGAACGTTATCGCACGCTGTTCAATTCCATCGACGAGGGATTCTGCATCATCGAGTTCTTCGATGGTCCGCACGGTCCCTTGAGCGACTACGTCCACATCGAAGCCAATCCTGCCTATGCACTGCACGCCGGCATTCCCAACGTCGTCGGCCAGAAGCTTCGCGAGATGGTTCCCGACGAAGCCGACGGTTGGGCAGAACTTTACGGCGGCGTGCTGCGGACCGGGGAGCCGATCCGGTTCGAGCGTGAGCTGATCGCGACCAAACGCCATCTCGAACTCGCCGCGTTTCGTGTCGAGCCCGCCAGCCGCCGCCAGGTGGCCGTGCTGTTCCAGGACATCACGACGCGCAAGCGCGCCGAGGCGGTGCTGCAACAGACCAACGAGATGCTCGAAGCACGGGTCGCGGAAGCACTTGCCGGGCGCAAGCTGCTGGCCGACATCGTCGAGGGGACAAACGCCTTCGTTCAGGTCGTCGATCCCAATTTGTGCTGGCTGGCGATCAACGGCGCGGCCTCCCGTGAGTTCGAGCGGATTTTCGGCGTATTGCCCAGGGTTGGCGACAATCTGCTCGATCTCCTGAAGGATCAGCCGGACCCTCAGACGGCGCTGGGCCTGCTCTGGAGCCGGGCCCTGGCCGGGGACGAATTTGTCGAGGTCGCCGAACTCGGCGATCGAAAACGCGACCGCCGGCATTACGAAATGCGCTTCAATTCGCTGCGCGACGCCAGCGGGCGGCGGATTGGCGCGTATCAGTTCGCCCATGACGTAACCGACCGCCTGAACGAACAGGCCCGCCTGCACTCGGCCGAGGAGGCGCTCCGCCACTCGCAGAAGATGGAAGCGGTCGGCCAGCTGACGGGTGGCATCGCCCACGACTTCAACAATCTGCTGACCGGTATCATGGGCTCGCTGGAACTGGTGCAGACCCGCGTGAGCCAGGGCCGCCTGACCGAGCTCGACCGATACCTGACCGCCGCGCAGGGCGCATCGAAACGAGCCGCAGCGCTGACCCACCGCCTGCTCGCCTTCTCGCGCCGCCAGACCCTGGATCCAAAGCCGACCGACGTGAACCGGCTGGTGATGGGCATGGAGGAGCTGATCCGGCGCTCCGTCGGCCCGCAGATCGCGCTGGAGGTCGTGACGGCTGGCGGCTTGTGGCCGGCGCTGATCGATCCGTCCCAGCTGGAGAATGCGATTCTCAACCTTTGCATCAACGCCCGCGACGCCATGCCGGACGGCGGGCGCATCACGATCGAGACCGCCAACAAGTGGCTCGACGATCGCGGCCGCGAAAGAGCGCGATCTGCGGCCCGGCCAATATCTGTCGGTGTGCGTCACCGACACCGGCACCGGCATGGCGCCCGAAGTGGTCGCGCGCGCTTTCGATCCTTTCTTCACGACCAAGCCGATCGGCCAGGGACGGGCCTCGGACTGTCGATGGTTTACGGTTTCGTTCGTCAATCCGGCGGGCAAGTGCGGATCTACTCGGAGGTCGGGACAAGGCACCACCATGTGCCTCTATCTGCCGCGCCATTATAGCGGCGAAGCCGAGACGCCGTCGGACGCTGAACCCAGGGCCGCGGCACATGTGCGGACCGGAAAAACGATCCTGGTCGTCGATGACGAACCCACCGTGCGCATGCTGGTGGCCGAGGTGCTGGAGGAAACTCGGTTATATCCCGATCGAGGCCCCGGACGGCGCGGCAGGCCTGAGGGTGCTGCAGTCGGCGGCGCGCGTCGATCTGCTCGTCACCGATGTCGGCCTGCCCGGCGGCATGAATGGCCGTCAGCTCGCCGACGCCGCCCGCACCATGCGCCCGGACCTAAAAGTGCTGTTCATCACCGGCTTTGCGGAGAACGCCATTCTCGGCAACGGCCAGTTGGGGCCCGGCATGCGGGTTCTCACCAAGCCGTTCGTGATGGAGACGCTTGCCAGCCGTATCAGGGAGATGATCGAGGACGACCAATAAGGGTGGTGTCCGCTTCTCCCCTCCCCCCGCGGGGTGGGAGAATGTGGAGGGGGGGAGGAGGGTGTGATAGTGAGTGGGTGGAGAGAGTGAGAGCTTGTGTAGTGGTGGAATGCGTCGTGCCCGGAAGCCGGGGACGACGTTGCTGGGGACGCGGACGGGCGATGGAGCGTTTCGAAGGCAGCGACGGTTCGACATAATCGCGCGGGCTGGCTGATAGCGGCTGGCCGGCACGGCAAGCTCGATGCCTTGTGCGGTCGTTGCGGTGTAGAATGAGCCAGCGTCGAAGGCGCGAAGCGCGGCCAGATGACAAGGGCGGTCCGGAAAGCACGGCTTTGAGGCTGCGGTGTAAGCGGCTGCTTGCCTGGTCGCGATGAAGGGGGAGTGGTGGGTAGCGCGTAGCAGAGAGGGAGTGAAGGGGGTGTGCAGGGGAGTGTGGTGTAATGTTGGGAGGCGTAGGGGAGGCGAGAAAGCTGCTGTTGAGTTGGTGCTGTGCACAGGCGGCAGCACGGCAAACGCGATGATGTAGCACGGTAGCGGGTGCGGGGCAGCGTGCAAGGCACATGGCTTGAAGTATCTGCACACTCGTTGGTGCGCGCTGAACGGGTGTAGGAGCACTGACGCCGCATGCGCGCCAGTTCGATACGTGGCGCTTAAAATCGCCGTCACGTCGAGGGGACGGACTGCATCGTGCCCAGATCCTTCAGCCGCCTGGCGATCTTGCGGCCGCCCCAGGCGGATGCTCGGTACGCAGCGAAAGAACGGCTGCCGGGCGCGGCGCAACGCTGCGAGAGCGAAACGGAAGCGCGAAACTCTGAAGCCCAGCATCCAGTAGAGTTGCCAACGTTCAGCCATTGTAGCTGGTCGTCGCGTTGATCGAACCGGCGGCAAAGCCTCCGAACATTGGCTCCCGCTACCGGCGCCAAAACACAAAACAAATCGCGCAAACGGCAACCCCGTGGAAAGGTATACGACAGCCTCCTTGATCCGCGTCGCAAGTGTCCACGCTGTCTGCGAACACGCGTCAATCATGTCCCCGGTCTGAACAGAAGCGGTGGGGAGGGGTCGGGGGTGGGGGTCTATCGGCAAGAACAGCTGCTTCCGGTGAACGCCGCGCTACCCCCACCCCCGACCCCTCCCCGCCACGCGCCAGGGCGCATGGAGGGAGGGGAGTGAAAAGCACAGCGCTCCCTATCGTCGGCTGCGCAAGATCGTCTCGGACGGCAGTTCGCCGAAGGCTTCGCGATAATCGCGCGCGAAGTGACCCGGGCTGGCAAAATTGCACTGGAAGGCGGTGGTGGTGACGCTGACCCCGGGATCGCCCGATGTCAGCATCGCTCGCGCATGCCGGAGCCTGACCGCCTTGGCGAAGGCCATCGGCGAATAGCCGCGGGCGCGAAGGAAGGCCCGGAATATCGAGCGTGCGCTGACGCTGGTTTCCGCCACCAGCCGATCGATGCTGAGCGGCTCCCGCCAATGGGCTTCGATGAATTCCTCCAGCCGCCGGACGATCGCGGGCGCGATCTCCTTGTCCTGCATTTCCAGCAAATGGCTGAAGCTGTGGCGGCTCGCCCAGAGAAACGCGATCTGTACCGCCTGCTCGAGCTCATAGCTGGCGGCGGCTGGCAATCTGAAGGCCGTCGAAATCCAGTTGCTGCGTCATGAACTGGAGCAAATGCCGAAGACTTCGTGCATAGGGCTGGTCCGCATCGACCGCGGGCTCGAAACTCATTTCACCCCTGGGCCTGACACCGACAAGCGCGGTCAGCTTCTGCATCAGCCTGGCCGGATTGAGCCGCAATGTCAGGCGTTCATGCCCCGCCTCGCTTGCCGACCGGGAAGGAATACCGGACGACGTGACCACGAACCGGCTGGGGATGAAGTCGGTACTTCGTATCCCCGGCGGATACCATGGCGCGGCCCTTGAGCCCGATTTGAAGCCGAATGATATCTGCTTCGGACAGGTCCGCGCAAAGATCGCAACTGGTGGCGCCAAACACCAAACCGATATCGGCAAGTGAAACAAAATTCACGCGCGCCTGGAAATTATCCACGTTGGCAAGATCGATCCGGGTCGCACCGAGCAATGTCGAACCGTGGTGCCACAACACTTCCGGATCGGAGGTCAGAAACACCGGAAATCGGTGTAGTGGATCGGCTCCGCCATCCGTCGTCATGTTCGCCTGCGCGTCCCGTGAACGAGGGGGTCGCCGCTCTTTTCAGGTCGGCATCCGGCAAAGCGATCATACCCATCCGTCGGCCGCTGCCGAGCTTATTTCCCCCGTAAAAATACGGGGTGAGAGGCCGCAAGTTCCACCGCGTGAGGGCCTGACGTCCAGATCATTCCGGCGTGCGGAATTCGCAGCAAAACGCCGCGCCGTCCAAGGACGACGCGGCGTAACAGGTAGGTATCATACAATCGCAGCGTCTACTTCGTCAGCGGGCAGCCGAAATCCTTCGCTGACGGAAACGCCTTGTCGCCCGGCACCACCGCGAGCTGCTTGTAGTAGTCCCACGGCTTCTTCGACTCCGACGGCTTCTTGACCTCGAACAGATAGAGGTCGTGCACCATGCGGCCGTTCTCCAGCACCTTGCGCCTTGCGCGAAGCTGATCGTCGACCGGCAGTTCCTTCAGCTTCTTGGCGACCGCCTCGGTGTCCTTGGTGCCGGCGGCCTTGACCGCCTTCAGATAGGCCAGCGTCGCCGAATAGGTGCCGGCCTGGATCATGTTCGGCATCCGCCCGGTGCGCTTGAAGAAGCGGTTGGCGAGATCGCGGCTCTTGTCGTCGTGATCCCAGTAGTAGCCCTCGGTCAGCACCAGGCCCTGCGCCGCTTCGAGCCCGAGGCCGTGCACTTCGGCGAGCGTCAGCAGCAGGCCGGCGAGCTTCTGGCCGCTCTTGACGATGCCGAACTCGGCCGCCTGCTTGATCGAGTTGGTGGTGTCGAGGCCGGCATTGGCGAGGCCGATGATTTTCGCCTTCGAGCTCTGCGCCTGCAGCAGGAAGGAGGAGAAGTCCGACGAGTTCAGGGGAATGCGGACCGCGCCCAACACCTTGCCGCCCTTGGCCTTGACGATGTCGCCGGTGTCCTTTTCCAGCGCATAGCCGAAGGCGTAGTCCGCGGTCAGGAAGAACCAGGTGTCGCCGCCGGCTTTGACCAGCGAGCCGCCGGTGCCGACCGCGAGCGCGTGGGTGTCGTAGGCCCAGTGAAAGCCGTAGGGCTGGCAGGCGTCGCCGGTCAGGCGCGAGGTCGCGGCACCCACCACGATGTCGATCTTCTTCATTTCCTTCGACAGTTCCTGCACCGCGAGCGCGACCGAGGACGTCGTCAGCTCGGTGATCATGTCGACGTTTTCGACCTCGTACCAGCGCCGCGCGATGCCGACGCCGAGATCGGGCTTGTTCTGGTGGTCGGCGGAGACCATCTCGATCTTCTGGCCGAGCACGCTGCCGCCGAAATCCTCGACCGCCATCTGCGCCGCTTCGAACGACCATTTGCCGCCGTAATCGGCATAGACGCCGGACTGGTCGTTCAGGATGCCGATCTTGACGCCCTGCGCCGAAGCCGGCGCCGCAAGCAGAAGGCCGCATGCCGCAACGGCAGCCGACAACAATCCCGATTTCATTCTTTATCTCCCAGCATGTTTCTGTTCAGGAAATGATCCGCGCAACAGTATTTCATAACCCTGCGGCCGCCCACCTATTTCGAATAGCCAATAGTATCGGAGTCTCGACAGCCGCGGGCTATGCCGCGCGGCGACCGGCTTTTTTGCGGTGCTTGCGCCTCGGCCAGGTTGCGCACGATCACGTAGAAGATCGGCGTGAAGATCAGGCCGAACAGCGTCACGCCGAGCATGCCGAAGAACACGGCGACGCCGACCGCCTGGCGCATCTCCGAGCCCGAACCCGACGAGACCACCAGCGGCAGCACGCCGAGGATGAAGGCGAACGACGTCATCAGGATCGGCCGCAGCCGCAGCCGGCAGGCCTCGATGACGGCTTCCAGACGCGGTCGCGGCCTTCGAGTTCGATGTCGCGCGCGAACTCGACGATCAGGATCGCGTTCTTGGCCGCCAGCCCGACCAGCACCACGAAGCCGATCTGGGTGAGGATGTTGACGTCCTGCCCCATGATCCGCACGCCGATGGTGGCGGCCAGCAGGCACATCGGCACGATCAGGATCACCGCGAACGGCAGGCTCCAGCTGCCATATTGCGCCGCCAGCACCAGGAACACGAACAGCACGCAGATCGGGAACACATAGAGGCCGGCATTGCCGCCGGTGACCTGCTGATAGGACAGGTCGGTCCATTCGAAGGAGAAGCCGCTCGGCAGCGTCTCCTCGGCCAGCTGCTTCATGGTGTTGATCGCGGTCGTCGAACTGGTTCCCGGCAGGGTGTCGCCCTGCAATTCGGACGCCGGATAGAGATTGTAGCGCGCGACGCGATCGGGGCCGGAAACGTCGCGGAAATCCACCACGCTGCCGAGCAGCACCATGTCGCCGGCGGCATTGCGGGTGCGCAGCCGCGCCAGATCGGCGCGTCTCCTTGCGGAACGGCAGGTCGGCCTGCGCGGTGACGTGATAGGTGCGGCCGAACAGGTTGAAGTCGTTGACGTAGGTCGAGCCGAAATAGGTCTGGATCGTGTCGTTGACGTTCGCGATCGGCACGCCGAGTTTCTGCGCCTTGACGCGATCGATATCGACGAACAGCTGCGGCGTGTTGGCGGTGAAGGGCGAGAACACCGAGGTCAGCCCGGGCGCCTTGCGCGCCGCCGGCGACAAGCTCGTCGGTGGCGGCGGCCAGCATTTCGGGGCCGCGGCCCTGGCGGTCCTGGATCGCGCATGGTGAAGCCGCCGCCGGTGCCGATGCCCGGCACCGCGGGCGGCGGAATCACGATGATGAACGCGCCCTGAATCGCCGACAGCCGCTTGCGCAGATCGGCGGTGATCGACGGTTGCGGACAGCCCCTTCTTCTGGCGCACTTCCGGCTCCTCGAACACCGGGAACAGCGCCGCGGCATTGCCCGCCTGGGTTCGGGTCGCGCCCGAGAAGCCGGCGAAGGCCGCGACGCGAACGATGCCGGGCGTATCGAGCGCGATCTTTTCGATCTCGCGGACCACCTCGGTGGTGCGCGCCAGCGAGGCTGCGCCCGGCAACTGCACGGAAATGATGACGTAGCCGCGGTCCTGCGCCGGAATGAAACCCTGCGGCGTGGTGGCGAGCAGCCATCCGGCGCTGCCGATCAGCGCCACATAAAGCAGCAGCATCACCGCCGAATGCCGGATCACGAAGTTGGCCAGCGCCGGCATAGCCGTGCGCCAGCCGGTCAAAGCCGCGGTTGAAATAGCCGGTGAACCTGTCCCAGCCGCGCGCCGATGAAATTCCAGCTTGCGGGCGGCCGCTTCTCCTGCGTGCGGCTGCAGGATCAGCGAGGCCAGCGCCGGCGACAGCGTCAGCGAGCAGAAGCAGGAGATCGCGGTCGCCACCGCGATGGTGACGGCGAATTGCTGGAAGAACTGCCCGGAAATGCCGCCGAGGAACGCGGTCGGCACGAACACCGCGCACAGCACCAGCGCGATCGAGACCAGCGCGCCGCCGACCTCCTCCATGGTCTTGAGCGCCGCGTCGCGCCGGCTCATGCCGTGCTCGAGATGCCGCTCGACATTCTCGACCACCACGATCGCGTCGTCGACCACGATGCCGACCGCGAGCACGAGCCCGAACAGCGTGAGATTGTTGATGGAGAATCCGAGCGCCGCCATCACGGCAAAGGTGCCGACCAGCGACACCGGGATCGCGATGATCGGAATGATCGCCGGCCGCCAGCCCTGCAGAAACACCAGCACGACGATGACGACCAGCAGCATCGCCTCGTAGATCGTCTTGATCAGCTCGTGGACGGATTGGGCGATGAATTCGGTCGGGTTGTAGCCGATATTGTAGTCGAGCCCCTTCGGGAAGCTCGGCCTTCAGCTTCGCCATCGTGTCGGAAATGTTCTTCGCGGTCGCCAGCGCGTTCGAGCCGGGCCGCTGCGTCACCAGCAGCGCCACCGCCGATTTCCGCAGCAGAAAGCTGTTGGTCGCGTAGGACAACGCGCCGAGTTCGACCCGCGCGACGTCGCGCAGCCGCACGATGCGGCCGTCGGCGCCGGCCTTGACGACGATGTCCTCGAATTGCCTGATGATCCTTCAGGCGGCCGGTGAAGGTGAGGTTGGGCTGGAACGCGCGGTCGGCGATCGGCGGCTCGCCGATCTGCCCGCCGGCGATCTGCAGGTTCTGCGCGCGGATCGCGGCCACCACTTCGCCCGCGGTCATGCCGAGCGTGGCGATCTTGTCGGGATCGAGCCACAGCCGCATCGAGTAGTCGCGCGCGCCGAACATCTGGATGTCGCCGATGCCGTCGAGGCGCAGCAACTGGTCGCGCACCTGCAGCAGCGCGTAGTTGGAGATGTAGAGCTGGTCAAAGCTGTCGTCCGGCGACAGCATGAACACGACCATCAGGATGTCGGGGCTGTTCTTGCGGGTGACGACGCCGTTGCGCTGCACCTCCTCCGGCAATCGCGGCTGCGCGATCGCGACGCGGTTCTGCACCAGCACCTGCGCCTTGTCGAGGTCGGTGCCGAGCTTGAAGGTGACCGTGATGGTGAGACTGCCCGTTCGAGGTCGCCTGGCTGTAGAGATACAGCATGTCCTCGACGCCGTTGATCTCCTGCTCGATCGGAGCGGCGACGGTGTCGGAAACGGTCTGCGCGGTGGCGCCCGGGATATTGCGTGGTGACGACGACGGTCGGCGGCACCACCTGCGGATATTCCGAGACCGGCAGCGTGGTGTAGGCGATGCGCGCCGACGATCAGCAGCACGATCGACAGCACCATCGCCAGGATCGGCTGGTTGATGGAAAGCCGGCCGAGATTCATGACTTGCCACCGGCCGGGCGCCTGGTGATCCTTGCGGCGTCACCTTGGCGCCGACCCGGGCGCGCTGCAGGCCGTCGACGATCACGCGGTCTTCCGCCTTCAGGCCCTCGCGGATCACGCGCAGGCCTTCATCGAGCGGCCCGAGCATGACGGGCCTTGCCTCGACCGTGTTGTCGTCCTTGACGACAAACACGATCTTGCGCGACTGGTCGGTGGCGATGGCGGTATCCGGCAGCAGCAACGCCTCATAGGGCGAAGCTGCCGATCAGCCGGACGCGGCCGAATTGCCCGGGCAGGATCGAAAGATCCTTGTTGGGAATGACCGCGCGGCTGCGCAGCGTGCCGGTGGAGACATCGAGCCGGTTGTCGAGGAAGTCCATCTTGCCTTCATGCGACGGCTTGGTTTCGCCGGTCAGCGTGACCTGCACCGGGATTCGGGGTGTCGCGCGAACTCGGCCGCCGTGCCCTCGAACCACAGCCTGTTGTTCCGCAGATAGGTCGCCTCATCGACGTCGAAATAGATGTAGATCGGATCCAGCGAGACGATCGAGGTGAGCAGCGTGGCATTGCCCTCGCTGCCCTGCACGAGATTGCCGGCGCTGACGAGATGGCGGCTGACGCGGCCGGTCATCGGCGCCAGCACATGGGTGAATTCGATATTGAGCTTTGCCGCCTTCAGCGCGCCTTCGGCCTGCATCTCCGCGGCATGCGCCGCCTGCAGGGTCTGGCGGCGCTGGTCGACGATGGATTCGGAGACGGCACTGGTCGTGACCAGCGTCAGCGCGCGATCGAGTTCGCGCTTTGCCAGCTCAGCCTTGGCGCGCGCATCGGACAAGCTGGCCGTCGGCCTGCAGGGCGACCGCCTCGAACGGGCGGGAATCGATGACGTAAAGCAGATCGCCGGCGCGGACGATCGCGCCGTCGCGGAACTCGACGCTGGTGACGAAGCCGCCGACCCGGGCGCGGACCTGCACCTCTTCCATCGCCTCGAAGCGGCCGGTGAACTCATCCCAGTCGGTGACGGTGCGCTTGACCGGCTGCGCCACCGTCACCGGCGGCGG
>CAVPOL010000059.1:0-9898 GCA_963706975.1 uncultured Alphaproteobacteria bacterium
GAGCCGTCGCGCAACAGCGCCGTCGGCAAGCCTGACCTGCACAGCCTCGAACACGGCTCGATCCACGATGGCTTCATGTTCGCCGCGATGGACCTTGCCGCGATAGACCACGTCAGGCCGAATGTAGAACCGGTTGCGCAGGATCTGCGCCAGATAGCCGACCCCGAACCTTATCCTTCCACCCGGATCCGGCCATTGCTGATCTCCTGGCACTTGGTCCGATACTCCGTTGCGATCGAGATCCTCGGCAAGGGCCCCGACCGAGCCGAGTTCGAGATCCCGCCGGAAGATCGTGCGCACCGTGTCGGCCTCGTCAGGGAGCAGCACCATTTTCCTTTTTCACGCTGGCATAGCCAAGCGGGATCGGTCCACCGACCCAGATGCCCTTTGCCTTGGAGGCCGCGATCTTGTCGCGGACCCCGTTCTCCGATCACCTCGCGCTCGAACTGGGCGAAGGACAGCAGCACGTTGAGAGTAAGCCGACCCATGCTGGAAGTGGTGTTGAAGGACTGGGTGACCGAGACGAACGAAACCGCATGGCGGTCGAATAGTTCGACCAACTTAGCAAAATCGGCGAGCGATCGTGTGAGCCGATCGACTTTGTAGACGACGGATGATGTCAATCTTCTCGGCCTGGACTTCGCCCAACAGCTTCTGCAGGGCAGGGCGTTCGAGCGAGGCGCCCGAACGTCCGGCGCGAGTGCAGCCAATTCGGCCGTATATTTGCGATAGTTCGGGATCGCCACCGCCCAAGGCATGTCGATGCGCGCATTGCCGCCGAGCAGACTTGACGGCTCATCGGCCAATAGTGATAGATCTGAAATTTCAGATTTCAGCGAAGGGTTAATCGAGGTGGCTCGCATCAACAAGGACAGCATCACAGTCCAGGTGCATCAGTATTTGCATCGGGAAATTGAAGCTGGAAGCATACAGCCCGGCGCGCGCATCGTCGAAGACCGGCTCGCGCAGCAACTCGGTATCAGCAAGACGCCGCTGCGGCTCGCGCTTCACCAACTCAAGCAGGACAAGATCGTCAACATCGAGCCACGCCGCGGTATCTATCTTGCTGTGCCGACGCTCCGCGAGTTTCTTGAATTGATCGAAATGCGTGAGGTGTTGGAAGGGTTGGCAGCCCGGCGTGCCGCCTTGCAGCCCGATCGCGGGTTCGTCCAGCAGATGAAAACCTGCTTCGCTGCATTCAACAAGACAAACGTCAACGAGCGAGGAGGCAAGGGAAAATATGCGGCGGCCGACCATCGCTTTCATAGGCTGCTGGTGCAGGCCTCGGGCAGTGCGGAGCTAGTTGCAAATCTTAGCGTCATCAACATTCGCCTGCACATGAACAGGCTCCGGCGCAGCTTTTCCAAGTTCCGCGATCTGCGTCCGATCCATCAGGAGCATATGGACATCATCGCAGCCATCGAGGCCGGCGACGCCAAGAGCGCGGAGGCTCTGGTCCGCACGCATATCCGAAACGTTCCATGGCAGCAGTTGCTGCAAGGCAGCGAGATCGTCGTGGGCAAAGCCGCCCGTCATCCGCGCAAGGTTGCGTAGGCCGATGCAGTCCGGCACAGCCCGATCGGCGATCGACCAGGCGGTTCTTGATGCGTCGGCGGCCGCGACGCTTGCCGCCTTGGTTCGGACGAAGCGCACTCGGGATCGCGCTGATGGTCATGAGCGCTGGGCTGCTCACCGTCGGCGATGCCACCGCCAAATGGCTGTCGACGACCTATCCGATCGGCGAGATCATTTTCATTCGCGGCTTGCTCATCGTCATGCTGCTCGCCGCGATGCGCCTACCGATGGGCTTGCCGGATTGATGCCGCATCATCTGATGGGACAATTCCGGCGGGCACTGTTCTTTGTGCTGGCCACTTTCCTCATGATCTGGAGTTTGAGCCTGCTGCCGCTTGCGACCGCCAGCGCCATCAGCTTCGCCGCGCCGATCATCACCACGGCGCTTGGCGCCGTGGATGCTCGGGCGAGACGGTGGGCTGGCGGCGCTGGACTGCGGTTCTGGTCGGCTTCCTCGGCGTGCTACTCATCGTCGCGCCATTCGGTGGCGACTGGACATGGGCGCTGCTGATCCCGGTCGGGGCCGCGGCGGCGCAATCGTTGCGCGATATCGTCGACCCGGCAATGTGGTCGGCACCGAGACCAACGAGTCCGTGGTGTTCGTACGATCGGCGCGACGTGTGCTGGCGGGCGCGATCTCGGCGCCGTTCGGCTGGATCGATCCGTCGGCGTGGGGCTGGGTCATGCCGTCCGCCTGGGACTGCGCGCTGTTACTGTTCTATGCGTGGCGACGGCGTGCGCCTACCTGATGCAGGTCGGTGCGCTTTCGCGCCGCCGAGGCTGCGTTTCTGGCGCCATTCAAATACTCGTTGATGCTGTGGGCGATCCTGATCGGCGTTTGCGGTCTGGGGCCACGTTCCGAGCTCGCGGTGCTTGTCGGCGCCGGCGATCATCATCGGCAGCGGGATATTCATCTGGTATCGGGAAATAGGCATGCGCGGAAGGCATGCGTGATCGAAGGGGCGCGGCACGAGCCGTGCATGAAACATCAAGGAGCGAACCGATGGCTGTCATACGTGAAGGTTACCAGCCGGAAGGATTGATGACGCGGGTGCATCGGGGGGCCAGCAGCTTTATTGGCACGTGCTTTCGGTGGCCGGCGGCAATCGGCAGATCTTCGTCTCGGGCCAGGTGCCGCGCGACAAGACGGCAACGTGGTCGGCAAGGGCGACATGGCGGCGCAGATCGAGCGGGTCGGCGAGAACATCAAGCTCTGTCTGGAGGCGGCCGGCGCGACCCTCGACGACCTCGTCAAGATCACGTCGTTCACCACCGACATCGACGAGTTCTTCCGGCACGCTGCGGTGCGCAACCGCTATTTCGGCAAGGCGATGCCGGCGAGCACCGCGGTCGAGGTCCGGCGGTTGGCGCATCCCGACTGGATGATCGAGATCGAGGCGACCGCGATCGTGTAAGATTCGCAGCGAACAGGTGAGGCGCAGAGATCATGACCATTATGCATCGGATGTTCCGTGGGCTGACCGGCGCTGTCACCGGCGTTGCATTGATGTCCGTGGCATTTGCGCCGGGCGTCCAAGCGCAAGCGCAGCTATCCGGACCGGCCGATCCGCATGATCGTGCCGTTCGCGCCGGGCGGCGCTACCGACTTCTTCGCCCGCATCGTGCAGCCGAAGATGCAGGAACTGCTGGGCCAGCCGGTAGTGGTCGAGAATCGCGCGGGCGCCGCCGGCAACGTCGGCATGGAGCTGGCCGCGCGCGCGGCGCCGGACGGCTATGTGATCTTCATGGGCGACGTCGGCACTATCGCCATCAATGCCGCGATCTTCAAGGACATGAAGGTCGTTCCGACGCGCGATCTCGCGCCGGTTTCGATCATCGCCGACACGCCGTCGCTGCTGGTGACCGGTCCGAATTTCCGCCCGAACACCGTGGCGGAGCTGGTGAGCTATCTCAAGGAGCGGCCCGGCCGTGTGAGCTTTGCCTCGCAGGGCAGCGGCAGCCTCAACCGGCTGGTGATGGAGTTGTTCGCCGAGAAGGCGGGCGTGAAGATCAATCACGTGCCGTACAAAGGCGGTTCGGGTCCGGCCGCCGCCGACATCATGGGCGGCCATGTCCCTTTCATGTTCGCGACCATCGTCGTCGACGCATCGGCCACGTTCGCGCCAATCGCATGAAGGCCTGGGCGTGACGACCAAGGCGCGGCACCTGGCGCTGCCCAATCTGCCGACGCTGGTCGAGTCCGGATTCCCCGAACTCGTCGTCAGCTCCTGGCAGGGCATTTTCGTGCCGGCCGCGACGCCACGTCCGGTGGTCGAAAAGCTGCACGGGGTCATGCTCAAAGTGATGGCCGACGATGACGTCAAGCGCCGAATCGCCGACGGCGGCTCGATCGCGGTCGCCAGCGCATCGCCCGAGGAAGCCAAGATTTCGTGCTCGGAGAAGCCGACTCGCTGGTCTGCGGTCGCCAAAGCGGTCGGCGCGACTGCGGACTGACGGAATGAGGAATGCGGCGCAGTTGCGCTATGCAGTTAGCGGTCGAGACGATGACAGCGGTCAGAGCGGTAAAGCCGATCCTGCCGACGAAGGTCGGGAAAAGCCGGCATTCCCTATGCCCAGGGGATGGCGGCGGGGCCGTGGGTTTTTGCCACCGGGCACATGGCCCAAGCCTATCCGGGCGGGCTCGACACCGGCAGTCGAGAGCGCGGGGCTGCCCCACGGCGGCCTGCCGAAAAACCAAAAGGAAGCCGATCTCATTTTCTCGCGCATCGAAGCCGTGCTGCGCGAGGCGGGGACCGGGCTCGAAAACATCGTTCGCGTCGACCAGTACTACCCCACTCACACGGCGGTCGACCATTATCACGTGGTGCGGCACAAGCGGCTGCCGACTGTGCCGCCGAGCACGTCGATGCTGGTGGACGCGCTGCCGGTGCCCGGCGCCGCAGATGAACGTCCAGGCGATCGCCGTGATGCCGGGCGCAGGCCGCGAGCCGACGCCGCTGCGCGACGCCGCCATCAACTCGCATCCGACCTCGGGCTATCCGCCGGCCTTGGCGTCGGGCGACTTCGTTTTCATCGCCGGCATGACGCCGGGCGCCAAGACCCGGTGAGCCGGCGCGCGACGGCATCGCGGAAGCAGCGCAGATGCCGGCGGGCAATCTCTGGCGCAGTACCCCGATCAAGCTGCAGACCGAGTACATCATCGAGCAGAAAATTCTACCTGCGCTGGCGCTCGCTGGGTCATCGGCCAAGAGTGTGTGCAAGGCGCAAGTCTATTTGGTGCATCCGGAGGACTATTCGCCGTTTCTCCAGGTCTGGAATCGGTTTTTCGGTGACAGTCCGGCAGCGATTTCGATCATTCCGGTTTCCAATCCGGGGGTCGGGCAGTTCCAGTCCCGGCTTGAGATCAACGTGCTTGCGCTCAAGGATGCAGGGGCGACGCGCAAGCAAATTGTCGCCAGCGATGCATTCGCTGGGTACGCAGAAGTTCCGGGCGCGGTGAGGGCCGGCGATCTTTTGTTGTTGTCGGGCCTGATGGCGGTCGATGAAAACGGGCTGGTGGCCGACGCCAGGGCCGATTCCGGGCAACCGTATCTGATGTCATCCATCAAGGCGCAGATGCGCGCCATGTTGTCTCGCGCAAACGACATCTGCGCGCGCGCCGGCGCCTCGCTCGACAACATCGTGCGTATCCAGCATTTCCACACCGACCTCCGCGAGCTGTTGCCCGCGCTCGAGGTTTGGCAGGAATTTGTGCCCGGAAAGCCGCTGCCCTTTACCGCCGTCGGTGTGCCGCCGCACATGCCCGCGCCCGGCGTCTCGGTTCTCCTAGATCTCTGGGTCTACGCTCCAGAAGGACAATGACGTTCGCCAATTGAGCCAGCCTCGCCGCAAAACGGAGAAGGTATCATGATGAACCGCCGTGCATTCAAGTCAGCCTTGCTGAGTATCGTGTTCGCTCTGTCGGGACTTGCTGCTACATCCGCAGCCGAAGATTCGGCGAAATATCCGAGCCAGCCTTTGAGGTTCGTCGTGCCGTTCTCTCCCGGCGGGACCACGGATTACGTGGCTCGCGTGATCCAGGCGAAACTGCAAGAGACCCTTGGGCAGTCGGTCGTGGTCGAGAACCGGCCGGGTGCCGCCGGCAACGTGGCGATGGAGATCGTCGCGAAGACGGCGCCCGACGGCTACACGATCATGTTGGGCGACGTCGGAAGCATGACTATCAATGCGGCCTTATACCCTGACTTGAAGGTGAAGCCACTCGTCGATTTTCAACCGATCTCGGTGATCACGCATACGCCTTCGTTGCTCGTCGTCGGCCCGACGTTTCCACCGAAGTCCGTCAAAGAGCTCGTCGATTATGTGAAGGAGCGGCCCGGCAAGGTGAGCTTTGCCTCGCAGGGGGCCGGCAGCCAGAACCGCCTCGCCATGGAAGTGTTCGCCGAGATGGCGGGATTGAAAATGATTCACGTTCCCTACAAGGGTGGATCGGGCCCGGCGGCGACCGACATCATGGGCGGTCACATCCCGATGATGTTCGGTGGCCTGCCGCCCGTCGTGAGCCACGTCAAAGCCGGCCGGCTACGCGTGCTGGGCATGGCGACAAAGGAACGTCACCCGGCGCTGCCTGACGTGCCGACCTTCGTCGAGGCCGGGTATCCCGAAATGGTGATGAGTTCTTGGCAGGGCGTTTACGTTCCGACCGGTACGCCCCGGCCGATCGTCGACAAGTTACACGCCGCGTTAGTCAAGGTGATGGCCGATCCGGCCATCAGGGCCCGTCTGCTGCAGGGTGGCCTCACCACTGACAGCCCGACGCCCGAAGACTCGATGAAGTTCATGGTCGCCGAGGAGAAGCGATGGACCACTGTCGCTAAGTCGGTCGGCGCGACAGCGGATTGATCGAAGCGCGGTGGATACCGACCATCCGCCGCAGAGGAGCAAGGAGATCATCGTGAATATCCACATGTCGCAGGACCGCCTGTCCGGTCTGTTCTTTTGCGGCGTAGCCATTGTCGGCATTGCGCTGTCGTCGAGTCTCGGTCTCGGGACGCCGGCGCGAATGGCTGCGGGTTTCTTCCCGATGTGGCTCAGCGTTTTGCTTCTGATCCTGGGTGGGGTGGTCCTGGCGCGCTCTTTCATCCAGGCAGATGAACCGGTCGGCGAGATCAGTTTGCGGCCGTTGACCGCCGTGCTCGCGGGCGTGGTGATCTTCAGCCTGGCGGTCGAGCGCTGGGGCTTTGCTTTGGCGGGGGTGGTGCTGATCGTCGTGAGCCGTCTGGCAGCCGATCGTTTCAAACCTCTCGAGGTGTTCATTCTGGCAGTCACGCTGGTCGGATTGTCGGCTCTGATCTTCCTCTATGCGTTGAAGCTGCCGCTTCGGCTGCTGCCGTTCTGAGAAGCTGAGGATGGAACTCCTTCAGAACCTGGGTCTCGGCCTCGCAGTCGCCGTCCAGCCGATCAATCTTTTCTACGCCTTCGTCGGCACACTGCTGGGGACGATCATCGGCGTTCTGCCCGGCGTCGGTCCGGTTGCCACCATTTCGGTGCTGTTGCCGGTCACCTTCGGACTCAACCCGACGTCCGCGATCATCATGCTCGCCGGCATCTACTACGGCGCGCAGTACGGTGGCTCGACCACGGCCATCCTGGTTCGACTGCCGGGTGAATCCTCGTCGGTGGTGACGACGTTGGACGGTTACCAGATGGCCCGGCAGGGTAAGGCCGGTCTCGCGCTTGCGACCGCGGCGCTCAGCTCTTTTCTGGCCGGAACGGTCGCGACACTCGTCGTGGCCGTTGCGGCACCCATACTGGCGGAGTTCGCGCTGGCGTTCGGTCCCGCCGACTATTGCGCGCTGATGATCTTCGGCTTGGTGGGCGCCGTGATCCTGGCGCAGGGGTCCATAATCAAGGCGCTCTGTATGATCGTTTTCGGGATGTTGCTTGGAACGATCGGCATCGACATGAACAACGGTACCGCGCGCTTCACGTTCAATATCTCGCAGTTCAACGACGGACTCGACTTCGCGGTCGTGGCCATGGGCATGTTCGGATTGGGCGAAACCATCGCGAACCTTGAAAGGAAGGATCACGTTCGTCACGTCGTCGACCGTATCCGCGACCTTTGGCCCAAGCCCAAGGACCTCAAAGCCATACTGCCGCCGGCGCTTCGGGGCACGGTGCTCGGTTCCGCGCTTGGAATTCTGCCGGGCGGGGGGCCGATTCTTGCGTCGTTTTCCGCCTACTCGCTCGAAAAAAAGATCTCCTCCAACCCTGAACGTTTTGGCAATGGAGCGATCGAGGGCGTTGCCGCGCCGGAGGCCGCCAACAACGCGGCGGCGCAGACCGCTTTCATTCCGATGCTGACACTCGGGATTCCCGCGACCGGCACCATGGCGCTGATGATCGGGGCATTGATGATGCAAGGCCTGGCGCCGGGCCCGCAATTGATGTTTCAGCGGCCGGAACTGTTCTGGGGCGTCATTGCCAGCATGTGGGTTGGCAATGCGATGCTGGTAATCCTCAACCTGCCGCTCATCGGAATGTGGGTGAAGCTCCTGTCGGCGCCGTATCGGCTGCTCTACCCGTCCATTCTGCTGTTCTGCTGTATCGGTCTTTACGCAATCCACAACGACGCAGGCGACGTACTGATAGGCGCGGTGTTCGGCTTCCTCGGCTACATGTTTTATCGCCTGAACTGCGAACTTGCGCCGTTGCTGCTCGGATTCATTCTGGGGCCGATGATCGAGGAAAATCTACGGCGCGCGCTGCTGATCTCGCTCGGCGATCCGATCGTGTTTGTGGAGCGCCCGATCAGCCTGACGTTCCTGGTCATGACTGTGGCTCTGATTGTCGCCATGGCCGCGCCGGGCCTGCAGTCGCTGCGCCGGAAAGCGTTTCAGGAATGAGCGTTCGGCCATGACGCCACAAGAGCAATCTCAACAGGGTTGGAGCAAGCCATGACGCGCCGGGTGGTTCGAGTCGAAGGTATCGTCCCGGTGGCGCGCGGCTATCCGGCCGCGGTTGTTTCCCAAGGTCTGGTGTTCGTCGGCGGCTTGCGGGGCGGCCGCGTCGACCGGGACCGGCAGTTCGTAGATCTGCCGCAAAAGTTTCGGTCGAACGGCTTCTCGGATTTTCCGATCGCCGATCAGTCCGAAGGCGACTTCGCCGTGGATGGCTGGGGCGCTCATGAAATCTCGACACTGTCATCAAGGCGGCCGGCTCCGATGAAATGCAGGTGCTCCGCATCCACATCTGGATGCGGACAAGCGGTTGTTTCCGGTTTACGAGCGCATTCGCATGGCTTGGCAGGAGGTGCCGGCGCCGAGCAGCTGCCTCGGCGTGGCGGATGTTGCCGGACGGCTCGGACGGTCGCTTGGGCTTGAAGCGATTGCCGTCGTGCCCGGAGAGAACCCGCTATTCCCGGAGCGCTCCACCACGCGCACCTTCGACAACAAGGACTTTCCATCCGCTGGGTTTTATTCGCAGGCCGTACGATGCGGTCCGCTGGTGTTCCTGGCCGGGCACATTCCGATCGAGACCCGCAAGCCTGGCAACCCGGTAATTCTGGGTTTCGCTGACATTCCGGAGGAGGGGCGGTTTCTTGCGACCGGTCGCAGCCATCCGGACAGCCGGCAGGGTCCGATCGCCGCGCAGACTTGGTTTACCTACGAACGGATCAAGGACAATCTGGCGGCGCAAGGCCTGTCGATGCGGGACATCAAGCATGTCGCGGTTATGCTGCAGGACATCCGCGACTTCGGGACTTTCCATCGCGTACATTCGCATTTTTTTCCGGACAATCCACCGGCGCTGGTGATCATCTGCGGCTTCAACGAGGTCGGGCACCGTGGCACGTTGATTGAGATAGAGCCGCTCGCGGTCGACCCGCGGGCCAACTTGCCGGTGAAAGAGTTTGCTTGGCCGTGCCGCGCGCCGTTTGCGGGACCTGCCGCGACCAAGATCGGGCCGTTTACGTTCTTCGCCGGCATTTTCGGTCTCACCGCGGAGGGAGCATTGGTGCGGCATGCGCGTGACCTCGCCGATGAGATCGGCCGCCGCCTGTCGAGGACCTCGCGCGGTTCGAAAATGCGCCAGGCTTCGCTTCACAATGCTGGGCAGCATGGAGCCTGCTCAATGCGGTTGCGACCGTGCGGGCTTGCCGCTTGATCGGCTGGCCAAGACAACGGTCTATCTGCGAACCGCCGCGGACCTCTGGATCTATGAGGAGATTCGAGAGGCATTCCTGTCCGGTGTCGGCCGCGATTTGCCGGCAGCCGAGTTCGTGGCGATCCACGGCCCCGGTCCGGTCGCCGGCGCGCATGTGCAAATCGAAGCCACCGCGTCGGACGAGTAAGAATCC
>CAVPOL010000060.1:0-76313 GCA_963706975.1 uncultured Alphaproteobacteria bacterium
GAAGAATTTCTGGACCGAGCACGCGTCCGAGCTTGCCGACGCGTATTGCCGCAGCGCCGGTACAGTCCGATTTGAACTGGTCACCCGTGCCTTGCTGAAGCATTTGCCACCGGCACCGCAGCGCATCGTTGACGTCGGCGGCGGTTTCGGACGGCAAGCGATCATGCTGGCCCGTGCCGGTCACTCAGTGGTCATCGTCGACCCGGACCCGAACATGCTGGCGATAGCTCGCGATGCGCTCTCGATCGAGCCGCCGGAGGTTGTCGAGCGCGTTATGCTTGTTTCCGGTGATGGGGCGACGGCGGAAAAGCTCGTTGGAACAGACTTCGACATGGCGTGCTGCCACAGTGTGTTGATGTACCAGGACATCCCGTGCCGCTGCTACGCAGCGTCACCGCGCTGGTGCGCAAGAACGGGTTAATCTCCGTGCTTTGCGTCAACAAGAAATCAGCGGCGATGCGGACCGGCCTGCAGGGCAATTGGCGGGAGGCGGTCGCCACTCTGGAAACGGGAACCCAGCGGGACAGCCGATATCTGCCGAGCCGCGAGCTTCGCCGGGCAGAAGTGATCGACATCCTCGAAGCCGCCGGTGCAGGACACGAGCCTGGTACGGCGTCGGGGTATTCACCGATCATCTCACCGACAAAATCGTCGTTGACGATCCGGAAGAGGACTACCGCGCCGAGTATCTTGCCGGCAGCCAGGATCCTTACCGGCAAGTCGCGCGCTGTTTTCACATCGTCGCCGAAAGGACGTCGTGACAGTTCGTAGGATGGGTTGAGCCCTTGCGAAACCCATCGCCGGTCGCGATGTTGTCGCCCCGCCGCCCCCCTACTTCCCCCTCCTGTAAAAATTGCTCGCACTGCCCCGCCCGCCGGCCACGTTCGGATTGGTGTTGACGAACTGCTCGGCGGTGAGCTTGTCGATATTGCGGGTCTGCGCCTCGCCCTCCCAGTTCGGGAACGACGACGACACGATCTGGTAGGTAACCGTTCTCTTCGCCTCGTCGACCGTATAGCTGCCGAACACCGACAGGCTGCGCCGCATGATCCCTGCGTATTCCTCCGGCGTGCCGGTCAGGCGGTTGTTGGACGCGATCTTTGGCACGTCGCCGGCGACATGGATCTGGGCAAAACGGCCGTCGCCGGTAAAAATCAAAATGCCTTTTGGCGTCTCGCCGAACGGAAACGACTTTTTGCCGTCGGGTGCGGTGACCTCGGCGACGAAAAAATTCCAGCTGCCGACGGTCTGGTCTTTCAGGCTCTGCGCGGCGGCGGCGCCGGCCGACAGGGCAAACGCGAACAAGGCGGCGGCGATGGTTTTCGGCTTCATGGAATCCCCGGTTATGTGTTGGCGCGCAGGCTATACGGGAAAGCATCGCTGCGCGATGCTTTGGCGAAGTCGGCGTCATGCCCGGCCTTGTGCCGGGCATCCACGTCTCTGGCTGCACCGGAGAAAGACGTGGATGGCCGGGACGAAGCCCGGCCATGACGAAAAGCGAATCCATCTCGGATAGTTAGAAACAGCCTGAAAAGCTGGCTGCATTTTCGCTCCCCCCGGTCCTTGGCACTCGGGCGCATCTTTCGTATTGTCTGCGATCACGGGTGGTCATCGGAGGTGTGACCATGAAGCCATTTCGTGCACTCGTGCGCGCCATTGGCGCGGCCGTTGTCGTCGCGCCGACGCTTGCGCTGTTGCTGGCGGACGCCGCCGCCCAGGCGCCCTCGCCGACCGAAAAGCTCAACGCCTATGTCGGCTGCATCAACCGGCTCTCCGAGCGCGCCTACGATTCGCGCACGCGCTATTTCTCGTGGGTCTCCAAAAACGGCCCGACCGGCAAGGAGCGGATCATTTACGGCACCTACACCATCTACGACACCTCGGATTGCCGCAAGAGCGTCGAGCGAGCGAACGTGATCGAGCCGCGCGACGCCGCGCTCGAAGCCGCCGCTACCGCCTATGTGGAGGCCGTGGCGAGGCTCGAGCCGCTGCTGAAGGAAGCCGACGACTATTATTCGCAGGAGAACTACAGGGACGACAGGATGGCCAAGGGCCGCGCCCTGCATCCCCGTCTGGTGGCGGCGTGGGATGCGTTCGCGAACGCCGACAAGGCGCTGGGCAGCGGCGTCGAAGCCATCAACGAAAAAGGCGCGGCCGAGCGGCTCGCCGAGATCGAGAGCAAGGAAGGCCGCAAGGCGCGCTATCACGTGGTGGCGCTGATGATCCACGCCAAGCGCCTGCTGCGCGCGGAGAAGGCCGAGAAGCCCGACATATCAGCGATCACACAGGCGCTGGGTGAGTACGAAGCCACCGTAAAGGCGCTCGAAGCGCTTCCCGCCGATGAAGCCAAAAACAGTTCGTCCTTCATCGGCGAGGCCAAGTCGTACCTCACCACGGCAAAGCAACTGATGCGCCGCATCCGCGACAAGACGCCCTACAGCCAGGGCGACAGGATGATGCTGAACGCCGGCGGCGGCTGGATGGTCGAGGGCTCGCTGCCCCGCCTGTTGCGCGACTACAATGAACTGGTCGAAGCCTACAATCGCGGCGTCAACAACTAGCTCGTGGGACGGGTTGAGCTCCTGTGGGTTACGCTTCGCTAACCCACCCTGCAGTCTAGTCCCTCGACCTCATGGTGAGGAGCGCGCCCTTGCGCGCGTCTCGAACCATGAGCGCCGCCGCTGTGGCCATCCTTCGAGACGGCCACTTCGTGGCCTCCTCAGGATGAGGGCGGAGGACGTTGTACCCGACGGAGTGCGCACGGAAACTGACACGACGGGCAAATCACCCAAGAGCCTGTCAATCCCCTCCTCGATCACAATATTCTGATTTTCAGAAATAGCAAATCAGCCTATATTGCTCCCGTCTCACCCGATGAGAGGGGCGGCTCGCGATCGTCACGAACGTGCGGTGGGATGCGGTGGACGCGGAAGTTGCGACTGACGAGCGCAATTCGAGCGGACGGCAAAGACGTGTGGGCCCGACACCCCGACGCTGGTGTCAAGTTTGCGGGAAGCAAAACTTCTCGCAGGCGACGGTGGCAAGAAAGCCCGGTCACCGGGGCGAGCGCGGTATAAGCCGGTAGAAACCACTGCGCAGGGAAAGTCGGGATACCACCGCTGCCCTGTATGCTCGTGTGCGCCTCTACCAATACCATTGCACACGAGACCGCGGGTGCAGCGCGCACCCGGCTTTCCCTGCGCCCTCTACTCTCTTCGAGGGCGTCAATACGACGCATAGCTCGGGCGCATGGCGCCGCGACAAGGCGGACGTGTGTCTGCTAGGAGCCTGTCCAGTTAGCCTTGGGAAGGCGGTTTTATCTTGATGATGGCGGCTCAGGCGGCCCTTGCCAGCTTGACGAGGTTGTGAGCGGTGCAGATGAGCGCCCATTCTGTGCTGACCTTTTCGGTGCCGCGCAGCAGGAATTGCCTGAACCCTCTTGCCTGTTTGATCTGTCCGAAGACGGGTTCGACGATCTGCTTGCGCAAGCGGTAGCGACTTCGGTAGCCGGCGCGCTTGAGCTTGGTGCTCATCCTGGCGATCAGCGAGCCGGGTCTTGAAGCCTTGTTCGCGGTGGCGGATTTGGTGCCGTGCTTCTGCCTTCCGGTGGCGATGTAGCCCTCGATGCGCCGCCGTTTGATCATGCGAAGATTGGCGTCGGAGCAGTAGCCGGCGTCGGCCGATACTTCGTCGGGATTGGTCCCCAGATTGGCCCTGATCCCGTCGAGCAACGGCGCCAGTTGCGCCTGATCGCTGGAGGAACTGGTCAGCGTCTGCGCCACGATGATCTGATGAGCACCATCGACCGCGGCTTGGGCGTTGTAACCCTGGATGTAACCGTCCTTGGTCTTCAGGATGCGGCTCTCCGGGTCGGTGAAATTAAGTTGCGCCTTGCCGTCGGGCTCCGTGTTCGGCGGCGCGGGCGTCTTGCCGTTCTTCTTGCCTCCCTCGGCAATGCGGCGCTCCTCGGCTTCGGCCCGCGCCTTGCGCTCCGCCTCGGCTGCGGCCTTGGCTTCGGCCTCCAGCGCGGCCTTGGCCTCGCGGATCTTCGCAAGCCGCTTCTGCTTGTCGGCCACCCAATCGGGCATCTCGTCGCCGCGCTTGTCGCCGTAGAGCTTGTCCTCCTCCGCATCGGCGGCCTCCGCCGCCTTGAGCCAGCGGTCGACCTCCGCTGCAAGCTCGGCTTCCCGCTTCTTCATGCGGTCATAGCTCATCGCCTTGTGCTTGGACGCGTTCGCCTTGATCCTGGTGCCGTCGAGCGCAACGTGACCGAGCTTCACCAACCCGGCCTTCTCGGCGAGCTTCAATACCTGCACGAACAGCTCGGCCAGCGCCTTCAGGTGCCGCCGCCGGAACTCCGAGATCGTGCGGAAGTCCGGCGGATCGCCCGCCACGATCATCATGAAGTCCACCCGCTCCACCGCCGCCCTGGCGATCCGCCGCGACGAATAGACACCGCTCGCGTAGCCGTGCAGAAGCAGCGCCGTCATCATCCGCGGATCGAACGGCGGCTGCCCCAGCCCGCTTCGGTAGCTGCCTATGATCGCCGACAGATCAAGGCTTTCCCTGACCAGCGACACGATCAGCTGCGAAATGTGGTCCCGCGGCACATAATCCTGCACGCTCGGCGGCAGAAGCTGGGCCTCGTCGATCTTCCAGGGGCGAAATTCCTTGCTCATGGCTGCGCAAGGAATCAAACTCGCTCCCTCTTGACCAGTCCCTACTCAGACAGGCTCCTAGCTGTTTGAAAATACGAATCCGTTTCGCATGGCGCACGCAAGCGCAAAATTCCACCAACTGTCATCACCCGCGAAAGCGGGTGATCCAGTATTCCAGAGACGTCATGATTGAGCAGATAGGCCGCGGCGTACTGGATCCCCGCTTTCGCGGGGATGACGAGTGTTGGTGATGCGGCAGAGCGCGCGCTTTCCCGGATTACCTCATCGTGATCGCCAGGCCGCTCAGATCCACATTCGCCATCAGCCCGGTCTGGCGGCCCGACAGTTCCAGCACCGCGCCCTTCTGGTTGGTCAGCACGATGGCGCGGGCGCCGCGGCCGATCGCGAGGCCGGCGCCTGCGGCGCCATAGACGCCGGCGACGTCGGAGGGCCTGAAGATGTTGCTGACGCGGCCGCGCAGCACGGTCTTGGAGCCGCCGAACACCAGGCCGTAGTCGAGTCCGCCGGCGGACAGGGCATAGCTGCGGCCGCGAAAGGTCAGCGAGCCGCCGCCGCCGGAGCCGCCGATCACCCAGCCGGCCTTGTAGATGGTCAGCTGCACAAATCCTTCGTCGGCGCGGGCGGCGGGCGACGCCGTTGCAGCGAACGCCGTCAGCGCGAGCAGCGCGATGCGGATGGCGGATGAGATCTTCATGATGGTCGTCTCCCCTGGGGTTTTCGCGGGCAGGCGTTGCCGCAGGCAACGAATTGCTGGATCGAGAGTAGCAAGCAAGGTACGGATCAGCCAACGGCTGGCGCGGTCACGGGTTCCGCGTTGCCGGCTGCGGTCCGCGAAGATGATGGCGAACCTCGCCGCCGCTTTGAACCTGACCGCGGGATTTTCCTACTCAGTCCATGGCCGGGCATCGCCCGCGCCGCTTTCCGCATTTCCCCGCGGAGGCAACCGATTTCCCGTCAACGCGGCAGGCCCTTGCATGATTTTTCGCCCGAAGACACTGGCGGCCTTCACTGCCACGATCGCGCTGATCTCAGGCGCGGTTCAGGCGCAAGGCGTCGACGCGAAGAAGGGGGCCGCGCCCGCGTCCGTCACCGCGATCTCGCCGATCTGGGGCCAGCTGGTGCGGTTCTCGATGCCGACGGGATTTGCCGCGGCGTTCGAGAATACAAAAGGCAATTTCTATATTCGCGAGGCCGTGCCGAAGGGTGAAACGGTCAAGCAGTGGACGCAGATGATCACGGTGACCGGCGGCCGGGGCCTGGCCGGCGCGCCGAACTTTTCCGCGGAAAATCAGGCGGCGACGATCGTCGGCGGATTCAAGAAGGCCTGCCCGCAGAGTTTTGCCGTCAAGGTGGTCGGCCCCTCAAAATTGGGAAACCATGATGCCTTCACCGCCGTGGCCGGTTGCGGCAGCATCGGCTCAGGGACGGACGCGCATGCCGAGACGCTGCTGATCGTCGCCGTCAAGGGCGTCGCCGATGGCTATACGATCCAGTGGGCCGAGCGCGGACCGGCCTCGCCTGCGGCCGCGATCGACGAGGCGAAATGGCAGGAGCGGCTGCGCGCATTGATGCCGATCCGGCTCTGCGCGATCGTGCCGGGCGAGGCCGCGCCCTATCCGAGCTGCCTGCAGCAGAAATAGCGGCGCCTGGTCACCCCTCACCGCTCCTTCATCAGGGCGTCGCGCGCCGCCGACAGCGCCTGGAATGCTCCACGCTGCCGCCGGCGTCGGGATGCGCGGTCTTGGCGGCGCGCTTCCAGGCGCGGTGGATTTCGGCAGGCGGAGGCGGCGGTCGAGCGGCAGGCCGAGCACCGGCGATAGAGCTGCTCCGGCGTCGACGTCTGCACCGGGATGTCGCGCCTGCCGAACCGCGGGGTGGCGAGCGTATGCAGAACGGCACGAACGATTCCGAGGCGGCGCCGCGCGGCCTCGCTGATGCCGGGCATCCGCGGCTTCCGCCGCGGCGTGGCGCAGGATCGGCAGCGCCTGCGCGGACGCCTGCCGCAGGAGCACCTCGGCGCTGGTGCGCGCCATCACATCCGCGAGGCGCGCGGCTTCGCGCCAGTCGGGCGCGGCGGCCTGCCAGATCCGCTCGATTTCGAGCTGCCATTCCCTGAGCTTGCTATCCATGGGCAATACCGGGGGGAACGGATACAATACGCCAGGTAAGGCATTTGCGTTTTCGACCGCTCAAACTTAATCAGATTGCAGGCAATGGTAAGCTTGCACGGCGCATTGCGCAGACCAAACTCGAAAAAACACGTGAGGAAACCCCATGCCCCTTCTCGAAAACCACATCGCGGTCGTCACCGGCGCCGCTTCCGGAATCGGACGCGCGATCGCGGCCGGCTATGCGCGGGAGGGCGCGCGCGTGGTGCTGCTCGACATGAACGAGAAGGCGGTGGCGGAGGCGGCGCAGGAAATTCGCAGAAGCCGGCGGCAAGGCCGAGAGTTTCGTGCTCGACGTGACCAGGCGCGACGACTGCGTCGCGGTGGCGAAGGAGATCGCCGACAAGGTCGGGGCGGTCTCGATCCTGGTCAACAATGCCGGCATCGCGCGGCGCAACGGCATGCTGGGCGCGCCCGAGGCCGTCATCAGCGACTGGGAAGACATCATCGCCATCAACCTCACCGGCGTGTTCAATGTGACCCATGCGTTCCTGTCGCCGCTGCGCGCCGGCCAAAGGGCGCATCGTCAATATCGGCTCGATCCAGTCCTTCGTGCATCTGCGCACGCCGAGCTCGCCGGCCTACACCGCCTCCAAGCACGGCGTGCTCGGCTTCACCAAGGCGCTCGCCGCCGAACTCGGCAAGGACGGCGTGCGCGTCAATGCGATCGGCCCGGGCTTCATCGAAACGCCGCTGAACGAAAAGGTGCGCGCAACCAATCCGGACCTGATCAAGGTGTTCATGGACCACACCCCGCTCGGGCGCGCCGGCAAGCCGGAGGACATCGTGGGACCTGCGGTGTTCCTCGCCTCGGACCTCTCCGCCTATGTCAGCGGCTCGATCGTGATGGTGGACGGCGGCTACCGGACGATTTGAGGCGGGCGAGTTGCAACGCTCGCCAGCCAACTCCACAAGTCGTCATCACCCGCGAAAGCGGGTGATCCAGTACGCCGCGGCTTATCGGCTCAACCTCGCGTTGCCGGCGCCGCTGGCCCGACTGTGGTCCCGCCGTTGTGCACGGCCGCTGCGCGTTAGGAATTTGTTAACCTAATCTGCTCACCTTCGGAACTGGGGGTAGTTCGTTCTCGATGTTTCCGCTCACGGTCAGAGCGGGCGTTGATCGGGAGGTGTCAATGATCCATGAGTCCGCCGTTTCCGCGCCGCCAATTCCGGCGCCCTCACTCGCGCCAAATGAAATCGTGCCGTTGCTGATCGGGGCCACCGTCGGCGAGATCGAGCGCGAACTGGTGCTGCAGACGCTTGGCCGCTGCGGCGGCAACCGCACCCGCGCCGCCCGCGTGCTCGGGGTGTCGGTACGCACGCTGCGCAACAAGATCCGGCAATACACCGCCGATGGCATCGAGGTGCCCGCGCATCACGACTAGCCGCGCGCGGCAGGACGAAGCCGCGGCCTGGTATCCGGTCGGCGGGATTCGCGCTAGGCTACGCCCCGCCGGGCGGAAGTCCGGGGAGAGGCCTGACGCATGTCCAACGCCCCGCATTTCGACATCGACGTCGCCGAATTCTGGGCCGACCCCTATCCGGCGCTGGCGAGAATGCGCAAGGAGGCGCCGATCGCCTTCGTGCCGCAGCTCGGCTACACCGTGTTCACCCGGCGTAACGACATTTTTTCGCAGGAAAAGCGCATCGACGTGTTCTCGTCGCACCAGCCTGCGGGCCTGATGAACACGCTGATGGGCCACAACATGATGCGCAAGGACGGCGAGGCGCACATGGCCGAGCGGGCGGCGATGTTTCCCGCGGTGTCGCCGCGCACCGTGCGCGACACCTGGGCGGAACCAGTTCCAGGCCCATGCCGACCGCATCCTCGATGAACTCGCGCCGACCGGCGGCGCCGATCTCTGCAAGGCGTTCGCGCTGCCGCTGTCGGCCGAATGCCTGAAGGACATCACCGGCCTCACCAACATGCGCTTCCAGGACATGGATGCGTGGTCGCAGGCGATGATCGACGGCATCGCCAATTACACCGGCAACAAGGAGGTGGAGGCGCGCTGCCATGCCGCCACCGCCGGGATCGATGCGGCGATCGACGACATGATTCCCGTGGTGAGGAAACATCCCAACAGCTCGATTCTCAGCGTGTTGCTGGCTGCGGGCCAGCCGATGGAGAGCGTGCGCGCCAACATCAAGCTGGCGATCTCGGGCGGACAGAACGAGCCGCGCGACGCCATCTCCGGCACCATCTGGGCGTTGTTGACGCATCCCGGGCAACTCGACGCTGGTTCGCGAGGGCAAGGCAAAATGGCTCGACGTGTTCGAGGAATATGCCCGCTGGATCGCGCCGATCGGGATGTCGCCGCGCCGGGTCGCAAGGCACTGGTCCTATGGCGGCGTCGATTTCGAGCCGGAGGACCGCGTGTTCTTCATGTTCGGTTCCGCCAATCGCGACGAGGCCTGCTTCGAAAACCCCGATCGAATTCGACGTCACCCGCGACACCCAGAAGAGCATCGCCTTCGGCGCCGGCCCGCATTACTGCGCCGGCGCTTTTGCGTCGCGCGCGATGGTGGCGGACGTGGCGCTGCCGGGCATTTTTGCGCGATTGAAGGGCTATGCGGCTCGACCCAGTCGACCCGGTGCGGATCGGCGGCTGGGCGTTTCGCGGGCTGCTCAACCTGCCTGTCATGTGGGAGGCCGCGACGGCTTGATGACACCGCCGGCCTCATGCCGATTGATGTTGATCGAACCCGCCGGCGCCGTCTGCGCAATTGATGCCGTCATCAAACCTCTGATAGGAATGGCTGCTGAACCATCCGGGAGCGCGCACGTGGCGGACGAAAAAGTGATCCGGCAAGGCAAACAGGGGCCGCAGGGCCCGCGCGGCGAGCCCGGACGGCCCGGGCCGCAGGGCCATCCCGGACGGCCCGGACTGGAAGGTCCGCGCGGCAAACCGGGGCCGCAGGGCAAGGCCGGTCCGCAAGGACCTCGCGGCGAGGCCGGGCCACAGGGCAAGGCCGGTCCGCAAGGAGCCCGCGGCGAGGCTGGACCGCAGGGGGCACGAGGCGAAGCCGGACCGCAGGGCAAGGAGGGTCCACAGGGCGCGGCCGGCCCGCGCGGCGAAGCCGGACCGCCGGGGCAATTGCCGTCGATCGAGCAGGTGATGCCGTGGCTGCATCTCGTGTTCGACGCCTATGAAGACTACAAGCGACTGCGCGCGCGCGAGGCCGAAGAGCGCGAGGCCGACGAACGCGCCGTTCGGGAGGCGATCGAACTCGACGATGTCTCCGACGATGACGGCGACAATGGCCACCATCGCAAGGACAAGAAAAAGAAGAAGCACAAGGACCGGGACAGGGATTGACCCGCGGCGGTTCACGACGATGCGGCGCGTCACCCGAACCGCAGCCGTGAGCGTTCCTTCGCCTTCTCCGCCTCGGTCTCGCGGTCGCGCGCCGGGGCATGGGTGTGCAGCGAGGTCAAAAGCCTGCGGGCCGAGGCCGAAACCTCCTCGACCGCGCGATCGAACGCTTCGGCGTTGGCCTGCGACGGCCTGCCAAAGCCCGACAATTTTCGCACGAATTGCAGCGCCGAGGCGCGGATCTCGTCTTCGGTCGCCGGCGGCTCGAAATTGAACAGCGTCTTGATGTTGCGGCACATTTGTCGTCTCCCGATCCTTCCGCCCGCGCACCCTGGGCCGTCGAAGCAAGGACGAACGGCGGCAGGCAGATGCTACAATATCAGCCATTTTGTCATAGAATGGGCGACGCGTTCACGGCCGTCGCGCCAACCAGAAGCGAGGTCCATATGAGCCACGTCACCTACAGGATCGTCGAACATGATGGCGGCTGGGCCTACACCGTCGACGGGGTGTTTTCGGAACCCTTCCCGAACCGTGCCACGGCGCTGGCGGCCGCCAAGCGCGCCGCCGCCGAGCAGCGCGTGCCCGGCCGCACCGAGGCGATCGAGTACGAGACATCAGACGGCAAATGGCATACCGAGACCGCCGCCGGCAGCGACCGTCCCGATACCGACGTGGTGGACGAAGCGTAATATTCCCCGGCCGGCACCAAATTTCCCGAATTTTTTGCCAACCATTGTCGCGCCGCCATCTCGGATCGTCCGCGCCGGCGTGATAGGCTCAATCCCAAGCGGCCCGGCAAAGCGGCCGCGTTTCGGGAGAGAGCATCATCGAATTCCTGTCGTCCGCGGCCCTTGCCGCCGCCTTCGCGCTGACCTCGCTGACCGCCGTCGCTGCGGATTATCCCGCGCCGAAACAGGGCCAATGGATCGCAAAGGATTTCAAATTCCACACCGGCGACACCATGCCGGAACTGCGGCTGCATTACACCACGATCGGGGAGCCGACCGGGCAGCCGGTGCTGGTGCTGCATGGCTCGGGCGGCTCGGCGACCAGCATGCTGACGCCGGCCTTCGCCGGCGAATTGTTCGGCCCCGGCCAGCCGCTGGATGCGCAAAAATACTACATCATCATTCCCGACAGCATCGGCCACGGCAAATCCTCAAAGCCGTCCGACGGCATGAAGACGGCTTTTCCGAAATACAATTACGAGGACATGGTCGACGCCCAGTACCGGCTGGTGAAGGAGGGGCTCGGCGTAAAACACCTGCGGCTGGTGATCGGCAATTCGATGGGCGGCATGCATTCCTGGATCTGGAGCGTGAAATATCCGCAAGCGATGGACGCGGTGGTGCCGATGGCGTCGCAGCCGACCGAGATGGCGGCGCGCAACTGGATGCTGCGGCGGATGATGCTGGAGACCATCCGCAACGATCCCGACTACAATGGCGGCAATTACACCAGCCAGCCGCGGATGATGAAATACGCCATCAGCGCCTATGGCATCGCGACCGCCGGCGGCACGCTGGCCTGGCAGACGCTGGCGCCGACCGCGGCGAAAGCCGACAAGATGGTCGACGACCGGCTGGCCGTCGCCATCACCGCCGACGCCAACGACTTTGTCTATCAGTGGGAGTCCTCGCGCGATTACAATCCGTCGGCCGGGATGGAGAAGATCGAGGCCACGCTATTGTTGATCAACGCCGCCGATGACGAGCGCAATCCGCCGGAAACCGGCGTCACCGAGGCCGCAATGAAAAGGATCAGGAACGGCAAGCTCTATCTGATCCCGGCCTCAACCGAGACGCGCGGCCATATCACGACGGGGAACGCGAAATTCTACGCAAAGCAGCTGCAGGAGTTGCTGCAAACGGCGCCGCAGCGGACCATGTAGCGGCGCGCGAGGGCGCGATGTCGTCGGGCCGTTTTCGCCGTGTCGCGCTTTCCCTGCCCGGGGCGGTCGAAGGGTCGCATCAGGGCACCGCCGATTTCCGCGTCGGCAAGCGCATCTTCGCAACGCTCGGCTATCCCGACGGCGACTGGGGCATGGTGAAGCTCACGCCGGAACAGCAAGCGGTGCTGGTCGAGGCGGAGCCCGGTATCTTCCGCGCCGTCCCCGGTGGCTGGGGCAAGCAGGGCTACACCAATGTCCGGCTCGCGCGTGCCGATCCGGTGACGCTCAGGAGCGCGCTCACCCTCGCCTGGGGCAATATCGCGCCGAAGCCGAAGCCCAAGGCGCCGTCGCGCCGGCCGCAAACCTGAAGTCAACCTAGCGCAGCGATCCCGGCAGGCTGCGCTGCACGGTGGCCAGCGACCAGTAGCAATTCGCCCGCAAGCCGATCTGGATATTACCACTCGCTGGTGTGAACAGATATTGCTGGCAAACCGTCTGGGTCAGGCTGACCGCATAGGAGTAGACGATCTGATTGGTATTGGTCGTCTTGTAGACGGTGACATTGCCGGCCCGGGCATTCGGCATGTTGTATTTCGCCTTCACCAGCGAGAACCCGGCCTGCAGGTCGAGAAGATCTCGTGATTGGAATAGGGGGACTGGCCGACCCAGCCCGGCAACGGCCGCTGGCCCTTGTTCTGCAGCGAGCCGCTGAAATTGACCTTGAGCCTGCCGGGCCCGTTGATCAGGAAGAAATCGTCGAACGCATTGACGTCGGCCTGTGGAATCTTGGCTGAGCTCTGGGCGGCGAGGATCCTGATGTCAGGGCTTTGTGCCAGTGGGTCGAGATAGGCGGTGTTGAAGAAGAAGGTGAGCCACTGCGCGCGGGCCGGCGTTACCGCCAGCAACAGGATGACGGCGGCGAACAACAGTTTCTGGCGCATGATGTTTCTCCCGGGCGGTGTTTTGCGCCGGTTTGGTATAATTGAATGAAGCCTGAAAAACAACCTCAGGTGACATGGTGGCGCGGGTTCGCAAGGCGGCCGTGGCGCGACGGAGATAGACATGGCCGCCGGACGGCCGCGATGTTAGCTTTGCTACCACCCCACGTTCTTGCCGGAGTTGACCCTTGACCGAATTTGTCGCCAGCGACCTCAAGACGATCTATCCCGATCCCTCGCCGCGCGTGATTGCCAAGGCGCGTCCGGAGATCGACGCCCATGCGAAAAAATTCATCGCGATGTCGCCGTTCTGCGTGCTCGCCACGTCAGGCTCCGACGGCAGCGTCGATGCCTCGCCGCGCGGCGGCAATCCCGGTTTTGTCCATGTCGCTGGGCCAAACCAGTTGCTGATGCCGGACCGCTCCGGCAACAACCGGATCGACAGTTTTCGCAATATCGTCGAAGGCTCGGGCTTCGTGCAGTTGATCTTCTTCGTGCCCGGCATCGACGAGACGCTGCGCGTCGGCGGCAGGGGCAAGCTCACAGCGGCGCCGGAACTGATGGCTGACATGATCGAGTTCGGCAAGCCGCCGCGCGCGGTGCTGCAGATCGAGGTTCGGGAAGCCTATTTTCACTGCGGCAAGGCGCTGATGCGCTCGAAATTATGGTCGGCGGAAACGCGGGTCGAACGCGCCGTGATGCCCAGCATCGGCCAGGTGATCCACGACCAGACCGGCCTCGGGGAGCCGGAAAGCCAGCAGGTGGTGGAGGAGCGTTACAGGACGCAGCTTTGATGTGAGGATCGCAGGGAATCTGGGAAGTATACTTGCCAGGTACAGGATGGATCAGAGCCAGCGCAAGCTGCGGGTATTAGCACAGAATTTCAATGGAATGGCGTAGCTGGCTGCCGATGTTCGACCATTGAGTGGTCGGTGCGGTGATCAACTCGACACCCTGCTCGCGAGCCGCTGCTTTTATCCGCTTAAACCAATCCAGGTGCGACCACTCTCGCGGTTTTGGGCCGAACAGACAAAGCCGTTCCGGGTCCCATTTCACCTCCACGGCTTCACGATAAATGTACGGAAACGCGCTTGTGGATGGCTTCACTCACAGCGAGTCCTGATCATCAATCCCAATCGAACTTATCTGATCAACTCTCATGGGCGGCATTCGAGAGGGAGGGCAGGAAGGCCCAGCATTTCAACTTGATCTAGCTCTCGCCCGCGAGCTTGCCGACGTGCTTCTGGGTGTAGAGTTCGAGCCCGATGCGCTTGATCAGGTCGAGCTGGGTCTCGAGGAAGTCGATGTGGTGTTCCTCGTCCTTCATCAGGCTTTCGAACAGGTCGCGCGAGACGTAGTCCTTGACGCCATGGCAGTAAGTCGCCGCTTCCTGGTAGAGGGTGCGGGCGGCGATCTCGGAGGCCAGATCGCACTCGATGATTTCCTTGACGTTCTGGCCGATCCGCAGGGGATCGAGCACCTGCATGTTGGGGAAGCCGTCGAGGAACAGGATCCGGTCAGTGAACTTGTCGGCGTGCTCCATCTCCTCGATGGATTCCTTGCGCCAGACCTTGGCCATTTCCAGCAGGCCCCAGTTGTTGAGCACCCGGTAATGCAGCCAATACTGGTTGATGGCGGTGAGCTCGCTGCGCAGACCCTTGTTGAGATATTCGATGACTTTTGGATCGCCCTGCATGGGTGGTCTCCGCTGTGCGGGAGCCAGTGGAACCGGCTCGCCTACTAATTTAGAATGCTTCTAAATCACTTTACAGGCCAGAGCAACCCTCCTGTCGGGATCGTCGGCAGGGAACCGATTCCGGCGGATTTCAAGGGTATCAGGAGGCGGCGAGCGCGAACTCGGTGTGGCCATGCGGTTCCGGCTCCGCATCGGCCGGGCTGTGCGGACAGCCGGCGCAGCAGGACTTGGCGCAGGCGCCCAGGGCCTCGTCGATGATGGTCTTGATGGTTCGCGCGCAGCGGCCGCATTCGGCGCTGCAACCGAGGCAGCCATAGATCTGCTTGGCGTTGCGCGGCAGATCGCTCGCCGCGCTGACGGCGCTGCGGACATCGTGGTCGCTGATGACGTTACAGGAACAGACAATCATGAAGATGCGCCAGCCCATCGGTGATGCAAACCATCGACAACTGCGAAGCCGTCGACATCCTCTGAGATATTTAAGACTGCGGCGGGATGCAAAAGGAAAAACGCCCTTTTCAAGTGATTCCAAATTGATGGTGGATACAGCCTAGAACGAATCTAAAATCAGTCGTTGCGGTAGATCAAAAAAGCCCCGAATGAATCGCACCGCCCTGCCGGTGCACCGCAAAAAATGCGTCACGCCAATCCCGCTTCGTCGCCAAACCGGGGCGTTTCAGTTCATTGATCATCCAGGCGAAATGTGGAACTTTTGCCGCGACGGACCTCTGGTTCGATAAGGGTGAAGCCATGAACAAGACTTTGATGGCCCTCGCTGCTGCCGCCACAATGGCTGTTTCGGCCGTGGCAGCGCCGGCTCCGGCCCAGGCCCAACGCGGCGTCGCCGCGGGTGTCGCCGCAGGACTGGTCGGCGGCGCCATCGTCGGCAGCGCGATCGCATCCCGGAACGGCTATTACGGGCCCGGTTATTACCGCCCGGGCTACGGCTATTATGGCGGTGGGCCGGCCTATGTCGCCGAGCCCTCCTGCTTCTGGCAGCGCCAGCGGTTCTGGGACGGCTATGGCTGGCGGGTTCGCGACGTCCGGATTTGCGACTAGGCCCGTTCATTCTCGTTAAAAAAGCACAGGGCGTCCCGGAAAACCACGTTTTTCGGGACGTTTTTCGCTTGCGGCCTGAAAAAACCGCTTTTTCATCTCATCAGGCTGTCAGCGTTTACTTTCGATTGACTGTTTGCGCGCTTTCTAGCGAGACGGCCAGTTTTCGAATACGGCGTGTTAAGTCACCTTAAACCCGGCGCCGCCGCACGGCGCCATCTCCAGGAGAGTTCAGGACATGAACAAGACATTTGCTGCCTTCGTCGCGGTCGCAACGATTGCCGGTTCGCTCGCGGCGACGCCCGCCAGCGCACAGCGCGGCGTGGCCGCAGGCGTGGCGGCCGGCCTGATCGGCGGCGCGATCATCGGCGGCGCCATCGCGTCCAGCCGCCCGGCCTATGGCTATGGCGAGCGCGTCTATGTCGAGGAAGCCCCCCCGGCCTGCCGTCTGGTTCGCGAGCGCTTCTGGGACGGTTACGGCTGGGCCTATCGCCGCGTCGAGGTCTGCCGCTGAGCCGACCCGCGACGGCGACGGGTTCGCCGCCTTGTGATTTCGAAACCCGGCCGATATTTCGGCCGGGTTTTTTTATCGCGCAGCGCCAATCGAGCGCAGCACGGCCTCGCTCGGCCAGCAGTCCACCTTGAGGCCTGCGGATTTCTGGTAGGCGCCGAGCGCGGCGCGGGTCTTCATGCCGGCCTTGCCGTCGACCTTGTCGCTGTAGAGACCGATCCGCGTCAGGTGACGCTGCATCGCCTCGACCGCCGTGGTGCGCAATTGCGTCGAGGCCGACCATGGCGTCGCGAACGGCAGCGGGCTCAGCATGCGGTCGCCGAGGTGACCGACGAACAGCACGTAGAGATCGGAGAAATTGTATTCCTTGATGACGAAATAGTTCTTCGTGGTCAGGAACGCCGGGCCATAGATGCCCTCGGGCTGCAGCAGGGAGGCCGGCTGCGCCTGCTCGGCGGCGCCGAGTTTTTGTCCGCGCACCGGCACAAAACCTTCGCGCAGCCATTGCCCGATCGGCTTTGTCACTTCGGGCACGCCCGTCGTGCAATCGACATTGGCGGGCGGCGCGTACCTCGTAGGCCCAGCGCACGCCGGGCTGCCAGCCCTTGTTGACCAGTTGTTGCGCGGCGGAAGCCAGCGCGTCCGGCACCGAATGCCAGATATCGACGCGGCCGTCGCCGTCGAAATCGACGCCGTGCTTGTAGAGTTCGGAGGGGAGGAATTGGGTGAGGCCGGTGGCGCCGGCCCAGGACGAGCGCAGATCCTTGCGCGTCACCGTCGCCGTCGCCGATCAGCTTCAGCGCCAGGATGAACTCGGTGCGATACTGGTCCTTGCGCCGGCCGACATAGGCCTGCGTCGCCAGCACGCGCAGGCCGTCATGAGGGCAGCGCGTAGCGGCCGTAATCGGTTTCGCGGCCCCAGATTGCCAGCATGATGCTCGCAGGCACGCCGGAGCTTCGCCTCGATCGCGTCAGCGCCGCGCGATGCTTTTGCATCAGCTTCTGGCCCTCGGCCGCCAGCCGCGCGATGCTCGCTTCCTTGACATAATCGGCCGGCACCTGCACGAATTCGGCCTGCGACGGCGCACCGGTGGCGGGACGTCCGGGCAGGATCAGATCGGGCAATTTGTAATCGGGCTCGAGGGCGCGGGTCTCGGCGTCGAACGTCGCGCGCGGCACGCCTTGCGCCTGCGCCTCCGGCCACAGCGAGGCGATGAACTTGCGTGAAGGCGGCGTCGGCGGCGCTGGGCCGGAAGCAACGCGCCCAACATGATCACCGCCGCCATGACCGCGGCTATCGTGCGCTTCCGCACCACCAAACTCCTGAACGCAGCGTCCATCAATGCGCAACGACTTGTTTCGCCTCTTCGGTCGCAATACTGGACAGCCGGTCGACATAGGCAATGCCGATCGCCGACAGAATGAAGACGCAGTGAATGATGGTCTGCCACATCACGCCGGTTTCGGTGTAGCCGGTCTTTCCGGAATTCAGCGAACCGGCCTCGATGAAGGTGCGCAGCAGATGGATCGAGGAGATGCCGATGATCGCCATCGCGAGCTTGATCTTGAGCACGCTGGCATTGACGTGGCTGAGCCATTCCGGTTCGTCGGGATGTCCCTGCAGATGGAGACGGGAGACAAACGTCTCGTAGCCGCCGACGATCACCATCACCAGCAGGTTGGAGATCATGACCACGTCGATCAGGCCAAGCACCGCCAGCATGATCTGCTGCTCGCTGAACTCGAAGGCATGCGCGAACAGATGCCACAACTCCTTGAGGAACAGCACGACATAGACGCCCTGCGCGACGATCAGGCCGACATACAGCGGCAATTGCAGCCAGCGCGAGCCGAAGATCAGCATCGGGATCGGGTGCCAGGACCCTACGTCGCTTGGAGAAGGGCTTTCCGAAGTTGGTGGACATTCGGGGGACTTGTCATGGAGGACTTTGCGGAGGGAGTTCCAGCATCTATATGGCAATTCATGCGGCCAGAGAAGCGACAACTGGCCGCAGCAAAGAGCCATAAAGCTGTTGTCGAGTCCCGTCTTCCCGCACCGGCGCGAGCCGCTCGGGTCAGGAACCCGTATTGCATCGGCTCCCGTTTTGTATATATTGAGCATATACAGAATGATCGACCTTGACCGGATCGCGGGCTTTGAGTGGGACGGTGGCAACAGCCGCAAGAGCGCGGATAAGCATGACGTCAGTCAGGCCGAAGCGGAAAGCGTTTTCTTCAACGATCCACTGATCGTTGTCGAGGATACGAAGCATGGTGAGGGCGAACGGCGTCTCAATGCGCTGGGAAAGACCGCGCAAAATCGCCTGCTGCATGTCACGTTCACCCTCCGGCAAAACGGAACCATGATCCGGGTGATATCGGCACGCGACATGCACCGAAAGGAGCGAAAAGCTTATGCGCAGGCTTAAACCAATTCCCGCCTTCAAGACCGAAGCCGAGGAACGGAAGTTCTGGGAAACCCGCGACTCCACCGATTACATCGACTGGAGCAAGGCCGAACGCGTGCGCTTTCCGAACCTGAAGCCCTCGACCACGGCAATTTCAATTCGCCTGCCGGTGGGGCTGCTGGAGCAGATCAAGATAGCCGCCAACAAGCGCGACGTGCCGTATCAGTCGCTGATCAAGATGTGGCTGGCGGAGAAGGTGGGGTAACCGCACCAAACAGAACCTCACCTCGTCAGCTTCTTGTACTTCAGCCGGTGCGGGATGATGGAATCCTGCCCCAGCCTTCGCATCTTGTCCTTTTCGTAATCCTGGAAATTGCCTTCGAACCATTCGACATGGCTGTCGTCCTCGAAGGCCAGCATGTGGGTGGCGATGCGGTCGAGGAACCAGCGGTCATGGCTGATGATCACGGCGCAGCCGGCAAAATCCTCCAGCGCCTCTTCCAGCGCGCGCAGCGTGTCGACGTCGAGGTCGTTGGTCGGTTCGTCGAGCAGCAGCACGTTGGCGCCGGACTTCAGCATCTTGGCCAGATGCACGCGGTTGCGCTCGCCGCCCGACAGCGCGCCGACCTTC
This sequence comes from uncultured Alphaproteobacteria bacterium, assembly GCA_963706975.1. Classification (GTDB taxonomy): domain Bacteria; phylum Pseudomonadota; class Alphaproteobacteria; order Rhizobiales; family Xanthobacteraceae; genus Bradyrhizobium. The sequence goes on from CAVPOL010000060.1 coordinate 19,299, forward strand.
TTCTGCTGGTCGCCGCCCTTGAAGTTGAACGACGAGCAATAGCCGCGCGAATTGACTTCGCGCTTGCCGAGCAGAATGAGTTCGTTGCCGCCGGAGATTTCCTCCCACACGGTCTTCTTGCCGTCGAGACTGTCGCGGGACTGGTCGACATAGCCGAGATGCACGCTCTCGCCGACGGTGATGGTGCCCTTGTCCGGCTTTTCCTGCCCGGTGATCATCCGGAACAGCGTGGTCTTGCCGGCGCCGTTGGGGCCGATCACGCCGACGATGCCGCCCGGCGGCAGCTTGAAGGTGAGGTCGTCGATCAAAAGCTTTTCACCAAAGCCCTTGGTCAGGCCTTCGAAGTCGACGACGTTCTGACCCAAACGCTCGGCCACCGGAATAGTGATCTGCGCGGTCTGGGTCTGCTTCTCGCTGGCCTGCTTCAGCAGATCTTCATAGCGCTGGTAGCGCGCCTTGGACTTGGCCTGGCGAGCCTTCGGCGAGGACGCAATCCATTCCTGTTCGCGGATCAAGCGTCTTCTGATGCGCGACATCCTCGCGGCCTTCCTGCGCCAGCCGCTTCTGCTTCTGCGCCAGCCAGGCGGTGTAATTGCCCTCGTAGGGAATGCCCTTGCCGCGGTCGAGCTCGAGAATCCAGGAGGTGACGTTGTCGAGGAAGTAGCGGTCATGGGTGACGATCAGGATCGCGCCGGGATAGTTGCGCAGATGGCCTTCCAGCCATGACACCGACTCGGCGTCGAGATGGTTGGTCGGCTCGTCCAGCAGCAGCAGATCGGGCTGGTCGAGCAGCAGCTTGCACAGCGCCACGCGGCGGCGCTCGCCGCCGGACAGTTTCGTGACGTCGGAATCGTCGGGCGGGCAGCGCAGCGCGTCCATCGCCTGGTCGACCTTGCTGTCGAGATCCCAGAGCCCGGCGGCCTCGATCTCGTCCTGCAATTTGGTCATCTCGTCGGCGGTTTCGTCGGAATAGTTCATCGCCAGTTCGTTGTAGCGATCGAGGATCGCCTTCTGCTTGGCGACGCCCAGCATGACGTTTTCGCGCACCGTCTTGCCGGCGTCGAGCTGCGGTTCCTGTTCGAGATAGCCGACCCGGGCGCCCTCGGCGACCCAGGCCTCGCCGTTATATTCCTTGTCGAGCCCGGCCATGATCCGCAGCAGCGTCGATTTGCCGGAGCCGTTGACGCCGAGCACGCCGATCTTGGCGTCGGGATAGAACGACAGATGGACGTTATCGAGCACCTTCCGGGTCGGGTAGCTCTTGGTCAGACCCTGCATGAAATAGACGAACTGACGGGCCATCGCGATCCCTTGAAACCTGAGGATTTATGGAAATTTGCTGCCGCTGATGTAGCGGCGCGGCCCCCAAAGGGCAACCGCGCGGCCCGTTTTCCATCCGTTCACCACGGATCATTACGGGATCGATACCATGTGTGCGGTGGATCACTGCAATTGAAACCATCTTTTAATAAATCAGGCCAAAACTGGCTTTCGACGCCCCAAATGGGGCTCTCACGCGGCACAAGCCGCGGGCGAAAAACGGCAGGGCCGCGGTCATGGCAACGATCAATTCAGCTTCCCTCACCTCCCCCGCGGCCAGCCGCGACGGGCAGGGAAACGTTTTCGCCGAGATCCGCGAGTTCTGGCGCCAGTTCTTCGCCAGGGCCTTCGATCCCTACCGGCCGGAACTGCATTATATGCGCGGCCCCGGTCCGGCCTGCCGCGCCAAGCAGATGGCGGCGCGCCGCCACGCCGGCTGACCGCCGCCCGATAACCGACAGCCCGACCCCGAACCGCAGGCGCCTTTGAGGCCGCCGGCGCTTGCGTGCCGAAGCATTGCGCGCGACCATGGCGCTTCCCCGACGGCGCGTTTTTCGCCCGTCACAACAGCCATGAACGGACCCTCCCATGACGCGGCTGCGCTGTGCAATTCTCGACGACTATTTCAAGCTCTCGCTGACGTCAGCGGATTGGTCCAGGGTCACGGATCGGGTCGATCTCACCGTCTTCGAAAAACCCTTCAAGTCCGAAGCCGAGGCGGCCTCTGCGCTTGAAGGAATTCGAAATCATCCTTGCGATGCGCGAGCGCACGGCGTTTCCAAAATCGCTGTTTGCGGCGCTGCCGAAGCTCAAGCTCATGATCACTTCGGGCATGCGCAACGCCGCGATCGATTTCGAGGCGGCGGCGGCACATGATGTCGTGCTGTGCGGCACGACGTTTGCCCGTGATCCCACCGCGCCGCTGGCCATGGGCCTGATCCTGGAACTCACCCGCAACATCGGCCGCGAGAGCGCGCGCATGCACGCGGGCGAGCCTTGGCAGGCCCATCTCGGGATCGAGATCGAGGGACGGACGCTCGGCGTCATTGGCCTCGGCAAACTCGGGACCAAGGTCTCGAAGCTGGCGCAGGCGTTTGGCATGAACGTGATCGCCTGGAGCCCGAATCTGACGCCGGAAAAATGCAAGGAAGCGGGCGTGACCTACGCCTCCAAGGAAGAACTGTTCAAGACCGCCGACGTCGTCACCATCCATGTCGTGCTGGGTCCGCGTTCGCGCGGGCTGGTCGGGCGCGATGATCTCGCTGCGGATGAAGCCAACCGCTTATATCGTCAATACCGCGCGCGGACCGATCATCGATGAGACGGCGTTGCTGGAAGTCCTGCAGCAGAAGAAGATCGCGGGCGCCGGCATCGACGTGTTCTCGGTCGAGCCGCTGCCGGCCGACCACCCCTTCCGCAAGCTCGACAACATGGTGATCACGCCGCATCTCGGTTACGCGACCGAGGAGGTTTTCCGCGGCCACTACACCCAGATGGTCGAGGGCATCGACGCCTGGTTCAAGGGCGAGCCGCTGCGGCGACTGGCGTAGGGCATCGTCGCAGAACGTAGCGAACAATCCATCATGCTGCGCATGGCCCTTCGGCTTGCTCGCAATGACGAAAAAAAGGCCCGCTTCGGCGGGCCTTTTTCAGCACTGGTATCGATCCCTTACCTTACCGTCACCGGCGCGGGCAGCGGCGGCACGACGGTGGGCTGCCCACCGGAGGACCCGACATCGCCACGGGCGGCGGCGCTGCGGCGGCGGGACCGCCGGGCGGCGGCGCGGCCGAAGCGGTCGCGGTTCCCGGCGGCGGGCCGCCGGGCATCACCACCACGCGGGTGCCGACCTTGACGCGTTCGAACAGGTCCGAGACGTCTTCGTTCAGCATGCCGATGCAGCCCGAGGAGACGAACTTGCCGATCGTCGAGGGCTGGTTGGTGCCGTGGATGCGATAGACGGTGGAGCCGAGATACATCGCGCGCGCGCCCATGGGATTGCCGGGGCCGCCGGCCATGAAGCGCGGCAGATAGGGCTGGCGCTCGATCATCTCGGTCGGCGGATGCCAATCCGGCCACTCGGCCTTGCGCGAGACCTTCTGCACGCCGGTCCAGGTGAAACCGTCGCGGCCGACGCGGACGCCGTAGCGGATCGCACGTCCGCCGCCCAGCACGTAATAGAGGTAGGTGTTGGGCGTATCGACGATCAGGGTGCCCGCGGGCTCCTTGGTGGCGAAGGCGACTTCCTGCCGGCGCAGGTGCGGCGGCAGTTGCGCCGGGCCTACTTCCGGCTGTTCTTCCGGCGGCAGTGCCGACAGCACCAGCGGCTTGCCTTCGGCGCCCTGGGCCTGACCTTGCGGCGGGGCCACCGTGCCGGTGACGCCGGTCGGGGCACCGATGCCCCCCGGCGGACGCGGCACCTCGTCGCGATCCGAAGAGGCCGGCGGCAGCGGAGAGGCGGGACGGTCCGAATAGATCACCGGCGGCGGCCCGGCGGGCCGGCCGTAGCGGGGATCATCCGGCGACAGCACCGGACCACGGTCGGAATACACGGGCGGTGCGCCACGGTCGGAATACGGGGGCGGAGGGCCACGGTCCGAATAGACGGGAGGGCTCATCGGCCGGCCATAGCGCGGATCGGTCGGCGACAGCACCGGGCCGGGCGGCGGCAGCGCAGTGGAGCTCTGCGCGTTCGGCGCATCGTCGTCGTCGTCCAGCGCATCGAAATCCGGTGCGCCCGGGGCGCGGCGTTCGTCGACGATGTAGCCGCCGGGCGGATAGGGTGCCGGCGACGTCGAATAGACCGGGCCGGGGGGCCGCGGATAGCCCTGCGCCAGCGCAAGCGAGGTTACCGCGGAGCTCGCCGCCACCGCGGCACAAATCGTCAGAATGCGTTTGATCATCATCGCTCTTGTATAGTCCCCAATCCGACACCGGACCGTTAACGGCAGATGGCGGAAGATAGCGGCGCATTCAAGACAAATCCGCGAAATTCAGGCCCAATTCGGGCATTTTGTGATGAAGCAGCAGGCGTCGTGGCGGCAATGCCGCACCCGCGGAAAAACGGGCATCCCGCGCATTCGCGACCGCCGAATTGTAACAAACCGGAACGAGGCGGTTTGCGGTATCCTGAAATCGGGCTGATTCGCAGCGCCGACGGTGTTCCGCGGCGCGAAGCCGGCCGGATTCAGTGTATCACCGCGTTCCCGTTGGCACCAAGGGCCTTCCCAGCCCCCTGCGAAGGCGGAACTCGCGCTCCATGCTCCCCGGCTTCCGTTTTCTGTTCGCCGCCATCGTGCTGTCGACGTCGATACTGGTGTTCGGGCTCGGTGCGGCAGCCCTGCTGCGCGCCGCCCACGAGCAATTCGCCAGCATCCCTGCGCGGCGCGCGGCGCCGGAACCGAAATTTGCCCAGCCAATCGACGTCTCGCCCCCCGTGCTGGCGATGCTGCGGGTCGAACCGGAGCCGGCGAGCAGAAGGCATCGGACGCCGGCCTGCGTCCGCAGCGCCGGCCGAGCCACCGGCCGACCGTCCCGAGCGCCGGCCGAGCCCGACAGGATCGCCGCGCTGAACGCCGAGGATTCCACCCCGCCGGAGACGTGAAGCCCGAACTCCCGGCATCGGACACTGCGGTGCAAGACACGGATCTGTCGGCGCCGGCCGATACCCTCGCGCCTGCTGACGAGCCAGAGATCGCGGCAGTCGAGCCGGCCGCTGCCGCCGGCCGATCCGGAAGTCGCTCCTCCGCACTCCGAGCCAGCGACCCGCACCGGCTGCGACGGAGCGCCGATATCGCCGCGACCAGGATCGCCGCGCTGGGCGGCCCGCCCGTCGCGATCGAGGCGGAGCCGAACGCCGCGGCCGCCAAGACCGACCGCGCCGGCGTCAAGAAGCCCACCCAGGCGCGGCAAGGCAAGGAGCGCCGCAGGCAGGCGCTGCGCACGCGGCGCGGCACGCCACGGCCACAGGCCCAACGCGGCAGCCGATCCGTTCTGCGCAGCCGACGACCACACGCAGCCGCTGAGCTAGCGCTGTCAGGCCGGGCCGGTCGCGACCGGCGGGCCGTCGGGCAGGCCCCATTCGGCCCACGAGCCGTCATACAGCGCCGAGCCGCGCACGCCGAGCCGATACAGCGCCAGCGTCAGCACCAGCGCGGAGACGCCGGAGCCGCAGGTGGTCACGATCGGTTTTGTCAGGTCGACGCCGGCGCCGTTGAAAATCCGGCGCAACTGTTCCAGCGGCTTCATCGCGCCGGTCTCGGCATCGAACAATTCGTCGTAGGGCACGTTGCGGCTGCCGGGGATATGGCCGGCGCGCAGGCCCGGCCGCGGCTCGGCGACGTTGCCCTCGAAGCGCGGACGCGGCGCGCGCATCGATCACCTGCTCGGCGCCGGTCTCGAGATTGCCGACCAGCTGCTGCTGGCTGCGGAGGTAGCCCGGGTCGAGCCGGGCCTGGAATTTCGCCGGGCTTCGGCGTCGACCTTGCCGGAATGGGTCGGGCGGCCTTCGCGCAGCCATTTCTTCAGTCCGCCATCCAGCACCTTCACATTGGCATGGCCGAACGACAGGAACATCCACCACGCCCGGGGCGCGGCGACCCAGCCGCCGGAATCGTAGGCGACCACGGTATCGCCATTGGAAATGCCGAGCGCTGCGACGTCGCGCGCGAACTGCGCCGCATCCGGATACATATGCGGCCGCGGGTCGTTCGGATCGGCGATGTGCGTCGACGTCGAAGAACACCGCGCCCGGAATATGCGCGGCGAGATAGTCATCCTTCGGCAGCGGCAGCACGCCGGGCAACTTGAAGGAGGCGTCGATGATCCTGACCTTGGGATCGTCGATGCGCGCGGCGAGCCAGTCGGTGGAGACCAGCGGATCGTCGGTGGATGATGTCATAGCGTCAAATCCTTTCCATGCTCGTCATTGCCGGGATGCGCCCGCAGGCGCAGACCCGGAATCTCGATGTGCCATGACTGCGATGCGAGATTCCGGGTCGCGCTCGGCGCGACCCGGAATGACGACGAAGGCACTCCATCAGCCCTTCTTCTTCGGCTCGAATTTCTCCACCGGTCCGCCGGCGTCGCGCCAGGCGGCAAAACCGCCGGCCATATGCGCGACCGGCTTCAGTCCCATGTCCTGCGCGGTCTTGGCCGCGAGCGCCGAGCGCAGGCCGCCGGCGCAATGGAAGATGAATTTCTTGTCCTCCTGGAAGACCGGCTTGGCGTAGGGGCTCGCCGGATCGATCCAGAATTCCAGCATGCCGCGGGTGCAGGAGAACGCGCCCGGGATGCGCCCGTCGCGCTCGATCTCGCGGGGGTCGCGGATATCGACGATGATGACGTCGTCGCCCTCGCCGGCCTTGATGGCATCGGCGGCGCTGAGGGTCTCGATCTCGGCATTGGCCTCGTCGATCAGGCCTTGATGCCGGTGTGGATGGTCTGGGGCATTGACTGGCCTCTTGCTCCGTCATTCCGGGGCGATCGCGAAGCGTCGAACCCGGAATCTCGGATCGATTCATTCTCAACTACATCGAGATTCCGGGTTCGCGCTCCGCGCGCCCCGGAATGACGATGGCAGATCTACCGCACCAGTTCCTTCATCGCGCCTTCGAGGCCCTCGATCGTGATCGGGTACATGCGCTCCGAAAACAGCCGGCGGATGATGGTGGTGGATTCCGAATAGTCCCAGTGCTTCTGCGCCACCGGATTGAGCCAGACCGCGTGCGGATAGGTGCGGGTGATGCGATCGAGCCAGACCGAGCCGGCCTCCTCGTTGACGTGCTCGACCGAGCCGCCGGGGACCATGATCTCGTAAGGGCGACATCGAGGCGTCGCCGACGAACACCACCTTGTAGTCGTGCGGATATTTGTGCAGCACGTCCCAGGTCGGCGTGCGGTCGGTGAAGCGCCGCTTGTTCTGCTTCCAGACGCCTTCATAGAGGCAGTTGTGGAAGTAGAAATATTCCATGTGCTTGAATTCGGTCTTCGCCGCCGAGAACAGTTCCTCGACCTGCTCGATATGCGAATCCATCGAGCCGCCGATGTCGAAGAACACCAGCACCTTGACCGCGTTGCGCCGCTCGGGGCGCATGTGCGACGTCGAGATAGCCGTGGTTGGCGGTCTCCCTGATCGTGGTGTCGAGGTCGAGTTCGTCGGGGGCGCCGGTGCGGGCGAATTTGCGCAGGCGCCGCAGCGCGATCTTGATGTTGCGGATGCCGAGCTCGACGTTGCCGTCGAGATCCTTGAACTCGCGCTTGTCCCAGACCTTCACCGCGCGGTTGTTGCGGTTCTTCTCCTGGCCGATCCGCACGCCTTCGGGATTATAGCCATGGGCGCCGAACGGCGAGGTGCCGGCGGTGCCGATCCACTTGCTGCCGCCCTGGTGGCGGCCCTGCTGTTCCTTCAGCCGCTGGCGCAGCGTCTCCATGAGCTTGTCCCAGCCCATCGCCTCGATCTGCTTCTTCTCTTCCTCGGTGAGGTATTTTTCGGCGAGCTTCTTCAGCCATTCGGCGGGAATGTCCGCCTTCTCCATCGCGTCGAGCAGGCTTTCCAGCCCCTTGAACACGGTGCCGAACACGCGGTCGAACTTGTCGAGATTGCGCTCGTCCTTCACCAGCGAGGCGCGCGACAGATAGTAGAAATTCTCCACCGTCTGCTCGGCGAGGTCGGCGTTGAGCGCCTCCATCAGCGTCAGATATTCGCGCAACGTGACCGGGACCTGGGCGTCGCGCAGCGATGTGAAGAATTGCAGGAACATGGGTGACAGATTGCCCGCCGGACCGCGGACGTCAAGGGCCTTCCGCGCATGCAAGAGGCCTAGACCTGCCGCGGTTTTTCAACTAGAATTGGCCCACAGGGCTTTTCAATGGGGCTTCAATGGGTATCATTGCGGCAATTGTGATCGGCGCGATCGCCGGCTGGCTCGCCGGGCTGATCGTGCGCGGTGCCGGTTCGGGCTGATCGGCAACATCGTGATCGGCATCGTCGGCGCGCTGGTGGCGAGCTGGATCTGCCGCAACTGGGCGTCAGCCTCGGCGGCAGCGCGTCCGCGACATCATCAACGCTACCATCGGCGCGGTGATCGTCCTCGTCATCCTCTCGCTGGTCAAACGCGCCTGACCATCCCTCCATCCCGACAGCGATGCCGATCCGGCGGAGTTTCCTGTAAGGCGCGGCTGCGCTCAAGAACAAGCAACAAGGCAAACTCGATGAAATTTACCGGCACCAAGAACTACGTCGCCACCGACGACCTCAAGGTCGCCGTCAATGCCTCGATCGTGCTCGAGCGCCCGCTGCTGATCAAGGGCGAGCCCGGTACCGGCAAGACCGTGCTGGCCGAGGAAGTCGCGAAGGCGCTCGGCGCGCCGCTTCTGACCTGGCACATCAAGTCCACCACCAAGGCGCAGCAGGGCCTCTACGAATACGACGCGGTGTCGCGGCTGCGCGACAGCCAGCTCGGCGATGCCAAGGTCTCCGACATCGCCAATTACATCAAGCGCGGCAAATTGTGGGACGCCTTCACCCATGCGAAGCGCCCGGTGCTGCTGATCGACGAAATCGACAAGGCCGACATCGAATTTCCCAACGATCTGCTGCTCGAACTCGATCGCATGGAGTTCTTCGTCTACGAGACCGGCGAGAACATCAAGGCGAAACTGCGCCCGATCGTGATGATCACCTCGAACAACGAGAAGGAATTGCCGGACGCGTTCCTGCGCCGCTGCTTCTTCCACTACATCAAGTTCCCCGACGCCGACACCATGCAGCGGATCGTCGACGTGCATTTCCCCGGCATCAAGAAGCGCCTGGTGGAAGAGGCGCTTGCGGATCTTCTTCGAGGTGCGCGAGGTGCCCGGCCTGAAGAAGAAGCCGTCGACCTCGGAGCTGCTGGACTGGCTGAAGCTGCTGCTCAACGAGGACATGACGCCGGAAACGCTCAGGGAGCGCGACCCGCGCAAGCTGATCCCGCCGCTGCACGGCGCGCTGCTGAAGAACGAGCAGGACGTGCATCTGTTCGAGCGGCTGGCGTTTCTCAGCCGGCGCGAGGTTTAGTACGAGCCGCCAAAAAGCACGTAGGGTGGGCTAAGGGAAGCGAGCCCACCATGTCGTGTGGTACCGAGGGTGGGCACGGCGCAAGCGCGCCTTTGCCCACCCTACGAAAGCTGGCCCGCGATCGCGCGCCGGCGAAAGCCCGCCATCAGATTGTGTTACCCATCCAGTTGCGATAAGCACGGCGCTCCTTGCCGGAGGGGTGGCCCCATGCAATGCAAGGCCAACATCCAGCATCATCCGCGGAAGTGAGAACATGGCGCGCAATATCCTGATCCTTGGGGCCTCCTACGGTTCGTTGCTGGGAACCAAGCTGTTGATGGCGGGTCACAACGTGACCCTGGTCTGCCGGAAGAAAACCGCAGAACTGATCAATCGCGACGGCACCGAAGTGCGCATCAAGCTGCGCGACGAGGCGATGCACCGGGCGATCTTTTCGCGCGACCTGCCCGGGAAGCTGGATGCGACCGAGCCCGGCAACGTCGACATCTCGCGTTACGACCTGGTGGCGCTGGCGATGCAGGAGCCGCAATACACCAACCACACGGTCCGGGTCCTGATGGTCAAGATCGCAGCGGCCGGGCTGCCGTGCCTTTCCATCATGAACATGCCGCCTTTGCCCTACCTCAAGCGGATCCCGGCGCTGGCGGAGATGGACCTCGATGAGGCCTATACCAACGCCCGGGTCTGGGAGCGTTTCAAGCCGGGGCTGGTGACGCTGTGCTCGCCCGATCCGCAGGCCTTCCGTCCGCCGGAAGAGGCCGCGAACGTCCTGCATGTCGGCCTTCCCACCAACTTCAAGGCATCGATCTTCGAGGACGCGAAGCACAACGCGCTGCTGCGCGAGCTGGAAGCGGACATCGACGCGGTGAAGCTGGATGGCCACGACGTTCCGGTGAAGCTGAAAGTGTTCGACTTGCTGTTCGTGCCGCTGGCAAAATGGTCGATGCTGCTGACCGGCAATTACCGCTGCATCACGCCGCATGAGCCGCAGTCGATCCGCGACGCCGTCCACGGCGACCTGAAGCAATCGCAGGCGATCTACGATCATGTCGATGCCGTCGCGAGGCGTCTCGGCGCCGACCCGGCCGATCAGGTGCCGTTCGGGAAATACGCCAAGGCGGCCGAAAGCCTGCTGAAGCCGTCGTCCGCGGCCCGAGCGGTGGCCAGCGGCGCGCCCTTCATCGAGCGCGTCGACCTCCTGGTAAAACTGATCTCGCACCAGCTCGGCGCGCCCAACGACGCGATCGACCGCACGGTCGATATCGTGGACCAGAAGCTGAACGAGAAGATCGTGGCGGGCGGATCGGGAGCGCCGTAGCACGCTCCATACCGGAGCGGAGACGCGCAGGTCAAAGCAGGCCCTTGCCGATATTTTCGCCTTTCATGATGATCCCGGGGTCGTTCCCGGAACACTCGATCCGCCGGATATTTGCACCTCTCAGGTACCGGATCTTCGTGCCGGAGTATTGAGGGCCTGACGGATCATTTTTGCGAGCGCCGACAATCGATAGGGCTTTTCGAGCAGCAGGATGCCCGCATTCGATCCGATCCGTTCCGAACTGGCGTCAGAGTAGCCTGACGTATACATCACCTTGATGTCCGGCCTTGTCTGCCTGATCAGCTCGGCCAGCTTCCAGCCATCCGTCGTTCCCGGCATGATGATGTCGGTGAACAAGAGATCGACGGCAGCTCCGCTGCTGATCGCCGTCAGGGCTTCGGCCGCATTACTTGCGACGATCGTCCGGTAGCCCAGTGCCCGCAGTTGCTGCGTGACGAATCCACGAACGATAGCGTCGTCTTCGACACAGAGGATGGTCTCGTGGCCACCGGGGAGCTGTCGTGGAGAATGTTCGGCAGAAAGCGGAAATGGACTCTGTTCGGATGCCGGAAGATAGAGCCTGAACGTTGTCCCGAGGCCCTTGGCGGTTTCGAACTCGATGTGGCCGCCCGACTGCTTGACGAACCCGTAGACCATGCTGAGGCCCAGCCCGGTGCCCTTGCCGACGCCCTTGGTACTGAAGAAAGGCTCGTAGATCTTGTCCTGAATCGCCTCGTCGATCCCGGTTCCGGTGTCCGTGATGCTCATGCTGACATAACGGCCGGCGGAAATGTCCCGGACAGCAGCCTCATCCTGATCGATGGCAACCGTATCGGCATCGATCGTCAGCCGGCCTCCATCCGGCATTGCGTCGCGCGCGTTGATTCCCAGATTGACGAGCGCCGAGGTCAGCTGGTCCGGATCGATCAGCGCCGTCCCGACGTAGCCCCGTTTGATGCAATGGATCTCGATCTGCCGGCCAAGCACCGAGACGAGCAGGTCGGCCGTGGTAGCAATCAGCGCCTCGACATCCGTGCTGCGAGGCCGCAATGGCTGTTTTCTTGCGAATGCGAGCAAATTCGACGTCAGCTTTGCCCCGCGGTCGGCGGCCAATCCGATCATCTTGACGATCGACGCCATCTCCGGGCGGTCTGCAACGCCGTCGGCGAGAGTGTCGATCGTTCCGGTAATGACCGTCAACAAATTGTTGAAGTCGTGCGCAACCCCGCCTGTGAGTTCGCCGATCGACTGGATTTTCTGCGCATGCGCCAGCTTGGCCTGCGCGGCTTCCCTGGCCGCGACTTCCTGCTCGACACGCTGCTCCAGCGTTCGGGTCAATTCGCGGAGGTCATCTTCAAGGAGCCGGCGCTCGGTAATGTCCATGTTGATGCCGATCAGACGCGTCGGCTTGCCCGGTTCCCGAACGAGTTGCGCGCGACTATACATCCAGCGCACGCCGTTCGGGCCGCGAATGCGATGCTCGATCTCCCCGGAACCTCCCGACTTGATGATTTCAACGATGCTTTGCTCGATCCGCGCCAGATCGTCGGGATGCACGATCTTCCGCCACACCTCGACCGGAACGGATCGTCCGCCTGACGGCTCGATGCCATACAGGCGGCATTGCTCATCGGACCACAGGTTCGGGCCGCCCTCGATGTCCCAGTTCCAGCTGCCGATATGGCCCGCTTCCTGACTGAGGCGCAGCAGCGATTCACTGGCTGCGAGCCGCTCCTCGGCCTCCTTGCGGGCCTGTACTATTTCCATGACAAGCAGCGCGCCGCCGATCCTCCGGTCGGGCAGCCGCCAGGGCTGCATTTGCCAGCGCATCCACAGCACGCTGCCATCGGGGCGTCGAATGCAATAGTCGTCCTTGATCACGGTCTCGCCGGAAAGCACGCGGCGAATGGCATCCCGGGCGTTGTCGGTGTCCCTGCGAAACTCGAAAACGGATCGGCCGACGATCGACTGCGGCGTCTCTCCGGTTATCTCGTTGTCGATCAGAAATTGCGGGCTGGCGGCGAGATAGCACATATCGGTGTCGAACATCGCCACCGAAGACGGGGTCGTTTCGACAAAGTCCTTGAGGGACCACGCAGCCAGGCCTGAAGTTTCTTCACTCTTGAAACCGGTGACAGGTCGCGACCCGGCAGCAGAAATCGGCATGTTGTTTGTCCCATCGGGAGCAGCGGCAGAACCTTAGGCGAACGGCATAACGCGTGCAACGGCCGCGGGCTGGCAGCGTTGATGTGTAAATGCGGGCGATCGACTTGAACGCCCGCGCATGGCCTAATCTAGGCGTGCACGTCCGGCTCGTCGGCAACCGTCCGGTGAGCTGCGCCCAGTCAGGCGTTGTCTCGCTGCCTTGGCGGAGATGAGCATGGCCGGCGGCTCGTTCAGAACTGCCCCGATGTTCGCACTGAGTTTCAGGTTCAGGCCGGCGGCAGACCGAGCGCCAGCCCGCTCTCGATCCAGACCGGCAGTTCGCGCTGATACAGGGCATTGCTGTCCTTGAAGCCGATGGCCGGTTCGAGCGCGAATGTGGTGAGAACTTCCTTCACTTTCGGATCGCTATTGGCCGCCACGATGAGTTCCGCCAGCCGATCGACGATCGGCTGCGGCGTCGCCTTCGGCAGCGCCCAGCCCGAGAAGCCGCTCACGGTGAAAAACTTCCCTGTTGCGCCTTGTTCAGGCAGGGTCTTGACATCCGGGATGGCGGCGACCCTCTTCGAATGCACCGCGAACAAGATACCGCGATTGCCTTGCAGGACGGGCTGCGCAGCCGTGTAGCTGCCCATCGCGGCATCGAGCGTGCCCTCCATCAACCCCGTCCACATCGGCGCTTCGCCCCGGTAGTGGATCGGCTCGATGCTGAGACCGTACTGCTTGTTGAGTTCATTGATGGTGACGTGCGGGGACGAGCCCGCGCTGTAGGTACCGAAGTTCACCTTGCCGCTCTTGCGCGCGAAAGCGACGAATTCGTCCAGCGTTCTGACGCCGGATTTCGGGCTGGCGATCATCAGCAGCCCGGCGCCCGGGATGACACTGACGAGCGTCAGATCCTTGTCCATGTCGTAGCCGGGGTTCTTCATCATCACCCTGTTCATGATAAAGGTGGTCGAGATCGAGCACAGGATGGTGTGGCCATCCGGCTCGGCGCGCGCGACTTCCGCTGCACCTATCGAGCCGGAGGCGCCCGCCTTGTTTTCGATCACGACGGTCTGTCCCACCTGTTTCGAGATGAATTCGCCGAAGGCGCGCGCCAGCAGGTCGGTCTGCCCGCCCGCCGGGTAACTGCAGATCATGCGGATTTGCCGCGACGGCCATGCGGCCTGCGCCGAGGCCCGGCGCAGTGGGAAAGGCATCGCAGCGGCTGCCGCTCCGGCGGCGATGACGTGACGGCGGCTGATTTTCGCTGACATGGTTTCCTCCCTGGATTTTCCGGGAGGGTAGCGCATCGTCCGGCTTCCGCAATGTGCAACGGCGGGACAGATTGGCGCATTCAAACCAGTTTCATGAGGCTGTCGTCGACCACGCGAAGGTCGATCCTGCCGATCAGATCCGAACGGAGCAGCTCGGCGTCGCTGATGGCGGCCATCGTCTGTTGCAGCGTGCTGACGTTGGATCCGAGCGACACGATTCCGCCCAGCACCAGGGCTATCGACCCGAGCGCCGTGACCGCCCCGGATCCGAACAGGCCGAGCATCATCACGAGCAGCCATGCGGCGCCGACGGCGATGGCCGCCCTGGAAACCAGAATGATCTTCCGGCATCGCTCGGCAGCCTCGGCAAGCTGCTCGAGCCGCGCTTCGATCCGCGAAATCTCGTCGATCGGATTGTCCTCAGTCATCGGATTCAAGACCGGGATTCTATGCGGCGTTGCGCCCCAGCGCCGTTCGGGCGCCGAGCAGCCCGGCCTCGATCAGCGCGTCCCGGATCCGCGCAATTTCCGCGTCCGATATCTTGACCAGCGGCGGACGCACCACCGCGCGCGGCAGTTTGCCGAGCAGCACTAGCGCTTCCTTCATGCGGTTGTGCATGTCGATGAAGGGATCGGCGTAGAACACACGCGCCATCGGATAGATCCGGTCGTTGAGCCGGCGGGCTTCCGCGAGGTCGTTGGCCCTGACGGCCCGATAGAGCCGGGCCTGCAGATCGGCGATGACGCTGCCGCTGCCGGAAAGCAGGCCGTTGCAGCCGAGCACCAGCGAACTCAGCAGCCAGGCGCTGTTGGTGGACAGCACGTTGATCGGACGCTTGCGCCCCTGCAAGGCGCGGATCGTGCTCTCGTGCTGCGGTACCGATGTCGTCCAGTCCTTGATGGCGCGGATGGTCGGCACTTCGTCGAAAAGCCGCTCCAGGGTCGCTGCCGGATAGCCCTGTCCCGTGGCCAGCGGATACTGAAAGACGATCAGCGGCAGATCGGTCGCATCGGCGATGGTCCTGAAATGAGCCAGCGCCATCTCGGGCGACTGGCCGAGCGTAAAGGGAGCCGGCGGAAACACCAGCAGCGCCGAAGCCCCGCCGGCCTCGGCCCGACGGGCGATCCGCGCCGCCTCCAGACTGCCGTCCGCCCAGACACCGTGAATGATCGGCAGCGTGCCGCCGACTTCCTCGCCGGCGATCTCCATGACCCTGCGCTGCTCGTCCGCCGTGCACGAGGCGACCTCGGTGGAGTGGGCGTTGATCGTGATCGCGGACAGTCCCTGCACGGAGCCCACGTCGCGCAAGTGGGACCGGAAGCTCGCCTCATCGATCGACAGATCCTCGTGGAACGGCAGCAGCACCGCCGGGATCACGCCCTGGGGCACGAAATCGGGATGGCGGCTCATGTTTCTGCTCCTTCAGCGCTGGTCTCGTGGGCAACGCCACGCGTTGTTCGATGCCCGAGATTAGCACTTTGCGGCCGGCCTGCGAGTCGGAATCGAGCTTAAATCATATCCGCTAAATGACGCCGCTCTGCCGAAGCGCCGCAATCGCAGCCGGGTCATAGCCGAGTTCGGCAAGAACAAGATCGGTATGCTCGCCGAGCATCGGCGGACGCGCCACGATTTCACCCGGCGTTTCCGACAACCGGACGGCAGCCCGTACGACCGGCGCGGGTATCGGCAAGCCCGGATAATCGACATCCTGCATGAAGCCGGCGGCGCGAATATGCGGATGATCCAGCGCCTGCTGCGGGCTGAGCACCGGTCCGGCCGGAATCATCGCTGCGCCCAGCGTGTCGACGGCCTCCTGCGTGGTGCGCGCGGCGCACCAGCGCGCCATCCGCTCGCTGATGACAGGGCCGTTGTCGCCGCGCTTGATATCGTCGGCAAAACGCGGATCGCTCAGCCACAGGTCCTCCTCACCCATCAACCTGGCCCAGCGAATGAACAGCGGATGACCCGTGACCTGGCACAGCACCCAGCCGTCCTTGGTGCGGTAGATGTCGGCCGGCGCGGCGGTCTGGCCGAGATTGCCGGTCGGCACCCGATTGGCCTTGATCACTGCCTGCTCGATCAACGTGGCGTTGGTAAAAGACAACGCGGTTGCAAGCAGCGCGCCCTCGACGATCTGCCCGCGGCCGGATTTGCCGCGCTCGATCAGGGCGGCGAGCGTCCCGAACGCGCAGTGCAGCGCGGTGCCGAAATCGACCCAGTTCACCGCGGCCCGGTAAGGCGGATCGCCGGCGCCGGTCATGTAGACCGAACCCGACATGACCTGGCCGACACCGTCGAAGCCGACGCGGTCGGACCAGGGCCCGGGCCCACCGAATGCAGTTGCTGTCGTCAGGATGATGTCGGGCTTGATCGCCTTCAATAATTCGTAATCGAGCTTCATCGCGCGCAAGGTCTGCGGCGGCAGATTGGCGACGACCACGTCCGCCGTGGCAACCAGCCGGCGCATCACCTCCTGCCCCTCCGGCTTCATCGGATCGAGCGTGATGCACTTCTTGTTTCGGTTGATCTGCAGAAACAGCGCACCTTCGCCAGCTTCGCCGACCGGCGCTACAAAGCGATCTTCGCTGCCGTCGCGCTTTTCCACGCGAATGACCTCGGCGCCAAATTCGGCAAGCAGTGTCGCGCAATACGGCCCCGCGATATAGCGCCCGAAATCCAGAACGCGCACGCCCTCCAGAACTCCCCCCATCAAGCCTTTTCCTTATATTTCCCTCAGATTACAGGGAACGGTTTCCGCGGCAAGGTGTCCGCCTCGACCGCGTGTTGGCGCTTTCGCCCGACCAGTACACCGATGATGAGCAGATTGAGCAGGTTGGCGCCGATGCCGAAGGCGAACGCGGGCGCATAATATCCGAGACGGTCGTAGAGCAGGCCGGCGATCCAGCCGCCGGCGGCCATGCCGCTCCCGCTGAACAGCAACAGCGTCGGGATTCGCCAGAAGGCTTCCGATGCCGGAAACAGTTCACGCACCGCCAGGACATAGGCCGGGATAATTCCGGAAAAGCCGAGCCCGAAAGCGGCGGCCACCATGAACAGGCCAGCCTCATTCTGTGTGAACAAAAAGGCTGTCATCGCCAAGACCTGCCAGGCCGATCCGATCAGTATGGTGGCCAGACCGCCGATACGATCGGAGATCACCCCCCAGATTTGCCGGCTCAGGAACGCCGTGCCGAGCAGTGTCGACAGCATCAGGGCGCCCATCGACCGGCTGATACCGAGATCGCTGCAAAAGGCTACAAGGTGGCCCTGCGGCATTGCCATCGGAATGCAACACATCACCCCGGCCGCGCACACATCAACGCAAACACGGCATTGGGCGGCCAGCCGAGGACACGCGCTTTGATCGGATTGGCCCCGGACGGCGCCGTTGGGTGAATCACTTCGGGCGGTTCGCGGAAATAGACGGCAGCAAGCGGTGCGACGACAACGATCTCGGCGAGGGCGTACCACAGCATCGCCTGCCGCCAGCCGAAATTGGCGATCGCTTGCTCGAATATTGGGGGCCACATCGCACCGGCGAGATAGGTGCCGCTCGAGATCAGCGCCAGCGCCGATCCGCGCCGCCGGTCGAACCAGCGGCTGACATAAATGTACAGCGGAGCATTGATGCCGCCGATGCCGATCAAGCCGATGAACAGTCCGTGGCCGATCCACAGCGGCCAGGGCGGCCCCAAGGTCGAGATCGAGAGGCCGAGCGCGATCATCAACGCGCCGAAGATCACCGTCCAGCGCGTGCCGACCCGATCGGCGATTCGCGACATGATGATGCCGCCGATGCCGGAGCCGAGCCACGCCAGCGAACTGGCAAGCGCCGGGATCGAACGCAACCCGCCCACTTCGCCCGCAATGTCCTTGAGCGCGACCGCAGTGATCCAGGCCGCGCCGAACGACATTCCAAGGATGGCGAGCGCTACCGAGGCGACAGCCCAGGAGGCCCTGGTCTCAATGGAATCGGAGCGCGATTGCAGCATTGGAGGGAGATCCGGTTGGCGGAACCTTTTACAGGCCGCATAGGATTTCACCACCCATGTCCGTGTAGGGTCTGCTCTACTTGCTGCATTGCGCCATACTGCAGTCGTGGGTGTGCAGTGCTCTTGGCTATATCGGTGACGACGAATACGGTGGGAACACCAGACACCACCCATCAAGGGACCTTCTGCAGTTACCTGATGCTCCCGGAATGTGGCGCCGCGCAGATCCAGGCCTGGCAGGAATACCGATATGCAGCTTCCCTATCATCATCGCTATGCCTATTCGCCGATCATTGACCGTCCGGAGTACTCCTGGCCGGACGGAAAGCGGCTGGCGGTCTATCTCGGTCTCAACATCGAACACTTCGCGTTCGGCGCGGGCGAAGGTCATCTCCTGACCGTGGCGGGAGCGGCTCCGGACCCGCGGACCTTCGCCTGGCGCGATTACGGCAACAGGGTTGGCGTCTGGCGCTGCCTCGAACTGTTCGACGAACTGAACCTCCCGGCGGCTCACCTGATCAACACTGCGGTGTTCGACTATGCGCCCCGCATCGTCGACGCCTTGAAGGCGCGCGGCGATGAATTCATCGGGCATGGCCGCACCAACGCGGAGCGTCACAGCCACATGTGGGAAGCTGACGAGAGACGCTTCCTGCAGGAGGTTCGCGACGCGATCGAGCGCGCATCCGGAAAGCCGCCGAGAGGCTGGATGGCGCCATGGATGGCTTCCACGCAGCACACCCCCGACCTCCTGAAGGAGGTCGGGTTCGATTTCCTGATGGACTGGCCGGCCGACGATCAGCCACTCTGGATGAAGACGCGCTCCGGTCCCATCATGAGCGTCCCGTACCCGATCGAGATCAACGACAGCCCGCAAATTCTGGTGAGGCATCACTCGCCGGAAGAATTCCGTGACTTCATCATCGGTCAATTCGAGGAACTGCTGCGCCAGTCGGCAAAACAGCCGCTGGTATGCGGCATCGCCTTGCATACGATGATCGTGGGCCAGCCCTACAGGCTGCGGATGCTCCGCGAGGCGTTGCAGCACATCGTCAACCATCCGGAGAAGGAAAAGGTCTGGTTCACCCGGCCGTCGGCCATCTACGACCATTGCGCCGCTTTGCCGGCGGACAAATTTCGGCCTGCCTGACCGGCACGATTACCGGACGCGGCAATGTTGGATTGTTGAAGCGGCCGGCAAAGCAGCCGTCGAACTTCGCTCGAATGGCACAGGCCCGGCTTGCGCCGGGAAAGCCATTGAAAGTTCAACCGGCGATCAGACGATCAGGAAGTTGGCGTTCGTCAGCGTGCCGGAATGGTTCTGCAGCTCGATCGCCATCTCGTACCCGACATAGGTGCCGCCGCCGAGATCGGCGCCCCCGCCGTCGATATCGACGAGCACGATATCCGTCCCGCCGAAGTTGATCTCCACCCAGTTGAAGTTCGCCTCATCCAGCCCGGCGATGTTGTCGAACACGAACGCATCCTCGCTCGCATCGAAGTCGAAGACCTGATCACGCTGACCGGCGGACGGAAGGTCGAACGAGGAGTCCCCCGTCGTGATGAAGCGGATGTGGTCAGCATCCGAACTGGCCCAGATCTGGTCGGGGCCGCTGCCGGCGGTCACCGTGGTGGTGCCGCCGGAATTGCCGCCGATATGGATCTGGTCGCCGGTCGACAGGGCGCCGAACACGTTCTCGATATTGTTGACCGTGAAGACGTTGACCCCCGTCGAGCCGGCGACGTGCAACTCGTCGGCGCTGCCGTCACCGAAATCGAAGGTCGTGCCTGCGACCTGGTTCAGCACGTTCAGATTGTCGTTGGTGGTGCCGGCATGGCCGTTGACCTGCGCGAAACCGGTCAGCGTCACGCTGTAGTTCGTCGAACTGCCGTCCAGGTTCAGCGTGTTGGTGCCGCCGCCGCCATTGATCGTCTGGTTCACCGTACCGTCATTCAGCACGAAGTTCACGGTGTCGTTGCCGCCGCCGCCGTTGATCGTCTCGATCGAAATCGCCGTCACGGCGTTGTTGACGAGGTTGTTCAGGTTCAGCGTATCGGCGCCGAACCCGCCGTCAAACGTGTTGTTGCCGCTGGCGATGAACGTGTCGTTGAACCCGGTGCCAACAACGCTTTCGATCGTGACTGCACCGGTGTTGTCGCGCAGCACGTCGTTGCCGCCGCCGCCCGAGGCATTGCCGGTCACCAGGTTCACGTTCACCGCCGCTCCGGCGCTCGCATAGCTGACGGTGTCGAAGCCGCCCTGGCCGTCGAACGTGTTGTTCGACACCCCGAAATTGATGAAAAGGTCGTCGAACTGGCTTCCGCGCACGGCGAAGACGTTGGTGAACGTGTCGGTGTCGACCGAACTGTCGCCCACCACGTTACCGGCGTTTCCGGCTGTGAACGTCACCGTCACGCCAGCGGTGGCGTTGGCGTACTCGGCGCGGGTGTTGCCGTTGCCGGTGATCGTGTCGTTGCCGCCGAGGCCCTCGAAGCCGTTGAGGTTGGTGCCTTCGCTGCTGCCGTTCGGCATGGTGGCCGAGCCGAAGCCGGTCGCATTGTAGGTGTCGCCGAACGCTGTGCCGCGTGCGAACTCGATGCTGCGCAGCGTGTCGACCACCGCTCCGATCGTTGCGGTGCCGGCCAGGAGCTGGATGTTCACGGGGCCGGTCCCATTGGTGTAGATCGCGCGGTCGAACCCGGCGCCGCCGTCGAGATAGTCGGCGCCGAACCCGCCGGACAGGCCGTCGTCGCCGCCAAGTCCGAGAATCGCGTCGGGGTCGTTGGTGCCGACCAGGCTGTCCGGCCCGCTCGTCCCGATGATGGTCCCATCCGCGATCGATGCATTCGCGGTCGCGTTCGGGGTATCGACGTCGTAGCCGGCGCCCGCGCCGACCACGACCGACAGGAACTCGGTGTTCTCGACCACGGCATCGTGGATCGCGTCGAAGGAGAGCACCGCCGTGGCGCTGCCCGCCGCGAACGTGATTGTACCGGTCTGCGCCGGGAAGTCCGCGCCCGGCGTCGCGCCGTCGGTCGCGCCGGGCTGGATCGTGTAATTCACCGTCAGCGCGGCGGCCGTGCTGCCGGTGCGGCTGAACGTGAAGGTGAAGTCGGTGCCGTCCACCGTCTCGGTGCCGATGCCGTCGGTCGCCACGACGGATATCAGCGGATTCGCCACCACGTCATTGTCGTGGATGACCCCGGTCGAGCCATTGTTGACCGGATCGACGGTGTAGTCGACCCCACCGGCGAGCAGGACCGGGAAGCTCTCGTCGGTTTCGACATTGGCATCGTCGTTGGTCACCACCGTGATTGTCGCCACGGTCTGTCCCGCCGCAAACGTCAGCTGCTGCATGCCGCTGGCATAGGAGAAGTCGCCATCGGCGCGGGTCGCGCCGCCGAGCGGCGGACCGTCGTTGACGACATAGTTGATGGTCAGTGGCGCCGCGAGGTTGCCGCCGCTGCGCGTGAACGTGAAGGCGAGAGACCCGCCTTCAGTCGTTTCGGCGATCGCCGGGGTCAGCGACACCACCGGCGGCGCCACGTCGTTGTCGTGGATGACCGCGGTCGACCCGTTGTTGACCGGATCGACCGTGTAATCGACCCCACCGGCGAGCAGGACCGGGAAGCTCTCGTCGGTTTCGACATTGCCGTCGTCGTTGGTCACCACCGTGATCGTCGCCACGGTCTGCCCCGCCGCAAACGTCAGCTGCTGCATGCCGCTGGCATAGGAGAAATCGCCATCGGCACGTGTCGCGCCGCCGAGCGGCGGGCCGTCGTTCACGACATAGTTGATCGTCAGTGGCGCCGCGAGGTTGCCGCCGCTGCGCGTGAACGTGAAGGCGAGCGAATCCCCTTCGGTGGTCTCGACGGTTGCCGGCGTCAGCGACACCACGGCCGGCGGGAAGGCATCGTCGTCGGTGATCGAGCCGCCCGCCGATGCGTTCGGAAAATCGACCTGGTAGCCCGCGCCGACACCGACCACGACCGAGAACAGTTCGGTGTTCTCGATGATGGCGTCGTCGATCGCGCTGAACTGCAGCACCGCGGTGCTGCTGCCGGCCGCGAACGTGATCGTCCCGGTCTGAGCCGGGAAGTCCACGCCGGGTGCTGCGCCGTCGACCGGCGCCGGGAAGATCGAATAGTTGACGGTCAGCGCGCTCGACGTGCTGCCGGTGCGGCTGAATGTGAAGGTGAAGTCGGTGCCGTCGATCGTCTCGGTGCCGGCGCCGTCGGTCGCTGCGACCGACACCAGCGGCGCCACGTCGTTGTCGTGGATGATGGCGGTCGACCCGTTGTTCACCGGATCGACCGTGTAATCGACCCCGCCGGCGAGCAGCACCGGGAAGCTCTCGTCGCTCTCGACATTGCCGTCGTCGTTGGTCACCACCGTGATCGTCGCCACGGTCTGTCCCGCCGCGAACGTCAGCTGCTGGATGCCGCTCGCATAGGAGAAGTCGCCGTCGGCGCGGGTCGCGCCGCCGAGCGGCGGTCCGTCATTGACGATGTAGTTGATGGTGAGCGGCGCGGCGAGGTTGCCGCCGCTGCGCGTGAACGTGAAGGTGAGCGAATCGCCTTCGGTGGCCTCGACGGTTGCCGGCGTCAGCGACACCACGGCCGGCGGGAAGGCATCGTTGTCGGTGATCGAGCCGCCCGCCGTCGCGTTCGGAATGTCGACCTGATAGCCCGCGCCGACGCCGACCACGACCGAGAACAGCTCGGTGTTCTCCACGATCACATCGTCGATCGCGCTGAACTGCAGCACCGCGGTGCTGCTGCCGGCTACGAAGGTGATCGTCCCGGTCTGTGCCGGGAAGTCCACGCCGGGTGCTGCGCCGTCGACCGGCGCCGGGAAGATCGAATAATTGACGGTCAGCGCCTGCGACAGATCGCCGGTGCGGCTGAACGTGAAGGTGAAGTCGGTGCCGTCGACGGCTTCCGTGCCGACGCCGTCGGTTGCGATCACCGAGACAAGCGGCAGTGGCGGCGGGGTGTTCGGCGTGAAGACGTGGGTCGCCACATTGTAGGTCCCGTTGTCGAACCTGAGATATTCGACATCGCGCACGAGATCGGTTCCGTCCTGCCCGTTGATCAGGACAAGACCGAGGATGTGGAGGAGGTCGTAGCTCGCGTAGGTGCCGGCGAAGATCGCCGTATCGGTGCCGGCACCGCCATAGATCAGGTCATTCCCGGTGCCACCGGTGATGGTGTCGTTGCCGTCGCCGCCGCTGACCCGGTCGTTGCCGGCGCCGCCCTTGAGGATATCGTCGCCGCTATCGCCGGCGATCTCGTCGTCGCCATTGCCGCCATTGATCGTGTCGTTGCCGCTGTCGCCGTCGAGCTCGTCGTCGCCATTGCCGCCATCGATCGTATCGTTGCCGGTTCCGCCGTGGACCTCGTCATCGCCGTTTCCGGCGTTGACCGTGTCGTTGCCCGAGCCGGCATCGATGAAATCGTCGCCGTTGCCGCCGTTGACGGTGTCGTTGCCGCCCTTGGCGTAGATGGTGTCGCCCTTGTTCGTCCCGTTGATGGTGTCGTTGCCGTTGGTGCCGTTGATGGTCTGCGTCATTGACTGCCCCCGTGGACGGTTCTGGTGATGATGGTTGAGCGCTTCTGTTGACGCTGACGGGGGGATGAAACTCGCGCGCCGCCGCGCCCGTCCTGGGACCGGGCAATCGTCGGCGCGTGTGGAATCCCCCGCCGCGCCAGCCCAGTTCAGACGAGGGGGCGTCAACCGAGCGTGAAAGGAGCGTCAAAGGCCGGCAGATCGGCAAAAGATTTCGCTGCGGCGACATCCTAGTTCCGCCGCGGAACCGGAGCGAATGCCCGGCGAAGTTGTGCCGCCACACGTGGACCGTGCCACGCGGTCAACCATTTGATTCAAATTGTCTTGTGGTCGCCGCGCACCGAATTAGAATGAAGCTTTAGGACGGGGCCGGCGACTACCGCGGCCGATTGTATTGCAATTGTACTGGAATTGATTGGAAATGACACGATCTGCGCGTATTCGGCTGCGTCTGCTCGGTCGGCCGGTCCTCACACGCGGCGGCGATCCGGCGCCGATCCGGCTTTCGACCCGAAAGGTCGGCGCGCTCGTCGCCTATCTGGCGATGAGCCCGGACCAGGCCGCAAGCCGCGAGGAGCTTGCGACGCTGCTGTGGGGAAACTGTTCCGACCCGCAGGCGCGGCAAAGCCTGCGTCAGGCGCTCGCCTCCCTGCGCAAGGACCTCGGCTCTCCCGATTTCGTCACCGCCGACACCAGCATGGTGCGGCTGGCGTCCGGCTTCTGGTCGGTGGACGCGCTTGAGTTCGAAAGCCTCTCGAAGTCGCAGGATCCGGCTGATCTCGACAAGGCCGCAGATCTCTTCTGCGGCGATTTCCTCGCCGGGTTGAATATCGAAGAGGACGGGTTTGCCGAATGGGTACGGGCGCAACGAGCGCGCACGCAACTCGCCGCCGCACGGCTGTGCGAGATCTTCGCGGCTCGTCCTCAACTGGTGACCGACGGAGAAAAAGCCGTGGCAGCGGCCGAGCGGCTGCTCGCGCTCGACCCGCTGCGCGAGGACTGGCAGCGCCTCGCATTGACCTTGTATGCGCGCTACCGCGGCACGAGCGAAGCGCTGGCCCAGTACGAGGCCTTTTCGTCGCTGCTTCGACGCGAGCTCGACGTCGCGCCGGAACGGGATACCGAAGCGCTCATCGGGCGCATCCGCAACGGCGAGATTGCGCTGCCACGCGAGATCGAGCGCGAACTTCCTGTGCCGGCCGCCGCATCCGGTCCGCCGCAAGATCAACCGATCGCTGCTCCGGCAGCGCGACGATTCAGGCCCGCGGCCGCCGGCGGCGCTTGCCGCTGCGCTCGCGGGCGTTCTCGCCTTTGGCGTCATCAGCTACCGCGCTGCAGCACCGGAACCGTCCGCGCCAGGTGCATCCGCATCATTGCTGCCCGACGCATGGCGCCCGCCTGCCGCGCTCCAGGGCGCCGGCACGCAAGGCATCGTCGCGCTCGCGGTGCTGCCGTTCGCGGCGCTCGGCGATACCACGGCGTCGACCCAGCTTGTCGCCGACATGATGACGGACGATCTGATCAATGTGCTGTCGCGCGTTCCGGTGTTCCGCGTGATCTCGCGCCAGACGACGCAGCGATACAAGGATCAGCCGGCCGACCTCGCCACCATCGGCGCCGATCTCCAGGTGCGTTACGTGCTGGAGGGAAGCGTGCGGACGCAGGACGGCCTCCTGCGCGTCAACATCCAGCTTCTCAACGCGGCAACGCTGCTGCCGGTCTGGTCCGGCCGGGTTGAGCGCGAGCAGGGCGAGCGTCATGCGGTGCGCGATGAGATCGTGGCGCGCATCGCACGCGAGCTGCAGATCGATATCCTGCCGATCGAAGGCGAGCGCCGTTCGGCGGACCAGTCCGCTGATGCATCGGCATTTCTCGGCTGGGCCGCGATGCATGCCGGGTTCACGACGACCAACATCGACGAATACCGCAAGGCCGAGGCGTTGTTCAAGCAGGCGCTCGAGCGCGATCCCCAGAACATGTCCGCATTCATCGGGATGGGAGCATTCCACACCAATGTCGCGGTGCAGCGGCTGGTGCCTGACGCCAATGCGCATTTCGACCAGGCGCGCGACATGCTTGCGCAAGCCGTCCAGCGCGAGCCGCACAATCCCAGTGCGCTTTACCAGCTCGGCATCCTGCTGCAGGGGACCGGCAAGGTCCGCGAGGCGCTGGACCTGTTCCGGAAGGTGACGGAGCTCAATCCGAGCAATGCCGGAGCCCATGCCCATACCGGGCACGCGCTGGCTCGTCTCGGCGAGGCGGAAAAGGGCATCGAACACATCCGCTACGCGATGCGGCTCAGTCCCAGGGACACCGCGCTTGGGATATGGCATGAATTCATCGGCAATGCGCAGCTCGAGCTTTCACGTTACCCGGATGCGATTGAAAGCTTCGAGCGGTCCGCCGCCATCGCGCCGCGCTATCCGCGCTCCAGGGCTGGCCTTGCCGCCGCGCATGCGCTCGCGGGCGACACCGCGAACGCGCAGGCCGCAATCGGCAAACTCAAAGCCGTGGCGGCCACCATTCCGGCCGGCGACCTGCTTCAGCGCCTCGGCCGCAACCCGAACTCCCGGCTCCATGCGGGCTTGAGCCTCGCGCTCGCGCCGGCGCCGGATAGCTGGCAATCGCCGCCGCTGCCGTCGCGCCGCGCCGACAGCACGGATGCGCCGGCGACGACTGGCGCAGCGTCGCGGCCGGGCGTTATCCCGATTGCGGTGCTGCCGTTCGCTGCCGACGGCGCCGATCCCCTGCTGGCCGACATGATCACGGACGATCTCGGACACACGCTCTCGCGAGCGCCGGAATTGCGCGTCATCTCGCGGCAAACATCACGGACCTATGCGGCGGACGCGGACCCCGTTGCGGCCGGTACAGAGCTTGGCGTGCGCTACGTGCTGCGCGGGCGGGTGGATGCAACGGCCGGTCTTGCAGTTTCCGTCGCGCTGGTCGACACGAAGTCCGGCACCGAAGTCTGGTCCCAGCGGTTCCAGCGTGACGGCGGCGATCGCCTGGCCGTTCAGGACGAAATCGTCAACGGGCTCGGGCGCGAACTGTCGGTCGAAGTCACGCGCGCCGAAAGCAACGCATCAACGGGCGAAGTTCACGCGCTGATCTTCAAGGGACGGTCGGCGATTTTCGATGCCGCCGCCTCCGGGCTTCCGGCCCTGACACAGGCCGAGGCGTTTTTCTCGCGCGCCCTGGAGCAGGAGCCGCAGAATACACGCGCGCTCATCGGTCTGGCCGGCTACCATGTGCTGATGGCGGTGCAGCTGTTCGCGCCCGATCCGGCGCCGCATCTTGCCAGGGCGGAGAGCATTCTTGCGCCCATCCTCGACGCCAGGCCTGCCAACGGCGAGGCTTACGGCCACATGGGTTTGCTCGAGCTCGCGCGCCGGCGTTCAAAGGACGCGGCGCGATGGTTCGAGCGAGCGATCGAACAGAGCCCGAGCAACGCGCCGGCCTACGCGCAGCTCGGAAGACTGCTGGTCCGGCAGGGACACGCCGCTGAAGGGCTGCAACATATTTCCTACGCGATGCGGCTCAGCCCGCGCGATCCTTCGATGGCGTATTGGCTCGGCTTTGCCGGCTCCGCGCAGATTGAACTCGGCGACGACGCCAAAGCCATCGCCTATCTCGACCGCGCGGTAGCGCTGCACCCGACGCAGCCGCGCACGCTGCTCGTGCTCGCCGCCGCCCATGCCATGGCCGGTCAGATGTCCGAGGCTCGCCGTACGCTGGCCCGGGTGCAAAAGGAATTGCCGCATCTGACCGGAGACAAACTGATTGACCGTTTTTTCGGTGGCGCGCCGTCGGGCTCGCCGCGGCTCCGCGAAGGTCTGCGCCGCGCGCTCGCGCCGGATGCGGACGTGTGGCAATCGCCGCCATTGCCCTCCGGGCGCGATTCAGGCGCCGACAAGCCCGCACGGACGATCACGGCGATTGCCGTGACGCCGTTCAAGACGTTCGGCGAGGCGGCCGCGATTTCCGGCGCGATGACCGACGACCTGACCAACCTCCTGTCCCGCGTACCGTCATTGCGCGTCATCTCGCGGCAAACGATGCAGCACTATGCCGAGAAGGATTACGATGCCGCGAAGTTGAGCGCCGAGCTTGGCGTGCATTACGTGCTGGAAGGAAGCATCCGCCCGCATGGCGACAAGTTGCGCGTCAACGTCGCGCTGATCGATCCGCTGAACCGGCTGACCGTCTGGACTGCGCGGATCGAACGCCAGAACGGCGAGCAGCACAACATCCAGGACGAGATCGTCGCACGGATCGCACGCGAACTGCACTTCGAGGTCCTGAAGGCCGACAGCGCGCGCGCGAAGGAGAATCCCGATCTCTTCGACTTGTCCCGGCAGGGCTGGAAGGCGATCTTCGAGCACGGGATCGAGGGACTGCCCGCGCTGGAACGCGCGAAGGCGGCGTTCTCCGAAATGCTGGCGCGCGAGCCGGATCATTGGGGCGCACGCGCGGGACTTGGCGCCTATCACACGCTGGTCGGCTCGATGCGCTACGGCGCGGACTCGGCGGAGCATCTCGACAAGGGTGAAGAGCTTCTCAATCAGGCGCTTCGCGAGCGGCCGGACGATCCGGGCTCGCACTTCTATCGGTCGATCGTCCAGCGGATGCGCGGACAGTTCGCCGAGGGCGTCACGTCGCTGGAGCGCTGCATCGCGATCACGCCGAGCGCGGCCAACTGCTACGCCGGACTCGGCCATACCTTGCTGCAGCAGGGGCGCGCCGCCGAGGGTATCGAGCATATCACTTATGCGATGCGGCTGAGCCCGCACGACGTGACGCGCTCGCATTGGCAGCGCTTTGCCGGCGAGGCCCAGGTCGAGCTTGGGCATTTCGACGAGGCCGTCGCGCTGCTGCGCCAGTCGCGCGCCGCGAACCCGCGACTGCCGGTCACGCTGCGCTCGCTCGCCGCCGCCTATGCACTGTCGGGCAAGATCGCCGACGCGCAGAAGACGCTGGCTGAGCTGAAGGAGGTCGCGCCGCATCTGCCGGTTGTCAATCGGCCGCCGCCGTTCAATACGATCCAGCCGGAGCTCAACCGCGGGCTACGCATGGCGGTCGAGCCGCGAACGTAGCCTGACGAGACCTGTTGCGGCTCACCCTGATGTGGGGCCGCTGATTGGCCCGGCGTGTCAAACGTCGTCGCTGGCATCGCCATGCCAGCGCCCCGGCTGCTCCTTTGCATGGGCTCGTTTTCGATATTTTTGGTTGCGAGCGAGAACCGGGCCGCACTTTGGAGCGCCCGCCGACATTCGCCGAATTCTGGCGTAGTCGCTTCAGCGCGCGTCATCGTAGGCCCGAACGATCTCGTGAGCGGCCTTGCGCAATTGAGCAAGCGAGTTTCCAGGCTGATAAAGCGCCGTTCCAACCCCGAACCCGGTAACGCCCGCGCTGAACCATTCCCGGAAATTCGCCGGACCGGCGCCGCCGACGGCATAGATCGCGGTCGCGTCCGGCAATACCGCGCGCATCGCCTTGATGCCGGCTGGCCCGACC
Source organism: uncultured Alphaproteobacteria bacterium (assembly GCA_963706975.1). Lineage (GTDB taxonomy): Bacteria > Pseudomonadota > Alphaproteobacteria > Rhizobiales > Xanthobacteraceae > Bradyrhizobium. The sequence continues at coordinate 48,491 of CAVPOL010000060.1, forward strand.
ACGGAGCATGGAAAAATCTTCAAGCCGTCGGCGCCTGCCTTCAGGGCGGCAAAACATTCCGACGGGGTCAGCACGCCCGGCCACGAAGCCAGTTTCAGCGCTTTGGTTTCGGCGACGACTTCGGCGTCGAAGCTTGGCGAGACGATGATCCGGCCGCCGGCATTGGTGACATCGCGAACTTCCTGCGCGGTCAGGACGGTCCCCGCCCCGATCACGGCCTGTGAACCGAATTTTTTCGCCAGCTCCGAAATGCTCTGCAAGGGCCGTGGCGAGTTCAGCGGGATCTCGATCGTGGTCAGGCCGGCTTCGAGCAGCGCTTCGCATACCGGTTCGGCCTCTTCGGGCGTGATGCCGCGCAGAATGGCGATGATGTTGCGGGTCATGAAAAATCCTTCCCGATCTGCAGATAGGCCGATTTCAGGCCGGTCAGGGTCACATGGGATGCATCGATGATGCGTGGCGCATGGCCGAGCACACAAAGCGCTTCGGCGTAGTGCAGGGATTGCGGCCCGTTGCCGACGATGGTGATTGCCTGACCGCGCCAGAAATCGCCGGCGGCGGCGAGTTCGGCGCCGATCAGCAGTCCCGACAACCGCGCTTTGGCCGCCGCCGCGACTGAATTCCGAAACGAGCGACTGTGCGCGGATCGAGAACAGGCGCGCCGCAAGCCCCGCCGGCTCCGCCGCCATGGTTTTGACGCTGGCGGCAAATTCCTGTCCGTCCGATCCCTTGCCGTCGAGGCTATGGCGCAGGACGGAGTGCGCCGACAGCAGACTGAACAATTCGCCGGTCATGAAGGTCCGGAAATGAACGATATCGCCTGCATGGATTCGCACCCATTTGGTGTGGGTCCCCGGCAAACAAAGCACGCCTTCGAATTGCGGGTCTTCCGACAAAACCCCGGCAATCTGGGTTTCCTCGCCGCGCATGACGTCGGGCACCGGTTCGATCTGTTTGATACCGGCAAGGACAAACACGCTCAATCGCGGATCGCGCGTATCGGGACGACCGACCTTGTCGAAAGCGACCGGCTTGCACGGCGTCTGCCGATAGGGAACTTCGACCCAACCCTGGCGCGCGCCGACCATGCCACAGGCAATCACCGGCGTGCGACGGTCTGGCGGGAGCCAATCGCCGGTCAGCGCCAGCAAGGCCGGCTCGAAACCGGATCGATCCAGTTTCGACATGCCCTGATCCGATGACGCGTCAGCGACGACCTGACTGTCCGCGCTCAATCCCCAGACCCTGAGGTTCGATGTGCCCCAATCGACCGCGATCCAGGCAATATCCCTCAAGATCGAACTCCTTTCGCCATGCACACCCTCACTCAGCCATCCAGCCGGATCTGGTAGCGCTCGGCGATGTCGGCCAGTTGCGCCCAGGTGGTGTCGTCGATCTCGATGCCGTCGGCGATGCGCGCCGCGCGCGCCATCCGCTCGGGCTCACCGGCGACCAGCACCGGCAGATCCGGGTCGGCGGGTTTTGCGGATTTCACCCAGCCGATCATGGCGTCGATCTCGGCCAGCATGCTGTCGCGGGTCGAAAGCCTGGCAGGGTCGATCACGATGCTCAGCATGCCGTTGATGATGCCGCGTTCGGGCGGCGTCGAGTTGGTGACGGTGGCCGAGCCGACGATCGCGCCTGCCAGCAGTTCGCACACCAGCGCGAGGCCGGAGCCCTTGTGCTCGCCGAACGGCAGCACCACGCCGCGCGGCTCGGTATACATCACCGAGGGATCGGTGGTGGGCTGGCCCGCATGGTCGAGCAACGCGCCGTCGAGCATCGGCTTGCCGGCATTGTGCGCCACCCTCACCTTGCCCAGCGCCACCCGGCTGGTGGCGAAATCGAGCAGTATCGGCTCGTTGTTGGCCGTCTCCGGAATGGCGATGCAGACCGGATTGGTCAGGAACCTGCCTTCCCGGCCCCGAAACGGCGCCACCGGCGGCGGCCCCGACGCGACATTGACAAAATGCAGCGCCACCATGCCCGCCCGCGCGGCAATCTCGCCATAAGTGCCGACGCGGCCGATATGGTGCGCATTGCGCAGCCCGTTCACCGCGACGCCATGTTTGCGCGCCGCCTCGATCGCCCATTCGACCGCCTGGCGGGCGACCACTTGGCCGTAGCCGGCGCGGGCATCCCATACCGAAATGGTGCCGGTGTCCGACACGATCTCGGGCGCCTGGTTGGGCTTCAGCGTGCCGTTTTCCAGGTCGCGCACATAGGCGACCAGCATCCCGACGCCATGGCTGTCATGGCCGCGCAGGTTCGCCTCGACCAAGTGGTCGGCCACAATGTCAGCCTCATCAGGCGAACTGCCGCCAACCGTGACGATGCGGTTGGCGAGCGCCAGCAGCCGGGCGTGGTCGATGATCATGGTTTGCTCCGCTACTGCAGTATGAGAATATTAGCCGTCGTTGCTGCAGCCGCAGGCGCTGGAAGTCAACGCCGGGAATGGTCGACATGGTTGCGCAGGCGCTTACTCGGGAGGGCGCTCCCCGCAAACCGGCATTTCAAGCTCAAAAATCGAGCCGTCGGAGTCCGACTTGACCAGCCTCAATTTGCCTCCGTGGCCCGCGATCAGGGTCGAAGAGATGGCGAGCCCCAATCCCATACCGCCGGCCTTTGTCGTAAAAAACGGATCGAAGATGCGCGCCCGGTCCGCGGCAGAAATTCCAGGTCCGGAGTCCTGCACCGACATCAATACGGTCATGACCGTCGAAACTGGTTATGAGCCGCAGTCTTCGTGCATCGGGGGGCGAGGAGCTCATGGCATCGATCGCGTTCCGGATCAGGTTCAACAGTATTTGCTGGAGTTCCATGCCATCCAGTTGCACGTCGGGAAGATTGCCCTGAAACTCCGTCGTGACGGATACTTCATTGAGTTGAAGATCGTGCTTCAGCAATCTCAATGCGAGCTCCCCCACATCCTCGGCACTTGTCCGGGCGCCTCGATGAACCGTCTTGGCTGTCATTTCGCGAATGCTCGAAATCATGGCGGCGGCGCGATGGCTGTCGGCCTCTATGTCACGAAGGATTTCTTCCATGTCGTCCAGTTCGCGGGGGTTTGACCGCAACTGGACGAGGGCCGCATTGGCGTTCAGCGCGATGGCTCCCAGCGGCGTTCTCAGCTCATGGGCGATGGCGCCCGTGACAGCTTCAACGCTCAGGAGCCGGTTGGTGCGTTCGCGCCGCTGCAACGTGATGGCGCTGGCAAGGCGCGAATAAAGAACCATTGTTTCGATGAGCAGGACAGTCAGCAACAGGCAACTGCCGATCAGAACAAAGCCGCGAGCCGCGTACCAGCCGACGGAAAATCGTACCGAACTGCCGACGATCGCCACCAGGAAGTTCGGCATGTGAGCAAGCAAAGTCACCATCAGCCATAGATCGAGCATGGTGCGCCCGCGAATTAGCAGCACCGCCAGCACGGCAGACCCCCATAGCAAAAGTGCCACGTTGGCCTGATTGCCGAGGGGCGTCTGAAAGCTGACGTCGGTGTAGAAGCTCGGGAGATATTCCGTTTTCGCCGTCACGATCCAGGTCAGTCCCGCTATCATCGCAAGTGCGCAGACAACCGTGATTGCAATGGATGTCATCACGTGCCTGCCCGGTCTGGCAGGGGCGGCGTCATCCTTGGTGAGCGCATAGGCGAGGATCGCCGCTGGAAACGAAGTGTGCCACAGCACGTAGATCCAGGCCGGACTGTTGGGCCCGTCACCGATCAGACCGCCGGGGGCATACCCGCCCGGAAAGGCCAGCGTCTGCAAAAAAGCGAACGAACCGCTGAAAATGTAAGCGCTTGCAAGCGCGAGAAGGGCGCGCTGCGGCTGGATCGAAAATTGCGCAAACAGAAGGGCTGCCGTGATGAAATCGGCGACGCTCAGGGCGGTCTGCAAAACCGGGATGAAGGCGTCAATCCGGCCCAGTTGGACGCCCGCGAACGGTGCGAGAACCGCCGATGCGAGGATCAGCAACACAGCGACGCCAACGGCCACCGCCTTTTGCGGCCCGGTCGCGGGCATGTTTGCGATAATTAATGGGAAATCCTGCTCTTCGTTTTTAACAGGGTCTCCGGCTGCGGCGTCCGGCAACGCGGCCGGCGGTGCGGCGCGCGGCCACGCCGCGGCCGAACCGCCGAAAAGACCCATGAACTGACGCGGCCCCATCCCCCCAACCCCCGGGATCATGAGGTGGCATTTTAAGCCCCCAAATGCGGCAGTTGAAAGCCGTCGGAAAGGAACCGCATGCCGCATCCTTGGGGGGGGGACGCCGATGTCTGCCTGGTCCGCCCGCAGAGATAGCGACTCGACGGTGACGTTCCCTCACCCCTCAACAAACGACATCATGCAGCAGAATGCGCCAAAGGGACATTCACGATCGCTTCCGGAAATAGCACGGTCTGAGTTCGATCCTCTCCGGCGCGATGGCTGCGAATTCCTGCACGAACCAGCGCGTACTCCTGCAAGACCAGACGGCAGTTGCCTAAAACGCCTTTTTCGTCTCCGGCCGGTGCTTGTTGGTCGGGACAAAACCCGACCGCGTGGCTTCGCGCGGCTGGCGCACCCAGACCTCGCGATTGGGATGCAGGCCGCCACCGCGGGTGGCGGGAACGGCGGTGAGGCGCGCGCGGTGCAACAGCCTGGTGTCGGCGACCCCGCAGTTGGGGTGAATGCCGCCATTGGCGGCGACCTGCTTGTCCCAGACGGCCTTGCGCTGCGCGAGAATGGCGGGATCGTTAAGCGCGGTGCAGTTGAGCTCGTTGTTGTTCAGATCCGCAACGATCTCGTCACCGTCCTGAACGAAGGCGATGGGGCCGCCGAGGCCGGCTTCCGGCCCGACATGGCCGATGACGAGGCCGACCGATCCGCCCGAAAACCGCGCGTCGGTCATCAGCCCCACCACGATGCCGCGCTCGCGGCACAGCGTGGTGATGCGCGAGGTCGGGTCGAGCATTTCAGGCATGCCGGGCGCGCCGCTCGGACCCTCGTAGCGCACGATGATCATGTCGTTGTTCTGGAACCGCTCGGGCGTCTTGTCGAGCGCCTTGAGCAGGCCCTGCTCGCCCTCGAACACGCAGGCCTTGCCGCGGAACAGGTTGTTTTCCAGCCCGCCCTCGACCCCGGCCAGCTTCAGGATCGCAGAAAATTCCGGCGACAGATTGCCGCCGAGCACGCGCAGGCCACCGGTGGGCTTGTAGGGTTTTGCGACGGGATAGATCACCTTGCCGTCGATGGCCTTGGTGCCGAGGCGCTTGACTTGTGCTGCCAGCGTCTCGCCGGTGCAGGTCATGACATCGCCGTTGAGCAGGCCGGCCTCCAGCAGTTCACGGACGATCACCTGGACGCCGCCGACCTGGTCGATATCGACCATCGAATATTTTCCGTAAGGGCGGGCGTCGGTGAGAACCGGCACGACGTATTGCGACAGATGGTTGAACTCGGCCGGGGTCATGACTTCCTTCCAGAAATCCCCAAACCCCGCGGCGCGCGCGATCTCTGGCGCATGCAGCGTGACATTGGTCGAGCCGCCGATCGCCATCGCGACGATGACGGCGTTGCGGATCGAATCGCGCACCACGATGTCGCGCGGCTTCAGGTCCTTCGCGATCATCTGCGCGAGGTATTCGACCAGTTGGTCCGGGAACTCCTTGAGCCGGCGGGGATCGTCGGACGGCGGCGCCACCATGTGCAGCGGCTGCATGCCGACAACGCCGATAAAAGTCTGCATGGTGTTGTAGGTGAACATGCCGCCGCAGCTGCCGTAGCCGGGGCAGGCATGGCAGGCGATATGGTGGCGGTATTCGGCGTCGGGATTTCCGGCGACCTGGTAGGCGCTGACGATATCGAGCTTCTCGCCGGTTTTCGGATCGGTGCCGGGATGGATGGGTCCATCCGACATGATGATCGCCGGCTGATTGTGCTCGAGCAGCGCCGCCAGCGTGCCGACCGGCGGCTTGTCGCAGGCCACCACGGCGACGGTGCCGGCGAGCCCGGTGGCGCTGAGATGTTCGCAGAGCGCATCGTGGGTGATTTCACGCCCGATCAGCGAATAGCGCATTTCGCGCGTGCCGTTGCGGATGCCGTCCGAGGTCGCGATGGTGTATTCCGGCTGCACCAGGCGCAGTTTCAGCTGGCCCGCGCCCTTGCCGATCCGGCCCTTGAGGCTGGCATGGATCGCATCGACCTTGGCCGCCACGCCCATGTAGCACTGGCTGTCGCCCTTGGTGCCGACCACGCCGACCGACGGCTCGTGGATCAGGTCCGGATCGGTGCCGAGTTCGCGCGCCATCCCGATGGTCTGGGTCGAGCGGCCGGGATGGCGGTCTATGATGACGACGTTGGAATTGGTCACGGCTAGTTCCTTTGAGGCGGGCGGCTTGTTCGATGGACGCTGTTTAGAGCGCTCCGGTGAGGTTTGTCACGCGGTCAAATCAAACACCCGGTCAGGCGCATAGGTGCCTTGCCCTAGCCAGCTACCGCCCCGATCATGGGCTCCGGCGCGGCCTTGCCACGGATCATGTCGCTGGCCTTGTCGGCGATCATCAGCGTGGAGGCGTTGAGATTGGCCGAGATCATGCGCGGCATGATCGAGGCGTCGATCACGCGCAGGCCCTGCAGCCCGTGGACGCGGAGCTGGTCGTCGACCACGGCCCATTTGGCGTCGGCCGGTCCCATCCGGCAGGTGCAGCCGGGATGGAAGGTGGTGGTGCCGCGCTCGGTGGCGGCGGCGAGGAATTCATCGTCGCTCTGCACCTTCGGTCCCGGAAAGTCCTCGTAGGCGAAATACGGCGAAAGCGGCTCGGAGCCGAGCAGCCGCCGCGCCAGCTTCATGCCGGCGACCACGGTGCGGCGATCGAGTTCTTCGACCAGGTAATTGGTCTGGATGATCGGCGCCTCGAACGGATCGGAGGAACGGGCGCGGACATAGCCGCGGCTTTCCGGCCGCTGCTGCCAGGACGCCACGGTCATGCCGGGCTCGTCCTCCAGCTGGCCCTGCACGCCCTCCTTGTAGCTCGCGGGCGTAAAGGTCAGCTGCAGGTCGGAGCTCTCGGTGCTCTCGCCCGAGTGCCAGAAGCAATAGACCATGGTCGGCGACAGCGACAGCAGGCCGCGCCTTGTCGTCGCCCATTTCAGCGCCTCGATCCACAGGCTCAGGCCGCGCCGCAGTTCATTGATGGTCTTGATGTTCTTGACGCGCGCGACCGAGCGCGGCGCGTAATGGTCCTGCAACCCCTCGCCCACTCCCGGCAGCGCATGGCGCACCTCGATGCCGAGCGAGCCCAGTAGCTCGGGCGAGCCGACGCCGGACAATTGCAGCAGCTGCGGCGAATTATAGGTGCCGCCGGAAAGGATGACTTCCTTGCTGGCGCGCACTTCGACCGGGGTGCCGCCCTTGCCGCCCTTGACATAGCGCACGCCGACCGCGCGCTTGCCCTCGAAGACGATGTTGGTGGCATGCGCATGGGTGCGCACATGGACGTTCGGCCGCTTCATGGCCGGGCGCAGGAACGCGGTGGCGGCGCTGACGCGCAGGCCGTTCTTGATGGTGCGCTGGGCGTAGGACACGCCCTCCTGGATCTTGCCGTTGTAGTCGGGATTGCGGGGAATGCCGAGGCTCATCGCGCCGGCCATGAACGCCTCGCAGAGCGGATCGCGCCAGTCCATAGTGGTGACGGTGAGCGCGCCGTCGCGGCCGCGAAATTCGTCGTCGCCCTCGCCGACCCGCCTTTCCAGCCGCTTGAAATAGGGCAGCACGTCCGGATAGCCCCAGCCGCGATTGCCGAGCTGCGCCCAGGTATCAAAATCCTGGCGCTGGCCGCGGTTGTAGATGTGGCCGTTGATCGAGGACGAGCCGCCGAGCGTCTTGCCGCGCGGCGCATAGATGCTGCGGCCCCCGGTCCACGGCCCCGGCTCCTGCTGGTAGGCCCAGTTGATGCTCTTCATGTGAAAGGTCTTGATGAAACCCGGCCGGCAGATGGATGTAGGGATGCCAGTCGCTGGGTCCGGCCTCGAGCACGCAGACGCTGGTGCCGGCATCCTCGCTCAGCCGGTTGGCAAGCACGCTCCCTGCGGAGCCGGCGCCGATGATCACGTAGTCGAACGTTTCCATGTTGCCTTCTTCAGGACGCTACCGCGCCTTCTCGTTGAGCTGATAGTTCAGATGCGCCTTCACCGTCGGCCATTCGCTGGCGATGATGCTGTAGACCACGGTGTCGCGCAACGTGCCGTTCGAGGCGATCTGGTGGTTGCGCAAGATGCCGTCCTGCTTTGCGCCCAGCCGCTCGATGCCGCGCCGGCTCTGGTGATTGAAGAAATGGGTGCGGAACTCCACCGCGATGCAGTCGAGCTGTCTCGAAGGCGTGGCCGAGCAGCAGCAGTTTGCACTGGGTATTGAGCGCGCTGCGCTGCACGCGCTTGGCATACCAGGTCGAGCCGATCTCGACGCGGCGGTTGGCGGCCTCGACGTTCATGTAGGTCGTCATGCCCGCGATCTTGCCATCGGCATCGAACACGGTGAACGGCAGCATGGAGCCGGCCTTCTGCAGGCCGAGCCGGCGGTCGATCTCCTTCGTCATGTCTTCGGGCTTTGGGATGAAGGTGTACCAGAGCTTCCACAGCTCGCCGTCCCTCACCGCCTCGGTCAGCCCCTCGCAATGTTCATGCGACAGCGGTTTTAGTTGCGCATGCGGGCCGCTCAGCGTTACCGGTTCAGGCCAGGGCATTGTGTCATCCTCTCCTCCTCATCCTGAGGAGCGCGCGGCGCGCTTCGCGCGGCGTCTCGAAGGATGGGCATCCAGTTCGCTCATGGTTCGAGACGCGTCGCAAGCGCGACGCTCCTCGCCATGAGGGTTGGCGCAAGCCGCGCCATCACTTATTCAAAAAATTCAGCGCCAGCCCGGGCCGCGCCCAGTCCATCGCGATCAACTCGCCCTTGCCGGACAGCGTGATGTAGGCGGTCTTCAGGTCGGGCCCGCCGAAGGCGATGTTGGTGGTAACGCGGTCGCCGGTCGGGACCTGCTCGACCAGCGTGCCGTCGGGCGCGATTACCGAAATGCAGCCCGAGATCAGCGTGGCGACGCAGACATTGCCGGAGGCTTCCACCGCCATCGAATTGAACATCTGGTAACCGCCGAGGCCGGCGATCGGCTTGCCGCGCTCGCCGCGATAGATCACGTCGCGCGGTTTGACGCGTGCCGGGCTCGGACAAGGTCGTAACGCCCACAGCCGCGCCGTCGGGGTCTCCGCGACGTAGACGGTGTTCTCGTCCGGCGAGAGCCCAATGCCGTTGGCCGGCAGCATGCCGAGCACCGCCCTCGACGACCTCCTTCATGCCGGGCTTGAGCGTAATAGAACCCGGCGAGATCCATATCGCGGTGGCGGCGCTTGCCGAGGTCGGAGAACCACAGGCCGCCCTGCTTGTCGAACACCAGGTCGTTCGGTCCCCGCAACGGATGTTCGCCGCATTTGTCGACCACGGTCTCGACCTTGCCGGTTCGCAAGGTCGACCCGCTGGATCGAGCCCGCCGAGATAGTCGTCGGGCTGCGGGCCCGGCATGATCATGTTGCGGGTCGGGATCCAGCTGAAGCCGCCATTGTTGCAGACGTAGATCTTGCCGTCGGGACCGAGCGCCGCGCCATTGGGGCCGCCCGGAATTTCGGCGACCACTTCCTTGCGGCCGTCGGGCCAGACCCGCGTCAGCCGGCGGCCGCGGATTTCGACCAGCACCACCGAACCGTCAGGCATGACGACCGGGCCTTCCGGAAATTCGAGACCGGTGGCGAGAACGCGAATATTGGACACGAAAATCCTCCCGCTTTTTGGCTGCAGGCGGATGGCTCATTCCGCACGCGCAACGCTTTGATTGCGCCTGTTATGGCAAAGTCGATATCGCTTGCCAAGCAACCGGCGGCGCAGGGCAGCCCAGCGGCACGGTCGTTATTCCGGCCAGCGCCAAATTCGCGACCGGCGCGATCCCGGGTCTGCGCGCGATCTGCACAAGAATCCGCAAATTCTGACCATGCCGCGCAAACGCGCTGCCAGGCGGCGGCGCATCGTCAGGGAGAGCCGAAGCCCGCTGGCGGCCGAAATCGCAACCTGCGGCCACCAGCCTGACGCTGCTGCGAGGAAACATGGGACGAATTTCCAGTGCGATCTGTTTTATGCTGGCGCTGTTGACCGTACTCAGCATCGCTCCGCCGCTCTTGCTGGCCTGGGCATGCGAATTCTCTCCGGATGTATCGTCGGCGGATTTTGGAAGTTCCTGATCGGCCCGGGCGGAGTGCGTACGCAGGCCCTGGTGGCGGTATTGGTTCCGGTCCTCATTCCGCTCAGCTACGTCCTCGTGCTGCTCGGTTGCGGGAAACACAAGGACGTGCTGCACCACGGCGACCGCCATTTGGCTGAATGGCGCGCGTTATTCCCTGATCGGCACCCATATCTCCAGCCCGCCATTGCCGGTCGCGGGATCGAACTTCTCGTCATAACGCTCGAAGTTGGGCGCGTCGGCGGCTTTCATGCCTGATGCCGGCAGCCAGTGATTCCAGATGGTGTTGATGGTGCGGCGGATGGTCGAGATGTGCTCGGAGTGGGTGAACACCGCATATTTCTGGCCGGGGATCCGGAGCCGGCTGAATTCGCGCGGCAGGTCGGAAAAATCGGACACTTCGACGCCGGCGATGTAGTCGAAATTTCCGAAATCGTCGCCGTTGCAGCAGACCCCGTAGGCGACCTTGCCGACCCGGTCGGGAATCTCCGCGACCACTGGTGAAAGCGCTGCCACTGGCTGGGAATGCCGGCACCCTGGTTCCCATGCGTGCAGCGCTCGCTGATGCCGGCGACGAGCAAGGCCTTGCCGGTTTCGAAACGCGGCGGCTGAAGTTTATCTGTCAGGGTTGAATCCATCACGATCGGCTCCTGAAGCTTGAGGTGGTCGAGGCACGTCGAACTGCGGACCGCTTCTGGCGTGACGCCAAAATGGTCGCGGAACGCGCGGGTGAATGCTTCATGCGAGCCGTAATCCGCCTCCAGCGCCAGCGAGAGGATATCCGGCGCGCCGCCGGCCAGCGCCCGCGCCGCTTCGGTGAGCCGCCGTGCACGCACATAGCGCATGACCGACAATCCCGTCGCGGCCGCGAATGCCCGCACCATGTGGAAGCGCGAGATTCCCGCAACGCCGGCGATCTCGTCGAGGTCAACGCCTCGGCCAGATGGCTTTCGATATACCAGAGCGCCTTGTTGGCGGGATTCATGGAACACGGCCGTGGTTCGGAGACTTGCATGAAGCCCTGGCATCATGATGGATTTGCGCGCGCCTCATTTGACAGTCCTTGCGCCCATTGTCCTTTCGAAAATGGAACGGTGGCTGATGCGGCTCAAGGACGAGGGCCGGGAGCTGTGCGGCCCGATGATGAGCGGTGAGATGAAAACTGGGGCGTTGCAGCCGCTCGCCACAACAAAACTGTCGTCGCCCGGCTTGACCGGGCGATCCAGTACGCCGCGCCTTCTCGGTTGAACACGACCGTCTCTGGAATACTGGGCGCCCGGTCAAGCCGGCCGATGACAGCGGTGTCAGGGCTCCTACTTCGCACCATCCTTCGCCGCCGGCGCATCAGCCTTCTTCGATTCCTCCGCCGGTTTCTTCTGCGCCGCCTGCAGTTCCTCCACGGTCTTCGCAGCCCGGCGACGGCGATTTTCAATGCCTCGATCTGCCGGTTGGCGGCGTCGAGCTTCTGCTGGTGGTCCGCACCGAGTTTGCTGATGGTCTTCATCAGGAAATCGACATTGCTCTGCAGGCAGCTGGTGCGCCGCTCCATGGTCTTTTCCACGGTGCAGATCTCGATGCCGGGAACATCCTGGGCGCGGGCCGCGGAGTTCGACAGCAGGGGCGCCAGCAGCGCTGACGCGACGAGAACAGGCCGGCCGATCATCGAAATCCCTCAAAAAATCCAAAGCAACGGCGCCCGTCGCGGTCAATTTGTCGCGAGGCGGCGCGGATGGCCTGACATACCACACTGAAACCTCATTCGCGCGTTGAGGTTTGCGATCAAGACCCCCGCATTGACCAGGGATGGGCGCGCAGGGTGCGGAACCCGCATCGCCGCGACTATGTATTTTACGGAGAATTACCTGATGGCAACGCGCGAACGACGGCTGGCCGAATTCAATGGCAACGGGGAACCGCCGCCGGGGCTGCCGGTGCAGGTGCTGTGCGAGGATCACAGCGGCACCTATCAACTGCCATTCGCCTGCCGCTGGGTCGATGGCGCATGGCTCAACCACGAATCCGGCGGCGCCGTCGAGGCGACGGTGGTCGGCTGGCGCCTGCCCGCCGCTGCGCCCGTTCGGCAGCGGTCTTGAACCTCGCCGCTGTGCCGGAATGCAACGGCGGGCCTGTGCACCTTAAGCTTTGGAACGCGGGCGGAACGAATCGCGCCCGAATCAGCGGTTGGGGCCGGTACTCTCCTGTTCACGGCTAGATATCGGCTGGAAGGTCAATCGGCGCACCACATGCAGCACGGCCACGATCGGCCGCAGCCAGCGGCCGACCACAAAGGTTAATTCCTCCGGCGATGACATCGCGCTACTCCCCCTTGGTCATGATCACGATCTGACCCTTGGTCATGATCACGATCTGAAAATCACATTCGAGCTTGTGCCAGCCAGTTTTCGGCGACATCTCGGGATTGGCATCACCTGGCCGCATCGCGTGCGACAACCTTGGTGCCTCGTTCGTCCGATGGCGCCCGCATCATTCGTACAAATACCCGACCGGCTGGCCTTCGGTGCGCAGCGGACGGATGTCCTTGCGCGTGATGATCTGACCGGCCAGGCCGTCAATTTCGTCACGCTGCGTCGGCGTCCAGCTGCGAAGGTTTTCCATGCCTTTCAGCAGGCCGAGCCGGAGGATTTGCGTATTCTCGCCGACCCCTGTGAGCGCGATCGTGTTCTTGCCCGCCGTCACCGTGTCGCCGGTCGCAAGTTCAAAATTTTCACCCGCGCTGTTCTTGAATTCGGCCGTGCCGCGAATGACGCGATAGATGACGACCTCGCCTTTTTCCAGAAAGGCGGTGTCGGCCGCTGCCGAGGTGCTCTTCGGCAACAGCGACTGGCCACGCGGGTCGGTCGCGATGATGTGTCCGGTCGTCAGACGGCCGCTCGGAATCTCGATTCCGATATCGCGCACATAAACCGGCCCGGCGGATTTGACGGGGCTACCCGCCGGCAGTGGCTTGTAGAGCGCATCCAGTTCCAGCGGGTCCTGCAGCCAGAAAGAGGCGCCAGACGGGCGGTCGTGCAGCGGATGGCTCCAGGCCACGCGCGGCGTTTCCGCCTCGTTGATCTGGTCCGGACCCACCACCGTCGGGTTGGGGAAGGTCGTGGGATCGGTAATGAAGCCTTCAAGAAACTTGCCGGAATAGCCCATGGAAATCGGATCCGGCACCACGGTCTGCGCCGTTTTCAGGTTCTCTTCCGTGGACAACCCCGCCCAGGTGTAAAACAGCTGGCGATGCACGATCGCGCTCTGCAGAATCACCGCGCCGGGGCCGACATAGTAAACCCGGCCATCGTAATCGAAGGTGAACACGCCCGACGTGACCAGCACGAGCTGGTAACCGCCCGGCGGCAGGTGAAGATGGAAATCGGTGGGACCGGTATCGGGCAGGTAAATCGGCAGGTTTGTCGAAACCTCGTGCAGCAGGAAGGTTTCGTTGTTGGCATGAAAGCCTTCGTTGGCGCGATTGTAGAGCGCCTGCGGCCGATACGTCGCCTCGTGCGACTGCATCCCGGTCGCGATCGATCGCCACGAAATTCTTGGTGTTCAGGCGGAGAGGATCGCCGTTCGGGCGGGTAAGGCCAGACGCTTTGGAATTCGATCGCGGCATGCACGTTCATGACACCCTCCAATCTCTGTATTTCAACGAGATCCCGAGATCGCGATACCGGAAGAAGTTGCGCAGCTCGCCTCCCGTGAATACGGGGCCGTCGGGTTTGACGCGGGAAAGTTCGTTGACGACAGCGTGCTGATTCACGAATGCGCGACCAATAATTTGGCAGGGCTGGATAGCCTTGCTGAGCTTCATTGTGCTATGCGAAAATCACGCCAGCCGCGCTGCACCGCAGCGAATTTCGTGGCCGGTCGCCGCGAGGGCGCGGAAGCCGCTGGTATTAATCCGGAATTCGCGTTGAGCAATTCGCAACGCCTGCATCCGCGGCGATCCCGCGCCCGGTGCAAAACCATCCCGCATGGCAGCATGTTGAGCAAATCGTGCCCTACACTAGCGCCCGGCAAACAGGCAACGGTGCGTCCGCACTGCCTAATATTCGACCTCGAGCTCCTCGATATCGGCAGGCTCGGCCTTGGCCGCCTCGATCCATTCCTGCATCTCGGGCATCGCCATGATGATGTCGGCATAGACCCTGAGTTTCGGGTCCAGCTTCACGTCATAGGTCATGAAGCGGGTCACGACCGGCGCATACATGGCGTCCGCCATGGTGCGTTCGCCGAACAGGAACGGCCCGCCGGATTTGGCCAGGCATTCGCGCCAGATGGTGCAGACCCGGTCGATATCGGATTGCGCCCGCGACCAGATCTTGAAGTCCGGAAAATGTCCCTTCAGGTTGACCGGCAGCGATGCGCGCAGCGTGGTGAAGCCGGAATGGATTTCGCCGCAGATCGAGCGGCAATGCGCCCGCAGGATGCGGTCCGCCGGCAGCAAGCCCGGCATCCGGCATGACCTCGTTGAGATACTCGGCGATCGCCAGCGTGTCCCATACGATGGCGCCCTCGTGGCGCAGGCACGGCACCAGGATCGATGACGACAGCAGCAGGATTTCGGCGCGCGCCGAGGCATCGTCGGGCGAGGTGACGATCTCGTCGAACGTCGAGCCCGGAGAATTTCGTCAGCAGCCAGCCGCGCAGCGACCAGGACGAATAATTCTTGCTGCTGATGGTCAGTGTCGCTTTTGCCATATGGCTTTTCCCTAACGCCTGAACGCCCGCCGGGTCGCCCGGAACGGCTCCTTGTTCATGCGATTCCGCTGCAAATCCCGCAGCAAGCCACGTGCCAGTTTTGCATGGACGTTAGCCACCGTTTTGCCGGGCCTTTGGCTCCGCTCTGGCTTCGATATTGCATGGCACCATGGGCAGGGGCAGTATCCGGATGATGTCGATGATGTATCAGGCCTATCAGAACCACATGGATCTGACCGCGCCATGGCGGAGCGGGGCCGCACAGGCGCTGCGATACCTCAATCTGGTGCCGCAGGGCGTCTCCGACAAACTGTTCGGCCGGCTCGCCGCGGCCCTCGAGCTGATCTCGCGGACGTCGCTGACCTATACCCGTCCGGCCTACGGCATCGACAAGGTGCTGGTGGGAAATCAGGAACTGGAGGTGACCGAAGAGGTCGTCTACGCGACGCCGTTCGGCTCGCTGTTGCATTTCAAGAAGGAGAATTCGCCGGAGCAGCCGCGCATGCTGCTGGTGGCGCCGATGTCCGGTCATTTCGCGACGCTGCTGCGCGCCACCGTCAAGACGCTGCTGCAGGATCACGACGTCTACATCACCGACTGGCACAATCCGCGCGACATTCCGCCCGGCGCCGGCAAGTTCGGCCTCGACGAATATACCGAGCACCTGATCGACTTTCCTCGACCAGATCGGTCCGCGCGCGCATCTGGTGGCGATCTGCCAGCCCTCGGTGTCGGCGCTCGCCGCCGCCGCCATCATGTCGGAGGATAATCATCCGGCGCGCCCGGCCACGCTGACCCTGATGGCCGGCCCGATCGATACGCGCATCCAGCCGACCAAGGTCAACGATTTCGCCAAGAGCAAGCCGTTAAAATGGTTCGAGGAGAACCTGATCAATTTCGTGCCGGTGCAGTGCAAGGGCGCGTTCCGGCAGGTCTATCCCGGCTTCATCCAGCTCACCGCCTTCGTCTCGATGAATCTCGAGCGCCACATCAAGTCAGCATGTCGATCTCGCCCAGCACATCGCCAAGGGCGAGAACGAGAAGGCCGAGACCATCAAGACATTCTACGACGAATATTTTGCCGTGATGGATCTGCCGGCGGAGTTTTATATCGAGACCATCCGCGACGTGTTCCAGGAACATCTGCTGCCGCAGGGCAGGATGACCTACAAGGGCCGGCCGGTGAACCCCGCCTCGATCAAGCGGATGGGGCTGATGACGGTGGAAGGCGAGAAGGACGATATCTGCTCGATCGGCCAGACCTTGGCGGCGCAGGACCTCTGCACCGGCGTGCGCGCCTATCGCAAGGTGCACCACATGCAGGCCGGCGTCGGCCATTACGGCGTGTTTTCGGGGAAGCGCTGGAACAACGAGATCTATCCGCTGCTGCGGGATTTCGTGCACGTCAATTCGTGAGCGGCATGGCCGCGATCCTTCAAACGTCTTTGCGAGCGGAGCGAAACAATCCATTCATTCTTTCCGCTCCGCTCGCAATGACGACTGTTGCGGTCTATTTGGTCGCTTGCTGCCCATGCTTCGAGACGCTCGCTGCGCTCGCTCCTCAGCATGAGGTTGTTGTGCTTCAGCAAGCGAGCCCTCATCCTGAGGAGCGCACCTCTTGGTGCGCGTCTCGAAGGATGGGCAGCAATACCGATCTGCAATTCCAGGCATTAGCGATGCATGCCGTGCTGCACGGCCAGCAGCACGACGACGATCAGCGCCAGCACCACCGTCATGAACTTCCAGAACAGCAGCGGATTGCGCTCGATCAGCGGCGTCGATGACGTCGTCAGGTAATTGGCATTGGGATGCCGGAGGTCGAACATGAATTCCGACAGGCTGTCATAGCGCTTGAACGGATTCGGATGCAGCGCCTTCTCCAGCGCTCCGTCGACCCATATCGGTATGCCGCGGTCGCCATGCGAGGCCGGGTTGTATCTCAATTTGCCGAACTGCGATCTGGTTCGCGCCGTCGCAATCTGGGCGCCGTAGGGCAGCCTGCCGGTCAGCATCTGATAGGTGACGACGCCGAGTGAAAACAGGTCGGAGCGCGGGGTGCCGCGTTCGCCGAGGAAATATTCGGGCGCGGTATATTGCGCGGTCCCGAGGATGTCATCGCGGTCGCCGGGCGGCGAGGCTTCGGCGACACCGGCAATCCGGGTGGAGCCGAAATCGATGATTTTTACCGTGCCGGTCCGGTCGATCATGATGTTGTCGGGCCTGACGTCCTGATGCAGCATCTCCTTGCGGTGAAACGCCCGCAGGCCTTTGGCGATCTGCTCGACCAGCCCGCGCACCGTTTCCAGCGCCGGTTTCGGATTGTCGATCATCCATTGCGTCAGCGTTTGTCCGTCGACATATTCGGTCACGACATAGAGAAAGTTGCGTTTCCTGGAATGCAGACAGGGTTTCAGGACGTGCGGAGAGTCGATCCGCCGCGCCACCCACTCCTCCATCATGAACCGCTTCAGATAGGCGGGGTCGTCGCGCAGGTCGATCGACGGAATCTTGATGGCGACCAGGGCGTCGGTCTCGATATCGACGCCGAGATAGATGTGGCTGCGGCTGGAGGCGTGCAATTCCCTGATGATCCGGTAACCGTCGAAGACCGCCCTTGCCTCCAGCAGCGGCGGCGGCGGCAACTGGTTCGGCTGGCCGTAAACCTCGCGGCCGACGCTGTCGGGCAATTGATCGATGCGGACGATCTGGATGGTGAGATTGTCCTGAGAGCCCTGCTCGAGCGCCTGCCTGACGATGACGGAAGCGGCCTCGTCCAGATCGGCCGCGCCCTGCCTGATCGCGGCCGCGATTGCGCGCGGGCCGATATGTTCATAGACGCCGTCGGTGGCCAGCACGAAGACATCGCCCTGTTCGACCGGCAGCGTCTGATAATCGATTTCGATCTGCGGGTTCACCCCGAGCGCGCGGCCGAGGTAGCTTTGCTCCGACGAGACGATGACGCGATGGTCGTTGGTGAGTTGCTCGAGGGTGTTGCCCGATAGCCGGTAGATCCGGGAATCGCCGATGTGAAACAGGTGCGCGGTGGTCGACTTGATCACGATGGCGCTGAGCGTGCAGACATAACCCTTGTCGCGGTCGTAGGAATACTGGCTCTGCCGGGTCTGGGCGTGCAGCCAGGAATTGGTCGCCTGCAACACCCGCTGCGCCGAGGTCCGCACCGACCAGGATTCCGAGGTGCAGTAATAGTCGGTCAGGAATCCCTTGACCGCGGACTCGGCCGCGACCCGGCTGACGCTGCTCGAACTGATGCCGTCCGCCAGCACGATGGCGATGCCCTTGATGCCGAGTAGCGGCGCGTCCGGGATCAGAACGCCGTGAAAGTCCTGATTGGTCTGTTTGCGACCTTTGTCAGAATGCTGCCCGACCGATATTTTCAGCGTGTGCGGCATTCAATGGCGCCAGCCAGAGAGGCCTCACCCCGGCGGGTGAGGCCCGTCCAGTCAAAGAGATCAATGCGCGGCAACGCGCCGGGGCGCCGTATCTAAATGCGCGGCAACGCGCCGGGGCGCTGTCTTTACATGGGTGGCGTACAGCGTCAGTCCGGTGAAAGCCAGCCCGCCGACGAGATTGCCAACCACGGTCGGGATTTCGTTCCAGAAGAGATAGTCCATGACCGTGAACTTTCCGCCCAGGAGCAGGCCAGAGGGGAACAGGAACATGTTCACGATCGAATGCTCGAAGGTCATGAAGAAGAACAGCATGATCGGCATCCACATCGCGATCACCTTGCCGCTGACGGTGGTCGAGATCATTGCGCCGACGACGCCGGCCGAGACCATCCAGTTGCAGAGCATGCCGCGGATGAACAGCGTCAGCATTCCCCCCGCGCCGTGCTCGGCATAGCCGACCGTGCGGCTTTCTCCGATGGTGCCGATCACCTGGCCGACCTTGTCGGGCGGCGAGGTGAAGCCGAAGGTGAAGACGATCGCCATCATCAGCGCGACGGTGAAGGCGCCGGCAAAATTGCCGATGAATACGAGGCCCCAGTTGCGCAACACCCCGGCGAGGGTGACGCCGGGACGCTTGTCGATCAGGGCCAGCGGACACAGCACGAACACGCCGGTCAGAAGATCGAAGCCGAACAGATAGAGCATGCAGAAGCCGACCGGGAACAGCGCGGCGCCGACGATTGGAACGCCGGTCTGGACGTTGATGGTGATCGCGAAGGCGGCGGCGAGCGCGAGGATCGCGCCGGCCATATAGGCGCGGATGATGGTGTCGCGCGTCGACATGAAGATCTTGGATTCGCCGGCATCCACCATCTTGGTGACGAATTCCGAAGGCACGAGATAGGCCATTCCAGTTTCCTTTTTGAGGCGCTGCCGATCGGCAAGCGTCGGCTGCCATCCGGGCACGACGCCGATATGGACAAGGGTTCGCCGTCTCGAGCCGGACGGCACAGGCGGTGGCACAGAAACGAATTCTGCGATGCGCCGCGCATCACGCGGTCGCGCCGGTCGGAAACAGGATGCAGCAGGCTTTCGTGGAGATTGTCTCGATGACTGCTCGAAGCGCCTCGGCGAGGCCGCTTGACCCTGTGCTTCAACCGACGCTGGTTTTGGCAATCCGGTGGACGGCAGTCGTCATTGACTGATTATTTATAAGCAATC
Source organism: uncultured Alphaproteobacteria bacterium (assembly GCA_963706975.1). GTDB lineage: Bacteria > Pseudomonadota > Alphaproteobacteria > Rhizobiales > Xanthobacteraceae > Bradyrhizobium. The sequence goes on from CAVPOL010000060.1 coordinate 68,096, forward strand.
GATGTGCCAACAACCGAGCGGGCCGCGCAGCCGAAATCGCCTGCAATCCTCGCCGGTTATCGCTCTGGTCAGTTATCGAGCACGCTGCGGGGATGCCTCGAATTTGTGCAGCTGCACAATATCTGGCACCGCCGGGCTTGCGGCAGCCGGCAGGCCCGGGGCGCCTATGTGCAACCCTTCACTTGGTTTGCGTCCGGATCGGATTGTCCTTCAACCCGTTATTGTCATAGGCCTTGCGCAGCGTGCCGTTGGTGATGGCGTCCGCCAAAAACTTCGACGCAAACGCCAGCGAGAACGGCTTGTTCGGCGGCACCGCCACCGCGGTCACGGTCTGCTTGAAGGTTTCATCCAGCACCTTTGTGCCCGGAATCTTCTTCGCCATGGCGTTGAGCTGGTCGCGCGACAGCGCGAAAGCATCGACCTCGCCGCTTTTCAGCAGCCCGAAAATTTCGTCATAGCTCTGATAACCCGTCACCTTGGCGTTCTTCAAATGCACGATCGCGCCACGCATGGTGGTGGTGTTGTTGACGGCTGCGACTTTCACCCCGGGCTGGTCGAGCGTCGCGAAATTCGTTGCCGTCGAACCCGCCTTGACGATGTAGGTCGCTTCCGCCACCTCGTAGATCGGCCCAAACGACATTCTGCCCTCGCGCTCCGGATCTTTCGGCAGGAAGGTGACGTCCCAGACGCCCTTCGAAACCGCGTCCACGATCTGCCCGGAATTCTGGTAAGGGACATATTCCACGGGGACGCCAAGCTGCGCCGCCATCTCCTTGCCGAGATCCACCGGAACGCCGGCATAACCGCCCGCTTCGTTTCTGGTGGACCAGTATGCGCCGCCGGCCGGACTGATCCCGATCGCCACCCGCAACTTGCCGGTCGGCGCGATTTCGTCTTTCAGCGCATCGGCGCCGGCGGGCATGGCCATCATGACAGAAATTCCCAGAATGAGGCCGGCGAGGCGCGGCACGGAATGATTGGACATCTGATGGTTCCTCTCCCATCGGCCCGTTATGGTCGGGCCTTCGCCTTCCATTGTGGCCGATTGCCAGACCGGTTGAAAACCGAAATTGCAGCGCCGAACCACAAATTGATCACGACGCGAGCCGGCTGGCCAAATCCAGGACGCCATAGTAAGTCATGATTTACTTACTCTGGAGCGACAGATGGCCGAGCGCCGCGAAACCAAGGCGAAGGCGGCCAGGACCGCGAAAAAGCCCGCTGCAAAACCTGCCGCCAAATCCGTGGTCGGCACCCGCGAGCGGATCCTGCGCGCCGCCATCAACGAATTCGCGGCAAAAGGGTTTTCCGGCGGGCGGATCGAGGCGATCTGCGCCGCCGCGCGCGTCAACATCCGCATGATCTACCACCACTTCGGCGGCAAGGAAGGCCTCTACATCGCCGTGCTGGAGGAGACCCTCGGCGGATTGCGCAGCGAGGAGTTGAAACTCGATTTCGAAGCGGCCTCGCCGGTCGAAGCCATCCTGCAGATGTTCGAATTCACCTACGAGCATTTTGCGGCCCATCCGCGCCTGATCAGCCTGCTCAGCGGCGAGAACCTGCTGAAGGCGAAGTTTCTCAAACGCTCCAAGCGAACGCCGGTGATCTCCTCCCCCGTGCTGTCGCACCTGAAGAAGATCATCGAGCGCGGCGAGGCCGAAGGCTCGTTCCGCAGGGGTATCGACCCCCTGCAGTTCTACGTGCTGATGGTCAGCATGAGCTATTTCCACCTCTCGAACGGCTACACGCTGTCGGTGATCTTCGAGCAGGATGTGTTCAGCCCGGAATGGCTGGCGCAGCACAAGCAGATCGCCCGCGACGTCGTGATGCGCTACGTCCAGCCGGTGTAGGCGCCTCGGCTGCCCAAAACGCGGGCGGTTGCTCGAATCTTCGGCTTTCCGGCTGCGCTGCCGCATCGCCGCGACCGGTCAAATCGGACCCCTCCCACCCGCTTTCGTCTCCCACGAAAATTCAATCAACGCATTGAATCAATGCGCGGATTGACGGGGGCTTCGAGCCTTCCGCAACCGGGCGACGGGCCCAGACGGAACGCATGGCACGAGACATGCTTTGGTAAGTATGTTATTACTTACGCCGGCAGGCCTCGCCGAGGCGCCCGGCGCGAAACGGAGGAAGTGGCATGAAAACAGTTCGAAACCTCGCGCTCGCAGCGCTGCTCGCGGCCGGCCTCAACGGTGCGGCCAGCGCGCAGGAAACCAAGATCGGCTTCATCTATGTCGGCCCGGCCGCCGACTTCGGCTACAACACCTCGATGGATCTCGGCCGCAAATATGTCGAGAGCAAAGTACCCGGCGTCAAGACGACCGCCTTCGAAGACGTTCCGGAGACCGCCGAAGTGGCGCGGGTGATGGAGCGGCTGATCAATTCCGGCAACAAGATCATTTTTGCGACCAGCTACGGCTATCTCGACGAGGCCATAAAACTCGGCGAGAAATACCCCGACGTCACCTTCCTGCATGCCGGCGGCGCCAAGATTTCCAAAAATGTCGGCACCTACTGGGCGGATTCCGACGACGGCATGTATCTCGCCGGCATCACCGCCGGATCGGTCAGCAAATCAGGAAAGCTCGGCTTCATCGCCGCGTTCCAGATCCCGCAGCTGATCCGCTCGATCAACGCCTTCACGCTCGGCGCGCAGTCGGTGAACCCCAAGGCCACCACCACGGTGGTATGGACCGGCGCCTGGTGGGAGCCGCAGAAGGAGACCGAAGCGGTCAACGCATTCGCCGACCAGGGCATCGACGTGATCGCCGAGCAGGTCGACAGCCCCATCACCATCGCCCAGACCGCCGAGAAGCGCGGCGTCTACATGATCGGCAAGGACGTCGACATCCACGACCGCGCGCCGAAGGCGTGGCTGACCGGCGTCTCCTGGAACTGGGGGCCGATGATGGAAAAGCTGGTGCTGGAAGTGAAGGCCGGCACCTGGAAGCCGTCGCTGGTGCGCGGCAACCTCGCCAGTGGTGCGGCGGTGTTCGATCCCTTCGGCGCCGCGGTGCCGGCGGAGGTCCAGACCAAGGTGCTGGCGACCAAGGCCGACATCATCGCCGGCAAGAAAGTGGTTTGGATCGGGCCGCTGATCAAGCAGGATGGCTCGCCGGCCGCGGCCGAGGGTGACAAGCTGGCGCTGCCGGCGATCGAATCCATGGACTACTTCGTCAAGGGCGTCATCGGCTCGCCGAAATAAGACAAACTTTCGAAAGCGTCATCCGCAGGAGCCACCATGAGCGCGAAAAATCTTCCCGTCACCGATTTGCCCGTCGAGATGGGCGCGGCATCAGGGCAATCATGGTTGGTCTCCGCGGATAGCGTCGACATGACACGAAAGGCCCGGCCGCTGCGCACCCTGTCGATCGCGGCCGAGCCCCAGAACATCGTCGTCGATGCCAACAAGACCGCACTCCTGATCGTCGACATGCAGAACGATTTCTGCACCAGCGGCGGCTGGCTCGATTCCCGCGGCATCGACACTTCGCCGAACCGCAAGCCGATCGAGCCGCTGAAGAACCTGATCGAGGCTTTTCGAAAACAGTCGGTGCCGGTGATCTGGGTCAATTGGGGGGTCCGCAAGGACCTCCTCAACATCCATCCGTCGCTGCGGCACGCGCACAGTCCGCGCGGCGACGAGCCCGGCCTCGCCGAGCCCGTGCCGGGCACCCGCTCGGAGGTGATCGCGCGCGGCAGCTGGGGCGCCGAAGTGGTCGACGAGATCAATCCCGGCGACAACGACATCCAGATCGTGAAACACCGTTTCAGCGCGTTCTGGGACACCGAGACCGACTCGATCCTGCGCAACCTCGGCATCAAGACGCTGCTGATCGGCGGCGTCAATCTGGACCAGTGCGTGATGACCACGCTCGAGGATGCGAGTTTTCTCGGCTACGACACCGTTTTGATCGAGGACGCCAGCGCGACGACGTCGCCCGACTTCTGCGTCCAGGCCACGCTGTATAACGTCAAGCTGCTGTACGGTTTTGTCACGCGTTCCCAGGACGTCCTGACCGGCCTTGCCGCCGCCGCGAAATAGCGGCGCGGCAGCAAAGAACGCAACCAACTCCTGAACGGAATCATGATGACTTCGCTTGCCGTCGAGACCTCCCCGGAACAGCGCATGATCGAACTCGGCCTGTCGTTGCCGAACGTGCCGACGCCGATCGCCAATTTCGTGCCGTTTCGCCGCGACGGCGACCGGATCTTCCTGGCGGGGCAAATCTGCGAATGGAACGGCGAGGTCAGGTACCGAGGCAAGCTCGGCGTCGAGCACGAACTGGCAGACGGCCAGGAGGCGGCGCGCATCTGCGCCCTCAACCTGCTCGCCGCGCTCCGCGAAGCCTGCGGCGGCACGCTCAACCGCGTCACCGCCTGCCTGCGGGTCGGCGGTTTCGTCAATTGCGCGCCCGACTATCTGCATGTGCCGCAGGTCATCAATGGCGCGTCGAACCTGATCCACGCACTGTTCGGCGAGCGCGGGCTGCACGCGCGGACCGCGATCGGCGTCGCCAGCCTGCCGCAGGGTGCGGCGGTCGAAGTCGACGCCATCTTCTCGATCGATTGACCCGGCATGACCGGGACAACTCCGTCGGACGGAGAGCACCCCTCCCCTCTGGTCGTCATGACCGGGCTGACAAAGCGCTTTGGCGACGTCGTCGCCAACGACCGGGTCGACCTCGAGATATTTCCCGGCGAGGTTCTGGCGCTGCTCGGCGAGAACGGCGCCGGCAAGAGCACGCTGATGCGCCTGTTGTACGGACTTTACCCGCCGGATGACGGACGCATCCGCATCGACGGCCGCGACATTTCCTTTGCGTCTCCGCGCGCGGCGATGGCGGCCGGGATCGGCATGGTGTTCCAGCAATTCTCGCTGCTGCCCAACCTGAGCGTGCTGGAAAACCTGCTGGTCGCCTGGCCGAAGGCGCCGTGGTGGCAGGCGCGCGGCCGCCCCGCCATGGGCGATGTCCTGCTCTGGCTGAACAAGCTCGCACCAAAACTCGATCCGGCCCGCCGCGTCAGCGACCTCGCGGTCGGCGAACGACAGGTCGTCGAACTTGCAAAAGTGCTGAACCTCGATCCCCGCATCGTGATCCTGGACGAGCCGACCTCGGTGCTGACGCCCGCCGAGGCGGCGCGGCTGCACGGATTTGTCCGCGAACTCGCAAGCGGCGGCAAGGCCGTGATCTTCATCACCCACAAGATCGCCGATGTCACCGCCTGCGCCGACCGTGTCGCGGTGATGCGCCATGGCCGGCTGGTCGAACAGGGCGCGTCCGCAAGCAAATCGCCGGATGACATCGTTCGCGCCATGGTCGGCCAGGCCGTCGCCGGCCGCGCCGGACCGTTACCGCCGAATTCTCCCGTTCCGCGGCTGCAGATTTTCAAGCTTTCCACCTCCCCGGAACACTCCCATTGTCCGATCGATGCCCTGACCCTGACGGTCGGACGCGGCGAAATCGTCGGCATCGCCGGCGTGGTCGGCAACGGCCAGACCGCGCTGGCCGAGGCGATCGCCGGAATGACTCCGGTCATGTCGGGCGAAATCACGCTCGACGGCGTTTCGCTGGCGTGCCTCAGCGGCCTGCCACCCGAAAACCACGCGCTGGCCTATATTCCGGAGCGGCCGATCGACAACGCCGTGGTTGCCGATCTGGATGTGGCCGGCAACCTCGATCTCCGGCGTCTGCGCGACCAGCCATATTTCGGCGCCAGTGCCGGCCGCACCGATCGCGCCGTCACCCTGCTCGACGATTTTGACGTTCGCCCGCGAAATCCCGATCTGGCGGCAGGATCGCTGTCGGGCGGCAATCTGCAAAAGCTCGTCATCGCACGTGAATTGTCCGGCGCGCCTGGTCTGGTGGTTGCCTGCTATCCGACCATGGGGCTCGATCTGATCGCGGCCGACGCGGTGCGGCAGCGCATGTTCGAACACGCCGCGCGCGGCGCCGCCGTGCTGTGGATTTCGGAGGACCTCGACGATCTCCTGCACTACGCTCATCGCATCGCCGTGCTGTTCAACGGCCGCCTGATGGGCATGGTGCCCCGCGAAAACGCGTCGCGCGACCACATCGGCCGCTTGATGGCCGGCATCGGAGACCGCGATGCCGCCTGAGCCCCGCCGTCTCGTTGCGCACGCGCTGGCCGGCATTCTGCCGGGCCTGGTCATGGCTGTCGTGTTCGTGCTGGTGGCGATGGCGTTTTTCATCTCGATCGGCAAGCCGCCGCTGAAGACCATGACCGACATGGTGATGTTCGCGGTCGGCGACACCTATTCGCTGTCGGAAACGCTGGTGAAGACCGCGCCGATATTATTGTGCGCGCTCGCCACCATCCTGCCGGCGCGGCTCGGGCTGGTGTCGGTCGGCGCCGACGGCCAGCTTTATGTCGGCGCGATTTTTGGCACCGCCGTCGTGCTGGCCTTTCCCGGCGCATCGGCGGCAATCCTTCTGCCGGCCATGCTCCTCGCGGGCATAATCGGCGGTGCACTCTGGGGATTTGCGCCGGGTCTGCTGCGTGGCCGCCTCGACGCCAACGAGACCATCGTCACCTTGCTGATGAACTACATCGGTGCGCTGCTGGTCAACGCGCTGGTGTTCGGCCCGTGGAAGGATCCATCCAATCTGGGCTGGCCGGCCACCGCGAAATTCCCGGCTGGCGCGACCCTGCCGGGCATGTTCGGAACGCGGGCGCATCTCGGACTGATCTTCGGCGTGGTGGCCGCGACCGGTTTTGCCATTCTGCTGGCCTGGAGCCGCTGGGGCCGCGAACTCACCATCCTCAGGGGCAATGCAAAAGTCGGCCGCATGATCGGCCTGTCGTTTTCGCGACAGGCAATCCTCGTGATGTCGCTCGGCGGCGCGCTCGGCGGGCTCGCCGGCATCTGCGAGGTGGCAGCGATCCAGGGCCGGCTGCAGCCGGGCATATCGGTCGGCTACGGACTGACAGGATTTCTGGTCGCCTGGCTCTCCGGCCACAACGCGCTCGTCGCCATCGTGGTCTCGTTCCTGATCGGCGGGCTGATCGCCGCAGGCGACTCGCTGCAGCTCTATGCCAAGGTGCCCGCCGCCAGCGCCACCATTTTGCAGGGCCTGCTGTTCGCGACAGCGCTTGCGGTCGGCGGCCTGTCACGGCGATGGGGAGTGGCCCGTGGCTGATCAGGATTTCCTGATGCTGGGCTCATGGATCGCGGCGGCGCTGCGCAGCGCCACGCCGCTGCTGATCGTGATGCTCGGCGAGACCCTGACGCAGCGCACCGGGGTGATCAATCTCGGCGTCGAGGGCGAGATGCTGATGGGCGCCTGCGTCGGTTTTGCCGTTGCCGCCACCACGGGCAGCCCGATGCTGGGCCTCCTCGCCGGCGCGCTTGCCGGCGCCCTGCTGTCGACGGTTCACGGCGGCCTCGTGCTCGGCGCAAAAGCCAACCAGATCGGATCGGGCCTCGCGGTATGGATGATCGGCCTCGGGCTGACCTCCTATTTCGGCCGCTCCTTCGTCGGCGGGCAGGTTTCGCCGTTCCTGCCGCTCGGCACGCACGTTCCGAACGCGCCGGCCTTCATTCGCGGCATCCTCGATCAGATCACCTGGACAGCGCCCGCGGCACTCGCATTGGCCGTCATCGCCGGGGTCTGGCTCTACCGCACCCGCACCGGGCTGAACTGGCGGACCGTCGGCAAATCCGCCGAGGTCGCAAGAGCGCTGGGCATTCGTTCGATATGGGTGCGCTGGCAGGCCATCCTGGCCGGCGGATTGCTGGCGGGCCTCGGCGGGGCAATTCTCTCGGTCGACTATACCCAGACCTGGGCGCAGGACATCACCAGAGGCAAGGGACTGGTCGCGGTCGGCCTCGTGATCGTGGCGCGCTGGAACCCGCTTTTGGTAATTCCGACCGCGCTGTTGTTCGGGCTCAGCGAGACATCGGTGCTGAAACTGCAGGCCGGCGGCGTTGCGATTTCACCGTCGCTGCTCGCCACCATCCCCTACCTGTTCGCGATCGCGGTCGTGGTGTTCGCGCAGGCGCAGGGACGCCGGAGTGCGGCGATGCCCGCCGACCTCTCGGCGATTTTCAGGACGCGATAGAAGCACAATCGCAAGCCGGGCGAAGTGAGGAACCACCGACCAGGCCGTGAACCCATAAATCTGCCGGGCGGCCTGCGAGGTCTGCTATGCCCTGGAAGCGGACATTCGCGCTGGCGTTCAGCATGTCTGC
>CAVPOL010000061.1:0-93922 GCA_963706975.1 uncultured Alphaproteobacteria bacterium
CGTGACCGCGCCGGTATTCACCGAGGCGTCTTCGGTCTTCGCCAACACGGATGGCGGCAGGGATCTGGTTATCGGTCATCGCCGCCAACGTTCGCAAATGTCCCGGTTATATTCGTGCGTAAGCGGCAGCTCGAGCCGCTTCCGGGCTTTTCGAACGTCTGCGGCACAATTTCTGCGTCTGGTTCGTTCGCTTTCCTGCGGTTTTGACGCCAACGCTCGCTGATTTTTTGTCGCGTATTGCCGGTAAGCAGCCTCCACTCGCTTGATCGGCCCGCTTCATTTGTCGGCGAACAAATAGCCGGGACGTTGCCCCGCGGGCTGGCCGTCGCACGTCTCGCACCATGCCGCGCTTGTTATCCATGAACGGCAGACCGACACGTTGAGCGTGTCGCCGTCCTCTATAACGTAACCTTCGTCGACATCGCGATCAACTCATCGAGCCTTTGGTTTCCTGATTTCATCAGCTGCCTCCGTTTCCACGTACGTGTTGACCGCCAATTGCTCCTGTCGAAGCAGATCGGGCGCGGCGTCATCGTCAGAAAACCAGCGGGACAGATCGTAGCCGCACCTTGCCGTCGGCATTCACCGCCGCCAGACACGCCATCGACAATGCGACAATGGAGTTCGATCTTGTGTTGCTGCCGCAATTTGTCGAATTTCCAGCCTCTCGAAGTTTCGGTGATGATCGCGTGGCTGAGCGCAGTGCGCATGTCCGCGTCCGGATACAACGCCAACTGCCGCGCGCTGATCAGATCCAACAAATTGGAGGTCGTCGCGGTCAACCCTGGCAACGGTTTGAAGAAACTCCTCGACCGGCAGCCGCTCCCGCGCAGCCGCTGCATCACGCTCGCCAACTGAAACGGGTCGAACAGCACCTGTTGCATGGCGAAATTCCGCTTGCCACTCGCGCAGGGTCTTCTGACCGTCGCCTCGAAATCAATCGGATCGCCCGGTGTCGGCGTGAACACCCTGTGACAGACCAGCAGGACGCATTTGCTCATGCGATCAAAGGTCACCGCGACCAAGGCTGTGCTGTCCTTTTTGGTGCTATGCGTCCACCCCACCCAGTCGGCAAACTGCGATCACGCAGCACCGGGTTGAGCTCAGGCTGCACGCCGGCATCCCACCGCTCAGCTCGATGAACTTGCTCTCCGGCGAGACCAATTCGTCAGATTCATGCCTTGCAAAAGCCCCCGGGCGAAGGCAACGTTTCATCTCGCCACCCATGCTTTCGTCTTGCCACCACGCAACCGGTTGGGTGTGACCACGACCACAACATGCCGTCGCCCGCGTGCAAGCCGGCCCAACCCCGGCAGCGCCATCCGCGCTTGCGAAATTCTTCAAACAACGCGCTCTCGCCACAAAACCTGGTCTACGTCATCGTCAGCCGGCAACGACTCCGCGCCGGGCTGGTGATCAGTTCGTCCTTTCCGCTGGCCGGGCAAGTTCATGGCAAGCAGGCAAGACCCTCAACGGCCTTGTCGCGCATGAAGACTGGATGGTCACGTTCCTGACCGCTGCCGGCATGCCGGATGTCAAGGAGCGCCTGATGAAGGGCGATACCTTCGCCGGAAAAAAGTATCGTTCACATCCGGACGGGTAGCAACATGCTCGACTACTTGAGTGGCAAGGCCAAGGAACTCCCCACGGAACGAGTTCTGGTATGTCAGTGACGACGGCGAAGTCGTCGCTGCCCGCTGGCAGGACTGGAAGGTCGTATTCCTAGAAAATCGTGGTCAGGCTTTCGGCGTTTGGCGTGAGCCTTATGTTGAACTGCGGGTGCCGCTGCTGTTCAACTTACGCCGCGATCCGTTCGAGAAAGCCGACCACAACTCGAACACCTATAACGACTGGTTCCTTGATCGGGCGTTCGTTCTTGTGCCAATTCAGACCCTCGCTTGACAATTCCTCATGACCATGAAGGAATATCCACCGAGCCAGACACCCGGCTCCTTCAATCTGAGCAAGATCGAGGAAAAGCTCAAGCAAGCCGCGCGTTAAAAACTGAAGCGTTGGCCACTGCCCGTTTGGGCGGTGGTCAATTGTGCATGTTGGTCCAAGTCAAGGCACTTTTCCGACATGGCGCAATGTCCGACTTGAGTCGCAAGGCGCGTGTTGCTGGTGATGGCCTTCGCCCCGTTTGGCATCCATAGGGCCGCGCTCAGATTGAAGGGATAAGTAATGCGCGTAATGGTTCTCCGAAAGCCAAGATTTGAAGTCCGAATAAACTTGGCAGCTTGCCGGATGTCGTGTCGAAGCCTGTCGCCTTCGCCCATTTCGTGAACTAAATGCCGGATAGCTGGCTCTGAGTTGGTTTTCTTCATTGTCCGTCGCCTTAAGTCACCGGAGCGGACGGCGCAGAATTGCGATGGCTTCAGCGCGCCCGGTTAGCGGTCTCCATGAACTCCTGCACCGAGGCTGGCACTTCATCGTACTCCGCAAAGCGCCTGCGTAGCTCATCGGCGATATCCATGGTCACGTCGCGAGACCAGCCCTCGGCGGTATTGAAGGCGACGATGCGCGCCGGATGGCTATATTGGCCGTCCATGACGTTGCGGATCAGCGTCTCTCGGTCGGTGTCCCCTTCATCGGTCTCCCGCCAAGCGCGGCCAAGCCGCCCGCCAAAGTCGTCCAGTACCAGATACGTGTCCTGGTTGGCTTCCTGTGGCACTATCGAGGGGGACTATCGGGTCTAGGCATGACGCAGCTTCACTATAATGGAGAAAGCCCGGCGTTTTTAAGGCGCCCGTGCCCAAGGCGGGGGTCGGCTCGAACAGGGGCCTGACATCGGCGCGCAACTCCAGACGATGGCTGAACGCCTTCACTATGGCGGGGTCACATGGCTCGGCGGAAGCGGCCACCGCTTCCGTCGCTTCGATCAAATCCGCCAGCCAAACGGTGCTGGGACCGGCACTCGGTAAAGTGGAACGGTGCGCACCCATCAACGCGTCCGATATGCGTCGAAAGCATGAACCACGAAGATGCTGATGCTGAACAAGACACATGCTATCGCGATGACCTCGCCCATAGCTTTCTCCTTGTCTAGAGGGCGAATTGAGCACTGGTTCGTTTCCGGATGACTTCGCCGGACAGGGAAATGGTTTCGTCGGCGCAGGCCGTCGTTAGCGGGCTCGGCCCGAAGGGCACCTTCACAGGATCGAGAGTTGAACCCGCCGGTTCACGCGGGCGGGCTTTCCCTCAATCCTTATCGGGGCGGATCAGCTTCAGCTTCTTCGGCGTCAATGCCCGATCGATCGCACGCTCGGCTTCGGACACCGCTTCAGCCTTGGTCGCTGCCTGTCCTGTTCAACCGCGTGCCCAGGCGCGAAGCCCCATTTCCAGAGCTGCCGGCCTAAGCCTTGAACGACCGAAACTCTGATGTTGCGGTGCTTCATCGGAACTTGCTCAAGGAACGGCCCCAGCTACGCGCTGGCGGGTTTTGTTTTGCCACCGGGATTGCCACCGGACGGGCGAGTACTGGCCGATATCAACCGGGACAAGGCGCTCTGCGATTACCGAAAACGTCAATCAAATCGCAGGTGTGATCGTATAGGGCGGGACTGGGTGGTACGTCTCACGGCCCTTTAGCAAACCGCCGCCTTCAGCCACTCGGCCACAGCTCCGTTGGGGCGGATATGCCCGACACCGGGGCGAGCCGCAAGCGACAGATTGCCGGAGGTCTGATTCCCGCCGGTTCGGCGGTCCCGCGACACATTAAAGGGCCATCTCTGGGGCCATCGCTGTGGCTGATGGCCGTCGTTTGGCGCCGGACACGTGGTTTGCAGCGGTTTCCAGCGGGGCTTCGCACCTTCCAGACGACGGGCGATAGGCGAAACGAGGCTGAATGTCGGCTTCACGACGGCGCGCGCCGCTGCTTGCCACGGCGTCCCTGGCGCGACATGAAAATTCATTTTGACCCTGCAACATGCGAGTTTCTACGATCTCGTGGCGATGAATGCAGGTCTCGTAGCGCTCGCGGATCAAGGCGAAAAATGCGCGCCAAATACCTCGATCGGGATGGTCGAGCCGGCGAAGCGCCGATTCGCTCGTCGCGGGGATGGCGAGTCTCTCCTCGGGTGTGGCGATTGAGGGTCGTTTTGAGGGCGGAGGGCCTCCCTCGGGGGCTCGATTCGGCCGGAGTCGAGGCGCCAGGAGGGGAAAGCCGACCGGCGGGGTGCTTCGGCGACAAACCCGCAGGCAAATGGAACCAATCGAAAACAGTGTTGCATAACAATGACTTGCATGGGAACCGCGATCACGGCTGCGTGTTATTTGTGCAACACCTTTCCAAAAACGGCTGAATACCCGGTTTGAAGCGGTTCCTTTGTTGCGTGTGCAGAAGTGTTCGGTAATTGTCATCGTGCGACGGAGGGGGGCATCCCGAGGTCGTCCCGTTTTAGGTGGTTCGCTTAAGTCCCTCGCGTTGAGCGGGAGTGTCCGAAGGCGCGAAGCGACTAAGCGGGAATTTGAGGGACAAGGGAACCAACCTTAGGGTGTTTCACCCAGCGGATCCGGAACCTTCCCTACAGAGCAACTTGGAGGTTAACATGAAGATGGTTAAGAGCCTTATCCTCGGCTCAGCGGCGGGTCTCGTCGCCATGGGCGGGGCCCAGGCAGCCGATCTTCCCGTCAAGGCCAAAGCGGTCGAGTACGTGAGGATCTGCTCCCTGTACGGTGCTGGTTTCTACTACATCCCGGGCACCGACACCTGCATCAAGCTGGGTGGTTACCTGCGCGTTGAAACCGCGTTCAACCTACGGCGTTCAACGGTGCGTATCCGGAGTGGCGGCGCCCAGAACCGCTATGTCGAACTATTACACCGCGCGTTCCCGTCAGGACTTCAACATCGATACGCGCACGGCGACCGAATACGGCGTCGTGCGCACCTACTTCGATGCGACGTTCTCCTGGACCACGGGTAACTACGCCGGAAACGCCGCCACGGTGCTCCTACCGTGTACAGCGGCGCGTGCGCCGCGTCGGCAACCCCAATGACGGCGGCATCGCCGGCGGTTCGCTCGGCGTCTACCATGCGTTCATCCAGTTCGCTGGGTTCACGATGGGTAAGACGGTTTCCCAGTTCGACGCTCCCTGGGCCAACTATCCCGGCAACAACTTCGACGGTCTGGTCGGCGGCAGCGGCACGGTCACCGGCGTCAACCAGTTCACCTACACCGCCCAGTTCGGCAACGGCGTGTCGGGTACGCTTCTCGGTTGCAGGACCCGACGCCTACACTCAGACAACCTGTTTAACCTGGGACTTGTCGCGGTGGCTACTCGATCACCGGTCCAGCCTTCTCGGGCGGCGCCTACGGCGTCAACGCCTTCGGCGGTACGCGGGCTCCCGACATCGTCGCTGTGCTCAAGGTCGACCAGGCTTGGGGTATGTTCCAGGGTCGTTTGTCGCGCATAACAACCACGCTGGCTACTACGGCGCCACTCGAAACCCACCGGTCCTCCCGACGACAAGTGGGGCTGGGCTGTTCAGGGCGCCTTGCAGTTCAAGAACATCCCGACTGGTGCGGGTGACACGATCAACATCGGCGGTCTACACCGACGGTGCGACTCGCTACAACCTCCAGAGCTTGGCTCCGCAGAGCTTCGTGATGTTCGGCGGCACCAGCGCTGCCGGGCGCCTACCAGAGCGTTGGTGTCGCTGCTGCGGCTGACGGTGTGTTCGCAACCGGAACCCAGCATCGACACGGTTCAGACCTGGGGCTATCCGTGGTGCTTTCAACCACAACTGGGACCCCTACTGGAACTCGGCGATCTACGGTGCGTACGCTGCCGTTAACTACAAGACCGCCGGTGCTGCCACTATCTGCGCCAATCTCGCAGCCAACGGTCGGCACCGCTGGGTATCACCACCTGCAACCCGGACTTCAACGTCGCCCAGCTCGGCTTCATCACCCGCTGGACCCCGGTGAAGGGCCTGACGTTCTCGGCGGACGTCGTCTGGACCGCTCTCGACCAGAAGTACGCCGGACGGTTACTCTTCCGGCAGGCGGCATCCCAGCTGTCGGCAAGCCGGCGCTATGTACGAGTTGAAGGACCAGAACACCGTGAGCCTGCTGCTCCGCGCTCAGCGCAACTGGTAATACCGGTTGATCTGACTACGATCTCAAGAGCCCCGGCAGGAAACTGCCGGGGTTTTTGCTTTTCGGGCCGGATTGCCGCGACTGCTTCTGGACGCTCCGATCCTCCTTGAAGCCTGACCAAGCTGCACCGGGCGCCCCCTCGGTCAGGTTCTGACCGAGCGGTTTGCGTCACGCATGAAAGGTGATGCCTTGCCGGAGCCGAGGATTGGCCGGCCCAACTCCAGGCAGCCGAACGTAACAGGCGTTACGATTTATCGCGAACGAACACGACTTCGAACTTCTGCTTGACGACCACCTGATCGTAAACGCCGGTCAGCCGGTCATTGGCCGCATCGTAGCTCAGCGTGTAGGTGGAGCCGTTGTAGCCACCGGCACGCAATTCGAACTGCAATCTGATCGCGTTACCGTCCCTGCTCGCGACCGCGACATGAAAAGGCAACGGTCTCGGATTTGCGTAGCTGGCGTCGAGTTTTCCGTCCGCCTCAACAGCCCGGATGGTGATCACGTAACCTCCCTGCTGACGCACCCAGCGGCCGGGCAACCTGTCAAATGCCGACTTAACAGGCAGCGGCGGGGCGGGCGACGTTGCAGCGGGCTGTTGCGCCCATGCTGGATTCACGGTCAGGAAGGCGCAAAGCACGATAGATGGAATATGGTTCATGTTTGTCCGATCCTGGGCGACGGGTCTCTACCGGCTTCGCGAGCCGCCAACCGCCTTGTCGATAGCATCGAACAAGATCTCTTCCTGCAACGGCTTGCGGAGGCGGGCAACGAACCCCCCATCGTCAGAATCCAACACCGCATCGCTGTGCGCGGTAATCAGTATCGTCGGAATATTTATCCCGTTGCCCACAAGGTGCTGTTGAAGCTCCAGCCCATTCATTTCCGGCATCTGCAGATCGACAATCAGGCATTCGGGGCGCTCCGATTGCAACGCGGCCAGAAATTCCCGTCCGGAGCCGAAAGTTCGAGGACTAAACGAGTGCGAACGCAGCAACCGGCTCAAAGCCTTGAGCACGGCCGGATCGTCGTCCACAACCGCGATCGAGGGAGAAGCTTCCGCCATGAGGGATAATGGCGTCGCAGGCGGTCCGTCGAGTTGGCCCTTGGGCCAATAGGCACGTATCCGCTATTTCGAAAGATCCGGGCCTTTCCGGCCATCCGAACCAGGTCGGCGACCCTGCGACGCCCAGCTTCTCCATCATCCGACTGCGGTGAACCTTGATGGTCTTCTCGACGGTTCCCAGATCACCGGCAATTTGCTTGTTGAGCCGTGCCAGCGACCACATGCACCAGCACTTCGCGTTCGCGTGGCGTCAGGGTGTCCATCTTCGCCTGAATGGAGTCCAGTTCTGAGTTGACCAGGCGCTACTCGGCATCCTCGCTTTCGGCACGCGGAATCGCTTCGAGCAGATCCGTCTCCTTGACCGGCTTGGTCAGAAAATCGATCGCGCCGGCCTTCATGGCCCGCACGCTGGTCGGAATGTCGCCTTTTCCGGTAATGAATATGACGGGGCGATGCGAGCCTCCAGGCGGTGAGCGCCTGTTGAAGTCCAGGCCGTCCAGACCCGGCATCGCAACATCCAGAACGGCGCAACCGGGCACCGCAGCATCATGCTCGAGCGAGAAACGCCTGCGGAGATGAATAGGCCCTAACATCATAGTCTCTGGCGCGAAGCAATCGCGACAAGTGCCTTCCGCACGCCAGCGATCGTCATCGACAAGATAGACGGTGAATTCGTCCGTCATGCAGCAGCAACTGCGGCTCCTGGGCTCGGCAACGAAAACATCGCGATGGCGCCGCCGCGCGTCGTCGTTCAGGAGAGTGAGCTGTCCGCCATGCGCCTGTACGATGGTCGAGCAGATCGTCAGTCCGAGACCGAGACCATGTTCCTTTGTGGTATAAAACGGTTCAAACAGACGTTTATTTTCCAAAGGGCGAATGCCGGCCCTCGGTCTTTTACCCGCACCTCCACCGATCCGCTGTCCATCGCCGCGGGTCGAAATCAGAATATGCCGCTGATCGGCCGGGGTCGAGGCCATCGCGTCCATCCGTTCATGACAAGATTAAGCAGAACTTGCTGCAATTGAACAGGATCGCCCGATCGTCAGAAACAGCCTGTTCTCCAGGTCGAGCCTGAGGCTGATTGCGCGGCCGATCAGTTCGTTGTTGAAGCAGGGCGGCTGTCGACCTGACAAGGTCATTGATATTGACCGATTCAAGCTTCGGCTCGCCCTTTTTCAGGAGGTGACGGAGCCGGTGAACGACCTCGCCGGCGCGGTTGTCTTCCTGAACGATATCCTGGAGAGCATCCCGGACTTCTTCGAGATCCGGCGATTTCTGTCCCAGCAGGCGTAGTGCCGCCTGGGCGTTTGACAGTATGGCGGTGAGCGGCTGGTTGATTTCGTGGGCTATCGAGCCGGAAAGTTCGCCCAGCACGGACACGCGCATCAGATGCGCAATTTCCTGCCGCTGAAGGGCAGCCTCGGCCTCGGCCAGCTTTTGATCCGTAACATCGACGAAAATCCCGCTGACCTGTTTCGGGCCCCTGACCGCGGGATTGCGGCGGGCACGCATGCGTATCCAGCGCACTTCATTGTCCGGCAAGACAATTCGCACGTCGGTGCCGGAAGCCTGTTCCGTCTCGAACATCTGTTGCATTGCGCCGACTGGCGATTTCCACGTCGTCGGGGTGGACAGTCGCCAGAAATGCCTCTCGCGTGAGTGGTGCATCCTTCGCGATTCCGAACATCGTGTTGCAGTGCTCCGTGGCCCATAACTTGTTTGTATCCCGGTCAAGCTGCCAGAGCCCGATATTGGTGGCGGCGGCAGCAAAGGTCATTCGCTCTTCGCTAGCCAAAAGCAGATTTTCGAAACGCGTTCTTCGGCGCCGCTGAATCAGCAGCGCGCTCAACGAGCAGCGCCTGCAATCCGACGACAAAGAATCCCGCAAGAACGGTGCCGCGGTACTCGTCCCAAATCGTTGGCTGCTTGAACAGAAACAGTCGTACCGGGGGGCAGATTGTCTTCCTTCAAACCCCACTTTTGCATGGCCCGGTAGTCGACGCGGTAGTGTTGGCCTCGGATTTGTTCGAGGAGGAAGTCGCGGCTGGAGCTTTCCCGTCCAGGATTTCGATCGCCAGGTCGGCCGCCGCGATGCCAACCGACTCGAATGTCTCAACGAAGCCGCCGACGGATCCCTTCCCGACAAACGTATCGTAGGGCCCATAAACCGGCGCGGGTGACAGCGCGGACAGATCGGCTGCCACCTGCGCGGGAACGAAAGGTCCTGCCTTCGCTGTCGGCAAACACCGTCAGCACGATGACGATGGCGTCGCTGGGCAGCTTCGACAGTTTGGCGGCGAGCTCGGGATAGGGAAGTTCAAACAAATACGTTGTTTCGAATTTGCGCTCTCGGTCTTCGACCACCTTCCGGGCGACCGCTTGCCAGCGGCGATCCGTCTCGCCGCTGCCGGCGACAAAGACCAGCCGGCGCGCCTCGGGTTGAAGCCGCTCTGCAAGTGAAAGTGTTTTCGCGAGATTAAAGTCGGTGACGATCCCGGTCACGTCTGGCGGAGGCCGCAACGCAGCGTAAGTCTGCGGCGAGATCGACGTAAAAACGACCGGGGTATTGGGGAAGAGAGTATCGCGATGCTTAAGGATGAAAGGTAATGCTGCGCTGCCGAGCGTCATCACCAGATCAGGAGGACGTTGCCCATACTTGTCGCGGATGAAAGTTGCCGCCCGCACCTCGTGCGCGCGTCGGTGTTTCGCGCCAGATCGAGAAATTCGGCATCGATCTCGATCCGTTGTGCAGAACGCTCAAGCAGCCGTTTTCGTGCTGCGTCCGCGATCATCGTGGTGGCTGGAAATGTGTAATTGTATGCGTGAAGCATAAGCACGCGTTTCGGCTCGGCCGCGCGGGCCTCCAGCGCACAGCAGAGAAAGGAGCGCAAGGCTCCACAGGAGCAGTGATCTGCGTCCTAATCATTCTCGAAAAGGCCGCCGTTCCAAAGCGCTGCAATAATAAACTCGTTAACCGTGAAAACCTGCCCTCGGCTCCGCATCGACCGGCCTCAACGTTACCACGCTTTCGCGAAGATTATTGCCTCACCGAGGGTGCGAATTCGTTGAGCTAAATCAAGGCGGAGGATTTCGCATCTCCCGGAATTGGCGGGGTCTCGACCGCCCATCCGTGGCAAACGGGCGAGGGCAAAGGTGCCGAGCGGCCAGTTGGCGCCATCTCGGATCAACATCAGATCGGCGCATTCGCATAGACAGCCGGCGTCAGCTCCTGTAATCAACTCACCAGGCTCATGACGTCCGATTGAGCGGTCCGGGGGCTATCGGACAATGCTGTCGAATGAGCATTCACTTCATGCGGGAATACCTTTTCGCCCTGCCTGTGCTTGCGAAGTTCGCGCTGGGGATGGCGATGCTTGCGGTCATCCCCCTTGTGTCTCGCCGACTGCACATTCCCGCGGCAGTAGGCCTGTTGCTCGGCGGCATTGTCGCCGGACCGTTTGTCCTCGACATTTTCGGCAAGGTGGGGCCGGTTGCCGATTTCATGGCGGAACTGGGAAAGCTGCTGCTGATGTTTTTTGCGGGCCTGGAGATCGACCTCGCGCTGTTCAGGCGCGCCCGTAACAGGTCCATCGCTCTTGGCATCGCAACAACTGTCATACCCCTGCTGTTCGGCACCGCGGTCGGCCTTTTGTTCGGCTATGCGGCAATCCCGGCGATCGTGATCGGATCGCTGCTTGCTTCGCATACCCTTCTGGGTCTGCTCGTCGTCAGCCGCCTCGGTCTGGGCAACTCCGAGCAGGTCACGGTAGCGGTAGGGGCAACGGTCATATCCGATACCTTGTCGCTCGTCGTGTTCGCCGTTTGCGTTTCCATCTTCACGACGGGATTTTCTCCGTCAGGTCTCGCCCTTCTGCTGGCCGAGATCACCGGCTACATCCTGCTGGTGCTGTTCGGCCTGAGCCGCCTTGGCGCTTATGTACTGTCGAGGGTCAAGGACGAGGAAGACGCTTACTTCATCGTGATGCTGAGCATCATGGCGATAGCCGGGTTCCTCGCGGATGCAATCCAGCTTCCCGGCATCGTAGGCGCGTTTCTTGCGGGCCTTGCGGTCAATGCTTCGGCGCGCGAAGCGCCGGCCAGCGCAAAGCTTCAATTTCTCGGCAAGTCGCTGTTTATTCCAATCTTCTTTTTCGTTACCGGCTTTCTGATTGATCCCGGTGAAGTTCGTGGTCGAGATTTTCGACGATTTTCTGATCGTTTCGAGCATTATCGCCGCCCTGCTGGCCGGCAAATGGGTTGCCGCGTGGCTTGTGGGCCGCGCAAACGGATACAATCTGAATGATCAGTTGACGATCTGGTCGCTCACGCTCCCGCAGGTCGCTGCTACCCTTGCGGCCACGCTGGTCGCGCATGAGACGTTCAATGCGGCCGGGCAGCGGCTGCTGGACGATCGGATGCTCAACGTCGTGCTTGTCCTGGTGTTTATCACATCTCTGCTCGGTCCGGTTTTGACCGAACGGTTTGCTCCCCGTATGAAGAAGGCGATGACCGGCCAGAGCTGAGCTCGATAGCCGTCCAGGCAGCCGGACGCTGCAGGCGTCACGATTTATCGCGGACGAAGACGACGTCGAATGTCTGTTTGGCGACGACCTGATCGTAAACTCCGGTCAGGCGGTCGTTGGCCGCGTCGTAACGGAGTTTGTAGGTGGAGCCATTGTAGCCGCCGGCGCGCAACTCGAACGACAATTTGAGCACATCGCCGTCCTTGCTGGCGACAGCCGTGTGGAAAGGCAGCGGTCTCGGATTTGCGTAGCTCGCGTCGAGTTTTCCATCCGCATCAACGGACCGGATGGTGATCACGTAACCTCCCTGCAGTCGCACCCAGCGGCCGGGCAGCCGGTCAAATGCCGAATTACCGGCGGCGCCGGGCGGCTGCCGAAGGCTGTTGCGCCAATGCCGGATTCACGAAGAGACAAATCATCACAAATGCAATGGGTTTCATGTCCTGTCCGATCCGGTTCAGGGATCTACTCGTTCGATCCCGCCATCGGCCGCGCTTCTCGTCATGAAGCAGCGTTGTTTCCCTGCCCCTTAGCACGAGCCGCCGCCGGATGTTGGACCACGGTCCAATAGAACGTGACAGCGCTCCTGCGTAGCGTGCCCCCGGCCAGATCGTATTTCTGTCGATCCACCGGAAGGCGATACTTGAGATGACAGCGCGTTTCCCTTCAACCACTTTCCAGCCCGATATCGCCGTCCGTGACGGCTCTCCGCAGATCGACGAGATGATCTGGATACCCGGCGGCACGTTTCGCATGGGGTCGGACAAGCATTATCCGGAAGAAGCGCCCGCGCATCGCGTCACCGTCGATGGTTTCTGGATGGATCGCCATCCCGTGACCAACCGGCAATTCAGGGAGTTCGTGAAGGCCACCGGTCACGTCACGGTCGCCGAGATTGTGCCCGACCCGAAGGATTATCCCGGGATCCTCCCGCACATGATCTATGCGGGCTCGCTGATGTTCTCGCCGCCCGACTATCCAGTCAGCCTGCGCGACTTCAGCCAGTGGTGGACGTTCGCCAAGGGCGCGGACTGGCGGCATCCCTACGGACCCGGAAGCAAAATCCGTGGGCTGGACGATCATCCTGTCGTGCATGTGGCATTCAACGACGCGCTCGCCTACGCAAAATGGGCGGGCAAGGAAATGCCGACCGAGGCGGAATGGGAATTTGCGGCGCGCGGCGGCCTCGAGGACACCGAGTTTGCGTGGGGCAATGAATTCACGCCGGACGGCCGTCACATGGCCAACACCTGGCAGGGTGAATTCCCGCGCCAGAACACCAAGGCCGACGGCTTTGAGCGCACGTCGCCGGTGACCGCCTTTCCGCCCAACGCGCTACGGGCTGCACGACATGATCGGCAACGTCTGGGAATGGACCGCCGACTGGTATTCGCCAAAGCATCAGGCGGATGCGGCAAAGGCCTGCTGCATTCCGCAGAACCCGCGCGGCGGCCGCGAGGCCGACAGCTACGACCCCCGAACGACCAATGTGAAAATTCCACGAAAGGTCATCAAGGGCGGCTCGCATCTGTGCGCGCCGAACTACTGCCGACGCTACCGGCCGGCAGCGCGACACGCGGAGCCGGTCGACACTTCCACGAGCCATCTCGGATTTCGGTGCATCCGACGAGCACCGCACTGACGCATCACCAGCGATCAACAAGGGAGAGCGAAGCCATGTCTGACCGCAGGCTGAACGACAATCCACCTCACGGGCTAACTGCACCGCCAGAGAAGGCAGGTTGGCACAAGAGCTGCGCCGCGCTGCTCGGCGCGACGATGCTGATGTCGCTGTCCGGACCGGCCAGCACACCGGCCATGGCGCAAACGCCGGCGAAACCGAACATCCTCTTCATCATGGGTGACGACATCGGCTGGATGCAGCCGAGCATCTACCATCGCGGCCTGATGGTCGGCGAAACGCCCAACATCGATCGCATCGGCAATGAAGGCGCGAAGTTCATGGACTACGTCGCCGAAGCAGAGTTGCACGTCCGGGCGCAACGCCTTCTTCACCGGCATGATCCGCTGCGCACCGGCATGATCCCTCCGCAACTTCCCGGCAGCCCGTCGTACCTGCGGCCCGGCACGCCGGCACTCGCCAAATTCCTGCTCGATCTCGGCTACAACACCGGCGAGTTCGGCAAGAACCATCTCGGCGATCACACCGACGCGCTGCCGACCGCGCACGGCTTCCAGGAATACTGGGGCTACCTGTATCACCTCGATGCGATGCAGCAGGTGAGCTTCCCCGACATCAACAAGACCCCGACCGTGCAGACGGTCGCTCCGCCGTGCAAGAACACGCCGATCCCAGGCTTGCCCGAGGTCCCCGGCGCGGTCGATCCGAAAACCACGATCTTGCCTGACGCCGCCGCGCCCGGTCATCTGCGTGCAAGTCGTCCGACGGCACGGCGAAGAACCAGACGTGCAAGGACGAGGGCCCGCTGACGCTCGAACGATCCGAAGGCCGTGGACGAGGAAATCTCGGCCAAGGTCGTCGACTTCCTCGATCGCAACGATCCCGAAGAAGACCAACAAGCCTTTCTTCGTCTGGTACAATCCGGCGCGCATGCACGTCGACGACCGTGCTGAACGACAAGTACGAGGGCATGGTCGGCGAAGCCCGGCGGCAAGGACTGGGGCGTCAACGAAGCCGGCATGAAGCAGATGGATGACAACATCGGCGTCGTGCTCAAGAAGCTCGAGGACATGGGTCAGCTCGACAACACCATCGTCGTCTTCACGACCGACAACGGCGCCGAGCACGATCTCTTTCCCGGACGGTGGCATCACGCCGTTCAAGGGCCAGAAGGGCGAGGCCTGGGAAGGTGGCTATCCGCGCCCCGATGGTCGTGCGCTGGCCGGGCCGCATCAAGCCGGGAACGGTCAAGAACGAGTTGTTCGCGGCGCTCGACTGGGTACCCGACGCTGGTCGATATCGCGGGCGGGCCCAAGGGCGACGGGCTGAAGAAGCAGATCGAGGCCGGAAGCTATCCCGGCATCGTCAAGACCACGCTCGATGGCGTCAACCAGCGCGCCTATCTCGAAGGAACGTCGGAAAAGTCGGCGCGCGACTTCTTCTTCTATTTCTCCGGGGCGACGCCGTCGGCGGTGCGCTACAAGAACTGGAAGATGTACTACACGATGTCGCAGCCCGGGCCGGCCGGCTGGATCATGCCGCTCGTTCCCTTCCACTTCACACTGGTCCAGAACATCAAGCGCGATCCATTCGAGCAAGACGTCGGCATCGACCAGAAGACGGCGATGGGCATGGGCGGTGCGCTTGGCGGCGCCCGATGACGGCTTCCATCTACGACTGGAACATGCTGCCGATCGGCCAGCTGCTCTGGCTGGAAGACCTGACGTCGTACAAGGAGTTCCCGCCGCTGCAGGCGCCCGAGAGCTACAACCTGGAGCAGGCATCCTGGCAGGTCAAGAAGTCCAAGAAGCCAGGCGCGGCAAGGTGCGACTAAGGCCCTGTGCCAGTGACGCATCGACAGGTGATCAAAGCGGGCCGGCCCGAAAGGTTCGCCCGCTACTGTGATATGCACCCGCTGCCAAATCCACGAGGAGCGTATGATGGGCATTGCAAAGAACATCTGGCCGGGAGTGCTCGCTTTGACTGCGGCCGCGTTCACCGCAGGCGCGCCAGCCGTGGCGCAGCAGCCACAAAAGCCAAACATCCTCGTCATCATGGCCGACGACATCGGCTACTGGAACATCAGCGCCTACAATCGCGGCATGATGGGATACCGCACGCCCAACATCGACCGCATCGCCAACGAAGGGGCGATCTTCACCGACTATTACGGCCAGCAATCCTGCACCGCGGGGCGCGCGGCCTTCATCACCGGGCAAAGCCCGGCGCGGACCGGACTTCTGAAAGTGGGCCTGCCGGCGGCAAAGGAGGGGTTGTCCGAAAAAGATCCGACCATCGCCGAACTTCTGAAGCCGCAGGGCTATGCGACCGGCCAATTCGGCAAGAACCACCTCGGCGACCGCAACGAATTCCTGCCGACCGTGCACGGCTTCGACGAATTCTTCGGCAATCTTTACCACCTCAATGCCGAGGACGAGCCGGAAAATCCCGACTATCCGAAAAGTCCATCGTTCCGGGCGCAGTTCGGTCCGCGCGGCGTCATGAAGTGCGTGGCTACCGCGACCGATACGCCCGGCGAAGATCCCCGGTTCGGCGCCTGGGGCAAACAGAAGTGCGAGGACACCGGGCCGCTCACCAAGAAGCGCATGGAAACGATCGACGATGAATTCCTCAAGGCATCGACGGATTTCATCGACCGCGCCAACCGCGACAAGAAACCGTTCTTTGTCTGGTTCAATCCGAGCCGCATGCACATCTGGACCCGGCTCAAGATCGAATCCCAGGGCAGGACCGGCCTTGGCATCTATCCGGACGGCATGGTGGAGCATGACGGGCAAGTCGGGCAGATGCTCAAGAAACTCGACGACCTCGGCATCGCCAACAACACCATCGTGATCTACACCACCGACAATGGCGCCGAGACGTTCTCCTGGCCGGATGGCGGCACCACGCCGTTCCGCGGCGAAAAGAACACCAACTGGGAGGGCGGCTATCGCGTCCCGGCGATGGTGCGCTGGCCGGGACTGGTGCCGCCCCGCGATCGAGATCAACGAGATCTTCTCGGCAGAGGATTGGGCCACCACGCTGGTCGCCGCGGCCGGCGAGCCCGATGTCAAGAACAAGTTGCTCTCGGGCTATGATGCGGCCGGAAAGAACTTCAAGGTTCATCTCGACGGCTACGACCAGCGCGACCTCCTGAGCGGCAAGGGCCCGGACAAGCGCCGCGAGTTCTTCTACTGGACGGATGACGGCAACCTTGCCGGCCTTCGCTACGAGCAGTGGAAAGCCGCGTTCCTGGAACAGAAGGCACACGGATTCAGCGTCTGGCAGCAGCCGATGGTTCAACTGCGCCTGCCCATGCTGTTCAACCTGCGCTCCGATCCATTCGAGCGGGCGCAGCAGGAGTCCGGCGATTACGTCAGATGGTTCATCGAGCATGCCTTTGTGCTCGTCCCCGCGCAGGCAATCGTGGGTCAGCACCTGATGAGTTTCCAGCAGTTTCCGCCCAGACAGCGGCCGGGTTCTTTCTCGGTGGAACAGGCGATGGAGAAACTCCGGGCGCCTCCCGCGAACAACTGACCCGCATTGCTCGCAATCCAGAGGAGCCGATCATGAAACCGATTAATCGATTCCCCCACATCGACCGCCGCGTCCTGCTGTCGTCGCTGGCGATGCTTCCCTTGCTCTCCGCTGCGCTGCGTTCGACACCAGCGGCGGCGCAGGCCCAGGGCGACCCGCTGCCGTCCTGGAACGAGGGGGCGACCAAGGCTTCGATCCTCGATTTTGTCGCGCGCGTCACGACGCAAGGCGGGCCTGACTTCGTTCCGGTCGATCAGCGCATCGCGACCTTCGACAATGACGGCACGCTCTGGGTCGAGCAGCCGATGTATGTGCAACTGGCCTTCGCCCTCGACCGCGTAAAAGTCATGGCGCCGATGCATCCGGAATGGAAGACCAAGCAGCCGTTCGCCGCCGTGCTGGACGGCGATATGAAGGCGCTGGCGGCGTCCGGGGAAAAAGGATTGGTCGAAATCATCGCCGTGACGCATGCCGGCATGACCACGGCGGAATTCGAGAAGATCGCCACCGACTGGCTCGCGACCACGCGCGATCACCGCTTCAAGCGGCCTTATACCGAACTTGTCTATCAGCCGATGCTGGAACTGCTCGCCTATCTCCGCGCCAACGGCTTCAAGACCTTCATCGCGTCAGGCGGCGGCATCGAGTTCATGCGGCCGTGGACCGAGCGGATCTACGGCATACCGCCGGACCAGGTCATCGGCTCTTCGATCAAGACCCGGTTCGAGTTCAAGGACGGCGCGCCAACGCTGTTCCGGCTGCCCGAGATCAACTTCATCGACGACAAGGCAGGAAAGCCGATCGGCATCAACGAGCACATCGGCCGCCGGCCGATTGCCGCCTTCGGCAACTCCGACGGCGATTTCGAAATGCTGCAATGGGCGACAATCGGCGCCAGCGGCCCGCGCTTCGGCCTGATCGTGCATCATACCGACGCGGTGCGCGAATATGCCTACGACCAGGACTCGCATTTCGGCAAGCTTAGCCAGACCACCCTGGACGCCGCAGCCGTGAACAAATGGACCGTGGTCAACATGAAGAACGACTGGAAGCGAATCTTTGCCTTCGATTGAAGACAATGCTCAGCGCAACTGGTAATACCCTTTGATCCGACTGCGGTGTCGAAAACCCCGGCAGGAAACAGCCGGGTTTTTGTTGACCGGATGCTGGCGCGGAATGCTTCGGTCATCACTGTGTTGCTTCGGGGTTCACGCAGCGCCCCAGCGCCTGCATCCAATAGTGACGTCGATGCCACAAGCCGTCCCGGGCGAACGGGTGAGCGACGGCTCGGACGCCGGGACAGGTCGTGAGGTCGGTCCGGTTAGTTGACGCTGGCGCCGCGGTGCAGGTCGGCCTCGATCTGCAGCTTTGTCCCGCCGCCGAAGCGGGCGCGGTAGACCTGCAGATTTTCCATGATCCGCTGCACGTAGTTGCGGGTCTCGGAGAACGGGATCTGTTCGACCCAGTCGACCGCGTCGACCTTGGGATCGCGCGGATCGCCGTAGCGCTCGATCCATTTCTTGACGCTGCCGCGGCCGGCATTGTAGGCCGCAAACGTCAGGATGTAGGAGCCGCGATAATCCTCGATCAGCCCGCCGAGCTCGGCGGCGCCGAGCGTGGCGTTGTAGACCGGATCGTTCTTCAGCCGGCCGAGGTCGTAGGTGGCGCCGTGCCGCTTGCAGACATAGCGGGCCGCATCCGGCGTCACCTGCATCAGCCCATAGGCCTGCGCCGGCGAAACGACGGCCTGGTTGAAGGCGCTCTCCTGCCGGGCGATGGCGTAGACGATGCTCGGCTCGACCTCCGGCCCGACGGCCTTGTACGGCGGAATTCCCACCACCGGATAGGCGTAGAAATCGAATGGCAGTCCGCGGTTGAGGGCTGCCTTGCCGAGCAGCAGCATCGCGCGGGCGTCGCTGTTGCGCGACGCCAGTTCGCCGAGCCCGATCAGCGCGTCGGGATCGCCATTT
The DNA here is from genome assembly GCA_963706975.1 of uncultured Alphaproteobacteria bacterium. GTDB lineage: Bacteria > Pseudomonadota > Alphaproteobacteria > Rhizobiales > Xanthobacteraceae > Bradyrhizobium. Next base: position 18,840 of record CAVPOL010000061.1, read on the forward strand.
TCGCCAAGGTCGCCGAAAATCGGGATCGCGATTTCGCGTTCGTCGATCTGGTAGAGCAGTTGCACCGCGCGGACGATCTCGAGCCGCTCGGCGCCGCGCGCCCGTGCGGCCTGGGTGCCGTGCAATTCGATCTGCGGCAGGCCGAGCTTGGCGCGCGCCAGCTGGCCGTAATAGCTGGTCGATTGTTCGGCCGCCCTGGAATAGGCGGCGCGGGCCTCCTGCGCGCGGCCGGCGGCCTCGGCGGCGCGGCCCTGCCAGTAGCCGGCCCGCGCCAGCGCGGTCGGGTTGACGCTGCCGACGCCGATGCGGGCAAAATGCTGGGCGGCGGTCGCAGGATCGTTCAGGAAGCGCAGCGCGATCCAGCCCGCGGTGAATTCCTGCTCGGTCTTGTAGATATCGCGGGCGGGAAGGGCGGCGTCGCGCGCGATCAGATAGGCGGTGCGGTGCTCGCCGACGTCGAGCATCTTGCGCGCCAGCAGCCGCCGCTCGATCCACCATTCGTCGAGATTGTGCAGACGACCCGGATCCTTCGGCGCGCTCAGCATGAGCTGTGCTGCTTCGGCGAATTTTTCCTCGCGGCGGAGCAACTGGATCTTGTTGAAGACGAAGCCGGGATCGCCATGCAGTTCGCGCGGAACCGCGTCGAGCAGGGCCCTGGTATTGGAGGCCTTCTTGTAGGCGGCAATGCGGGCTTTCGCCAAGGCGACGTGACTGCCGCCAAGCCGCTTGGCGGCGCGCAGTGCCGCCTCGTGCTCGCTGCCGTAGAGCAGGAAATCCATCCGCGCCTTGTGATCGCCCGGCGTGATCAGGGCGCCGAACAGGTCGAGCGCCGTGCTCTCGGTATCCTCCGACATCGAATCGCGTCGCCAGGCATCGCGCACCAGGCGCTCGGCATTGGCGCGGTCGCCGCGCGCGATCATCGCCTTTGCCAGCGAGAATTTGCCCTTGGCCGACAGCGGCGATTCGTTTTCGAACATCGCCCACGCCGCGGCGTCGTCGCGACGGTCGTCCCACAGCGCCGCCTCGAGGCGCCGGCGCAGGAAGGTCTGCGAAGGCCAGCTTGGATTGGCCGCGATGAAGGCCCGGTAGCGCTCGACCGACGCGCCGTTGTTGTCGCTGCGCAGGATGATCCATTCGGCGAGTTTCTTCGCAACCGGATCGGAGATCGCGGCCTGGACCTGCGTGGCGTCGGCGGACTTGTGCTTGCGCACCAGTTCGATGACGCTTTCCAGCGCTTCGATGTCGGCCTGCGAGGTCGACGACGTCGCGGCAATCGCAGCCGGTGTGACCGGTCTGCGCGGGGGCGGCGGCAACGCTGCATGCTGGCGCGTCGCCGGCGCCAAAACGGGTGCGACGGGAGCGTTTAGCCGCAATCGGGGCGGCGTTTTGCGCGGCGGCAGTGGCGACAGGTGTGGTTTTGGGTACGACATTGCGCGCGATCGGGCGCGGCTTCGGCAAGGGAACTTTGGGTGCGGCGGCGGCGGCAAAGGCCGACAGGCCGGCGACCAGCACGAGGCTGGTCGCCAGCGCTGTCGATCGCAAGGCGGCTGCGCGGGCGAAGTTGGTCACGTTTTTCCCTGACGGCGAATCATTCAATCGGCGAGGCTCTAGGTCTAGTTGATTGAATATGTGGACAAAATACTAAAATCTCCCTGCTTTCGGCTGTTTGCGCCACGACCGCGGCGAAATCGCGGCCAGAGCAGCCCTTTCGCAGCCCCCGCAGACCCGGTATGAATTGGCCTCATCGCCCGTCAGACATCAGCATCGTGCGTTCGGAGGAAGTCCATGGCAGCCAAGACGAATTTCCGGGGCTCCTATCACCGCCTTGGTGACGCCGTTCAGGAATGGCTCGCTCGATGAAGCGGCCTTCCGCGGCCTCGTCAGCTGGCAGATCGAGCAGGGGTCGCACGGTCTCGTTCCCGTCGGCACGACAGGAGAAAGCCCGACGCTGAGCCATGACGAACATCACCGCGTGGTCGAGATGTGCGTCGATGAGGCGAAGGGACGCGTGCCTGTCATCGCCGGCGCGGGCTCCAACTCCACGCGCGAGGCCGTCGATCTCGCCGTCCATGCCGAAAAGGCCGGCGCCGATGCCGTGCTGGTGGTGACGCCGTACTACAACAAGCCGACCCAGGAAGGGCATGTATCAGCACTTCAAGGCGGTGAACGATGCGATCGGCATTCCGATCATCATCTACAACATCCCGCCGCGCTCGGTCGTCGACATGTCCGTGGACACCATGACCCGGTTGTTCGAGTTGAAGAACATCGCCGGCGTCAAGGATGCGACCGCCAATCTGGCGCGCGTGTCGCAGCAGCGCCACGCGATGGGACCGGATTTCATCCAGCTCTCCGGCGAGGACATGACGGCGCTGGCCTATATGGCGGCGGGCGGACATGGCTGCATTTCCGTCGTCGCCAACGTGGCGCCAAAACTGTGCGCCGAGCTGATGTCCGCCGTCCTGAAGGGCGATTACGCCACCGGACTGAAGATCCAGGACCGACTGGTGCCGCTGCACGATGCCATCTTCAAGGAGCCGGGCCTCGCCGGAGCCAAGCATGGCCTCAAGCTGCTGGGGCGGCTGGAGGAGGAAGTGCGCCTGCCGCTGATGAATGTGACGCCGCCAACCGGCAAGGTGATCCGAGACGCCATGGTATTTTCCGGCCTGATCAACTGAGCCTTCGCCGCCACCAGCAATCTGGCCGCCATGAGCGTGTCAGTCCGCGAAGCCGAGGAAAAAGGGCTTGCAGATGCTCAAGGAGTTTCGCGAATTCGCGATGAAGGGCAATGTGGTCGACCTCGCGGTCGGCGTCATCATCGGGGCGGCCTTCGGCGGCATCATCACCTCGCTGGTCAGCGACATCATCATGCCTATTATCGGCGCGGTCACCGGCGGCCTCGACTTCTCCAACTACTTTGCCGGACTGTCGAAGGCGGTCACCGCGACCAACCTCGCCGATGCGAAGAAGCAGGGCGCGGTATTGGCCTGGGGCAATTTCCTCACCGTGACGCTGAATTTCGTCATCATCGCCTTCGTGCTGTTCCTGGTGATCAGGTTCATGAACACGCTGAAGCGCAAGGACGAAGCCGCACCTGCGCCGCCGAAGCCGAGCCGCGAGGCCGAACTGCTCACCGAAATCCGCGACCTGCTCAAAAAGTCTTGACGTGCACCCAAGGGGATCGGGTGTTATCGCTGCGCGTCCGCAACAGGTATTCTTAAAAATGGCCGAGAAGAACGAACGCCCGATCAAGGTCGTCGCCGAGAACCGCAAGGCCCGGTTCAATTATTCGATTGAGGACACCGTCGAGGCCGGCATCGCGCTGACCGGCACCGAGGTCAAGTCGATCCGCAATGGCAAGACCACGATCGCCGAATCCTACGCCGACACCAAGGACGGCGAGATCTGGCTGATCAACGCCAATATTCCGGAATATCTGCAGGCCAACCGCTTCAACCACGAGCCGAAACGGCCGCGCAAGCTCTTGCTGCACCGAAAGCAGATCAACAAGCTGATGGGATCGGTCGATCGCGAGGGCATGACACTGATCCCGCTAAAACTCTATTTCAACGAGCGCGGCCGCGCCAAACTGCTGCTGGCGGTGGCCAAGGGCAAGAAGCTGCACGACAAGCGCGAAAGCGAGAAAAAACGCGACTGGGGCAGGGAGAAGGGCCGCCTGCTGCGGGCGCGGGGGTAGACTCGGTCCTCATCCTGAGGAGCCCGGCGAAGCGCAGCGAAGACGGGCGTCTCGAAGGATGAGAGATCCGGGCATTCATGGTTCGAGACGGCGCAAGGGCGCCTCCTCACCATGAGGTTTGAATGTGGTGGGATGTTGAGGCAAGACAATGAACCAGCGAAACCTGCTCGACGTCGACTGGAGCAAGATCCCGGCGCCATCAGATGACGGCGCCGCCGCGCATCTCGTCGGCATGACCATCCCGCCGCTCAGCCTGGTGGCGACCGACGATACCTCGGTGACGCTGTCGGCGCTGCCGGGGCGTACCGTGGTGTTCGCCTATCCCCGCACCGGGGAGCCCAACAAGATCGCGCTGGTCGACGACTGGGACATGATCCCCGGCGCACGCGGCTGCACGCCGCAGACCTGCGCGTTTCGCGACCTGTTTTCCGAACTGAAGGCGGCCGGCGCCAGGCACGTGTTCGGCCTGTCAACGCAGAGCAATGCCTACCAGACCGAGATGGCGTCACGGCTGCATCTGCCGTTTCCGGTTTTGTCGGACGAGAAGCTCAAACTGACGCGAGCGCTGAAATTGCCGACCATGGAAGTGGCAGGTCTGACCCTGATCAAGCGGCTGGCGCTGATCGTCGATAACGGGCGCATCAGCCACGTGTTTTATCCGGTGTTTCCGCCGGACCGGAACGCGGGCGACGTGCTGGCGTGGCTGAAGCAAAATCGGGTCTAGCTTTTGCTTTGCAGCACACACCGCCGTCATCCTGAGGTGCTCGCCTCCTTGGCGAGCCTCGAAGGATGATTGGGAGCCCGCCTGCGGCTCATCCTTCGAGGCGCGCAAAAGCGCGCACCTCAGGATGACGTTTTGTCCGCGGCGCCAGCGAAAGCTACGAATTCAGATCCGCTTTCACCTTCGCAAATACGCCGCGAAACATCTCCGGTGTCAGCACCCGCGTATTGGTGTTGTAACGCGAGCAATGATAGCTGTCGTAAAGCCTGATCGCCCCCGCCTGATGCACCGCGCCGTGCGAAAACGGTGCTGCGGCGGCGCGAAGCGCCAGCACTTTCAGCATCGAGTTCATGGGCAATGCGGCCGAGCGCCACGATGGCGCGCAGCTTCGGCATCGCCGCGATGGTGGCGGACAGAAACTGCCGGCAGGTGTTGATCTCGATCGGCAGCGGCTTGTTCTGCGGCGGCACACAGCGCACAGCGTTGCTGATCCGGCAGTCGACCAGCGTCAGCCCGTCATCGGGGCGCGCCTGGTAGACGCCCTTGGCAAATCCGTATTCGAGCAGTGTCGCGTAGAGCAGGTCGCCGGCGAAATCGCCGGTAAAGGGGCGCCCGGTGCGGTTGGCGCCCTGCATTCCCGGCGCGAGGCCGACGATCAGCAGCCGTGCGTCGGGATCGCCGAACGACGGCACCGGCGAATTGAACCAGTCTGGCTCGCGTACGCGCGCGGCCTCGCGGAAGGCGGCGAGCCTCGGACAGAGCGGGACAATTGCGGTCGGGGGCGGTCGAGAGGCAGGCGGCGGCTTGCGGCCGCGCCGGTTGCTCTCAATCCTCGAAATCGTCGTCATCAGCCCTCGGCGCCATGGTGGTGGCGCGCTGCAGGAACTGCGGCGCATGGTGACGCGGCTCGCGCGGCGGCGGGCGCTCGGAGGGATCGCGGCCGAGCTTGGACTGCAGTTCCACCAGATCGGTGAAGACGTCGGCCTGGCGGCGCAATTCGTCGGCGATCATCGGCGGCTGGCTCGAAATCGTCGAAATCACGGTGACGCGGACGCCACGGCGCTGCACGGCCTCGACCAGCGAGCGGAAATCGCCGTCGCCGGAAAACAGCACGATCTGGTCGACGTGCTCGGCGAGCTCCATCGCATCGACCGCGAGCTCGATATCCATGTTGCCCTTGACCTTGCGGCGGCCCGAGGCGTCGATGAATTCCTTGGTCGCCTTGGTGACGACGGTATACCCGTTGTAGTCGAGCCAGTCGATCAGTGGACGGATCGAGGAGTACTCCTGATCTTCGATGATGGCGGTATAATAGAACGCGCGCAGCAGGGTGCCGCGGCTCTGGAATTCCTTCAGAAGGCGCTTGTAGTCGATATCGAAGCCGAGCGTCTTGGCGGTTGCATAGAGATTGGCGCCATCGATAAAGAGCGCGATCTTGCTGGAAGCGGGTGACATCAAAGTTGTTCTCACGGGTTGCTAACGTTTTGGGCGCAGGCGGCGATGGCTGCGCATTTCAGGATAGGCTGCCTAAAGTTCGGTGAATCTGACCCAGGACAAACACCGGTACAATTATGGTGAGCCGGGGGCGAAAAGACCAATACTTTTGACGGCGAAATGAGGAGATTTATTGTCCCGGGCGGCATCGGCCACCCCTTGGAACGCTCCGGTCTTTCTGGCCCCGGGGCGGGGTTAGCAGAGGGGCGCGGGATGGCAAATCACAAATTGGTCTTGCGAAAGGGCCCCGGTCCCTATAACTAGCGGCCATAATCAACACATTCGTCCCATTTAACGGAGCGACAGTCGATGGCGCGCGTCACCGTAGAAGACTGCATTGATAAGGTCGACAATCGGTTCGATCTGGTTTTGCTGGCCGCGCATCGCGCCCGCATGATTTCGTCCGGTTCTCAACTTACGATTGATCGCGATAATGACAAGAATCCCGTCGTTTCGCTGCGGGAAATCGCCGATTCCTCGATTTCCCCGGAAGACTTGCGTGAAGAGCTGGTTCATTCCTTGCAGAAGTTCGTCGAAGTCGACGAGCCGGAACCGGATACCGTGCCCCTGATCGGGTCGGCCGGGGCCAGCGTCGATGCCGACGACACCGAGGTCGCGGTCGAGCGGATGACCGAGGAAGAGCTCCTGAAGGGCCTCGAGGGCTTGGCGCCGCCGGAAGAGCAGCCCGAAGAGGACGAATAGGCCGCCCGCGGGCGCCTTCGGCTGGTCATTTCAGCCCCACCAATTGCCAAAGGCCCGGACATTTGTCCGGGCCTTTGCTTTTATTGGCCTTTTTTATGGTTACGATAGATCCAGGGCGCAGCGCGGGCGGAATTCATCTGGGCTGCATGCCGTTTTGACCGGGCGACGGAAGCTGGTTTCGCGCTACACTGCGTCCGGGACCTCCGACCATGAAATGGGCCGCCATTGGGCCCGCAAAGGCAGTGATTCGATGGCGTATTGGCGCCGCAGCCCCCGGCAGATGCAGGCCGCGACCGAATCGGTCGCCGTGGCGCCGTCGGGGCCTGTGCCGGCGCCGGCCCGGCCGGCCAAGTCCTCGCGCGCGGGCATGATGCGGCAATACGATCTGGTCGAACGCGTCAGATCGTACAATCCGGACACCAACGAGGATCTGCTGAATCGCGCCTATGTCTACGCGATGAAGGCGCATGGCACGCAAACCCGCGCCTCCGGGGATCCCTATTTCTCGCACCCGCTCGAGGTCGCGGCGATCCTCACCGACCTCAAGCTCGACGATGCCACCATCGTGGCCGCGCTGCTGCACGATACCATCGAGGATACCGAGGCCACCCGCGCCGAGATCGACACCGTCTTCGGACACGAGATCGGCGCGCTGGTGGAGGGACTGACAAAGCTGAAGCGGCTCGAACTGGTGTCGCGCGAGGCCAAGCAGGCCGAGAATTTGCGCAAGCTGCTGCTGGCGATCGCCGACGACGTCCGCGTGCTCCTGATCAAGCTCGCCGACCGCTTGCACAACATGCGGACGCTGGAATTCGTGCCGCCGACCTCGCGCCGCCGCATCGCCGAGGAAACCCTCGACATCTACGCCCCGCTCGCCGGCCGCATGGGCATGCAGGAGATGCGGGAAGAGCTCGAGGACCTGTCGTTCCGCATGCTCGATCCGGAAGCGCATGCGGTGGTGATGCAACGGCTGGAATCGCTGGAGGAACGCAACCGCAACCTGATCGGCGAAATCGAAAACCAGCTCTCCAGGAACCTGCAGAAGAACGGCATGGCGGCGCACGTCTACGGCCGGCGCAAGCGGCCGTTTTCGATCTGGACCAAGATGGAGCGCAAGTCGGTCGGGTTCGAGCAATTGTCCGACATCTTCGGATTCCGCGTCGTGATGGATGACGTCGAGGCCTGCTACCGCGCGCTCGGCGTGGTGCACACCACCTGGCCGGTGGTGCCGGGCCGCTTCAAGGACTACATCTCGACCCCGAAACAGAACGACTACCGCTCCATCCACACTACCGTGATCGGTCCCGGCAACCAGCGGGTCGAACTGCAGATCCGCACCGAGGAGATGGACCAGATCGCCGAACTCGGCATCGCCGCGCACGCCTTCTACAAGGATGGCGTCGGCTCGCCGACCGAGCTCCTGAAACGCGAATCCAACGCCTTCGCCTGGCTGCGCCACACCGTCGGGATCCTGTCGGACAGCGCCAACCCGGAGGAATTTCTCGAGCACACCAAGCTCGAGCTGTTCCACGATCAGGTGTTCTGCTTCACCCCGAAAGGAAAGCTGATCGCGCTGCCGCGCCACGCCAATGTGATCGATTTCGCCTATGCCGTGCATACCGATGTCGGCAACAGCGCGGTCGGCTGCAAGATCAACGGCAAGTTCGCCCCGCTGTCGTCGGAGCTTGCGAACGGCGACGAGGTCGAGGTCCTGACGTCGGAAGCGCAGGCCGCACCGCCCTCGGCGTGGGAATTGCTGGCCGTCACCGGCAAGGCGCGGGCGGCGATCCGGCGCGCCACCCGCACCGCGGTGCGCGATCAATATGCCGGCCTCGGCCGCCGCATCGTCGAGCGGCTGTTCGCGCGCGCCAAGATCGAATATGCCGACGACAAGCTGAAGGGCGCGCTGCCGCGGCTGGCGCGGGGCTCGATCGACGACGTCATGGCCTCGGTCGGACGCGGCGAGATGAAGGCCTCCGACGTCGCCCGCGCGATGTACCCGGATTACAAGGAAGAGCGTATCGGCCGCTTCGGCCCGAAAAAGAGCCTCGCCGTCAAGTTGAAGCTGAAAGCCGATCCACACCATCCGGCGCGCGCCGCCTCGGTCATCCCGATCCGCGGCATCAATTCCGACCTGCCGGTCAAATTTGCGCCGAATGGCGGCGCCGTGCCTGGCGACCGCATCGTCGGCATCGTGTCGCCGGGGGAGGGCATCACCATCTATCCGATCCAGTCGCCGGCGCTGAAGGATTTCGAGGAGGAGCCGGAACGCTGGCTCGACGTGCGCTGGGATGTCGACGATTCGACGCCGCAGCGCTTTCCGGCGCGGATCCGGATCGACAACGTCAACGAGCCCGGCAGCCTCGCCCAGGTCGCCACCGTGATTGCCGAACATGACGGCAATATCGACAATATCAGCATGAGCAGGCGCTCGCCCGATTTCACCGAGCTGACCATCGATCTCGAGGTCTATGACCTGAAACATCTCAGCGCTATCATCGCGCAATTGCGCGCCAAGGCCGTGGTCGCACGGGTCGACCGCGTCAATGGCTAGTTCAGTCGTCATTGCCGGGGCTTGACCCGGCAATCCATCTTTACGAAGAAGATGGATGCGCGGGTCGAAGCGCGCGCATGACAGTTCGGGTATCTCCGTCGTCCTCTAAACTCCGTCGTTGGTCCTCATGCCTGCTCCCCCGCTGCGCCTCGGCGTCAATGTCGACCACGTTGCCACGCTGCGTAATGCGCGGGAAGGACTGCGGCCCGATCCGGTGCGCGCGGCGCTTGCCGCGATCGCGGCCGGCGCCGACGGCATCACCGCGCATTTGCGCGAGGACCGCCGCCACATCCGCGACGACGACATGGCGCGGCTGAAGGCCGAGATTTCAAAACCGCTGAATTTCGAGATGGCGGCGACCGAGGACATGCTGAGAATAGCTCTGGCGACCAGGCCGCATGCGGTGTGCCTGGTGCCCGAACGCCGCGAGGAGTTGACCACCGAGGGCGGCCTCGACGTGGTCGGCCAGCACAATGTGCTGGCGCCCTTCATCGCCACGCTGAACGATGCCGGGGTGCGGGTGTCGCTGTTCATCGCCGCCGATCCGGCCCAGATCGAGATGGCGGCGAGGCTGCGCGCGCCCGTGATCGAGATCCACACCGGCGCCTGGTGCGATGCCGTGGTCGACGGCCATGCGGCCAGGGCGGAAGCGGAATGGCGGCGGATCGTCGCCGGCGCCAAACTGGCGCGTGCGGCCGGCCTCGAAGTCCATGCCGGCCACGGCCTCGATTATGCCACCGCGGAAACGATCGCAGCACTGCCCGAAATCGTGGAGCTGAACATCGGCTACTACATGATCGGGGAGGCGCTGTTCGTCGGCCTGGCCGAGACCGTGCGGGCGATGCGCGCCGCCATGGATCGCGGCCGCGCCGGCTCGGGGAGGCCAGCGCATGATCATCGGCATCGGCTCCGACCTGATCGATATCCGCCGCGTGGCAAAAGTCATCGAGCGCCATGGCGACCGCTTTCTCGACCGCATCTTCACCGACGCCGAGCGCGCCAGGGCCGAGCGCCGCGCCAAGAGCGAGAAGATGGTGGTGGCGACCTATGCCAAGCGGTTTGCCGCCAAGGAGGCCTGTTCCAAGGCGCTCGGCACCGGCATCCGCCAGGGCGTCTGGTGGCGGGATATGGGGGTGGTGAACCTGCCGGGGGGCGGCCGACCATGCGGCTGACGGGCGGGGCGCTGGCACGGCTCGAAGCACTGACGCCCGGCGGGCATGGAGGCGCGGATCGACCTGTCGATTACCGACGATTGGCCGCTGGCGCAGGCCTTCGTCATAATTTCGGCGGTCCCTGCCGGCAAAGCCTGAGCCGACCGGGGCCGTACCGGCCGGGCAGACCTGACCAAACTAAAAATCCCAATATATCAATGGATTAGAAAGTTTTGATGCGGCCGTTGATTGCGCCGCCGCGAACAACCGTCTAAAACGCCGCAGGGAACATCGTAGCCAGGGCGAATTCGGGTTTGCGCCGGAATTCGCTCTCAATATCAGAATCAAGATCAGTTTCTTGGCGCGGAGCGAACGGCGATTCGCGCGAGGAAAATGCTCTGCCACCGCGCGCTTTGGCCGCGTCGGGAATTGGGAAAGCGATGAGCGTGACGTCCGGGACAAAAACTGAAAGCGGCTTGGGTGAAACCATCCGCGTCGTCATCCATGCGCTGTTGATCGCGCTGGTGATCCGCACCTTCCTGTTCCAGCCCTTCAACATCCCCTCGGGCTCGATGAAGGCGACGCTGCTGGTCGGCGACTATCTGTTCGTCTCGAAATATTCCTACGGCTACAGCCACTATTCGATCCCGCTGTCGCCGCCGCTGTTTTCGGGCCGCATCTTCGGCTCGGAGCCGGCGCGCGGCGATATCCTCGTTTTCCGCCTGCCGAAGGACGATTCCACCGATTACATCAAGCGCGTGATCGGGTTGCCCGGCGACCGCATCCAGATGCGGGACGGATTGCTCTACATCAACGGCGCGCCGGTTCAGCGCGAGCGCGCTCGGCGACTTCATCGGCGAGGATCCCTGCGGCGCGCCCGAGGAAATCGCGCGCGTCAAGCGCTGGAAGGAGACGCTGCCGAACGGCGTCAGCTATGAGACGCTCGATTGCGTCGAAAACGGCTTCTACGACAACACCACGAATATAAGGTGCCGGCCGGGCATCTCTTCATGATGGGCGACAACCGCGATAATTCCACCGACAGCCGGGTGCTGTCGGCGGTGGGCTACGTGCCGTTCGAGAATATCGTCGGCCGGGCCCAGATGATCTTCTTCTCCATTGCCGAGGGCGAGCATGCCTGGATGTTCTGGCGCTGGCCGACCGCGGTGCGCTGGAATCGCATATTCTCAATCGTGCGATGAACGACGAATCGCCAGATCTCCAGACCTCATCCGCAACCGGCGACGCACGTCCCCAGCCTGACGCCGGGAGCGAGCCCGCGGCGGCGAAGAAGAAGCGCAGCAAGGTCAGCGCCAAGGCGGCCGCAGCGGCGATCGAGGCGCGGATCGGGCACAAATTTGCCGATGCCGATCTGCTGGCGACCGCCTTCACCCACGTCTCCGCGCTGAAATCCTCGCGCAAGCGCGGCGACAGCTATCAGCGTCTCGAATTCCTCGGCGACCACGTGCTCGGGCTCGTGGTCTCCGACATGCTGTACGCGCCTTTCCCAATGCCGACGAGGGCGAATTGTCGAAGCGGCTGGCCGATCTCGTGCGCAAGGAAAGCTGTGCCGATGTCGCCAAATCGCTCGGGCTGATCGACGATATCAAGCTCGGCGCGGTCGGCGCCGGCGCCGGCGCCCGCTTGCGCAAATCCGTGCTCGGCGACATCTGCGAAGCGGTGATCGGCGCGATCTTTCTCGACGGCGGCTATAATGCCGCGGCGCAATTCGTCGAGCGCAACTGGATCGAGCGGATGCGCAAGCCGCGGCGGCCGCTGCGCGATCCCAAGACCGTGCTGCAGGAATGGGCGCAGGGCAAGGGATTGCCGACGCCGGTCTATCGCGAGGTCGAGCGCACCGGGCCGCATCACGATCCGCAGTTCCGGGTCGCGGTGGATCTGCCCGGGCTGCGAGCCTGCCGAAGGCATCGGCGGCAGCAAGCGCGCGGCCGAAAAGGTCGCGGCCTCCGTGATGATCGAACGTGAAGGCGTCGGCCGGCGGCAGCAATGATGGATGACCAGACGACAGAGGCGAGCTACCGCCGGCGGCGACGCGCTGCGGCTTCGTCGCGCTGATCGGCGCGCCCAATGTCGGCAAGTCGACGCTGGTCAATGCGCTGGTCGGCTCCAAGGTCACCATCGTCTCGCGCAAGGTGCAGACCACCCGCGCGCTGATCCGCGGCATCGTGATCGACAACAACGCCCAGATCATCCTGGTCGATACGCCCGGCATCTTCATGCCGAAGCGGCGGCTCGACCGCGCCATGGTGTCGACCGCCTGGAGCGGGGCGCATGACGCCGACCTCGTCTGCGTGCTGCTCGACGCCCGCGAAGGGATCGACGAGGAGGCCGAGGCGATCTTCAGCCAAGGCTGGCGACCGTCAATCATCCCAAGATCCTGGTCATCAACAAGGTCGATATCGTCTCCAAGGAAAAGCTGCTGAAGCTGGCGCAGGCCGCCAACGAGCGGCTGAAATTCGCCGAGACGTTCATGGTGTCGGCCATGACCGGCGACGGCGTCGATGATCTGCGCCACAGCCTGGCCGCGATGGTGCCGCCGGGGCCGTACCACTATCCCGAAGACCAGATGTCGGACGCGCCGATGCGGCATCTGGCGGCGGAAATCACCCGCGAAAAGATCTTTCGCCAGCTGCATCAGGAACTGCCGTATCAGTCCACCGTCGAGACCGACAGCTGGACCGAGCGCAAGGACAAATCCATCCGCATCGAGCAGACCATCTTTGTCGAGCGCGAAAGCCAGCGCAAGATCGTGCTCGGCAAGGGCGGCGCGACCATCAAGTCGATCGGCGCGGATTCGCGCAAGGAAATCGCCGAGATTGTCGGTGTGCCCGTGCACCTGTTCCTGTTCGTGAAAGTGCGCGAAAACTGGGGCGACGATCCCAACCGCTACCGCGAAATGGGACTCGAATTCCCGAAGGAATGAGCCGGCGTCGCGATGAACGTACCGAGAAACGTGCTGTGGTTCGAAGTGCTGCTCTATCTGTCGCTGATCGCTCGACGCGCTGTCGGTCGCGTTCGCGGAGCGGACGCCGAGCGCGCAGATGACGGAATCGATGATCATGGTGGAGAGCCTGATGGCGGCCTGCCTGATCCTGCTGTTGGTCTATTTCGTCTGGCTCGCCGCGCGGCGGCGCAAGAACTGGCCGCGCTGGGTGCTGATGGCGGTATTGGTTCTTTCGGCGATCACGTTGGTGCAGGTCATCGGCCAAACCGGCCTGGAGTTCGACACCGGCGTCGAAATCGTCTCGTGCGCGCTGACGGCGGCCGGATTGTACTTGTCCTTTACCGGCGACGCGGCGGGCTGGTTCAACGCGTGATTCTCGTGTCCCGGACGCGGTGCAGCGCCGTTGCGATGCGCCGCAGAGCCGGGACCCATGTCGTCCGGCAAGTCCTGGACCCCGGATCAGCGGCGCACCGCAAGGGCGCTGCGCTGCATCCGGGGAACGTCTGTGAGACGGCTGCGCCCAGCAACGGAATCCTGTACACTCTCACCCCATGGAATGGACCGACGAAGGCATCGTGCTGGGGGTGCGGCGGCATGGCAAATCCTCCGCCATTGTCGAACTGCTGACGCGCGGCCATGGCCGCCATCTCGGCCTGGTGCGTGGCGGCGCCAGCAAGCGGATGCGGCCGATGCTGCAGCCCGGCAACAGCGTGTCGGCGGTGTGGCGGGCACGGCTCGACGAGCATCTTGGCTATTACGTGATCGAGGGCACGCGGCTGCGCGCCGCCACCGTGCTGGCGTCGTCGCATGCGACCTATGGCGTGACCCATCTGGCCTCGCTGGCGCGGCTGCTGCCGGAACGTGATCCGCACGAAGACATTTTTGAAATGCTGGAACGCACGCTGGATGATTTCGACGATATCGGCGAGGCCGCCATCCAGCTGATCAAATTCGAACTCGCGATGCTCACCGAACTCGGTTTCGGCCTCGATCTCGAAAACTGCGCCGCGTCAGGCGAAACCTCGGACCTGATCTATGTCTCGCCAAAATCCGGCGGCGCGGTGTCGCGGCGGGCCGGCGATCCCTGGCGTGACCGGCTGCTGCGGCTGCCGGCATTTTTGCGCGAGGGCGGCGGCGGGGCCAACGGCTGGTCCGACCAGGACCTGCGGACGGTTTTCTGCTGACCGGAATGTTCCTGCTCCGCCACGTGCTGGAGCCGCGCGGGCAGGGGCATTCCGATGCGCGCGACGGGTTCATCAATGCGGTGACGAAACATCGAGCCCGGATCGCGGTTCCTTAGCGCCGCGGCGCGGCCTAAATTACCACTGATTCGCGGCTTGCCCGATTCACCGCAAGAGTTTAACCCCTCCCCATGGGAAAACGACGATTCCGCCTGAAGAGCCGGCTGAGATCCATGAGGTCATGCTGCGCGACGCGCTCGAGGAGCGCTATCTCGCTTATGCGCTCTCGACCATCATGCACCGCGCGCTGCCGGACGCCCGCGACGGCCTGAAGCCGGTGCACCGGCGCATCCTCTATGGCATGCGGCTGCTGCGGCTCGACCCCGGCACGCCATTCAAGAAATCGGCAAAGATCGTCGGCGACGTGATGGGCTCGTTCCATCCGCATGGCGACCAGTCGATCTATGACGCGCTGGTGCGACTCGCGCAGGATTTCTCCTCGCGCTATCCGCTGGTCGATGGCCAGGGCAACTTTGGCAATATCGACGGCGATAATCCCGCCGCCTACCGCTATACCGAAGCGCGCATGACCGAGGTCGCGCGGCTCCTGCTCGAGGGCATCGACGAGGACGGCGTCGAATTCCGCGCCAATTACGACGGCCAGACCAAAGAGCCGATCGTGCTGCCCGGCGGCTTTCCGAACCTGCTCGCCAACGGCGCGCAGGGCATCGCGGTCGGCATGGCGACCTCGATCCCGCCGCACAATGCGGCAGAGCTGTGCGATGCAGCCCTGCATCTGATCGACAAGCCCGACGCCAAGTCGAAGTCGCTGCTGAAATGGGTCAAGGGTCCGGATTTCCCGACCGGCGGCATCATCGTCAATTCCAAGGAGAGCATCGCCGAAGCCTACATGACCGGGCGCGGCTCGTTCCGCACCCGCGCCAAATGGAGCCAGGAAGAGGGCGCCCGCGGCACCTGGGTGGTGGTGATCACGGAGATTCCGTGGCTGGTGCAGAAGTCGCGGCTGGTCGAGAAGATCGCCGAACTGCTCAACGAGAAGAAGCTGCCGCTGGTCGGCGACGTCCGCGATGAAATCCGCCGAAGACATCCGCCTCGTGATCGAGCCGAAATCCCGCGCGGTCGATCCGGAATTGCTGATGGAATCGCTGTTCAGGCTGACCGAGCTGGAAAGCCGGATTCCGCTGAACCTCAACGTGCTGGTAAAGGGCCGCATCCCCAAGGTGCTCGGCCTGGCCGAATGCCTGCGCGAATGGCTCGACCATCTGCGCGACGTGCTGCTTCGCCGATCCAACTACCGCAAGGAGCAGATCGAGCACCGGCTGGAAGTGCTCGGCGGCTACCTGATCGCCTATCTCAACATCGACAAGGTGATCAAGATCATCCGCACCGAGGATGAGCCGAAGCCGGCCTTGATAAAGGCGTTCAAGCTGACGGAGATCCAGGCCGACGCCATCCTCAACATGCGGCTGCGCAGTTTGCGCAAGCTCGAGGAATTCGAGATCCGCACCGAGGACAAGAACCTTCGCGCCGAGTTGAAGGGCATCAAGGGCATTCTGGCCTCCGAGACCGAGCAGTGGTCGAAGGTCGGCGAGCAGGTCCGGAAAGTCCGCGATATCTTTGGGCCGAAGACGCCGCTCGGCAAGCGCCGCACGCATGTTCGCCGACGCGCCCGAGCACGATCTCGCCGCGATCGAGGAAGCTTTTGTCGAGCGCGAGCCGGTCACCGTGGTGGTTTCCGAAAAGGGCTGGGTGCGCACGCTGAAGGGCCATGTCGCCGATCTCTCGGGACTTGACCTTCAAGACCGACGACAAGCTCGACAAGGCGTTCTTCGCCGAGACCACCTCGAAACTGCTGCTGTTCGCCACCAACGGCCGGTTCTATTCGCTCGACGTCGCAAAACTGCCGGGCGGGCGCGGCCATGGCGAGCCGATCCGGATGTTCATCGACATGGAGCAGGAGACCGCGATCGTCTCGCTGTTCGTCAACAAGGGCGGCCGCAAATTCCTGATCGCGAGCCTCGAAGGCCAGGGTTTTGTCGTCAACGAGGACGATTGCGTCAGCAATACCCGCAAGGGCAAGCAGGTGCTGAACGTCGAAATGCCGAACGAGGCCTGCGCGATCGCGACCGTCGCGGCGACACAGGTGGCCGTGATCGGCACCAACCACAAGATGGTGGTTTTCCCGCTCGACCAGGTGCCGGAAATGGCGCGCGGCCGCGGCGTGCGCCTGCAGAAATACACCAGCGCTGCGCTGTCCGATGTCGCCACCTTCGAATCCAAGGCCGGCCTGACCTGGAAGGATTCCGCCGGGCGCGAGCAGGGCATGAGCTGGAAGGAATTGTCCGACTGGCGCGGCAACCGCGCCGACGCCGGCCGGCTTGCGCACGGCCTGCCGAAGTCGAACAAGTTTCGGCAGGGCGTGGAGTAACTGTCGTCCCTGCGAACGCAGGGACCCATAGCCACCGGCGTATCGTTGTGATTGAAGGTCTCGACCCGCGTGCCCACACGATAGGGCACGGCGTATGGGTTCCTGCGTTCGCAGGGACGACGAATGTGATGGGCTCCGTAATAGTATTCGCTATTTCGTGCGCGCTATAATCGCGAGCGGCCGAACCAAACGGCCCGCAACGATTATCTCAGGCGTAATGGCCCATCACCACCACGATCACTCCCACGACCATTCCCATGCCGGGCACAGCCACGCGCCCGACCATTTCGGCTTCGCATTCGCCGTCGGCATTGCTCTCAACACCGCGTTCGTCGCGGCGGAACTCGGTTTCGGCTATGCCGCCAACTCGCTGGCGCTGATTTCGGACGCGGTTCACAATTTTTCCGACGTGATCGCGCTGGTGCTGGCATGGGCCGCGGGATGGCTGGCACGCCGGCAGCCGACCGAGCAGCACACCTACGGCTACCGGCGGGCCTCGATCCTGGCTGCGCTGGCCAACGCCGGCCTGCTGTTGCTCGCGGTCGGCGCCATCGCCGTCGAGGCCATCGACCGGATCCGGCACACCCGCCGAAGTGGCCGGCAGGACCGTCATCTGGGTCGCGGCGCTCGGCATCGCTCATCAACGGCGCCACCGCGCTGATGTTCATGCGCGGCCGTCATGGCGACCTCAATATCCGCGGCGCCTATCTGCACATGGCGGGGGACGCCGGCGTCTCCCTCGGCGTGGTGGTCGCGGCCCTGGCGATCATGCTGACGGGATGGCTGTGGATCGATCCGGCAATCAGCCTCGTCATCGCCGCCGTCGTGCTGGCGAGCGGGTGGGGGCTGGCCCGGGACAGCGTCAATCTCGCGCTCGATGGCGTGCCCAGAGGTATCGAACTCGCGGAGGTGAAGAACTATCTCGGGCAACGCTCGAAGGCGTCACCGAAGTGCACGACCTCCATGTCTGGGCCATGAGCACCAACGAAACCGCGCTGACGGCGCATCTGGTGCGGCCGGGCGGCTACGACGATCATTTCCTGCATGGCGTCTGCGAGCAACTCTCGCACCGCTTCAAGATCCATCACGCGACGCTGCAGATCGAGGCGGGCAGCGACGTCTGCAAGCTGGCGCCGGCGGAGGTGGTGTAGGGACCAGGCGGTCGGATGGGGACGCCGGAAACCGCCGCATGTCACCCGGAACGGCTGCGCCGTCGAGGTGGCGTCTTTCGGAGGCCGCCGGCAGCCGCAAATTTCGCTCGTGCCCGCAACTGGCTTGGCGTCATTCCGGTCCAGCGCTTGAAGGCGTGGGTGAAGGCGCTGACTTCGCGGTAGCCGAGCAGCCAGGCGATCTGCGAAATCGGCTGGTCGCCGTCCCTCAAATAATGCCTGGCGAGGTCGCGCTTTCAGCTCATCGGCGATATCCGAAAAGGTCAATCCTTCCGCGGCAAGCCTGCGCGCCAGCGTTCGATGGCTCATGCCGAGCTGGCGGGCGATTTCAACGGCGTTGGCCTTTCCGTGCGGGAGCAACGGCGCCATGGCATTTTCCACGCTCGCGCGCAGGGTGCCATGTGCCGGGCTTCCGATGGGCAAGGGCCTCTTCGCAGTACTTGATCAGCAGTTCGTTGAGATAGCTGTCGGCGCTGCCGATCGGCATGCGTGTGACCGCAATCGGGAACGCCACCTCGTCGACCGCAGAGCCGAATTCGATCTCGCATCCCAGCAGCGAGCGAAATTCGGCCGGCGTCCTCGTTGCGATGATGTACCACCCTTATCCTGCTCGGCATTATTCGGCGGTTGGTAAGCTGGCGGAACAGGCGAACGAGGGACAGCAGCCAGAATTCGATGTGGTGGCAGTCCGACCGCCGTTCGACGCCCACGTGTTCGAGCGTGATCGCGATCTCCCTGCTTGCGCGAAATTTGACCGAAACTCCCTCGTTCGTGATCCTGCTGTAGCGGACGGCGTTGTGCAGGGCGTCGTTCAGCGCCTCGGAAGACGCCAGCACATAATAGATCAGGCCGAGTGCGCGAAGGTCATAATCGCGCGCCAGACGAAAGCCCAGCAGGTCATCGTCCAGCGCGTCGGCAGCGAGTTCGAGGAATTTGATCTGGCTCCGCACCTTGACGCGGGCGCTGCCATCATTGATCTGCTCGACGCTCAATCCGGCCTTCGACAGCAGCGGTGTCGTCGGGATGCCGCGCTCGCGCAGGTGTGCATATACCAGGCGGGCAATGCCGCCCGAGGCGCTCGGCATCGAATCGATGCGCCCCGGTCTGGGAGCACGCACGGGTCTTCATCCTCTGTTGCTGTATGCCGTTTGCGGTCTGTTCGTCGTGAACGAGCCGTTCTGGCGCAGACGATCAAATCATTGGCGCATGATAGCAAGTCGCGCGCGGGCTGTCTGCTAAATATGGATTGCCGCTTCAGGCTGGTTTTCGGCTGCGCGATTTGCGCCGCGGCATCTCTTGCGTTTCAGAACTGGCGTGTGATCGCGGAGCGTGCTTCGCCAAGTCCTGCGTCTGAAACGGCCAAATTCCGGGGTTCCGCGATGTGCACGAACACGACGTCAGGCAGGCTGCGGATTACGCAGGCCTTCATGGCCCTGTCAGGCACGCCTGAGGGCAACTCCGCGCCAAGAACAATCTCGGTCATCAAAATCGGGAGCCATGAAATTCGGATGTCCAATGGTTCGTCACGCGGGCCAGGCGACGTGCCGTTGCTGTGGATGGAACTGTTCGATCACGATGCGAGGATATCGGTCGACAGCTGCAGCTGCAACGAAATCGACGACGCGGTGTCGGCATTCGACGAGTTCGTCGCGCAGGCGAAGTCCGACGGGGAAGCGCGGCCGGAAGCTGACGACACACAGGTTTGAACGAATTCAATTTCCACTTTCTAATGCAAAGGCAATGACATGTCCCGATCAGGATCCGACAGAATTGCGCTATTCATTGAGGGCGCCAATCTCCACGCCACCGCGAGAACGCTTGGTTTCGATATCGATTACAAGCGCCTTCTGAAGGAATTCCAGGGCCGCGGCACGCTGCTGCGAGCCTTCTACTACACCGCGACCATCGAGGATCAGGAATACTGCTCGGTCCGTCCCCTGATCGACTGGCTCGATTACAACGGCTACACCGTCGTCACCAAGCCGACCAAGGAGTTCGTCGACGCCAGCGGCCGCCGCAAGGTCAAGGGCAACATGGATATCGAGCTCGCGGTCGATGCGATGGAGCTCGCCGCCTATGTCAACGAGATCGTGCTGTTTTCCGGCGATGGCGATTTCCGCCCGCTGGTTGCAGCGTTGCAGCGCCGTGGCACCCGCGTCACCGTGGTTTCGACGATTGCGAGCCAGCCGCCGATGGCAGCCGACGAACTGCGCCGCCAGGCCGACCTCTTCATCGACCTTGCTAACCTGCAGTCAAAGATCGGACGCGAGCCGTCCGAACGCCCGGCGGCGCGCGATCGGCTGGAGCGTCCATCGGGCAGCCAGGGATTATAAGGATAGGAAGATGACACAGATGAGACCAAGGGGCGAGCGTTGCGCCATGGCGCTGGTCATGGCAGGTATCGCCGTCGTCTGGAGCGGCATCGCATGCGCTGCCATCGTGCAGTTGATCGTGCTCCACTAGATTGGCGCGTTGGCCGCGGCGGAATGTGCCGCCGCGCTCAAACCAATCCCGCCAGCCGCAGCAGCACGCCCGCGGCGCACGAACCAGCCAGCACCGTCAGCATACCCAGGTTGAAGCGGAAAATCGCGGTGGCGGCGGCGATCGCCAGAGCCAGCGCCGGCAACGTCGACGCTCGACCATACCGGCATGTCGAACGACAGCCCGAGCGATGCGAATCGGCACGGTCTCCCGAAACACCGTATGCAGCGCGAACCAGATCGAGAGATTGAGGATCACGCCGACCACGGCTGCGGTGATGGCGCCGAGCGCGCCGGCGAGGCCCTTGTTGCCGCGCAGCCGCTCGATGAATGGGCGCGCCGAGAAAAATCCAGAGGAAGCAGGGCGTGAAGGTGACCCAGGTCGCCAGCAATCCGCCGAGCGTGCCCGCCATCATCGGTGACAGCGTGCCGGGATCGCGGAACGCGGCCATGAAGCCGACGAACTGCAGCACCATGATCAGCGGACCCGGCGTGGTCTCGGCCATGCCGAGGCCGTCCAGCATCTCGCGCGGTTGCACCCAGTGATAATGCTCGACCGCCTGCTGCGCCACATAGGCCAGCACGGCGTAGGCGCCGCCAAACGTCACCATCGCCATCTTGCTGAAGAACAGCGCGATCTGGCTGAACACATTGGCCTCGCCGAACGCGATCAGGAGCGCCGCGACCGGCACCAGCCACAGCAGCAGCCAGACCGCGCTGACTCTCAGTGCGCGCGGCGAATGCTGGGCCGGACGTGGTCGGGCAATCGTCGCCGAGCATGCTGTCGACCACAGCGGCATCCTTCTGCCGCCGCCATGCGCGACCGCGGCAAATTCGCTGCGTCCGCTTCTCGCGCCGAAAAATCCGATGACGCCCGCGGCAATGATGATGACCGGGAAGGGCACGTCGAAAAAGAAGATCGCGACGAAGGCGATGGCGGCGAGCGCCGATCATGATCGCGGTTGCGCAGCGCGCGCTTGCCGACGCGGAACACCGCCTGGATCACGATCGCCAGCACCGCGGCCTTCAGTCCGAAGAACAGCGCCTCGACGAAGCCGACCTTGCCGAAGGCGGCGTAGATATAGCTCAGGCCCATGATGGCGATGATGCCGGGGAGGATGAACAGCCCGCCGGCCATGATGCCGCCGGCGGTGCGGTGCAACAGCCAGCCGATATAGGTCGCCAGCTGCTGCGCCTCCGGGCCCGGCAGCAGCATGCAGTAGTTCAGCGCATGCAGAAACCGGCTTTCGGAGATCCAGTTTTTCTCCTCGACCAGGATGCGGTGCATCACCGCGATCTGACCGGCCGGGCCGCCGAACGAGCAGCAGGGCGACCCGCAGCCAGACGCGGAAGGCCTCACCGAAGCTGATGCCGTGGCCGGCATCAGCTTCGGTGTTCGCCGTCATTCGCAGCCATGTCGCTCACGGCCTTGGCCTTGTTGGTCGGCCAGTTGTGGGTTTCGCCGGTCGCGTCACGGCACCAGCGATAGAAGGCGTCGTAGAGCAGCATGCCGGCCTCGAGCTGTTCGAGATCGTCATCATACATTCGCGACAGACCGAGCGAAGCCGCCAGCAGCCCCGGCGCTTCCGGAGACAGATCGAGCCTGCCGGTGTCGGCGGCGCGAACCATCGTCGCCAGCCGCAGCATCGGCGGCGTCGCGAGGCCGAACTCCTCGACCATGACGTCGAAGGTGCAGAGTTCGCCGCGATGGCTCCAGAACACGTTTTCGATGTCGAACGGCGTGGCGTTGAAGCGCTCGCCGACCGCGACCACTTCGGACGGCGCCACGAACAGAAACACCGCGTTCGGATCGACGAAGCGGCGGATCAGCCAGGGGCAGGCGATGCGGTCGATCTTCGGCCGTGCGCGCGTCACCCAGACCGTGCGGCCCTGCGCATCGCGCGGCGGCAGTTTTGCCGCGGCACCAGCGGCAGCTTGGCGGCCTTCCAGCCCTCGAAACCGCCTTCCAGCGCCTCGGCCGCGGACGTCGGCCTGCGCAGCCAGGCCGCGGTGCCTTGCGCCAGTTTCGCGCCGCGCATGGCAGACGACGATGGCCGGCGTTGCCGGTAAATTCGCTCGCCCAGTCGGCGGCGTCCTGGTGGCTGCGCCTGACCGCGCCGGGAATGAGCCGCGGGATCGGCGGCAAAATCCTCGTCGGTGCGGACGTCGATCAGGGCAGGGGTGTTCGGCCGTGCCGATCAGCCGCGATAGTTTGTCGGGAGATATCGTTGTGATATGATGACATGATGCGCCCTCGTTTTGAGAGATACGGGACGCGATACTTGGGCATGTCGCCTCGTGGGGAGATCGCAAAACCCCCATAGGTTGCCAAATAAGGGAACGGGCGCGGACTGTCAATGCATGGCCGGGCCCGGCGAGGTAGAACTTCCAAAATAGCAACCTCTGGCGATCAGACCCGCGCAAGGCCGACTGGCGGTCCTGATCGATGTAGCCGAAGACGAAGTCCTGGATATGCTCGGGTACGGCTTCGCCTTCGATGTCGCAGCGGCTGCGGACTTCGGCGGCAATATCCCTTGAGACGTCCCGGGACCAATGCTCGAGGGTGTTGTAGGCGATGACGTTGACGG
Source organism: uncultured Alphaproteobacteria bacterium (assembly GCA_963706975.1). Classification (GTDB taxonomy): domain Bacteria; phylum Pseudomonadota; class Alphaproteobacteria; order Rhizobiales; family Xanthobacteraceae; genus Bradyrhizobium. The sequence continues at coordinate 41,991 of CAVPOL010000061.1, forward strand.
GGTCGCTGAACTGCCCTGAAAACAGATCGGCGATGACGGTTTCGATGTCCGCCCGCTCGACCTCGGTTTCGCGGCAAGCATCTCCCAGCCGACCCGATCGGTCGGTCACGAGGTATAGCGTCTGATCTGCCCCGTAGGGCACCGTCCGGCCAGTTCCTGGCATCTGCAATCTCCACCGCGGGGCTTGGGATAATTAATCCGTGAGGCCCGATTGGTTCCAGCGGTCGGAACCGATATTTTTGAAACCGCTTTGCCGCAGGGAGCCGCTCGTCTACAGGACCAGCACCACCCCCGACGCCAGGAGCAGCACCAGTACCACCTTGCGGAACGCGGCCTCGTCGAGCCGCCCGAACAGTTTCAGGCCGAGCCAGGTGCCGGCGAGCAGCGCGGGCAGCCCGATCAGGAACAGTTTTATGGTGTCCGGCGTGATCGCGCCCCTGGCGCCGATCCACAGCGCACTCATCAGGAAGGTCGCGACCGCCACCGGCTGGAACACCGTGCGTTGCACGTCCTTGGGCCAGCCGCGCAGGCCGCACCAGATGGTGACGAGGATGCCGGCAAGCCCGGTGATGCCGCCGAGCACGCCGTTGAGGAATCCGGCGCCGGCATCGGCCGCGGCGCCGGCCGCCTTGACCGGCGGGATCGTCGGTCGAAACAGCGCGTAAAGACTGTAGAGCACCAGCAACACCCCGACGCCGGTTCGCACATGCGCAGGGTTGGCCCAGGTCAGGATGAAGACGCCGGCGGGCACGCCGAGGGCTGCGCCCAGCACGAATGGCCAGAGCTTTTTCCAGTCGAGGCTGCGTCGCAGTTTCCAGACCGCAAAACCCTGCACGATCAGGCCGAACGCGATGATCAGCGTCGCCGTCTGCAGGGGTGTCAGGATGTAGAGCCAGATCGAGGCCGCGACCAATCCGAAGGCAAAGCCGGAGAGGCCCGCGACCAGCGCACCGGCAAAGGTGGCGATGACGAAAAGTAAGAGTTGGAGGGATCCGTCCATGTGCTCGCTCCAAACGGATACGAGCAGCGCTTGAATGGGATCGCCATTTCACGGGGAGGCTGCGACATCCCCGGCCGAGAGCATATGCCTGTCATGGCGGCGCGGGCAAGATCCCTGTGTGCCGGTCACGCCGGACGGCGTGCGACGTAGCCGACCCGGAGGCCCGGTTGAAAACCGCAGTTCTGATAGAAGCGATGCACGTGAGAATCCTGCCGGCCGCTCTGCATCAGCACGTGGTGACAATCCCTCAACCAGGCGGCGGCGAGCGCCGCGCCGACAACGGCACCGCCATGGCCGCGACCTTGAAAATCGGGATGGGTGACCACGTTTTCGAGGAAAGCATGCCGCCGTCCGGCACGCAGCAGGTTTGGCGCCGTGATCAGCATGCAGGTCGCAACGATCCGGGCATCCACGGTGGATACGAACACCGCAATGCTGCTGTCGGACAGCGTTTCCTGCCAGATCTGCTCGGCCCGCTCGATCGGCTCCGCGCTAGAGCTCACTTCGGAGACCCGAAAGAGATCGAGCAGCGAAGCAAGGTCAGCAGGTTGGGAAGCCTGACATTAAGCATCTGAACACCGAATGTGGAGCGGGGCAAACCGCGGCCGGGTAAGCAGCAACGATAAACTATACGAAGTCGACCAAGACAAACGGATTCTGAAGTTCTCGATAAAACCACCGCCTGCCGGGTTCGCAGCGTATGGACGGGCCCTGCTCGCTGGGGAACAATTGAAAAAAAGCGATAGATTAAGATGTAACCATATGTCTGAGCGGTTCCTGCGACAGCAACACAAGATTGATGCGGCTCGCAAGAATCCTGGTGCGAGAAGTAACGACCCGATTTTCGGCCAAAGTGCCGTGTAGGATTGGTTCGCCGCCCGAGAAGATTGTACTATGCGTGGACGAAAAAGCCTTCGAAGATATGAACGGACGACCACGCTGTTTGCAGACGCTAGGAAGAAAATCGCCACCAGAAAGATCATCGCGACGCACTAACGAAACGCCAGTCGCCGTGTCGAGTTTTGGGCGGGTTGAAGCTGACATTTGTTTGATCGCGGCGGGGCTTCGCGTGTCATGGCATGATCCGAAAGTTCAATTCCGCGGCGCGGATACCGGCGGAGGACCGAGGCCGACGGGTTTTTTCGGCTTCAACGTGCCGGCATAGAACGACAATCCGGCGACGAGGAACAGGGCGATGAGATAGACCGCATAGGCTTGCGGCGGCGTGATCGCCCAGCGAACGAATTCCCTGAAGCTCATTGGACGGTTGTCTTTTTCCATCGCGTGGTTCTGCTCGAAATGGCGCGCAATTGAAAGGACCAAATCCGCTCGCAACAAGCGAGGATCAACTCGCCGCCGGCGGCTTTCGCAGCAGGAACAGCGCCAGCAGCGCCGACAGGCTGAGCGCGGAGGAGACAATCAGCACGCGGCTGCCCATGATCTCCACCAGCAGGCCGAACACCAAGGGGGCCGCAGCCTGCGCCATCCGCGCCGGCGCGCCGATGATGCCGAGCCGATAGCCATAATTTTGCGGGCCAAAGATCGCCAGCGGTAGGGTGCCGCGCGCGATCGTCAGGATGCCGTTGCCGGTGCCGTAGAAGATGGCGAACACGCTGGCAGCAGGGCCTCCGACGAGACCAAGGATGGCGGCGCCGACCGGGTGGGTCAGGCAGGCCAGCCGCGTCGATACCAGCGGATGATAGCGGCTGAGAAAGCTTGCCTCGAAGATGCGGGCTGCAACCTGCGCCGGACCGATCAGCGCGCCGGCCGCGACCGCCTGCAAGGTCGTCGCGCCCGCGGCTTCCATGATGCGCGGGAAATGCGCGGCCATGGCGCCGGTGACGCTCCAGGCCGCCGCGAACACGAACGCCAGTACGATCATGGTGCGGTCGATCGGGATATGCGGCTTGACGGCGGCGGCGACCGCCGCCTTGGCGCCCTTTACCGCCGGCAGCATGAAGAAATTCAGTGGCAAGCCGATCAGCAGATGGGCGAGCGCCCAGGCAAAACAGGTATTGCGCCAGCCGATGGTTTCGAGGCCGAGCGCGGACAGCGGCCATCCGACGGTAGAGGCAAAACCCGCGATCAGGGTGATGCCGGTGATCGAGCGGCGCGCCGCATCGCCATAGATGCGCCCCAGCGCGCCGAAGGCGGCGTCGTACAGGCCGGCCCCCATGCCGACGCCGAGCAGCAGCCAGGCGATCACAAGTACCGGAATGGAGTAGGAGAGGCCAAGCAGCGCCAATCCCGCCGCGAGCACCAGATTGGAAGCCGACAGCACCGACCGGCCGCCGACCAGGTCGATCTGCCGGCCGACGCGCGGGCCGATCAAGGCTGATATCACCAGCGAGGAGGAAAAGGCGGCAAAAATCAGTTCGAGGACACGCCGAGGTCGCGCGCGATCGGATCGGCGAGAATCGCCGGCAAATAGTAGCTCGAGGCCCACGACAATGTCTGCGTGGTGCCGAGCGCCAGGATGATCGGAAGCTGGCGCGGGCTCATGAGCGGGACGTTACGGTTCTGGACCAGTAGAGCGCCACCGGACCCAGCAAGATGCCCGCGGCCAAAACCGAGAATGCCGCCATCCACCCATTGGCGCTGGACGGTCCGCCCGCGAGGTCCAGCGCAACCCCGACCACCCAGGCGCCGAGCGCCGAGAGGCTGAAGCCGACGGTCGAATGCGCGGCCATGGTCGCGCCCCGGTAATCGGGGTGCGCCGCCATCGACATGCCCGACGTCAACGCGCCGGAGTTCGCCGGCACCGTCAACGCATAGGCCAGCAGCAAGGGCAGCAGGAACCACGGCGATTTGTCCGCCGACAGCCCGATCAGCAGCGCCACGACGGCGGAAGCAAACATCACGATGGTGATGGCGCGATGGCGTCCGGCCCGAAGCGCGAATTCATTGCCCAGAATGCTGGCGGGCATCGCGAGCAGGGAAAAGATCACGCTGACGACGATGGGCGTGAGAATGGAGTTGTTCGAATTCTTCAGTGCGACGAAGGTCCAGAACGCCACCAGCCAGGTCCTGATGCCGTAAAGCTCGAAGCAGTGCGCGCCGTAGCCGAGCACGAACCCCATCGCTTTGGTGTTGCGGAACACCGGCGCGAAATCCAAAAGGCGCCCCTGCGCGGGTTTTGGCGCCACCGGCCGCAGCAACAGGCAGACCGCCAGCATCATGACCGGGCCGAGCGCGGTCACGAAGAACGCGCTGCGCCAGCCGAGATTTTCCGCGACCAGTTGCGACACCAGGAACGACAGGCCGACGCCGAAGGAGAAGCTCGAAGTGTAGAGCGTGATGGCGCGGGAGGAATTGCCTGGCGCCAAGCGGTCGGTCAATGCCTTGAGCCCGGGCATGTAGGCGCCGGCAAAGCCGATCCCTGCGATTGCGTTACACAGCGCGCCCGACCACAGGCCGGTCGCAAAGAGGCCGAACAGCGCCGTGCCGAGCGCGCTCAGCGCCGAACCCGCGATCAGGATTTTTCGGGCATCGATCCGGTCGGTCAGCGTCGCCAGCACCGGCACGGTCAGCATGTAGCCGGCCGCGCCCGAACCCGCCAGCAGGCCGGCCTGTGCTCCGCTCAAATGCCATTCCGGAATCAGGAAAGCGGCAAGGATCGACGGCACCACGACGTGCGGCAGCAGGCTGCCAAGCTGCCCCAGGCACATTGCGACAATGACGGATCGTCCTTCCAGTGAAATGCCGCTTCCTCCTCGCGCGTCAGGATGCGCAGCCGCACCCCGTCTTGCCCTGTTGCTTGGCATTTGCATCGTCTGCGCAACAGGCGTCAACATCCGATATTGCAGGGCCGCCGCAGCAATTGCCGGCATCTGGCGCGCCGGAACGATTGCAGACGCCGGTCTCCGGCAGCACCAGTTCGACGCGCTCGGCAGCCTCGCGGTCGCCGGCGATATCGGCGGCGATCGAGCGCACCTGTTCGTAGCCGGTGAGCATCAGGAAGGTCGGCGCGCGTCCGTAGGATTTCATGCCGGCGAAATAGAAGCCGGGTTCAGCCTGCGCCAACTCGCGCGCGCCGTGCGGCCGCACGGTGCCGCAGCTGTGCTCGTTGGGATCGATCAGCGACGCCAGCGCCACCGGGCACTCGATCGCGGGATCGAGCTGGATGCGGAGTTCGCGGAGGAAATCCAGCTCGGGCCGAAATCCCGTCGCAACGATCAACTGGTCGACCACGACCTGGCGGCCGCAACAGGCCGAGCCGGCGTTGACTGTCAGGCGAGGGCCGTCAGCGGCCAGATGCGATACGCGAAATTCGCTCTCGACCTGGATCCGGCCGGCCGCGACCAGGGCCGCGAAGGCCGCCCCAAGTCGCCGCGGGCGGTGAGCTTGTCGTTGGCGCCGCCGCCGAAGGCCTTGGCGGGATCGTTGCCGCGCAGCAGCCAGACCGGTTTGGTTTCCGGCGATTGTGTCGCGAGCCTGGCGAGATCGGTCAGGGTGCCGACCGCGGAATGGCCCGTGCCCAGCACCGCCACTGTCTTGCCGGCGTAGCGCGCGCGATCCTTGCCGAGCACATCGGGCATGCCGTAGGCGATCCTGTCCGCAGCCTGAGCTTCGCCGATGGCGCGCAGGCCGTTGGCGCCGGCCGGATTGGGCGAGTGCCAGGTGCCGGACGCGTCGATCACGGCGTCGGCCCTCACGCTGGTGGGACCGCGGCCGTTCTGATAGCGGATTTCGAACGGGGCGGCTTCGCGGCCCGTGGTCTTGAGCTTGTCGAAGCCGACGCGGCTGATGTCGGTGACGCGGCTCGAGGTATGGACGTGGCTCGCGAGCCCGATCTTGGCCGCAAGCGGCTGGAGATAACGCTCCGCCAGTTCGGCGCCGGTCGGGTAGTGCTCGGGCTCGGGAGAATTCCATCCGGTTGACGCCAGCAGCCGCGCCGCCGCGCGGTCGATGTTGTATTCCCACGGCGAGAACATCTGCACGTGGCCCCATTGCCGTACCGAATGTCCGACATGACTGCCTGCTTCCAGCACGATCGGGGTCAGTCCGCGCTCCAGCACATGCGCGGCCGCGGCAAGCCCGACCGGGCCGGCTCCTATGATCGCAACGGTCTTGGCTTTACTCATGACGTCCTCCTGTCGAATCAGAGATATCGAAATATGCGGCTGCAAAAACTACGCGGGCCGTCCTGGTGTCCTTGCTCCGGGCGGGCTCGGTGCGCATTCGGCGACTTGAAAGTGGCAGATCAGCCTGCTTGCCTCGCGCTGCAACCCGCCACCCTTCCGGGCTTATCGTTTCGAGACGGAGGCCGGCTTCGTCGCCCGCACAAAGGCGCTCATGAATTTTCCGTCGACCTGCGGTGCGATGGCGTCGACATCGATGCCCTTCTCCGTCAGAATCTCGCGCGCGTCCTCGACGTCATACACCCGGGTCGGCTCGATTCCGATTTGGTCGAAGCCCGCAGCGGCGAGTTTGGCGCGGTAGTCGTTTTCATCGAGCGCTCCGGCAATGCAGCCGATCCAGAGGAGCGCGTTCTTGCGCACGTTCTCGGGGATCTCCCCGCGTGTCACGACGTCGGAAACGGCAAAGCGCCCGCCCGGTCGCAGCACCCGGAAGGCTTCCTGCAAGACGAGATCCTTGTCCGCGGAGAGGTTTATCACGCAGTTCGATATGATTACGTCGACGGAGTTGTCTGGAAGCGGGATATTCTCGATCTGGCCTTTGAGGAACTCGACGTTGTGAGCCGCCACCTTGCGCTGATTTTCCCGCGCGAGCTCCAGCATCTCGTCCGTCATGTCGAGCCCGTAGGCCTTACCCGTCGGACCAACGCGACGAGCCGAAAGCAAAACATCGATTCCGCCACCGGAGCCGAGATCGAGCACTTTCTCTCCCGGCTTGAGTTCGGCCAATGCCGTCGGGTTGCCGCAGCCCAGGGATGCAAGCAATGCCGCTTCCGGAAGGCTTTCCATTTGAGTTCGATCATAGAGATCGGATGTGATGGGACTGACGTTGGCCATCGTGGTCGCGCCGCAGCAGGCGTCGCCTGCGCGCAGGGCCGCCTTGGCATACTTCTCACGTACTACTTCGGTGATATTGGACTCTTCCATCGCATCCTCCTGTTCCCTGCTTGTCCTATAGTTCCAGAAATATAGAAATATGGTCGAAGAAAAGATCATGCCGCGGTCCTGGTATCCTTGCTTTCGCTCGAACTCGGTGCAGCATTCGGCGACCAGGAACTCAACCAGCCCCCGCATCACCTCGTAGTTGGCGTGACAGATCAGCGTGGTCGCCTCGCGTACCTGCGTGACCAATCCCACCACCACCAAAGCCTTGATGTGGTGGGAGAGGGTGGAGGGCGCGATCTTCAGCCGGTCCTGCAGGCGGCCGACCGGCATGCCGGCGGCGCCCGCGCGAATGAGGGTACGGTAGATCTTCAGCCGGGTTGGATTGCCCAGGGCTTCCAGATGTGCGGCGGCATCGTCGAGTTTCATCAGCGCAGAATCTCACGCGGCAGGCTCTTTGTCAACCGTATTTCTAGTATAATCGAAATACGGTCGTGACTGGGCCTTTGCCGGGTCGGACGAACCGCGTTCGCTTGACACTTCGCCATATATCCATAACTCTGGATATATGGAATCGGAAAGCGTCATTCTCGCGCTGGCCGCGCTGGCGCAATCGACCCGGCTCGACGTGTTTCGCCTGCTGGTGAAGCACGAGCCGGAGGGACTCGCGGCCGGCGAGATCGCGCGGGCGCTGGCGGTGCCGCAAAACACCATGTCGTCGCATCTGGCGGTGCTGGCCCGCGCCGGACTGGCGATCCCGCAGCGCCACAGCCGCTCCATCGTCTACCGCGCCGATCTCGCCCGCTTCCGCGCCGTGATGCTGTTCATGCTGCGGGATTGTTGTGACGGACGCCCCGAAATCTGCGCGCCGCTGATCGAGGAGCCTCGCGCCATGCTGTCCGCCAAAGTCAAGCGGGAAGGTCAAGGGGAAAGCCCATGCCTGATCGGATCTACAACGTTCTGTTCCTGTGCACCGGAAACACCGCCCGCTCGATCCTGGCGGAGTCGATCCTGCGCAAGGACGGCCGCCGTCACTTCCGGGCTTTTTCCGCCGGCAGCCAACCGAAGGGGACCGTCAATCCGTTTGCGATCAAGGTCCTGAACAGCCTCGATTACCCCACGGATAACCTGCGCTCCAAGAGCTGGCAGGAATTCGCATCGGCCGATGCGCCGGTGATGGATTTCGTGTTCACGGTTTGCGACAACGCCGCCGGCGAGGCTTGTCCGGTCTGGCCGGGCCAGCCGATGACGGCGCATTGGGGCATCGATGATCCGGCCGCGGTCGAGGGCACCGACATCGCGAGGGAAGCGGCGTTTGTCGAGGCGTTCCGCTACTTGCGCAATCGCATTGCCGCCTTCACCAGCCTGCCGCTGCAAAGCATCGACCGACTTTCGCTCGGGACGAGGCTGCGCGATATCGGCCGTACCGCAGGAGCCACCTCCGGTCAGGAAAAGGCGAGCTGATGTCCGATTTCAATTTGCCGCGCCGCCTCACGGCGGAGGCGCTCGGCACCGCGCTGCTGGTTGCGACCGTGGTCGGGTCCGGCATCATGGCGGAAAGCCTGACCAGGGATGTGGCGCTGGCGCTGCTCGGCAACACGCTGCCGACCGGCGCCATCCTCGTGGTGCTGATCACGATTCTCGGGCCCATCTCGGGGGCGCATTTCAATCCCGCCGTCACCCTGATCTTCGCGCTGAAGCGTGAGCTCACGCCGCGCGAGGCGGTGTCCTACATGGCAGCGCAGATCGCCGGCGGCATTGCCGGCACGATGCTGGCGCATGCGATGTTCGCGCTGCCGCTGCTCGATGCCTCGCTCAAGGCGCGGACCGGCAGCGCGCAATGGCTGGCCGAGGCCGTCGCCGCGTTCGGCCTGGTCGCGACCATTCTCGCCGGGATCAGGTTCAACAAGCCGGCCGTCCCCTGGCTGGTCGGGCTTTACATCACGGCGGCCTACTGGTTTACCGCGTCGACCTCGTTTGCCAATCCGGCCGTCGCCATCGCACGCTCGCTCACCAACACGTTTTCCGGCATTCGCCCGAAGGATCTTCCCGGCTTCATCGCCGCCGAGTTTTGCGGCGCGCTGGTCGGGCTGGTACTGATGAACTGGCTGCTGCGCGGAGGCGAGGGCGCCGATCAAAGGAGGCTCGATCATGAGCGTCACGATCTATCACAATCCCGCCTGCGGGACGTCGCGCAATACGCTGGCGATGATCCGCCAGAGCGGCGAGGAGCCCGAGGTCATCGAATATCTCAAGAATCCGCCGGATCGGGCGCGATTGGTCGAACTGATCGGGGCGCTGGGAATTCCGGTCCGCGCGCTGTTGCGCGAAAAGGGCACGCCTTACGCCGAGCTCGGGCTCGCCGATCCCAAATGGAGCGACGACCAGCTGATCGATTTCATGCTCGATCATCCGATCCTGATCAACCGGCCGATCGTGGTGACGCCGAAAGGCGTCAGGCTTTGCAGGCCGTCGGAAGCGGTGCTGGAGTCTGCTCGACCATCCCGCACGGATCGTTCGTCAAGGAGGACGGCGAGGTCGTTACGCGGCGAAAGTCTTAGCGCGGTAGGGTGGGCAAAGCGCAGCGTGCCCACCATATCTCGCTCGCGTCGAATGGTGGGCACCGCGCAAGTGCGCCATTGCCCACCCTACGCTATTCAACGCGCAAACTCTTTCACCGGGCCGCATTGCGCGGCATAATAACCTCATGGAACTGACGCCCCGCCTGCGCCTGATGAACTGGCTCGTGACCCAGGGCCTCACCGGCCTGCCGGAGAACGACCTGATCCGCGGTTTCTGCGAGCGCTGCCGGGCGGGCGGTCTCGACCTGTCGCGCGGGCTCGTCTTCATCGATACGCTGCACCCGATCTTCGAGGGCCGCGGCTTTCGCTGGAACGACACCGAAACCAACGAGAGCGACAGTTTCGAGTATGGCTCGACCGATGCCGGCGATGCGGCGCGGAACTGGCGGCGCAGCACCTTCTTCCACATGCTGCAACATGGCCACGAGGAGTTGCGGCTCGATCTCACCGACACCGCATCGCTCGATTTCTCGATGATCGATGACCTCGCGGCGAAAGGCCACAAGCACTTTGTCGCCTTCGTGCACCGCTTCGGTGAGGCCGGCACGCTCGGCCAGATGGACTGCGTCTATTCCTATTGGGTCACCAGGCGCGACGACGGATTTCGGCGAACAGGATCTCGCGGCGCTGCGCGATCTCGTGCCGGTACTGGGCCTTGCGATCAAGTCGGCGGCGCAGGTGGATATCGCGCGCACCCTGGGCCGGGTCTATCTCGGGCGCGACGCCTCCGAACAGGTGTTGCGCGGAAAAATCTCGCGCGGCGTCACCGAGCGGATCAAGACAGTGCTGTGGTTTTCCGACCTGCGCGGCTCGACCGCGATCAGCGAAAGCATCGAACCCGACGAGATCATCCCGTTCCTCAACGATTACGCGCAGGCTTCCATCGACGCCATTCATGACGCCGGCGGCGAGGTGCTGAAACTGATCGGCGACGGCGTGCTGGCGATGTTCACCCACGAGAACATGGCGGTCGCCAGGCGCGCGGCGCTGCGGGCCGAGCACGGTTTCCGGCACAATATGCGCGCGCTCAACGCCCGCCGCACCGCAGACGGCCGGCCGGTGACCTCGGCCTGTGTCGGCCTGCATGTCGGTGAAGTGTTTTATGGCAATATCGGCAGCGAGGACCGGCTGGATTTCACCGTGGTGGGGCCGGCGGTCAACGAGGTCAGCCGCATCGTCTCGATGTGCAGCTCGGTCGATCGCGAGTTGCTGACCTCGGCGGCGTTCAGGGACGGGCTCGATGCGGCGGGGCGCAAATACCTGGTGTCGACCGGCCGCTTTGCCCTGCGCGGCATCGGCCGCGCCCAGGATCTCTACACGCTCGATCCCGATGTCGGCGCGGACGAGGTGGTGGCCGGCAGCTACGAGCGCTATCTCGCGCCTTAGCTCGCCTTCGTTCGCATGGTGTAAAGCCCGACCGCCAGCAGCGACGCCACCGTCAGCACGCCGCCGAGCGCGAGCATCGCATCAGGCGAGACCGATGCCGCCAGCGAAACCCCGATCGCGGCGCCCATCATCTGCCAGAAGCCGAGCAGCGCCGAGGCAGCACCCGCTTTCTCGCCGAACGGGGACAGCGCCTGCGCGGTGCCGAGCGGATTGACGATGCCCATGCCGAGCAAGAACACCGACATCGCGCCGAGGAACGGCAGGAACCGGGAGTGAAGATCGATGCCGCCAGAATGGCGATGCTGCCGGTGGCCGCGAGCAACAGGCCGATCCGGATGGCGCGGTCGAGCCCGAGGCGCGGCCCGAGTTTCGTCGCCAGCATGCCGGCGGTGAACACGATCATGACGGTGCCCGCAAAGAACAGGCCGAGCTGGATCGGCGAAAACTGCAAGCCCTCGATCAGCACGCGGGGGGCGGCGGAAAACATCGCGAACAGGCCGCCCATGATCAGGCTGACGGTCATCGCCGGAACCAGGAAGCGGCGGTCGCCGGTCAGGCCAAAATAGTTCTTGGCGATGGCGAGCGGGTTGAGCGGGATTCGCGTTGAATGGTGGGTCTCGCCGAGCACCGCGGCGTAGGCGATGGCGCCGAGGGCGGCGAAGATTGCGACAAAGGCGAATTCGGAGCGCCAGCCGAAATAATGATCGAGCGCGCCGCCGAGCAGCGGCGAGAAGCCGGGGGCTGCCGCCATCGCGATCATGATCAGCGCCATGGCGCGGCCGAGTGCCTGGCCGGTGAAGAGATCGCGGGCGATGGCGCGCGACAGCACCGAGGTCGAGCAGGCGCCGGCGGCCTGGATCACGCGGCCGGTCAACAGATCAGGCAGATCGGTGGCGAGGCCGCACCAGATGCTGCCGGCGAAAAACACCGCAAACCCTGCCAGTACCGGCCAGCGCCGACCAAAGCGATCGGAAACCGGGCCGACCACGAGCTGGCCGAGCGCGAATACCGCGAGGAACACGGTGATGGAGGCGGTCACCGCCGGCGTCGATACGTGAAGCGACGCCGCCATCTGCGGCAGCGACGGCAGCAGGATGTTGGTGGCGAGCGTCCCGGTCGCGGCGAGCGAAGCGAGCACGGCGATCTGCAGGAAGGTCGAGGACACCTTGGGCAGCGGGGCGGTGTCGATCGCGAGGGTCTGGTCGGTCATGGAAGCTTCCAGTCTAGGATTGAATGACGTATATCATATAAACCAGGATGAGGAAGCGGCAATTGGCTGACCGGGTATGCGAAAACCGGGGGTTGGCAAAAGGCGCTCTTCGCGCCGCGCACACCGTCGAGAGCATCATTGTGTGGGGACACGTACCACGTGTTTGAGCCCGGGGACCGATTTGGGGATGGCCTCGGCTTGCGCGACGCTCATGGGTCGGATCCCAAGGATACCGAGCGTATCCTGTATCGCCTGTGGGTAATCGGGATAATCCAGGAGTTGGGTGGAAGCATCCAATGCATCAGTGGCTCTCAGAACTTCCAGCATCGACAGTCGCAGGGCGGTTCCTGTCATGCCGATGGAAAGACGCTTGCCACGCAACTGGCCGCCCCGGCCGCGATTACGAGGCGACGCGGGGGCAGGGGTAATCTGGACCGCATCTTCATATCCAAGTGAGCAGTATCGTACGTGCCAAGCGGCGCACCCTGGAAGATGGCTTGGAGATAGCCTGATGTTCACTTTGGATCATTTCTGGACTTCGACGCGATCTAGCGAAGGTCAGCTTCACCTCGACGACCGGACATCCTCAAAACTGACCGGGTGGGTTTGGGAGTTGAAGCATGTCAGCGTTGACCAGGGGAAGCCTGCGTCCAGGAGAAATGCCCCTTTGCGCTCCGGGTCCGATAACAGACATGGTGGTCCTCGACGAAAGGAGATAGTCTGATAGCGTTGGCTTGATATTGAATTGAAATCGGCTCGTGCGTCAGCATGAGCGAGGATTTTCTTATGTCAGCAATTTTCCCGAATGAACGGCGGGTGCATGGGTACTGCAGTCTATGCATTGCCCGCTGCGGAACCGTGGCGACGGTGACGGATGGTAGATTTGACCGTCTGGACCCCGATCCGACGCACCCGACCGGTGCTGCGATTTGCGCCAAGGGCCGAGCGGCTCCCGAACTGGTCTATCACAAGGACAGGCTGAAGCGGCCATTGCGTCGAACACGACCGAAGGGCGATTCCGATCCGGGGTGGGAAGAGATTTCCTGGGATGCCGCGCTCGACGCGATCGCCGCCGCCATGCGACGCATCGCTGCGCAGCATGGACCTGAAGCGGTCGCCTTCAGCCATTCGTCCCCCTCGACAACAGCTCTCGCGGACTCCGCAGTCTTCATTCGTAGACTGATGAATGCTTTCGGAACGCCCAATCAGGTATCGCACCTCGACCTGTGCGGCTGGGGACGTGGTTATGCGACGCGCTACGTTTACGGCGTTGCCAGCGTTGCCACGGGAAGCGGTGGCGGCGCGATGGCTGACATTGCCGAATCCGGCTGTCTCATCCTGTGGGGCTATAATCCTTCATTTACGCGCATCACCCACGCAACGGCGACGGTCGCGGGCCTGAAACGCGGAATGAAGCTGATCGTAATTGATCCACGCAATGTCGGACTGGCCAACAAGGCCGACGTCTGGCTTCGCGTGCGTCCCGGAACAGACGGCGCGCTGGCGCTGGGTCTCGCCAACATCATGATCGAGCGAGGGTGGTACGATCAGGAGTTCGTCCGCGCGTGGAGCAACGGACCTCTTCTGGTGCGCTCCGATACCGACAGGTTGCTGAAGGCAGAGGATCTGGGTTCCGATAGCGGCCAGGGACGATTTGTCGCCTGGGATTCACGGTCCAGCCACGCCGTCAGCTACGATCCATCGGCCGGTCGTTACGAGACATCTGGCGAGCATGTTGCCCTGCGAGGCGAATACACGGTCGCAACGATAGACGGTCCAATCAGCTGCCGGCCGGTTTTCGATCGTTATGCAGCGCTATGCAGGAAATATTCGCCAGACGTGATAGAGGCGACATGCTGGATTCCTCCCCGCCAACTGGAGGAAGCTGCGCGCACGATCTGGCACGCCCGGCCGGTCTCCTACTATGCCTGGAGTGGGCACGAGCATCACGCCAACAGCACCGAAACGGCACGGGCGATGGCGATGCTCTATGCGCTGACCGGCAGCTTCGATGCGGTCGGTGGAAATGTGCTGTTCCCTGCTGTACCGGCCCGGTCAATCACCGGAGAAGACTTGCCCGCGGCAAAGCGGCTTGCTCCCGCGATCGGGTTCACCGAACGCCCGCTCGGACCTGCGCGCTGGAACCACATTGGGCCTCAGGACTTCTACCGCGCTGTCCTGGAAGGTATCCCCTATCCAGTTCGTGGACTCATCGGGTTCGGCAGCAATCTGCTGCTTGCCCGGGGCGATCCTGTTCGCGGACGTGCCGCGCTCGCTGCGCTCGATTTTTACGCCCATGCCGATCTGTTCATGACGCCCACGGCCGCGCTTGCGGATATCGTGCTGCCAGTGGCGTCCTGCTTCGAATGCGAAGCCTTAAAGATCGGATTTGAGATCAGCGAAGATGCACAATCGCACGTTCAGCTCAGGCAGGCGATCGTTGCCCCGCCGGGCCAGGCACGGTCCGACACCGATTTCATCTTCGACCTCGCCGCGCGTCTTGGCCTTGGCGAGCATTTCTGGAACGGTGACGTCGATGCGGCCTACCGATATCAGCTTGGCCCGAGCGGCATTACCCTGGATCAGCTTCGATCCGAACCTGCCGGATTGCGGAAACCGCTGACGACCCGTTACACCAAGCACGCGGCGAGGGACGACAAAGGAAACCCGCGCGGCTTCACGACGCCGTCGCGAAGAATCGAATTCTGGTCCGAGACCTTCCTCGATCACGGTTATCCAGCCCTGCCGGACTTCGTTGAACCTCCAATCGGCCCAATCTCGCGTCCTGACCTGGCTGCATCCTTCCCCTTGATATTGACCTGCGCCAAGCCCAGTCTCTTTTGTCAGACCCAGCATCGTGGACTGCCAGGTTTGCGCAAACGCGCTCTGAACCCCGAGATCGAACTGCATCCCGCGACCGCTGCGGCGCGAGCAATCAAGAACGGAGACTGGGTTGACGTGCGTACCCCGGCCGGTGGAATGCGAGCCCGGGCCCGCTTCAGCGATAAACTCGATCCACGCGTTGTCGTCGGCGAGCACGGCTGGTGGCAGGGTTGCGATGAATTGGGAGTTGGCGTCTCCGATCCCTTCAGTCCGGACGGCACGAACTTCAATCTAACAGTCGATACCGCCATTCTTGATCCCGTCAGCGGCACCCCATCCCATCGATCCAATCTTTGCGAAGTTCAGCCGGCGCGGGGATCTCGTGGAGGAGAGCTTTAAGAGGGCGTCGCCGCACGCAAAACGCGACAACGACTTTAGGAATTTTCGTTCGCCACTCCAAAAAAACTCTTGCAAAAAAATCGGGTCATTTCCGGTTGATGGAGGGTGCCGGCCACTGGCTTCAACGGGAGCGCCCGGCCTCAGCTCGATTTCTGCGCGGCCTTTCGGCTGCTTGACGAGCGGAAGCTCGCCGCAATCGAGGTTCGTAAAATCGGAAATCATTCACCTCCCATTCAAAGACGCCTTTGGCACCATTGATTTAGGTCAAGGTGGGCGCACTGGAGGCCTGCTCGGGTGAAAGCAACGCTGGCGATAGGGCTATCCTGCAGGCTTCAATGTGCGCGGCTAAACTTCCGCTTTGGGTCACAGGCGACAGCCGGGCGTCCCGAAACGTTTGCGATCCCGGGTCATGCTTGCGACGGGCGTTGGAGCAAAACGAGCCAATGCAAGCATACAGAAAAGGACAGTCGGATGTCTCTCTGGTTGGTTCCTGTGATCTACGCTGCAGCAAGTTTCCTCGCTGGGATTACGCTGCCACGATTTGAAGAGGCATACCTTGCATACAAGTCCGGAATTTCCGTCGCCTCGGCTCAGGCATTCTTTGCGGCTGTCGCTTCCGGCATGATCGGGCTCACCGGCGTCGTGTTTACCGTCGGCCTGGTCATGGTGCAGTTCAGCGCCATCGCATACTCGCCGAGGATCGTTCTGCTTTTGGCTCGCGACCCGAAACTGTTTCATTCCCTGGGTGTTTTCGTTGCCACGTTCACATATTCTCTTTGCACGCTGCTTCATGTCGATCGCAATGGGTCAGGAGCCGTGCCGCTGATCTCCGGCGTCGTGGTCGCGGGATTGGTTTTGCTCAGCACGCTGCTGTTCTCGGCAATGATGAAGGGCTTGTTGAACCTGCAGATCACTTACGTGCTTCACGCCATCGGCGACAGGGGCCGCGAGGTCGTACGCGAAACGTTTCAGCGGCTCGATGAGAAGGCAAAAAATCAATCGAAGCGCCGGACCGGAGGCGTGCAATGTTTCCGAATTGGGTCCAGTTGTCCAAACGTTGAGGTATATCGCTGCGCCGCGCACGATTGCCAGGTTCGATATCGACCACCTGGTTCGCCAGGCACAACAGGCAGGGGGCGTCATCGTGATGGCATGCGGGGTCGGCGATACCCTCGTCCAGAATACACTGCTGTTACAGCTTCATGGGTCCAAAACTGTGCTGCCCGAAAGCGACCTCGTGCGGGCCATTCAGTTTGGGTTCGAACGGACGGCGGAGCAGGATCCGAAATATCCCATTCGGCTGCTGGTTGACATCGCCATCAAGGCGCTGTCGGCGGCGATCAATGATCCGACGACGGCAGTCCAGGCGATCGACCAGATCGAGGATTTGTTGCGTCGCCTGGGAGAGCGCGACCTCGACGCAGGCTATGCCCACGATGAGGCTGGTAATTTGCGGCTCATTTTCCCGATGCCGACATGGGAGGACTATCTGGTGTTGTCATTCGATGAGATTTGCCACTACGGCGCGGGTTCGGTGCAGGTGATCCGCCGCCTGAGGTCGGCGCTCGTCGGGCTGGCAGATTCGGTGACGGACGACGCGCGGATGGCGACGGTGGAGCGGTATCTCAAGCAACTCGATTTGACTGTCGATCGCTCAATTCTCACTGCGGACGACCAGGAAACGGCGCGTCAGGAGGACCGGCAAGGCCTCGGCCTGTCGCGCAAACAATCGAAAGCCGAAAAAATACCTTTGTCCCGCCGGTGAACGGCTGGTCCATCACTTCACCAACGAAGAGGACGGCAAGGCATTGCGCCGCTATTGGACCACTGTCCGTCAGGCCTGCGCAGTGAAGAGCAAGTGCACAACAGGCAAGGAACTGCGGCTGTGCGATGGGCTAACATTTCGCCGGTTCGCCGATCATTTCCGGTTGCCGCGCCAGCGAGACCGCGGGCGACAGCAGGATCACCAGCGCCTGCACAGCGAAGATCGCTGCCGCCAGATAGAGGCAGGCCTCGGCGCTGTAAAACCCGCCGACGATGGCGCCGAGCGCGGCGCCCAGCGGGCGGGCGCCGTAGCTCATGATGTTGATCGCCGAGACCCGGCCGAGCAGGCTCGGCGGCGTCACCGACTGCCGCAGCGTGGTGGTGGAGATCACCCACAGGATCGGGCCGGCGCCGAGCAGGAAGAAGCTCAGCCCCGCCAGCACGGGCGAGGGGATGATTGTCGTCAGCACCATCACGGCGGCAGCGGCAAAGCCGGTCACCGGGCCGAGCCCGATCACGGTGCCGAAGGCGAGGCGCTGCATCACCCGCGTGGCCAGCAGTGCGCCGGCCACCATGCCGACGCCGTACATGCCGAGCGTGAGGCCAACGCCGGTCGCCGTGAGGCCAAGGCGGCGCACCGCATAGGGCACGAATACCGCGAGCAGCAGGAAGGAAGCGGTGTTGAAAATGAACTGGGTGATGAACACCGGCCGCAGCAATGGATGATGCAGCACGAAGGCTGCGCCTTCGCGGATTTCCTGCAGCGGATGCCGTCGTGGCGCCGGCTCGCGCGCGGGCTCGTAGATGCCCGACAGCAGCACCACCGCGATCACGGAAAGCGCGGCGGCAAAACCGAAGGCGGGTGCGGCGCCGACCCATCCCACCAGCACGCCACCCAGCGCCGGTCCGCTGGCGAAGGCGACGGTGCGCGCCAGTTCGATCCTTGCATTGGCCGCCGGCAACAGTTTTGACGTCACCAGCGACGGCACCAGCGCAGGTGCTGTCACGCTGTAGGCGACGGTGCCGCAGACCGCGACGAAACCCAGCAGCGCGAGCAGGGGCATCGACAGCCAACCGAACCAGATCAGCAGGAGGATTCCGAGCAGCGCCATCGCGCGCAAGGCTTCCGAACCCGCCATCAGCCAGCGCCGCGGGATGCGGTCGGCCAGCAGACCGGCGGGAATGGCGAACAGGATGAACGGCAGCGTCAGCGCGGTCTGCAAGAGCCCGGTCTGGCCTTCGCCGACGCCGAGCATGATCACCGCGACGATGGGGGCTGCCGCTAGTGCGACCTGCTCGGCCGATTGCGCGGCGAGGTTGGACCAGGCGAGGCGGTTGAAGGTCGGCGGCAGTTGAAGGGCGCGGTCATCGGACATGGCGGTGTTCCCGTAGGATACGATCTGACTGCATTGTCGATCCCAAGGACGCGCGAACCCACCCGTTTCCCGACATGGCGCATGAAAAAGCCCGCCGCGGAGATGCGGCGGGCGCTTTCGTTTCGATTTGCACGGCGCATCAAGCCGTCGTTTCGGTCATGATTTGGGGCCGAGCGTTGCCTTGCCGGCTCCCGAGATGGTGGTGGGCGGCGCAGCGGTGCTGTCGGCAGCCTTCGTTTCAAATGGCGTTTCGTCGGTAGCGGCACGCAGCGCGCTCAACAGGTTGTTCACGGCATCGGGACCGGCGGCAAAACCGGCTTCGGCAAGAATCCTGTCGATGATCGGCTTGAACGCCGAGACCGACAGCAACTGGCTGGCGAGGCCGTCGCCGAGCCCGAGGTTGCCGCCGCCGCCGGTGCCGGCAGCGCCACCGGCGCCGCCGCGGCCGAGCAGGCTGCCGGTATCGAAGATCCGGATGTCGGAAATCTTTTCGATCGGCTTGACCGCCTGCGCGAGCGCATCGGGAATGATGTTGATGCGGGCGAGGTTGAGATCGTAATCGATCATCGCCGAACCGAGCTTGTTACGGGCTTCGGCCTTCAGCGCCGCCACCTCGGCCTCGGCCTGGCCGAGCGCCTTGACGCCGGCGGCGCGGGTGGTGGCGGCATTGGCGTCGGCCTGCGCCAACACGTTGATGGCTTCGGCCTTGTTAGCGGCCGCCTGCTTCTCGGCTTCCGCCATCACGGTGATCGGCATCGCGGTGGTTTCGGCGGCCTTTCGCGCGGCGATCACGTTAATGATCTTGTCGCGCTCGGCGATTTCGGTGGCGCGGGCAGTGGTGACCTTTTCCTCGGCGGCGATGGCCAACGCCCTCGCGGTCTCGGCGATGGTCTGCGCATCGGACTGCTCGGTGCTCTTGGTGGCGACTATGATCGCGGCCTCCTGCGCCACAACCTGGATGTCGCGCTCCATTTCCGTGGTGCGGCGTTTGACTGCCAGATCGGCTTCGATCTTGCGGGTATCGCGGGCCTGATTGGCTTCGGTCTGCTTGTTGGCGACGGCCAGTTCCTGCTCGATGCGATATTCAGCCTCGTTCTGCAGCGCGGTCTGCTCGACCTGCGCCGTCTGCGCCCGCATCGCCGCCGTCTTGTTGGCGATGTCGCGCTGCTGCGCCAGTTCCGCCTCGCGCTTGGTGCTCTCGATGTTCAGCGTGGTCTGCCGCGCGACCAGGTCCTGCTGCGCGATATTAACCTCGGTGGTGCGGACGATCTGGTTGCGCTCCTGCTCGCGCTCCTTGGTGATCTTGGTCAGGGTCGTGAGACCATGGGCGTCGAAGAAATTGCTCGGATTGAAGTGCTTGATGTCGCTCTGGTCCAGCCGGGTCAACGAGACCGATTCGAGTTCGAGACCGTTGTTCTGGATGTCGGCGCCGACCGCGTCCTGCACCGACTTGACGAAGGTCGCGCGCTGCTCCTGCAGCTCTTCCAGATGCATGGTGGCGGCGACCGAGCGAAGGCCATCGACGAATTTCGCCTCGATCAGTTCGCGCAGCTCCTGGGCATCATTGGTGCGGTTGCCGAGCGTCTGCGCGGCCAGCGCGATCGACGACATGTCGGGTTTGACCCGGACGTAGAATTCGGCGCCGATGTCGACGCGCATGCGGTCCTTGGTGATCAGCGAATCCGGACCGCCGCGGGTGACCTCCAGCCGCAAGGTCTTGAGATTGACCGCTGCGGTGGAATGGAACACCGGCAACACCACGGAGCCGCCGTCGAGCACGACTTTCTGTCCGCCGAGGCCGGTGCGGACATAGGCTTCGTCACGCGTCGAGCGCCGGTACAGCGTCGCGAACATGAAGCCGATAATGAAGATGGCGATGACGCCAATGACGACGGGTACGGCGAATTCCCACATGGTTTATGCCCTGTCTGATGTTCGTTGTTGTGCAATGAGATCGGCGGGTGCGGAAATGGCGATGAAGCCCCTGGCGTCACGGTCGACCAGCAGCACGCTGGCGCCGACCGGGAGCACCTCCGAGTCGGGACTGGCGCGTGCCGCCACGGTGTGCCAGTTGCCGAAGACGTCCTTGAGACGGACCCGGCCGGGCAGGCCCTGATCGAGCGGGCCGACCGACACCTCGGCGACCTTGCCGACGAAATCGGTGTCGCTGACCGCATAGGTCTCGTCGCGCGGGATGATGCGGGCGAGGGCGCGGCTGGTGACCCTGATCACGGGAATGCTGCCGGCGGCGGCCGCCACCGCGGCGATCGAGACCGGCACCGTGGTGCCGATCGCATGCGCGATGCCCTGCAGCAGGAATCCCTCGATCGAAAACACGCCAAGCGTCAGCATGATCAGGATCAGGAGCGGGATGCGTCCGGCGTTGATCCAGAGAAACAGGCCGTCGAGGCCGCTGTGGCTGCCGGTCTCGACGGCCACGTCCTTGTCGAACATGTCGCTGATCGAGAAGCCGACCAGGGTCGTCACCAGTTCAATGGCGCCGAGCGCGAGCATGATCGCGGCGGCGATCGCGAACGGCCTCACGTCGGGCGCCAGCAGGATGTCGGCCAGGGCACTCATTGCTGCGTTTTGATCCTTTCAAGCCGCGCCGAGATTTCCTTCTCGCGGTGCAGGCGGTCGAGTTCGTCGAGTTCCTTGCCGCCGGGCGCGCCCGAGGCGGGAACGCCGGTGACGCGCGCGATCGCCGCCATGGCGCGGTCGGCACTCGCAGTCTTGGTCGCAGGCACGGCCTGTCCGGTTTGATGCGGCGCGTGCCGGGCGAGGCTTTGTTCGAGATCGGCCAGGCGGGCCTCGGCCTCGCGCCGCGCGCCGAGCATGGCCTGCAGCGCCTTGGTCTGCTCCTCGAGTTCGAGTTCGATGAAATCCATGGCGCGTTCCAGCGCGATGCCCTGGGATTCCAGGTCGATCTGGCGTGCGACGCCGGCGCGGGCGAGATCTTCGCGGTTTTCCGAGACAGCCAGACGAATTTTTTCGGTCAGGCCCGCGATTTCCGCGTCCAGCTCTTCGCGTCGCCGCTTAAGGCGAAATTCCTCGGCGCGCGATTTGCCGAGCGCATGGCGGGCTTCGTCGGCGCCGGCATCGATCTCGCGGATTGCCTGCTTGACCAGCGCCACCTTGTTGCCGCTCTCGGCGGAATCGATGGTCTCGCTGGCGATGGCGGCGAGCAGCCGTCCCATACGTGCAAGGATGCCTTCGTGAACCATGGTCCTCTCCTCCGGTTGGGTTGATTTCGATTTGACCGCGATGTGAATTTCGTAAGCGTGTCCGTCCGAGACCAAGTGAGCCGGGAAGGGGCTTTCCCAGCCGGCAAGATAGCCCGGGACTTCGAACGGAACCAAGATGCGTCCCTGTACAGTGCTAATGGTCAGTGAAGTTGGTCCCTTGATCGCGAACAACTTGTCGTCGAGTGGAATTTTGCGGGTCGCCGCATCGGCCACGTAGCCGGCACGGTCGCGCAGGCCGAGCGTCACCAGCCGCGCCGGCAGGCCGGTCTCGATGCGGATGCGCTCGTAGGCCTGCGCGTGCAGCGACACCAGGTTGGCGCCGACCGGCGCCACTTCGGCGAGGATCTGCATCATCCGGTCATAGGCGGTGAAGGTCGCCTCGATCGCCTGGATGCCGGCAGCATCAGGCGCCAGCGCGTAGCGCAGTGT
The DNA here is from genome assembly GCA_963706975.1 of uncultured Alphaproteobacteria bacterium. Lineage (GTDB taxonomy): Bacteria > Pseudomonadota > Alphaproteobacteria > Rhizobiales > Xanthobacteraceae > Bradyrhizobium. Next base: position 64,225 of record CAVPOL010000061.1, read on the forward strand.
CGCAGCGGGGAGTTCGGCTGGAAGTTTGATCATGCCATAACCTAAAGCACTTCCTGAGTGCTTTACAAGATGGCCTGAGTTCCCGTTTGCGTGATAGCTAGATGCAGTTGCAAATGAGTTGCATTAAGGCTGCAAGTCGGCCATTCTGCCGGCATGGACGCGAAGTCACCCAGTTTAGCCGCCGATTCCCTGGCAAAAGCCGCAGCAAGGGACGCGGGTTGGCGTGCCGATGCCGCCGCGGGCGCCCAGCGCAGCCTGCCGGAGGTGTACGGCAGCGTCTCCGTTCCGCTCGGCGGCCATTGGTGGCGCAAGCTGCTGGCCTTTGCCGGACCGGGTTATCTGGTCTCGGTAGGCTACATGGATCCCGGCAACTGGGCCACCGATCTCGCCGGTGGCTCGAAGTTCGGCTACACGCTGCTGTCGGTCATCCTGCTCTCGAACCTGATGGCGATCCTGCTGCAGGCGCTGGCGGCGCGGCTCGGCATCGTCACCGACCGCGATCTGGCGCAGGCCTGCCGCGCCACCTATTCGCGGCCGGTCAACTTTTTGCTCTGGCTGGCCTGCGAAGCCGCGATCATCGCCTGCGACCTCGCCGAGGTCATCGGCACCGCGATCGCGCTGAAACTGCTGTTCGGGATACCGCTGCTCGGCGGCGCGCTGATCACGGCGCTCGACGCCTTCCTGCTGCTGCTGTTGATGAACAAGGGTTTTCGTTTTCTCGAAGCGTTCGTCATCGCGCTGTTGATCGTGATCGCGGTCTGCTTCGGGATCCAGATCGCCGCCGCCGCACCGCCGGTCGCGGCGATGCTGGCCGGATTCGTGCCGTCGACCGAGATCTTCACCAACCCCGAGATGCTCTACATCGCCATCGGCATCATCGGCGCGACCGTGATGCCGCATAATCTCTATCTGCACTCCTCGATCGTGCAGACCCGCGCCTATGAACGGACCGACGAAGGCCGCCGCGACGCGATCAAATGGGCGACCACCGACTCGACCATCGCGCTGATGCTGGCGCTGTTCATCAATGCCGCGATCCTGGTGGTGGCGGCCGCTACCTTCCACAAGAGCGGGCATTCCGACGTCGCCGAGATCGGCCAGGCCTATGAGCTACTGTCGCCGCTGCTCGGCCTCGGCATCGCCTCGACCCTGTTCGCAGTGGCGCTGCTGGCCTCCGGCCTGAATTCGACGGTGACGGCGACGCTGGCCGGCCAGATCGTGATGGAAGGCTTTCTGCATCTGCGGCTGCCGAGCTGGGCGCGGCGGCTCCTGACCCGCGGCATCGCCATCGTCCCGGTCGTGATCGTCACCGCGCTCTACGGCGAGCGCGGCACCGGGCAGCTTCTGGTGTTCAGCCAGGTGGTGCTGTCGATGCAGCTGCCGTTCGCGGTGATCCCGCTGGTGCGCTTCGTCTCCGACCGCCGCAAGATGGGGCAGTTCACGATTTCGCGTCCCGTGGCCGTCGTGGCGTGGATCGTGGCCAGCATCATCGTGATTCTGAATTTGAAGCTGTTGTTCGAAACGTTTTTCGGTAGCTGACCACCCGATGCTGTCATCGCCCGGCTCGACCGGGCTACCCGGTATTCCAGAGACCGCTGATTGAGCCGATACGCCGCGGCGTACTGGGTCACCCGCTTTCGCGGGTGATGACGACCGAGAGGGGGAGACGCCGGTGCCCCACGCCGACCTTGGCTAATCCTGCGGCTCCGAAAGCAGCTCGCCCGAGGCGTCGATGCGCAGCCAGCCGCTTGGCGCGAGCCGCTGCTGCGGCAGGAAGCGGCCCTTGTAGTCCATCTTCTTCGAGCCCTCGATCCAGTAGCCGAGATAGACGTAAGGCAGCCCCAGCCTGCGGGCGCGCGTGATGTGGTCGAGGATCATGAAGGTGCCGAGCGAGCGGCTTTCCTCCGACGGCTCGAAGAACGAATACACCATCGACAGCCCGTCGCTGAGCACGTCGGTCAGCGCCACCGCCACCAGTTCGTTCGCCGCGGCCGGTGATGCCGGTATCGATGCCGCGCCTGCGGTATTCGACGATGCGGGTTTCGACGTGGCTGTCTTCCACCATCATGGCGTAATCGAGCACGGTCATGTCGGCCATGCCGCCATGGCGATGCCGGGCGTCGAGATAGGCGCGGAACACCGAATATTGCTCCGAGGTCGGCACCGCGCTGCGCTGTTCGCCGACGATGTCGGCGTTGCGGGCCAGAATCTTGCGGAAATTGCGCGAGGGGCGGAATTCATTGGCGATGACGCGGACCGAGACGCAGGCGCGGCACTGGTCGCAGGCCGGCCGGTACGCGATCGACTGGCTGCGCCGGAAGCCGCCATGGGTCAGCAGGTCGTTGAGGTCGCCGGCCTTGTCGCCGACCAGATGGGTGAACACCTTGCGCTCGTGCCGGCCCGGCAGATAGGGGCAGGGCGAGGGCGCCGTCAGGTAGAATTGCGGGGTGTCACGGGAGTGCTGGGTCACGTTGGGTCGTCAGGCCTCCGAAGGCGAAGCAGCTGATACGAGCATCGCGCCGCGGAGGCCTATCGTCAATCGGTTTGGGCGGTATCCGAACAGGTTCAGTAGCCGCGCGCCGGCTGCGCGGTCTGGGTGCGGACCGAACTGTTGATGACCACGGTTCCGAGCACGATGTCGTGCAGCAGCTGCCTTCGGCCGTTGAACAGGCCGACCAGCACCACGAAGGGCGTCAGGAACGAGATCGACACACAGAACAGCACCGCATGCATGGCGCCGAGCACGAAGTAACCGGGTGCGCCGTACCAGGTGCGCAGTTCCAGATCCATCACCCGCATGCCCAGGGTAGCCGAGTGTGGCCCGCCGATCGAGGCGCCGTAATAGACCACCGCCCAGATTACCGTGGCCGGCCAGGCCAGCCAGAACAGCATCCAGCCGAGGCCAAGGGTGATGATGCCGAACACCGCGATGAAGAGATAGCCGAGGATGACGGGGACCGTGAGCACCACGAGGTCGATCAGGAACGCGAACACCCGACGCGTCGCGACGCCGCGAAACAGTTCCGGCTGCGTCACGGGATCGAACGCATGCGGCCGAAAACCGGGCTCGTTGCGCCAGGCACCGCCGCCGCTGTTGCCCGAATCGCTGTAGCTCATGGTCAGTCCTCCCGCGTGCATTCCCGCGACAGCACATGGGAACCGCAAGCGCGCGCGCAAGAGCTCGGCTCACATTAACTGGCGGCAATATTTGGATCCGTCGCCCCGGCCAAGCGAGCATAGCGAGCGCCGGGCCGGGACGACAGGTTGAGGGAGCGTCGCGTTAGCTCTCTTGCTTCAACTTCTCCGCCGCCTGCGGCGCGAAATAGGTCAAAATGCCGTCGGCGCCGGCGCGCTTGAAGCCGAGCAGGCTTTCCATCATGGCGCGTTCGCCGTCGATCCAGCCATTGCCGGCGGCGGCCGCGATCATCGCGTATTCGCCGGACACCTGGTAAACGAACGTCGGCATCGCAAAGGCATCCTTCACCCGCCGCACGATGTCGAGATAGGGCATGCCCGGCTTCACCATCACCATGTCGGCGCCCTCGGCGATGTCGAGTTCGACCTCGCGCAAGCGCCTCGTCGGTATTGGCGCTGTCCATCTGATAGGTGCGCTTGTCGCCGGTCAGGGTTTTTGCCGAGCCAATGGCGTCGCGGAACGGGCCGTAGAAGGCGGAGGCATATTTCGCGGCATAGGACATGATCTGGACGTCGAGGAAGCCGGCGTCGTCCAGCCCTTCGCGGATGGCGCCGACGCGGCCGTCCATCATGTCGGAGGGAGCGATGATGTCGCAGCCGGCTTCGGCCTGCACCAGCGCCTGCCGCACCAGCACCGCCACGGTCTCGTCGTTGAGGATCCTGCCGTCCTCGATCAGCCCGTCATGGCCGTGGCTGGTGAAGGGATCGAGCGCGACGTCGCAGAGTAGCCCGAGGTCCGGAAACTCCTTCTTGATGGCGCGCACCGACTTGCAGACGAGATTGTCGGGATTGGTGGCCTCGCTGCCCTGCTCGTCGCGCAGGGAAGGCTCGGTGTAGGGAAACAGCGCGATGCAGGGGATGTTCAGCTTCATGGCGCGCTCGGCGTCACGCACCGCCTGGTCGACGCTGAGCCGGTCGACGCCGGGCATCGAGGCGACGGCGGCGCGCTGGTTGTGGCCGTCGACCACGAACAGCGGCCAGATCAGATCATCTGACGTCAGCACGTTTTCCCGCACCAGCCGGCGCGCCCATTCCGCCTTGCGGTTGCGGCGGGGACGGATCGCGAGGTCGAGCGAGGGGGCGAGGGCGGTTTCCCGCCGCGGCGCGTCGCGCATTTCGACCGGACGCCCGAATTTGATCGCCATGTGTCACTCCCTGAGGGACTGGATTGGAACGGTTCCAACCCTAGCATCTTGCCGGGCCTGCGTCACCGCGGGCTTGACCTGGCGCAACCCGGATTGATTTTGCCGCGCCGAGGGGCCATGACTCCGGCATGAGGATGCATTTTCCTGTTATCGGCGGCGCCCCGCATGTCTGAAACCCCAGCGCGCGACCAGACCGCGCGACAATGCGATGTCGGTGGCGGCGATCTCGTCGGAACGAATCGAAACCGAGGAGAATGTCTGGACCCGGCGGCTGGTGTTTTTCCTGCGCATCATGGCGGTGATCTCGGTGGCCAAGGGGCTGTATCACTGGGCGCAGGTCACCGGCTTCATCGGCGGCGAGGAAGAAGCGTTCGAGAACCAGCCGATGGCCTGGCAGACCGCCACGGTTTATTTCGCCGTGATCGAACTCGTCGCCGCGGTCGGATTGTGGCTGGCGACGCCGTGGGGCGCCGTGGTCTGGCTCACCACCGTGGTGTCGATGGCGGTGATCGAACTGATGTTTCCGGGAATTTACGGGGGCAGTCTCACGGTGGTGGCGTTCGAAGCGCTGATGCTGGGCGCCTATCTCGCGCTGGCATGGATGGCGGCGCGCGAACGGCCGCCATAGATGCGAAACGCATCGAAAAATCCACGCGCCAATTGGTCCGCGGGCACGCGCGCTTGAGCAAGTTGGCGCGAATTCGCCGAAATCCGCGCCCGGTGCTTCGAATTCCCGAAAATTTTTCGCGGTAACTTTTCAGTCACCCTAACGCGGCGGTCACACCTGTTACGCAGGTGTTTCCAATTTGAACGATGCTGTCCCCGCTTGCTACAGAACGCGCCAACGAAGCGTGAACAGCGGCCTTCCACCGTTATCGAAAGGTTGCCAAAAGTCCTTATGGGACGGGCTTAATCCGCGATTCACTGTTCTAAATTCATGATCTCTTTATTGTCTTATTTAAGCGGATCTTCAAACGCCCGCCTTAAGTTGTGGCTATCAGGCGGAACACAAGTTTCGTCGAATAAGTCGATAAAAACGACAGCAGGGGAAGTGTCATGATGAAAGCCGTTGCTACGGCGGTGGAAACCGCTGAACGCGCTCCGGGCCAGGCTCCGGTGCAGCCGCTCTATCTCGAAGCTTTGACTTTGGTGGAGCGGCTGCATCGCCGCCTGCTCGACGTCATCAAGGATGAATTCGATCGCCGCGGTCGCGCCGACATCAATTCGGTGCAGGCGCTGTTGCTCTACAATATCGGCGACAAGGAATTGACCGCGGGCGAACTGCGCACGCGCGGTTACTACCTCGGCTCCAATGTCTCCTACAATCTGAAGAAGCTGGTCGAACTCGGCTTCCTCGATCACCAGCGTTCGCGCGTCGATCGCCGCTCGGTCCGCATCCGCCTCACCGCGCAGGGCCAGGAGATCCGCAAGATCGTCGACGCGCTCTACCAGAAGCACGTCAAGACGGTGGAACAGGTCGGCGGCATCTCGAACGAGGAATTCGCGACCCTGAACAAGTCGCTGCACCGACTCGAGCGGTTCTGGACCGACCAGATCCTCTATCGGCTCTGAGATTTTTTCGACTGTGAAATCAGGCCAAGCCGGCATTCTCAAAAAGACCGGCGGCAACTAGATCGAATAGCGACTTCCCCAAGCGCATCGGCCCGGATTTTCCGGACCGGTGCGTTTTGTTTTTGTTGGCCTTTTCGGCCCGCGTGCCGCTGTTTCCCGAAATGGAACTTTTGTCCCGCCTCCGGATTAACCGTGTTGTCGGAGGACGAAACCATGCTGGTCGAGCGCGGATTGCAGGTGCTGAATGTCGAGGCGGTCGGCGATGCCTACGCCATCGCGTCGAATTATTTGCGCCGGACCGGCGCGATTCCCGACGTCCTCACCCCGAATGAACGCCTGCTCGAAATCATCGTCGAACTGTTCGATCGCGGCGAATACAACAAGATCCGGCTCGCCAACAAGGCGATCTCGAAGTTCGAAGACACCATGACCATATCAGTTTGATGGACCACCGAGAGGAACCCATGGAAGCCGCCATCGACCGTATCATGATGACCTACGATCTCCTGCTCAACCGCAGCGCCGCCGCCAGCGCCGAAGCGCGCGTCAAGGTGACGGACTATCTCAATACGCTGATGGAAGCGGGCGAGAAGGATACCCATCGGCTGACGGTGTGCGGCCTGACCTATCTGCGCGAACTCGACGGCAGCAACGACCCGGTGAAAGCGGGGTTTACGGGGCTGTAACGTCGCATATGTGATTGCGCGAAACCTGCTTCCTCCGAATTACTTAGCTCCTCCGAATTGATGGACGCCGGGGCTCCGTGTGGCACGAGGTGTCGTCGGCGGCGTCGCGGCCCACACCGCGGGCGACGCCGCCGTTTGGCTGGACCCCAAAATACAATCGAGGGTTGCGAGCGCATATTTTGTGATGCAAATTATATTGCCATGCCGGGCCAGGTTTTCTGGTAGGCTGCCGCGATACCAGATGCGCGGTACTACGATGCAACCATGACCACCGAAGCGCCGCTCCGCTTGAGTGCGGTGCCGCCGCCGGGGTGATCACGCCATTTTCGTAATTAATTCTTTTCTTCCTGGGAGGAATTACCATGGCCGTACGCAAGCTGTCACCGAACGCCTCCATTTCCCTGCAGATCATGGAAGACATCGCGCCCGGCGGCGACGTGTTCGCGATCGTCCAGCCGCTCGCCGCTCCGAGACGGGTGGCGGCCACGACCGCAGCGGCGGATCCCGAGGCTGCCGTCATCATCGAGGCTGAAGGGGGCACGGACATCGCGTCCCTGCTCAAGCGTGCGCAGGCGAAGCAGGTCAGGGATCTTGGCGGCGGTCTCTATGCCGCCATCGTGCCGGTCAAGAAGGCCAGCATCCTTTACGAGCATGCCAAGGTCAGATTCGTCGAGGCGCAGAAGCAGAAGAAAATCCTGCTGGAGAAGGCGCTTGTCGAGGGCGCGGTCGGGTTGCCGAACAGTCGCAAGGTGCCGGGCCGCGGTGACGGTGTGGTCGTCGGCATCATCGATTCCGGGTTCGATCTCTCGCACCCGGCCTTTCGCGATCGCAACAAAAAACTGCGTGTCGATGCGTTGCTCGTGCAGACCTTCAACGGCACCAGGTTTTCCGTGCGTGAGTTCTCGACGGCGCAACTCGAGGCCGGTTGGAAAACCGGCGGCAACCGGCCCGGCTTCGATGGGGACGGACACGGAACGCATGTGGCCTCGACCGCGGCCGGCAGTCCGTTCAACGGCGTATCGGGGGTAGCACCGAACGCGCGGCTGGTACTGGTCAAGACCGATTTCATTCGCCTGGCGGAGGCCACCAAATGGTGCTTCGACAAGGCTGCCGGCCGTCCGGCCGTCGTCAACATGAGCCTCGGCGGTCATCACGGGGCCCACGACGGAGCCAGCGCGGAAGAGCGCGCACTGGATGGGCTCTCCGGCCCCGGCCGGATCGTCGTGCTGGCGGCCGGCAACGAGCGCACGGACAACATCCATGTCGGCACACGCTTCGCCAAGGCCCAGACGGAAACCGCGACGATGGACATTTCGACCGACGAAGGCGGGGTCACCATCGTTTGCTGGTACGGTGACAAGGACAGCTTCGATGTCGCGCTGGTCTCGCCCTCGGGGGCGGTGATGGCAGCGGCGGGCATGAACGAAGAAGCGACGTTCACCGCCAATGGTGCGCGGGTGACGATCGGACGAACGGCCCAGGCGCGGCACAAATCCGTCGAGGTTCTGGTCGATGTCCGGATCAGATCGAGCGCCGACAAGAGCGACTTCAAGGGATGGAAGCTGCGCGTGACCTGCACCAGGGCCGAGCTCGGGCGGTTCGACGCCTGGATTACCGGCAACAGCCGCTTTCGCGACAGCGCGTTCGTGGAGACGGCGCGCACCATCGGCTTGCCCGCGACGGCCACCCGCGTCATCGCCGTGGCCAGTCACGTGACCAAGAACGCCTGGAAGTCCGACGATGGTCCGCGGACCGCGCCTGCTGCGGTGGTCGGTCGTTCCAGCCGTTTCTCCAGTCGCGGGCCGACGCGTGACGGGCGCGAGAAACCCGAGATCTCGGCGCCCGGAGAGATGATCACTGCGGCGCTTGCAGCTCGCTCGGAATCGGCTGCTGACAGCGAGCGGGCCCATACGCCGACGCGCACACTGACCATCGAAGGAACCAGCATGGCGACACCCTTCGTTTCAGGCGTCATCGCACTCATGCTGGAGCAGCGGCCGCAGCTCGATCCCGAACGTGTGGTTGCCGCCTTGCAGGCCACCGCCGTCAAGGATGCGCACACCGGCCCCGCCAACTGGACTCCCGAATACGGCCATGGAAAGATATCTGCGCGTGCTCTGGTCAATCATGTGAACCAGATGGCGCCTCCGGTCGTTGTTGTCGCAGCAGCCGGCACGCTGCCGAGCGCCGGGCAGGCCAAGGCCAGACGCTCGGCCGTGCCGAAGGCAAAGAGGGCCGGATCCGGCGGCAAGAGAAAGAGCGGCGCCGCCCGCAAGGCGAGGAAGAAGTCCGCTCGCTGAGCCGACCCCAGGAAGCGGGTCGGAGGAGACAACCATGAATTCGCGATCACCTTCCGACCCAGACACTGTTGCGGTCTATATCGAGCCGTTGCCCGGCATTTCGGAGGAGCGGCTGCAGAGTGCGATGAAGGCTGCAAAGGTCACGGAGGTGAACAGCCTGGTGCCGGGCATGCTCTCGGCCCGGATGCCCGCGGCGAACATCGGGGCTCTCAAGTCCGTTGCAGGCGTGGAAGTGATGCAGAGAAAATCGCCGCGCTAGTCTTGTCGCCTCGGGCTTTGAGTTAGCCTCAGCCCGCGACCTTGCGTTACGACGCCTTCCGGCCAGGTTCGAGCTTCCGCACGGCAGCCGACTGCAGCGTGGCGCCGGCCAGAATGTAGCCGTGATCCGATCCCGTCAGGATGAAGCGCGCGCCGAGATCGATGTAGCGCTTCATGGAGTCCGGATCGTAGACGCCGCCCATGCCGAGGAACTTGCCGGCCTTGCGGCAGGCCGTGCCGACGCTGCGGTAGGCTTCCTCGACGCGCGGATGCAGGATTTGCCCGGAAATGCCCATTTCCGCGGTCAGGTCCGAGGTTCCGATCAGCAATCCGTCGATCCCTTCGACCGCGGCAATGCCATCGGCATTGGCGAGCCCCTCGGTGCTCTCGATCATCGCGACCACGAGAATTTCCGGGTTGATGGCGGCCTGGGCCTCGGCGGCGCCGGGCGCCTGGTAGCCGAACAGGGCCGATGGTCCGCCCCAGCTTCGCGATCCCAACGGCGGATAGCGAAAGGCGGCGGCGATCTGCCTCGCCTGATCGACCGTATCGACATGCGGGACGATGACGCCGCGGCGCCATTGTCGAGCGCGCGGGTGCCCTGATCGAGCGCGCCGGCGCAGATGCGCACGATCGGGGTGATGCCGGTCGGCAAGGCGGCGACGCAGATCTGTGCGACGTCATCCTGCGAAAACGCGCCGTGCTCCATGTCGATGAACAGCCAGTCGTGCCCGGTCGCCGCCGCGAGCATGCCCGCCGCCGCGCTGCGCAAATGGTGCACGCCGAATCCGAGCGCGATCCCGCCGCTGCGCAATTTCCTGATCGTGGCGTTCTCGGCGAGGGGCATGTGTGTTCTCCGGGATGGCGGGCGTTGACGGCGCAATTCCTGTATCATGGATTACTGGAACGCCCGGGCAAAGCCCGGCGACGTCAATTTGGACCGAGGAAACCCCATGCTCACGCTCCACCATCTCAACGATTCCCGCTCGCAGCGGATCCTCTGGCTGCTGGAAGAACTCGGCACGCCCTATGAAATGAAGCGCTACCAGCGCAATGCCGAGACGCGGCTGGCGCCGCCGGAGCTGGAGGCGGTGCATCCGCTCGGCAAGTCGCCGGTGATTACCGACGGCGCGGTTACCATCGCGGAGTCGGGCGCGGTGGTGGATTACATCATTCGCCATTACGGCCAGGGAAACGGCAAGCCCGCGATGATGCCCGCGCATGGGCAGCGCCGACTACGAATCCTACAATGAGTGGCTGCATTATTCCGAAGGCTCGGCGATGCTGCCGCTGATGCTGAACCTCTATGTCTCCAGGCTGAAGGAGGCCGGCGCGCCGCTGCATCCGCGGATCGACAGCGAATTGAAAAATCATCTCGGCTATGTCGATGGCGCGCTGAAGGGCAGGGAGTTTTTCGTCGGGACATCGCTGACCGGCGCCGATATCCAGATGAGCTTTGTCGGCGAAATGGCAAAGGTGTTCGACAAGCTAGCGCCGTATCCGAATCTCAGCCGCCTGGCTGACGCGGATGCATGCGCGGCCGGCGTTCCAGCGCTCGGTCGAGAAGGGCGGGGCGTACCGGTTTGCGAAATAAGGGGGCATCAACGCCGCGCTGCGGTGGGCCGAAGGTCTGATTGAACGGATCACCTGACCTTTGCTCGCTCCAGCGCATTCGCCATCCTGGCGCGCCATTCATCGCCGGCGGCCATCTTGAACTTTTCGACGACGTCCGGTGATAAGCGAAGGGTAACGGCCTCTTTCGGCTTATCAACCTTCGGACGGCCACGCGATCGCTTGATGTTGGCGTGCAACTCGGGGAATACCTCGCTAAATGGCTTTGCCCGAGCAAAATCCTCCTTCGTCCATTCCGGGTTATCGGAAACGACTTCCATGTCCGCTTTGGTGTAGCCGGGCTTGGTTCGGTTGGGTCTAGCTTTGGGCATTGTAGAGCCTTCTTTCTCTTCTCGAGGCGGGACGCATCGAGATTACCGAAATCCCCTCAAGACCGAGGGTTACGAATACGACAGAGATGACACCATTCACGTCCTTGCCGATCGCAAGGTAACGACCGCTCCTGGCTGAAATGACGAGGGCATCAGTGAAGAAATCCTCGGTCAATGCGGCGAAGTCCAAACCATGCTTGGCGATGTTCGCGGCGCGGTTCGGTTGGTCCCAAGTAATCTTCATGGGTATTATTCGTACACGATAAAAGGCTCGCTCGTCAATAAAAGTGTACGATAAATATGTCTGAAGAGACGGCTTGGGAAGGGGAAGACATACACCGCAGACACGGAAGTCTTCGGCCTGACCTGAATGAGTGCGGAACAGGGGATTAGCCCGCGCGGAGTATGGGCTGCGGCTCAGGGCCGGGGCGACGGAGAAGAGATCTTGAGCGTCCGGGACACGGGTCGGGAAAACCCCTATCCCCACCATATCTTGCATAAATATCAGCCATCTACCGCAAGTGCTTGGCCGCCGCCGCCTGATATGGTATCTCGCGGGCACAGCTTCCGACCGCCACCCGTGACCGGCCGCACCTCAGCTAACAGGTTGCGGCGGTGGAGATATTTCGCTCATGAGCCCGATTTCTTCCAGCCTCAAGACCGCCTCCGCGCCCGACTCGTTCTTCAATGCGACCCTCGAGCAGGCCGATCCCGAAATCGCCGCCGCGATCAGCGGCGAACTCGGTCGCCAGCGCCATGAGATCGAGCTGATCGCGTCGGAAAACATCGTCAGCCGCGCGGTGCTGGAAGCGCAGGGCTCGGTCATGACCAACAAATATGCCGAGGGCTACCCGGGCGCGCGCTATTATGGCGGCTGCGAATGGGTCGACGTCGCCGAAACGCTGGCGATCGACCGCGCCAAGAAACTGTTCGGCGCCCAGCTTCGCCAATGTGCAGCCGAATTCCGGCAGCCAGATGAACCAGGCGGTGTTCCTGGCGCTGCTGCAGCCCGGCGACACCTTCATGGGGCTCGATCTCGCCGCCGGCGGCCATCTCACCCATGGCTCGCCCGTCAACATGTCCGGCAAATGGTTCAATGCGCAGCACTACACCGTGCGCCGCGAGGACCAGATCATCGACATGGATGACGGTCGCCCGCCGCGCCGAGGAAGTGCGGCCGAAGCTGATCATCGCCGGCGGCTCGGCCTATTCGCGGTCCTGGGACTTCAAGCGCTTTCGCGAGATCGCCGACGGCGTCGGCGCGTATCTGCATGGTGGACATGGCGCATTTCGCCGGCCTCGTCGCCGGTGGCGTGCATGCCTCGCCGGTGCCGCACGCGCATGTCACGACCACGACCACGCACAAATCGCTGCGCGGTCCGCGCGGCGGCCTGATCCTGTGCAACGACGAGGCGCTGACCAAGAAGCTCAACTCGGCGATCTTCCCGGGCCTGCAGGGCGGTCCGCTGATGCATGTGATCGCGGCCAAGGCCGTGGCGTTCGCCGAAGCCTTGCGGCCGGATTTCAAGATCTACGCCAAGAACGTGGTCGAGAACGCCAAGGCGCTGGCGGAAACGCTGCGCGCCCAGGGTTTTGATATCGTCTCCGGCGGCACCGACAATCATCTGATGCTGGTGGATCTCGGCCGAAGGGCCTGAAGGGCAACGTCTCGGAAAAGGCGCTGGTGCGCGCCGCCATCACCTGCAACAAGAACGGCATTCCCTTCGATCCCGAAAAGCCGTTCGTCACCTCGGGCCTTCGTCTCGGCACCCCGGCGGCGACCACCCGCGGCTTCGGCGTCGCCGAATTCAAGCAGGTCGGCATGCTGATCGCGGAAGTGCTCAACGCCATCGCGCAGTCGCCGGACGGCAAGGCGCCGATGGTGGAAGCCGCGATCAAGGAACGGGTCAAGGCGCTCACCGACCGCTTCCCGATCTACCAGTAAGGTCATAACGGATGCGATGCCCCAGCTGCAACAGTCTCGATACGCAGGTGAAGGACTTCGCGTCCGACCGAGGATTCCGCCGTGATCCGGCGGCGGCGCGTCTGCGTCGCCTGCAATTTCCGTTTCACCACCTTCGAGCGGGTGCAGTTGCGCGAGCTCACCGTGATCAAGCGCAACGGCCGCCGGGTGCCGTTCGACCGCGACAAGCTGGTGCGCTCGCTGCAGATCTCCCTGCGCAAGCGTCCGGTCGACCCGGAACGGGTCGAGAAGATGGTCTCGGCGATCGTGCGCGAGCTCGAAAGCGGCGGCGAGGCCGAGATTTCATCGGAGGCGATCGGCGAGATCGTGATGGAGCATCTGCGCGGGCTCGACGACGTCGCCTATGTCCGCTTCGCCTCGGTCTATCGCAATTTTCGCGAAGCCAAGGATTTCGAGGCCGTGCTCGGCGAACTCTCCGGCGACGACGAAGCGCGGCTTGCCACGTTACGCAAATGATCTTCCGCATCCTGGAAGACCAGTACGCGCAGAAAATCCGGGATTTTAAGGCCGCCGACCAGCGTTTCATGCAGTTTGCGCTGTCGCTCGGACGGCGCGGGCAGGGGCGCACATGGCCCAATCCGGCGGTCGGCGCGGTCGTGGTCAAGGATGGCGTCATTGTCGGCCGCGGCTGGACCCAAGCCGGCGGACGTCCGCACGCCGAACCGGAGGCGCTGGCGCGGGCGGCGAGAGCCGCGCGCGGCGCCACGCTCTATGTGACGCTGGAGCCATGCTCGCATGTCGGCAAGTCGCCGCCCTGCGCCGATGCGGTGATAGCCGCCGGCATCGCGCGCGTGGTGTCGGCGATCGAGGATCCCAATCCGCAGGTGGCCGGGCAGGGCCACGCACAACTTCGCGCTGCCGGCATCACGGTCGAGGTCGGGCTCGGGGCTGCGGAAGCCGCGCGCGATCACGCCGGGCATTTTCGCCGGGTCCGCGAAAAACGTCCGCATGTGATCCTGAAACTCGCGGTGTCGCCGGACGACAAGATCGCTGCGGCCGGACACAGGCCCGTGGCGATCACGGGCGAAGCCGCAAAAGCGCGCGTGCATCTGTTGCGCGCGCAGTGTGACGCCATTCTGGTCGGGATCGGCACCGTGCTGGCGGACGATCCGCATGCTGACCTGCCGGCTGCCGGGCATGGCGGCGCGTTCGCCGGTACGCGTTGTGCTGGATCGTGCGTTGCGGATTCCGGGCAACAGCAAGCTTGTTCACTCCGCGCGCGAAAACACCGCTGTGGGTGATGACATCGAATCTGTCGGAAGCGCCCGCGGCGATGAAACTGGGTGCCGCCGGCGCCCAGGTGATGCGCGTCGCGACCACGACCAACCCACCGCCGGGCCTCGATCTTGCTGCGGTGCTGCATGCGCTGGCGGAAAAGGGCGTCACGCGGTTGCTGGTGGAGGGCGGCGCGCGCGTGGCGTCGTCCTTTGTCGCAGCTGGCCTCGTCGACGAGGTCTGGCTGCTGCGCGGCCCGAATCCGGTTGGCGCCGACGGCGTGGCCGCGCTGGAGGCATTGCCGCTGTCAGCGCAATCACGCAGTCGCCCGCATTCAAGGTTCGTGCTAGCGAGACACTGCAGGACGATACCCTCACGATCTACGAGCGCATGTAATGTTCACCGGCATTGTCACCGACATCGGCGAGATCGTCAGCCTGACGCCGACGGCGCAGGGCCAGCTGCATCGGCTGCGCATCGCCTGCCGCTACGACCGTTCCACCATCGCCGACGGCGCCTCGATCGCCTGCAATGGCGTGTGCCTGACGGTGGTCGCCTCGGGCGTTGCGGGTGACAAGACCTGGTTCGATGTCGACGCCGCCGCCGAGACGCTGGGCATGACCACGGCAAAACACTGGGTGACCGGCACAAAACTCAATCTCGAGCGGGCGCTCAAGATCGGCGACGAACTCGGCGGCCATATCGTGGCCGGCCATGCCGACGGCATCGCCACCATCGTCCGCCGCGACGATCTGCCCGACATGGCCCGGTTCGAGCTGCGCACCGTGCGCGAACTGGCGCGTTTCATCGCCACCAAGGGCTCGGTGACACTGGACGGCGTGTCGCTGACCGTCAATACGGTCGATGATGTCGCCTTTTCGGTGCTGATCATTCCGCACACGCTCAATGTCACCACGCTCGGGCGACTGGGCTGAGGGCACCGAGGTCAATCTCGAGGTCGACCTGATGGCGCGCTACGCCGCGCGGCTGTCGGAAATGAAGTAGAAGCAGCCCTTGGCTTTGTCCGCTACCGCGCCTAAAACGCCCACCGAACCGTTGATACGAAGGCAAGTAGATGGCAGATGCGCGGCGCGCACCGTTGAAGGACAAGACCGACATTTCAGGCGCGCGTGCGCTGATCGTCGAGGCGCGGTTCTATGACGATATCCAGGATGCGCTGCTGGAAGGCGCGGTCGCCGAACTGAAGGCGGCCGGCGTCGGCCATGAAGTCATCACGGTGCCCGGCGCGCTGGAAATTCCGGCCGCCATCGAGATCGCGCTCGATGCCGCCGAGAAGCCGCGGCAAGCCCTACGATGCCGCGATTGCGCTCGGCTGCGTGGTTCGCGGCGACACCATCCATTTCGAAATCGTGTCGATCGAATCCTCTCGCGCGCTGATGGATCTTTCGGTGGCGAGGAAGTTTCCGCTCGGCAACGGCATCATCACCGTCAATACCGATGCGCAGGCCTGGGCGCGGGCGCGCGCCAGCGAACTGAACAAGGGCGGCGACGCCGCGCGCGCGGCATTGGCGATGCTGCGGATCAAGCGCCGGCTGACACGGGCCTGATGATGGCAGAGCAAAACAAGCCGAACCAGACCAGGGGACCGACAAGGGGCCCGACAAGAAGGCCAACCGGCGCGGCGCGGCAAGGCTCGCCGCGGTGCAGGCGCTGTATCAGATGGACATCGGCGGCGCCGGGATCAACGACATCTTCGCCGAATTCGAGAGCCACTGGCTCGGCAACGAGGTCGAAGGCGACAAATATCTGCCGGCCGAGGCAGCATTCTTTCGCGACGTGGTGGCCGGCGTGGTGCGCGACCAGGCAAAGCTCGATCCGCTGATCGACGACGCGCTGTCAAAGGGCTGGCCGTTGAAGCGGATCGACGCCATTTTGCGCGCGGTGTTGCGGGCCGGGGCCTACGAACTCGAGCATCGCAAGGACGTGCCCGGCCGCGTCGTGGTGTCGGAATATGTCGATGTCGCGCACGCCTTCGTCGAGGCGGAGGAGACCGGCATGGTCAACGCGGTGCTCGACCAGATCGCCCGCCAGTTCCGCGCCGACGAGTTTTCGCGGGGGTAGGTTGGACGTAGCAAGGGCAATGAATTTCACAGTAGCCGTCACCCTGAGGTGCCGGAGCGAAGCGGAGGCCTCGAAGGGCGGCGGCGTGTCGATGCTGAGGCCGCTGGGCCGCGCATCCTTCGAGGCTCGCAAGGGCTCGCACCTCAAGGGTGAGCGCAAGTGCGCTCATCCCGGATGACGGATCGGGCAGGGAGCGCGTTGCAATGACCTCAGGCGAAGACTCCCTGATCGCCCGCTACTTCCGGCCGCTGGCGACCGATCCCGGCGCGTTCGGTCTGGTCGATGATGCGGCGATCCTGCAGGCGCGCCGGCGACGAGATCGTGGTGACCACGGACGCCATTGTCGAGGGCGTGCATTTTCTCGCCGACGATCCGCCCGACACGATCGCGCGCAAGGCGCTGCGGGTGAACCTGTCCGATCTCGCCGCCAAGGGCGCTATGCCCGCCGGCTTCGTGCTGACGCTGGCGCTGCGCGGCCGCCGACGATGCCTGGCTGGCGCCGTTCACGCGCGGGCTCGGCGAGGACGCCGCCCTGTTCGGCTGTCCGCTGCTCGGCGGCGATACGGTTTCGACGCCGGGGCCGCTGATGATCTCGATCACCGCGTTCGGGCGGGTTCCGCCTGGAAAAATGGTCCATCGCAGCGGCGCCAGGCCCGGCGACCGCATCGTGGTGACCGGAACGATCGGCGATGCCGCGCTCGGCCTCGACATCCTCAGGCGTGGTCCCGCCGCAATGGCGGCGTTGCCGAAGACGTCGCGGCAGGGCGATGCTGGTCGGCCGCTACCGCGTGCCGCAGCCGCGCAACGCGCTGGCGCTGGCGGTTCGCGACCATGCCAGCGCGGCGATGGATGTGTCCGACGGACTGGCGGGCGACCTCGCCAAACTGTGCGCCGCCTCCGGTGTGTCGGCCGTCATCGATGCCCAGAGCATCCCGCTGTCGGCGCCCGCCGCGACCTTGCTGGCGCGCGGCACCGTCGGCATCGAGGCCATCGTTTCCGGCGGCGACGATTACGAGATCCTGTGCGCGATCCCGGAGGACAGCTTCAAGGCGTTCGCGCAAGCGAAGCAGGGCGGGCCGGGGTGGCCGTGGCCTCGATCGGAACGGTCATCGCAGGTGCGCACCCCCGCAATTCCTCGATGCGCAGGGCAGGGAAATCGCGCTAAAGCGAATGTCCTACAGCCATTTCTAGAATTTCCGCGAAAAGCGCTCGATCTGGACGCAAATACCTGCCGAAATCGATGGTTTTGGCCTTCCGCGGCGTTGCGCCGGGGAAATGATTTTGGCATGGTCCCGCCGATTTAAGGCCGCCCTTTTGGGCAGGGCAGGCCTTCTTTTTATGCGCCCGCCGCTTCCGCGGCGCGGCGTGGGGTGGACCAGGATCTGAGGCAAATTCAATGACAGTATTATGGGCGATCGTGCTCTGCGGAGCGCTTTCCATTCGTTTACGCCATCTGGGCGACGGCATCGGTCCTGAAGGCCGATGCGGGCAATCCGCGAATGCAGGAAATCGCGGCCGCAGTGCGCGAAGGCGCGCAGGCCTATCTGAAGCGTCAGTACATGACGATCGGCATCGTCGGCGTCGTGATCTTCGCGTTGCTGGCCTGCTTCCTCGGCATGAAAGTCGCGATCGGCTTCCTGATCGGCGCGGTGCTGTCGGGCGCCGCCGGCTTCATCGGCATGAACGTCTCGGTGCGCGCCAATGTGCGCACCGCACAGGCCGCGACGACTTCGCTGGCCGGCGGGCTCGAACTCGCCTTCAAGGCCGGCGCCATCACCGGCATGCTGGTCGCGGGTCTGGCGCTGCTCGGCGTCACCATCTACTTCGCCTATCTGACCCAGGTGCTGGGCCTCAAGGCCAACGACCGCGTCGTGGTCGATTCGCTGGTGGCGCTCGGCTTCGGCGCCTCGCTGATTTCGATCTTCGCCCGTCTCGGCGGCGGCATCTTCACCAAGGGCGCCGACGTCGGCGGCGATCTCGTCGGCAAGGTCGAAGCCGGCATTCCCGAGGACGATCCGCGCAACCCGGCCACCATCGCCGACAACGTCGGCGACAACGTCGGCGATTGCGCCGGCATGGCCGCCGACCTGTTCGAGACCTATGCGGTGACCGCGGTCGCCACCATGGTGCTGGCCGCGATCTTCTTTGCGACCTCGCCGCTGCTGGTGCCGATGATGACGCTGCCGCTCGCGATCGGCGGCGTCTGCATCCTGACCTCGATCGCCGGCACCTTCTTCGTCAAGCTCGGCGCCAGCCAGTCCATCATGGGCGCGCTGTACAAGGGCCTGATCGCCACCGGCGTGCTGTCGCTGGTCGGCGTCGCCGGCGTGATCTACTGGCTGATCGGTTTTGGCACGCCGCTGAAGGCCGGCAATGCCTAGTTCACCGGACTGACACTGGTCTGGTGCGGCATCGTCGGTCTCGCCGTCACCGGGCTGATCATCTGGATCACCGAATACTACACCGGCACCGAATTCCGCCCGGTGAAGTCGATCGCAGCCTCCTCGGTCACCGGTCACGGCACCAACGTGATCCAGGGTCTCGCGATCTCGATGGAATCCACCGCCGGTCCGGCGATGGTGATCATCGCCGGCATCCTCGTCACCTACAGTCTGGCCGGCCTGTTCGGCATCGCGATCGCCACCACCACCATGCTGGCGCTGGCCGGCATGATCGTGGCGCTCGACGCCTTCGGCCCGGTCACCGACAATGCCGGCGGCATTGCCGAAATGGCCGGCCTGCCCAAGGAAGTCCGCAAGGCCACCGACGCGCTCGACGCGGTCGGCAACACCACCAAGGCGGTCACGAAAGGCTATGCGATCGGCTCCGCCGGTCTCGGCGCGCTGGTGCTGTTCGCGGCCTACAATGAAGACCTCAAGTTCTTCATCGCCAAGCCGCAAGAATGCCTACTTCCAGTCGGCGTCGATGCCGGACTTCTCGCTGAACAACCCCTACGTCGTGGTCGGCCTGCTGTTCGGCGGCCTGCTGCCGTATCTGTTCGGCGCGATGGGCATGACCGCGGTCGGCCGTGCCGCCGGCGCGATCGTCGAGGAAGTGCGTCGCCAGTTCCGCGAAAAGCCCGGCATCATGCAGGGCACCGACAAGCCGGATTACGGCCGGGCGGTCGACTTGCTGACCAAGGCTGCGATCAAGGAAATGATCATCCCGTCGCTGCTGCCGGTGCTGTCGCCGATCTTCGTCTACTTCGCGATCTTCGCGATCGCCGGTGGCGTCGGCGGCAATGCGGCGGCGGTTGCGGCCGCCAAGTCGGCGGCGTTCTCTGCCGTCGGCGCCATGCTGCTCGGCGTGATCGTCACCGGCCTGTTCGTCGCGATCTCGATGACCTCGGGCGGCGGCGCCTGGGACAACGCCAAGAAGTACATCGAGGACGGCCATTACGGCGGCAAGGGTTCCGATGCCCACAAGGCCGCGGTGACCGGCGACACCGTCGGCGATCCCTACAAGGATACGGCGGGTCCGGCGGTCAACCCGATGATCAAGATCACCAACATCGTGGCGCTGCTGCTGCTGGCGATCCTGGCGCACTGAGCGGCGATAAGACGGCCAACGATAAAACCCCGCGGCGTGAGCCGCGGGGTTTTTCTTTGCGCAATCCGCAGTGCCCCTGGTGAGAGGCCGCGCGTGCTTGCGCGCGCTCTTCAGGATGCGGAGTTCAGCCTGCGTCCATCTGCAGGCCTTCCTCCTTGATGATGGCGGCGAACTTCGCGGTCTCCGCCTGGATGAAATCGGTGAACTGCTGCGGCGTACCGTAATCGGTGCGCGCGCCGATCTTGGCCATGTTTTCCTTGATGTCCTCGCGCTCCAGGAAAACCTTGATTTCCCTGTTGAGGGCATCGACGACCGGCGCTGGCGCGCTCTTCGGCAGGAAAATGCCGAACCACGACGACACGTCGAACTTCGCCAGCTCCGGGGCGCTCTCGCGCATGGTCGGAATGTTGGGCGCCAGCGCGGCGCGCTCCGGCGTGGTCACCGCCAGCGCGTTGAGCTTGCCGTCCAGCACCTGCGGCAGGGTCGGATAGAGATTGTCGAACAGGACCTGGATGTCGCCCGCCAGGGCGGCCTGCAGCGCCGGACCCGCGCCGCGGAACGGGACATGCACCATCTTCAATTTCGTCAATTGCAGGAACCAGGCGCCGGTGAGGTGAGGGCTCTGCCCGATGCCGGACGAGCCGTAGGTCAATTTGTCGGGATTGGCCTTGATGTAGGCGATGAGGTCGGCGATCGACTTGATCGGCACCGAAGGATGGGCCGATACGATGTTCGGAATCCGGATCAGGTTGCTGACCGGCTGCAACTCATCGGCCTTGTACTTCATATTCCGGAAGATGGTGTAGGCGATGGCGTTGGGGCCGGGATTGCCGACCAGGATGGTGTGCCCGTCGCCCTTCTGGCGCACCACCTCCGCCGTGCCGATGGTGCCGCCGCCGCCGGAGCGGTTCTCAACCACCGCGGACTGGCCCCAGGCCTTCTGCAGATGGACCGCCAGTAACCGACCCATCACGTCGGTGGTGCCGCCCGGGGCGGCCGGCACGATCAGGCGGACAGTCTCGGTCGGCCGCCAGTCGGCGCCGAGGCTGGCGCGCGGCAGGATCGTGGCGGCGGAAATGGCGGCGGCGCCGGTCAGCACGCGGCGTCGGGTAAGCGGTCTGGTGGTCACGGGTTCACTCCCTGCATGATTTTCGTTTTGCGGGGGAAGCGTAGGGAAGCCCGTCGCCATCGGCAAGCCGGCAGCCTGGCGCTAGTTGAAGCTGATCAGCTTGAACAGCGGCGTCAGGTAGCTGAGTTCCTGGCCCGAGGTCGGCGTGGTTCGGCTGATGAAGTCGAAGATCTTGCCGTCCTGCAGCCCATAATTGGCCAGCCGCTGCACCCGGCGATTCCTGTCGAAGTAGATCGCGATGACGCGCTGGTCGACCACCTGCTGGTTCAGGAACGCGACCTTGCGTTCGGAACGCTGCGAAATGTAATAAAACACCTCGCCGTTGAGGGTCGCGACCGTCGAGGGCGTTCCCATCACGATCAGCACCTGGTCCTGGCTGGCGCCGATCGGAAGCTGCTCGAGCGCGCCGGGCGGCAGGATATAACCCTTCTGGAACTGCTCGCCGGCGCAGGCGCCGAGCACGGCGCACAGCAGGCCGATCGCCGCCACGGCGCGCAGGCGGCGCCAGCGCGCGGAGCGGCCGTGCCGGGAGGTCAGGGAGGTCTGGCTCAATTCGGTCATTCCGGAACTGGTCCCGTCCCCTTGCATCGTGCGAGGCGTTGACGTACCGGGCAGCACGCAGGAATGCAACAAGCGCGCGCACCCGGCAAACCAGGCTTGGGGGCTCGCCTGCGGAACCCACAATGCTTTGGCCGTTCAATCACTTCAGGAAGCCCCGGATGCCCACGCGCGGCACCATTGGGACCATCTATGGCATGATCGTGACGCAAGCGCGAGAACCCTTGTTTTATCGGGACTTGGCCGTGCCGGACACGGTTAACGGCCGTTTTGACCTGTTGCTGCTGCATTTATGGATGGTGCTGCGGCGGATGCGGCCGATGGCGGACGGGGCGGGCCTGTGCCAGGCGCTGTTCGACCGCTTCTGCGAGGACATGGACGGCAATCTGCGTGAAATGGGGGTCGGAGACCTCACGGTGCCCAAGCGCATGCAGGCCTTCGGGGAGGCTTTTTACGGCCGCTCGGCCGCCTATGACCTGGCACTGAGCGAGGGCAGCGAGCCGCTGGCGCAGGCGCTGTGCAAAAACGTCCTGAACGGCGAGCATCTCGACAAGGCCCGCCAACTGGGCGCCTATGCCGAGGCGGCCATGGCGAGGCTGAGTGCGCTGGACGATCCGACGCTGCTCGGCGGAGTATGGAAATTTCCCTCGCCGGTTTTGGCGGCCGCTCGAGCATGAGCAGAACCACCGACATGACAGACAGAACTGATCCCTGGCGCATTCCCGATCGTGGTGGAGCAAATCCCGGAGACCGGACTGCATCGCGACATCGAGGCCGGCCCGGCTGAGCGCGCTGCCATCGCCGAGGTCGGCGGCTTGCGCGAAGTGCTTGCGGCCAGCGCCTCGCTGGACCTCAGCCCCATGAGCGGCGGCCGCTTCCACGTCGAGGGGCGGGTGCGGGCGCGGATCGGACAGACCTGCGTGGTGACGCTGGATCCGATCGAGAACGAGATCGATGAGCCGATCGACTGGATCTTCGCGCCACCGGAGCAAATCCCCGAAATGGCCGATCTGGTCGATGACGCCGCCGAAAGCGATGTGGAAATTCCGGATCCGCCGGAGCCGATCGAGAACGGCATCATCGATCTTGGCCGGCTTGCCACCGACGCGCTGTTCCTCGCGGTCGATCCTTATCCGCGCAAGAAGGATGCGGTGTTCGAACCGCCTGTCGTGGAAGAGGATCCCGAAGATCATCCATTCGCAGCCCTCAAGGCGCTGCAGCTCGAACCCAAACCGGCTGGCCCGAAGAAGCCCGGGAAGGGCTGAAACAGGCTGAGGCCGGACGCTGAAACCGCGTTGCAAGTGCTGCTTTGTCGGACGAAAGCTTGCGATCAACGTGAGCAGGATGATGTATTGACGCAAAAACTTCGTATAAGACATTGAATTATCATGCTTTATATGTATTGATCGATTCTGCTCCGGTTCCACTCGAACGTCAAAAGGCCGGGGTCAAGAGGTTGTGTCGGGCAAGGGACACGCTATTGTCCCGGCCCGGCCGGGATGCTGTCCAGCGTTTCGCCGATCGCCTTCCTTCGTGGCGATTTCCAGTGTGCGGCCTCGCGCTTCAAGGCCGCAATAAATCAGGTTTCCGGGACGTTCATGCCGCAAAAGGTTCGAAATCGCGCTTGACGCCATGGGTGGCGATTTTGGCGCATCGGTCGTCGTTCCCGGCGCCGCGATTTCATTGAGCCGGCATCCCGACAGCGAGTACCTGCTGTTCGGCGATCGCGCGCTGATCGACCCTGAGCTTGAAAAGTACCCGGCGCTGAAGGCCGTCTCCCGCGTCATTCATACCGATGTCGCCGTCAGCATGCACGACAAGCCGAGCCAGGCCTTGCGGCGTGGCCGCAAGAACTCGTCGATGTGGCTCGCCATCGAAGCGGTCAAGAAGGGCGAGGCCGATGTCGCGGTATCGGCCGGCAATACCGGTGCGCTGGCGGCGATGGCGCGGTTCTGCCTGCGCATGTTGCCCGGCATCGACCGGCCGGCGCTGGCGGCGATATGGCCCACGGCGCGCGGCAATTCGGTGGTGCTCGACCTCGGCGCCACCATCGGCGGCGATGCGCATCATCTGATGGCGCTGGCGGTGATGGGCAGCGCGATGGCGAGCGTGCTGTTCGATCTGGAACGGCCGACCGTCGGACTGCTCAATATCGGGGTCGAGGAAATCAAGGGCCGTGAGGAGATTCGCGAGGCAGCCGAGTTGCTGCGCGCGATGAACCTGCCGCAGCTGGATTATATCGGCTTCGTCGAGGGCGACGGCATCGGCAAGGGCGCAGCCGACGTCATCGTCGCCGAGGGCTTTAGCGGCAACATCGCATTGAAGGCGGCCGAGGGCACGGCGCGGCAGATTACCGAATTCTTGCGCAACGCCATGGCGAGCAGCTGGCGCGCGAAGATCGGCTATCTGTTTGCCAAAAACGCCTTCAAGTCGCTGCGCGACAAGCTGGACCCCTCGAAATCCAACGGCAGCGTGGTGCTCGGCCTCAACGGCATCGTCGTCAAGAGCCATGGCGGCACCGACGGCGAGGGCTTTGCGTATGCGGTCGATGTTGGCTATGAGATGGCCCGCTACGACCTGACGAACAAGATCAAACAAATGCTCAATCGCGACGGCACCGCGCTGACCCAGGCGCAGACCTCGCAGGAGGCCTTCTCGTGACTGCAATACGTTCGGTCGTGATCGGCTGCGGCTCCTATCTGCCGCAGCGGATCCTGACCAATGCCGAACTGGCGACCCGGATCGACACCTCGGACGAATGGATCGTGGAACGCACCGGCATCCGGCAGCGCCACATCGCCGCCGAAGGCGAATTCACCTCGCATCTTGCCATCAACGCGGCCCGCGCGGCGCTGGCCGATGCCGGGATCGACCCGCAGTCGATCGACCTCATCGTGCTCGGCACCTCGACGCCGGATAACACCTTTCCCGCCACCGCGGTCGCGGTGCAGGCCGCCCTCGGCATCACCCATGGCGCGGCCTTCGATCTGCAGGCGGTCTGCTCGGGCTTCATCTTCGCGCTGTCGACCGCCGACAGTCTGCTGCGCACCGGCAACTTCAAGCGCGCGCTGGTGATCGGCGCCGAGACCTTCTCGCGGATCCTCGACTGGAACGACCGGGGCACCTGCGTGCTGTTCGGCGACGGCGCCGGCGCTATCGTCTTGGAGGCGCAGCAGCAGCCGGGCGACGCCAGCGACCGCGGCATCCTGACGACGCATCTGCGCTCCGACGGCCGGCACAAGGCGAAACTCTATGTCGATGGTGGACCGTCCTCGACCCGGACGGTCGGCTATCTCCGGATGGAGGGCCGCGCGGTGTTCAAGCATGCGGTCGGCATGATCACCGACGTGATCTACGATGCGTTCAAGGCCACCGGGACCACGGCCGAGGATATCGACTGGTTCGTTCCGCACCAGGCCAACAAGCAAATCATCGATGCTTCCGCGCACAAGCTGCATATTGCACCGCAGAAGGTGGTGCTGACGGTCGACCTGCACGGCAATACCTCGGCGGCCTCGATTCCGCTGGCGCTGGCGGTCGCGGTCCATGACGGACGCGTCAAGAAGGGCGATCTGGTGCTGCTGGAGGCCATGGGCGGCGGTTTTACCTGGGGCTCGGCCCTGCTGCGTTGGTAAGTGTTGCGTTAAAAACCCGGTGTAGATTGTTGTTCTCTTTCATGCTTCTGCATGGATGAGCGCTGTTGACCGTCGCGCATTAAGCTCATAATTTCAGGAACATATTGTTCGCCGAGAGTGCGGGGCAGGCGATGACCGGAACCGGAAAAACAGTCACACGCGTTGATCTGTGCGAGGCCGTCTACCAGAAGGTGGGACTGTCGCGCACGGAGTCGTCTGCCTTTGTCGAACTGGTGCTGAAAGAGATCACCGACTGCCTGGAGAAAGGCGAGACGGTAAAACTGTCCTCGTTCGGCTCGTTCATGGTGCGCAAGAAGGGTCAGCGTATCGGACGCAACCCGAAGACCGGCACCGAGGTGCCGATTTCTCCGCGCCGTGTCATGGTGTTCAAGCCGTCGGCGATTCTCAAGCAGCGGATCAACGGCCTCAGCCCCACCAACGGCGATGGCAAGGCTGAGTGACATTGAGGCTGAGTGACATAGAGTGGTACGGCTGAGTAAATCGTCCCACCGCACCGCCCACAGAGGAGCAGGCATTTGGACAAGGCGCCGGATGCGTTCCGAACCATCAGCGAGGTCGCCGCCGACCTCGATATCCCCCAGCATGTGCTGAGGTTCTGGGAGACCCGGTTCACCCAGATCAAGCCGATGAAGCGCAGCGGCGGACGCCGCTATTACCGCCCCGACGACGTCGACCTGTTGCGCGGCATCCGTCGCCTGCTGTACGGCGAGGGCTATACCATTCGCGGCGTGCAGCGGATTCTCAAGGAGCACGGCATCGGATCGGTGCAGCGCTTGGCCGACACCAACAATGTGGCCGCGTTCGGCGCGATCGAGGATGCGGTCGGCCGCAGCCTGTCGGAAGCCGAAGAGGAGGCCGGGGCAACCCCCGGCCGCGACCTCGACGACGACGATTACGAACCCGCCGACGGTATCGACTTCCGCCTGCTCGACACCGACGAGGACGGCATCGCAGCCCTCGAACTCCGGCCCCATTCCCGGCGTCGCCGGCCCGCGCCCGCTCGACGTCGCCCGCCTGCAGAACGTGCTGGCCGACCTGATCGCCTGCCGGCAATTGCTGGATTCGGCGATGAAGGACGGGTAGGGGCGATTTAGGCGGAACTGCCGTTGTGGCGGTCGCCCGCGCGACCGGGATCGCGCCTTGCGCGCGGGCCTGATCGAAGCTAAGGGAACGGCATCGGAGCGTGGCGCAGCCCGGTTAGCGCACTAGTCTGGGAGACTAGGGGTCGGAGGTTCAAATCCTCTCGCTCCACAAATATATCAATATCTTAATCTACTCTCCCCAGAGAGGGATATTGGCGTCCGTCAGAAATCGCCACCGGGCCGGAACCACGGGCAATTCTGTCACGAGCCGCGCTCGACTAAGCTGACTGACCACCGCCCGAAATATATGGGCGAAGTGCTGCCTCGTGTGCGGTCGCAGAGAATCCTGGCCCGCTGCCGATGCCGTCCATTAATCGCGGGCTTCGTTGCACCGCGAGCCCAGGGGTTTGTTCAAGTGTCGGCCTTTACCGGTCGTCAACAAGTTCCAGATAACTCAACCGCGCCCTGTGGATACTGTGGAAGAACTTCCCCGGCTCCCCAAAAATCAACTGAACTGCGGCATCAATGGTCTGTGGTTTCGCTGTGGAGTTGCCGCATGAATTTTCGACCGGGTGATCTTGCAGATCGAGTTGCAGGCCAACGGGAACTGGATGACGGATTTGCGCGGGAGACGTTCAGGTTGCCGGTTGAAGCGGCTCGCGTTGAAGCTCGCAAAATCATCGGCCAGTTTCCGCAGGGCGGCTACCTGACGATTGTCGAGCAATGGCGGCAACTGCCAGATGGACAGATCGAGTTCACCATGAGGCGTCAGCGAACGGCAGATTGAGTAACCGGGGACCATCCCGAAGGCTCAAATTCGGCGACCGATGGGGCATTTTCGGAGCCGACCGTCGCGGCGACCGGCGTGGGCGGTCCGCCCGCCCACGCGCCAATGCGACCTCGTCAGGTAATCGCGATCGGGCAGCCGTTGCTTCCCGTGGCGCCCTTGATGGGGGAAGGCGTAAAGCAATAGACGAACTGGTACTTCTTGTCGGCGATCAACTCGTCGAAGATCAGGTTCTCGTGGTTGAGGATGCCGTACTTGGTCTGCAGCTCGGCATGGACCACGAAGGCGAGCGACTTGTCGGGATTGGGCACCACTTCGACCGCCCAGGTGTCCGCTCGCGGTCAGCGCGAGGTCCTTCTCGATCACCCATTTGGCGGCGTCGAGCCCGATGCCCGGTTCTCCGCTGTTGAAGCGGTCATTGTTCTTCATCCATAGCGAGCCCCAGCCGGTATGGAACATGATCGCGTCGCCGGGCTTGATGTCGCTCTCGGGGATGTTCTGTTTTGCCAGCGCCGCCTTGATATCGGCTGAGGTGATCTCCTGACCGGCGTCCATCATCCCGCCCTTGAGCGCGACCATGTCGATCAGATGCGCACGGGTGAAGAGGGGCTTGAGTTTCTCGGCGCCGAGCTTCTTGAGACCGTAGGCGTCGCTGATCTCTGGGCGGTGAAGCCGTTGTAGAACCGCATCTCGTTCTTGTCGCCGTCCTTGCCCATCTGGATGCCGATGTGGCCAAGGCCATCGAACTGCGTGCCGGTCTGGCCGATTTCGGTAGCGAGAAAATCGTCATGATACACAAGCTTGTTGTCGCCGAACGGGCCGCCGGTCGGACCACCGGGAATGCGTAGCGCGAAGCACGCGCGCCGAACAGCGGCATGCCCTGCTCGTAGACCCGGCCGATCTTGTAGATCTTGCCGTCCTTGATCCATTTCGCGGCATCGAGGACTTTTGCCGGCGTGATGTGGTTGGATGCGCCGGCCTCGTCGTCCTTGCCCCATTTCGAGGGCCACCATGGCTTGTCGGTGCCCTTGGGCATGGCGGCCGTTTGCGCCTGCGCTGCCGTGACCGGGGCGAGCGAGAACTTGCCATGCATCGCGCCCGCGAGCGCCGCCCCGGCGGCGCCGGCGAGGCCCGCTGTGCGGAGCAAGGTCCGGCGATCGGTTTCTGCGATGCCGGCTTTCGTCTCTTCGCTGCCTTTCGGTTCTTCACCCCTGACTGGATCGTCCATCGCTCTCTCCCAGGTTGCGCCCTTGAGCTGGGCTTAAAAAACCATTTTCGGCATGCTCCTCCTCCGCTAGGCTGTTGTCCAGCGACAAAAATAAGACGAGATAAGGAGAACCGATGAGCCTGTTCGAGCACGACAAGTCAGCCGAGCGGCTGCCGGTATCGTTGATCACCGGGTTTCTCGGCAGCGGCAAGACCACGCTGCTCAATCGCCTGCTGCGCCACGACGCCATGAAGGACAGCGCCGTCATCATCAACGAATACGGCGAAGTCAGTCTCGATCATCTCCTGGTCGAGCGCGTCGATGGCGAGGTGGCGGTGCTCGCGAGCGGCTGCATTTGCTGCACAATTCGCAGCGATCTCGAGGAGACGCTGCGCACGCTGCTGGTGAAACGCGACCGGGGCGAGGTGCCGCCGTTTCGCCGTATTCTCGTCGAGACAACGGGCCTGGCAGATCCTGCCCCGATCGTGCAGTTGCTTCTGAACAACCCATTGGTCTCGCATTTCCTGCGGCTCGATACCGTGGTGACGACGGTCGATGCCGCCAACGCAATCCATCAGCTCGACCATCAATATGAAGCGGTGAAGCAGGTGGCGCTGGCCGACCGGCTGTTGATCACCAAGTGCGATTTGGTCAGCAATATTGCCGCATTGGAGCAGCGTCTCCGCGGGCTCAATCCCGGTGCGAGGATCGAAAGCGTGATGCATGGCGAGATCGATCCGGAGGGGCTATTCGGTGCCGCCCTGATCGATCCCGAGAAGAAAACGGTCGAAATTGCGCGCTGGCTCAACGAGCAGGCATTCGCAGCATCCCGCGAGCCGGCGCACGAGCACCACGATCATGCCCACAGCCACGCCCATCACAGCCACGATGCAGGGATCACCAGCTTCGTGCTCGCGTTCGACGAGCCGCTCGACTGGATGGCCGTCTCAAACTGGCTTGCCTGGCTGCGCAGCGCGCGCGGCGAAGACCTGCTGCGGGTCAAAGGCATTCTCAATCTGCGCGGGGAAGCGGCGCCGGTCGTGATCCACGGCGTCCACCATGTCTTCCATCCACCGGTCGCACTCCGCGAATGGCCCGACGCCGACCGCCGCTCGCGCATCGTGTTCATTACCCGCGGCATCGCGCGCGAAGAAGTGCTCGCGCAATGGCAGGCAGGCCGCGCGGCAGCTGAGACTAGCGCGGGCTGAAGACATTGATCCCGTGGCCCCTGGGTTCCAGGTCTATCCCGCGGGCAAAGCGCCGGTCAGTCCGGGCAAATGCGGGGAAACTTCCGGTTCCTCCCGGCGTCATCTAAAGCGACGCGAGGCTTGGCCACGGGAGGGTGCCATG
>CAVPOL010000062.1:0-40500 GCA_963706975.1 uncultured Alphaproteobacteria bacterium
CGATCCAGATCAGTAAGACAAGACCGATCCGATGAAGCCGGAAATCAGGTAGCTCAATCGCACCGTTGATGTCGTCGGGCATTCGTGACCCCGAACCGGACCTTCGTTCGAATTCCTCCGCACAAAAAAGCCCCGGACGATGCCGGGGCTTTGAGTTTTGCTGGAGATGGAGAGTTAGATCAGTACTTGGCGACCACCGGGCTTTTGCCGACGCCACCGAAGCGGTAGTTGAGCCGGAGGGTGACCAGATCGAGGTCCTGACTGGCGTGGAGGTTGTTCCATCCTGGCCAACTTGGTGTCGTTCCAAGCGTAGTCGTTGTTGCCGAGCCAAGCGTGCATATATTCAACGCCGAACGACCAGTTCGGGGTGAAGCCGTACTCAAGTCCAACACCCACAGTACCGCCCCAACGAGTGTTGGATGCTGTGGCGAAATTCACGTTGTTCCATGCGGCCCAGGCATCGTTTTTGGCGACGGCGGCACCGCCCTTGACGTAGAACAGAGCGTTGTTAGCGGCGTACCCGATGCGGCCGGTGAACATGCCAATTGCATCAACCTTCGAACCAACGGACCAGAGATCAGTCGGGTGGTAGTATGACTTGCTCAGATCGGCCCAGTTGCCTTGAGCCTCGAGACCGAACACCCAGGAACTAGCCTGCCAATTATAGCCGATCTGCCCGCCAATGGTGCCACCAGTGGCATCAGCCCCATACGCGAGTGCGAACACACCAGGGACCTGTCCACTCGTATCTGTTGCGGCTCGATCCCCAGCCACCGTTCATGCCGATATAGAAGCCCGACCAGTTATACATCGGGTCGACCATAACCGGCGCTGCCTTATAGGGGCGGGCCGCAAGGTCGGCCGCAAGCGCGGGAGCTGCGGTCAGGCCTAGCGCAACGAGACCAACCGTACCCAGTAAAAATTTCTTCATCATCCTATCCCCGCTTGTTAAGGGCGAAGCGGCCCATCGAATTGTGAAGGCACAATAGGCGCAATTCTTGGCGAGGGCTGTATCCGAATGACAACACCCGCGGCCCAAATGAGCGGCCGCCTAAGTTAATGATTTGTTTGTCTTTTTGAATAAGGCCGGTTCATTCGGCGGCAAATCGCGGCGAATGGGGCACTATCCGACCGAATGGCGTCTGCCGAAACGGCTGGTCGGAATGTGTTTCGCAAAAATGCGGACCAACCTCGTTTCCTTTTTTGATATTTGGTCGAACTGTTCGGACGCTATAGCTTCGATAAGCTTGCGATGCGCATCAAATTCGGCGCGCATATCCCGCGCCGGGCCCGTCCAGCGACCAGCCAAGTCACCAAGCGCAGCAAGGCTGATCTGGCATTGCACAATTTGCTCGCCATCCTTCATCGTGAATTTGAACGCCATCAAATCGGCATCATAGCCAACGGCCTCACCTCGCGTCAGCGGCATGAACCCGGTCCCTTTCCAACGGCCCGTTGAAGCGGACCGCGCGGGGGGCCCACCAGTTGAGCGACTAGTGTTGCGCCCTACTGTACGAACCCGACCGCTTTAGGGCTAGCTGGCGCGCTATGAGAATTTCGTCGATGACACAGCGGTCGATCTCTAACACTCGGGGCAGATGCAGTACCCAGTGGCGTGACAGCGCCTTGCACAATCGACGATATGCCCCGCTAGCTCGATCCTGGTCGTACACTTGGTCGCCCGGCAGCCTGCGCGTTGGCGCGGCGGGGTCCCGCAGCCCTACGCTGACGGCGCGCTGTGCAGCCTTCTCAGCTTCGCCCTGTGCCCGCTGGGCTGGTCGATTTCAGCCTCGATTAATTATTCGTCGCTTGGCATCAACCGTAAGCGGATGTCTGTGCTGGCAATGGTGCCGTGATCCAGTGTCAGGACGGCTATGTCAACGACATGCAGCGATTTGGGACGGTCATAGAAATATTTGAATGCGAGACAGAACCAAAGTCCGGTGTGACGATGAAATCGCCGGAGAGAAGCGCGCGGTTGATCAGTTGACGGCGTCGTGGTTTTTCAATGGCGAACTCAGCACGGCGTCGATCAGAACGGCCAGCGATACCCCCTCGTTCAACATGACCCGCGCGATGTCGTTGCCATGCACCTGCCTTAGGGCGTTGATAATCCCCGCAACGGTGTTCGGGTCGCGCATCCCTGCCTCTACGCCGCCCCCAAAAAACTATTGAGTTTTGGCTCCAACCTCAAAAGTCGAACGTTGCGGAAAAGGTTGCGGAGCGCGGAAGGCCCGGTAGCCGTGTGGTAGTCCTGCGATCCATGGGCGCTCTACGGCCTTCTAATGGCCTCGCACCTGACGCCTTGTCGCTGCTGTAGGCTGGGCGTCTGCTTGGTTGACGAATAGGGCTGACGACGGATGTCCGCTTTGCTCCCGAAGCGATCAAAAAGTCCCCACTTTTGGGGTTTAAGACCAATCAATCCGATTGTATCGCAACCGGCGCTAGTCCATCTCTTCGCGAAGTTTCTCCGCGTATTGCTTCACTCCCTCGCCAGCAAATCGATATCGACCACCTGCCTGCTTGTCGAATTCAACTTGCTGCCGAACGTTCTCATAAAACGCCAAAATCCGCTCGTCTTTCATTTGTGAGAAATTCATAACTCACGCCTCCACACCAGTTCAAAACTATTGTTGCTGCTTGGGACACGTCTGTCCAGTAGCGGCGCTGACTTCCTTTTTACCCTCAAGCGGACATGGAGCACCGGGATGGCGGGTGCGCTGCCGCAAGCACGGACGCTTCCCAAGGGGTGCCGGGCGCCTCCGTTGTGCCCGGCACGTCATCCACCGCTATCCGTAGCGGCTTGCCTGTCCCATACGGCCCGGCGATCCTCCCTTCCATGGGCACCAAATCGAGAGAGAGCATTTACGGCTCGTCGGTCCGGGCGGCGGCAGAGCGGGCGAAGGAAGCACGCAAGCAGGCCGACCGTCTCGCCGCCGATGCTTGGAACAAGCGCATGCTCGGGTTTCAGGGACCGGCGCAGCCATCGTCGACGCTGGGCGACGCAATCAACGCCGGGTTTGCCTCTCTCGGACGCTCGCTGTACGGTCGCTTTGTGAGCAAGGGAGATTTGGATGCGCGTGCTGGCTTTGGTGATTTTGACGATCTCGGTGGTTTCGGTAACGTCGTCGGCTCGCGCCCAAACGTATGATCCGAATTATCCAGTCTGCCTCAAGCTGATCCAGACTTTCGGCGGTGAATGGAATGATTGCCGATTTACCTCGCTGGAGCAGTGCGCTCCGGCAGCATCGGGCCTCGCTGCCCAATGTATCATCAATCCCTATTATGCGGGCGCAACAGGGCCGCAGCGACGCGACCGGCGTTACCGCGGCGCCTATTGAGCTGACCGCCACCTACGTTCGCGAAGGCGGGAAAATGATCCGCATGCAGACGGCACTCCCGAAATAAGCTCCCGATGTGCAATCTCTATTCGATCACGACCAACCAAGCCGCCATCGCTGGGCTGTTCCGCGTCGTCAACCGCTATGTCGGCAACCTCGCACCGATGCCGGGCGTGTTTCCCGACTATCCGGCTCCGGTACCGGGCGCGAGCTGGCCATGATGCGCTGGAGCATGCCGCCGCCTCGCACCGACCTCAGGAAGCGTGGCGATGGGCCACATTGTTGACTGCGTCGTTGTCCGTCACAGCAGATACTGGAAATGACCGCGACCAAAAATGGAGAGCCAACAATGCCTGCCTATGTGATAGGGCTGAACAGAGGCGTGCATGATCGACAGAAACTGGAGGAGTTTTGGAGGGCAGCCGCCCCGACATTTGGGGTTTTGGTGCCAAGCGGCTAGCCATCTACACACCTCTCACCGCACTAGAGTTGATGGGGCCGCTGGAGGCAGCTTTCGTGTATGAGTTTCCCGATGTGGCCACAGCCAAGCGTTGGTACGAAAGTCCGGCCTATCAAGAGGCAAAGCAACCCGTCAGGGACGGCGGCGTAGCGGATCTTGAGTTGTTCATTCTTGATGGCGGTTATGTCCCCGCTGCCGAACGCCTGCCGCATATTAAGTAGCGGCAGCTAAGCCCGCTGCCATCGGCACCAAGGCTTCCCTTTCCCGACCTCAGCGAACCGTGCCAGCCGTCGAAGGCGGTGCGACCGCCTTCCGGCCCACTCTGGGTTCATGAGATCAAGCATGACGGCTACCGGCTGATGGTGCGCCGGGACGGCGACCGTGTCCGCTGCTACACGCGCGGCGGCTATGACTGGGCCAAGCGCTTCCCGGCCATCGTTGACGCTGCGCTCCGCATCAAGGCGCATTCGTTCCTGATCGACGGCGAGGCGGTGATCCCGCGCGATGACGGGATGTCGGACTTCCGCGCGCTGCGGAGCAAGCGTCGTGGTCATGAGGCGGTGCTGTTCGCGTTCGACCTGTTGCAGAACGACGGTGCCGATCTGCGCGACCTGCCACTGCTTGAGCGTAAGCGGCGGCTCGACGAGTTGCTAGGTAAAGCCACCGGGCGAGCAATCCGGTTCAACGAACACCTAACGGGTGACGGCCCCGCCGTGTTCGATCATGCGTGCCGGATGGGGCTGGAGGGCATCGTGTCCAAGCGGGTGGATGAGCCGTACCGCTCAGGGCCGTCCAAGACGTGGCTCAAGTCGAAAAACCCGGCGAGCGATGCGGTGCGTCGGGAGCGCGAGGCACCATCACGGACACCCACCGCGACACTGAAGCTTTGCCGTGATAACTTCAATCTCCCGAAGCCTCGCGCGGATTTCGGCATGGCGCGGAGCCCGATGGCGGCAGGGAAGGTACATGTCAGATCGCAGCCACCTAACGGTCTCGAAGCCGAGCCCACTGAACGCCCGCCAGGAGGCGTTCGCCCGCAACATCGCCGAGGGTCGCAGCCAGCGCGAAGCCTACCAGTGCGCGGGCTACACCCTGCGAGCGACAGCGTAGCCGACGTCAATGCGTCGCGCCTGCTAAGGCATGCTCAGGTGCAATCGCGCGTCAGCGAGCTCCAGGCGGCCCAGGCGGAGACTTCCAAGATCACGGCCGAGAGGCTTCTGGCCGAGCTGGAGGAGGCCCGCAGCCTGGCGCTCAGCCTCGGCCAGGCGGGCGCCGC
This sequence comes from uncultured Alphaproteobacteria bacterium, assembly GCA_963706975.1. Taxonomy (GTDB): domain Bacteria; phylum Pseudomonadota; class Alphaproteobacteria; order Rhizobiales; family Xanthobacteraceae; genus Bradyrhizobium. Next base: position 5,078 of record CAVPOL010000062.1, read on the forward strand.
CGTGGCCGCATCGATGGGACGGGCGAAGCTCTGCGGCTTGCTCGTCGAGCGGCGCGAGGATGTGACGCGCCGACCGACGCGCGATCCGGACGAGCCCGCTGAAGTTGCGGTCGAGGTCTGGCTGCGTGAAGTCGTGTCTCCATCGGGCGAGGGTTAGCAGCCTCTTCGAGACCTCACGGCCAGCGCCCTTAATGGTTGGGCACCCCGATCATTAGAAAATTGATCCTTGTGTGGGAAGTTCGTGTGGGAGCTTTCGCCACTTGTCCGCTAACCGATTGATTTCATTGGCGCACCCGACACGATTCGAACGTGTGACCTTTGCCTTCGGAGGGCAACGCTCTATCCAGCTGAGCTACGGGTGCGTGGGGTCCATTTAGCCGATTGCCCTGCTATGGGCAATGTCCTGCAAGGGGCTGAGGGGGCTGGAGGAGGGCCTGAAGCCAGCGGTCAGACGTTCGAATCGTGTCGGCTGCGCCAGAAAAGCAGGTGCCGGGGGTGGCGGGACTGTGGCTGGGATATCGCTCGAAGTATGCGACGACCCCGACTGCGAACGCCATGAGATTTGCCAGCGGCGTGGAAGTCGTCGAACCAGGATTTGAGTGGGGCCAAGATTTGCACAAGGACGCGGACGCTTCCGCCTAAGATGCTGGCACAATCTGACGTTCCGCGGAAGTTGACGCCCGTCGAGTATGAGCGGTGCCGGTAAGGTTAAGCGCGGAAGTCGATTGCGGCATCCGGCGCGCCGCCGGTATCATCGTCCGATGAACGCAAACGTCAGTATCCTCTATGACGTCTATCGCAGAAAGGCTGACCCGTCCCTGCGGATGGCAACAGCTCCAGGCGCCGGCTTGCCCGTCCACGTCGAAGGATTGGAGCCTGATGCCAAGCGGCGCGTCTCCGCTCCATTCTGAGGCGCCGAGGGACATTGGTGTCCACGGCTATTGCTTCTTTCAGATCGCAAAGGGCAAGTGAGCTTGGCGGCCTAACCAAGCGAGACCAGCTCTCTGGCGCGCACGTCACTACAACAAGACCCGGCTGTCGCTCATGGCAATTTCGACACTTTTCGCGACTGTCGCCAATCGAGAAACTTCCCGTAGAACCGACCCGAGGCCAGTATTCGGAACCACCAGCTAAAAAAACGTCGGGATTGCATGCCCGCCCCCCAAAAAACCATATCTACAATGGGTTCAATCTATTCCTGCCGGCCGGAGAGTTCGAGCGCTTTCCAAGGGCTTGGGTTCCACAGAATCGCTTTGGGCAAGCCTCGAACCAAGGTGCGGGCAGGTAGAGGCGGACAGCTTGTAGCGGACACTTGCTACTGGCACGACCCCGTCACAATGACCCGAAGCGGACAGCGGCCCTGTGCAATCCTCACTGCCCGCGCATCGTTCAGGAGTTGTTCTAGATTTCTGATCTGTTTACATAGCCGAACGGATGCTGGCCTGTTCGCCCTCTATGCCTGTAAGGAAAAAGGATGTCAGTTGATAAGGCCAAAGACACTTCGCCTAAAAAGCCGATCGCCGAGAACAAGATTGTCGAAGCCAAGCCGGAATCCAAGACTGAAAACAGACCGAACGCTACACCGAAAAAGCAAGGTATGGGCGAGGGTCAGAAGGCGGTATCCAAAGCCTACAAGGACAACTGGAACGAAATTTTTGGGAAGAAGAAAAAGCGATAGCGCCTCATTTGCTGCATGGGCAATTTATGCAGCCCGTTCAAAGGGGTTGAACGCATCCCAACGTAAAAGGCCCGCATTGCTGTCGGGCCTTTCTATTGTTAAGCCTTGAAATGGCTGGACTTAGAAATCCATACCGCCCATGCCGCCCATTCCGCCGCCACCCTGAGGCATGCCGCCGCCAGCGTTCTTCTTCGGAGCTTCGGCCACCATGGCTTCGGTGGTGATCAAGAGAGCCGCAACTGAAGCTGCGTTCTGGATCGCCACGCGAACGACCTTGGTCGGATCGATGATGCCCTTGGAGATCAGGTTGACGTATTCGCCGGTCTGCGAATCGAACCCGTAGGCATACTGATCCTTTTCGAGGATCTTACCGATGATTACCGAACCGTCTTCGCCTGCGTTGATCGCGATCTGGCGAGCGGGCCAGGAAAGCGCCTTGCGGACGATCTCGACGCCGGTCTTCTGGTCGTCGTTCTTGGTGCGCAGCCCTTTCAGATGCTGGGAGGCGCGCAACAAAGCGACGCCGCCGCCCGGCACGATGCCTTCTTCAACCGCCGCGCGGGTCGCATGCATCGCGTCATCAACGCGGTCCTTGCGCTCCTTGACTTCGGTTTCAGTTGCGCCGCCGACGCGGATCACCGCGACGCCGCCGGCGAGTTTTGCAAGGCGCTCCTGCAGCTTCTCACGGTCATAGTCCGAGGTGGTCTCCTCGATCTGCGCCTTGATTTGATTGATGCGCGCCTCAATGTCGGCCTTCTTGCCGGCGCCGCTGACGATGGTGGTGTTCTCCTTGTCGATCATTACCTTCTTGGCACGACCGAGCATGGCGAGCGTGACGTTCTCCATCTTGATGCCGAGGTCTTCCGAGATCGCCTGACCGCCGGTCAGAACGGCGATGTCCTGCAGCATCGCCTTGCGGCGATCGCCGAAGCCCGGAGCCTTGACGGCTGCGACCTTGAGGCCACCACGCAGACGGTTGACGACGAGGGTAGCAAGCGCCTCGCCTTCGACGTCTTCCGCGATAATCACAAGCGGCTTACCGCTCTGCACTACGGCTTCCAGCAACGGAAGCAATTCATTCAACTGAGACAGCTTCTTTTCATTGATGAGGACGTAGGCATCCTCCATCTCAACGCGCATCTTGTCGGCGTTGGTGATGAAATAGGGCGAGATATAGCCGCGGTCGAACTGCATGCCTTCGACGACCTCGAGTTCGGTCTCAAGGGATTTCGCCTCTTCAACCGTGATGACGCCCTCGTTGCCAACCTTTTTCATGGCGTCGGCGAGGAACTTGCCAATTTCCACGTCACCATTGGAGGAGATGGTGCCGACCTGGGCGATTTCCTCGTTCGAGGTCACCTTCTTGGAGTTCTTAACGAGGTCGGCGACCACGGCTTCCACCGCCATATCGATACCGCGCTTCAGATCCATCGGGTTCATGCCGGCGGCAACCGACTTAGCACCCTCTCTGATGATCGCGGCAGCCAGCACCGTCGCGGTGGTGGTGCCGTCGCCGGCAGCATCGGCCGACTTCGAGGCCACTTCGCGCACCATCTGGGCGCCCATGTTCTCGAACTTGTCTTCAAGCTCGATTTCCTTGGCGACGGTGACGCCGTCCTTGGTGATGCGCGGGGCGCCGAACGACTTGTCGAGCACGACGTTGCGGCCCTTGGGGCCGAGCGTCACCTTCACCGCATTGTTGAGAATGTCGACACCGCGCAGCATCTTGTCACGCGCATCAACGCCGAATTTAACTTCTTTACTAGCCATGATGTGTTCCTTGAATGTTGAAGGATTAGGCGCTTACGCGGCCTTCTTCTTGGCGGCGGGAAGATCGGTGAGAACGCCCATGATGTCGCTCTCCTTCATGATCAGCAGTTCCTGGCCGTCGAGCTTGACCTCGGTGCCGGACCATTTGCCGAACAGCACGCGGTCGCCGACCTTGAGGTCGATCGGGATCAGCTTGCCGGCTTCGTCGCGGCCACCCGGGCCCACGGCGGTGATTTCGCCCTGCGAGGGCTTTTCCTTGGCATTGTCCGGAATGATGATGCCGCCAGCGGTCTTCTCTTCGGCGTCGATACGCTTGACCACAACGCGGTCGTGAAGCGGACGGAATTTCATGAAATCCTCCTTGTTTGAATATTATTTTGGATTGGCAGTCGCAAGTAGCGAGTGCTAGCCAATCTCTATAAGCCTAAAGGAGTGAGATACAAGGCTTCTCTTTCACACACCTTGGCCGTGGGCCGCCGGAAACAGCGCTGCCGCATCGCTAGCTATGGGCAATGTCCTGCAAGGGGCTGAGGGGGGCGGAGGAGGGCCCGAAGCCAGCGGTCAGGCGTTAGAATTGTGTCGGGTGCGCCAGAAAACACGTGCCGGGGTGCCGGGACTGTGGCGGGGCCTATTTTTTGAAAAGATATGCCCCGCCGGGCCAAGGAATTGACCCCACGCGATCTCGCTCCCGTGAGAATTTCGGGGTGATAGGGTTGCTGCAATCAGGCAGACAGCTTGCTTGGATTCTCTGAGTTAGTCACTGCCCGCGTGTTGTCTACGACGAGCCGAAGCTTCGGAACCAGTTTCAGCGGGGCCGCGCCTGCGTCGTGGCCTGAAGGCTGCTCGCTCTCTGAGATTGGCTGGATCGGCGCCTCAAGCTTGATCAGAAACTGACGCCCCGTATCGGTAATCCGCCAACCGTTCTCTTGCCGGACGACGAATGCGCTACCGAAGATGTCGAGCTGAGGGACGCCGGCAGCCAACCGCTTCATTCGACTGCTCCAGTCTGACCCGCTGGACATCAGAATACTGACACAATGAGTAAGATCGGAGACCGGGGCGAGCCCGTCCGGATGGCCTGCTAGGACTTTCAACACCGTAATCTGAAAACTCACGGTACACGCCTTTCGCAACAAAACGATTACTAATATGGCGGGAGGATAGCTTCGCATCTCTTCCGCCGTCTAGCCGTATGCTGCTTGATTTCTCCAGCGTGTCCGACAGGCAACAGATCAGCCTGTTTCGCGTCTGGAAGGCCGATTGCCCTGCTATGGGCAATGTCCTGGGCTAGACCAGATTGAACCCCGGAACCTGCCGATTGACGACCATTCCATGACCTCCTCCAACATCGAACCCCTGGCCCGCGAGATGGCCGAGCGCATCTGCCGCCGCGGCGGCATGGCGGAGGCCGATATCGCCCATTGGGTCGACCTGCACTGGCCTTGTGCTGCGGCGATGCTGGAGGCGGGGGTGATGGACGAGCGGGGCGAATGGGTCGAGGACCGGGATGTCCGGCTCGGCCTTGAGGCCTATCGGGAGCGGCTGCGGGGACCGATATGACCGGGCTCGGCCGGTGGCTCGCTCCCGGATTGTCCCGCTCGGCGCAGTCTGTAAACTCTCCCTCGAAAAACACTGGCAAAAATCCGGCCGCGCCTTGAGGGAGAAATGTCCATGCGTCCGCTCGAATTCGGCTGGTATCTGCCCACGCATGGCGACACCACGGCCTATGGCGTGGCCGAGGCGCAGATCGCGGGTTCGCCGGAACTGTGCGACCGCGTGGTGCAGGCGGCGGAGGCGGCCGGTTTTGAGTATCTGCTGATCCCGGTCGGCTCGACCTGCTGGGAGGCGTGGATATCGGGCGCGTTCATGGCGGCGCGTTCATCGACCATAAAGCCGCTGATCGCCGCCCGGCCCGGCTACATCAATCCGGTGCTACTGGCAAAGATGATCTCGACCTTCGACCAGATGTCGGGCGGCCGCATCTGTATCAATCTGATCGCCGGCCAGAACGAAAGCGAGGTCGAGGGCGAGGGCGTGCGCTACGCCAAGGAGGAGCGCTACGCGCTGATGGAGGAGGAGGTTTCCATCCTCAAGGCACTGTGGACCACCCGCGGCCCGCTGCATTTCGAGGGCAAGTTTCATAAATTGTCGGGCGCGCATATCCGGCCGCGCCCGCTGCAGCAGCCATTCCCGAAATTCTATCTCGGCGGCGGCTCGCGGCAGGCCTGGGAGTTATCCGCAAAACATTCCGACGTGCATCTGTTCTGGGGTGATCTGCCGGAGCGCATCGCTGCCAACATAGCTGAGATCAGGCAGATGGCGCGGGCGCACGATCGCCAGAACGATATCGGTTTTGGCATGCGGCTGCAGGTGATCTGCCGCGAAAACGAGGCCGATGCCTGGGAGGCCGCCGACGTGCTGGTGCGCAACGCCACCGAGCGGCAGAAGCAGGAGATGAAGACGCTCTACAACAAGTCGGAAGCCAACCGCCGCGTGCAGGAGCTCGCCCGCGAGCACGGCGACCTCCTGATGCCGCATCTGTGGACCGGAATTACAAAAGTGCGGCCGGGTGCGGGGATCGCGGTGGTCGGCAATCCCGCGCAATGCGCCGACACCCTGCAGCAGTTCATCGACGCCGGCTGCCATTCATTTTGCCTGTCCGGCTACCTGCATGACGAGGAAGCCGAACGCTTTGGGCGGCTGATCCGCCCGATTCTCGCGGAAAACAACCGGGGCCGGCTGGCGGCGTAAGGGCGCCGACGGCTACGCCGGCACGATCACCCTGCCGATCGGCCACAGCGCGATGCCGGCGAGTTTCAGGTGCGCCCAGGCAAAGGGAATGCCGATGATGGTTACGAACATGAGGACCGCGGTGAAGAGGTGCCCGAGCGCCAGCCACCAGCCCGCCAGCACCAGCCAGATCAAATTGCCGATCAGGCCCAACACGCCGGTGCCGATGTCGGACCGGCCCGTGACTTCGTCGCGACGCACCGCGCGGGAGCCGAACGGCAACAGCGTATAGACCCCGATATTGAACGCGGCTCTGGCCCAGGGCAGGCCGATGATGGTGATCGCCATGACCACGGCGGCGATCATCCAGCCAAAGGCCATCCACGCGCCGCCGAGAAGAATCCAGAATATGTTCAGAAGGATGGAAACGGGTTGCATGCGGTTTCCCCTAAATGAGCGCCAGGCGCGTCGCGCGGCGAAGGATGCCGCAATCCTATGACGAACTCGCGGCCGATCAAACCGAATTGCGGTCAGGCCGAGATTGCGACCTCGCCCTCGATTTCCACCGGCATCCCGAACGGCAGTTCGGCCATACCCACCGCGCTGCGGGCATGGGCGCCTGCCTCGGGCCCCCACAGTTCGAGGATCAGTTCGGAGAAGCCGTTGATGATTGCGGGCTGCTGGACGAAGCCCGGCGCTGAATTGACCATGCCGAAAATGCGTACCCAATGGGTGACACGGTCGAGATCGCCGAGCGCGCGCTTGAGAGAGCCCAGCATCGACAGCGCCGTGAGCCTGGCGGCGCCAAAACCCTGCTCGAGCGTCAGCTCACGCCCGACCTTGCCGAGCGGCTTTGCCAGCGGCCCTTCCGGGCTCTGCGGTCCATGCCCCGCGATAATGGCGCGGTCTCCGATCAGGCGCACATTGACAAAGGGCAGCACGACGCCGGGCGGCGGTGCGAAAGCCGGCGGCAGCACCAGGCCGAGCGTGTGAAGGCGGGATTCGATGTTGGACATGGCGGGACCGTTGCGACGGAAACCGAGGGCGGCCTATGGAGGTCGCCGGCCCTCGCAAAGTCAAGCCACGGCTTCCGCCACAGGCGGCCGCGCCGTGAACAATTGCCTGACTTCGGGGCCGGGTTTTGCGGCGCTGAACAGGTAACCCTGCATCTCGGCGCAGCCGAGCGCGGCAAGCAGCTGCTTCTGCTCGCTGGTTTCGACGCCTTCCGCCGTCGTCGTCATGTTGCGGGCGGCGGCGATGCTTACCACCGCCTGCACGATCGCCGACGAGCCGTCGACTTCCGCGATGTCGCCGCCGAAGCTGCGGTCGATCTTGATCTTGTCGAACGGGAAGCGCTTCAGATAGCTCAGCGAGGAATAGCCGGTGCCGAAATCGTCCAGCGCGATGCGTACGCCGATGGCGCGCAACTGATGCAGGATGGCGAGTGCTGCCTCGTCGTCGCGGATCAGCACCGCCTCGGTGATCTCGATCTCGAGCCGGCTCGCCGCAAGGCCGGAGGCCGCCAGCGCGCCGGTAATCTTCAGCGCCAGGGTCTGGCACTTCAATTGAACCGGCGAGACGTTGACGGCGAGGCGGACATGATCCGGCCAGCTTGCCGCCTCGGCGCAGGCGGATCTCGAGCACCCAATCGCCGAGTTCGACGATCAGTCCGGTGTCTTCCGCGACGGGTATGAACTGTGCAGGCGAGATCATGCCGCGTTGGGGATGGCGCCAGCGCAGCAGGGCTTCGCACCCGGTCACCTCGTCGGTGCGAAGATCGACCACCGGCTGGTAGTGGATTTCGAAGCCGCCATCCACCAGCGCCTGACGCAGGTCCTGCTCCATGATGAGCCGCGCCTTGGCGCAGGCGTCCATCGCCGGTTCGAAGAACCGGTAGGTCCGCCGTCCCTCGGCCTTGGCGCCGTACATGGCCAGATCCGCGTTCTTGAGCAGTTGATCGAGCTCGGTGCCGTCCTGCGGCGCCATTGCAATGCCGATGCTGGCGTCGGTCGACAACTGGTGGCCGAGGCACTGATAGGGCTGCCGGATCGCCTGCTGGATGCGGGTTACGAAAGCCACGGCATCGGCGACGTCCGTGATGCCGGTCTGGATCACCGCAAACTCGTCGCCGCCGAGCCGCGCGATCAGGTCGGATTCCCCGATGCAGCCCTTGATCCGGCCCGCCACCGCCTTCAGCAGTTCATCGCCGACATGGTGTCCGAGCAAATCGTTGATGCCTTTGAACTCGTCGACGTCGATATACAGCAGGGCGAAAACTGTCCGTCCTGGCCGGTCTTCAGCAACTCGCGTTCGATCTGCTCGCGGAACAGCACCCGGTTCGGCAGGTCGGTCAACGCATCGTAATGCGCGAGGCGCGCGATCTTCTCGTCGGCGCGCCTCCGGTCGGTGACATCGTCGACGACATTGATCAGATACCGGGTTTCGCCGGTCTGGTCGCGGATCCCGATCCGCCGGGAGGTGATGAAGCGCTGGCCCATGCCCTGGCTGTTCCACTGATGCTCGCCGAGGTACAGTCCGTCAGCGGATTCCAGTGTCGCGTTATCGTCCGCCGTGATGATTTTGGCGGCGGCCTCCGGAAATATGTCGGCGGCCGTCTTGCCGACGATGGCGTCCCGCGACAGGCCGAACTGGGCCTCGGCCACCCGATTGGCCAGCAGGTAGCGGCAATTCCGTGCATCCTTCACGGTGATCTGTGACGGAATGTGATCGATGATCTGACGCAGAAACGCGTAGTTGCGGTCGCGCTCCTGCTCCAAATTGCGGCGCCCGGTGATGTCCTCGATGGTGGCGACCCAGCCGCCCTGTGCCAGCGGCGTGTTGACGATCTCATACCACCGCCCCGCGGCCTCCGAGGTCATGTGGGTGACCTTGCCCTGCCTGATGTTGCGCATGATCGACGAACAGAACTCCTCGACGTCTCCGTCGAAGGATCCCGTCTGCTGGCGATGCCGGATCAGGTCGTAGAAGTGGCAGCCCGGCTTCACCACGTCGGTCGACAATTTGTACATGTCGATATAGCGGCGGTTGCAAAGGATGATGCGCGCGGACGCATCATAAAGCACGAGGCCCTGGGTCATGTTGTTCAGGGCGGTATCGAGCTGTTGCTTCTGCAGTTCGAGCCGCTGCTGCGATTCGCGGCCTTGACGGGCCAGCTGCCGCACGATCAGGTACAGGACGAGTGCGATCACCAGTGCCGACAACACGGCGGCGGCGACAATCAGCCTCGCCTGTGCGCGCCAGTCGGACAGCGCGGCGGCGACGGTCGCGGTCGCGACGACCACGATCGGAACCCGGGTCAGGGCGGCCGCCGCACCAAGCCGGGGCATGCCATCGACAGGGCTTTCCAGGCGCAGGGTCTGGTGACCGCCCTCGGTCAGGATCTTGTTCAGAAGCGGCGCTCCGCGGAATTTCTGTCCGATCATCGAATTAACATCGGGGTAACGGGCCAGCATGGTTCCGTCGCGATGGAACATGGAAATCGCCGCGCCCTCGCCGAGCGCGATCGTCGCGAGGAATTCCTGAAAATGAAGAGGGTCGATGCGCCTTGCCATCACGCCGAGAAAGGTCCCGTCGGGTGCGCTCAGCCGGTGGGCGAGAACGGTGGCCAGGCTTCCGGTGCTGTAGCCGCGCATCGCTTCCGACAGCATGACCGTCGCACCCGGATCGGACTTCAAGGTCTTGAAAAAAGTCCGATCGGCAATGTTCACGGCGGGCGGCGGCCAGACCGCCGACGAATTGATCAGCTCTCCCTCCGAATCGAAGATCCTGACGTCGGCGACATAGGACAGCGCGCCGGCCCTGGATTTCAGCACAAGATGCGGGCCGGGGCCCGACACCCGGCTGTTGAACATCTCCGGCGAGGTGAAGTCGGAAAGTTTCATCACCGAGATCAGATTGCTGGCTATGATGCCGGCGTCCTCGAACTGCTGGTCGAAATGGCGGCTGAGCAGCAGCACGGTGTTTTCAAATTCGCGTTCGCGGTTGCTGAGTGCGCGCTCGCGGAATTCGCCGACCATCATCGCTGTGCCGACGATGATCGCCGTCACCAGCAACCCGCCGCAGAGGATCAGCGACAGCACCGGCCCTCGCCGCATCAACGTGGCGCTGCCATGCGACCGGACGGCCGCGCTGCGGCGCGTTCCAAACTCGTTCCAGATGTTGGCAAGCAGTCCAGGCATTCCCCGACTCCGGGGATCATGCATACAATGCACAAATGGCATGCCGGTTAGGAAAACGGGTTACCTGAGGCTTAACGGCACCCGGGTTCGTAGAAATACCGGCCGCGATGGGCCTCAGGACGCCCCGCGTAAAGGGTTTCGTAACCGTCCCACCACGCCGGTGGGAAAGAAATAGACGCTGGCGATGAACAACAGGCCGAGCCACAGCAGCCAGCGGTCCGGATGCAGCAGACCCGGCAGCAGCGGCAGTCCGGCGTCGGCCGCGGTGTTGGACGCGGCCCCCATCAGCGCCTGCAGATAGTTCTGCGCCAGAATGAAGATGGTGGCTCCGACGATGGCGCCGTAGATCGTGCCCATGCCGCCAATCACCACCATCAAAAGGATGTCCAGCATGATGGAAAAGCTCAGCGAGGTGTCCGGCCCGGCATAGCGCAGCCACAGCGCGTTCAGCATGCCGGCGCTGGCGGCGACCAAGGCTGCGAGGCAATTGGCGTAGGTGAGATGGAATACGGTGCGGAAACCCAAAGCTTCGGCGCGAAAACGGTTCTCGCGGATCGCCTGCAGCACGCGGCCGAACGGTGAGTTCACCACCCGCAGCAGCGCCAGGATCATCGCCGCGCAGGCGATGAAGATCAGGTAATAGGTCAGCACGCGGCCGTTGACGGCGAAGCCGAACCAGTCCTTCGGAATGATCGTGGTTCCCGGCCGCAGCAACTCCGGCAGCTGAAAACTGCGGCCGTCCTCGCCGCCGGTGAGCCACGACAGTTGCGAGGCCAGCACCAAGAAGGCGGACGCTACCGCCAGCGTGATCATGGCGAAGAAGATGGCCTCGACCCGCAGCGAGAACAGCCCGATGGCGAGCGCCAGCAGCATCGCCAGCGGCAGGCCGGTCACGACGCCAACGCCGACCGCGGCCCAGCTCGGCCCCATCGCATAGAGCGCAATCGCCACCGAATAGCTGCCGATGCCGTAAAACATGGTGTGGGCGAACGACACCGAGCCGGTATAGCCGAGCAGCAGGTCGTAGGACGCCACCAGCGCCGCAAAGATGCAGATTTTTGTGGCGACGTTCATCGCCTTGGCGCCGGGAAACAGCAAGGGGGTCACCGCAAGTGCTGCGATGATCAGGATCAGCAGGATGGAGAGCACGCGGCTGCGCGGCGGATCGCCCGACAGGAGCATCATCGCGACGTCACCGCATAGAGCCCGCGCGGCCGCCACATCAGGATTGCGACCATCAGCAGGATGTTGGAGACCAGCGCCAGTTTTGGCACCAGGAAGCCGCCGTAATTCGCCACCATGGCGACCAGCAGCGCGCCGATGAAGCAGCCGCCGATCGAGCCGAGGCCGCCGATGATCACCACGATGAAGATCAGGACGGTGAGCTCGTCGCCCATCGAGGCGTGCACCTGCTCGCGGTACAGCGCCCACATCACGCCGCCGAGCCCGGCGAGGCCGGAGCCGACCATGAACACGCCGAGGAACAGCCGCCGGATGCGATAGCCCAGCGCTTCCACCATCTCGCGATTTTCGACGCCGGCGCGGATCAAGAGCCCGATCTTGGTGCGGTTCAGCACCAGCTGAATGCCGCAAAACACCACCAGCCCGACCAGCATCGTCAGCAGGCGGTATTTTGCAATGGCGATGTCGCCGATGATGAAGGAGCCCCGCAGCGAGGTCGGCAGCGGCAGCGGGATGATCTGCGGTCCCCACAGCGCATACAGCGCCTGTTCGGCCACGATCAATCCGCCTGTCGTCATCAGGATCTGCTTGAGGTGCTGGCCGTAGACCGGGAGGATCAGCACGCGCTCGACCACGAGGCCGAGCGCGCCGGACACCGCCATCGCGGCCAGCGCCGCCGGCGCCAGTACCGCCAGATTGACCCAGAGCAAGTCGGCCTGCACCCAGGGCGCCAGCGGCAGCAGCACCAGGGTCGCGATATAGGCGCCGACCGCGATGAAGGCGCCGTGGCCGAAATTGAGCACGTCCATCAGCCCGAACACCAGCGTCAGCCCCGACGCCATAATGAAGATCATCATGCCCATGGCGAGGCTCGCCACCGTCAGCGTCACCCAGGAACTGGGAGATCCAATCAGCGGCAGCATGGCGAGCGCAAGGATCGCCGGCAGCAGCACCGGCAGCAGGTCCCGTTTCGGCTTCGGCAGTGCATCGGTTGCGGCAAGGTCGGTCACTGATGCGTCTCCAGACTGAGTCCGAGCAGTTTTTCCTGCAGCGCGGTGTCGTCAGCCAATTCCGCCATCGCGCCGCGATGCACGATCCGGCCGTTGTCCATCACCAGCACGCAATCGCCGATTTCGCGCGCGGCGTGGAAATTCTGCTCGACAAGAAGGATGGTGGCGCCGCCGGCGTTTTATTTCGGCAAAGCATTCGATCAAGGCCACGACAATGGCCGGGGCAAGGCCCTTGGTCGGCTCGTCGATCAGCAGCAATTTGCGCGGCTCGACGATGGCGCGCGCGATCGACAGCATCTGCTTCTGTCCGCCGGACAGCGAGCCCGCGCGCGACAGCCAGAACCGCCGAAGCGCCGGGAAGAATCCGAAAATCCACTCCAGCCTGGCATCGTCGAGCGGCCCGTCGCGCGCGGCCAGGATCAGATTTTCCTTCACCGTCAAATCGGAAAACACCGCCATGCTTTCGGGGACATAACCGACGCCGAGCCGCGCGATGTCCGGCGTCGCGCGGGCCTCGATGCGCTGTCCGTCCAGCGTGATCTGGCCGGCGGAGGCCTGCCACAGCCCCATGATGGTGCGCAGCGTCGAGGTCTTGCCGGCGCCGTTGCGGCCGAGCAGCATGGTGGTCTGGCCTTCGGGCACGACAAAATCGACGCCGTGCAGGATGTGGTAGCGCCCGACATGGGTGTGCACGCCCGCCAGCGTCAGGAGGTCGGTCATGCCGCGCTCCTTCCGGGCGCGATGCCGAGATAGGCCTCCTGCACGATCGGCGAGGCGATCACCTCGGCCGGCTTGCCGTCGGCGACCAGCTGGCCGTTGTGCAGCACGATGATACGGTCGGCCAGCGAACGCACCACGTCCATCTTGTGCTCGACCAGGAGGATGATCTTGCTGGCATCCCGCTTCAGTCTTGCGATCAGGTTGAGCACCACAGGCACTTCGTCGATGCTCATGCCGGCGGTGGGCTCGTCGAACATGAAGACCTTCGGCTGCAGCGCCATCATCAAGGCGACTTCGAGCTTGCGCTGGTCGCCATGCGACAGCGCGGTGGCCGCCACGCTGCGCCGGCTGCCGAGCGCGACATCGTCGAGAATGGCGTCGGCGCGTGCGATCAGGTCCTTGCGCGTCCGCCACGGCCGCAGCATGTCGTAATGCACGCCGCTGGCCGATTGCACGGCAAGGCGGACATTTTCTTCCACGCTCAGATTGGGAAACAGGTTGGTCAGCTGGAACGCGCGTCCGAGCCCGGCGCGGGTGCGCAGCGGCGCCGAAAGCTGGGTGATGTCGGCGCCGTCGAACAGGATGCTGCCTTCGCTCGGGCGCAGCTGTCCGGAAATCAGGTTGAAATAAGTGGTCTTGCCGGCGCCGTTGGGGCCGACAATGGCGGTCAGCTCGCCCGGCCGGAACGTGCAGCTGACGCGGTTGACCGCGACGTGGCCGCCGAAGCGAATGGTGAGATCGCGGGTTTCGAGCAAGGTCATGCGACGCTCGTGGTGACCGCATGCGAGCGCGCTGCGCCGCCGCGCACGCGGAGAGGTCATTGCGATCAATCCGTGAGCAGCTTCAATGACGACACGTGCCGAGCGCATGACCTGCCGTCTCCGAAGAGCGGCGAGAGGAGCTTACTTCTTGTTGCGGATCGGGATGTTCATGTCCTCGATCTTGAGTTCACGTACCGGCTCCAGCACCGCCCAGGCGACGGCCGGATCGACCTTGACCTTGAAGTGATACATGCTCTGCAGCGCCTGATGGTCTTCCTTGCGGAACATCATCTTGCCCTTGGGCGTATCGAACTCCATGCCTTCCATCGCCGCGATCAGCTTCTCGGTGTCGGTGGATTTCGCCTTGGTGACCGCGGTGACCGCGGCCATCGCGGCGGCGAACCCGCCGGCGGTGAAGAAATCCGGCGGCGCGTTGAAACGCTTCTGATGCTCCGACACCAGCCAGTCGTTCACCGGGTTCTTCGGGATGTCGTAGTAGTAATAGGTCGCGCCCTCCATGCCCGGCAGCCGCTTGTAGGCGGCCAGCGCCGGCAGGATGTTGCCGCCGGTGGAAAGCTCGATGCCGTAGCGCTTCGGGTCCATGTCCTGCAGCTTGGTCAGGGGATCGCCGGCGCCGGCCCAGATCAACCAGATGATCTTGCGGCCCGGCTTGTCCTTCATCGCGTCGAACAGGCGCTGACCGGCCGCGGTGAAATCCGTCGTGTTGGTCGGGACATATTCTTCGGCGGCCAGCGTCGCGCCGGTCTTGGCCAGCGCTTCCTTGAAGGCGGCAACGCCGTCACGGCCAAAGGCATAGTCCTGCGCCAGCGTCGCAACCGTGACGCCGGGCTTGCCGATCGCCACCGCGTTCGAGATCGCATCCTGCGAGGAATTGCGCCCGGTGCGGAAGATGTAGCGGTTCCACTTCTCGCCGGTAATCTGGTCCGCGACCGCGGGCTCGACGATCAGGATCTTCTTGTTTTCCTCGGCGACGGGAAGGTCTGCAAGCGCTGCGGCCGACGACGAGGTGCCGATGGCGATATCGACCTTGTCGTCCTGATAGGCTTCGGCCAGCGCCGCCTTGGACAGATCGGGCTTGCTCTGGTCGTCCTTGGTGATGACCACGATCTTGCGGCCGTCGACCGTCATGGTGCCCTTGGTGGCGTATTCCAGGCCCATGCGCAGCCCGGTTTCGGTCTGCTTGGCGTAGGCCTCCAGCGGGCCGGTTTTTCCGTAGATCAGGCCGATCTTCAGATCATCCGCCTGCGCAGCACTTCCCAATAAAACGGCGGCGATTCCCGCCAGCATGAAAGACGTTCGCAAAGCCAGTCTCCTCGTGTTTTCAAGTTCGGCAATCTCCGGGCCACTGATAGTGTCAGGGCTCGCCTCCGGTCAAGGCGGCATTGTTGCGGGGAGGGTTAATTAGCGAGCTTTCGACCGTGAAGCGATGTCAGCGGCGGCATCGGACTGAAGCGCAACCAGGTTGTCGCGGTCCGTCGCGGGCAATCCGAACAGGGCTTGCAGGATTACCGGCGAACCGAGCACGGCGAATATCTCGCGTTTGGTCAAGAAACCGACCGCCTCTTCAAAGCTGCGGGCATCCTCGATCTTCGCCCGTGCGATCGCGAGATGTGGGTCGATGCGACCGCGGGCGCGGTGGCGCTCAACGGGCAGGTTGTTCAGATGGGTTGCTCGCAGGAGCGGATCGTCGCGCAGTGCCCGAAGCGGGCAATCGACCGGCGGATGCGGCACGTTGGCCAGTTCATTGGCGCGGACCAGCACGTTTGGCGGCGACGTCTGTTCGGGCGTGCGGAACAGCGCGGGCCCGGCGTTTGCGGATCCAGTGCTCGATGACAGCAGCCCGATCGGGATGGCCAGCAGCAGGCCGAGGATGACCGGCGCCATCCACAGCAGCAACGGCACCGACACCGCATAGGCGGTGGCGGTCATCACGACGCCGAACAGCGTCGGCAGCGCGTAGCGGCGAAACACCTCGGCTCGCGGCACGCCGCCATCGTCACGCCGCTGCACCTGCCAGCCCGCATCGCGTCCGAGCAGGATCTCGCCGACCGCGGTCGATTGGAAGATCATCATCACGGGCGCGATCAGTCCGGACAGAAACGTCTCGATCAGAATTCCCGACAGCGCAACCAGGCCGCCGCCAAAACGCTTGCGCATTTCGGGTTGCTTCAGGATCAGCACAAAGGCCAGCAGCTTGGGAATGATCAGCAGGCCCATCGTGCCGAGGAAGACCCAGGCAGCGAGAATGGGATCCTGCGCCGGCCATTGCGGAAACAGCGAAAACCCTTTTGGAAAATATTCGGGACGCACGAACTGCGCCTGCAACGAGATCAGGATTCCCAGCATCAGAAAGATCAGCCACAGCGGCGCAGTCAAATATGATCCGATTCCGGTGAGCAGATGTAGCCGCGACACCCAGTGCAGGCCATCCGCCGGGAGAACCGCCAGATGCTGCAGATTGCCCTGGCACCAGCGCCGGTCGCGGGCGGCGAAATCCAGCAGCGACGGCGGGCATTCCTCAAAACTGCCGCCGAGTTGCGGAGCCATGTGAATCGCCCAGCCGGCGCGGCGCATCAGCGCCGCCTCGATGAAATCGTGGCTGAGAATATGGCCGCCGAACGGCTTTCGACCGGGCAATTCCGGCAGGCCCGCATCTCGCGCGAAGGCGCGCACCCGGATGATGGCGTTGTGGCCCCAGTAATTGCCTTCCGAGCCGTGCCACCAGGCGATGCCGGCGGCAATCAGCGGGCCATAAAGCCTGCCGGCAAATTGTTGCAGTCGTGCGAACAGCGTCCTTGCGTTGACGACGATCGGCAGCGTCTGGATCAAACCCGACATTCGGATGCGCTTCCATCGCGGCGGCGAGGCGCACGATGGTGTCGCCGGTCATCAGGCTGTCGGCGTCGAGGATGATCATGTGATCGTAGCCGGCGCCGAACCGACGGATCCAGTCCTCGATATTGCCCGACTTGCGCGCGGTATTTTGGGGACGGTGACGATAAAAAAACCGGCCGTCGGAGGTCACTCTCACTGCGAAGTCTCAGCAGGCATTGCTCCTCCGCGACCCACACAGAGGGGTCGGTAGTATCGCTCAGCACGTACCAGTCGAACTGCGAGGCGCAGCCTGTTTCGTCGACGGATTTATGGATAGCCCGAAGCCGCGCCGTGATGCGGTCGGGATCCTCATTGTAGGTCGGCAGCAGCATCGCGTTGCGGCTGGTGACGCCCGGCAGCGGCGCGGCGGGATCGATCCCCAGCCGGTCGCGCATGCGGAACAGCAGCACCACAAAACCGGCCAATGTCGACATGAAAGAGAACGCGATCCACGCGAACAGCAGCACGAACAGCGTCAGCACCATGCCTTCCAGGATGGTGACGCCGCCGACCTGGAGAACCTTGTACATCTCATAGCAACCCGCCGCCGTCAGCGCAGCGGTGCCGATGAAAATGTAGGCGCGTCCCGGGGTGACGGACTTCAGCCCAAATCCTGCAGCGCCGCTTTGCCTGCGGAACGGCCGCAAGGTCTGGGTCGACATTTCCAGCGCCGTGCCGGGCGGAAGAAATGGGCTGATCTGCGGACTCCGCCGGTGACTGGGCGATCTCGGGGTTTGCGTCAGGGGGCCCATCGGTAGACCCAGACCTCGGATACGGCCTCATTGTCCTGCATCAGCATGGCGCGCAGTTCTACCGGGACCTTTTCGCCGACCGGGATTTCAAAACTGAGCCGCCAGCCGCCGGTGGCGGGATTGGGCTGGGTGACGACGTTCTGAGACTTTGGCCTTTTCGGCGGTGACAACGCCGCGGATTTTCTGGGCCTCAACCGCTTCAATTTCTCGCCGGTCAGATCGAGCACAAACAGTTTTGAGCGCTCGCCTTTTGGCGCCGACGGCCGAACGCGTAGAAGCGAGCCAGCGCAGTGGGCTTCGGCGTATCCGGCCCCCAATGCAGCCGGTAGGTAAAGGTGATGCTCGCCCTTGGCCTGGCAGTGCCGACTTCGGATGCCAGAAACTGGCGATGTTGTCGTGAACCTCCTCATTGGTGGGGATCTCGACCAGTTGTACCGAGCCTTCGCCCCAATCGCCGATCGGCTCGGCCCACAGGCTCGGCCGCCGCTCGAACCCGGACTTCGATGTCCTGATAGGCAAAAAAAGTTCTTCTCCCGCTGCATCAATCCAAAACCGCGGGGGTTGAGATCGGCAAAGTTGCTGATCTGCAGGTCGCGCGGATTATTGAGCGGACGCCATAATTCCTCGCCCCTGCCATTGAAGACGGCGAGGCCATCCGAATCGTGCACCGAGGGACGGAAATCGTCGACACCGACGCGGTCGTTGGGGCCGAAGAAGAACATGCTGGTCATCGGCGCCAGGCCGGCATGATCGAGATCGACGCGCGGATAGATCGCCATTTCGACGTCAAACACCGTGGTTTCGCCGGGCCGGATCGTGAATTGGTAGGACGCCGCAGCGCTCTCGCTGTCGAGCAGGGCATGCACCACGATCGAATTGGCGTTTTGGGGCTCGGCTTCTCGATCCAGAAGGTCCTGAAGTTGGGAAATTCCTCGCCCTTGGCCTCGCCGGTGTTGATGGAAAGCCCTCGCGCCGAGAGGCCGTACAATTCGCCCTTGGCGACGGCGCGAAAATAGCTCGCGCCGAGAAAGACGCAGACCTCGTCGTAATAGTCGGGCTTGTTGAGGGTGGCGTGCAACCTGAAGCCGGCGAAAACCGAGATCGGCGCCGGCTTTGGGCGGTGGCGTATCGCCGAACGAAAAGCTCTCGGGCTGATAGGCGATTTTCGTCGCCTGGCCGTTGGCGACCTCATAGATGTCCACCCGGTTGGTGTAGAAGAAGCCGCGATGGAAGAATTGCGCCTGGAACGGCAGCTTCTCGTTTCGCCACAAAGCGTGATCCGGCAGAAAGCGGATGGCGCGGTAACGGTCGTAATCCAGATCTTTAGATTATCCGGCAATTTTGCATCCGGGGCTTTGTACGGCTTGCTGGCTGCATCGCGCGCCATCCGCCGGACCACCGATCGATCGAACGGGATCGACTGGGCCTGTGCGGGCACAATGGAAGCTACGCGCCGTCGACGACGCGAGCGATAGCGCAGCCGATGCCTGAAGAAAATCTCGACGGTTCAAGGAGCCTCCTGGAGTTAGATCGACGCTAGGAAACTCCGCCCGGCCCCCCAGGTTCCATCTGCGGAACGCCTGTATTGGCGCCGCTTCAGCGATGAAAAATGATGCGCAGTACAGGCCTGAAGCCGGGGCCCGGTTTAGGCTCGTGATCGCAACGGGCCATTTGTGTAGTACTTGTCGGGAACAGGATGTCACCGCGCAATGCGCGGCGGATGACGCTGATCACGATGCAAACCGAAGCGCCCAACGACAGCGAGCCGTCGCTGCCGGTGCTGGCGAAGCTCACGCGGGGGTGGCGGTCGCGCCACGACCACTGCCGTCATCTTCTTGCTGGATGCATGGTGGGCACGGCGCACGAGCGCTTTGCCCATCCTGCGCGAACTCCGCTCACCGCCGATAGCTGCCGGCGCGCACATAGGTCGGGCGGCTTTCCTGCGCCGGGCGGCTCGCCAGGCTGGCGCGCGCCTCGCTCGCGACAGGCGATCACCGGCTTGAGCTCTTCCAGGAAGATCGGCCGGAGAAATAATAGCCCTGGGCGTAGCGGATATTGGTGGCGGCCTGCAGATAGGCCAGTTCCTCGAAGGTTTCGACGCCCTCGGCGATCACGGTCATGCCGAGCGCCTCGCCCAGCGACTCGATGGCGCGCAGGATGCCCTGGCTGCGCGGGCGCTTGTGAATGTCCGTGATGAAGGAGCGGTCGATCTTGATCTCGTCGGCGGTGATGTCGGCCAGCGCCGACAGCGACGAATAGCCGATGCCGAAATCGTCGATCGAGATTTTCACTCCCAATTTGCGGAAGATCGGCAGGATCTCCTCCTGGAAATGGGTCTTGGTGACGAAGGCGTCTTCCGTCACCTCGATCATGAAGCGCTCCGGAAAGCCCGTCGCCTCCAGCGCCATCGCAAACGGGCGCATGAATTCCGGATTGCAGGCCTGCTTGGCCGCGACGTTGATGCTGATGGAGGCCTGAGGGCCGAAGGTTTCGTTGATCAGGTCGATCGACTTGACGATCTCGGCCAGCACCAGATGCGTCAGTTCGTCGATCAGTCCGAGCTCGGTGGCGAGATTGATGAAGGTGCCGGGAGCCTGAATCACGCCCTCGTCGTCGCGCAGCCGCACCAGCGCCTCGATGCCCTTGATATCCTTGCTCCTTATATCGACCTTGGCCTGGAACGCGCAGCAGAAGCGTTTCTCCAGGATCGCCAGCCGCAACGCCTGCTCGACCTTCATGCGCGCCAGCGCCTCGCGCTCCATGCTGGCGTCGAAGAAGGCGGCGGAGCCCTTGCCGTCATTCTTGACCCGGTACATCGCGATATCGGCGTTCTGGCGCAGCACTTCGTAAGTGCGGCCATGCTCGGGATAGAGGCTGACCCCGATCGAGGTGGACGCAAAAATCTCCGAGCCGTCGATGAAGGACGGCGCCCGCAGCCGCTCCAGCAGGAAGTGGATGTATTCGGCCACCTCGTGCTCGCTCTGGATCGGGTTGAGCAGCAGCAGGAATTCATCGCCGCTGATCCGCGACAGCATGTCGGATTTCGCGCAGGTTCATGCCGAGCCGCCGGGCCACCTCGACCAGCAGCGCATCTCCGATCGGATGGCCGTAATAGTCGTTGATGTGCTTGAAATTGTCGATGTCGAGAAAAGCCAGCGCGAAGCGGCCGTGCGGCGCGTCGCGCGCAGCAGCGTGTTGGCGCGATGCTCGATCACGCGCCGCGACGGCAGGTCGGTCAGTTCGTCATAATAGGCCGACCGGAACAGATGGTCCTCGAGCGCCTTTTGCTCGCTGATGTCGGCGGAACTCGACAGCAACAAATTGCGGTCGGCGATCCGGACCGGGCGGTGGGCGGTGAGAAGGACCTGCCTGGCCTCGCCGCCGGTGATGCATTCCTCGGCGACCGCGTGGCGGCCGCTGCGCAGCAATTCGATACCGGTTTCGCGGCGATGGTCCAGCTCCGCCGAAGGCGCCGCATGCCCGCTGCCGCCATCTTCAGCTGTGCAGCGGCAGCGTCGTTGACCAGCAGGAAGCGGCCCTGCTCGTCCTGCACCGTGACGCCGGTCGGCAGCATCTTCAGCACATCCCGAAGGATCGCGAGCTCGGCATCCCGGGCGAGTTCGCCGTCGTCGGACGGTGCTGACAGCTGCGGATCGTATGGGCTGCGGCTTTGCATGGCGCCGACATTGACGAAGTGGTTTATAGTTTTGGTTAAGTTGAACTCAAAAACACCGCGTCAGCCTGACGAGTGCGTGATTGAACGGGCTCGGCGTTGATCGTCATTAACAGAACGTCAATGCGGATGACGGAATTGAGACCCGCGGCTCGGATGTTCAGGCTCAGGCGGCGGGGATACGGCACTGCATCGTGCAGTGAACGCCGCTCCTCAGAAACGCGATGTCGATCTTGCCGTCGAACGCCCTCAGCGCCGAGTTCAACAGCTTGGTGCCAAAGCCCGCCTGGCCGACGCTTTCGATCGCGGGTCCTTCGGTTTCGTCCCAGGTGAGGTTGAGGCGGTCGTCATTCACCGACCATGACACCAGCAACATTCCGCGCGGCGAGGAAAATGCACCGTATTTCCCGGCATTGGTGGCGAGCTCGTGGAAGACCAAGGCCAGGCTTACCGCCAGCTTGTCGGGCAGAAACAGCGGGTCTCCGTTCAGATTGAACCGGACATGGCCATAGGGCCCGAGTTCGGAAACCAGCAAGTCCCTGATATCGCAACCGGTGCCGTCGACGGTCGAGATCAGGTCGTCGGTCTGTCGCCAGCGCCCGTATCCGACCGTCGATGCTGGCCCACACTTGCGGCTGATCGTACAGCACCTGATGCAGCACGGCGTGAATGGTCGACAATTTGTTCTTCAGCCGGTGCTGCAGTTCGTGGACGATGAGCTTGCGGTACTCTTCCTCGCGGATCAGGCGCCTTGCGATTTCCCGCTCGCGGGCGGCGATCGAGCGATAGTGCTGGACCCCCCAGATCGTGAGGCCGCAGGCCGCCAGAAAGACCGCCAGCAGCGCCAGCCTTGCCAGGTCCGCCGTGTCTTCGCTGAAATTGACGCTCATGCCGAGCGCGCCACCGGCCAGCGCCGTGACGATTCCGAGCCGGTAACCGCCGAACGCAGTGGCAAAGACCACGGCCGGGAAATAGGGGGTGAAGAACACGTCCGGCCGGATCAGCGAAAGGAACCAGCGCGCCGCGGTCGACAGGGTCAGGCAAGCGACCGCAAATCCGATGCTAAAAAGCGGCGAGGGCTGGGAGATTCCCTGCCAGCCCAGCCGGAATTCGTCGATCCATTTCGCCATAGTGTCACATCAGCCGATCAGCTCAACCAAAATAAGGCCGAGCATACCGGAAATCCCCGGCCTCGATGCCGCAAAGATAGCCATCGGCCAATGGCCCACACGCGCGGCTTGCGTTGTCCGGCAGGGGTGCGATGATCGGCCCAAGCAAGAACGGGAGGACAGCATGATCGGTCTCCGCCGCGCCCTTGGCGCACTGGCATTGCTCGCGATTGCAGCCACGGCCAGCGCAGGCGCTGCCGAACCCGTGCTTCCGACCGCCGCCTCGCCCGAGGATGTCGGCCTGTCGTCGAGCCAGCTGGCGCGGATCGAAGCCGTGACGCAGAAGCATATCGAGGCTGGCCTCGTGCCGGGCGCGGTGATGCTGGTGGCGCGGCGCGGAAAAATCGCCTGGGCCAGGACCATGGGTTTTCGCGATCGCGGCGCCAAGAGATCCGATGCGGCCGGATTCGATCTTCCGGATCTATTCCATGACCAAGCCGATCGTTTCCGTCGCCGCCATGATGCTGGTCGAGGAAGGCAGGATGCAGATCAGCGATCCCGTCTCGAAATACATCCCCGAATTCGGCAAGATGAAGGTCGGCGTCGAGAAGACCGAGGACGGCAAGCTCGAACTGGTCGATCCCGCCCGCGCGATGACGGTGCAGGATCTGCTGCGGCACACCTCCGGCCTGATCTACGGCACCCGCGGCAAATCGCTGGTCAATGCCGCCTATATCGAGTCCGGGATCGGCAATCGCGGCTGGAGCAACGAGGAATTCGCTGCCAAAGTGGCAAAGACTGCCGCTGCGGTTTTCGCCGGGCGAGCGCTGGGAATATGGCGTGTCGACCGACGTACTCGGCCGCGTGGTCGAGGTGGTGTCGGGCAAATCGCTCGGCGAATTCCTGAACGAGCGCGTTCTCGCCCCGCTCGGCATGCCCGATACCGGCTTCCACGTGCCGGCCGACAAGCTCGATCGCGCCGCCCAGCCCTGGCAAATCCCCGAAGCGCCGCCGATGACGCCGCGCTTCGACGTCGCGCAAAAGCCCCGCTTCGAATCCGGCGGCGGCGGCCTCACCTCCACGATGGACGATTATCTGCGCTTTGCCATCATGCTGGCCGACGGCGGCGAATTTGCCGGCAAGCGCCTGCTCGGCGCCAAGACGCTGGAGTTCATGACCTCGGATCATGCTCGGCGCGCGGCCGGGCCGGCCGCCGGGCCTCGGTTTCGGCCTCGGCTTCGAGATCCGCACCAGCGTCGGCGATGCCGCGCTGCCGGGCTCGCTCGGGGAATATGGCTGGGCCGGCAATGCCGGCACCCTGTTCTGGATCGATCCGAAGGAGCAGCTGATCGCGATCTACATGGTCCAGGTCAATGACGGCGACCGCATCATGCTGCGCAACCAGTTCAGGACCATGGTTCAATCCGCCATCATCAACTGAATTCCAACAAACCAACGAGGACGACGACATGGGAAGGCTGGACGGCAAGGTCGCGGTGATCACCGGGGCGACGAGCGGCATCGGGTTGCAGCACCGCGGAAGTCTTCGTCGCCGAGGGCGCGAAGATCGTGATCGCAGGAAGGCGCGTGCCGGAGGGCGAGCGGCTTGCCGAAAAGCTCGGCGCCAACTGCATCTTTCGTCAGACCGATGTCACGGTCGAGGCGCAGATGCAGGCACTGATCGGGCTCGCGGTCGAGAAATTCGGCCGGCTCGACTGCCTGTTCAACAATGCCGGCGGCCCGGCGCAGACCGGCGGCATCGAGGGCCTCGAGGCCGACCGTTTCGACGCCGGCGATGGCGACGCTGGTGCGCAGCGTGATGCTCGGCATGAAGCACGCCGCCCCCCATATGCGCAGCCAGGGCTCCGGCAGCATCATCAACAATGGCAGCATCGCCGGACGGCTCGGCGGCTATTCCACGTCGCTGGTCTATGGCGCGGCCAAGGCCGCCGTCATCCACCTCACCAAATGCGTGGCGATGGAGCTCGGCGAAGCCGGTATCCGCGTCAACTCGATCTCGCCGGGCGTGATCGCCACCGGCATTTTCGGCAAGGCGCTTGGCATGTCGGTGGAGGCGGCGGAGAAGACGCCCGGGCTGATGCACGGGGTCTACAAATCGGCGCAGCCGATTCCGCGCGCCGGCCTGCCGATCGACATCGCCCATGCCGCCTTGTTTCTCGCCAGCGACGAATCCAGTTTCATCAATGGCCACGATCTGGTGGTCGATGGCGCCATCACCGGCGGTAAAAACTGGACGTTGCAGCAGCAGGGCTATGTCGGGCTGCGCGAGAAGTTTGAGAAGAGCGTTGGCTAGACTTGAAGTCGTCATTCCGGGGCGATGCGAAGCAATCGAACCCGGAATCTCGAGATTCCGGGTCTGGTGCTGGCGCACCATCCCGGAATGACAGCGGAGCCAACCGGGAGAGGCATCAATGTCCGCAACATTCAGCACGTCGCCCGGGCAAGCCCAAGTCCGCCCGCTCCATCTCGCCGTGATCGCCGGCCTCGCCTGCGCCTTCGTGATCGGCAAGGCGCTGCCATCGGCGATGGACGCGATCTCGGCCGTGGTCGCGCCGCTATGCGCCAGCAGCGAGCCTGCGGGCTCGTACGCTCGATGTCGTCGAGCCGATCAGCTCCTATGCGCTGCCGAACGTGCCGGGCAAGCGCGTCACCATCGTGCGGGTGTTCTATGGCCCGGGCGGATTCACCCGCCCGCACCGGCATTCGGGCTCGGTCACCGCCTACATCACCAAAGGCGAGATCCGCTCGCAGCTCGGCGGAGGTCGGGTCGAGACCTTCAAGGTCGGCCAGTCCTTCTTCGAACCGCCCGGCGCCACCCATCTGGTCTCGGCCAATGCCAGCACCACCGAACCCGCGGAACTGATCGCGGTGTTCGTCGCCGACGAAGGCGCGCAGCTGACGACGTTCATCGAGTAGTGGGATATCGACTTGTCTAGGGCTGTGCAAGCGCAGCGTGCCCACCATCCTTGTCGCGAGTCTTGCAGATGGATGAGGCACGGCGCAAGCGCCTTGCCCATCCGGCTGATCGCGCGGGTCACCTCACACCGGCTTCAGCGTCACCTTCAATCCGTCGCGCGGTTTCGGGATCGGCCACATCTGCCAGTCCGGGGTGTAGCCGGGCTCCAGCGAGACTTCGAGATTTTGCAGGAAATGCCGCGCAAAACATTTCGCCTGCATGTAGGCGAAGTGCAGCCCGAGGCACATATGCGCGCCGCCGCCGAACGGCACCCAGGCGAAGCGATGGCGGCCGCGCTGCGCCTCGTCGGTGAAGCGCAACGGATCGAAGTTATCGGGATCGGGCCAGATCTCGGGCATGTGGTGGGTGAACAGCGGGTTGACGCCGAGCATGGCGCCGGCCGGGATCGCAAAGCCCTTGAAGGTGAAGTCGCGCACCGCGCGCCGCGGCATCGACGGCACCGGCGGCTTCATCCGCAGCGCTTCCTTGAAGGCCATCTCGGTCAGCGGCATGGCTTCGAGATTGTCGAAGCTGGTCGGCTCGTCCGGCGTCGACGCCGAGCGCCGATGACCTCGTCGCGCAGTTTTTCCTGCCATTGCGGGTTGGCGGCGAGCTCGCCGATGAACGAGGTCAGCGACGAGGTCAGCGTGTCATGCGCGGCCATCATCAGGAAACTCATGTGGTCGACGATATCCTGCGTCGACAGCAGCGCGCCGTCCTCGTGGGTGGCGTGGCAGAGCTGCGAGAACAGATCTTCGCCGCCGCCCCTGGCGCGGCGGATCGGAATCTGCTCCGAGAAATAGGCGACGATGCGCTTGCGGCCGTTGACGCCGCGCGCCATCGCCGTGCCCGGCAGCGGCTTGCGGATCACGGCGACCGAGGCGGCCACCATGTCGACGAAGGCGCGGGTGATGTCGTCGACTTCGGGGCCGATCTCGGCGCCGAGGAACGAGGTCGCGGCAAGATCGAGCGTGAGCTGCTTCATGGCGGGATAAAACAGCATCGGCCCCGGTTGCGCCTTCCATTGCGCGACCCGCGCGGCGATGCCGGTGTCCAGTTCCCCGAGATAGGACTTCATCGGCCCGGACTTGAAGGCCACCGACAGCGCGCGCCGGTGCAGCCGATGTTCCTCGAAATCGAGCAGCATCAATCCGCGCGGAAACAGCAGCCCGAGAATCCGGCCCCAGCCATGGGTGGAGGAAAACAGCTTGGCCTGGTCGAACAGCACCAGCTCGTTGGCCTCGGGTCCCAGCAGCGTGAGGCTGGTCTCGCCGAACAGATGGGTGCGATAGACCAGCCCGTATTTCGCCGCGGCCCGCTCGACCTGGCCCTTGGGGTCGGCGAGCACGTGCAGCGTCTTGCCGATCAGCGGCCAGCCTTCATCGCCGGGAATATGCGTCAGCGAGTTGCGCTTCGGCGGCGTCCAGGTTGCGCCGCGGGGGAGGCCACATTTTGCATCGACATGGCAATTGCTCCGTTTGGTCGCCGATCCCATGATAGGCCGGAACGCGATCCCGTTGCTATCGCTATCGCTGATGTGCGGACAGCGTCCATGGACTGGGCCGAGGTCGCTAAATAACGCTTTGTGTTTGCTCTGCAAAGTCCGATCTTCGGGCCCACGGGATTGGCCGCCCCTCCGGGCGCGACAAAGTCCCGCGCCGTGATAGGCTGTTTCCAAAATAAAGCCAAAGCAGGGAGAACGGCATGTCGAAAACATTGCGCGGATTTTTCGTGGTGCTGGCGGCGGCCGGCTGGCTGGCGGCCGGGCCGGCGGCGGCGCAGACCAAACCCACCGTCACCGGCCTTGGTCCGGATTTTCCGAAAACCGCGATCTTCATCGGCAACAGCTTCTTCTATTACAATAACGGCCTGCCCGGCCATCTGTCGCAGATGGAAAGGGCCGCCGACCCCGCCAACAAGCAGCTCTATCGCAACACCATGGTGACGATCGGCGGCTCCGGCTTCGACTGGCACGATACCGAGAGCTATTTCCGGCCCAATGCCATCGGCGGCTACTCCTTCGACGACAACAACAACGTCGTGTTCAACAAGTCCGACAGGCTGTTCGACGTCGCCGTCATGATGGATTGCAGCCAGTGCCCGATCCATCCCCGGCTGAAGACGGTCTTCACCGACCATGCGAAGAAAAACGCCGAGATCGTCCGCGCCAAGGGCACGAGGCCGGTGTTCTTCATGTCCTGGGCCTATGCCGACAAGCCCGAGATGACCGCGCAGCTGGCCGAGGCCTACACGGTGGCGGGCAATGAAAACAACGCGCTGGTGATTCCGGCCGGGCTCGCGTTCGCAAAGGCCGTCGGCAAGCAGCCGGAACTCAATCTCTATGCCCCGGACAAGCGCCATCCGAGTTTGGCCGGCACCTATCTCGCCACCTGCGCGGTGTTCGCGGCGCTGACCGGCCGCTCGCCGGTCGGCAATCCCTACGTCGCCGGCATCGATGCGCCCACCGCGGCGTTCCTGCAAAAGGTGGCCTGGGAGACGGTGCGGGATTACTATCAGAAATAGGCGCAGCGGCTCAAGCGCGGTCCAGGCCGGGCAATGAATGAAGCGACCCGAAAGGTTCGAGCTGGTCGTCAACGTCAGAGCCGCCAAAGCGCTCGGAATTAATCTTCCGGGGTCGTTCCTGCCCCGCGCCGACGAGGTGATCGAGTGAAGCGCAAAGCGCGAGCCGGGCGTCGATGAGATGGTGCCCGAACATCTGCCAACTTCAGCTTGACCCCGGGGAGAGCAACGATGACCGACAGCACCATGTATCACGAGGGAAACCGCCGCCTGCAGGATCAGTTCGATAGCCGCCGCGATTTCTGACCGCCTGGAAAGATCTGACGCGCAAGCAGTTCACGCGCTGACGACCGGAGTTCATCGAGAGCGCGCCCTATTTCTTTCTGGCGACCGCGGACGCCGAGGAAGGCCCGATTGCTCCTTCAAGGGCGGCATGCCAGGCTTCGTGCCGTTACCGGCGCGTCCGAGCTGGCGTTTCCCGATTATGACGGCAACGGCATGTTCAAGAGCCTGGGCAATATCCTGGTCAATCCGAAATCGGCATGCTGTTCATCGCCATGCATGGCAAGCCGCAGCGCCTGCGCGTCAACGGCAGCGCAACGGTGCGCGACGAAGATCCGCTGCTCGACCGAGACCGTCGGGGCACAACTGATCGTGCGCGTCACGGCGCGTGCGATTTTTCCGAATTGTCCCCGCTACATCCCGGACATGCGATTGATCGAGCCTTCGATCTATGCGCCGCGCGCGGGGCTAGAGCCGCCCGAGCCGGCATGGAAGTATTTTGACAGTCTTCAAGGACTGCATGCATCCACGCCAGCCGACCTTTAAGGGCTGACGCAGAAGGCGCCGGGCGCCTTACGCCTTCAGTTTCGCGGCTTCCTTCTGCAGGTCCGGCGCATTGATGGTCGGGATTGCGACGCGGCCCGGACCGGTAGCGGAAGGGCTGCGGCAGCCTTGTCGTTCTCCATGATCTTGGCCATCACCGCCTGGCCGGCGCGCTCGAACACCGCGCGGTTCTCGATCACGAATTGCTGCGATTTGCGCAGTTTGCGATGTGAGCCGTTGATCTCCGGCACCACGTAGCGCGCCACCATGTCCCAGCTGCGGCGGGTGTTTTCCGGATTGGCCCAGTCGTGCACGAAGCCGACGATGGTGCCGACGCCGCCGGAAACCTGCATCAGGCTCTTGATGGTTTTGACCAGATCGTCGGGGGTGCCGATGGTGGAGGCGGCTCCTTCGCCGCCGGCGGTCTTCTCCACCGCGTCCTCGGGGGAAGTGAACGGCTGCAGCCCCGGGCGCTGCAGGGTGCGGACATTATATTCATTGTGCCAGCGCATCAGTCCGGGGCCGGCCTCGCGATGCGCCTGTTCGCGGGTTTCGGCGATGTGCCAGGACAGCAGCACGCGCCAGTTGGCGCGGCTCACGGTGGTGCCGGCCTTCTTGGCGGCATCCTCGGCAAAGCCCCATTGCGTCGGCAGCGCCATCAGGCCCTGCGTCGACATCGAGCCCAGCGAAATGATGCCGATGCCGTATTTGCCGGCCAGCGTCATGCCCGACGGCGAAATCTGCGAGGCCACCACGAACGGCATCTCTTCCTGCAACGGCAGGATCTGCAGCGCCGCGTCGTTCATCGTGAACCAGTCGCTCTTGTGCGGTGACGCGCTCGCCGTTGAACAGGCGGCGGATGATGCCGATCGCCTCGTCCTGGCGGTCGCGCTGCGTCATCGGATCGATGCCGAGCGTGTGGGCGTCGGAAGCGAGCGCCCCCGGTCCGGAACCGAAGATGGCGCGGCCGCCGGTCATGTGGTCGAGCTGCACCATGCGCTGCGCGACGTTGTAGGGATGGTGATAGGGCAGCGAGACCACGCCGGTGCCGAGCTTGATGCGCTTGGTGCGCTCGCCGGCGGCGGCGAGAAACATCTCCGGCGAGGCGATGGTTTCCCAGCCCGAAGAATGATGCTCGCCGCACCAGAACTCGTCATAGCCGAGCGCGTCGAGCTGCTCGACCAGATCGAGATCCCTGCGGAATTGCAGCATCGGATGCTCGCCGATCGGGTGATGCGGGGCGAGGAAGGCTCCGAATTTGAGGCGCGCCATGGGGTTTCTCTCCGGATCGATTGTTCTTGCTTGCAAATTTTTTGACTGCTCGGGGGCCAAACTACGGGGCGGGGGGGACCATGGCAATCGCGGAAAGGACTTGCGGTGCATGCCGCATGGCGCCATGCGCGGCGGGAGGTGTGCACGGTCGGGTTGTCTTTACAAAAACCACAATCCGGATTTACTGATGCCGCACGCTTCGGGGGAAATGTCATGGTGCACCGCACCGACATCGCCGGCAGTGTCGGATGCATCGGTCAGGTAAAATCCGGCCTTGACCGCATACGCCGTCATGCGCCGACTGCCCCCCTCAGCGAAAAAAGTCACTTTTCGAAAACCTCGCCTGTTCCTGCAGCCGTCGCTTCATGGCGGCAATTCCGGTCCATGCGGTCCACGTCGACTCGCCTGGCCCGATCAAGCGTCAACATCAGAACACTGCAAAGGACGCGACGGCAACGCGGCCTAACAAACATGACAGCAAAGGGAGGTAATATGGCTCTTCATGCACGATATCTCGGTGGCTGTGCCGCATTGGCGCTCGCCGCCATACTAACGCTCTCGCCGGCGCGCGCCCAGGACGCGGCTACACTCAACGCCGAGGCGGCGCAGAACGACTGGCCGACCCATCACGGCACCTACAAGTCCTATCATTACAGCGGCCTCGACCAGATCAATACCGGCAACGTCAAGAATCTCGGAAATCGCGTGGATGCATTTTCCGGAGCGCGCCACCCGCGGTCTGCAGTCGACGCCGCTCGCGGTCGACGGCGTGCTGTACTATTCGGGCTCCTATAGCCGGGTCTATGCGCTGGACGGCGCGACCGGCAAGACGATCTGGGCCTATGCTCCCGAGCTCGACGAGGAACTGGTCGCCAAGCAAACCCACTCGCCCTACAACCGCGGCATCGCCATCGGACAGGGCAATCTCTATGTCGGCACTGTCGACGGGCGCCTGATCGCGGTCAACCTGAAGACCGGCAAGCCGGTGTGGGACACCAAGCTCCTGGATTCCAAGAAGGTGACGGTCGGCTTCACCGGCGCGCCGCTGATGGTCAAGGACATGGTGATCATCGGCGCGCAGGGCGGCGAATGGCCCGGGCGCGGACCGATCTTCGGCGTCGATGCCAAGACCGGCGCGAAGAAGTGGGAGTTCTTCACGGTCGCCGGCACCGAAGAGGCGATGGCGACCTGGGGCAATGAATCCTGGCGGACCGGCGGCGGCGGCGGCTGGATGCCCGGGGCCTATGACCCCGAAACCAATACGGTGTGGTGGGGCACCGCCAACCCGGCGCCGCTCTACGACTGGTCGGGCGCCGACTGGAAGAAGAGCGGACCGCGGCCGGGCGACAATCTCTACACACATCGGTGATCGCGCTCGATCCCGATACCGGCAAGCTCAAATTCTATCACCAGGAGCTGCCGCACGATAACTGGGACTTCGATTCGTCGGTGGGCGAATTCGTCATGATCAACCGTGGCGGCAAGAAGCTCGTGGTGCACCCCAACAAGAGCGGGTTCATCTTCGTCTATGATCGCTCCAACGCCAAGATCGAAAACGTCTGGCGGCTGGTCAACAACATCAACTTCGTCAAGAGCATTGATCCGAAGACCGGCGAATTGATAGGTCGCCGCGACCTCAACCTTGGCAAGGCCGAAACTCCGTTGTGCCCGGCGATCGCCGGAGGCATCAGCTGGAACTCCGGTGCATACAGCCCGAAGACCGGGCTCTACTACAAGATCGGGCAGGAGTGGTGCATGGAGATGACCGTGCTGAAGACCACGCCGATCCTCGAGCCGATGGCGCAGCTCAACATCGCCGCTGACTTCAAGCTGGTAGCGCCGCCGGACGGGCCGGCCCGCGGTCATCTTTCCGCCCGCGATCCCGTCACCGGCGCCATGAAGTGGGAGGTCAACTACAAGCAGCCGCCGCTCTCCAGCGTGCTCGCAACCGCGGGCAACCTGGTATTCGTGCCGGATGCCGAAGGCATCGTGCATGCCTACAACGCGGAAGACGGCAAGGAAGTCTGGTCCGCAAAACGCCGGCATCGGCCATAATGCCGGGATCATCAGCTACATGGCGGGCGGCAAGCAGTACATCGCGGTACCGGCGGGCTGGGGCAGCCTGCTGGCCGACGAATATACCGCGCTCTATGGCGAGCCCTTCAAGACCATGTCGAAGAATACCGGCGCCCTGATTGTCTACGCGCTGAAATGACAATGGCGGCGGCGGCAGGGATCGTTCCCTGCCGCCTTTGCCTGCCTGCACGGATGCCGGAATGCGAATATTGTTTGTGATTGTTGCTGCCGCGGTCATCATCGGGCCATGGCTGTCGACCGCGGCCCTTGCGCAATCGACCTCGGCGGCGCCCGCGAGTTCCGCAGGCGCCTTCCGGGGCTTCGCCGAACGACATCGATGGCGCGCGGATATTCGGCACCGCCTGTGGCTTCTGCCATCAGAATGGCGGCCGCGCCGCAGGCAGGGGTCCAAAAACTGTCCAAGTCCGAGCGCAGCGACGAGTTCATCATCGAGCGCATCAAGAAGGGCAAGACCGGCTCCATGCCCGGGTTTGCTGCTGTATACAACGACGCCCAGATCGCGGCGATGCTGGCCTACATTCGGGAACTCAATGAGTGAGGCGCCTCGTCCGTCATGTTGCGTGGATTTGTCTGCTGCTGGTCGGAAACGCGGCGGCAGATGCCCGCTCGCTGGAAGCGGTCATCGAGCGCGGGGCGCTGACGCTCTGCGCCCATCCCAACGCGCTGCCGTTCGCCAGCAAGGCCCTGCCCGTCAGCGGATTTCAGGTCGAGATCGGCGAGAAAATCGCGCAGCAGCTCGGTGTCAGGTTGACGCGGGAGTGGGTTATCTCAGCGATCCATTATCGCCGCGCCGATTGCGACCTCGTGCTCGATGCCATCGTCCGCAAGGACATGTCTCCCGAGTTTGGCATCAAGCCATCGCGTCCCTACCATCGCAGCGGCGTCGTGCTCGCGGTCCGGACCGACTTGCAGGCCTCGTCGCTGGCCAGTCTCGGCGCCGATCAGCGCGTCGGGGTGCCGGTCAGCTCGCTGGCCTCGATGACCCTGAACAAGGGCGGCGTCGCCACGTCGCCATTCTCTTTCGAAGATGACATCGTTGCGGCGCTGGCCAATCGCGAAATCGAGGCGGCCGCGGTCACGCCGGCGACAGTCGGCTGGTTCAACCTGCAGCATGCCGACAAGCCGCTGCGCCTGATTCCGGCGTTCGAAAACGATCCGGATTTGAACTGGAACATCGCCGCAGGGCTGATCCGGCCCGACGACAGGCTGCGGGCGCGGGTCGACGCCGCGATCGAGGCGCTGCTGGCGGACGGCACGATCGCGCGGATCTACGCCGGTTACGGCATCGCATTGCGACCGCCGCAGTGAGGCGCGCAATCGGTCGCGGAAGCGGCGCTTGCGGCGGCATGGCCAGGGTTCGAACCACCCGAAGGCGGTTCGGGGAAGCGACGATGCTGTCGTTGCGACAACCCGGGCACTGCGTCAGCGTCGCGCCGGTCCAGCCACCGCCGCGCACCACGCGGTTGTTGCAGTCGCCCTCCCACCACGGCGAGCCGTCGCTCGGCGTATCCTCGTTGTGGCGCTTGTTATGGATTTCCGGGCAGACATCGAACTCCTTGAAACTGTCCTTGGCCGATGCGACTTGCCGAATTTACACCTTGAACCCCATCGACTAAGAGAGGCCTCCGTTTTCTACCTGAGGTCACAATGTATCTGAAGCAATCCGATGCCGCTGCCGCACGGCCGCTTTCCAGCCAGCGCAAGCGCGATCTGCTCGATCACTACGAGACCAATGTCGACGAACTCGATCGCTGGCGCGAGTTCAATGCCGCCTACCATGACGACGACCGCAATTACATGAAGTTCCTGATCCCGAAGGGCGTGCGCGTGCTCGACCTCGGCTGCGGCACCGGCGACCTTCTCGCCGATCTCGAACCGGCCTACGGCGTCGGCATCGATATCGCCCGGCCATGATCGATCAGGCACAGGCGGCTTCCCGCATCTGTCGTTCGCGGTCGGGGATGTCGAAGACAAATCGGTCATCGCGCGCATCGAAGGGCCGTTCGACTACATCATCCTGTCCGACACCGTCGGCATGCTGGACGATATCGAAACCGCACTCCGGCAATTGCAGCCGGTTTGCGGACCGGACACCCGCATCATCATCGCCTACTATTCCCAGCTCTGGGAACCGCTGCTGAAGGTCGCGGAATCGTGTCGGCCAGAAACGCAGCCTCCCACCAACTATCTCAACACTACCGATTTCCTGAACATCCTCGATCTCGCCGATTTCGAGCCGATCAAGATGGACTATCGGCAGTTGGTGCCGCGAGGCTGCTCGGCCTCGGCACGCTGATCAACCGCTTCATCGCTCCATTGCCGGGGATCCGGCGGCTGTGCCTGCGCAATTATGTGGTGGCGCGCTCGCTGACCGCGAAACGCCCGGCGCAATTGTCGGCAAGCATCGTGATGCCGTGCCGCAACGAGCGCGGCAATATCGAGACCGCCATCAAGCGCCTGCCGCGCTTCGGCGAGGCGCAGGAAATCATCTATGTCGAGGGCAATTCCAGCGACGGCACCTTCGAGGAATGCCTGCGCGTACGCGATGCCGCCACGGACCGACATCAAGGTCCTGCAGCAGGAGGGCAACGGCAAGGGAGACGCCGTCCGCAAGGGCTTTGCCAACGCCTCCGGCGACGTGCTGATGATCCTTGACGCCGACCTGACCATGCCGCCGGAGGCGCTGCCGAAATTCCACGCGTGATCGAAAGCGGCAAGGCCGAGTTCGTCAACGGTACGCGCCTGGTCTACCCGATGGACGACGAGGCGATGCGATCGCTCAACTTCGTCGCCAACCGTTCTTTGCCCGTGTGTTCAGCTATCTGGTCAACCAGCGCTTCAGCGACACGCTGTGCGGCACCAAGGTGCTGAGGCGAAAACACTATGAGGCGATCGCGCGCGGCCGCGATTATTTCGGCGAGTTCGATCCGTTCGGCGATTTCGACCTGATCTTCGGCGCCGCCAAGCAGAACCTGAAAATCGTCGAGGTGCCGATCCACTACAGGCGCGCGCCTACGGCGAGACGCAGATCTCGCGCTTCCGCGACGGCTGGCTGCTGCTGCGCATGGTCGGGTTTGCCTATGAAGCTGAAAGCGTTTTAATCAAGAGCCGGAATTTCAATTCCCGTCATTGCGAGCCAACAGGTCGCGCGAATGCGCGCCCGATGACAGGCTCCGCGAAGCAATCCATCTTTCCTTGTGCCGCGACATGGATTGCTTCCTCGCAAGAGCTCCTCGCAATGAGGGGGAAATCT
>CAVPOL010000063.1:0-22111 GCA_963706975.1 uncultured Alphaproteobacteria bacterium
TGTCGCTCAAGAAAATCTGGGACGACATCGCGGTGCTGAAGCTCGCCAGCGCTGACGCCGGAACCACCGTTCCTCCCGACACGACCGCGGATTGCAGCGTCGCCGATGTGGTGTGGCTGTCGCTGCGATCGCTGTCCCTGAAATTCATCGTGCCGGTCAGCTGATGCAGCGCCATCGAATGGGTCGTGCTGGCGAACTCGCTGAAGCTGCCGGTAGCGTTTGACGAGGTGAAAGTCGGCGCATGATTGGTCATGAGAAGCCCCTGCTTTGTGTGCCAAACGGCGGCCGGGGCTGCGGAAGCGCCCGGCGCAAGAAAATATCGAGCCTCGCCACGTCAACGGGCTGTTGCTCGGCTTACAATTAGATTGGGTCGCTTAGAGCGGAGTGATGCGTGTCGTGGGCGGTCGCGTTAAAATGGAGTTTCGCTATCTTCGATCGTTATGATGACATCCGTAATAACTGCGGTCGCAAGCTTCAAATCACACAGCGAGATCGATGGCTGTCCCCCACAACTCATCTGATCCCTGATTGAATTAATCACCTGCAACCTCGCCGATCATATTCACGAGCTTGTGTCGGCGTAGACATTCCCGTGCGGTACGCTCGAAATAGGCCAGGGTTCCGCCTCGGAACCGGCAATGATACCCGAATGAATTGTGCAATCGCAAAAGCGGCTGGTGCCGAGGTGTCGGCCACCCTCCGCCGTGAACATCCAATCGCTTGCCGGATCTACCCTTCCACCGAGGATAGGAAGAACTCCCCATTTCAAGGTTCTCCAGCAGTCTGCTCTACGGCATCGCGAAGCGGAATTGGAATCCCTGCGGCAGTTCTCGAGGGGAGAACACCAACCGTAACGTTGCCAAATGATCAGCCGGAGCGGTGCCAGCAACAGAAGTTGCGAGGCGTTGGTCGGCTATGCCCTCGGTCCCGATGAATCCATTGATAAGTTGATCAGCAACCCGGTAAAAAACGTCACACGGCACATCGCGGTTGGTTTATAAGTAGTGCTGTCATGAAACCTCTGCTTCTGCTCATGCTCGTCGGAGCTTGTTTGCCGCTGATGTCGTGCGCGACCGCCAGTCGGTCAATCGGCGAGACGGCGGCCGACACGCTGCCGACGTGGTTATCTGGCCTGCCGAAGGATGCCCCGCCGCGCCGGGGCACACCGGAATACGATGCATGGATGACCCAACGCGCAGAGGAAGCGGCGCGACCGAAAGGCGCGCAGTGGCATTATGAACGGCCTGAAAAGCAGGGACGTAACGACGGCGGCTTGCGACCCGTTGTTCGGCCGATGGTGCGGCCCACGTTGGGACGATCGAGTGGTAGAGACCTGGAAGATCCCTATGCTCAACAGGACCCATCAGTGAAGATTTGCCGCGACGAGAGCCCGGCAAACCCAAAATTGTGTTGGCGGAATCCCTGATGTCCGGTTGGCCGGTGCCGCTGCTATAGGCTGGTGGACCCCTCGCCAAAAGGCGGTTGAGAGATGGGTTGGTTCTCTTGATGGGGTTGGGGTGGGGTGGTAGGCCGGTTAGATGGAAAAGGAACCCGTTCCAGTGGTGCCGCGTGGCATCAATTTCGAGATAGAATATCTCCGCGCCATCGCCGTGCTGATGGTGGTGCTGGTTCATTCGGAAGTCGTCTTCCCGCCGACGGGGTTCGGGCAGTGGACCGGCGTCGATACTTTTTTTTCTGCATTTCCGGCTACGTCATCAGCCGGTCATTCCTGCCCTACTTTGACCACCACATCTCCGCTGGCCGATGGTGGACCGCCGCCAAGGCATTCTGGGTGCGCCGTCTTTTTCGGCTCCTTCCATCGGCGTGGCTTTGGCTGGCCATCGCCGTATTCTGTTCCTGAACTCAACCGGTCCGGAGTTTTCAAAGACCTCTATGACAGCCTTGAGAGCGCCGCGTATGTCCTGCTCGGCGTACACAACCTCGCATTTGCCCATGGCAGCGTGCGCGCCCACGAAATCTACTGGTCGCTAGCGCTGGAGGATCGTTCTATTTGATCTTCCCGTTTTTCCTGTTCGTGTTTCGCCGCCACTGGCGCTGGATGGTGCTGCTACTGCTGATTTTGCTGCAGGCAATTCCGGACCGGCCGATAAAAGGGTATCTGTGGTTTGTGAGGCTCGATGCCCTGATGTGGGGGTCTCTGATCTATCAGTTTTCCTGTTCAGTGATGTATTTCGACTCTGGAGCCGGTTTTTTGCCGGTATAGAGTTGTTGCACTCGGGATCAATGCGGCCTTGTTTTATCTCCTGCTCAAGCTGACGACCGACGAATTCAGGCCCTACATCGGGTCCAGAGCGGAAGCCCAGGTTGCGATGGTATCGGCGGCGCTCGTGTTTCTGGCGTCGTTCGAACGCAACTATGTCTTTCCTGTCTCGCGATGGCTGCAAACGGTGCTGGCATGGATCGGAGAGCGCTCCTACGGGATTTACCTGATTCACATTCCCGTATTTGGGATTGCGAGAGAAACGTGGCTTCGGCTTCACCCTCTCATTGGAGAAGATCACCCGACGACACGTCGCTTTTTTTGGCGGCTGTCATCATCGTGTTAACGCCGATCCTCGCCGAACTGAATTTCCGGTATGTAGAGAAGCCATGGCGCGAACGAGGAAGGCGGGTTGCGGACCGAATTTTGACGAAATCGGCGCCGCAGCAAGTTGCGAAGCTGCTGTCGCGGAATTCCTTAAAATGTAACTGCCGATGATGGTCGGCATGGAGGTTTGGCTTGATGGCTTGGCGGTGGGGTGGTAGGCCGTTCAGATGGAAAAGCCCTTTTTTCCCGGCATTCACGCCCTGCGCATCGTCGCAGCCGGACTGGTCGTCGTTGAGCACGCCCGGTTCGTCTCGAACGGCTACGACGGCGGGCCGCCGCATCCGTCTGCTTGGCCTTTCCCGCGTGTATTTCGCTATCGTAGACCGCGCGCCCTGACGCCGCATAGGCGGGACAATTCGTTCTCTTGATCGGTTGGGGGTGGAGTGATAGGGACTGCCGATGAGCCCACATTCCAGGCAGCGGCTGTTTAGATTTTTAGTACCACTGTTGGCGTGCGTACTGTCACTCATCGCTATCGAGCTAGGTCTCGCGATTTTCTATCCGGTACCCTTTTCCATCGCGACCAACATGTACTTCGAGGCTGATCCCCGTACCGGATGGCGGATCCGGCCCAACAGTACCGGCTTCTATCAGTTGGGCATTCCCGGCAACGGCAACAGCCGCGGAAATCGAGATGTTGAAGTCTCTCTGAAGAAGCCGCCGGGCGTTTTCCGCATTCTGGCGCTGGGCAACTCGTTCACGGTCGGCACCAACGTCCGGCAGGAAGAGGCGTGGCCGAAGGTGCTGGAGCGACAGCTCAGGAGCGCCTACGGCCCCAATATCGAAGTGGTCAACACAGGCACGGGCGCGTGGGACCCTTTTCAGTACGCGCAGTATTTCGAGCACTTCGGGTATCGATTCGAGCCGGACCTCATTGTCATCGGCTTCTTCGTCGGCAACGATACCTACGAGCCTTCCACCAGGGTCGAGGACCTGCATACCGCCGTCGATGGCCAGATCGTGACCCGCGAGGCCGCGGCAAGCCCGACCATCAGGCAAACAATCTTTCTCTACAATCACAGCCATCTGGCGCGGCTGTTGATAAATCGGGGTCCGGCGCCTGGGTCGTTCCACCCAAAACAATGCGACGACTTCAGCGAACACTACCTTGCTATCGCCAAGTCGCTCTTGCCCAGTCAGCTGCGCTACAGCGCCGAGCGGAGAGAAAAAGCAAGAAACGCATTGGCAACGTCACAGAACGCGCGGGAGCGGCGCCTGTCGTTCTTGCTCTCTTCCCGACGAAAACCAGGTCAACAAGCAGCTACAGGATCGCCTCGTCAGTCGGAACGAAAATTCCAAATACGGTTGCGAATGCCCCGCAACCGATGCTGATCGAGATGTTTGGCGGAATTGGCCTGGCGGTGGTGGACACGCTACCCGCATTCCTTGCCGATCAGCGCTGCCTGTACATGAACGACGGCCACTGGACGGCCGAGGGGCAAGAACTGGCCGCTACCGTGATCTCGAAGCACCTGCCTCCGGTTATCGACCTCATCAAGCGCGCCAGAATACCTGACCTGGAAATCCCAAATGGAGGGGCGTTTCTTTGCCGGCATTCATGCGCTGCGCATCGTCGCCGCCGTGATGGTGGCCTTCGAGCACGCCCGGTTTGCAGCAAATGGATACACCGGACCTGAGCGACTGTTCTATCCAGGCCGTACAGGTGTCATCCTTTTCTTTGCCATCTCCGGATTTGTAATCGCGCTTCAGCGAAACAAGCCTCTTGGCGAGTTCGTCAAGCATCAACTCCTGCGCATCTACCCGAGCTACTGGATTGCCATCCTGCTGGAAGCGGGGAGTCGCATCACGATCGACAGGGTCGTCGGCGTCACGATGGCCAGTGTACTGCTCTACCCCTCGACAAGCTCAAACGGCCTGACGGCGATCCCTTATTGGACGCTGGTTTTTGAAATCGTCTTCTACGCTCTCGCAGCGCTTGCCTTCTCCGCTCGCCCGAGCGACCGCACGCTGCTCGCTGGCGCCGTCCTGTGGATTTTGGCTGTCAATCTTCTTGGAACCAACCCGCAGAACTTGGCCGAGTATTCATTTCCCGGCTGGTCGATCCTGTTATCTCCGGCAGTGCAGGTTTTTCCGCTCGGTCTGATCTGCGGAATTCTATTTGATCGTATCAGGCAGATTGGCCGCACGCCCTATGTGGTTGGCTCGGTATTGGCGTTCGCTGCCGTTTCGCGTTCGCCGAACTTACGACATCGAGAGTCTTGCTGACGGGCATCAGTGCGGCCGCGCTGATCGCCGCGGTCGCCGACCTGAAGTTCCCACCTTTTGTCAAAATCCTTGGCGACGCGTCTTATGGGCTCTACCTCTTGCACTTCCCGGCTATCGTCTTCATGACGGGCCTGTTTTCAACCAACATCGGTCTGGGGTGGCTGCTGGCCGGGTCTCTTGCCGCCGGAATTGCTTTCGGCATCTTCGACCATTGGCTGTATCGCTACCTGACAAGGATAGGCAATTAATCCGGTTCATCTGCCGGACCTATTTGCCCTTCCAGTTCGGCGTGCGCTTGTTGAGGAAAGCGTCCATGCCCTCGCGGAAATCCTCGCTCATATAGGCGCGCAGAATCAGATCGCGGCCTTCCTCGCGTGACAGGCTGCGGCGGATACGGAGCACCGCTTCCTTGGCGGTTTCCATCGTGATCGGGGCGTGGCCGGCAATCAGCCTGGCGGTTTCGGCGACGCGGCGCTGCAGCGTCGCAACGTCGGGCACCACTTCGTTGAGCAGCCCGAGCGCCAGCGCCTCGGGCGCCTCGATCAGCCGGGCGGTAAAAATCAGGTCCTTGGTCCGCGCCGGCCCGACCAGCGCGACGACCCGGCTGATATTGGACATCGACAGGCAATTGCCGAGCGTGCGCGCGATCGGAAAGCCGATCCGGGTCGATGCGGTGCCGATCCTCATATCGCAGCAGGCGGCAATGCCGGCGCCGCCGCCGGTGCAGGCGCCGGCAATGGCGGCAATCGTCGGCACCCGGACCCTTTCAAGGGCGCCCAGCACGCGATCGATCCGCTCCTCGTATTCGAGCGCATCTTCCGCGGTCTTGAAGGCGCGGAATTGCGAGATGTCGGTGCCCGATGCGAACGCCTTGTCGCCGGCCCCGGTCAGGACCATCGCCTTGATCGAGCGGTCGGCGTTGACGGTCTCGCAGATCGCAGCCATCCGCTCGTACATCGCAAACGTCAGCGCGTTGCGCGCCTGCGGACGGTTGAAGGTCAGGTGCGCAATGCCGTCGTCGACGGCGTAGATCAGGTCTTCCGTCGCGGCTACCGGGGCGTTCATCGTACGCTCTCTCTGTTCTTGGGACTGCAGGCGCCGCATCGGCGGCATGCGAAGCGCGCCTACGCCCGCGCACTCGGCAGGTTTCAATCGCAGAGGCTCAGGCCACCGCCGCCTTTTGCATCGGCACCACGTCGCGTCCCTTCAGGACTTCCATGGCGGCGAGCACGCCGCCGCTGCGATGCGGCACCTTGGCGAGATCGAGGCCCATCTCGACGCCCGACAGCGTGCCCATCAGCATCAGGTCGTTGAAATGTCCGATATGGCCGATCCGGAATGCCTTGCCCTTGACCTTGTTGAGGCCGGTGCCGAGCGACATGTCGAAGTTTTCCAGCACCACCTTGCGGAAATTGTCGGCGTCATGGCCGTCGGGCACGCGAACACCAGTTAGCGCCGGCGAATGCGCATTGGGATCCAGGCACTGGGTTTCCAGTCCCCACGCTTTTACGGCAGCGCGCGTCGCCGCACTATGGCGCTTGTGCCGCGCGAAAACATTATCGAGCCCCTCTTCTTCGAGCATCGCAATGGCTTCTTTCAGTCCGTAAAGAAGGTTGACCGCCGGGGTGTAGGGCCACGTGCCCACCTTGTTGAAGGCAATGACTTCCTGCCAATCCCAATACGACCGCATTGAGGGATTGGCTTTGGCGACCGCCAACGCCTTCTCCGACACCGCGTTGAAGCTGAGGCCCGGCGGCAGCATCAGCGCCTTTTGCGAACCGCCGACCGACACGTCGATGCCCCAGGCATCGTGCTCGTATTCCTGCGAACCGATACCGGAAATGGTATCGACCATCAGCAGTGCCGGATGTTTTGCCCGATCCATGGCCTTGCGGACGTCGAGGGGATGGGTGACGCAGCCGGTCGATGTCTCGTTGTGCACGACCATCACGGCCTTGATCCGGTGCTGGCGATCGGCCGCGAGCCGCGCCTCGATCTGCTCCACATCGGCGCCGCGCCGCCAGTCGCCCGGCACAAAATCGACGTCCAGTTTGAATTTTTCGGCAATACCACGCCACAGCACGGCGAACTGGCCGGTCTCGGCCATTAGCACCTTGTCGCCGGGCGAGAGCGTATTGACGATCGCGGCTTCCCAGGCCCCGGTCCCTGACGACGGATAGATCAGCACCGGCTGCCTGGTGCGGAACATGCGCTGCGAAGCCGCCATCACCGCAAAGCCGAGCTCGGCGAATTCCGCA
Organism: uncultured Alphaproteobacteria bacterium; assembly: GCA_963706975.1. Lineage (GTDB taxonomy): Bacteria > Pseudomonadota > Alphaproteobacteria > Rhizobiales > Xanthobacteraceae > Bradyrhizobium. Next base: position 7,093 of record CAVPOL010000063.1, read on the forward strand.
CTGCGATGATCCATGCCGGGCATGTCCATGGCCCGCAGCACCCGGTCGGGGATGTTGGTCGGGCCTGGAATCTGGAGAAAATGCCTACCAGTGTGCAGGGTCATGTGGCGTCCTTCCGGGTATTCTCTATCTGCAGGGCTCGAATATCACTATTTGGCGGGCTTGTCCCCTGCCCGGCGGGCGCCGTCAATGCCCAAGAAGGCAAGCCTTGCTTGGGAAGAAAGGGCTTGCGTTGCGACATCCCTGCTAAGTCTTGACCACCTTCAAATGCGCCGGGGAATTCGACGGGCTGCGCTCATCCAGCGACTGCATCGCTGCATCGACGCCACCGGCCCGGTGCGGCACGCCGGCCAGCTGCAAGGCCCATCTCACGCCGGCGAGCGTCCCATCAGCATAAGTTCGTTGAACTCGCCGAGGTGGCCGATGCGAAACACTTTGCCCTGCGAGTTTGCCAGGCCGGAGCCGAGCGACATGTTGTAATTGTCGAGCACGTCTTGCGGAACTGGTCGGCGTCGTGCCCCGGCGGCATCAGTACGGCGGTCAGGACCGGCGAATATTCGCGCGGTTCGAGGCACAGCACTTCGAGGTCCCAATGGGTGACGGCGGCGCGGGTCGCGGCCGCAAGGCGCTTATGCCGGGCAAACACCGCTCCAGCCCTTCCTCGTGCAGCATCGCCATGGCTTCGCTCAGGCCGTAGAGCATGTTGGTGGCCGGCGTGTAGGGGAAGAAGCCGGCCGCATTGTTGGCGGCGATGATCTCGTGCCAGTCCCAGTACGACCGCGGCATCCTGTTGGTCTTTGCAGCCGTCCGGGCCTTGTCGGAGACGGCGTTGAAGCCCAGCCGGGCGGCAGCATGAATCCCTTTTGCGAACAGCTGACGGTGACGTCGACTTCCCACTCGTCGTGCTCGTAATCGACCGAGCCCAGCGAGGAGATCGTATCGACCAGAACAACGCCGGATGCTGGCCCTGTCGATCGCTTTGCGGATCTCGCCGACCCGGCTGGTGGCGCCGGTTGAAGTCTCGTTGTGCACCACCATCACCGCCTTGATGCGATGCGCCCGGTCCTGCGCCGAGCTTGGCCTCGATCTGCTGCGGGGTCGGCGCCGTGCCGCCAGTCGCCCGGAATCAAATCGACCTCGAGCCTGAACGCGCCGGCCAACTGCCGCCACATGGCTGGCGAAATGGCCGGTCTCGGCCATCAGCACCTTGTCACCCGGCGACAGCGTATTGACGATCGCCGCTTCCCAGGCGCCGGTGCCGGACGAAGGGAAAATGATGACCGGGTGCGGATGCTGAAGATCTTCTTGCAGACCTCGAATATCGCCTTGCCCAGTTCGGCAAATTCCGGCTGCTGCGATGATCGATGGTCGGCATGTCGATCGCGCGCAGCACGCGATCCGGTACCGGGTCGGACCGGGAATTTGCAGGAAATGGCGTCCCGTGATGCTGAGCCATGGGCGTCCTCCCGGTCTGACCAAACCATATTGCATTCAATTTTGTCGGCAGCAACCCAGAAATTGTTTACATTCATTGATCGACGATCGTTCCACTGGGCTCTATGTTCGCGCTCATGAAATCCATGAGTCCCAGCGATGATAACAAGCCTGGGAAGATCTGCATTGCTACCCCGGCCAAGTGCGATCAGGCGAGGTCCGTCCGCAATGGCAGCGGGGGTGTGATGTCCAATAGGGCTCGAACGAACTCGAACGACCGGCTTGCGCGCGAAATTACCGGCGACGTCTTCTTCGATCGCGCCAACCGCGGCCGCTATGCGACCGACGCCTCGTTCTACCAGATCATGCCCGCCGGGGTCGTAGTCCCGAGGACCATGGACGAGGCGTTGCGCGCGCTCGCCATCGCCCGCGACGACGGGTTGATCGTCACGCCGCGCGGCGGCGGCACCTCGCAATGCGGCCAGGCCGTCAACAACGGCATCGTCGTCGACTTTTCCAAACACCTGAACCGCATCCTGTCGCTCGACGTCGAGAACCGGACCTGCGTGGTCGAGCCGGGCATCGTGCTCGACGACCTCAACCGGCAGCTGCGCCAACACGGCCTGTGGTTTCCGGTCGACGTCTCCACCGCCTCGCGCGCCACCATCGGCGGCATGGCCGGCAACAATTCCTGCGGCGGCCGTTCGCTGCGCTACGGCACCATGCGCGACAACACGATCGTCGATGCGACGCGGCGCTGGCCGACGGCACGCTGCTGCATTTCGGCGAGCTGTCGCGGACGCCGCGCTCGCAATGCGACGCGCCGGGCCGCGAACTGTTTCGCGACATGCTCGCGCTCGGCGAACGCGAAGCCGCCGAGATCGCCGAACGCTTCCCGAAGGTGCAGCGCCGGGTCGGCGGTTACAATCTCGATGCGCTGGTGCCGCGCAATGCGCCGAACAACATGGCGCATCTGCTGGTCGGATCGGAGGGCACGCTCGCCTTCACCACCGAGGTCGAACTGAAACTGTGGCCGGTGATCCGCAACGCGTGCTCGGCGTCTGCCACTTCGGCAGCTTTTACGAGGCGATGAATGCGGCGCAGCATCTGGTAAAACTGCAGCCCGATCGCGGTCGAACTGGTCGACCGCACCATGATCGCGCTCGGGCGCGAGATCGCGATGTTCCGGCCGACCATCGAGACCGCCGTGCGCGGCGATCCCGACGCGGTGCTGCTGGTCGAATTCGCCGAGGAAGATCAGGACGAAAATCTGCGGCGCCTGAAGCAGCTCGGCGAGTTGATGGCCGATCTCGGCTTCGGCTGGGATCAGCCGAAGACGCAAATGGGGCGGCGTGGTCGAGATCATCGAGCCTGCCCTGCAAACCAGCATCGCCGAGTTTCCGCGCCGCCGGCCTCAACGTCATGATGTCGATGAAGCAGGAAGGAAAGCCGGTCTCCTTCATCGAGGACTGCGCGGTGCCGCTGCCGCATCTCGCCGACTACACCGAGCGGCTCAACGACATCTTCGACAAGCACGGCACCCACGGCACCATGTATGCGCACGCCTCCGAGGGCTGCCTGCATGTGCGGCCTGTGCTCAACCTGAAACTCGAGAAAGACGTCAAGGCGATGCGCGCCATCGCCGAGGAAGCCTTCGCGATGGTGCGGGAGTACAAGGGCTCGCATTCCGGCGAGCATGGCGACGGTCATCGTCCGCTCGGAATTCCACGAGGCGATGTTCGGCGCGCGGCTGACGCGCGCGTTCGAGGAGGTCAAGCAGCGCTTCGATCCGGCCGATGTGCTCAATCCCGGCAAGATCGTGCATGCGCCGCAAGCATGGACGACCGCAGCCTGTTCCGCTATCCGCCGGACTACCGCGTCGATCGAAATCAAGACCGCGCTCGACTGGTCGTCCTATCCGGGCGCCGTCCGGCGGTTTCCAGGGCGCGATCGAGATGTGCAACAACAACGGCGCCTGCCGCAAGCTCGAAGGCGGCGTGATGTGCCCGTCCTATCGCGCCACCCGCGACGAGAAGGATGTCACGCGCGGCCGCGCCAACACGTTGCGACTGGCGATGACCGGCCAGCTCGGCGCCGGACGCGCTGGCCTCCGACGAGTGATGGACGCGCTGAAACTCTGCGTGTCCTGCAAGGCCTGCCGCAGCGAATGTCCGACCGGCGTCGACATGGCGAAGATGAAGATCGAGGTGCTGGCGGCGCGCGCGGCCAAATTCGGACTGTCGCTGCGCGACCGGCTGGTCGGCTTCCTGCCGCGCTATGCGTCGCTGGCCGTCACGCCTCGCCCCGCTCGCCAATCTTCGCAACAGAAGCCCGCTGTTGCGAAAGCTGTTCGAAGACCTTCGCCGGGATCAGCGCGGAGCGCGCCCTGCCGGAATGGCGGCAGCGACGTCTTCGATCCGACGGCCGAGGCGTTCGGTCCGGCCGATGGCCGCGAAGTCGTGCTGTTCGCCGACACCTTCAACCGCGCCTATGAGCGCGAAAATCTCGACGCGGCGCTGAACGTGCTGGTCGAAGGCGGATACCGCGTGCACCTGCCGCGCCCGGCGGATCGCGGCAGCGGCCGCTGTGCTGCGGCCGGACGTTTCTTTCCGCCGGGCTGGTCGATCAGGCACGCGCCGAGCTGGACCGGCCGGTCGCGACCTACGCGCCGTTCGCCGCGCGCGGCGTGCCGATCATCGGCCTGGAGCCGAGCTGCCTGCTGACCCTTCGCGACGAATTGCTGTCGCTGCGCAACGACGACGCTGCGAAGAGCGTCAGCGCCCATGCGGTGCTGTTCGAGGAGTTTCTGGTGCGCGAGGCCGAAGCCGGCCGGCTGAAACTGCCGCTCGGACCGCTGAAGCAAAAGGCGCTGCTGCACGGCCACTGCCATCAGAAATCGTTCGGCGCGTTCAAGCCGGTCGAAAAGGTGCTGCGGCTGGTTCCCGGATCTGGAGGTGCGAGACCGTCGAGTCGAGCTGCTGCGGCATGGCCGGTGCGTTCGGCTATGGCGCGGACACGTTCGAGGCCTCGATGCAGATGGCCGAACTGTCGCTGCTGCCGGCGGTCCGGCAGCGCCGAGGCCGACGACCTGATCGTCGCCGACGGCATCTCGTGCCGGCACCAGATCGCCGACGGCGCCGGACGCGACGCGCTGCACGTCGCGCGCGTGCTGGAGATGAGCCTCGACAGCGCCCGCGACAACCCCTATCCCTCCGCCATCACAAAGGAACCGATCCATGGCTGAACTAAACCTCGACGTCGCCCGCAAGATCCTCGATGCCGCGCTTGCCAAGGGGGTCGAGAAGAAACTGAAGCCGCTGGTGGTCACCGTTCTCGATGCGCGTGGCTGCGTCAAGATCACGGCGGCGCAGGACGGCACCAGCCTGATGCGCAGCGAGATCGCCCACGGCAAGGCCTACGGCGCGCTCGCGATGGGCATGGGGTCGCGGGCGCTGTTCCAGCGCGCCCAGGAACAGGCCTATTTCGTCAGTGCCGTGAACACGATGGCGCAGGGCCGGCTGATCCCGGTGCCCGGGGGCGTGCTGATCCAGGACGGTGGCACCCTGCTCGGCGCAGTCGGCGTCAGCGGCGACACGTCGGACAATGACGAAATTTGCGCCATCGCCGGCATCGAGGCCGCCGGATTGAAAGCCAACGCGGGATAGCCAAATCGAGCCACCCTCACCGCAAGCCATCTGAAATCAGCACAGTGCGAAGCATGTCACGCCCCAAAAACGTCCTTTGGATCATGTGCGACCAGCTTCGGTTCGATTATCTCGGCTGCACCGGGCATCCGACCCTGAAGACGCCGAATATCGACGCGATGGCGGCGCGGGGCGTGCGGTTCTCGAACGCCTATGTGCAGTCGCCGATCTGCGGGCCTTCGCGCATGTCGTTCTATACCGGCCGCTACATGCGCTCGCACGGCTCGCACTGGAACGGCTGGCCGCTGCGGGTCGGCGAGCCGACGCTGGGCGACCATCTCAAGAAGATCGGCGTGCGCAATGTGCTGGTCGGCAAGACCCACATGGCGCCCGACCTCGAAGGCCTGAAGATGCTGGGAATCGCGCCGAACTCGATCATCGGCGTGCATGTCGCCGAATGCGGCTTCGAGCCCTATGAGCGCGACGACGGGCTGCATCCGGACGGCCGGCCCCGGCCGCGATACGACGACGTATCTGCGCGAGCACGGCTACGAGGCGCCGAACCCCTGGGAGCACTGGGCAAATTCCGGCGCGGACGACGACGGCAGGCTGCAGAACGGCTGGCTGCTGGTGCACGCCGACAAGGCCGCGCGCGTTCCGGAGGAGCATTCCGAGACGCCCTACATGACGCGCCGCGCGATGGATTTTATCGCCGAGGCGGAGGCGGACGGGCGGCCGTGGTGCCTGCATCTCTCCTACATCAAGCCGCACTGGCCCTACATCGCGCCGGAGCCCTATGCCAGCATGTACGGCGCCGGCCGACATGCAGCCGGCGGTCCGCTCCGACAGGAGAAGCAAGACGCGCATCCGGTGTTCGCGCGCCTACATGGACATGCGCTACTCCCGCAACATGTCGCGCGACGAGGCGCGCGAAAAGGTCATCCCGACCTATATGGGCCTGATCAAGCAGATCGACGACCAGATGGGCGTGCTGATGCGCTTTCTCGAAGCGCGCGGCCTGCTCGACACCACCATGATCGTGTTCACCTCGGACCATGGCGACTATCTCGGCGATCACTGGATGGGCGAGAAGGATCTGTTCCACGAGCAGTCGGCGAAGATCCCGCTGATCGTGATCGATCCCTCGCCGGCGGCCGACGCCACGCGCGGCACGGTCATGCGACGCGCTGGTCGAGGCGATCGATCTGGCGCCGACCTTCATCGACTATTTCGGCGGCAAGCCGCCGGATCATATTCTCGAGGGCCGTCGCTGATGCCGCTGCTGCACGGCGAAGCCGCCCGCGGACTGGCGCAAGGTCGTGTTCTCCGAATACGACTACTGCATGCAGGACGTGCGGCTGAAGCTGAACCAGCCGATCGAGCAATGCCGGCTGTTCATGGTGTTCGACGGCCGCTGGAAATACATCCATGCCTCCGGCTTCCGGCCGATGCTGTACGACCTCGAGACCGACCCGCAGGAATTCGACCGATCGCGGCGACGATGCGGCTTGCGCCGAAGTCATCGCCCGGCTGCAGGCGGCGCTGTTCGACTGGGCGCTGCACCCCAAGGGCCACATCACCACCAGCAACGAAAAGATCGCCGCCTATGCGGACAAGCAGCTGCAGATCAAGGGCGGCATCCTGATCGGCATCTGGGACGAGGCCGAACTGGCCGCGATCCGGAAGAAGATCGGCGTTCAGCCCGCCTGATCGCTCAATTCGTGATCTTGTAACCCGACGCCTTGACGATCGGCTGCCAGAACGCCGTGTTGGCGGCGAGCTCCTGGGTGAGGCCTTCCGGCGTGCTGCCGACCGGGATCAGGCCGATCGCCAGCAGTTTCTCCTTCACCTCGGGCTTGGCGAGGGCCGTCGCCACGGCCTCGCTCAGTTGCTTGGCAAAGTCCGGCGAACTGCCGGCCGGCAGCCACATCCCGTACCAGGCGTCGGCGACCAGCTCGATGCCGTTCTCCTTCAGCGTCGGCACCTCCGGCAGGAACAGCGAACGCTCCGCGCTGCTGACCGCGAGGATCCGGACGCCGCCCGCGCGATGCTGCGGGATCGCATCCGCGATGGTGGTGACCCCGAACGGCAGATGCCCGCCGATCAGGTCGTTGACGATCGGCGCGCTGCCGCGATAGGGCACGCGCGTCATCTGATGCCGAGCGCTTCCTCCAGCTTCAATCCCGTGAAATGCGGAATGGTGCCGTTGCTCGGCACGCCGATAGGTCGCCTTGTCCGGATTGGCCTTGAGCCAGCGCGACCAGCCCCTTGAAGTCCTTGACGCCGATAGCCGGGCTTGCGACCATGCCGAACTCGAAGCGCGCCGAGCAGCGAGACCGGCACGAAATCCTCGCCGTGATTGAAGCTCGGCATCGTCTCCACCATCGGCAGCAGGTACATGGTCGGGCCGGTGGTCATCAGGATCGTGGTGCCGTCGGGCGGCGCGCTCATCACCGACTTGATCCCGATCAGCCCGTCGCCGCCGGTGCGGTTCTCGACGATGACATTGCGATCGAGCAGCGGGCCGATATGCTGCGGCCACCAGCCGGCAGAGCGCATCGCCGCTGCCGCCGGCCGCGAACGGAAAGATGATCCTGGTCAGCGGACCGGACTTGCGCGAGCGCGTCGCCCGCTCTCGCCGCTAACGCCAGTCCGGCGCATCCGGCCATGAAACTTCGGCGGTCCATGTTTTCCCCTCCCCGGCAACGATTTGACCAACTACACCAGACTATGCCGCGGATTGGAAGGCTACGCCATGGCGAAAGCCCGATACCGCCTGCTTCAGTTGGATTGCTTGCCGTCACTTGTGCCGCGTCGTCCGCGCCTTGCGGCCGGTCTGGTCTGCATCGGACGGATACTGGCTGCCGCGACATGGAGTGCACGCTTTCATGAGCTGCACCGCAGATGTATTGTCGCTCAGCAACGAAGCCGATAGGCGGCCGCCCTGCGGGGGGAGCGCGATCGGGCAATCAGGGGCTATTGATGGTGCAGCGGCGAGGCTATGCAATCTGTACCCAGCCCCGGTCTGGCAGCAATTTGCTTTGCCAGTATCTGTCGAGCACGGATCAACTCGGCTACCCGCTGGAATACTTCAACGGGCCGGGCCGGCGTGCTCTCGGACTACCCGACTTCCCGGACGCTCCGGAGTTGCAGATTGACGCTATCCTGCATTTGGGCTCGTCGCCAAATGGCGTTTACGCGGTAAAGCTTTTTGCAAGCCAGTTTGCCGCTTTCAGCCCACACGTGCGATGGACGGACCTGCTGCAAATCTTCGCTTCGTTTATCTGTGCCGCGACGATCTGCTCGGCCAGGCGATATCGTGGGCTCGGGCACTGCAAACGGGGCAGTATCGCTCGACGCAGTCCGAAGGACGGATCGCCGTCTACGATGCCAATCTCATCCGTTCCCAATTACTGACAATCGTGCAAGAGCGCGCCCAATGGGAAGCCTTTTTCGCACGCACGGGGATAGAACCGTTGCGAATTGTCTATGAGCGCTTCCTGGAGGACCAATTGAGCCATGTGACCCTCATCGCTGATCTCATGGACGTCGAAAATCCGATCATTGATCATCGGAGGTTCGACCTTGTCCTTCAGCGCGATGCGGTGACGGAAGATTGGCGGCAGCGATTTCAGGCCGAACGCGGCGATCCCAACGTATTGGATGATCTCGAACCCATTATCCCGTCGATCATCAGGAAGGTGCTTTCAGGTTTTGGCTTTGGTCGGGGCACGCTGCGAACCCGACCGATGTGAGCCCAGGCTATCCGGCCTCGCCCCGCCGCGCCTCCCAACTGACTGCACCCAGCGCGCATCGCAGCTATCTCCCCCGGAGAATAAAACCCACGCTCGTTCATTCCAGCCAAGCGACGGCGAGATCACACCTGATCGCCGGTGCATCCCGACGAGCCAAAAGACAGACAGCAAGATTTCTTCATCGGAACGCCGAACAATACCCTGGATTTGGTGGTCAGGTGCGCACGACGGCTTGCGCCCTTTCGCTGAAGGCCTTGAGGCCCTCCGAGGTGCGCGCAAATCCCTTGCGGGCGGCGTTTCGCGCCCTACCTAGACTAATGCTTCCCGGCCGCAAGGTGGTGCGGTTTTCGCTCCCAGGCAAAAATGTCGAAAACGAGCCCATGCAAAGGAACAAGGGGGCGTCGGCAGGGACGCCTTGGCCGCGAGAAACATTTTGACACGTCGGGCAAATCACCTGCATATTTCCAGCATTGCGAGATTTTCTGCCCCTGGTGCAACTCGCGGAAAATTTCCTTTCACCGGAACCAGCGATCTGGTGCATCACCGGCGCCGGCCTCGAGGCCGAGGCCAACCCGGCCACATGGCGCCCGAAATGGCCCTATCAAACGCCGGCTGGCGTGACTGGCTGATTGCCCACCGCCGCGGCGAGAAGCCTCCATTGCCGCAGAGGACTAAACCGCTCGCGCGCTCAACCGGCTCTCTTGCCGGCGTTGATCTCCCGGGATATCGCAAGGGCGCGCTCGAATTTCTCGTTGAAGAGCCACATCGCATCGAGGATTTCGCGGAAGCTCACGGAGTTCTTGCCCGGTCGGCCTGCCCGAAGGTGAACATGCTGTTGTTTCGCAGATATTTCATGATGGTCGGATCGGAAACCCGGTAGTCGAGCAGATGGCCGGACTTGAGCGCGGATTTCGTCGGCGTGGGGACGATCTGTATGAGCTCGAAGAACTTCATCTGGTCGATCGGGTCCGGGAATATTTTCGCGATCGCGGGTATTTGCGCGAACAGCTCCGCGTGCGAGTTCATCAGGCCGTCTCTCACGGCGGTCCAGTGGTTGTACCGGTGATCGAGCTTGCCGACCCGCGCCTCTTCCCTGTCATCGCGAAGGCTCAATTCAGGATCGAGGGCCGCGATCGACTGCTTGATGGCGCCCCACTTCCTTCGGCCATTCTGATCCTCAGGCCGCCCGGTCTGAAAACTTCCCTTGTACCTGTTCGAGCGCGCATTCCCGATATTCTGATTGCCATCGGTCTCTGCAAAAAACATCCCGAGGCTGATGCGGCCTGCCAGTTCGGAATTTGCCGTATCCAGCCCTTTGATTCGCGCAATGGCCGTGCCCAGATGGACGACATCCTTGAACGGCGTCGCTGAATTTTGCGCGTTGGCGGGCGGAGCCTGCATGATCTCGAAAAGTTTCCTGTACTCGTCGAGCAGCGGTTCATTGTCGGCATCGAAATACGCCGGAGGGATACCCAGTTTATTGGGCCTTCCGATTTTGGAGGGAACGGCGTCGGTCAGATCCTTGTAGGTACTGATAACGTTGTTGCGCGCGAGGTAGAGGGCTTGTCCCGGCAGATTGGGCAGCCCCTGCTTCGACGTCGATCTGGCCGCGCCGCTCGCGGAGCACCGACCTGAAGCGGTTCAATGCGTCGTTGTAGGCATTGAGGGCGTCCGGTTGCCCTTTCGCCGGTGCGGCCGGCTGCGCTATTGCGGGGGACATGGAATGGGGAACGCCGCGGCGTGAGGAGGATTCCAAAAGCGAGAACTGCCCTGGCGATATGCCGCACTATCTTCATGCTGGCTTCCAGATGCCCATGGTCACCACGTCATTGCGAGGAGCGTTTGCGTCGAAGCAATCCAACTTTCGCCTCGGCGCCGCTGTGAGATGGATTGCTTCGCTTCGCTCGCAATCACGTCAGCCTCTATTTCCCCGGCCAGGACGGCTTGCGTTTTTCGCCGAACGCCTTGAGGCCCTCCCTGGCGTCCTCGGTCATCGCCAGCAGCGCGATCTGGCTTTCGGTGTAGGCGATGCTCTCGTCGAACGACATCGAGGCGATGGCGCGCATGGCGTATTTGCCCCTGCGGATCGCGGTCGGCGACTTGTCGGTGAGGCGGCCGATCAGCCAGTCGACTTTGGTGTCGAGTTCGGCCGCCGGCACCACGTAATTCAGCAGTCCTGCCGCCTGCGCGGTGCGTGGCGTCGAAGGGTTCCCCGGTCAGCGCCCATTCGTTGATCAGCCGGCGCGGCGCGATTCCCTGCAACAGTGCCATCACCTGCATCGGGAACACGCCGACCTTCACCTCGGGCAGGCCGAAGATGACGTGGTCGGCCGCCACCGCCATGTCGGTCATGCACAACAGCCCCATGCCGCCGGCCATGCAGACGCCGCCGACCCGCGCGATCGCCGGCTTGGTGGCATTCTGGGACAGCCGCAGCAGATCGGCGTAGTCGACGTTGGGTCTGGCGAAATCCATCGCGAAGGCGGCGCCGCTGTTCTGCAAATCGGCGCCGGCGCAGAACGCCTTGTCGCCCGCCCCGGTCAGCACGATGACGCGCACGTCCATGTCGTCATGCGCGTCGCGATAACCCCTGGCGATGCCGGCGATCACGTCGGCGTTCAGCGCGTTGCGCTTGTCCGGACGGTTGATGGTGATCCAGAAGGCCTGGCCGCGCTTTTCGCGTATCACGCTGTTGCTGTCGGTCATTGTCCCACTCGCCTGTTTCGCTCATCTGTTCACAAACATTTGCGGCAGTATAGCGGTGGACTGCAAGCGGGATCAGTTCTTGCGCGGAGTGGCTGGCGCGGCCTTCCTTACCCAAACCTTGTTGTCGTGGAACGCAGCCCCCCCGATCGGGGCCACCGCCTCGGCGCCGGTCAGCATGTTGATGCCGCGACCGCCGATATGGGCCTTGTTGGGCTGGACCGATTCGGCGATCAGCACGCCGCGGCGCAGGCCCTCGAACAGCTTTGCCGTCAACGTCGTCTCGCCGCGCGTGTTGCCGAGGGTCACCGCGTCGCCATCGGCGATGTCGAGCGAAGCCGCATCCAGCGGGTAGATCATCACCGACGGCGGGCCTTCGCGCGCGATGGAAGACGGCGTCTCGTTGAAACTGGTGTTGAGGAAGCTGCGCGAGGGACTGGTGGCGAGCCTGAACGGATGGGCCGCGTCGGCTTCCTCGATGATGGTCCAGTGGTCCGGCAGCGCCGGCATCTGCTCCCAGGGGCCCATGTCCTTGATGCCGAACGGAGGATGGGCCCAGTCCGCCCTGAAATGGAATTTCTTGTCTGCGTGCGCAAAGCCGTCGAGGTAATGCGAAGTGCGAAAATCCGGCTGCAGGTCCCGCCAGAGATCGGCCTCCAGCGTCTCGATGTCGCCATGGCCGCTCTTCTTCAGCGTGGCGTCGATCAGCTCGCGCGCCGTCATGTCGAAGGCGGGATGCACGGCGCCAAGGCGGCCGCCGAGGCCCTGCAGCACTTCGTGGTTGGAACGGCATTCACCCGGCGGCTCGATCAGCCTGGCGCCGACCGAAATGTGCTGGTGGCCGCCACCGTAATAGAGATCGTCATGCTCCATGAACATGGTCGCCGGCAGCACGATATCGGCCATCTGTGCCGTCTCGGTCATGAACTGCTCATGCACCGCCACAAAAAGGTCTTCGCGGGCAAACCCCTGGCGCACCAGCGCCTGCTCCGGCGCCACCGTCATCGGATTGGTGTTCTGGATCAGCATCGCCTTGACCGGCGGGCCGTTGTGCAGCGCCTCGGCATCGCCGGTCAGGATGCGCCCGATCCTGGACTGGTCGAGCACGCGCGTGGAATGATCGATGGCGTCGTGGCCCTCGATAATGGATTCGTTGAACTTCCAGATCGCGTAATTGTTGAAGAACGCGCCGCCGCCTTCGTACTGCCAGGCGCCGGTCACCGCCGGGATACACAGCGCCGCATGCATCTGCGCCGCGCCATTGCGGCTGCGGGTAAAACCATAGCCGAGGCGGAAGAACGATCGCTTGGTCTGGCCGACCAGGCGGGCAAAGGCCTCGATTTCCTGGACCGGCATGCCGCAGATGGAGGACGCCCATTCCGGGGTGCGTGGCGCAAGATGCGCCTCGAGCTCACCGGGGCAGTCGGTGTAACGCTCCATATAAGCGCGGTCCGCAAAACCCTCGCGGAACAGCACGTGCATGACGCCACAGGCAAAGGCGCCGTCGGTGCCGGGCCGCAGGATGATCTTGATATCGGCCTGCTTCATGGTGTCGTTGTTGTAGATATCGATGGCCGCGATTTTGGCGCCGCGCTCCTTGCGGGCACGCATCGCATGCGTCATCACATTGACCTGGGTGTTCACGGGATTGGTGCCCCAGATCACCACGAGGTCGGAGACGCCCATCTCGCGCGGATCGACGCCGGCGATCTTGCCGGTGCCGATGGCAAATCCGATGCGGGCGATATTGGCGCAGATCGTCGAGTAATAGCGGGAATATTTCTTCACATGGGCAAGGCGATTGATGCCATCGCGCATCACCAGCCCCATGGTGCCGGCATAGTAATAGGGCCAGACGGATTGGGCGCCGAATTCGCGCTCCGCCGCATCGAAGCGGTGCGGCGATCTCGTCCAGCGCCTCGTCCCACGAAATCCGCGCGAACTGGCCGGAGCCCTTGGGTCCGGTGCGGCGCCGGATAGATCAGTCGATCGGATGATGAATGCGTTCGGCGTAGCGCGCGACCTTGGCGCAGACGACGCCGGCGGTATAGGTCTGCAGCTTGGAGCCGCGCACCCGGCCGATGCTGGAGCCATCGATCACCTCGAGATCGAGGGCACAGGCCGACGGGCAGTCGTGCGGACAGGTGGAATAGCCGGATGTCAATTCTAGGCTGCTGGTTCATGCCCCGATTGCTACCATCAAAACCCGGTGCAGCCGAGTGCCTTTATCCGGCGGGACCAGAGCGAAATCCGCGCGCGAGCCATGCGCTACCCACCGAGGTAAGCCCCGCCATTGGCGTGGATGGCCTGGGCGTTGACGTGGCCCCTTGCCGGGCCCGGTCTGGACACCGAGCCCTGCACCGAGAGTCTGTCGTCGACAGCTCACTCCCATTGAGGCTGATTCGGATAACAGAACAATATCGAGATCGGGGGGTTGAAATAACGGGCCCAAGGTTTGTGCTCGCAATGGCTGGCAATGCTGCTCGCGGCGATGTCGTTGCAACGCAATGCGCGGCGCAGGATTACCCGACCCGGGCGGTCAGGATCATCGTTCCCTTCGGCGCCTGGCGCCCTGCCGACGTGACGGCCCGCCTGATCGGCAACATCCTGCAGGAGGATTTCGGCCAGCCCTTCGTGGTCGAGAACCGCACCGGCGCTGGCGGGGTGATCGGCACGGTCGAGGCCGCCAAGTCGCCGCCCGACGGTTACACGCTGCTGATGATGTCCAACACCCAGACCGCGAATAAATCGCTGTTGCCGACCCGCAAATACGAATTGATGCGCGACATGGCGCCGATCGCGCCGGTCAATACTCCGACCTCGTGATCGTCGTACACCCGTCGGTCCAGGCCAGGACGCTGGCCGAATTCATCGCGCTGGCCAAATCGCAGCCGGGCAAGCTGAACTATGCGTCATCCGGCCAGGGCACGCCCTACCACATGGCCGGCGAACTGTTCAAAACCATGGCCGGGATCGACGTCGTGCATGTTCCCTATCGCAACAGCGGCGAAGCGCGCAGCGGGGTCATCGGCGGACAGGTGCAGATGATGATCGACGCGGTTCCGGCAATGGCGCCCAATGTGGCCGAAAACCAGGTTCGCGCGCTCGGCACCACCGGCAAGTCGCGTTCCAGCGTGTTGCCGAACGTGCCGACGGCCCAGGAGGCCGGCATCGCCGGATATGAGGCCACCATCTGGCTCGGATTGATGGCCCCCGCGGGGACGCCGAAGGCCGTCATCGACAAGCTCAATGCCGCCGTGAACGCCGTGGTGAAGCGGCCGGACATCGTCAAGCTCTGGACCGGACAGGGCGCGGTTCCGCTGTCGATGAGCCCGGAGGAGTCGACAAATTCCTGCGCGGGGATATTGTGAAATGGGCTGATGTCGTCAAAAAATTCGGCGACAAGCTGCAATAGGGTCGCCCATTCGATGCCGCGTATTCGATTTCGCCTCAATGGCGAAGAGATCACCGTCGACGCCGAAC
>CAVPOL010000064.1:0-46824 GCA_963706975.1 uncultured Alphaproteobacteria bacterium
CGGTTTAGGAAACCGTCGCTCTATCCGGCTGAGCTACGGGACCGCGAACCCGCGTGAAGACGGGTGCCTGAGGCTTCATAGCAAAGCGGGGCTGCTGTCGCCAGCCCTCTGCACCGCCTCTTCGATATCGCGAGCTTCTGGTTCCTGGTCGAAAGTCAGCGACAGCAGGATGAGAGGGACAAAAGGGCCGTCCATGGACGGCTCCAGTGAGTGTTCAGCATCGTGTACCGCCGTTACCTTGTTTGCGGCCATACCCCTTCAGCATAGTGCTGAATCGGCTCGGGTATGTGACCCGACAACAGGGGCGAAGCGCATCAGCACGGACGCGTCGATCCAATCTCCATCGCCGGCGCGGCCACCCACCCCTCTCGATTATCCAACGGCCGGCGGAAGGGTCGCCTTTTATGGTGAAGCCGGCGGCATCGCATCAGGAATAGAGATTGCGCGTGGTGGAGCTTTCTCGGCGGCCGCGGGGCCCCGGAACGTCCTGAACATCCCATCCAGCGCGGGGTTGCTGAGAAAGCTCGATATTGCTTGATCCAGCGGCCCAGCCGCGTTCGCGGCTGGTAGGGAATGTGTGCGACGTAATGCACCCATTCATAATGCAGGATCGCCAGCATCATTCCGAGCAGCGCGGAATTGGCCGCCAGCATTCCGAACAGGAGCGCGAACAGGCCGGCCGCAATGGCGAGGTTCGGCACCAGAAACCAGAGCGGCAGAAACAGCAGGTCCAGCCGGTTCGGCTCGACATGGTGGTCGTAATGCAGGCGGTGCTGCAGCTTTCGCAGCAGCGGCCATGACAATGGCGGCGCGTGAAAAGCGAAGCGGTGCATGCCATATTCGCTGAGATAGAACAGCAGCGCCCCGACCAGTATCACCGCCGGCTGCAGCGACACCAACCCGGACAGCCAGGCCAGCAGTTCGGCCGCCACGCCGAGCAGCAGTACGGCAACTCCGCCATGACGGACAAAGACGAGAAGCATTTGAACGGTGCCTTTTTGCCATCTGACAGCGCGCTTCGCCCGCGCATTCGCAGCGGCCGGCTGGCGCTGCGCGGCGGACTTCGGGTTTCCCCGAAGCCGCATACCAGAGCGCGCGCGGGATCGCCAGTCCGCGGCCAGGGGTCAGGCCGCGTAAAGCTCGATTGGAGCCTCGAAGCCCTTCAGCTGGTAGGCCTTGGCCTGGCTGCCCGCGAGTTCGGGCTGGACGCGGCGATAGACTTCCTGCGTGACCAGAATCTGGCCCGCGCCGGCGGCGGATTCGCCCGGGAAGCGGTGTTGACCACCGTTCCAATCGCCGTGAGGTCGCGATGCGACCGGCCGAACTCCCCGAAAGAGAGTTCTCCGGCGTGAACGCCGATGCCGACCCCGAGATCGGCGCCGGCAAGGCCCAATCCTTCGACCAGTTTCTCGCGCTCGAGGCCCCAGCGCAGCTGGATCTCGCGCGCGGCACGCACCGCATCCCGCGCATGATTCTCGCTTCGAATCGGAAAATTGAAGACCGCCATCACCGCATCGCCGATGGTCTTGTTGAGAAGTCCGTCATGTTCCCAGATCGCATCCGCGCACAGATCATAGAAGGCGTCGAGCAATCCCGAAATCGCATCCGGCGGCAGCGACTGCGACAGGCTGGTATAGCCCCTCAGATCGGCGAACATCACGGTCGCGTCGATGTTGACCTTGCGGGCCCGCATCACCTTCGTGAACATCAGTTCGCAGATCGTGCAGGTGTTGGGGTTCATCTTGCTCGGACGAATGCCGAACGCGCGAAACGGCACCGAAAGCACCCCGCGCAGCGGCACCGGCACGTGCATCTGCTGCCAGCACCCGATGCAGATCCTTGCCTGGTGCACGGTCATGGGCTCTGGAGTCCAGGTATCGAGTTCGGCGGGATCAGACTTTCGCGGCCACGCGCGAAGCCGATCCCTTCACGTGGCGATTAAATCACTCCGGTGCCGGTTGTCAAAGCAGCGTCCCGACGCTGCGGCCCATCAATCCCTCTGCCCGCTTCCGGCACGGGGTGACCTCCGCATCAATTCGATGCCGGCAAACCATGGACGCTGCCGCGATGCCAAAAAGCCACCGTTCCGGCGTGACAAGCCGCTCGATTGTGTCCACACTCCGCAAATCCGTGTCGCGAAATCTCCGTGTGAAAACCGTGTCTGGAGAGAATCTTCCGTGATCGCATCACGATCGGGCGTGCGGTATTTGGCACTCGCAGCGTTCGCCGCGCTGGCGGTGCAGGCCGCTGACGCCGCGACGACGAAACCCGCCGCCACTGCAAAGCCCGGCGCCGCGGCGGCAAAGCCGCCCGCCGCCGCTGCGGAAGTATGGGAGGGCTACTGGGCGAAGAACCGGAAGGACTGCCGGTATAATGACGGCCTGGATTCGAAAACCATGATCGATCTGAAGAACAAGGAGAACGGCCGACCCGCTCCGCTGTACGACCAGTATGAAAATCATTGCCGCATCGACAGCCACGCGACCAGGGCAAATGTCACGACGCTGAAATTGACCTGCTATGAATTCTGGGAATATTACAAAGCCAAAAAAGAGCCGCGGCGCGACACCATCACGGTGACGCCAAAGGATCGGGACAGGATCGTCATGAACGGCAGTTCCTATATTCGCTGCAGGAAATGATCGCGGTGATCGCGCCCGCGGAACCCCGTCGCGAAATCTCCAATAATTTCCAGGTAATGTTGCCGCGATACACCCGGCACCGTGCACAAAAATGCCACAATCCCTGCGGGAAATCGTGCCGTTTCCGGGGTGACAAGGGCGCCAATAATGGCGACAATCCGCGGAATTCGTGTCACGGGGAGACAGGCAAGCCACTCCCCGCAATCGACGCCGGAAAATCGCTTGTGATTGCATCGCGCACCATCGCCTTGAGCCTCGCCATCGCCGGCTTCGTCGCGCTGACGCCGTCGCGCGCGCTGGCGCAGTGGTGGAGCGGCAAGCCGGCCGATTTCGAGGACTGGCCGATCGCGCCGAGAAGGCCGCGACGAAGGAAGAGAAGGCATCGAAACTTTCCGAATGCCACGCGAAATTCGCCGGCCGGCGCAAGCCGGGTGGCGGCTACACCTATTTCGATTTCATGCAGAACCGGCATTTCGATATCGCGGGACCGAACCCGACGCCGGAAGAGCAGAAGAAGATCGACGAGGAATATATCGCCTATCTCGACCAGCAGCGGCGCTCGACCATCGCCGCCGCCTTCGCGGCGAAACAGCAGCAAGTGCAGCAGGCCTCGCTGAAAACCGAAACCGAAAAGGTCCCGGTGCCGCGCGAGAGTCCGCTCAAACAGCAGGCGGTTGCCGGCGAGCCGAAGCCGGGCGACGCAAGGTCCGGCGAGCTGAGGTCTGGCGAGGTGAGGCAGCGAACCCGGGCGACCAATTGCCCGAAAGATTCCTTCTCCTGCGACTGGCCGCGGCTGTCGGAAGGTATCCGGGAGATCAAGAAGCTGTTCGGCGCGAGCCCGGCCAAGCCCAAGCGCAGCTGATCGACGCTGTCGTCCCCGAGAATTGCATTAGCAGGTTTTCGCGGTGGCCCGCGAACTGCAGAACCTCAACCGGGATGGCATCATCAAGGTGCGTTGGTCCGCTTGGCGCGGCGCGTCGTCACCGGCCTGGAAACAGGCGCGACCGGCGCGGTAAACCGTTCGCGCCGCGCGCTGCTCCTGCAGCCGCGCATCGTAACCCGGCGACGGCGTCGCGGTCGGTGGTGCTGCGTCGGCGGGCGTTACGCACGCCGCACCGCCGAGCACCACAAGTGCGGCGGCCTTTGCGCAAAATCGTTTCATGGCGCTGCTCCCGGCAAGGTCCCGAAAAATCGTCCCCGATCGTCGCCATTTCAAGGCGGCCCCTGTCAAGGCCGGATCTGTTCCGGCGACAGTCCCGGCGAGCCCTTGCCGGCTTGCTCGGCGCTCCTGATCAGCGCCACGACGCGGCGCGTCAGCGGCACTTGCAGCCCGCGCCGGTCGGCGATTTCGGTGATGACGCCCTGCAGGTAGCCGATCTCGGTGAGGCGGCCGCGCTGCAAATCCTCCCACATCGAGGAGCGCGCCTCCGGATCGATCTTCATGGTGCGGCCCAGCACCGCATTGAAGACGGCGTCCGGCAGCCGCAGCAGATGCGGCGTCCAGTTCGCCGGCACCGGCGTCGACGACACCGGCACGATGCCCTCGGCCGCAAGCGCCGCCGAGCCCCTCCGCCATCTGGTCGGCGAACAGCCTGCGCCAGCCGCGCCGCGCCAGCTGCTGGTGCAGCGGCAGATCGGCCAGCGCGTTGAGCGCATTGTTGAGATTGACCAGCAGCTTGCCCCATTGCACGCCTTCGATGTTGGCGGTCGCGCGCATCTTCAGGCCTTCCACCGAGAGCCTGTCCGCGGTGCCGGCGTCATCGGCCTCGACCACGATGTCGCCCGAGGTGGAGCGATGGAATCTCCCCTCGCCTGCCGAGACCACGTTGAACGGCACCATGCCGCCGAGCACGCGACGCCCCGGCAATCGCGCGCGCAACACCCCGACATTACCGACGCCATTCTGCAGGCTGACGATCACGGCATCATCAGGCGCATGCTTTGCGATGACGTCGGCGATATCTGCGGTATCGGCGCTCTTGACCGTCACCAGCACCACGCCGGCATCGGCAAATATCGAAGGATCTTCCGACAGGGTCAGCGCGCCGGCAGCGATCCTGCGGTCGAGGCCCTCGAAACTGGTCAGCCGCAAGCCGTTGGCTTCGATCTCGCCGATCACGCGCGGCCGCGCCAGCAGCGCGACACTGCGTCGGCCCGCCGCCAGCATGCCGCCGACGAAGCAGCCGATGCTGCCGGCTCCGGCGACGCCGATCGTTGTGTGGGCCATGGTGACGTCTTGCCTCGTTCGGTCACGTAATCAGATGCAGCCCCGCATCCATCCGCACCAGTTCGCCGGTCATGTTGCTCGAGGCCGGCGTCGCGAGAAAACACACCAGCGTCGCGATATCGTCCGCCGATGACGCAACCTTGAGCGGCACCCGCGCCACCACGCTGTCGCGCACCGCCTTGGCGCCGGCCTCGCCGCGGCCCTTGGTGAACCAGGGCGTGTCGATATAGCCGGGACAGACGGTGTTGACGCGGATCAGCGGCGCCAGCGCGCGCGCCAGCGAATAGGTGATGGTGTTGAGCGCGCCCTTGCTCGCGGCATAGGCGATCGACGAGCCGACGCCGCTGATGCCGGCGACCGAAGAGACGTTGACCACCGACGACGCCCGGCCCGATGCCTTGGCGCCGGCCTCCAGCAGGCTGCGCGCCGCGCGGACCATCTGGAACGGGCCGATGGTATTGACGCCGAACAGCCGCTGAAAATCCTCCGCCGACAACCCGTCGAGATCGGCATGCGGCACGTGCTTGGTGGTGCCGGCATTGTTGATCAGCGCATCGAGCCGGCCCCAGGGTGCTGCGGCCGCGACGATCTTCCTGCAGTCCTCGTCGCGCGACACGTCGCCCTGCACCACCACCACTTCCGCGGCGCCGGCGCCGCGGCAGAATCGGCGGTGGCCTCGGCTTCCTTCTGCGCTGGAGGAATAGTTGATCACGATGCGCGCGCCGTCCTTGGCCAGGATGGCCGCGGTCGCAGCTCCCAGCCCGGACGCCGAACCGGTGACAACTGCGCACAAACCATCCTTCGACATCCGCATTTCCTCTTTTTGATTGTTCAATCCGGGCTGCGATCTACCATATCGCGCAGGCCAATACCCGCAAATCCGCCAAACTCCATTGGGCGGAATTCACTCCTGATCGGCCGCCGCCGCTGCATGCCGGCCCTCGCAGGCGGCCCTGCGGAGACAGGCGTTGTCTTAGCAGTGGCTTTTCCTCATCATGCGGTGCAAGAAAAGACCGCACCGGGGCCCGGCGGAACTGCCGGGCCAGGTGCCAATTCAAAACGGGGAACGCTGTGGCGGAGAGTGAGAACATCGTTGCCGAGACCGCCGAGAAGATTTTCGCGGATCTCGCCGACGCCCAGACCATCAACAGCGACAAGAAGGGCAACTGGAAAGCGCCGCTCTGGCAGGCGCTGACCAAATCCGGCCTGCCGCTGTCCTGGGTGCCGGACGATCTGCGGCGGCTCCGGCGCCAGCCTCGCCGAAGGATTTTCGGTGCTGAGTTCGGCCGGGCGATTTGCGGTCGCCGTGCCGCTGGCCGAGACCATGCTGGCGGGATGGCTGCTGGCGCAGGCGAAGATTGCCTCGCCCGAAGGCGAGATGACGGTCGTCCCGGCAAGCCCCCGGGATCGCATCACGCTCAACGCCGACGGCACCCTGTCCGGCCGTGCCCGCGGCGTGCCCTTCGCCAAGGCGGCAAAACATCTCGCCGTGCTCGCCAGCGGCGCGAACGGGCTTTCGATCGCGCTGGTCGATGCCGCCGCCGTCCGGATCGAGGCCGGCCTCGGGCTCGGTGGCGACGCCAGCGACACCGTGACGTTCAGCAATGTTGCAGCCGATCACGATCAAGCCGGCGCCGAAAGGTTTTGACCAGACCGCGCTGATGCTGATGGGCGGCGTGGCGCGCTCGTCTGCAGATCGCCGGCGCGCTGGAATCGATGCTCGACATCAGCGTGCGCTATTCCAACGAGCGCGTCGCGTTCGAAAAGAAGATTTCAAAATTCCAGGCGGTGCAGCACAACCTGGCAAGGCTCGCCGGCGAGTCGGCGGCGGCGCTGGCAGCCGCGACCTCGGCGGCGGATGCCATCGCCAACAGCACATCGTTCGACGACGGGTTCTTTCTCGAAGCCGCATCGGCCAAAATCCGCTGCTCGGAAGCCGCCGAAAAGGGCGCTGCGATCGCCCATCAGGTGCATGGCGCGATCGGTTTCACCGTCGAGCACATCCTGCACCGCTATTCCCTGCGCGCGCTGGCCTGGCGCGACGATTTCGGTTCGGAGAGCTACTGGGCCGTCGAGCTCGGCAAGACTGGTCGCCGACCGCGGCGCCGACGAGCTGTGGCCGCTGGTGGCGTCGCGCTGATGCTATCGCAGCAGTCGACTTCCTTCACCTCTCCCATTGGGAGAGGTCGGATCGCGCTAGCGATCCGGGTGAGGGGTTTTGCTCGATCGATAGACCGTACCCCCTCACCCCAACCCTCTCCCCATGGGAGAGGGGGCGCACCTGAACTGCAGCGAAATAGATTCCCCTGCCCGAGACCAGATCAATGACCGCAGCCCTCCGTTTCGATCCGATCCGCCTGCCGCCCGAATGCGAGAAACTGCGCAAGGAAGTGCGCCAGTTCCTCGCCGACGAAATCGCCGCCGGCACCTTCGATCCGCACCAGCCCAACCGCGAGGACACCGACGCGCCGGAATTTTCCCGCCGGGTCGGCGAGCGCGGCTGGCTCGGCATGACCTGGCCGAAGAAATATGGCGGCCACGAGCGCTCGTTCCTGGAGCGCTATGTGGTGACCGAGGAAATGCGCGTCGCCAACGCGCCGACGCGGCGCTTCTTCGTCGCCGACCGCCAGAGCGGCCCGGTGCTGTTGAAATACGCCCCCGAACACATCAAGATGGACATCCTGCCGCGGATCTGCCGCGGCGAGGTCTGCTTCGCCATCGGCATGAGCGAGCCGAATTCCGGCTCCGACCTGTTCGCCGCGAAGACCAAGGCGACCAAGACCGACGGCGGCTTCCTGATCAACGGCACCAAGATCTGGACCTCGTCGGCGCATATCGCCGACTACATGATCGCGATCTTCCGAACTTCGCCGCCCGACCAAGGAAAACCGCCGCCACGGCCTGACCCAGTTCCTGGTCAAGATGAAGCAGCCGGGCATCCAGGTGAATCCGATCGGCCAGATCACCGGCCAGTTCGAATTCAACGAGGTGGTGTTCACCGACTACTTCGTGCCCGACGATCACATGCTCGGCGAAATCGACGGCGCCTGGAAGCAGGCGACCTCGGAACTCGCCTATGAGCGCTCCGGCCCGGAACGGTTTCTCGAAACCTATTACGTGCTGACCGAACTGGTCCGCGCGGTCGGCCCGAAGCCGGACACCCGCAGCGCCGAAGGCATCGGACGCCTGGTGGCGCAGTTGCACACCATGCGGCGGATGTCGGTGTCGGTGGCGGGCATGCTGCAGGCCGGCAAGGAGCCGGTGGTGGAAGCCTCCATCGTCAAGGACATCGGCACGATCTGGGAGCAGCAATTGCCGCACCGGGTCCGCGACCTCGCCGCCTTCGTCGAGGAGAACGCCACCAACCGCGAGACGCTGGAAAACCAGTTGTCGTTCGCGATCAAGACCGCGCCGAAGCTGACCATCCAGGGCGGCACCACCGAAGTGCTGCGCGGCATCATCGCGCGCGGGCTCGGCCTGCGCTAGACGCGACTTTTTTCTTACCTCTCCCCTTGTGGGAGAGGTCGGATTGCATCGGCGAGATCGCGAATCCGGGTGAGGGGTTACGGCCTATCGATAGACCGTAACCCCTCACCCCAACCCTCTCCCACAAGGGGAGAGGGGGCGCACCTTCTTCGTTGCAAGATTTTCACTCATCTCGGAGACAAGCAAATGACAAAATTCACGGACATCGGCGTCGAGAAGCACGGCCACGTCGGCCTGATCGAAATCCAGCGGCCGCCGCTGAACTTCTTCGACATCTCGCTGATCAACCAGATCGCGGATGCGCTGGAGGAGTTCGACAAGGATATCGAGATCCGCGCCTCGGTGCTCGCCGCCCAAGGCAAGGCGTTCTGCGCCGGCGCCAATTTCGGCGATCCGAAGCGGCAGGAGCAGGAAGCGGCCGAGGCAGAAGCGGCCAAGAAGGGCGATCCCGCCGACAGCCTCGGCTCGATCAACAGCCTTTATCTGCACGCCGTGCGCATTTTCCGCGCCAAGAAGCCGATCGTCGCCGCCGTGCAGGGCGCCGCCATCGGCGGCGGCCTCGGGCCTCGCGGTGTCGGCGGATTTCCGCGTCACCTGCCCCGAGGCGCGCTTTGCCGCCAATTTTACCAAAGCTCGGTTTCCATCCCGGCTTCGGGCTGACCACGACGCTTCCCGAACTGGTCGGCAAGAACAACGCCGAACTGATCTTCTATACCAGCCGCCGCGTCACCGGCGAGGAAGCCACCAAAATGGGCCTCGCCAATATCTGCGTGCCGCAGGACCAGGTCCGCGCCGAAGCCATGAAGCTCGCGCCGAGATCGCCGAATGCTCGCCGCTCGGCCTGCTCTCGACCCGCGCCACCATGCGCGCCGGCCTCGCCGACCGCGTGCTCGCCGCCACCAACCACGAACTCGCCGAACAGAGCCGCCTGCGCGCCACCGAAGATTTCAAGGAAGGCGTCAAGGCCACCGCCGAACGCCGCGTCGCGAATTTCAAGGGACGGTGAGCTTCCTTTCCCTTCTCCCCTTGTGGGAGAAGGTGGCGCGCGCAGCGCCCGGATGAGGGGTTCTATCCGCGGAGACAGGCCCCTCACCCGTCCGCGGATGCCGCCCATCGCGTCCACCCGCTCCCACAAGGAGAGGGGAAGTAAGCACGCTACTTCTTCCGCACCACCAGCGCGTCGACGATCGTCACGCCCTGCCCTTCCGGATGCACCAGCACCGGATTGAGCTCGATCTCGGAAATCTCGCCGGCCTGTTGCGCCGCCAGCACCGAGACCTGCGCGATCAATTGCGCCAGCGCCGCAACGTCGGCTTTCGCTGCGCCGCGGAATCCATTGAGCAACGGCGCGGCCTTCAACTCCGCCAGCATCGTGGATGCCTCCGCCGCGCTCACCGGCGCGGGGCGATAGACCACATCGCTGAAACAATTCCGTGGTGATGCCGCCGAGCCCGACCATGATCATCGAACCGAACGTCGCATCCAGCAGGGTGCCGACGATGATCTCGACGCCCTTTTTCGCCATCGGCCCGACCAGCACGCCCTGGATATCGGCATCCGGCCGGTGCTCGCCGCGCGTTGTCCATGCAGCGCCTCGAAGGCCAGAAACACCTCGCCCTTGGTCGCGATGCCGACGCGCACGCCGCCGACTTCGCTCTTGTGCGGGATGTCGCGCGACTGGATTTTCGCCACCAGCGGAAAGCCGGCTCGGGCGACCGCGGCATCGAGCCCGCTCTTCTCCGTCACCAGCACTTCATCCGGCACCGCAATCCCGGCCTCGCGCAGCAGCGACTTGCTGTCGAATTCCGATAGCGTCGCGGATCTTCAGATGCGCGGAGAGATCGCGCGGCGACGCCGCCGCATCGACCGGCGGCGCCAGCTTGAATCGCGCGCGCTCCACCATCCGCCGCATCGCGACGCCGGCATGCGTCAGCCCGACAGCACCACGGCGCCGGAGGCCGCAAGTTCGCTGCGCGCGAAGGCCGACGGCAGCGTGTAGGAATAGAACACGATCGGCTTGTGCTGCGCCGACGATCACCGGCTTCAATTCGGCCTGCTTGAACGGCATCCGTGTGTCGCTCGACAGCGACAGCACCACCAGGATGGCGTCGACCTCGTCGGACACGCTGAGCAGATCGATGCTGTTCTGCAGGCCGCCGGAATGCACGCCCTGCGCGGTGACGTCGATCGGATTGCCGGCCGCGCCATAGGACGGCAGCAATTTCTTGATTTCGGTCTGGATCGCCTGCGGAAAGTTCCGGCACCTGCAGCCCCTGCAGCGCCACGGTATCCGCGCCCCAGATCCCGGCGCCGCCCGACACCGTCAGCACGGCGACGCGGTCGCCTTTCGGCAGCGGGTTGGTGGTGAGCACGGCGGCGATCGTGACGGCCTCGTCGAGATCGTTGGAGACGATGAACCCGTATTTGGCAAACACCGCGTCATAGGCCGCCGACCAGCCCGCCATGCTGGCGGTATGCGAGGCGGCGGCGCGCTCGCCGGCGCCGGAGCGGCCGACTTTGGTGACGATGACGGGCTTTCCGATTTCCGCCGCGCGTTGGGCGGCGGCGAGAAACTTGTCGACGTCGCGGATGCCCTCGATGAACAGCAGGATCACGTCGGTGGAGGCATCCTGCACCATGTAGTCGAGAAACTCGCCGGCGCCGAGGTCGCTTTCATTGCCGGCGCTGACGCAATAGCTGATCGCCACCCCGAGCGCCTTGGCGCGATGCTTGATGGCAAAGCCGATGCCACCGGATTGCGCGACGATGGCGATCCGGCGTTTGGTCGCGACCAGCGGCACATGGCCCGGCTTGACATCGACGGTCGGGCTGAAGGTCGCCGCGACCTTCTGCACCTCGCTCAAAAATCCTTCGGCATTGGGGCCGGAAATCCGCATCCCCGTCCGCTTCGCCAGCGCCACGATGGCGTCCTGCATCGCGGCGCTGTCGCCGCCCTCCTCCGCAAAGCCCGAGGAGATGATGACGGCGTTCTTGACGCCGACTGCGGCGCATTGCTCGAGCGCGCCGAGCACGGCGCGGGCGGGAATGATGACGATGGCGAGATCGATCGGCTGCCCGACCGCCGAGATCGATTGGATAGCATCTCGAGCCCGTCGATATCGCCGTAGTTCGGATTGACCGGATAGATTTTGCCGGGAAATTCGTTCTTGCGCAGCATCGACAACAGCCGGCCCGGGATCTTCTCGAGATCGCGCGACGCGCCGATCAGCGCGATGCTGTCGGGCGCGAAGAACGAGTCGAGCGGATGCGGCATCGGGGCCTTTTGTCAATTTGCGTGCCATCATGCCGTCATGGCCGGGCTTGACCCGGCCATCCACGCCTTTCTTCTGCCGATTGACCTTCAAGACGTGGATGCCCGGGACAAGCCCGGGCATGACGATGAGGTTCGAGCCGGATGGCCGTCAGTCACGCCACCAGCCGGAACGTCACGCCGCCGAGCATGAACGAATCGCCGGACACCGCATGTCCCTTCGCCTTCGCGGCATCGCGCACCCGCGCGATATCGGCGACCTTGAACGTCAGCCCGCTCATGATGTCGGCAGCGCCCCTTCACGAACCGGAAGCTGGCATTGGGCAGCTTCAGTTCGGGATCGCCTGACTTCGCCGTGCTGACGGGAATCCCGATGATCCTGCCCCAGTGCGCGGCCAGCACTTCCGGCTCCGGGCTCTCCATCTCCACCTCGGTCAGCGCCTGCGTCACATCCTTGCGGATCGATTTCTGCCAATCCGGACCGGCCGGCGGATAGGGCCCCAGCACATCGTCGCTGCCGGTGGTGTGGTTGAACTCGATGAACGCGGCGCGGCAGTCGCGCGGGTGCAGTTGCACGCCGTGATATGGCTCGTGGGTGATCACGTTCGCGGTGCGCACGGCCATCGCGTTGGCGTGCTTGCCGCGCGCGTCCGGATCGTCGCAGCAGAAGATCGCCATATAGCCGCCGCGGCCGCCGGTCTTGTCGATGAAGCGTCCGGCCGCGGTGCCGGGCTGGAACGGAGCCACCACTTCCAGAAGGATGGTGTCGACCGGCAGCAGCGCGTTCTCGAGCCCGTATTTGGCGACGTTGCCGTCGCGGTAGCGATGTTGAGGCCCATGATGGCGGCGATATCGCCGACCACGGGTTCGATGGAAGGCGCCACCAGGCAGATCTGCCGCAGCCGTCATATAGCCGGTCATCTCAATGGCCCCCGAAGACGGGCTTGCGCTTCTCGACGAAGGCTTTTGCGGCTTCCTTGTGGTCGGCGGTCTCGCCGGAGCGCGAGTGGTGCATTGCCTCGGCGTCGAAGCATTGCTCCAGCGACATGTGCTCGGCGTTGTTGATGTTCTTCTTGATGTAGCCGAGCGTGATCGACGGGCCCTGTGCCAGCGACATCGCGAGTTCATGCGCCGCCGCCTCGATTTCGGCGTCGGGCACCACTTTGGTCACGATGCCGAGCGCAAGCGCTTCCTGCGCCGACAGCACCGGCGACATCAGATAGAGTTCGCGGGCGCGGGCGCTGCCCAGCATTTGCGTGAGAAAATAGGTGCCGCCGTAATCGCCTGACAGTCCGACCTTGGCGAAGGCGGTGGTGATCTTGCACCGAAGCCGACGCCACGCGGAGATCGCAGGCCAGCGCGATCGAAAGACCTGCGCCCGCAGCGGCGCCGTCGACCTGCGCCACCACGGGCTTTTGCATCTCGTGCAGGATGCGCGAAACCTCCATGCCGCGGCGCAGATTGGTCTTCTTGGCCTCGAACGGCAGCGGCGCCCGGCCCTCCGCCATCGATTTGACGTCGCCGCCGACGCAGAAAGTGCCGCCGGCGCCCTTCAAGCAGCACGGCACGGACCTCATGGTCCTCCGCCGCCCGCCGCGCCGCCGCGACCAGGCCGAGCGTCATGTCGGGATTGAGCGCGTTGCGCCGCTCCGGGCGGTTCATGGTGATGGTGAGCAGGCCATGGTCGAGATGCTGCAGGACGATTTCGTTGTTCATGGTCGTTTCCCTTTTGTCGTCCCTGCGAACGCAGGGACCCATAATCCCGGTCGTCAATTGTTGCCCAGGCTGGCAGCATCCGGCCGTAACGACAGGCCGCGGCGTATGGGTCCCCGCGTTCGCGGGGACGACGCGGCATCTGTACACGCTATTTCTTCACCAGCGGGCAGCGCGACAGTTCCAGCGACTGGAACGCCTCGCTGCCGGGGATGGTCGCCAGCAGCTTGTAGTCGTCCCAGCGCCCCTTCGACTCCGAGGGCTTCTTGACCTCGAACAGATACATGTCGTGCACCATGCGGCCGTCCTCGCGAATCCGGCCGTTCTTCGCGAACATGTCGTTGATCGGCGTATCCTTCATGATCCTGATGACGGCGGCGGCATCGGTGGTGCCCGCGGCCTTCACCGCCTTGAGATAATGCCCGACCGACGAATAGATGCCGGCCTGCGCCGCCGTCGGCATGCGCTTGATCCGTTCGGCGAAGCGTTTCGAAAACGCGCGGGTGTCGTCATTGAGGTCCCAGTAAAAGGCTTCCGCGAGCAGCAGGCCCTGCGCGGTCTCGAGACCGACGCTATCGATATCGGTGATGAAGGCGAGCAGCGGCGACAACTTCTGGCCGCCGCTCTTCGTCAGTCCGAATTCGGCCGCCTGCTTGATGGCGTTGATGGTATCGCCGCCGGCATTGGCCAGCCCGACCACCTTGGCCTTCGAGGCCTGCGCCTGCAGCAGGAACGAGGAGAAGTCGGAGGTGTTGAGCGGATGCTTGACGCTGCCCACCACCTTGCCGCCGGACTTCAGCACCACGTTGGTGGTGTCCTTTTCCAGGTCCTGGCCGAAGGCATAGTCGGCGGTCAGGAAGAACCAGGTTTCGAATCCGGATTTGACGGTCGCGAGCCCGGTGACGTTGGCCTGCGAGAAGGTGTCATAGGCATAATGCACGGTGTAGGGACCGCAGGCCTCGTTACTGAGCCGGATCGAGGCGGGGCCGTTGTAGATCACGATCTTGTTGCGGGCCTTGGCGATCTCGCCGGCGGCAAGTGCGGTGGCCGATGCCGCAACATCGATGATGGCCTCGACGCCCTGATTGTCGAGCATGTCGCGGGCGATGCTGGCGGCGAGATCCGCCTTGTTGAGATGATCGGCCGCCACGATCTCGATCTTGCGCCCCAGCACCTCGCCGCCAAAATCCTCCGCCGCCATCTTTGCCGCGGCCTCGCTGCCCGGCCCGGTGATGTCGGCGTAAAGCCCGGACATGTCGAGGATGGCGCCGAGTTTTAGCGGCGGTTTTGTCTGTGCCAATGCCGCCGTCGCGGCCATCGCCAACACCGATGCGAGAACGGACGAAAATACCCGCTTCATGAAAACCTCCCTGCGAACGGGCCGCATTCGTGGCGGCCTCGGTTTGAATTGCCGCGATCATGCCGGAAGCAAGGTGCAGCAGCAAGGAGAAGGCGGGAGTGGCGGAGATGCCGGCGCTTCGCGTTTCATGGATTTTTCCACAAAGCGGAATGATTTGCTTGCCGCCCGGGCGCCCCGTCTCTCCGGCGCAAACCCGATCCGAAGCCTCCCAACGGTGCCGGAACATGCTACAGTGTCACCATGGCGAAGCAGAAAAAGCCCGATGCAAAAGGTGCCAAACCGACCGGGTTCGTGGTGGGCCGCGCCGGTTTCTCCAAGATCAGCGCGGTCGAGGGCATCCATTTGACCCCGGTCATGAAAGAACGCGCCAGGGATGCTGGCCGGAAGGGCCTGACGGCGGAAGAATATCGCCGCACGATCGTACGCAGCCATCGCAAGAGCTAAGCGAATTGCATGTATGATGCAATTGACGATCCCTACACCTATCGCCAGCTTTGACGGCGAGGAGGTTAAGCTTGCAGAAGTCATCAAGCTCCTCATCCGCTGACCCCTCTTTCTGAAGCACCACGGCATGCAGCTGCTTTCACCCCAATAGCCCCTTTCCCGGCAAATGGTTCAGCCCTCATCGTCCATCACGGGCTTCAGCCCGAGAAACGGCAAGAGTTTCGGCAGGATTCGCGCGCGCTGGAATTTCGACGGGTCAGGAATGCGCTATGCCGTTGACTTCCATCATCTGCCCATTCGTCGATAACGCCGTTGCGGCTAAGCTGGCGTGCTGGCCGATGGCCGTCGGCAGGAAGTAATGAGCGCGGACCGAGAGCAGCATGCATCCGGTGACACAGACGTCAGTGCGTTGCGCCGCTTCTGTCGCGGCGGCACTGATGTGCGCGCTGACCGCCGCCGGCCCCGCTTACGCCGCCGGATGCAGGTTCGAGCCGCAGGGCGAGGACCGCGTCGCCGCCGTGCTCGATGCGCGAACCTTTCGCCTGCGGGATGGCCGTGAGATCCGCCTCGCCGGCATTGAGCCGATCGCATCGGAAAAGGCCCGAAGTGCTGCGGCGCTGGCGGCGATCATCATGGGACGCGACGTGACATTGTCAGGCGAGGACGACACGCCCCGACCGCTACGGCCGCCAGCTCGCTTTCGTCGTTTCTCGACGGCACCGAGGCGGCGGTGCAAAGCCTGCTGCTGGCGCAGGGCGAGGCGCTTTGGTCCGGCAGCGTCACCGACAAGGACTGCGCCGCGACGCTGATGTCAGCCGAGGCTGCGGCGCGGCGGGCCAAACGGGGGATTTGGGCCGATCCGGCGGCCATCAAAAAACGCGGAAAGTCCGGGCGATATTTTGACCGGGATCGGGCGCTTTACGTTGGTCGAGGGCAGGGTTTTCTCGGTGCAGGCAGGCCGGGGCCACGACCTATCTGAATTTCGGGCGGAACTGGACACGCGACTTCGCTGTGACTATTTCAAGGCGCATGGTGCCGGCGATCGAGGCTGCCGGAATCAAGCCTTAAGTCCCTCGAAAACAAGCGGATTCGCGTCCGTGGCTGGGTCGAGTCGCGCCACGGCCCGCGAATTGAACTGCTCCGTGCGGGGCAGATGGAAGTGCTTGGCGGGAATTAGCTCGTCGGACAATGCGAGTACGGCTGTGACGGGGTATGCGGGACGGCGCAGACTGAGGACCAGCCGCCGCCTTTGGGCTGCGGTTCCCCTGCTGTGCGCGCTCGCGCTGGCCGGCTGCGGCGACATGGGCCGGTTCCAGACCGGGTCGCCATCCCTGCGGCGGCAATCCGGCCAAGCCAAACGCGGACCGTCGCCCAGACGCCCGCCGCCGAACGCGAGCATGAGCGCATTCTTTCTTCCTATGGCGGCGCCTATGACGATCCCAGGCTGGAAGCCCTGATCGGCAAGACCGTCGACCGGCTGGTCGCGGCCTCCGACCGTCCCGACCAGGCCTACAAGGTGACCATCCTCAATTCCGGCGCGGTCAACGCTTTCGCGCTGCCGACCGGCCAGCTCTACGTCACCCGCGGCCTGATCGCGCTCGCCAGCGACACTTCGGAATTGTCGTCGGTGCTGTGCCACGAAATGGCGCATGTGCTGGCAAAGCACGCCTCGATCCGGGAGGACCAGGCGCGGCAGGCCGCGGTCGTCACCCGCGTCGTCACCGACATGGGCAACGATCCCGACCTCGACCGCGCTGGCGCTGGCAAAGACAAAGCTGACGATGGCGAGCTTTTCGCGCGCGCAGGAGTTCGAGGCCGACGGCATCGGCGTCGGCATTTCCGCGCGCGCCAAGTTCGATCCCTATGGCGCCTCGCGCTTCCTGACCTCGATGGAGCGCAACGCCGCGCTGAAGGCCGGCAAGAGCTCGCTCGATCCGCGCGCGCAGGACTTCCTGTCGTCGCATCCGGCGACGCCCGAGCGGGTGCAGAACGCGCAGAATCGGCGCGAGACAGTTCACTTCGCCTGAAGGCGGCGAGCGTGATCGCGAGACCTATCTCGCCGTCGATCGACAACATCGTCTATGGCGAGGACCCCAGCGAAGGTTTCGTGCGCGGCCGGCGTTTCCTGCATCCGAAACTCGGCTTCACCTTCGCCGCCCCCGACACCTTCACGCTGGACAACACCGCGCAGGCGGTGATCGGCGTGCGCGAGGGCGGCACGCAGGCGATGCGCTTCGACGTGGTGCGGGTGCCGTCGGAGCAGACGCTGGCCGACTATCTCAATTCCGGCTGGATGGAGAATGTCGAGAAGGGCTCGGCCGAGGAGATCACCGTCAACGGGTTTCCGGCGGCATCCGCCACCGCGCGCGGCGACCAGTGGCAGTTCAAGGTCTACGCGCTGCGCTTCGGCAGCGACGTCTATCGCTTCATCTTTGCCTCGAAGCAGAAGACCACCGAAAGCGAGCGCAACGCGCGCGAGACCGTGAACTCGTTCCGCCGCCTGACGCTGGAGGAAATCCAGGCCGCGCGCCCGCTGCGCATCAAGGTCATCACCGTGCAGCCGGGCGACACCGTGGAATTGCTGTCGCACCGCATGTCCGGCGTCGACCGCCCGGCCGAGCGCTTTCGCATCCTGAACGGGCTGGATGCGCAGGCCCAGGTGAAGGCGCGCGACCGCGTCAAGATCGTGGTGGATTGAGGCGCGAAGCGCGTCCTGCCTTGCGCATAGCGCCTGCACACACTCCCGCGTCGTCCCGGCCAAGCGAGGCAGTTTCGCCGTACTCGCGCAACACCGTCATTGCGAGCGCAGCGAAGCAATCCATGCCGCAGCGACAAGAGAGATGGATTGCTTCGCTGCGCTCGCAATGACGACGGACGATTGAGCCACCACAACAAAAAAGCCCGGTCTTGCGACCGGGCTTTTGATTGTTTGAACCGGAGGCTGCTTACGCCGCCTCGTCCGCGACAGCGGCGTCGTCGCTGTCGGCATCGCCGTCGGCATCGACGTCACCGTCGGCGCCGACGTCGGCTTCGGCCTTGGCGCCGCGGCGCGGGCTCTTGGCGAGCTGGCCTTCGATTTCCTTGACCGCTTCGGTCTCGGTCGAATGCTGCACGACCGCGATTTCGCGCGACAGCCGGTCGAGCGCTGCTTCGTAGAGCTGGCGTTCGCTGTAGGACTGTTCGGGCTGCGATTCCGAGCGATAGAGGTCGCGCACCACTTCGGCGATCGCGACGATATCCCCGGAATTGATCTTGGCTTCGTATTCCTGGGCCCGGCGCGACCACATCGTGCGCTTGACGCGGGCGCGGCCTTTCAGGGTTTCCAGCGCCTTCTTGACCAGCGCCGGTTCCGACAGCTTGCGCATGCCGACATTGGCGACCTTGGCGGTCGGCACCCGCAGCGTCATCTTGTCCTTCATGAAATTGATCACGAACAACTCGAGCCTGGCGCCGGCGATTTCCTGCTCCTCGATGGCCAGTATCTGGCCAACGCCGTGGGCGGGATACACCACGAACTCATTGGTCTTGAACCCCTGACGCTGGGTCAGGACCTTTTTGGGTTCTTCGACCCGGGGGCGGCAACCACGGGCTTCGCGGCGGCAACCGGCTTCACCGCGGCCTTCAACGGCACAGTCTTGGGGGCAAGCGTGACAGTCTTGGGAGCGACCTTCGAAGCATTGGCCTTCGAACCCGTCGCTTTCGCGGCAGTTTTTGCAGTCTTGTTGGGCATTGAGCTTCTTTTGTTTTTCGAGGATTTGGCAGCCGATGCCTTGCTGGCTGCCCGGGGATCCTTGGAGGAAGTCCGGGCACGGCTTTTGGTTGCGCTGCGGCTGACCGCGGCGACTTTCTTGGTCTTCGAAACACTCTTTTTACGCGTTTTTTGTGACACAGCCTGCGCGCGGAACTGCCACGCCCCTGTTGGATGTTTTTCACGGGAACCCGTAGGGGCCATAGCAGGCTGACGGGTTCGGCTTATAATGCGCCCAATATAGCACATTTTCCGCAAAAATCAATGATTTACGCCCTGTTGGGGGCGCATGCAGGTGGGTTTTGGCGGCCTGATGGGGATTAGGGTTAAGCCGGCGGCGAATTGGAGCCGGACCGGCCTGATCGCCCCCCTCAGAAGCGACTTCGAATCAGTCGCCGGTCCCGGGATTCGGAGAAAAATATTTCTCGAACTTGCCTTCCATGCCCTCGAAATCCTTGGCGTCGGGCGGCGATTCCTTCTTCTGGGTGATGTTCGGCCAGCTCTTGGCGTATTCGGTATTTACCTCCAGCCACTTCTCCAGGCCGGGCTCGGTGTCGGGCTTGATGGCGTCGGCGGGGCATTCCGGCTCGCACACGCCGCAGTCGATGCACTCGTCGGGATGGATGACCAGCATATTGTCGCCTTCATAGAAGCAATCTACCGGGCAGACCTCAACGCAATCGGTATATTTGCATTTGATGCAGGCTTCAGTGACGACGTAAGTCATCCAACGCTCCGAAACGGGTCAATTTTCAGTGGTTTGCGTAGCGCAGGAAGCGCGCAGCCGCAAGGGAAGCCAAGGCAGGCACAACGCCTTATGCGGGCGTTTCAGCCAATCCAGATAGTCATTCCCGGCGATCCTGCAAATCTTCGTAGAGTACGCGCGCAGAAGCGGCATCGCCGCGGCGTTCGGCGAACGCAACCACCTTCAAAACGCGCACGCTATTGTCGAGCCCGATGGTCAGGACGTCGCCGGGTTTGACCGCGTGGCCGGGCGCCTTCTCGCGCACGCCGTTGATGCGGACGTGGCCGGCCTCGACCAATGCGGCGGCACTGCTGCGGGCCCTCACCACCCGCGCGTGCCACAGCCATTTGTCGAGACGCTGGCGCTCCAAGCAACACCATTCTCAAAATCCGTCATCCCTGCGTAACGGCTTCGCCGTTACCGCTGGAGGTGCTCGCCCTCTTGGGCGAGCCTCGAAGGATGACAATCCCAGTGACCCCATCCTTCGAGGCGCGCAAATGCGCGCACCTCAGGATGACGCCAGGTCGTTCAGCTAGCTATCCTTGCGGCCGCCGGAGAGTTGCTCCTTCAGCGCCGCCAGTTTGGCAAAGGGCGAATTGGGATCGGCCGGCCGGTCGCGTTCGCGCGGGCGCGGCAGTGGTGGCCCACTGCCGGTGCGAAGGACCGCTGTCGCGGCCGCCCTTGTCGCGATCGCGGCCGCCCTTGTCTCGCGGGCCCTTGTCGCGGCCGCCCGGCTCGCGCCCGCCGCCGAATTTGCCCTTTTCCCTGTCCTTGCCGTGGTCCCGGTCGCGTCCCTTGCCTTCAAAGCGCTCGCGCGGAGGACGGCCCTTGTCATCACGGGTTTCGCTGGCGGGGGCACCCTCGGCCGCCACCGGCGCGGCACCTTCCACCGGCGCATCGGTGCGGGGCTTGCGGAAATCGGGGTTGCGGTCGCGCCGTCCGCGGCGGTGGCGCTCGCCCCTGGCGGCCTCACCTGCGTCGCCTGGCGCGGCAGCGGCAACCGGGTCCGTGCCCAGCTTCGGGCGGTCCTGGTGTCGGTTGCGGTTGCGGTCGTGACGCGGTCGGCGTTCCTCCGAACGGCCGCCGGGGCGCCAGACTTCCACCAGTTCCGGCGCTGCGGCGATTTCGGGCACGGCCTCTGCAGCATCCGCGGGGGCGGCGTCGGCTGCGGTCTCGGTCGCGGTTTCCGTATCGGCAGTGGCAACGGTCTCAGCCGCTGCTTCCGCGTCGACCGCGGAAACGGTCTCAGCCGCTGTTTCCGCATCGGCGGCGGGAACGGTCTCGGTTACCGCTTCCGCATGTTCCGGCGGCGCTTCCGCCGCCGAAGTTTCCATCGCAACCGGCGGTTCCGGCTGCTCCGGCTCGACCGCGACGGGCTCGGCGGCTTCGGGGGCCGTCGAGAATGCAATATCGGGCAACAGGGTTGCCGAAGGCGTCGCCGCCTCGCCGTCAGCGGCGGCCGCAGTGCCGTCTGCCACAGGCTCGGCGAATGTTTCGGATACGGCTTCCGCAAGCGGCTCCGCGGCAGCCGCCTCGACCGCGGCAGGCTTCGGCGGCAATGGCGGCTTGCGATCCATGCGATAGCCGAGCGCGCGCAGGATCGAGGCAAAATCCTCGCCGGCCGAACCGGTCAGCGAAGTCATCGCCTGGGTGACGACAAAGCCGCGGCCGTCGAACGCGCCGGCCGGTTTTGCGCCAGGTGAAGCTTCGCGCCAGGCCAACGCGGGGCGGATCAGGTCGGCGAGACGCTCGAGATATATCGACCCGCACCGCGCGCTCGCCGCATTGCCGGTAGCCCAGCACGCGATAGGCGTCACGGTCGAGCGACTTGTCGACCGGGAACGAGGTGCGGCCGCTTCCCGCCAGATGCTGCGCGCCCGACAGCGCCGACATGTCGACATTGCTCTGCTTCTCGGCCCACAACAACGAGGCCAGCGCGCGCGCCGCAGGCTTGAGCAGCGCCGGAAAGTAGATGTGATAGGCGCCGAAGCGCACGCCATATTTGCGCAACGTCGCGCGCGACGGCTGGTCGAGATCCTTCATCTCGGCCGCGATCTTCTGCCGCTCCAGCACGCCGAGCGCCTCGATCAATTGAAAGGCGATGCCGCGCGCGATGCCGGTGATGTCCTCGGCCTTGTGGAGGTCGAACAGCGGCCCGAGCAGCTTTTCGATATGCGTCTTCAGCCACAGATCGAGCCGCGTCTGCACCGCCTCGCGCGGCGCACCGGCCAGCCGCTCGTCGGAGATGATGCGCACGCGCGGATGCAGCGCGTCGTCGGCCGCCACCAGTCGCGCCACCGCGTCGCCGGTCCAGCGGATGGTGCCGTCCGAAGTCAGCACGAACTGCTCGTCGGGAGCCGCAGCCAGTTTTTCCGCGCGCGCGTCGATCTCGCCGGCCAGCGCTTTCAGCGCGGTCGCCTGCAAGGCCTTGGCATCGGAGCCGGCCTCCGCCGCATCCGGCGCGAATGTAAATCCGTCGAGTCGGCCGATCACATGGCCTTCCACTGTCACTTCGCCGGTCTTGCCGATTTCCGTATTCAAAACACTGTTCTCCCGCAGGCGGCGCATCAATACACTGGTACGCCTGTCAACGAAACGCTCCGTGAGCCGTTCATGCAGCGCATCGGACAATTTATTTTCGATTTCGCGGGTCATCCCCTGCCAATGTTCGGGGTCGGCCAGCCAGTCCGGTCGATTGGCGACGAAGGTCCAGGTCCGGATTTGCGCAATCCGGCCCGATAAAGTGTCGATATCGCCGTCGGTGCGGTCGGTCTGGTCGACCTGGGCGCCGAACCAGGCGTCCGGGATGCGGCCCCGTTTCATCAGGAAGCCGAACAGGGTCGTCACCAGTTCGGCATGGGCCGCGGGCGCGATCTTGCGGTAATCCGGGATCTGGCAGGCGTCCCATAGCCGCTCGATGGCTTCAGCGCCATGCGCCATATCGCGCACGTCGGCGTCGCGCGCGGCGTGATCGAGCACGCGCAGATCCTCCGCGATCGGGGCGCGCGTCAGCGCCTCATGGTTGGGCGTCAGCGCCAGAGACACCTGCAGCGCGCCCAGCGAGGAAAAATCCAGTTTCGAATTGCGCCATTGCAGCACTTTGACGCTGTCAAAGCTGTGGTTCTGCAGCGCATTGACCAGTTCCGGCTCGAACGGCGCGCAGCGGCCGGTGGTGCCGAAACGTGCCGTCGCGGGTGGCGCGCCCGGCACGTCCGGCGATCTGCGCGAATTCCGACGGGTTCAGTCGTCGGAACTGGTAGCCGTCATATTTGCGGTCGGAGGCGAAGGCGACGTGATCGACGTCGAGATTGAGCCCCATGCCGACCGCGTCGGTGGCAACGAGATAGTCGACGTCGCCGCTCTGGAACATCTCCACTTGCGCATTGCGGGTGCGGGGCGAGAGCGAGCCCAGCACCACCGCCGCACCGCCATGCTGGCGCTTTATCAGTTCGGCGATGGCGTAGACTTCATCCGCCGAGAACGCGACGATCGCGGTGCGCCTGGGCTGCCTTGTCAGCTTGCGGTCGCCGGAAAATTCCAGTTGCGACAGCCGCGGCCTTGTGACGATGGAAGCGCCCGGCAACAGCCGCTCGATGATCGGGCGCATGGTGGCGGCGCCCAGCAGCAACGTCTCGTCGCGGCCGCGCCGGTTGAGGATGCGGTCGGTGAAGACATGGCCGCGCTCGAGATCGGCGGCGATCTGGATTTCATCGACCGCGAGAAACGAAACGTCGATATCCCGCGGCATCGCTTCCACGGTCGAGACCCAGTAGCGCGCCTTCGGCGGCTTTATCTTCTCTTCGCCCGTGATCAGCGCCACCGCGTCGACGCCGACGCGAGCCACGATCTTGTTGTAGACCTCGCGCGCCAAAAGCCGCAGCGGCAGGCCGATCACGCCGGAGGAATGCGCGACCATCCGCTCGATCGCCAGATGCGTCTTGCCGGTATTGGTCGGACCCGAGCACCGCGGTGACGCCGGCGCCAGGCGCGCGGTCATGCGCGCGGTCCTGCGCCGATGGGGACGAGAATGACGAAAAGGCCATTTTTATTGAGTTTCTGCGCCTGATGTGATGGAGGGGTGTGTCACAATGCGACGCGTCTGTCGCCGCTGTTTAAGCCTCGGAACGAGTCCGGAACGAATCGCGCCCGAATCGCTGACTCATTCCCAATGCGGCTTCGTTCACCGCAACATCTCGGTCTGACGGCGCCTCGCGGCACTAGATCAAGTTTGGGAGCGTCCGACAAGCGAGCGGAAAATCGTCGAATTCCTTAAAGTTCTGGCGGCCCTGAGTTGAATCAGAAGCGGCGAAGAGTTAATGGGGATTCCGGTGGTCTCTCGCCCGTCATTGCGAGCGCAGCGAAGCAATCCATGCCGCAGCAAAATGGAAGATGGATTGCTTCGCTGCGCTCGCAATGACGGAAGGGGCCAGCCCTACTGCGTCTTCGCCACGCGCGGCGGCGTTGCCGTGGTGATGAATTGCGTTGCCTCCAGCAGCGCCGGGCCGAGCGGGGTCGGGATCTTCATCCAGAACGGCACCAGGATCCGGGTTCCCGCGATCGGCGCAAACCCGATCTCGATATTGCGCTGGGCGGCGAGG
This sequence comes from uncultured Alphaproteobacteria bacterium, assembly GCA_963706975.1. GTDB lineage: Bacteria > Pseudomonadota > Alphaproteobacteria > Rhizobiales > Xanthobacteraceae > Bradyrhizobium. Next base: position 24,235 of record CAVPOL010000064.1, read on the forward strand.
TATTTGATGACGGGGCGATCCGGGATGTAGCCCGCGATCGGGGTAAAATACACCGCGCAGACCACGACCGGGCCGTGATAGCCGCGTTCGGCCTTCACGGTTTCCATGCGCTTGAAGTCGAGCTTCAGATCGTAGCGCATGCGGCCATCGAAGATACCGGCGCCGACCCGGCAGGCCTCCGGCGTCACGGGATCGCCGGTGCCAGGCACCCGCAGCAACGAGCCCGTCATCGGATCGTAGACACCGCGGCGATGGGCGTCCGTCACCGGCAGCCGGTCGGCATCGACCGGCGGTTCCGGGTCGATGCCGTAATCCCTGACGGTGCCGTTGCTCAGCACCATCCGGATGGTTTCGGACTTTTTCGCCGTGGCGGTGGAGGCAGTATAATTGGTCGATACCAGCGCGCCGCCGACCACCCGGCCCTGCGAGGCGCCGGTGCCGGTGCCGCCGGAAAACGCCTTCATCAGGCCCGCGGTGCCGCCGGAGGCGGAGGCGGAAAACTGGTCGTCGCCGATCTCGATGTTCCAGACGCCCTTGCCGACGGGAATGCCCGAAACGGTCGCCTCATAACGGGCCTCCAGCCGGCCTTGCGCGGCGGCCGAATCCTGAGCACCCGGCAGCAGGGCCAAGCCCAAACCGAAGCCGAGACCACCCAGCACCCGCCGCGCCGATGGCTGCAGCCGGGGGAAAACCATGTGGAACCTGGTCACTGAAGGGCAGTCCTTAAAATCGGCGCGTCTTGGGTGTCATTTAGGCCCAAATATCCGGCGGACAATGCGCAGGCCACCGGGAACCCCTGATGTCGGCGGCGAATACGCCGTTTATATGATCGCCGAGGCGTCCGAACGCCTTTCCGAACAAGCCTTTCCCCGGGGTTTCACCGGCCATTTCGGCCGCCTTTGGGCCGGCAAAACCTTGACGCCCCGCCGCTCTGCCCCTATACGTCCGCGGTTCCTGAAATGGACGTGATTTTGAACCCCCGCGCCGCGCCCCCGAAGGGCTGCGGGATGGGTCGGGGATGGCAGAGGATTTTGCAAGATGTCGCGGCGCTGTGAACTGACGGCCAAGGGCCCCCAGGTGGGTCACAAGGTGAGCCACTCCAACATCAAGACCAAGCGCCGGTTCCTGCCGAACCTGTGCAACGTCACCTTCATCTCGGACGCGCTGGGCCGCAATGTGCGCCTGCGCGTCTCGACCAACGCCATCAAGTCGGTCGATCACCGCGGCGGCCTCGACGCCTTCCTGATCAAGGCCAAGGCCGACGTGCTGTCGCCCCGCGCCCTGCTCCTGAAGAAGGCGATCGAGAAGAAGGTCGCAGCCGCCGCGCCGGTGGCGCAGGCGAGCTGAGATTTTTTTGTTCGGACGGTTTTTCGTCCGCGAGTTTTGAACGGCCGGGTCGAAAAGACCCGGCCGTTTGTTGTTGGCAACGCTCAAAAGGCTTTCGGCAGGCCGGCTTGACGGAGGATGGCGTTGGCAGTGTGGCGGCTTGGAATGCCGATGGCACTGCAAAATTTCGCTTCGTGATCGGACTGTGCCAGATCTCGTGGCTGCCGCGCCCCTGTCGGATCAGCGAACAACCGGCCGCGCGCAGCAGATCACGCAACGCGCGATCGAACTGCGGAGCCATCAGCCCGCGACCGGTTCAGCTTCGCGCAACGCGGTGATCTGCAGGAACAGGGATTCCGGAGCAACTTCCGGGTGGTTGTCCGGCAACAAATCGAGCGCCATTGCCGAAATCTTTTGCAGCAACTCGTCGAGAGTCGGCGCGTCGGCGGCGGCCGGGATGTCGTCACAATGTCCGCTCCAAACCGACGCCTCCTGATCCCAGGCGGCGGAAATCGTGAAAATGACAGGTCTGGACATCGCCACTCCATTGATGACCGCGACGCCCCTCCAGGGCGGCACCGCATGCATGTCATAGCACAAATCCGGCCTGGCGTCGTCCGCCGTCATCGCCGGCCACCGCGCTTCGCCCTATCCCGGCCGCATCAGCACCGCCTTCTTGCGCTCGAACACCTGCCTTCCGTTCTTGAAGCCCATCAGCACGTCGGGCAGTTCGGCGATCGCGCCGCGGCCGCTCGCGGTGTCGAGCACGATGAGGTCGGCGGGATTGCCGGGCGCGATGCCGTAATCGCGCAGGTTCATCAGTCGCGCGGGCAGGCCGGTGACGAGATCGAGACAGGCGTCGAATTCGCCGACGCTGGCATAAGCGACATTGGCGTAGAAATTTGCCATCCGCAGCAGCGAGGCGTCGCCGAACGGCGTGAACGGATTTTGCACATTGTTGGTGGCGACCGAGCACAGCACGCCTTTTTCGACGAGCTTGTGTGCTGCGGTGAGACCGCGCGGCGCGTTGTGGGTGGCGTCGCGGCCCATCAGATAGAGATCGGTGGCCGGCAGCACGGTGACGGCGACGCCGGCGCGCGCCAGCTTTGCCGCGGCGGCGTCGAACTCGGCCGGCGGCAGCGCCGAGAGTTTTGTGGCGTGGCCGATGGCGACGCGGCCTTGGTAGTGGCGCCGCTCGGTCTGCCGGCAGACCTCGTCGAGATGCCACCAGGACGGATCGAGATCGAAATCGAGATGCAGGTCGACATCGACATCGAAGGCCTGCGCGAGGTCGAACAGCTTTTCCAGATGCGCCATGGGATCGGTGTCCATATAGGGACAGCCGCCGATCAGGTCGCCGCCATCGCGCAGCGCGTCGACCAGGAGTTCCTCGGTGCCGGGATCGTTGGTGAGGCCTTCCTGCGGAAACACGCACAGACTGAGATCGATCGCCCAGGCATAATCGCGCTTCAGCGCCTTCATCGCCGCAAAACCGCGCAGCCCGATGCGCGGGTCGATCTCGACATGCGTGCGCATCCGCGTGGTGCCGGCGACAATCGCGCGGTCCAGCACCCGGGCGCCGCGCTCATAGACGTCGTCAACGGTAAAATCGCGCTTCATGGCGGCGACCGCCTTGATCGCCTCGGCAACGCTGCCGTGGTGATGGCCGCAGCGGCCGAGCAGGCAGGCCTTGTCGAGATGGATGTGGGTGTCGACGAAGCCGGGCAGCACCAGCCTGCCGTCGATGTCGATTTCGCGGGCCACGCTCTCCAGCCGCGGGGCGATCGCGGAAATCCGGCCGTCGGAGACGCCGATATCGAGCGGGGTGGCCGATCCCGTGGTCACGGCGCGGCGAAAAATCAGGTCGAAGGCGGTTTTGGCGGTCATTGGAAGGCGGCACCCGGAAAGAAGCTGCAGAATGTTGCATGCATTGTCTAGAATATGTGCATGCAATTTGGGTGCCGGATTGTAGTGTTCGCGGGAATCATGAGGAGCCGCCGATGTCCGTTGCCGCCAAAGCCGAACCGAAGCTTACCGACGCCGAAATCGTCGAGGCATATCTGACGGCATCGATGATCCCCGATCCCGACGCTGCGGCCGCCTATATGAAGCCCGGCACCATCATCACCTTTACGGGGGGACGCGAATTCGATCATCCGCGAGGGCCGACCGGCTTCAATGCGGCGCGCTATCGCTGGGTGAAGAAGAAGATGGAGCGTTTTGACGTCTGCCCAGGCAAGGACGAGACCGTGGTCTATTCGATCGGCACGCTGTACGGCGAATGGATCGACGGCACGCCATTCGAGGGCAACCGCTATGTCGACCGTTTTCTGGTGCGCGAGGGGTTCATCGTCAAGATGGATGTCTGGAACGACAGCGCGGAACGGATTTTGGTGAACAAGGGGATCGTGGCGTAGTCAGCCGGGCCTTCATCCTTCGAGACGCCCGCCTGCGCTACGCTTCGCCGGGCTCCTCAGGATGAGGTCTGAGGGCGAGTATGGTGTTAGACCCTCATGGTGAGGAGCGCGCCTCTTGGCGCGCGTCTCGAACCATGAAGGCCGCGATGACGCCGCATCACGCCCGCGCGCGTGCCGCCTTCGGCAGTTTCACCACCCGCTCGCCGCCATCTTCCTCGGCATAGGGCGCCAATACATCCAGCAGATCGCGGCCGCGCTGCGGCGCAGGGGCTACCAGCGCGCGGGTCGCGACCGAGTCGAGATGCGAATGCATCAGCCCCATCACCCTGGCGTCGTCGCCCTTCACCAGGGCCGCGATGATCGCGCGGTGCTCGGTGACGCCGCACTCGCTCGAATGCGGGCGGCTGTAGAGCGACAGCGTCAGGCAGCAGCGATAGGCGACTTCGCTGACATAGCGCACCAGGATCGGGCTGTTGGTCATGCTCGCCAGCAAGATGTGGAATTCGGTGGCGAGGCGAATCGAAACCGCATCGCTGCCGCCGCGCGCGGCATCTTCCGCATCGACATGCGCGTTCAGCTCCGCGATCTGCGCTTTTGTCAGTTTGCCCGCGAGCTGACGCACCACCAGACGCTCGAGCTCGATCCGGATATCAAAGGCATCGCGGGCTTCCTGCCAGCTTGGCGTCGCCACCACCGCGATGCGGTTGCGGCGCAGTTCAACCAGACCCTCGGCGGCGAGCTGTCCCAGCGCATGGCGCGCGATGGTGCGGCTGACGCCGAACCTCTCGCCCAGGGAATCTTCCGGCAGTTTCGTGCCGGGCGCCAGCGCCTGCTCGATGATGGCGCGGCGCAAGCGCGCGGCAGATGACGCCGACCTTGTCGGACGATTTCGGCATTTTTGGATGCGGCGCGCGGCGCCATGGGGATCCCCGAAGGTGCTTTCGATCTGTCGATCCGCTGTTCCTTACCATATTCGGAGAGCAATCCCGCGCCTCAATTGCATGCACTTTTGGGCGCCGATTGCCTATTTTGAATCCGCTTTTGCGGACCGCATTCGCGGATATCTCCGGGCAAACCGCGCCTTTTCGCTGGCATCGCGCTTGCATGCACTTCGCTGATGATGCGCATACAGCCAGTTCCCGCCGATTTCGTCAGCCCCGTTCCGCCACCGACCGGCGGCAAGCCGGCGATCGCGATCGAGCTGTCCGACGTCTCCGTCACCTTCGGGCGCGGCGAGCGGGCGGTGCCGGCGCTCGCCACCACGTCCTTGCGCATCGCCGACGGCGAGTTCGTCGCTTTGGTCGGCCCGTCCGGCTGCGGCAAGTCGACCATTTTGCGGCTGGTGGCGGGGCTGGTGCAGCCGTCCACCGGCGTCGTGATTCTCGGCGGCCGCGAGGTCGCCGCCAAGGCGTTGCGGATCGGGATGGCGTTCCAGAACCCGACCATGCTGCCGTGGATGACGATCGAGCAGAACATCATGCTGCCGCTCAAGATCGTCGAGCCGTACCGGTCGCAATTCGGAAAACTCAAGCGCACGGTTTTCCGCGACAAGGCCAATGCGCTGCTCGAGCAGGTCGGACTGAAAGGGTTTTGGCCGCCGCTACCCGTGGCAGCTCTCGGGCGGCATGCTCCAGCGCGCCAATCTTTGCCGCGCGCTGATCCACGAGCCGCGCATGCTGCTGCTCGACGAACCTTTTGGGGCGCTGGACCAGTTCACCCGCGAGGAATTGTGGTCGGTGCTGCAGGCGCTGTGGATGCTGCATCGGCCGACCGTGCTGCTGGTGACCCACGATCTGCGCGAGGCCGGTTTTCTCGGCAGCCGGATCTGCGTGATGAGCGCGCGGCCCGGCCGCATTCTCGACGACCAGAGCGTGACCTTCGCGCGCCCGCGCACCGTCGCCATGACGTTCGAGCCGGATTTCGTCGCGCTCAACCAGCGCCTGCGCGAATTCATCGTCGGCGAACGCACCGCGGTGTCAGCGGAAGGAGCGCCCGATCATGGCTGACATCGACTACAAGCAAAAAGCCTGGTCGGCCGGCCTGATCGTGATGTTCTTCGTCGCCTGGGAAATTTTTTGCCTGATGACCGGGATGTCCGATCTGATTCTGCCGCGCCCGTCGCAGATCCTCGTCACCATGGTGCAGAAATTCCCGGTGCTGTGGCCGCACATCCTGCAGACGCTGGCGACCACCATGATCGGCTTTGTGCTCGGCGTCGTGCTCGGCGTGGTGCTCGGCGCCATCATCGGGGTTTCCAAGACCGCTTACGACACCGCCTATCCGCTGCTGGTCGGCTTTTCCTCGATCCCGAAAGTCGCACTGGTGCCGATCTTCGTGCTGTGGTTCGGCTCGGGCTCGGTGCCGGCGGTGCTCACGGCATTGTCGATCTGCTTCTTCCCGATCGTGGTCAATATCGCCACCGGCCTTGCCACCACCGAACCCGAACTGGAAGACGTGCTGAAGGCGCTCGGCGCCTCAAAATTCGACATTTTGTGGAATGTCGGTCTCCCTCGAACGATGCCGTTCTTCTTCGCCTCATTGAAGGTCGCGGTCAGCTACGCCTTTGTCGGCGCGGTGCTGTCGGAGACCGTCGCCTCCAACCGCGGCATCGGCAATGTGATGATGACGGCGTCGTCGAATTTCAACGTGCCGCTGGTGTTCGCCGGCCTGTTCGTGCTCGCGATCCTCGGCGTCGCGCTCTACGCCATCTTCGCCATCATCGAGGGCCGCATCACCGGCTGGGCCACCCGCAAGAACGATCTGATCACCACGTAAATTCACAACCCTGCCAAAGGAGTTCACCATGCTCAAGAGATCAAGCGCCGCGCTGCTGGGAATGCTGCTGTTCGCGGGCAGCGCCGTCGCCCAGGAGACGACGATAAAATTCACGCTGGGCTGGAAGACGCAGGGCAGCGACGCCGCGTTCTTCTACGCGCGCGACAACGGCTTCTTCAAGGCAGAGGGCCTCAACGTCGTGATCGACCAGGGCGAAGGAAGCGGCGCCACGGTGACCCGCGTGATGTCCGGCGCCTATGACGCCGGGTTCGGCGACATCAACGCCATCATCCAGAACGCGTCGACAAAACCGGCGGAAGCCCCGGTCATGGTCTACATGATCTGGAACCAGCCGCCGTTCGCGATCGTCGCCAAGAAGACCAGCGGCATCAACACCATCAAGGATTTCGAAACCCATACATTGGGCGGCGCGCAGGGCACGCCGACCACACGACTGCTGCCGGTGTTCGCGCGCAAGAACGGGCTGGCAGGCGACAAGATCAAGATTTCCAACATGGCGCCGAACCTGCAGGAGCCGATGCTGATCAAGGGCGATATCGACGGCGCGCTGGTGTTCAACATCACCAGCTATTTCAATCTCGTGCTGAACCGCCAGGATCCCGACAAGGACTACAAATGGTTCATGTTCGGCGATTACGGGCTCGATCTCTATTCCAACGGCATGATGGTGTCGAAGAAGCTGATGGCTTCGAACCCGAAGGCGGTCGCGGGCCTGGTCCGCGCCGTCAACAAGGCCGTGATCGCGGTGGCCAAGGACCAGAAGGCCGGCATGAAGGCGACGGTCAATTTCGACAATCTGATCAACGAGGAAGTCGAGAAGCGCCGCCTGCAGTTTTCCTACGAAAAGCTGATCGTCTCGCCGGAGATGAAGGACATCGGCGTCGGCGACGTCAAGGATGACCGCATGGCCCGCGCCATCGGCATCGTGGTCGAAGGCTACCAGCTCGCCCGCGTCCCGACGCCCGCGGAAGTTTTCTCCCGCGAATTCCTGCCGCCGCGCGCCGAGCGTGAACTGGTCTACACAGCGAACTGATCTGTCGTGGCAGCGCGAGCGCGCTGCCTCCTCTCCCCTCCCCCCGCGAAGCGGTGGGGAGGGGTCGGGGGTGGGGGGTGCCTCCGCAAACTCGCCGACAGTTATACGCACTGATAGACCCCCCACCCCCGACCCCTCCCCACCACGCGCAAGGGCGCGTGGGAGGAGGGGAGTAAGAGCGCCACCAGCCGATCGTGTAACTCAAGGCCACACCACTCATGGCCACTGAAGTCATCGCAACCGCCCTCTTCGCCGGCCCTGACCGCGGCATTCTTGAAAACGTCGTGCTGCGCCACGACAACGGCCTCATCACCTCGATCGAGCCATCCGCCGCGCCGCCCCCGGCGCCGCAAACCTTCGTCATCCCCGCTTTCGTCAACGCCCACGACCACGCCCGCCCGACCGCATCCTCGTTCGGCGCCGTCGACATGCCGCTGGAGAGCTGGATCCTCCGCTCGGCCATCGGCACCCCGCCCGACGCCTATCTCGCCGCCGCCTCCGCGATGGCCCGCTCGGCCCGATCCGGCTGCGGCGCCATGATGATCCACTACACCCGGCCGACCGGCAAACTGCCGCTGGTCGAGGAGAGCAAGAGAGATCGCGCGCGCCGCAAATGATGTCGGCATCCGCATCGGCTTTGCGCTCGCGGTGCGCGACCAGAACCCGATCGTCTATGGCGACAGCGAGCCTGTATTGTCAGCGCTTGCGCCCGAGCACCGCAACGCGGTCGAGGAATTGTTCGTCCGCCCCGCGATGACGCCGCGCGATTACATCAAACTGACCGAGACGATTGCCAGCGGAAATCGCCGGCCCCCGGGTCGACGTGCAGTTCGGCCCCGCCGGCATCCAGTGGTGCTCGCGCGGGCTGCTCGCCGCCATCGCCGAGAGCTCGGCGCGCACCGGCCGCCGCGTCCACATGCATCTTCTGGAGACCGTCTACCAGCGCGCCTATGCCGACCAGCATTTTCCCGAAGGCGTCGTCGGCTGGCTCCGCGACATCGGCCTGCTGTCACCCCGGCTGACGCTGGCCCATGGCATCCACGCCCGCCCCGACGAGCTCGACATCATCGCCGCCTCCGGCGCGCGGATCGTCACCAATTTCTCCTCCAACCTGCATCTGCATTCCGGCCTCGCCCCGATCGCCGCCGCGCACAAATGCGGCTGCGCCATCGCGGTCGGCGTCGACGGCCTCGCGCTCGACGAGGACGACGACGTGATCCGCGAGATGCGCCTGGTGCAGCTCGCCCATGGCGGCCTCGGTTTTGCGCGCACCTGGACTCGCCCCGAATTCCTTTCGCTGGCCATCCGCAACGGCCGCGCCGCCACCGGCAGCCCCGGCCCCGGCGAACTTTTGGCCGGCGCGCCAGCCGATTTCGTCATTCTCGACCTCGACCGCCTCGACCGCGACGCCATTTTGCCGGTCGACCCGCTGCAGCTGCTTGTTCGCGCGCGGCAACGCAAGTCTGGTGCGCGACGTCGTGGTCGACGGGCGGACGATCGTGCGGGAGGGGAAGGTTGTGGGAGTCGATCTGCCCGCGATCGAGCAGGAATTGCGCGGGATGTATCGCGCGGGGGTCAGGCAGTACGGCGGGCTGCAGCAGGCGTGGGGGCCGCTGGAGAGGGAGTTGCGCGGGTGGTTTGAGGGGCATGTGGGGTGCGGGTGAAGATCGTAGCCGGATGGAGCGTCCGGGCCAGCTGTCGTCCACCGAAATCCGCATCGTCCGCCAACGTCCGGAACGCCTATATTTACAGGCTTTTTTGGCTTCCAGCGCCATCCATGCAGGTATTCCGAAATCCGCGCCGCGGCTGGTCGCGCCCGACGTTATAGCGTGCTCGAACTTTCTCACACTCTGAAATTCGACCTACATCAATTTTCGAGCGGTGCGGATAAGTTGGATAGATCGGATTATGGGCGGAACCGCGAATGAGCCGAGACGACATTCTCGTCTGGATTTCGATGGGTTGGTTTGCCGCGTTGCTCGGTGCGGCGACCTGGCTCTATTTCGGTGCATGAGAGAAGGCAGAATCATCCCCCATTCCCATCTCCCCCCTCAGTAGCTAATCTCCCCCTCGCAACCTGCGGGGGACTGCATCATGACCACCGAACCAGTGGCATCCACGCGCGAGAAGCACCACATCGTCATCTGCTGCGACGGCACCGGCAACGAGATTTCCGAAAACATTTCCAACGTCCTCAAGCTGTACCGGACGCTGCGCAAGACCAAAAAGGTCAGGCCGAACCAGCTGGTGTTTTATGATCCCGGCGTCGGCACGCTGGCGCGGCCGAATCCGTGGAAGAAGCTTGTGCAGGACTTCCACGCGGTGTTCGGGCTCGCCACCGGCTACGGGCTCGACGACAACATCCTGAATTCCTACGAATTCATCGTCGACAATTTCGAGGACGGCGACGACATCTATTTGTTCGGCTTTTCCCGCGGCGCCTACACGGTGCGGGCGCTGGCCGGGCTGATCCACAAGATCGGGCTGATCCAGAAATCGCAGGTCAATCTCGGCGGCGCGGGCCTGACCGCCTACAAGCAGTTCAGCTCGGATTTCGGCACCCCCGGCGGCGGGCTCGACCTTTCGCGGTTCACCGACGGCGGGGCCGCGGACGACACGCCGAAGAAGGAGGACCAGGCGGCGCAATATGCGCGCATCCTCAGTGTGAAATGGCCGACGATAAAATTCGTCGGGGTCTGGGACACCGTGGCCAGCGTGATCGTGCCGCGGCCGGACCGGCTCTATATGCCGAGCCTGCTGACGCTGGCCTTCGTCAGGCACAATCCGAGCATCGAGATTTTTCGCCAGGCGATGTCGATCGACGAGCGGCGCCGGCATGTTCCGGCTGCAGCCCTGGGACGAAGGCGGCAAATTTTGGCCGCACCGCTTCGCGCCGAAAGCCACCTGGAAGGACCAGGATTTGCGGCAGGTCTGGTTCGCCGGCGTGCATTCCGATATCGGCGGCGCCTATCCGGAGCGGCAGAGCGCGCTGTCGAAATACCCGCTGCTGTGGATGATCGAGGAGGCGGTCAAGTACGGCCTCAAGGTCGACCGCCGCACCGTCAACCAGCTCGGCTGGGGCCGCAAGCGCAAGAACAGCCCGTTCGACTATGTCGCGCCGGGCTATCTCGCCCACACCCAGCAGGAGAAGGCCTGGCAGCCGCACAATTCGATGAATTTTGCGTGGCGCAGCATCGAGTATTTTCCGAAGGCGGACAAATACAAGGAATGGCCGGATCGCAAGTCCGTGCTCGGGCATTACATCCCGGAAGGCGAGCCGCGGCTGATTCCGGAAGGCGCGCACATCCATCAATCCGTGCTCGACAAGATGGCGCAGGATCCGACTTACAGGCCGGTGAACATTCCGAAGCAGCTACCAGGCCGTCCCGCTGCTGACCGCGCCGCCCGAAGGCCACGCCGACGATGCCGGCGATCCGGACGATGACGGGTGAGGCGGAGGGGAGCACGTCGTCCTTACCTCGCCCCGCTTGCGGGCGAGAGGTCGGAGACGGCGCTTCAGCGGCGTCTCCGGGTGAGGGGGACTATCCGCGAACGCGCCAGTCGAGAGTCCCCCTCACCCGATGCGCTTCGCGCGTCGACCTCTCCCCGCAGGCGGGGAGAGGTGAACGCAAACTCACGCCGCCTTCACCATCCCGGCATCGAGATGCTTCAGCCGCGGCATCACTTCGTTCTTCAGCAGCGTCAGCGAATGCCGCCACGCTTCGGGCTTGTGCTTGTAGTCGAAGCCGAACACCAGCAGCGTTCCGAAACCACCGACCTCGCGCCAGATGGTCTCGATCTTCTCCGCCACCGTCGACGGCGAGCCGACGATCCAGTTGCGTTTGGCGCAATAGTCGACGGTGACATCGCTGTCGGGCACATCGGGCGCGTGCTTGAGATAATCCTTGAAGCCGAAATGGCCGAGCAGCGGCAGGAAATATTCGCCCATCATGCGGCCCATCATGTCGCCGGCCGACAGCTTCCAGGCCTCCTCGTCGGTATCGGCGACGAACACCTCGCGCACCAGCCGCCAGTCCCGCCGGTGCGGCTTGCGCCCGGTTTTCGCGGCGCCCGCTTCCACCGAGTCCCAGTGGCTGCCGACATAGGCCGGATTGAGGTTCAGGCTCATCGGGATGTAGCCGCGCTCGCCGGCGAGTTTCAGCGTGTCGGAATTTTTCGACAGGCCCGCGACGCCGATCGGCGGATGCGGCGCCTGCAGCGGCTTGATGTGCGGTTTGAGGAAATCGAACATCGGCTCGGGTTTTGTCACCGTCCAGAATTTTCCCTTGTGGGTCCAGGGCGCGTCCTCGGTCCACATTTTCAGGATGATTTCCAGCGCCTCGCGGGTCATGTCGCGGTTCTGGCCGGACATGCCGTCGACATTGAACATCGCCCAGTCGCTCGGCAGTCCCGAGGCCGCGACGCCGAAATTGAGCCGGCCCTCGGAGAGGTGGTCGAGCATCGCGACGCGGTTGGCGAGTTCGGCGGGGTGGTGATAGGGCAGCAGGAAGCCGCCGGGGCCGAGGCGGATGTTTTTGGTCTGCAGGAACGCCTGCGCCAGCAACAGGTCGGGCGAGGGATGCGGCTCCCAGGGCGCGGTGTGGTGCTCGCCGATCCAGGCCTCCTGGTAGCCGAGCTCGTCGAGCCAGCGCAGCACCTGCAAATCCCAGTCGTGGCCCTCCTTCAGCCCGCACTCCGGCGGATGCGAGGGCATCGAAAAATATCCGATTTCCATGGGTGGGTTTCCTCTCTCGTTCACGCGTCTGTCGCGCGCAAGCGGGAGGATAACACGCCCAGAGTGCGGTGGAGGTATGACAAAGTAGCCGGGGTGAGTTGCGCGCGCGTGCGCTCACTTCCCCTCTCCCCTGTGGGAGAGGGTGGCGCCGAACGAAGTTCGGCGACGGGTGAGGGGTCTGTCTCCGCAAATAGATTGCCCGCGGATAGAGACCCCTCATCCGGCGCTTCGCGCCACCTTCTCCCACAAGGGGAGAAGGGGAATTCTACCGCGTCCCAAAGCTCGTCGCGCCGAACAGCGCCTTCTGGGTCGAGGGTGCGAGCGCCAGTATTGCGGCGGTGCGGTGACCTCGCCGCCGAGTTCGGCGGCGGCATGCCAGCCCCAGCGCGGGTCGTAGAGCATGCCGCGGGCGAGCGCGACCATGTCGGCCTTGCCGGAGGCGACGATATCCTCCGCCTGCCTCGCTTCGGTGATCAGGCCGACGGCGATGGTGGTGACGCCGGTGGCTTGCTTCACCGCCTGCGCCAGCGGCACCTGGTAGCCGGGCCCGAGCGGAATTTTTTGCAGTGGCGACACCCCGCCGGAGGAGACGTCGATCCAGTCGAGCCCACGCTGCTTCAGCTCGAGCACGAATTCGATGGTCTGCGGAAGATCCCAGCCGCCCTCGACCCAGTCGGTGGCCGACACCCGCAAGCCGACCGGTTTTTGGGCCGGAAACGCCGCGCGCACCGCCTCGAACACTTCCAATGGAAACCGCATCCGGTTTTGCAACGTGCCGCCATATTCATCGGTCCGCTTGTTGGAGATCGGCGACAGGAATTGATGCAGCAGATAGCCGTGCGCGGAATGCACCTCAAGCGCGTCGATGCCGAGGAGCTCGGCGCGTCGCGCTGCGCCGACAAAGGCGTCGCGGATGCGCGCCATTCCTGCCGCGTCGAGTTCGTGCGGCGGCGGCCTCGCCGTCCTTGTGCGGCACGGCCGAGGGCGCTTCCGCTTGCCAGCCGCCCTGCCCGACCGGGATCTGCTGGCCGCCATCCCAGGGCGTATGGCTCGATGCCTTGCGGCCGGCATGCGCGAGCTGCATCACCACCGCGGTTTTCGAATGCTTGCGCACCGACGCCAGCACGGGCCTCAGCGCGGCTTCGGTGGCGTCGTTGTAGAGACCGAGGCAACCCGGCGTGATGCGGCCGATCGCCTCGACATGGGTTGCCTCGATACAGAACATCGCCGCACCCGACAGCGCCAGGCTGTTGATGTGGGTAAAATGCCAGTCATTGGCCGCGCCGTCTTCGGCGGAATACTGGCACATCGGCGCCACCATGATGCGGTTGGCAAGGCTCAGGCCGCGCAGGGTGATCGGAGAAAACAGGGCACTCATGCTGGGGGTCCGGGAAAGGAGGAAGGGATGCTGGCCCCTGTGTAGCGAGACGCTGCCCCCGCCTCAAGCCATTGCCAATGCATCCCTCCCCTCACTGTTGATCCACCCGTCGGCTCCCTCAACGTCATTGCGAGCGCAGCGAAGCAATCCATTGCCTCGACAAGAAAGAAAGATGGATTGCTTCGCTGCGCTCGCAACGACGTTGTAAGAGCTCGGAAACACGTTCGGCCTCGCGGCGCGCTGCGTCCGAGGTTTTGCGTCTATTTCACCCTCCTCGAATACAGAGGGTGCAGGGAAAGCCGGGTGCCGATCGCACCCGCGGTCGTGCGCAAGAAGCGCACGAGCAGACCACGAGGCAACCGGATCATCCCGGCTTTCCCCGCGCAAGGGAAAATAAATAGTTGGGTGAAGTTCTATAGAGCTGAGTGAAGTTTGCATCCTATTGATCGCCTGCACGATATCCCCATAGGCTGTTATGCGCCTCTACAGGCCTTCACAGACACGATCGCGACACTTCGCGGGAACGGGGACACCATCTCGATGGCACGCAAGGTCAGCTTCAGCGCACTGGAAAGCCGCAGTGCGCGGCTTAAACTGAAAATCCGCCGCAGGCCGTACAGCGGCCCGTCGCTGGCACGCGGCATCGCGCTGATGTACCGCCGCAACAAGACCAATGGCACATGGGTGCTCAAGGCCAGCACCGGGAGCAACGCCTACTGGACCAAGGGCTTTGCGCTGGCCGACGATTTCGAGGACGCCGACGACAACAATGTGCTGACGTTCCATCAGGCACAGGACGCCGCCAAGAAGCTGGCGCGGGGCGACAACGGCAGCGCATTGATCACCGTGGATGGCGCGCTGACGGCCTACCGGGCCGACCTGATCGCGCGCCAAGCCAACCCCTACAATGCCGAGCATCCGCGCGTGCACCTCAGAAGCCACCTGCTGGCGCGGCCGGTGGCCCTGCTGACGTCCACAGAGCTGACGAACTGGCGCGACGGGCTGCTCGGGACGATGCGACCGGCCACCATCAACCGGCTTTGCCGGTGCGTGTGCGCCGCGCTGGCGCAGGCCGCGACACGTGATCACCGCCGGATTCGAAACCGCGAAGCATGGGAAATCGGGCTGGCCAATCTTCCGAATGCGCAAGTCGCGCGCAACGTGATCCTGCCCGACGACAAGGTCCACGAATTCGTAGCTCGCGCCTATGCGCTCGATGACCAGTTCGGGCTGCTAACTGAGACGTTGGCGATCACCGGCGCCCGTCCAAGTCAGGCGGTCCGGCTCCGTGTCGAGGATCTGCACGATCATCCGTTGCGGCCGAAACTGATGATGCCGAAATCCGCCAAGGGCGGCGGCAGAAACCGCGCCCAGAAAAAACTGGAACGTTACAGCGTGCCGATCACAGCAACGCTGTCGAAGCGACTGAAGGCGGCGGCAACGGGCCGGCCGGCCGAGGCGCCGCTGCTGCTGCAAGGTGACGGCAGCGCCTGGGGAGACAATCCGGGCCAGTGTTATCATCGCCAAGTCGACAAGGTGGTCACCGCGATCGGGCTCGATTTCGCCGAGGTGACGATGTACTGCCTGAGACATAGTTCGATCGTCAGGATGCTGCTGCGCAGTGTGCCGATCAGGCTGGTGGCGTCGCTGCACAACACCAGCGTTGCGATGATCGAAAAGCACTATTCGCGGTACATTACCGAGCACTCCGACGACGTCTCGCGCCACGCACTATTGCAGCCCGCGTCGTCAGTCGGAGAGAATGTCGTCGCACTGGCGCGGTAAAAAACAAATAGGCGGCTGCGACGACGTAGCCGCCGCCCATGCACATATTCCTTGAAGGTTACATCGATTTTTACTTTACCCGGGTAAACTGCACTCCACATGATCAAACGTGCAGAAAACCGATGGCCCGACGAGAAATCACCGGCAAGAAGTTGAGCGGCCCCAATCCCCGCGAGCCGCAGCCCGTACCCACACTTGCGATGTCGATCCCGCAATTCTGCACCGCACACAACATCAGCGAGGGCTTCTACTACAAGCTGAAGAAACAGAAGCTCAACCCGCGCGAGATGAAGATCGGAACTCGGACGCTGATCACGTTTGAGGCCGCAGCCGACTGGCGTGCCGAGCGACAAGCCGCCAGCGCAGCGCCTCCCGAGAAAGACCGCGCCGAGCGCGAGCAGTCCGCCTAACGAAAACGGCGCCCGGCCGGCACCGGACAGCCAAAGTCGAGCACGTTCGATGTGTCACATCAGACCAATCAGTACACTGTGAGGTCACCCGTTGCGGCCAGATCTCGTCTTGGCGCGGCTCGCCGTTACCGCCTAAAATCCCCGCTCGGCGCGGCTAGGGCGAGCCCCGAAAAGCTGGACCGCACCAGCCTGCCGCGTCGCCTCCCATGCGGACCATACTTTGCGGGAAGTGACAGGCAATGCCACCCAAAGAAACACCGCCGGAAGCAGGCTCAACCGGAGAGCCCGACAACACATTTCTCGACGACCCTGAAAAGTGGACCGATGAGGAAACGGCCCCCGTGCCGGCACGGGTATTCCAAAGGGGGAGCCTTGGCATCGACGAAGCATTGTTGTCGCGCATCAAGTCGCCACGCGTCGCCGCGCATTCGCTCGCACCTTGTTGACTATGTGGTCCGGATAGGCCGACGCGCCCTTGAAGTCGCCATTAAGGAAGCGGTCTCGCAGAAGGAATTGAATCCGCGGCTGAGCGAATGGGAGCCTGAATGGTCGCACATCGCTGACGCATCTCAGGCTGCCGACGTAGCCCTATCCAAACTATTCAGGGCAATCGATCCGGCTGGCAAAGATGCCGAAAATTTCGCCCCGTTCATCAGGCAGTCGCGCGCAGGTGGGGTTGTGGCGTCGAAGGCTGAGTATCGTGACGCAGCCGAAAGCGCCTTGAGGGACGCCCGGCTTTTGGTGGCGGCCAAGCAGATAATCGGCAAACTGCGCGCCGATACACTGACGCGCAGGGATGCGCTCGTGGCGCTTTACCCCAGTTCTTCCCAAGATCATCAAAAGCGGGCGTTTGTCAGGATATTGGCAGAAGGCTGGATTTTTCTCACCGGGGAAATGCCCGGCAAGCACCCCGACCCGTCAAAAAACCCGTTCCTTCGCGTAGTTGATGCCGCTTGGATTGACTGGCACCAAGAGGATAGCAGCGACGCTGAGGCATTTGGTGAGGCGCTCAACGCCGCCATTTCGTCGATTGACGACGCCCAGCTTAACTGGCTCCGCGCGGCGGGGCCCGGATGGCTTCCCGGAAGGGTATGACCTGAAGGGTCGGCTTTCATCCGCTTCCATACCCTTCCCTGCAATCGGCTGGGGTATCCGTCACTGCCACTCGCCCGTTGTCGCTGTAACTCGTACGGCGCGCGGGCTTGACACAGGCGGAGAAGCCAATGTCCCAACGTATTGCCTATGGCATGGATGAAGCAGCGGAGACGGCAGGCATCGGCCTGACCAAGCTCCGCGAAGAAATCGCCGCCAAGCGGCTGCGTGCCCGCAAAGTCGGCTCTCGAACCATCATCACGAGGGATGATCTGGTCGACTGGGCCGCGCGGCTTCCCGACATCCACGACGTTGCGCCGGACACGGTGGCAAAGCGTGTCGCGCGTGCGGAAGTAACCGACTGAAAAAGCCGACGCCCTTGGGGGGAGCGTCGGCCGGAACTGTGTTGGGGCATTGAACACCCCGAATATAGTTCCGATCAACGCATTCGCCAAGTGGCGTCGGCCCTCAACCACGGAGGCGCCGAGCATGTCGAAATCCCGCACCGAGTTCACTGCCGTCTCGCGACTGCCCACGCCGCGCTTGGCGCTCAGTATTCCGGAGTTTTGCGAGGCTCACGGCATCAGCGAGGGATTCTTCTACAAGCTGAAAAAGCAGGGTGAAGGCCCGCGCGAGATGAAAGTTGGCGCGCGCACGCTGATCACGTTCGAATCTGCGGCGGAATGGCGTCGCGCGCGGGAAAACCTGCACGGCCGCGGCCGCCGTGAGGTGCCTGAATCCTGAAAACGAAAACCGGCGGCACGATTTCCTTGGAGGGATCGACCTGCGCACCCGGCTCTCAAGGAGCCTTGAACTTGAAAACCCGTACCAAGCACGCGGCGCAAAATATGGAGACGTTCGAAGACCACAACATGGTGCAACCTGTCTTCGGGAGAGCGCGATGATCTTGCCGCCGATCGAAAAAATTGCCGAGCTGCTCGGCGGCGAGGCCAGCGGCAACCAGGTTCGCGCGCCAGGGCCAGGCCACAGCGCTGGCGATCGATCTCTTAGCGTTCTGCTCGACGCGAGCGCGCCGGAAGGATTCGTGGTCAATTCTTTTGCCGGCGACGATGCGCTTCGGTGCCGTGACTATGTTCGCGAAAGGCTGGGCCTGCCGCCGTTCGAGGCGAAGAAAAATAAATCCAACGGCGAAGCGAACGGCAAGTGGTCGCCGCTCGGGGAATACGTTTACCGTGATGCGAACGGCGAACCCTACCTTCTCGTCCGGAAATATCTCGACGGCGACGGCAAGAAACAGTTTCCTCAGTTCCATTGGGACGGCACGCAATGGGTCAAAGGCAAGCCGGCGGGATCGAAGATTCCGTATCGCCTGCCCGAACTGCTCGCGGCGCCGACGGCGGTGGTCTACTTCTGCGAGGGCGAGAAGGACGCCGACAATCTCGCTAGCAAGGCCTGCGTGGTCGCCACCAGTGCGAGCGAGGGCGCCAGCGCGAAATGGGTGCCCGAGCTGACCCAATACTTCAAGGACCGGCGCGTCGTCATCCTGCCCGACGCCGACGAGCCCGGCCGCAAGCACGCCCACAAGGTCGCCAAGGCCCTGTATGAGGTGGCGGCGTCGGTCAAGGTCGTAGACCTGTTTCCGGATCGGAGCGACGGCCACGACGTCACCGACTGGCTCAAGCACGATGCGGTCGGGGCCAGGCTGTTCGAGGCCGTCAAGGCCGCGACGGAATGGGAGCCGGGCGATGACAAGCCGATCGCGGCGGCTACGCCCGAGGACGAGGCCTTGCTGGTCGAGCTCGCGGCGTTGTCGCCGCTCGACTACGCCAAGCGGCGCAAGCGCGCGGCGGTGAAGCTCGGGATCAGCGTGAGCGACCTCGATCGCTTCGTCGCGCCGCTCCGCGACGAGAAGAAGTTCGACAAGACGGTGATGCTGTATGCGCACTGGCAGGTCGAGCCATGGGACGAGGCCGTCGATGGCAAGATCCTGTTCCGCGCGCTGTACGAATGCGTCAGGCGCTACGTGATCCTGACCGAGTCCCAGGCCACTGCCGTGACCCTATGGGTGGTTTATTCCTGGCTGCACGAAAACGAGCGGTTCGCCACCCACAGCCCGGTGCTGCTGGTGCGCTCGGCAGAAAAGGATTCGGGCAAGACCACGCTGCTCGGGATTGTCACGTTCCTGACCCGCCGGGCTCTCAACAGCGTCGAGATCAGCGGGGCTGCGCTGTTTCGCTCGATCGCCAAATGGCAGCCGACCTTCGTGATCGACGAGGGCGACGATGTTTTGACCGACAATGCCGATCTGCGCAGCGTCCTGAATTCCGGATGGACCCGCGGCCAGACCGTCGTACGCTGTCATCACGACACCCACGAGCCTGAATCGTTTTCTACCTTCGCCCCCAAGGTGCTGGGCATGAAGGGCGACAAGCTGCCCGACACCACGCTCAGCCGGTCGCTCGCGATCGACATGAAGCCGAAGCTGGCTGGCGAGTGGATCGCGGATTTCGATCATCTGGACAACGAGACTTTTGCCCGGTTGCGGCGGCAGGTGCTGCGCTGGGCCACCGACAACGCCGAAGAGCTGGCCGCGCGACAGCCCGAGATTCCACAGGACTTCCACAACCGCCGCCGCGCCAACTGGCGCCCGCTGCTGGCGATCGCGGAAGCGATGAACGTGAAGCAGGCCGGCTGGGAAGCCGCGCTCGAGATCGAGCGGCGCCAGATCGCCGTCGATCCATCGACCGGCATCCAGCTGCTCCAGGCTGTTCGCTTTATCTTCGATGAGATGAAGGCCAACCATCTCGTCGCCGGTCAGGTGGACAAGGACCGGATCACCACCGCTCGGCTCGTGCAGGAACTGATCGACATTCCGGACAGCCGCTGGGGCACTTATGGCCGGAACGACAAGCCGATCACCGCCGCCCAGGTCACCCGGTTGCTCAAGCCCTATGGCATCAAGTCGGAGAGCGTGCGGATTCCGAAAGAGGCCGAAACCACCCACAAGGGCTATCTGCGGGATTGGTTCGAGGACGCGTTCACGCGCTATCTCTCGCCCCGGCCGAGGCCGAAACAGCGTCCGATTTTTCTGAGGCCCGGAATCCAGCCTCTGAACCCGGAACACCCGGAACAACGTTGAAAACAAAGGACTTTTCGCTGGAATCGAACCCGGAACAAGACCCTTCTGTTCCGGGTTCAAAACCCGCCCAACCCGTTGAAAACATTGCTTGTTTCGGGTGTTCCGGGTTTGAAGAGGGGTTTTCGGGGGCAGGAAAAACGGATCGCACCGATTCCACCGCGGACGTCCCTGCAGACATCCCCACGGACCGAGCCTGCGCGCAGTGTCGCGACGAGATCGACGGCACCGAGCGGTTGGTCGCGGTCAGTGGTTGGCCGCCGGTGTGGCTGCACCTCGAATGTGAGCGGTTTTGGGTCCGCGCCCTCAAGAAATCGGGAGCGCTGAGCATGGGCCGCCGCTTTCCGCCGGCGCCACCGGCACCGCCATCCGGCTTCGTGTGGTACTACTGGAAGCTGGTGCCAATCGAGACGGTTGAGCGTCTCGCCCGGACTGAGATGGGCAACCATGACCGTCTGCCCCGCGCCAAGCGCGACCGTAACAACGGCGACACTCTCACCGGCCCGGCCCGGCGATTTGGCAGACGGGAACGGCCATGACCGCCGAAGCAGGCCGCTTGAGCCGCCGCCTCCCCAACTGCAACGGCTGGACATGCGACACAGACCCCCCGAACGCCAATGGGCGATCTGCGACCGCGTCCCGCTCAATCAGGTTGGCCTGTTCTCCGGCAAAGGCGGCACCGGCAAGGGCATCATCGAGCTAATGAAGAATGTCGCCCACGTCGTGGTAGACTGACATCCGCACCCACGCAGTGATTGAACTTGCGCCATGTGGTTACGAACCAATTCCGCTGACGAATTAGGAGTAGGGAGAGGGCGTCATGGGACGGCCCATCGGCAGTGTGGACAGCGAAAAGCCGTTCAATGACTCGTTCCGGATTCCTCTTTAAGGGGCGATCCGCTTCGGCGGCGTGGGATCGCAGAGAAGCTGACGGGAGATTGGATGGGCCGGAACGCTAGTTCGGCTGTTGAGGTTTCATAATGCTGGGAGCATAGTCCATGCAACTGGAGGGGTACCCCCAAGCCAAATGCCGAAAACACCAGCAGATTTGAGAAGTTTGGCCAGAAGCTACACCGAGATGGGCGTCCGGGTGCTGGCCGGTATCGCCAATTCCGAAGAGCATCCCGCGTCGGCCCGCGTGGCCGCCGTCACTGCGTTGTTCGACAGAGGCTGGGGTCGACCTGATCAGCAGCACAAAGGCGCCGATGGTGGCGACATCACCGTCGTGATCAGGCAAATCATTGATGTTGTAGGCGGCGACAAGGAAGAGCCGTCGCTGTTGCTTGAGCACGAAGCGCGGAAAAAATAGCACCTTTTCATCAGCGGGCATTATGCCCTGACATACCCCGCCCAGCGCCGTCGCGATCCGGCAATCACTGGTGCGAGCATTAGATTGAATTGGATCGTCCGGCTCGGCCCCGAGCCAACTCTGCCTATTGCAGCGCCCGCCAGATCGTCGCTTCGCCGCAGTCGTACTCGCAGGCTAACTCAGCCATTGTCTCACCGGCAGTGTAACGTTCGGCGACACGCCTGCGCTGGCTGTGATCGAGGCACATTGGGCCGACCGAACTTGGTCCCCTTTCGTTTGGCCCGCTGGATTCCTTCTTCACACCGCTTGCGGATCAGGTTGCGCTCGAACTCGGCAATTCCGCCCATGATCGTCATCACCAGTCGGCCGACATCGGTCGTCGTATCGCACCAGCTCTCACCGAGCGAGACAAAGCCGCATCCGATCTCCTGCAGTTCATGCAGGATATTCTGCAGGTCGCGGCTCGACCGCGCCAGGCGGTCCAACTTAACGACAGTCACCACGTCACCGTGCTTGAGCGCCTTCATCAGCTTCGCAAACTCGGGCCTTCCGTTGGTGGACTTGCCCGAGGCCTTCTCGCTGAAGATCCGCGCGCAGCCGGCGGCCTTTAGCGCCTCGACTTGGGCTGCGTGATCCTGAGTATTCGAACTGACCCTGGCGTAACCGAATTTCATGAAGTGCCCCAATTTTGAAAGTCTGAGTTTAGGAATCTAAAAGCTGCAGTGGCACAAGTGCAATTGAAATCTTCCACAAACTTCTCTTGTTGAAAGTCAGAGAGAGACACGTCGGGACCGGAGCGCTTAAAACTGTGCCGGTTCGCCGTCTGCTCTGCGACGGTCTTTGCTTAGAAGCGGTCTGGCTGACGAAGGGCTAGAGCCCGCCTGTGCGTTAATTTTTGCTCCCTAGCCCATACCCAGGCGCATCAGGGCTGCATTCACGGCCTTTCGAATGCGCATCATTGCCATGGCCTCTATCGGGGCGCGCGCAGCCGGGGGGTGGGGAGCCCCCGGGGGCGGTAGTACGGGATTGAAATCGCATCGGGTACCGGTACCGGTTACTGCTCGAACTTTTCGCGCTCGGGCCACGTCCGTTCTTAAGGGTAGAACGGACCTCGTTCAGTCCCCGACCAAGGTCGCCTTCTGACCCAGGCTGTGTGAAAACTCCGATGGTCAGCTTTCGTGCAGAACTTCCATCTCGATTTCGTCGATGTAA
>CAVPOL010000065.1:0-196397 GCA_963706975.1 uncultured Alphaproteobacteria bacterium
AGCGTAACCCACAGGAGCTCAACCCGTCCCACGAGCTAGTTGTTGACGCCGCGATTGTAGCTTCGACCAGTTCATTGTAGTCGCGCAACAGGCGGGGCAGGCGAGCCCTCGACCATCCAGCCGCCGCCGGCGTTCAGCATCATCCTGTCGCCCTGGCTGTAGGGCGTCTTGTCGCGGATGCGGCGCATCAGTTGCTTTGACGTGGTGAGGTACGACTTGGCCTCGCCGATGAAGGACGAACTGGTCTTGGCTTCGTCGGCGGGAAGCGCTTCGAGCGCCTTCACGGTGGCTTCGTATTCACCCAGCGCCTGTGTGATCGCTGATATGTCGGGCTTCTCGGCCTTCTCCGTGCGCAGCAGGCGCTTGGCGTGGATCATCAGCGCCAGCACGTGATAGCGCGCCTTGCGGCCTTCCTTGCTCTCGATCTCGGCGAGCCGCTCGGCCGCGCCTTTGTCGTTGATGGCTTCGACGCCGCTTCCCAGCGCCTTGTCGGCGTTCGCGAACGCATCCCACGCCGCCACCAGACGGGGATGCAGGGCGCGGCCCTTGGCCATCCTGTCGTCCCTGTAGTTCTCCTGCGAATAATAGTCGTCGGCTTCCTTCAGCAGCGGCTCGAGCCTCGCCACGGCCTCCACATAGGCGGTGGCGGCGGCTTCGAGCGCGGCGTCGCGCGGCTCGATGACGTTCGCTCGCTCGACCGCTTTGCGGCAATCCGAGGTGTCGTAGATGGTGTAGGTGCCGTAAATGATCCGCTCCTTGCCGGTCGGGCCGTTTTTGGAAACCCAAGAGAAATAGCGCGTGCGCGAATTCGTAGGCGCGCTCGGAGAGCCGGTTGATGCAGCCGACATAGGCGTTGAGCTTTTCGGTCGGCGAGGGCGCCTGCGCGGCGGCGCGTCCGCCAGCAACAGCGCAAGCATCGGCGCGACGACAACGGCCGCGCCAATGGCGCGCACGAGTGCACGAAATGGCTTCATGGTCACACCTCCGATGACCACCCCGTGATCGCAGACAATACGAAAGATGCGCCCGAGTGCCAAGGACGGCGGGAGCGGAGCCTTCGGCGCGAAGATGCGCTCAGCCTTTCCGGCTGTTGCTGGCCTCATCCGAGGATGCGCCTTGCTCGTGTCTCGTACATGGCCGCGAGCTTCGGCGCCGGCCATCCAGGTCTTTCAGGACGGCCGCAGAGCGTGGCCTGCTCCAGGCATGAGGCCGGGTCCTGCCACGACTTCCCGAAGCCTCGCGCAGCGATGCGTTCCCGTATAGCATGCGCGTCAACACATAACCGGGGGATACCATGAAGCCGAAAACCATCGCCGCCGCCTTGCTCGCGTTGGCCCTCTCGGCCGGCGCCGCCGCCGCGCAGGGCCTGAAAGACCAGATCGTCGGCAGCTGGAATTTGTCGTCGCCGAGGTCACCGCACCCGACGGCAAAAAGTCGTTTCCGTTCGGCGAGACGCCAAAGGGCATTTTGATTTTCACCGCCGACGGCCGTTTTGCCCAGATCCATGTCGCCGGCGACGTGCCAAAGATCGCGTCCAACAACCGCCTGACCGGCACGCCGGAGGAATACGCAGGGATCATGCGGCGCAGCCTGTCGGTGTTCGGCAGCTATACGGTCGACGAGGCGAAGAGAACGGTTACCTACCAGATCGTGTCGTCGTCGTTCCCGAACTGGGAGGGCGAGGCGCAGACCCGCAATATCGACAAGCTCACCGCCGAGCAGTTCGTCAACACCAATCCGAACGTGGCCGGCGGGCGGGGCAGTGCGAGCAATTTTTACAGGAGGGGGAAGTAGGGGGGCGGCGGGGCGACAACATCGCGACCGGCGATGGGTTTCGCAAGGGCTCAACCCATCCTACGAACTGTCACGACGTCCTTTCGGCGACGATGTGAAAACAGCGCGCGACTTGCCGGTAAGGATCCTGGCTGCCGGCAAGATACTCGGCGCGGTAGACCTCTTCCGGATCGTCAACGACGATTTTGTCGGTGAGATGATCGGTGAATACCCCGACGCCGTACCAGGCTCGTGTCTCTGCACCGGCGGCTTCGAGGATGTCGATCACTTCTGCCCGGCGAAGCTCGCGGCTCGGCAGATATCGGCTGTCCCGCTGGGTTCCCGTTTCCAGAGTGGCGACCGCCTCCCGCCAATTGCCCTGCAGGCCGGTCCGCATCGCCGCTGATTCCTTGTTGACGCAAAGCACGGAGATTAACCCGTTCTTGCGCACCAGCGCGGTGACGCTGCGTAGCAGCGGCACGGGATCGTCCTGGTACATCAACACACTGTGGCAGCACGCCATGTCGAAGTCTGTTCCAACGAGCTTTTCCGCCGTCGCCCCATCACCGGAAACAAGCATAACGCGCTCGACAACCTCCGGCGGCTCGATCGAGAGCGCATCGCGAGCTATCGCCAGCATGTTCGGGTCCGGGTCGACGATGACCACTGAGTGACCGGCACGGGCCAGCATGATCGCTTGCCGTCCGAAACCGCCGCCGACGTCAACGATGCGCTGCGGTGCCGGTGGCAAATGCTTCAGCAAGGCACGGGTGACCAGTTCAAATCGGACTGTACCGGCGCTGCGGCAATACGCGTCGGCAAGCTCGGACGCGTGCTCGGTCCAGAAATTCTTCGTCATCTCGGATCGCAGGGCGAGAATAGCTTGAGGCCATCACCGGTGAGAATTCCGCAGCAATCGTCGATCTCGAGTTCGTCCGGCTCCGGAGAAAACACATCCTCGTCACGCGGATTCTTCGGACGGGCTGCGTGCGACGGCGTGAAATTCTCGAGATCGAGCGGCGCCGGATCGTCGTCGATCCATAGGGTTCCCCCGCGGGCGATCATGTCGAGATGGATCGCGCACTGATAGCCTACAATGCCCGGATCCTGATTGTGCTGGCCGAAACCGAGATGTACGCCCGGGCGGCGCTCGTTGATGTGGGAGTTCATCGCGATGGCGTCACGGATGCCGACATTTGTGCCGAAGCCGAGCTCACCGACATTGAATGCACAATGCGTCTGGAAGCATTCGTCCAGGAAACGTGTCATCTCGGGATCGCCGCAGTCGCATTCGACAGCCCGACCCGCCTCAACCCGGATCTTCACGGGACGGCGATCAAGCCGGCAATCACGGTCGGTGATGGCATTAACATTGAAGGCAAAGTCCGCAACAAAGACACCCTCAATAGCCGCCGGGAAGGTGGCGACTTCTCCGGCCGGGAGAATGACGACTCCACCGGCCCGCGCCGAGCCCCGATTGCTAATCCAGCGGTGTTTGCTGTCGATCGACACATTCAGATCGCTGCCACCCGGTGTGGTGATATGAAGCCGGCTCGCCGTCATGCAGCGCTCAAGCAGCGTTGTATTGCGGGCCGACAGTTCTTCCGGCTGGACCTGCAAGGCGTCCGAGAACAAATTCGAACACGAGCTGATGGCGCGAAACACCACGCATCGCCGGCGTCCGAATTTCCGCAACGCCGCCTCCAGCGTCCGGCCATGAGACATTGTGTCGCGCTCGAAGCTGAGAACGACGAGGCGGCCATCCCACTCCGAGGGCGGGGGCAGCGCCGACGACAGACGCTCCTGGAAGCCGTCATCGTGGAGCGGTGCCATCCACACGCGCCTCGTGGGGATACCACGCAACTCCAGCGCGGCGGACGTCCATGCTGCGGATTCGAAACTGTCACTCGTGTACAGCAACACAACGAAGTCGTCGGCTTGAATTTTGACGTAGCCTTCCAGCAGCGACTGGACGCCAGCCCAGATTTCCAAGTCAATCATCGGCGTCAGCGGCCATTACCGCCCCCCGGTCAAGCCTTTCTCCACCGCCGCGCTCGACGTGCTGTAGCTGATTGTCCACGCCACTTCGCCGAGTCGGCTCGCGACGTTTGCGCTCGATGTGCTGTAGCTGATTGTCCACGCCACATTGCCGTTCGCCTTGCCGAGGTTGGCGAGTTGGGAATGCAAATCGGTGACCCGGAATCCTCCGTCGAGGGCCTTCACCTCGTTGGCAACCTCGTCCATGACGCGGGACACTACCTCGTTGATCTTGTCGCGAGAGATGTCAGCCATAGCCTTTCTCCATGTATCAGACATGTACGCAACGTAGAATGACGATTGAAGGTAGTGGAGTCAAATATTATTTATTTAAGGTAGTATTGCTTACTAATGGGCACCTCGAAAAATAGCCGCTTGTTGCGACCTGTGCGAGTCTCTCTTTGACGATGAGATGATTCGGGAGTGTCGGATGGGGCAACTGGGATTTTTCGACGCGGAGAAGCGGTTGGCGGCGCTGTCGGCGAAGGGCGATCCGCTTGAAGCGATCGATCGGTTGGTGCCGTGGGAGAGTTTTCGCGCCGATATTGAAGCGGTGGCGCTGACGCCCGAGGATAACAAGAAGAGCGGCGCCGGCCGGAAGCCGATCGATGCGATTGTGATGTTCCGGATGCTGGTTCTGCAAGCGCTCCACAATCTTTCGGACGAACAGGTTGAATTCCAGGTTCGCGACCGTTTGTCGTTCACGCGTTTTCTGCGGCTTGGCATCGAGGACGGCATTCCGGACGCGACGACGCTGTGGCTGTTCCGCGAGAAGCTCGCCAAGGCCGGGTTGATCGAGCAGCTGTTCGACCGCTTCGACCGGCACCTCGCCGCCAAAGGCTATATCGCGCGTGGCGGGCAGATTGTCGACGCCACCATCGTGCCGGTGCCGAAGCAGCGCAATAGCCGCGACGAGAACGAAACCGTGAAGGCGGGCCGAACGCCGGCGGCGTGGGAGAAGAAGCCAGCCAAACTGCGCCAGAAGGACCGTGATGCACGCTGGACGAAGAAGCACGGCCAGAGTTTTTTCGGATACAAGAACCACGTGAACGCGGATGCCAAGCACAAGCTGATCCGGCGTTACGAGGTGACCGATGCGGCAGTGCACGATAGCCAGCAGTTGGACGGGCTGTTGAACAAGGACAACACGTCGGCGGACGTGTTCGCCGACAGCGCCTATCGCTCGGCCGAGACCGAAACGAAGCTCAAAGCCCAAGGCTACAGAAGCCGGATCCACACCCGAGCCACGCGCGGTCACCCACTTTCGAGCGCCAAGCAGGAGGCGAACCGGAAGAAGAGCAAGGTTCGCGTTCGCGTCGAGCACGTGTTCGGAACTCAGCAGACTTCACCGGGTGGCCGGATGGTGCGAACCATCGGCATCATCAGAGCGCGAGCGAAGATCGGATTGCAGAACCTCGTCTACAACATTCGCCGCCTGGTGACGCTGGAACGGCTCGCCGCGGCCTGAAGGTGGGCGCTGCCCGCCGCAGCCGCGCCCCAAACCGGCCGTCGCGCAGGCAAATTGAAAGCTACATGCGATGAATACCCTCAAAATCGACGGTTGATCAGCGATACCGGTTAATCACGCGCAAGAAACCGTCATTGTTCGAGGTGCCCTAATCCTGGCCGTGGGGCAGCCGGGCCGGATGCAAGGTGTGGCCTCACACTAAACGGTCAGTCCGAAAAGCCGTCGTCGGTTTAAGTCGCGAGGTGCATGCGGTTCACGGGACAGGCGAAACGAGTGATGAGAGCCGAAGGCAATTCCCCGGTCTTATGAAGTCACCCCCTCACAACACCCGTTACTCTCCTTGATTTTCACCGCCGACGGCCGTTTTGCCCAGATCCATGTCGCCGGCGACGTCCCCAAAATCGCATCCAACAACCGCCTGACCGGCACGCCGGAGGAATACGCCGGCATCATGCGCCGCAGCCTGTCGGTGTTCGGCAGCTACACGGTCGACGAGGACAGGAAGACCGTCACCTACCAGATCGTGTCGTCGTCATTCCCGAACTGGGAGGGCGAGGCGCAGACCGGTCCCTCCAACGGTTCGCTGGCTCCCCAACCGCCGAGCCCTTCATAGGAAACAGCGGGATGATCGAGCCAATACATTTGCCAACTGCGGACAAGGGGATATCCGCCGGACAGCGTTAGGATGCGAAGTGAAGGGCGGCTGTGAATGACCCTAAGCTCATCTATTCCTCGCTAGAATGGCCGGAACACGTCCGGCCATTACTTTAGAATGGGGTAACAAGGAGTCCCCTCACAACACCCGATTGCTCTCCTTCACCTTCTCCGCATCCAGATAAACCTGCCCGCCCATCTCCTTGAACTTTGCGGACATCGTCGCCATGCCGTCCTCGATCACGCCGGACATCGACATGCCGACATCGCCGCCCGCCACCGCGCGCTTGTCGGGATCGTTCAGCGTCGCCGCGTAGTCCCGCACGTCCTGGGTGATCTTCATCGAGCAGAATTTTGGGCCGCACATCGAGCAGAAATGCGCGACCTTGTGGGCTTCCTTCGGCAGCGTTTCGTCGTGGAAGCTGCGCGCGGTTTCCGGATCGAGGCCGAGGTTGAACTGGTCCTCCCAGCGGAAGTCGAAGCGGGCGCGGGATAGCGCGTCGTCGCGCAGTTGGGCGGCGGGGTGGCCCTTGCCGAGATCGCAGGCGTGGGCGGCGATCTTGTAGGTGATGACGCCGACCTTGACGTCGTCGCGGTTGGGCAGGCCCAGATGCTCCTTCGGCGTCACGTAGCACAGCATGGCGCAGCCGAACCAGCCGATCATGGCCGCACCGATGCCCGAGGTGATGTGGTCGTAGCCCGGCGCGATGTCGGTGGTCAGCGGGCCCAGGGTGTAGAACGGCGCCTCGCCGCATTCCTTGAGCTGCTTGTCCATGTTGATCTTGATCTTGTGCAGCGGCACATGGCCGGGGCCCTCGATCATGACCTGGCAGCCCTTCTTCCAGGCGATCTGCGTCAGCTCGCCGAGCGTCTCCAGTTCGGCGAATTGCGCGCGGTCGTTGGCGTCGGCGATCGAGCCGGGCCGCAGGCCGTCGCCGAGCGAGAACGACACGTCGTATTTGCGCATCAGGTCGCAGATTTCCTCGAAGTGGGTGTAGAGGAAACTCTCCTTGTGATGCGCGAGGCACCATTTTGCCATGATCGAGCCGCCGCGCGAGACGATGCCGGTGACGCGGTTGGCGGTGAGGTGGATGTAGGGCAGCCGCACGCCGGCGTGGATGGTGAAGTAGTCGACGCCCTGTTCGCACTGCTCGATCAGCGTGTCCTTGTAGAGCTCCCAGGTCAGTTTGACCGGATCGCCGTCGCACTTTTCCAGCGCCTGATAGATCGGCACGGTGCCGATCGGGATCGGCGCGTTGCGCAGAATCCATTCGCGCGTGGTGTGGATGTTGCGGCCGGTGGAGAGGTCCATCACGGTGTCGGCGCCCCAGCGGATCGCCCACACCATCTTGTCGACTTCTTCCTCGACCGACGAGGTCACCGCGGAGTTGCCGATATTGGCGTTGATCTTGGTGAGAAAATTGCGGCCGATGATCATCGGCTCGAGTTCGCCGTGGTTGATGTTGCAGGGGATGATGGCGCGGCCGCGCGCGATCTCGCTGCGGACGAACTCCGGCGTGACGAAGGCCGGCACCGAGGCGCCAAAGCTTTCGCCGTCGGCAATCGCGGCTTCGGCGCGTTCGAGCTGCACCTTGCGGCCGAGGTTTTCGCGGGTCGCGACGTAGATCATCTCCTTGGTGATGATCCCGGCGCGGGCGAATTCGAGCTGGGTGATCATGTGGCCGTCGAGCCCGCGCAGCGGCTTGTGATGCGCGGTGAAGGACTTTGCGGCATGCGAGGCGCCGACATTGCCGTTGTCTTCCGGCTTGATCTCGCGGCCCTGATATTCCTCGACGCCGCCGCGCTCCTTCACCCAGGCGATGCGGCCGCGCGCCAAGGCCGGCATTGACGTCGATGGTGACATCGGGATCGGTGTAGGGGCCCGAGGTGTCGTAGACCGGCAGATCAGGCTCGCCGGCGCCCTTGCTCAGGATGATCTCGCGCAGGGGCACGCGCACGTCGGGCGCTTCATCGGGCGTGACAAAGATCTTTCGCGAGGACGGCAGCGGGCCGGTGGTGACGGCGGGAAGCGTGGTGTCGGGAGTTGGAGCGGATGTTCATGGGCGTCCTCCTGTGGAGTTCTGATTATCTCTGCGTCATTCGCTGTGGCCGTCATCCTGAGGTGCGAGCGCATGCGAGCCTCGAAGGATGACAGAGCCGGGCCGTCGCCCTTCGAGGGCCGCTCGAAGAAGCGGCCACCTCAGGGTGACGGTCGATGGTTGGTTGCGTTCCCATCACGCGGCCTCCGCGTTCAGGCCGAGCCACGCGCGCACCCGCGCGTCGGGCTCGGCGTTCTGGGTGACGTCGCTGACCACGGCGATCGAATCGGCGCCGGCGGCAAAGATCTCGGCGGCCTGTTCCAGCTTGATGCCGCCGATCGCGACCAGCGGGATGTCGCCGATGCGCTTCTTCCATTCGGTGATTTTGGCAATGCCCTGCGGCGCAAAGCGCATCGATTTCAGCGTGGTCGGGAAGATCGGGCCGAGCGCGACGTAATCCGGCTTGGCGCGCAAGCGCGGTTTCCAGTTCGTCGTCGTCATGGGTGGAGATGCCGAGCGTCAGCCCGGCTTCGCGGATCGCCGCGAGGTCGGCATCGACGCAGATCTTCCTGGCCGAGATGCAGATGTTTTGCGCCGGCCACGATCGCCGCGCGCCAGTAGTCGTTGACCACGAGTTTTGCCGTCGGTGCCCCTGATCACCTCCAGCGCGTCGCTGACGATCTGCAGCGCCTCGGAATCGTTCAGGTCCTTGGCGCGCAGCTGGATGGTGCCGACGCCGAGCAGCGCCAGCCGCGCCACCCAGGCGACGGTATCGACGACGGGATAAAATCGATCAGGATACGGCATGCCAGAACGGTGTCCCAACGACAGGGGTGGACGGGGAAGCGAAATCGCGGGCTTCCATCAGCCCGGCTTCATAGGCGGTGCGGCCGGCCTCGACGCCGAGCCGAAACGCGTTCGCCATCGCGACGGGGTCGGCGGCCTTTGCAATCGCGGTGTTGAGCAGCACGGCGTCGTAGCCGAGTTCGAGCGCCTGCGCGGCGTGGCTCGGCGCGCCGAGGCCGGCATCGACCACCAGCGCGATGTCGGGCAGCCGGTCGCGCAAGCAGTTTCAGGGCGTCGCGGTTGATGATGCCCCTGGCGCTGCCGATCGGCGCCGCCCACGGCATCACCACCTTGCAGCCGGCATCGACCAGCCGCATCGCGACGGAAAGGTCTTCGGTGCAATAGGGGAACACCTCAAAACCGTCCTTGATCAGGATGGCGGCGGCTTCGACGAGGCCGACCACGTCGGGCTGCAGCGTGTCGTTGTCGGCGATCACTTCGAGCTTGATCCAGCTTGTGCCGAACAATTCGCGCGCCAGCTTTGCCGTGGTCACCGCCTCGCGCACGCTGCGGCAGCCCGCGGTGTTCGGCAGCACGGTGACGTCGAGCTCGCGGATCAGCGACCAGAACGCATCGCCGGTCTTGCCGCCGGCGGCCTCGCGCCGCAGCGACACCGTGACGATCTGCGCGCCGGAGGCGCGGATCGCCGCCTGCATGATCGCGGGCGAGGGATACAGCGCGCTGCCGATCAGGAGGCGGGAGGAAAACGGTTTGCCGTAGAAGTTCAGCATGCTAAGTCTCTCCGTCATTCCGGGGCGTCGCGCAGCGACGAACCCGGAATCTCGCGAAGACGATCTCCGGATTCCGGGTTCGCGCTGACGCGCGCCCCGGAATGACGAGCAAGCTGTTGCACACGCCCCATCATCCTCACCCTCCCTGCCGCGGGGTGATGATCTCGATCTCGTCGCCGCTTTTCAGCGGCGTCTCGCGCCCACTTCGCCGCGCGGCAGCACGTCGAAGTTCAGCGCGATGGCGAAATGGTTGCCCTCATATTCGAGTTCGCCGAGCAGCGCATCGACGCTGGTGCGATGAAATCATCGCGCGGCTCGCCGTTGACGGTTACCCGCATCGCATCACCTCGTTGTCGATCTGGCCGCGCTCGACATAGGTCGAGCGTCAGTTCCGCCAGCGCCGGCGCGATCAGAAAGCCGTGGCGGTAGAGTCCGTTCACCGCGATGTGCTGCTTGTCGACCGCGATGCGCGGCAGATTGTCGGGAAACGCCGGCCGCAGGCCGGAGCCGAATTCGAGGATCCGCGCTTCGGCAAAGGCCGGATGCACCGCATAGGCCGCGCCCAACAGCTCCAGCGCGGAGCGGACGCTGACGCCGGTGTCCTCGGCCTCGATCGAGGTCGCGCCCAGCATGAACAGATTGTCCTCGCGCGGGATCACATAGAGCGGCCAGCGCGGATGGATCAGCCGCACCGGGCGCGACAGTTTGACCTCGTCGGTCTCGATCAGGATCAATTCGCCCTTGACGCCGCGCAACTCCGGCTGCGTGTCGCGCGCGGCAAGCCCGCGGCAGTCGATCACGATGCCGTCGAGGTCGCCGGGCACCGCCTCGCTGTTGAAGCGGATGGTGCCGCCGGCGGCGATGATGCGCTCGTGCAGTTTCGGCAGCACGCGGCGCGGCTCGACATGGCCCTCGCCGGCAAAGAACAGCGCATCGCGAAAACGGCCTTCCAGCGAGGGTTCGAGTTCGGCCAGTGCCGGCGCATCGAGCCGACGATGGCCCGAGCGTCAGCCGGGCAAAGCGCTCGAAATCGTTGCGGTCGCGGTGGTGCGCCACCACCAGCGAGCCGTTGAAGGGGGTATCCGGCAATTCGCGGCGCCACAGATCGAGCGCGCGCAGGCCGAGCCGGCTGATGATGGGTTCGGCGACCTCGCTCTCGCACCACGGCGCCAGCATGCCGCCGGCCCAGTGGCTGGTCGAGAGCGTCATCGCCTCGTCGCTGCGCTCGTGCAGGGTGACGTCATGGCCGGCCTGCGCGAACAGCAGGGCTTGCCAGGCTCCGGCAATGCCGGCGCCGATGACGGAAACGGGCGAATCCCCCCGAACGGGTCTCGAACTCTGGTACATCCCTGTCCCTTCGCCGGCATGACCCGGATCAGGTTCAAAGGGTCACCGCGGTCTCTGGCGCTGGAATCAGCGTTTGAGCGTGCGGTATCTCAGCTCCTCATCGGAGCTCCCCTCGGAACAGGGCTAATGTAGGCCGATGGCAGGAAGTGTCAACGCGGCTTTGGCGCGTTTGCACCGGCTTGCGGTTCGGGAACCTGCTGCGCCTGGGCGTCGGCGGGATTCTTGATCGCCACCGGGCGCCGCGAAACGGCGGCGGCCGGGACGCCGATATGATCGTAGCGCTGCGCCGCGACGCGCTCGAGTCCGCTGGCGTTTGGCCGCGTAATAATAGCCGCTGGCGTAATAGCGCACGGCGCGGTCGTGATCGCCATTGGCGGCCTGCCAGGCGCCGGCGAGATATTTGATGCCGTAAGTGAGATTGGTGTCGGGATCGCGCAGGCCGGCGGCATCGCCGCTGTAGCCGAGGCCGCGCGCGGTCGCGAGTTTGATCTGCATCAGGCCGATGGTGCCGCCGCGCCCGACCAGATGCGCCTGATACTTGCTCTCGCGCACGATCACCCGATGCACCAGCGCTTCCGGCACCCCGTTGGCCTGGGCGTGGCTGGCGATCAGCGCATCATAATCGGCGCGCTGGGCATGCGCGGTCTGCGTCAACGGCACCACGGCGATGGCGGTGAGCCAGGCGAGAGAGAACAGTCTTTTCATCGGGAAAAAGGCCTTCGGCGGGCGGAATTGCAGACTTGAACGCTTAAGGACCCCGATTGTTGCAACCGCCGGGCAGGGATATGGCCAAAACGCGGCCTTTCTCGGGCGTTAGCCGCCTCCATTGCGGCGCCGGATTTACCAAGAATTATGCCCTGGCGTGGTTCAGATCGGCCGCAAAACCCCGCGAAAGCCAGCCCGCCCGATGACCCTGTCCGTCACCCATGCCACGGAGGCCGCGCATCCCGCTGCGCGGGCTGCTGCCGCTATGGGTCGGCGTCGCCATCTATGCGCTGTTTCTGCTCGCCGGAAACCGGCTGCTGATCGATCCCGACACGATGTGGCAGATCACCGTCGGGCAGTGGATCATCGATCACCGCGCGGTGCCGGCGACCGACGTCTATTCCTTCACCATGCGCGGCGAGCCCTGGATCTCGACGCAATGGCTGGCGCAGGTGCTCTATGCGAAAGCGTTTGCGATCGCCGGCTGGAGCGGGCCGGTGGTGCTGGCGGCAGGCGCGATCGCCGCGACCTTTGCGCTGCTGACCGGAATTGCTGAGCCGCCGCCTGAGCGAGAGCACGACGCTGGTGTTCGTCGCCGCGGCGCTTGCGCTGACCGTGCCGCATCTGTTGGCGCGGCCCGCATGTGCTGGCGCTGCCGGTCATGGTGGCGTGGGTCGGCGGCATGATCGCGGCCGCCGACCGGCGCGCCGCGCCGTCGTTCTGGCTGCTGCCGCTGATGGCGCTGTGGGCCAATCTGCATGGCGGCTTTGTCTTTGGCCTCGTGCTGATCGCGCCGATCGCGCTCGATGCGGTCCTGGGCGCGCCGAAGCGCCTTGCAAAAATCCCTGCTGCTGCGCTGGGCCGCGTTCGGCGTCGCCGCGCTGGCGGCCAGCTGCTGCACGCCCTATGGCTGGAATGCGCTGCTGGCCTCGCAAAAAATCCTCGAGCTCGGCGCAGCGCTGCCGCTGATCATGGAATGGAAGCCGGCGGATTTCGGCAGCCTCGGCGCCTTGGAAATCTGCCTGCTGCTGGGGTTCGGGCTCGCGCTCTATCGCGGCATCAAACTGCCGCCGATGCGCATCGTGCTGCTGCTCGGCCTCGTCCACATGGCGCTGGCGCAAGGCCGCGCCGGCGAAATTCTGGCGCTGCTGGCGCCGTTGATGCTGGCAGCCCCGCTGGCCAGGCAGATCGGCGGCGCCGACGCCGCGCATTCGAACGCCGCGCCGCACCGCGGCGTGTTGTTCGCCGCTGTCGCGGTCGCGCTGCTGGTGACGACGATCGGCTATGCCTCGGTGCATCGTTTCGAGCCGCACACCCGCGGCTCGCCGGTTGCCGCGGTGGCCGAACTGAAGAAACTCAATCTGTCGCGCGTGTTCAACGATTACGATTTCGGCGGCTATCTGATCGCCAACGGGGTCGCGCCCTTCATCGACGGCCGCACCGAACTCTACGGCGAAAAATTCTTCGTCGACCACAACGCCGCCTCCGGCCTGATGCAGCCGGAAAACCTGTTCCGGCTGCTGGCGCAATACGACATCGAGGCGACGCTGATGCGCACGCAAAGTGCGGCGACAAAACTGCTCGACCATATCGACGGCTGGCAGAAGATCTATTCCGACGACATCGCCACGATTCATCTGCGCAAGCCCGGCGCCGTGCACACGGCGGAACCTGCGGTGGATATGAAGGCGAAGTGAGTTTGTTCCTCCTCCATGGCGAGGGCGGAGTCATCGTTGTTGATTGGACTAAACCCCTTTGCGGGATTATCATCAATGCAGCGACGTATCCGGCAGTAAAGTCGTATCCGGCAGTAACCTGTCCCATTCGCGTGCGTTACCAACCAGCCAAATCCAGAACCAGGCGACCACAAGGGGAGACGTGCATGGCCCGAAAGAATTTCGGCTATCTGCCTCATGGAAATCCCTGTGCCCAATGCGGCGAGCCGATCGCGGCGCCCGACTGGACCGAGAACGGTCCTCGCCGGATCTCCTATCTCTGGCATTGCAAGGCCTGCGACTACAAGTTCGAGGCGGTGGCGTTCTATGACGCCTCGCATCGCGAGCAGCAGCCGCTGGCGGCCTGACGGAACTCCTGTGCCGGCATCGCGTTGGTTCACTTCATCAACCCGGAGGGATGATGATGCCCGACGTCATGACCAAACCTCATCAGCTGATCGCCAGCGATCGCGTCGAAGGTACCGCCGTGCGGCGGCCGAATGGCGACATGATCGGCCATATCGAACGGCTGATGATCGACAAGATCACCGGCAAGGTGTCGTACGCGATTCTCAGTTTCGGCGGGTTCCTCGGCATGGGAACCAATCTGCTGCCGCTGCCATGGCCGCGTCTCAGCTACAATCCGAAGTTCGAGGCCTATCAGCTCGACATCGACGACGACGAACTCAAGCGCGCGCCGTCGTTCCGGGCCGACAAGGATTTTGATTGGGGCGACCGCACGCAGGAAGCCGAGCTGCATCGCTATTACGGAATTCCGCCGTACTGGGGCGGGTTCTGATCGCGTTCAGTTTCGCGCTCGCAAATTGTTACAAAACATCGCAAGCGATGACGGCGGCGTGCGTTCCATGGAACCGTCAAAAGTCTAATCCGAGATGGTGAAAATGTGTCCGCCCGCGGGAACAGCCGCCGCGCTCGCGGGTTTCCTCCCTATCGATTTCATCATAGGGAGAACTCCACTATGTTAGCGAAATACATCACGGCCGGCCTGGCCGGTTCCGCATTGCTGGTCACCGTCGCGTTCGCGCAGAATCCGCCCGCAACGACCGACAGCATGAAGGCTCCTGCCCCAGCGACCGAGACCACGAAAGCGCCTGCGCCAGCGGCCGACAGCACCAAGACGGTGTCGGACTCTGCGATGCAGGGCAACTGGCGTGCATCGAAGGTCGTCGGTCTCAGCGTCTACAATGACAAGAACGAGAGCCTCGGCTCGATCAACGACATCCTGATGGACAAGAGCGGGAACATCAAGGCTGTCGTGCTCGGCGTCGGCGGCTTCCTCGGATTGGGCGAGCACCTGGTCGCCGTTCCCTTCGACAAGATCAAGTTCGTCAACGAGCCGATGGCCTACACCAGTTCCAGCGCCGCGCCGGCGACCGGCAACCGCCCGGCGTCGACCACCACGACCACGGGCGCTGCGGGCACCACCAGCCAGCCGATGGCGCCGGCCGCCAAGCCGAATCCCTGGTATCCGGACCACGCCGTGTTCAACGCCACCAAGGATGAGCTGAAGGCGATGCCCGAGTTCAAATATTCGACCTGACGCAGACAAGGTTGCGCTCTGACGCAAGGAGCGAATG
This sequence comes from uncultured Alphaproteobacteria bacterium, assembly GCA_963706975.1. Classification (GTDB taxonomy): domain Bacteria; phylum Pseudomonadota; class Alphaproteobacteria; order Rhizobiales; family Xanthobacteraceae; genus Bradyrhizobium. The sequence continues at coordinate 14,914 of CAVPOL010000065.1, forward strand.
ATCGGAAGACGGCCGGGCGGCAGCAATGCCGCCCGGTCATTTTTGGGCACGCGGCGCCGTCCGCGTCGCGCTAAAGTATGCTGCGCCGCATCTTTCTGCATGGGCGTTGCGGTGTTAGGCTTACCGAACGGCAGGAGCATCCTGCGTCCTGCCCCAAACATGACGGGAGGACGACATGCCTGATAGCGTCTACAAAGTCATCGAACTGGTCGGCACCAGCAAGGAATCCTGGGAGAAGGCCGCCACCGCGGCCGTCACCAGGGCCGGTGAAACGCTGCGCGACCTGCGCGTCGCCGAAGTGGTCCAGCTCGATCTGCAACTGGATGCCAAGGGCAAGATCGAAGCCTACCGCGCCAAGGTGAAGGTCTCGTTCAAGTTCGAGGGATGATACGACCTTCTCGTCATGCCCGGGCAATCCAGCGCGAAGACGCGCGGAGCCTGCCATCGGGCCGCGCTTCGCGCGGACCCGCTGGCGCCTGAGCCCGGGCATGAAGAAGATGACCCGTCTCGGGATCGTTCTCGTTCGCCATGCGCGGGGCGAGAGTTCAACCCTTCAATAATTGCCACCGATCGCCCACCCACCACGCGTTAGCGGCATCCAGCCAATTCCAATGCTGCGAGGCCTTTGCTTCGCCGGAGGACGGTTTTGCCTATAAATTATGCATGCATGAGTGCAAATTAATCAACTGCCTGCTCGATTTAAATATGCAAAAATGCACATCTCGTTGCACAACTCGGCATTTCCTTTCGGTCGGGTTGGGCAATGATGAGAGCGGTCAAACGGCGTGCTGCAATCCAAATTCGCAAGCGACGTTTGGTCTTCCGGGAAGGCCGTAGCCGACATGCGCAACGCACTAGCAAGGCTGAACACCAAGGGCTCCCGCCGCGCGGTCGAACTTGCCGTCGGTCCGATCCTGCTGGTCGCGATCTGGTGGCTCGCGGCCAGGGGAGGATGGGTCAACAAGGACTTGCTTCCATCCCCGATCGAAACGCTGCGCGATACCGCCGCGAATATCTGGTCCGGCGAGCATGACCAAGGATTTCTCGCGCACGCTGGTGCGGGTTGCGTATTCGATCGTGATCGCCATCGTCGCCGGCGTGCCGGTCGGTATCGTCCTGGGCGCCAAGGCTGCGATCTATCGCTCCGTCGAATTCATCGTCGATTTCTTCCGCTCCACACCCGCCACCGCCTTGTTTCCGCTGTTCCTGCTGCTGTTCGGCCTCGGGGATCTCGCCAAGATCGCCGTCGCGGCATTCGCCGCCTGGCTCGTGATCGTCTTCAATGTCGCCTATGGGGTGATGAACGCCCGACAGACCCGTATTCTCGCCGCCAGGTCGATGGGCGCATCGTCGCTGCGAATCTTTCGCGATGTGATTTTCTTCGAGACCTTGCCGCAAACCTTCGTCGGGCTTCGCACCGCGGTGTCGCTGGCGCTCGTCGTGATCATCGTGGCGGAGATGTTCATCGGCGCCACCGACTGGCATGGGACATCGCATCATCGACGCGCAAATCTCCGACTCGCTGACCGACATGTATGGCTCCGATCCTGGTGGCGGGCGCGATGGGATACGGCCTCAACCTCTTGCTGCTCTTTCTCGAACGCTCGGTCATCCACTGGTCGGGCAAATAGCTGCCATTCCTGCCACTCGTCTCTCAGGGGTACATGCGATGTCAAAATCGGTTCTGCTCGCTGCCGCCATCGCGGCCGCTCTGTCCGCAGGCGGCAGCCGCCTGCTCATGCAGCCTGCGACAAGATGGACAAGGTGACGGCGGCCTGGCTGCCGATCATGCAGACCACGGCATACTACGTCGCGATCGAGGAAAAGCTGTTCGAAAAGGCCTGCATCGAGATCGACTCCAACAAGATGGAATCGCCGAACCAGATCATCGATGCGCTGATCGCGGAGCGCGCCGACTTCGGGCCGCCGGGAGCCGCCGCCGGCATCGCCATGATCGCGGAATCGAAGTTTCCCGGAAAGCTGAAGATTTTCGGCCTGCAGGGCGGCGGCATCGCGGTCAACAGGATCAATGACGGCCTGATCGTGAAGCCGGACAGTCCGATCAAGGTCTTTGCCGACCTCAAGGGAAAGACACTGGGTCATGTGCCGGGCATCCAGTGGCGGACCATCTCGCGCCATATGGTGCGTGCGGCCGGCCTCGATCCGGACAAGGATGTCAAGCTTGATCGATCTGGCGGTCGCGATGCAGGTGCCGGCGGTCGTCGGCGGGACGGTTGATGCGACGCTTATCGCTGGAGCCGGTGGGCTCGATCGCGGTGGCGTCCGGCAAGGCTATTCGCGCCATGACCAATCCGGTGGCCGGGGTGATCGCCGATCCGTTCTATTCCGGCGCGTCGATCATGACGACCAAGTTCCTGAGGGATCGTCCGGATGTCGCCAAGCGTGTGGTCGCGGTGATCGACGAGGCGACCGACCTCGTGAACGCGAATTTTGCAAAGTACAAGGCTGCGATTCCGAACTACACGCCGATCAAGCCGGATCAGCTCGAATTGCTGGCGCAGCCCTATCTGCGCGGTTTCAAGGATCTCAACGATACCGATATCAAGTCGTATCAGGCGCTGGTCGATATCTTCATCAAGGAAGGCGTGCTGGCCGGCCCCCTGAACGTGCGCGACAAGCTGCTGACCAGGGCCGAGCTCGGAACTGTGATCGATGGCCAAGGGACAACATCGCGCCGATCAGGCCCGTTGAGTTGACGCGCGGAAGAGGCGTCACAAGCGCGCTGCGCCGAAGGAAGCGGCAGGCCCCTGATGACCATCCGCGGCCTGCGCAAGACCTTCAACGACGCCGTGGTCTACGACGATTTTGCCGTCGACCTGCCGCTCGGGCATTTCATTTCGATCTTCGGTCCGAACGGCTGCGGCAAGAGCACGTTGATCAACATGGTCTCCGGCCTGATGCCGATGGACGCCGGTGAGGTTCTGTATGACGGCCAGCTGATCAGCGAGACGCGTATTTCCTACGTCTTCCAGAATTACCGGGAGGCATTGTTTCCCTGGCTGAAGGCGATCGACAATATCCATTATCCGCTGAAGGTGCTCGGCATCCCCCGGAAGGAGCGCCGCGAGCGCGTCGAGAAGCTGCTCGCCGATTTCGAGGTGCGGATCGATCTCGACGCCTATCCCTACAACCTGTCGGGCGGCCAGCAGCAGGCGGTGTCGATCCTCCGCGCCCTCGTGACCGAGCCGGAGGTCTTGTTCCTGGACGAGCCGTTCTCGGCGCTGGACTACGAGATGACCATGTTCATGCGTGCCCAGCTGCAGAAGATATTCATGAAGACGAAGACCACGATGCTGCTGGTTTCGCATGACCTCGATGAAGCGATCGAGTTGGCCGACAAGGTCGGTGCTGCTCACGCGGCGGCCGACCAGCGTGGCCGAGATCGTCGATATCGATTTGCCGTGGCCCCGCAACCTCGAGGTCACCACCGGTGAAGACTTCATGACGCTCAAGCGTCATTGCCTCGATCGCTTCTGGCAGGAGGCGAAGAAGTGACGATCTGCCCTGGAACCAGCCGCCGTCGACTCTCGACGGCGTCGATATAACACAGCGACACCGATAACTGGAGATGGATATGACGAAGCGCCGTTTTCGCGCCGCCGCGGTGCAGACACTCGCCCGGCTTGGAGATTTCGATTACAACATCGCGCTGGCCACGCAATATGTCGAGGACGCAGTACGGCAGGGCGCCGAACTGATCGTCTTTCCGGAATGCATGGACACCGGCTATCTGTTCAATTCGGCGGCCCACTGCCGCGAGCTTGCGGAGACGGTGACGAACGGGCCGTTCGTCACGGCGCTTTCGCGAGCTTAGCCCGCAAGCACGGCGTCTACATCGCGAGCGGCATCACCGAATGGGATCCCGAAAAGGAAAAGATCTTCAACAGCGGCATCATGTTCGACCGCAAGGGCAAGATCGCCTGCCATTACCACAAGCAGTTCCTCGCCACCCACGACCAGAACTGGTTCAGCTTCGGCGAGCGCGGATGCCCCGTGGTCGACACCGATCTCGGCCGCATCGGCCTCCTGATCTGCTTCGACGGACGGATCCCGGAAATCTTCCGCGCCATGGCGATGCAGGGCGCCGAGGTGATCGTCGACATGGCGAATTTCTTCGCCATGGACCAGGCCGACATGTGGGGCCCGGCGCGGGCTTACGAAAACGGCGCTGTGGCTGGTGGCCGCCACCAAGGCCGGGCTATGAGCGGTCGATCTACTATCCGGGCGGAAGCATGATTGTCGATCCAAGGGCAGGGTGCTTTCCAAGGTCCCCTACGACACCCACGGCATGGCGATCGTGCGATATCGATCCTCGATGCCGCGGCCGACAAGTCGATCTACGCCGGCCAACGACAAGATCGCCGACCGGCGGCCGGAAACCTACGGCATCATGGCGCTGCCGTATGAGCAGACGCCGGTGTTCGGGGTGGCCGACAAGCCACTGATACCGTCACGATCGGTGACCAAGGTCGCTGCCGTGCAGATGCATGTCACCAGCGAGACGGCGGTTGCGGATGTGCATAGCCATGGTCGATCACACCGCGAAGCTTGGCGTGAAGGTTATCGCGCTGCCCGAATACGCGTTCTTTGCGGAGAGTGCATCCTCAACGCCAAGGAAGCCGCCGCTGCTCGCCGACCAGACCGCGATCTCATCTGTCGGCGTGTCGCCGCCATCGCGGCGAAATACGGCTTGCCTGATTGCAGCGCCAATCATCGAACGGGCTGCAGCCGGACTGTACGTGACGACGGTGCTGGTCGGGCCGGACGGCAAGGAGATCGGCCGCTATCGGAAGACGCACCTGACCGCGGAAGAGCGGAAATGGGCGGTTGCCGGCTTCGACTATCCGGTGTTCGAAACCCGTTCGGGCGCATCGGCGTGATGTCGGGTTATGATGCGGTATTTCCGGAGACCTCGCGGTGCCTCGCCATTGGCGGTGCGGACATCATCCTGTGGCCGGCTGCCTTGCGCGAACCATTTGAGCGCGAACTGCTGGCGGTGCCGCGCGCCGAGGACAACAGGGTGGCGGTCGTGCTGGCCAATCGCACCGACTCCCCATACCCGGGCGGCAGCGTCGTCATACCGCCCAACGGCTTTCCGCAATGGGACATCAACGTCGCGGCGCCACGGGTCCTGAAGCTCGGCGCGGTGATGCCCAAGCACATCGATCTGGCGCTCTGCCGGCAGAAGCTGATGATTCCGAAGGTCGATATGTTTGCAAACCGGCTGGTGGAGACATACGCTCCGATCGTCGCGGCGTAGCTGAACCGGAGGGAGTGCTGCTCGATTGCGATACGAAAGCCGGCGGCTCCAGCCGCCGGCAGCAGCGAAGGATCGTCGGGGCAGTGGCCAAGCCACAGCGCAAGCTCCGTTATGACTGGAACGACGTCGTCTACTTTCTGGAGGTGGCGCGTCAACGCAACCTCGTTCGCGCAGCCGAGAAGCTGAAGGTCGATCATACCACGGTGAGCAGGCGTATTCGCGAGCTGGAGAGGAGCCTGAATTCCACGCTGTTCAAGCGCAGCAAATCCGGCTTTACCCTGACGGAAATTGGCCTGCGCCTGCTGCAGTATGCCGAGGGAATGGAAAGCCAGGCCAACTCGATAGTCGAAGCGATCGGGATCGACGAAGCGGATGCCGGTGGCGCAGTGCGCATCGCGGCCATGGAGGGGATCGGCAGCTTTTACCTGACCAAATGCATCGGCGACTTCAACAAGCTTTATCCGTCCATCCAGGTCGAACTGATCACCGACACGCGGCTGCTCGACCTGAGCCGCCGCGAGGCAGATATTTTTGTCAGCTTCTTCCGGCCGCAGGGCAGGCGGTTGTCGGTCAGGAAGGTCGGCGAATTCAAGATATCGCTCTACAGCTCGAGCTACTTATTTCGACGACCATCCATATCCGAAGACGCTGAAGGAACTCGAAAGCCACGGATTTATCGATTTCATCGAGGATCATATCTACAGCAAGGAAAACCGATGGCTTTCGGATATCCTGCGCCCCGCGCACACCGTGTTTCGCAGCACCAGTCTTGTTGCCCAGTATATCGCCGTTGCGAACGGCCAGGGCATCGCGATGCTTCCGTCCTATGTCGCGGCCAACGACAGGGACCTGCGGCCGGTGATGCCGGAATTGTTCTCGATGCGGGACATCTGGCTTTCGGTGCACGAAGACTTCCTGCACATTGCGCGCATCAAGGCCGTGACCGCGTTTCTGGAAAAGCGCATCGAGCTCGACAAGACACTTTTGACTTCGGTGAGGAGCAAGGCGAAAGCGGCAGCTGACGGCCGCGTGCGTAGGGTGGGCAAAGGCGCGCACGCGCCGTGCCACATTAATGAACAGGAAGATGGTGGACGATTCGCTTTGAAGACAACGGACCTTCATCACAGCCCCGGCAGCGCGGTGAGATACACATTCATCGTGCCGTCGGCCTGCGCGATCACGCGCAGCGTTTTCGAATCGAAGGCGATGTCGGCGAGCCGCAGGCTGGTGATCTCGGCCGTCACCCGCACGCCGTCCTCGCTCTTCTGGAAATCGGCGATCACGGCGGCGATCTTCTTCTGCGCATTGCTGGCGAACGGTTTCAGGTCGACGGTGGCCCTTTCGGCGAGCGCCCGCTGCAGATGCGGCATCGCCGCGCGCGCCGCGGTGCCGAGCAGCCCGAACGCGGCTTCGGATTCGACCGCGAGTTCGACGTTGTTGAGCCGCAGCGTCTGCTGTGCCTGATCGAGCACGGGTCTACCCCAGATATGCACGTTGGCTTCGCCGCCGACACCGAGGAAGCTCTTCTTCTCCGTGGCGTTGACCAGTAGCGAGATCAATAGCCGCTCGCCGGACGCCGCCACGCTGGCGCGCTTGACTGACACGTCGACCGCGCCCGAGCCGTCCTCGGGAAAAGTCCGGCCGGCGAACTGCGCTTCCAAAATCCTGCTGAGCTCGGTGAACGGCATGTCGATGGGTACGCCGATGCTGATCCGGCCCGGGGTCGGCGGGATGATGGAGATGGTCGCCGGAAACGGGCAGTCGGGTTTGGTCTGCACCGAGGTAATGCGGGTCTCCGCCTCGATGCCGAGCGTCAGCGTCACCGCCGAGGCATCGACGTGCGGTTGTGCCGCGATCGCCCGGGTCGGCCGCAGCTCCAGCCACAGCGGCGGCAGCGACGAGGAGACGCCGGTGCCCTGCAGCGGAACCGAGCGGCAGGCTTTTGCCCATTGAATCCGCGCGTTCTGTTCCAGCACCGGATCGTTGCGGATCCGCGCTTGCGTCGCGGCGATCTGGTCGGCCACCGATTTATCGATCAGCGGCTTCACTTGCGCGGGCACGCTGACTTTCGCTCCCGCCACCGAAAGGCTGGTGTCGGCGAGATTGACCTGTGCCGCCAGATTGGGCTCGATCCGCCAGGCCGCCGCCAGCCTCGGCCGCGAGGTGATGGTGACGCTGCCCTTGATCTCGGCGCTGACATTGAGGTTCTTGATGTTGACGCTGCCGATCTTCTTGCCGACGTCGCCGCCGAGCAGCCCGCCGAGCGCTTCCCCGACCGCGCCGGTCGCCTTCGCCGACAGCGAGCCCGTCACGTTCAGCGTTCCGGTCAGGGCGGTGGCCAGCGACAGCACGTCCTGGCCCCCGGTCGCGGTGATCGGGCCGCGCGAGGCGGTCCAGCCGATATCGGCATTTTGCAGGATCTGCGTCGCCGGATTGTCGGCCTTGCCCGCAAAGCTGCGCGCCGCCGAGCGATCGGCGGCGTCGCGGATCGCGGAAATCGGAATCACGACCGGCGCAAGGATGCTGGAGGAGCGCGGCGCCGGCGGCAGCGGCGGCAGTTCGACCAGCGCGGGCGGCCGCACCGTGCCGCGCGGCGCCACAAAATCCATCACCTTCAGACTGACGACAAACGAGATCGCGAGCACCGCGACCGCGATCAACGCCGTCTTGAGATTGAACGGCAGACCCATCGTCCCCCCGGACTGAATTCAGGGCCGGAGACTACAGGGCGGGGTGAGGGGGCGCCAGTGTGGGGGAGGCACGAGAGAGTGGGGGAGCCCTCGCTCCCTCATGGTGAGGAGCGCGTCGGCAGCGCTTGCGCTGTCCGTCGCGCGTCTCGAACCATCTGGCACTCAGCCCGCCGCTGGGGGGTGTCTCGGAGGGTGAGGTGACCTGCGCTTTGCCAAAGTCACCACGGATGAGCGCTTCCTTCTTGGCGCGGCTCCATCCCTTCAGCTTGCGCTCGCTTTCGATCGCATCGGTGATGCGATCGAACCATTGCGAGAAGACCAGTTGGACAGGTCGGCGAGAGGCCGTATAGCCCTCGAACGTCCCGTCGTTGTGTTGAGCTATCCTGATTTCGAGCGACGTGCGTGTGGTCCCGACGTAGTAGCTGCCGTCGGCACATCTGAGAATGTAGAGCCAGGCTCCCCCAGACATTTCCGTACACGCCCATCCTTCGAGACGCCGCGCAACGCGGCGCGGCTCTCCAGGATGAGGCTACCTGCTGGCGTGCCGAATTCAAGAAAAAGGTCGGGTCCAGAGAGGGATCGATTGTGCCAGATGGTTCGAGACGCGCCCCGGACAGCGCAAGAGCGCTGCCCGGCGCGCTCCTCACCATGAGGGAGCGGGATTGTGTCGCGCCCGAGAACGACGACCAAATCCTGAGGCGCCGCCCGTCTTCGCGTGGCGTCTCGAAGGGTGAGGTGCTCCAAACAAAAATGGCGCGGAGACCGCGCCATTTTTCAGATCATGAATCCAGCTGAAGCAATCAGCCGTTCTCAGCGCACGACGCTGCCCAGATCGGCGCGGCGGTCCATCGGCAGTACGATCACCTTGGTGCCGACGTTGACGCGCGAATAGAGGTCGGTGACGTCTTCATTGGTCAGGCGCAGACAGCCGGAGGAGACGCGGGTGCCGATGGTGTGCGGCGCGTTGGTGCCATGGATGCGATAGATGGTGCCGCCGAGATACATGGCGCGGGCGCCGAGCGGGTTGCCGGGGCCGCCGGCCATGTGGCGCGGCAGATAGGGCTGGCGCGCGATCATCTCCGGGGGCGGGGTCCAATCCGGCCATTCCGCCTTCTTGGCGATGGTCTGCACGCCCGACCAGGTAAAGCCTTCGCGGCCGACGCCGATGCCGTAGCGGATCGCCTGGCCGCCGCCGAGAACATAATAGAGATAAGTGTTGGGGGTATCGATGATGATGGTGCCGGGCGCCTCGCGGGTGGCGTAGTTGACGATCTGGCGCTTCAGGCGGGCGGGCATCTCGGCCACGGTGCCTTCATCGTCGGACGGAACGGCCCGCACCGGCGGCGGCGCATATTGCGCCGGCGGGGGCGCGAAGAACGGAAACAGCTGTACGGGTGCGGCCGCGGCGGAGCCGGAAAATGCGAAAGCGCCGATCGCCAAAGCGCCGATGGCGGCGGCAAGGCGGGAATTCAGCCTGGCTGAGTTGATCATGTTTGACCCCTGTTTAGCGCCCTAGCGCACCGGTGTCCCCCGGCGCGTCGTTGGGGCAATCAATACGGGTCACGCGTTTCAGGAGTTTTGCTCAAAGCGGCCATAATGGTTTCGTCGCGTTAAGAATTGTTTCAGCACGGTTTCATGGCCGAACCGGAGCCCGGCCGTTTCATGGGTCTGATTCAGCGGTTTACGGGCGCAGCGGAGGGACCGCCAAGGGGTCAGGACATCGCCCGCATGCGCGCCGGCTCGATGCCGGGGGCGGCCAGCGCAATGGCGAGACGGCGGTCGGCGATCGGCGTGATTGAACTGCTCGAACACCAGGGCAATGGCCGACAGGTCGCCTTCCTCGATGGTGCCGTCGTCGAAGCAATCGAGCGTTTCGCGCAGGATGCCGTCGGCCTGCTGTTGCATCGCCTGCAGGTCTTCCGGCGTCTCCACCTCGCGCACTTTTGAAATCATCGTCAGCATGCCGTCGCGGTGCTGGTCATATTGTTCGCGCTCGTCGCGCTGCAGGTAATGGCGCAGCCAGGCGCCGGCGGATCCCAGCCCCGACAGCACCAGGATGATGCCCCAGATATAGTCGGAATATTTTTCCAGGAAGGTGCGCTCGGTGCCGTCGATATAGGCCGCCGCCCCCGCATGCGCGGGAAGGGCGGCGTCCTTGTCGGTATCGGGCTTTTCGATCTTGGCGGCGCCGGGCACTTCCCGGGCCAGCGACTGGCGGACGGTGAAGAGCTGCCGCGCAAAACCGCCGACCGCGGTTTCCGACAGCGATTTCGGCGCCACGATCAGGTGATTGACGCTCATGGTGTCGATCTTGTCCTCTGGTCGCGCCGGCGAGGAGGTGAAGGTACTGCCCGGGATTTCCTCGGCTTCGTAGAGCGGATGTCGCTGGGCGATCGCCTCGGAGACGTCGATCGGCAGGAATTTTGGTTCGCCGCGCGCCTTTGCGGTGAGGGCGATGGCCTCGATGGTGATCTTGCTGTTGAGCGGGCCCACCGCCATGTAGGCATCGATGGCGGTATCCTTCGCCATCTCTGCGAGCTGGGTGACGCCGAACTGGGTGATCGTCACCTTGTCGGCATTGACGCCGGATTCGGTCAGGATCACGCGCAGCAGCTTGACGTTGGCCTGGGTCCGGCCGATGACGCCGACGCGATGCCCGACGAGATCGCCGAGCTCCTTGATTTTCGGCGCCGGCGGCTTTTTCGCGCCCTTGGCCGGAACCGCGCCAACCGACCAGAGCACCACGACGTTCTTGCGCAGGATAGCGACCGACTCGGCGTCGGCCGGCAGATCCAGATCGCCACGCGCCACCGCAAGATCGGTCTTCTTTGCCGCCAGCATCGCCATGCTCTCGACAGCGCCTTCGGTCAGGATCGGCGCGAGGCGGATCGGGCTGGCGTCGCGGGCAAAGCTTGCCGCCAGCGCCTGCACCAGCTTCTGGTCGTCGCTGCCGGGCGGGCCGACCGCGATGCGCAAGGTCACCGGGCGCAGCCAGTAATACAGGCCGCCGGCGGCCGCGCCGAACAGGAAGATGCCGGCGGCCAGGATCAGCAGCGAATAGTCGCGCCGCTTGCGCCGGCCGGGCGGCGCGCGGGACGACTGGCTGAGCTCCGATGTCGACATTGTCCAGGCAACCTATACGAAAAATGCCGAGGCGGTTCGAAAAACCCGGACGCGGTTAACCCTAGCGGACCTGATGCCGTCCCCGTTTCGCCGGCGCCGGCGCCGGCCGACGCAGCAGTGCGGGCCTGTTCTGCAATCCCGGCCGCAGCATGCCGGGCTGACCCTGGCGCACGCCGGGTGGCGGTTGCAGGTTCGGCTGCTGCGGATTGGACCGTGGCATCGCGCCCGGCGGGGTTTGCGAACCCGGCGGGGCTTGCACGCCGGGTTGTCGTGGCGGAACGCTTGGCGTGTTGGGCGCACCCGGTTGTCCCTGCACGGCAGGTTGCTGCGGCCGGCCGGGACGTGGCGGAACGCCTGGCGCGTTGGGCGCACCCGGTTGTCCCTGCACGGCAGGTTGCTGCGCCTGGCCCGGCCGCGGCGGAACGCCTGGTGCGTTGCGTGCTGCCGGTTGTCCCTGCACGGCAGGTTGCTGCGGCTGACCCGGCCGTGGCGGAGCGCCCGGTACGTTGGGTGCGCCTTGTTGCCCGGGCGCGCCTGCCCGTTGGCCTTGCGGATTCAGGCCTTGCCGGTTCGGCCGGCCCGGTTGCTGCGGTCCCGGCGGATTCTGAAGATTGTTTTGCCGCTGCGGTCCCGGCGGATTTTGCGGATTATTCGGCCGCTGCTGGCCGTTCTGGCGTTGCTGGCCGGGCGGACCCGAGCGGATCGGCCGGTTCGGATTAACAAAACCCGGATTGGCGCGGCGGAAGTCGCGCTGCTCGGTGACGACGCGGCGGCCGAGATTTTGCGTCGAGTGGACCTGGCGGACAAAACCCCGGTCGCGCTGGATCTGTTGCGGCGGAATTATCAGCGGCACGGCGGCAAAGCGTGCCCCGCCCACGCCGGGGCGAATGGTGAAGCCGCTGGCGCCCTGCGTCAGAAAGCCGAGCCGCGCGCCCGCGCGGTCATTGACCTCGATCCGCCCGACCTTGCCGTCGGCATCGGGGTAGAGCTTGATGGCGACATTGTTCGGGCTGTTGGCGGCGGCGCCTTCCGGTACTTCGACCACGCCCGTGGTGCCGCGAATCCCGAGCGTCGCCGATGGCGTCGAGATCTTCATGTCGCCGGTTTTGGCGACGGAAGCGGCGACGAACGCCACGGTGCCCTTGGCGACGTCGACCAGCGCGGCGTTCTGCTTGCCGCCTTCCTCATAGACGAAATTGTCGACCGTGATCTTCGCGTTGGCGGTGAGATTGAAGGTGGTGGCATCGATGAAGGTGATGCCGAGCGAGGATTTTGCGGCGGTCTGCAAGACGTCGTTGAGATAGATATCGTCCTTTGGTTTCAGGGGCGTGACGGTGTCGTTGCGGGTGACGGTGGCGCTGCCGATCAGGGTGGCCACGTTGCCGATCGGCTCCTCGGCTTGCGCGTCGGCAGAAGCAGCGGGCGCAGCAGCTGCGGGCGCTTGCGCCGGCTGTGCCGCTTGCGCCAGACGGACCGATCCGGCCGCCCCGGCGCCTGCAGCGGCGGCGGGCGTGCCGGCCGGCGCCAGACAGAACAGCAGCCAGCCGGCAACCAGGAAGCGATGCACTGTCACGATGGGATCCGGCGGGAGATGGGCATGCAGAATACAAGGCCGCTGCCGATTGAACAGCGGAACATTGAAAGACCGGCGCGGCTGAACGGCGGGTGAATGGGTTGCGCAATGAAGGCGGCAAAACAAAAGCCCGCCGGAGCAACCGGCGGGCCCTTGAATGGATCTGGCGATCGATCGTGTCGATTACTTCACCCTGGCCGGCACCAGATTGATCGGCTTCGACGGCTTGGCCGGTGAGTATTTCACGGGCGTGGCGGTTGCCGCCGGCGGCTCCTTCTGGAACACCGCCTTGCAGCCGTCGCTGAGCAGGCGCGCTGGCGGATCATGCAGGCGGTGATGCGGTCGACGTTGGGGATTTCCGAACTGCACAGCCGCATCGCATCGCCGGTGCACATCTGCTCCTGCTCCGGCGTATAGGCCTGCGAAGCCGTGGTCAGCATGGCGAAGGCAATGGCGGTCACGGCCAGCAGTTTGCAGCCGGCAAAGTCGGTACGCGAGAAGGTCATGAGTGTCCTCTTGATGTGCGCCCCGAGTTGCGCGCCGGTCCCCGGGCGGCTCGTTAGAAAAAAATACAGGGCAATCGTTTCAGGACGTTTGCGTCAATCGCGACAATTTGGTTTCGTCGCGTTGAGATTTGTTTCATCGCGGTGCGGATGCGAATCGTTAACCATTGCAGTGTCGTCGCGATGAAAAAGCCCCGCGGAAAATCCGCGGGACTTTCAGGCAGGCGTTTGGCTGACGTTGATCAGCTGACGCGCTTCCAGGTCTGGCCGCCGCAGAACATGCCGCCGAAGGCGCAGCCCTGGACCCGCAGCGTGTTGGTTCCCTTCATCGCGATCGTCGAGTCGTAATTGCGGCCGCTGTCGGGATCGTGGATCTGGCCGGTCCATTTGGAGTCCTGCGGCTTCATGTTGATCAGGATTTTTTCGCCGGTCTTGACGGCATAGCCGCACAGGTTCTGCCCGCATGACTCGATGCGGACATTGCCCTTGTTTTCCTCGGTGGCCCAGATGCCGAGCGGCGTGGTCGGCGCGGCGCCGGCGCGGCGGCAACGGGGGCAGCGGCGGTGCGGCGGCCGGGCCGGGGCGACGGCCGGAGCGGACGATGCTTCGGTGACCGGTTGAGCGGCGCTGGGCGAGGCGTCGCAACCGTCGTCGGGACGGCGGCGCGGGGCTGACGGCCGGCGGCGGCTGCCGGACAGCGGAGCGGCGGGCTGCGGCGGGGTCGCCTGAGCCGGGCGGGCGCGGCGCGGGACTGCCGGCGCGGTGCGTTCGGCAACGTCGCTATCGTCGCTGGAGCGTTTCGACTTCGATCCAAAGCCGCCAAAGCTGGAGCCGGAGAGGCTGGGCGCCGATATCTGGATGCAGGACAGCGAATTGCAATTGCTGCGGCGCTTGGACGCGGATCTTGTGTCCCTCGATCTGGAAGGAAATCGAATTGCCGGCATAAGGCGGACGGTGGTGGCCATCAGCAGCGCGGCGAGAACGAAAAGCTTTTTCATGTGAAGCCTCCTGTGAAGCGGGTGGGTGAACTTGCCCGGACCATAGGCCCGGTCGCCGCCGCTTCCGTGATCTGCGTCACCCAGCGATGCGCGGGAGCGCGGCCGGCACTCGGACGTCCCGGCTCGGTGATTTCGATCACATTCAGTTCCGCTTTCGCGCGCTAGCTTGCGCATCGGCAGTTTCCGGGAGGCTTGCGATGAAGCGACTTTGTTCTCTCGTCGTGCTGATGGTCCTCAGTTCATCCGCCGCATGCCGGCAATTCGCTTTCCTTCGTGGTCGGCGGACACCGCGATCCGCATCGAGGCGCCCAGTCATTGCCAAGTTCGCGTCATGCCTGCTCGGTTTCGATTCCCGGCATCCATCAAAAGCGCCGCGGGCGCGACCGTGTGATGACGATGAGCGCGAGGTCGCCGATCCGGCGAAACCGCCTGTGCGTGCAGCAACCGGCGCCGGTAGCGGCCGCTTCCGCCGGCAGTCAATCCTGCGGTCGCCCATCGCCGCCGCGCCGCCCCGGCGCTGACCACTTCAAGCCGGCCGCCACCGCGGCGCAGGAAGTGGCCGCGCCGCCGCCGGCGCTTCCCAGCACTGGTGCTCGCCGCCGCCCGCCCCGCCGCCACGCGACGATGCTGCCGCCGAGCGCCGAAGCCGGCCGGCCGCCGGCGGTCGCCGCTGCCGCAGATGTCGCGAGCTGTCGCATCGTGCGGAAGATGAACCGGCCGGAACGCCGATCGGCGACTGGCAGAGCGAAGGCAGCAAGGGAACGGTCCGCATCGAACGCTGCGGCCGCGGCGCTGTGCGGCTATGCCCTCAAATCATCGTCGAACGACAAGGGCGAGGCGGTGCTGGTCAACATGAAGCCGAAAACCGGACTCGCAATGGGCCGGCAACGTCTATAGCCACGACAGCGGCGATACCTATTACGGCACGATGGCCGTTGAAGGGACCGAACACGCTGCGGGTCGAAGCCTGCGCGCTGGGAAGGTTTTATTGTTCGGGCAATGTCTGGACCCGGATCGTCAGCAGGCCGGAGAAGTCTGATCACGTCGCGGCAGGTCGGGTCGGTCAGCCGCGGTCGTAGCGGTGGTCAATACGGGTCCGCGATTATGACGTCGCCGACGGCGCGGACCCGCCGCCTTGTTCTGGCTCCACATCGGGGGCACCTGAGGCTCCGATCCACCGCACGGTCTCATCGACGCGCGAGTCAATCGGCGGCCTTTTCGATCAGGACCGCCGAGAGTTCAGGGTTTGCAGTGGATTTGGCGAACTTGAGCAGCGTCGCCGCCTGGCGCACGAAATACAGTTTGCCTATCACGGATGTCTTCCCCGACCACGATACGGCGTGAATGTTACGCGGGAACCCGGGATTTCGTTCCGCTGCAAATGTACAAAAGTGAACGCAGTGTTCTGCTGACGATATTCGGCAGACGCGCGATCCATGAAAAACGCCCGGCGGCTGAAGATCCAAACCGCCGGGCGCTGATCAATTCGGAGTGTGGTGCAGAGCGCCTAAAACACGCCCAGCACGATGGCGCCGACAAAGGCGATTGCTGCATAGGCGGCAACAATGCTCATTCTGCTGACGAAAGGACCTAGCGAGATCATCTGCGAAACCTCCGTCGTTCACGTCACTGCCGCTCAACCCGCGAAGATAGCAATGCGTTCCCGGCGTAAAAAGTCAGCCTTGCTGTCGCTATCCGCCGTCCGGACGGCAGAGGAGCCGGCGGCAACGTGGTTAATAAATAGTGAAAACAAGGCGTTGAAGAGTCCTTAAATAAATTCGTTGAACGTGCGCGGATGACGCGCGGAGTTCGTTTGTATCTCGTCGGCTCCTTCGTCCTTGTTTCGCTAGCGGGCTGCGGCCGCGGATTTTTTCAATCCGCGGAGCGCGAAGCGTGGCGGGCCGAGGCCGAACTGGCATGCCTGAAGTCCGGCGCGGTGAAGGAAAACCGCCGAACTGGTCCGGATCAACCCGATTTCGGGCCCCGGGGTCTGCGGCGCGGAGTATCCGCTCAAGGTGGCCGCGCTCGGCGAAACCAGCGGCAGCTTCGGCTTTGCCGACGATTTGCGGCCGCCGGGCAGCATCGGCAATGCGCCGCGCTGGCCGGTTTCGCAGCCGCCCCCGCCGGCACCGCGGGCTGCGCCGCCATCATCTATCCCCGAACTCGATGCGCCCAGCCGGCTACGGCGCGCCGTCCAACGGCCCGATTTCATTGACGGCGCCCGGCGTCGCCCAGCAGGACGACGACATCGCGCTGCGCGCCGAGGGCAGGCCAGGGTGCGGGAACCGGCGGGCCGGATCGGCTATCCGGCTCGGCCTATCCGCACGCGATCGCGTCGCAGCGCCCTATTCGGAACGCCTCGACACGCCGCCGCTGCCGCGGCTCGGGCCCGCGCAGGGCAATCCGGTCGCGGCATTCGGGCCGGTGGCGATGAAGCCCGCGGCGACGCTGGCCTGTCCGATCGTCTCGGCGCTCGATCGCTGGCTCGCCGATTCCGTGCAGCCGGCGGCACAGCGCTGGTTCGGCACCCGCGTGGTCGAGATCAAGCAGATCTCGGCCTATTCCTGCCGCGGCATGAACGGCAATTCGCGCGCGCATATTTCCGAGCACGCCTTCGGCAATGCGCTGGATATCGCAGCCTTCACGCTCGCCGACGGCCGGCGCGTCACGGTGAAGAACGGCTGGAAGGGCATGCCGGAAGAGCAGGGCTTTCTGCGCGACATTCAGGCTGCCGCCTGCCAGCAGTTCAACACCGTGCTGGCGCCGGGCTCCAACATCTATCACCACGATCACATCCACGTCGATCTGATGCGCCGCAAGAGCCAGCGCACCATCTGCCAGCCGGCCGCCGCCTCCGGCGAGGAGATCGCCGGCCGCGCCGGCGCAGCGCAATTCCTACGCCTCGGCGCGAACGCCTACGTGACGGGATCGATCGGCGGCCGCAAGACCGTGACGTCGCCGGCACAAGGCGAACGACAAGGTCAACGAAGAAGACGAGTTCATGGACGACTAGCGCGCGCGGGGTGGAAGCGGTCTTGATGGATCAGGCCGCCGGCAGCCGCACGTGGAACCTGCTGCCCGTCGCTTCCGCATACCGCAACAGGGTCTTGGTGCTTGGCAGTGTCTGACCGCTCTCCAGCCGGGCGATGGCGGACTGGCTGGTGCCCATGCGCGCCGCCAGTTCGGCTTGCGACAGACCCGCGCGCAAGCGAGCCCTGACCAGTTCGGCGGAAATCTCGATCTCGGGAGCGAGCGCGTCGTATTCGGCCTTGACCCTGGGATTGGCCAGCAACCGCGCCTTGAGTTTCTCGAACGGGATAGTCATGTGATCTCCTTGGTGCGCTGCAGCGCGAGTTTCCGCGGCGACGGTTTCGTTCAGGATTTCAACCCGCCATGTCACAGCCGCTTATATCTCAATTTTGAGATATAAGGAAGGGGCGAGCCAATGGTAATGTGTTGTGTCCAGGAACGGGTAAGGCGGTCGATCCGTTAGCATTGCTTCGGTGGAGCGAGATCATGTTCGGCAAATCGGCCTTTTTGGCTCTGGCACTGGCAGCCTGGCTTTCCGCGCCTGCGACGTCCTTCGCCCAGGATGCCGGCGTCAGCGGCATTCCGCGCGGCCCGGGCAGCGCCGGCGGGCTCAACAATTCGCTCAACGACCCCAGCGGCATCGGCAACGCCGCGAAATCCCGCCGCCGCCGCCGCCGCGCATCGCGGTCCCGGTGGTGCCTTCCGCGGCGCCCGTGACCTCCACGCGGGTTTCGCCGGTGGTGTCGTCGCGGGTGAGATATAACCGGGCGCGCGACGACGTCGCGCGAATCGCGCCGCACTTCCACGCGCAACTCTGCTCGCGCGCGAGGCGGTGTCCGCGACGACAAGTTCAGCATCTGCCGGGGATGCTGAGCATGGTGGGCACGGCGCAAGTGCGCCTTTACCCACGCTACGATCGCTACATCGCATCAGCTTCTCCAGCAGATCGTGCACGACGCCCTGCAGCAGATCGAGCTTGTATCCCGTCATCGGCAACGGACTTGCGCCGGAGGCCGCCTGCCTCGCGGCTTCGGCGATCGTTGCTGCGGTCGCGTGCTTGCCTTGCAACGCTGCCTCGCATGCCGCAGAGCCGGAGCGGGACCGGCGCGATGCCGCCGGCGGTGATGCGGACGAACTGGAACGCGCCATCCTTCACCACGGCACGGGCGCAGACTTCGGCCAGCGGCCACTCGGCATGGCTGCGGCTGATGGCGCGCTTGTAGAGCGCGCGCTCGCCCGGCAGCGGCGCCGGCAGTTCGACGCTGCGGATCATTTCGCCCGCTGCCAGCAAGTGATCCGATGTTGCCGCTGGAGCCGTCGCCCAACAGTTCGCCGATCGAAAGCCCCGGCCGCTGGCTGGTGACGATATTGGCGTCATAGGCGAGCAGGGCGGCCGCCATGGTGGAGGGATGCGGCGCCACGCAGGGGCCGAGATCGAAGGCGACGCCGTAGAGATGATTGCCGGTCCGCGCCGGGCAGTCGCTGCCGCCCTTCTTCAGGCAGGCGATATGCGGATCGCGAAAATACCAGCAGCGCGAACGCTGCGCGAGATTGCCGCCGAGCGTGGCGAGGTGGCGGATCTGCGGCGTGGCGAGACCCAGTGCCGCCGCCGCGATGCCGGGATAGGCTGCATTGAGGCGGGCGTCGGTTGCGATCGCGGCGATGCTGGTGAAGGCGCCGATGCTGGCTGCGCCGTTGGCGCCCCAGTTCACGCCGATCGTACCGGGCGCGGCCACAAGATCGATCAGCGGCCCCTGCGAGACGCCGCTGCGCCGCCGTTCGGAAAGGTCGGTGCCGGCGGCGCGGAATTCGGGGCGGAGCGGTCATGGCTGCGCTGGTCATGCTGCGGTCCTCCCTTTCAAGGCGGCAATGAGACGGTCGGGCCGGATCGGAATTTCCGTCAGCCTGATGCCGGTGGCGTTGCGAGATTGCGTTGGCCAATGCCGGCGAGGTCGGCACCGTGGCCACCTCGCCGATCCCGACGCTGCCGCCGAGCACGTGGTCGAAGCCGGCCTCG
The DNA here is from genome assembly GCA_963706975.1 of uncultured Alphaproteobacteria bacterium. Classification (GTDB taxonomy): domain Bacteria; phylum Pseudomonadota; class Alphaproteobacteria; order Rhizobiales; family Xanthobacteraceae; genus Bradyrhizobium. Next base: position 34,129 of record CAVPOL010000065.1, read on the forward strand.
TCGAAATGCACGTCGATATCAGTGGCGTGTCGGCGATATCCCGGGATGCGATAATCCTCCATGCCGGCGCTGAGAATGTCGCCGCTGCGCGGATCGGTCTCGCGCGCTTCATAGAGCGCATAGCCGAGGCCCTGGATCACCGAGCCCGTCGCCTGGCTGCGCGCCAGCGCGGGGGCGGCGATTTTTCCGACCGCGATGCCCGGTATGGACATTGAGCACGCGGACATGGCCGAGCCAGGTATCGACTTCCACCTCGATCACCTGCACCGAACTCGGCACGCCGGCGCCGACCGCCAGATTGGAAAAGCGGCGCAGCATCCAGCCGAAAATGATGCCGATGAAGCCTGCCTCCTTCAGCGGTGAGCGCACGCCCGGCATCGGTCGGCTTGCTGTCTTCGGGGCGCACGCTCTCGACGCTGAGATCCGGCGACGCCGCGATCATCTCCCGCCACGGCGCGTTGGATCCGGGAGCGGGTTTGCGTTTTGCATTCTGTTCGATCGCAGCCTTAAGCTTCTGCACCGCCAGCAGCGTCGGCGGAATCACGAGGCCGTGGTGCGGCTGCCGCCGGCGCCCGGATCCTTCCGGCAAATCGGAATCGCCGATCCGCACCTCGATGTCGTGCGGCTCCAGTCCGAATTCATGCGCCACGGTATTGGCGATCACGGTGCGGCTGCCCTGGCCGATGTCCTGCGTCGCGGTTTTGGCGATCGAGGCGCCCGCTCTCGACGTTGAGTTCGATCTTCACGCCGGGCTGCCAGAGATACAGCCAGTAGCCGGTCGCGACGCCGACGCCGCGGCGATAGCGGCCGGTCTGCGGCGCCGCCGTCTTGCGGTTGCGCCACACGTCGAGGCCGGCGGCCCAATCATAGAGCCGCTGGCGGTTCGGATTGGGATCCCAGCGCTTGCGCAAGCTGATCGGATCGAGCTTCATCCGCAGCGCGGCTTCATCGATCGCCTGTTCCAGCGCGAACGCCATCGGCGGCCCGCCGGGACCGCGGAACGGCGCGCCCGGCGGCAAATTGCTGATGACGTCGAAATCGCTGAGCTATTTGGCTTCGGCCGGATAGATCAGCCGCGCCAGCGCGGCCAGCGTCGAATTGGTCGCGGCCCCGGTGTCGGCATAGGCCGAGAGCGACAGCGCCTGCAGATCGCCCTGCGGCGAGGGCAGCAGCGACGAACTTGATCTCCGCCGCCGGACGATAGCCGGTGACGGAAAGTTCTTCATGCCGGTCATAGGCGATCCGGACCGGCGCCTTGGCTTCGCGCGCGAGTTCGATCGCTGCAATGGTCTCCATGCCGAGCGTGCCCTTGGAGCCAAAACCGCCGCCGACGTGATCGGCGATGACGCGGATCTTGTCGTGCGCCGAGCTTGTAGCGCTTGGCGATCAACTCCATGACGTGAAACACCGACTGCGTCGAGGCGTGCACGGTCAGCCGGTCGCCGTCGAAGCGCGCGACGGTGGCGTGCGGCTCGAGGCAGGCATGCGATTGGGTGCCGGTGCGGAAGGTCGCTTCGACCAGCCACGGATTTTCTTCGTCGCGCGCGGCCGCGATCCAGCCCTTTGCCTTTTTGCCCTTCTGCGAAAACGCCGCCGACGGCCCCCGTACATTGCCGTTCCAGGGGGCCGGCGCCGGCGCGCCTTCCGAAACATTGCCGGCGCGCTTGCGGCTGGATTTTTCGAACACCACGGGCGCATCGGTTTTTCGCGCGGCATCGAGGCCGATCGCCGACGGCAGCGCTTCGCTGGTCATGCGGATCGCGGCGAGCGCCGCGAGCGCGGTCTTGCGGTCGTTCGCCGCCACCGCGGCGATCGCATCGCCGACATAGCGCACCATGCGGTCGTCGCCGAGCAGCGAGATCACGGCGCTGACGCCCGCGATCGCGCGCGCCGGCGCGAGATCGAGCTCCGTGATGCGGGCATGCGCCAGTTTCGAGCGCAGGATCGACGCCTTCCTGCTGGCCGTCGATGGCGGATATCGACGGTGTATTTTGCGGCCCCCGTGACTTTCTCGCGCGCTTCCACCCGCGGCGAGACAAAATCGCTGCCGTCGAACTGCCCGGCGCAGGCCGCGGCCACGGCGTTGAAGATTCCGTCATAGGCGCCGCAGCGGCACAGATGTCCCGACAGCGCCGCGCCAATTTCTTCCCGCGACGGCGCCGCCGTGCCCTTCGTCCGCGCGCCAGCGATCGTGGAACGCGGCGGCCTCGACCATAAAGCCCGGCGTGCAGAAGCCGCATTGCAGGGCGTCATGCGCCATGAACGCCTTCTGCACCGGATGCAGCGCGCCGGCGCCGATGCCTTCCACCGTGGTTACCGATTTGTCCGCCGCGGCATGCGCCGGCATCAGACAGCTCACCACGGGCGCGCCATCCACCAGCACGGTGCAGGCGCCGCAGACGCCGGCGCCGCAAACAAGCTTGGTGCCGGTGAGATCGAGTTCGCCGCGGATCACGTCGATCAGCAGTGCGTCGGGATCGTCGGGCAGGGCGGCGGAGCGGCCATTGATGGTCATCGTGCTCATAAGCGACCTCCAGGTTTTTTGCGGGCGGATTTTTTCGAAATGATCTTCCTCGCGGCGGGCTTTGCGCGTGACGGCGCCGGCGATCAGCGTCCGCGCCATGACAGTGAGATCGTCGAGAAAGGCGCCGGCCGGCTGCATCCCCGGATGCAGCGGATTTTGCGCCGTTGATCGCCATCTCGATGCATGCGCGAGAGTTCTGCGGCGTCATGCCGCGAGCGCGAGCCGCTGCTTGCGGCGCACCCGCTCGATCGTCGCCACGCTTTGCGCGGCGTAGAGCGCGGCATATTTCTGGTAGAGGTCGCGCGCCTGCAGCAGATGTTCGGAGAACAGCTCATCGACATGCGGCGAACCGTCGAACGAGGCGATGAACTGCTTCAGCCGCGCGGTGATTTGCGACGACCAGGATGTCGGCGAGGCCGCCGCCGGCCTTGTCCGCGGTCGCCGCCGCCGCGATGCCGGCGGCGAGCGCATTCTCGTGCACCCGCTCGATCACGGCGCGAAACAGCGCTTCCCTGGACCTGAAATGGTGATACAGCGCCTGCCGCGTCAGTCCGGCCGCCTCGGCGGCCTGCTCGATCGACGAGCGCCGAAAACCATGGCGGCGAAACACCGCCATGGCAGCATCGAGAATGCGGTCGCGCGGCTTTGGCGTCATTTGTACGATTTTGACAAAACAAGAAGAAGTGTCAAATCAAGGGATCGTGTTCGCTACGTCGTTGGCGGCGAACGCCGCTTTGAATTCGGACATTGTTCGGAGGTGCTTGCGACACTGGCAATTCAATATCGAATTCCGGCGATTTATCAGTTTCGCGAATTCGCTGCCGCTGGCGGCCTGGTAAGTTACGGCGGCAGTATCACCGATGCGTATCGTCAGGCGGGCGTCTATGCAGGCCAAATCCTGAAGGGTGACAGGCCCGAGGATCTGCCGGTCCAGCAGTCCACGAAAGTTGAACTCATCGTCAATCTCAAGACCGCGAAAATTCTCGGGCTTGAAATGCCGTTGATAATTCTGGCCCGCGCTGACGAGGTCATGGAATGAGGGATTGGCGTCTGGCTCTTCGGGCAACGCCACTGCAGCCGGGAAGCCACGAGGATGGAGTGGTTGGGCGGTGGCGATCGTTACCTGCGTCCGAACACTCCACCGACCACGCCGCCCACTGCGCTGCCGATCGCGCCAATCGGACCGCCAACGCCACCGCTGCGGTGATGGCTGGCGCCGCCGCGACGACGGGCAGGCGGTTCGTTATCGCTGACGCTGGCCTGCGCCGTTGAGATGGACTCGGTCATTAGCGCCTGATGCTGCGGCGTATTGAGAAAGCCGGTCCCGGGATAGCCGCGGGCCGCCTGCCAGCGTGTGATCACGGCGCGGGTTTTCTCGTCGAACTTTCCGTTGACCCTGGTGTCGAAGCCGAGACCGGTCAGCCGGCGCTGCACGTCGCGACGCTTTCGCTTGTCGAGGCCGATCTGATCTTCGGTTTGCTGGGTTGCTTCGTCGGCAGAGGTCGCCGGATCGACCGATGCCATCAGATCGCGGTCGGTCGTGCTCGGCCCGGCTTTGCCGGCTTCGGCGCTGACCAGAATTCCGAGGATCGACAATGCGAAAATCAAGACGCGCATGGGCGTATTCTTCCCTGATCCGAGTCCCTCGGTGATTTGCACTTGAAAGCCTGCGTCGGTTCAAAACCACCGCCCGTGACAGAAGAACGTCCGGCGACATCCAAATCAAAGGTCAACTGCGGTTTCGTGGCTGGGCAACTGTTGTCTCGCTCGCTTGTTCCATGGCGCGCGTCGATTGTTGCACCGCATAGCACTGAGCGATGGCCGCGAGTTAGCGCCTCACGTCTCCTCCGGCGGCCGCGTATGCCGGAACATGCCGAGCAGCGCCAGATCGTAGACGATCTTGAGGCCGCCGCAGACCACCAGCGGCAACGCCGAAAACGGTCCCGCCAGCATGAAACCCGCGATCGCCGGACTGATCGAGGAGGCGAGGCTGCGCGGCACCGCGGTGACGCTTGCGGCCGCGGTGCGCTCGGCCGGCGTCACCACCGCCATGACATAGGACGAGCGCGTCGGCACGTCCATCTGCGACAGCGCCGAGCGCACCAGCAGCAGGCCGAGCACGATTGTCGAGGTCGGAGCAGAACGCCACCGCGATCAGGCAGAGGCTCGAGGGAATGTGGGTGTAGACCATGGTGTTGACGAGGCCGATGCGTCTGGAGAGCCAGGCCGCCACCGGAAACGAGATCGCGGCCAACAGGCTGGAGCCGAAGAAAAAAGCGCTGGCGGCGGCGAGCGACAGGTCGAATTGCTGGAACAGCCACAGCGCCAGCAGCGACTGCACCACAAAACCGCCGGCGAAGGCGTCGAGGCTGAACAGCGCGGCCAATTTGTAGACGATGCCGCGGGACGGACCGAGCGCCGATGCCGGGCGCGCGGTGGCGCGCAAATGATCGCGCGGCAGGCGGCTGTACAGCAGCATGGACAGCAGTGCGAGCGCCGCATAGCCATAGAACATCAGGCGGAGCGCATCGGCTTCGGCAAATCCCCAGCGATGCCAGATATTCCGGCAGCGCCGCGGCGAGCGAGCCTGCGGCCGCGGTCAGCGAGCCGATCAGGCTGTATTTTGCGAATACGCCGGTGCGGTCGCGGTCACTGGTTTCCTGGGTCAGCAGCGCATGTTCGAGCGGGATCAGCATGCCGAGGTCGCCCGCCGACGGATTGATGGTGCCGAGGAAGGCGACGATCAGGATCGGCGCGAAAGTGTGCGACCGCCGGAAATACCAGCCCGGTGACGACGGCTCAGCGCGGCGCCGGCGCAGAAACAGGTTTCTGAGATCGTAGCGGGGCGCGACAAACCCGACCAGCAAGGTCAGGACCGCCGTTCCCAGCAGCGAGGCGCTGGCGACGATCCCGACCTGCTGCGGCGAGAGCCCGACGGCCAGAAGATACGCCGGCAGGATGATGATGGCAAAACCGTCCCCAAAACCGCGCAACGCGCGCGCGACATAGAGATAATAGATGTCCGGGCGGGTCCGCGCGGCAACGAGTTCGGTCATGGCAGCAGCCACGCGGTCAGCGGCTGACCGAGGTCGGAAAAGGCTGGCGAGTTTTCGAGATAGTTCGTTGAAGGGCAAGCCGTGCTATCGCAGGACATGTCTCACCTCCGAAAATGGAGCGAGACAACGCTTGGCTTCGGGAGCTCATCGGGCGGTTGTCGTTGGCCCGAGGCCGGAAGTTGTATCACGGCGAGGCTTCGCGCTCAAGCGACAGCATTGCATATGATCTTGACAGATTTGAACCATTCGTAACGATGGACATCAACAAGCAACAAGCTGCGTCGGGGGAATAGTCTGAGCGGTAACACGCAAGCGGTCATGCCGCGTCCTGGCGGTGTCGCGCCGACCCTCCAAAGGCGGTTGCGCCGACGATCGATTGCCGGAAATCCATCACTTTCTTAGGCGGAGCGGTGCGGCCAACACTTCAAAATCTAAAAAATCGGGAGGAAACACAATGCCAGACACCACAAGGCGACGTCTGCTCGCTGGATCTGCCGCCGCGCTCGCGCTGCCGGCCATTGCTCGCGCCCAGGGCGCGGAAAACCGCGCCTGACCGCGATCTCGCAATGGTCCGCGGGCAGCGATGGGGCGGCCATCACGGCGCTCGGCAAGAAATTCGAGGAGAAGGGCGGCATCTGGCAACATTCGCCCGTTCCCGGTTTCACCACCGAAATGATGAACAAGCTGCGCGCCCAGATCATGGCCGGCGATCCGCCGGCCTGTTCGCAGCTCAAGGGACCCGAGATTGCGGCTTGGTCGAAGATCGCCCCGACCGTCGATCTCGACGCCGTCGTCGCTGCCGCCGGCTACGAAAAAGTCGTCGCGCCGGATCTCGCAAAATTGCACAAGCCGAATGGCAAGTGGATTGCGCTGCCGTTGCAGATCTACAGCACCAACATGCTGTTTCTGTCCAAACGCGCGATGGACAAGGCAAAGGCCGACAAGATCCCCGTTACATGGGCAGATTTCAACGACCTTGCCGAAAAGATGAAAGCGGGCGGGGTCGCCTATCCCATCGCCAACGGCGGCACCCGCCCTGATGACGGGCAGAAGTTCGAGGCCTCCCTGGCGGGCATCAGTCCCACCGCATACCGCGCAGCCATCATGAATCTCGACAAGAAGGCCCTGGAGGGCCCCGAGGTCAAAGCCGCCTTCGTCCAGGTGCGCAGGATCGCCGACTGGATGGACCCCAACGTCGGCGCCCAGCACTTTTCGACCAACCTGAAGCGCTTCGTCGACGGCGACATGGGCATGATGATCATGGGCGGGTGGGCGCAGGGCGTGCTGCGCAACGCCGGCTTCAAGTTCGACGATTTCATGATTACGCCCGGCCCCAGTGACAACAGCAAGCCGGTGTTCCTGTTGAATGCCGACGCCTTCATATTCTGGCAGCGCAAAGAGCCCGACCTGCAGGCCGGCCAGACGCTGATGGCCCAGCTCGTCATGGATCCGGCGATCCAGACCATGTATTCGCAGATCACGGGATCGATACCCGTGCGCACCGATGTCGACCTCTCGGGCGAAGGCTGGTCGGACGGTCAACGCCGAACCGCAGCAGCTCTGAAAGACGCGATCGCCAGCAATCAGGCGGTCCTGAGCGTCGCGCATAACATGGCGCAGGAAAACGGCCTGACCGCGGCGATCATCGACGTGATCACGGAGTACGTGAAGAACAAGAAGATTACGCCGGAGCAGGCGGTCACCCGCCTCGCCGAGGCCGTCGAGGGGTCGCGTTGACAGACACCGCCGCCGCGGCGCCGCGACGGCGGCCGACGACACCTGACGCGGTGCGCCGGCTGCCCGAGTATCTGACGATCTGGGTGCCGCTGCTGTTGTCCGCCGCGCACCTCGTTTCGTTTTCGCTGTGGACGATCTGGATTTCGTTTACGCCATCCACGCTGGTTCCGGTGTCGGGCTGGGTCGGCTTGCGCAACTACACCTCAGTCTTGGCGTCGCGGAACTGGCAGATCGCCTTCGACAATCTGCTGCTGTTCGGCAGTACTTTTGTCCTGCTCAGCCTGGTGACCGGGCTCATGCTTGCGATCCTGCTCGATCAGCGCATTCGCGGCGAGAACACGCTGCGATCCATCTTCCTCTACCCCCTGGCGGTGTCGTTCGTGGTCACCGGCACGGTCTGGAGCTGGCTGCTCAATCCCGGCATCGGGATCCAGAAACTCGTCCACGACCTCGGCTGGACTTCCTTCCGGTTCGACTGGCTGATCGACCGCGACATGGCCATCTGGACGATCGTCATCGCCGCGATCTGGCAATCCTCGGGCTTCGCCATGGCGCTCTTCCTCGCCGGCCTGCGCTCCGTCGATGCCGACCTGATCAAGGCCGCGCAGATCGACGGCGCCGGACCGATCCGGATGTACCGGCGCGTCATTTTGCCGACGCTTTGGCCGATCACCATCACCGTCATCGTCATTCAGCTGCAGTTCGCCATTTCGACCTTCGACCTCGTGCGCGCGCTCACCAACGGCGGCCCTGGACTTGCGACCCAGCTGCCAGCCCTTGTCGTCTACGACCTGATGTTCCAGCGCAACCTGCTCGGCCGGGGCGCGGCGGCGGCCGTGCTGATGTTGCTGATTCTTCTCGCGGTGCTGCTGCCTTACGCGGCCTGGCGCTATCTTTGGCGAAGGCGGGCCACCCATGCGTGATCGAACCTTCACGCCAGGCCGCGCGCTGATCTATCTCGTCGTTTCGCTGTTCGCGGTGGCATATCTCGTGCCACTGATCGTCGTGGTGCTGAACTCGCTGCGCAGCAATGAGGAAATCGTACAGACCTCGATGATCGGCTGGCCGCGGCAGTGGGCTTTTGGCAACTACCTCACGGCATGGTCCGACTTCTGCGTTGCGCAGACCTGCACCGGCATCCGTCCCTATATGTTGAACTCCGCGCTCGTGACCATTCCCGCGACGATCATCTCCACCTTGCTTGGTGCGGTCGCCGGTTACGCGGTTTCGCTCTGGCGCTTTCGCGGCGATAGCTGGATCTACGGCGTCGTCACGCTTGGCATCTTCCTTCCGCAGCAGATGCGTTTGCTGCCGTGGACCATCGTGCTGCGCGATACGGGACTGATGAACACGCTGACTGGCCTGGTGATCATCCACACGATCCAGGGGCTCTCCTTTACCACCTTGTTCTGCCGAAACTACTATGTTGCGATCCCGCAGGAGTTGATCAGGGCCGCGCGCATCGACGGCGCGGGGTTCTTTCGCATTTTCTGGCGCATCATCCTGCCGCTCTCGCCGCCGATCCTGATCGTCACGGTGATCTGGCAGTTCACGCACATCTGGAACGAGTTCCTCTATGGCGTGACGTTCACGACCGGCCAGCAGCAGCCGGTCACCGCCGCGCTGATCGCGCTCTCCGCTGCGGTCGCCGATATCCCGCAACACGGCGTGCAAAGCGCCGCGGTCATGATCGCGGCCCTGCCGACCCTGTTGATCTATCTGATCGGCGGCAAGTACTTCGTACGCGGCCTTACCGCCGGCGCCATAAAGTAGGGACCCGCATGTCAGCTCTCACTGTCCGTGATGTTCACAAGAGGTTCGGCGCCACCGAGGTGCTGAAGGGAATTAGCCTCGAGATTGGCGCGGGCGAGTTCACCGTGCTGGTCGGGCCATCCGGTTGCGGCAAGTCAACGTTACTCAACATCGTCGCCGGCCTTGAGCGCCAAAGCTCCGGCACCGTCGAGATCGGCGGGCGGGTGGTCGACGACATCGAGCCAAAAGACCGCGACATCGCCATGGTGTTCCAGTCCTATGCGCTCTATCCGTCGATGACGGTGCGCCAGAACATCACTTTTGGAATGGAATGCCGCCATGTCCCGAAGAAGGAGCAGGAGGCGGCTCTCGCCAATGTGGCGCGGCTGTTGCAGATCGAGCCGTTGCTCGGCCGAAAACCGTCGCAGCTTTCCGGCGGCCAGCGCCAGCGCGTGGCGATGGGCCGCGCTCTGGTGCGCGATCCCCTGCTGTTCCTGTTCGACGAGCCGCTCTCCAATCTCGACGCCAAACTGCGCGTCGAGATGCGGATGGAGATCAAGCGGCTGCATCAGCGGATCGGCGCCACCATCGTCTATGTCACCCACGACCAGATCGAGGCGATGACGATGGCAACAAGGATCGCCGTGATGCATCAGGGCGAGGTGCAGCAATTCGCCGACCCGGACACCGTGTACCGCTATCCGGCCAACCTGTTCGTGGCGCGTTTCATGGGTTCGCCGCCGATGAACACGATGCCGGCGCGGCTCGTGGCGGAAAATGGCGGGCCGGTGGCCGTGATCGGCGCGGGCCGGCCAGACGAGGTCCGGCTTCGCTTGAAAGGATACGACGCGGCCGCGGCGTTTGTCGGCAGCGAGGTGGTGCTCGGGATCAGGCCGGAATGCATTGCCGAGGGCAGCCGCCGGTTTTCAGGCAGCACGGGCGCGCCTGTTGTCGTCGATGCGCCGGTCGAGATGATCGAGCCCACCGGCGCAGAGACCATCGTGCTGCTGCGGCTCGGCGGCGAGCCGGTGCTGGCGCGCATCACGCCGGATATCCGCCCCGAGCCGGGGGCGCTTGCCCCCTTCGCGCTCGACACCCGCCGCATCTGCCTGTTCGACCCCAGGACGGAGCGGCTGATCGCATGACCCAATCCAGCTATGCCGGCCTCGCGGGCCGTGTGGTGTTGATCACGGGCGGCGCCACCGGCATTGGTGCCGCGTTCGTGCGCGCGTTCGCGGCGCAAAAGGCCCGCGTTGCCTTTCTCGACATCGATGCCGCTGCCGGTGAAGCGCTGGCGCGGGAGGTGGCCGGTGAGGGCGGCCCGCCGCCGCTGTTCGTGCGCTGCGACCTCTTGGACATCGACGCCCTGCGCGCCGCGATGGCGCGGGTCCATGCCGCACTCGGCGACGCCGCGGTGCTGGTCAACAACGCCGCCAACGACCAGCGCCATGTGCTGTCAGAGGTGACGCCGGAAGAATTCGATTTCACGATCGGTGTCAATTTCCGCCACGTCTTCTTCGCCGCACAGGCGGTGGTGCCGCAGATGCAGGCGCTGGGTGGCGGTTCGATCATCAACATGTCGTCGATCGCATGGCTGCGCGGCCCGCCGGCGCTGCCGGTCTATGCCGGCGCAAAGGCGGCGATCGTCGGCTTCACCAACTCGCTGGCCCGCCTGGTCGGACCCGACCGCATTCGCGTCAACGCCATCGCGCCCGGCATGGTGATCACCGAGCGCCAGCGCCGGCTCTGGTTCCAGGACGAGCAGAAAATCGCCGAAGGCCGCGCGCGCCAGGCTATTCCCGACGCGGTGACGCCCGACGACATCGCGAACATGGCGCTGTTCCTGGCGTCCGACGACAGCCAGCGCATCACGCGGCAGTGTTTTCTGGTCGACGGCGGGCTGGGGTAGGAGGGTCGTCCGCGGAGTAACCATTATCCGGGTCACCTGTCGCATGGGACGCGCCGATCGTTGCTCCGCAATGCACCAGAATTTCAGCCGTATATGCGCATAACACCGTAGAGCACGGTGCCGACGACGAGCGCAGATGCGATAAGCGTCAGCGCAATGTTTTGTGCGCGGGTCACGTGCTCGCTTCCCGCGCCATGGTGGATTGTGGAGTCCACAGCTTCTGCAGCAGCAGGACGACGGCAAGCAGGACAATGCCGATGACATCGGTGACGAATTCCGGGATCGATCAGCAGCAGTGCCGCCGCAAGGAACAGCGCCCGCTCGAACCACGTTGCGACGCGCAGGAAGTAGCCTTCGAGACTGGCCGCCAGCGCGATCACTCCGATCGTGCCGCTCAGCACCGCGCGCAGAATTTCGAGCCATGGTCCCTGGAACAGCAGCGCCGGGTTATAGACGAAGAAGAACGGCACGATGAAGCCGGCGGCGGCGAACTTCACCGCCTGCACGCCCGAGGCCCACAGGCCGGCCCCGCCGATCGACGCGGCGGCATACACCGCCAGCGCCACCGGCGGCGTCACCGCCGACAGGCACGAGAAGTAGAACGCGAACATGTGCGCCGCCATGGGCTCGACCCCGAGCTTCATGATCGCGGGCACGAGCAGCGCCGCCTGCATGATGTAGGCGGGAGTGGTCGGCATGCCCATGCCGAGAATGATGCCGGCGACCATGGTGATGAGCAGCGCGGGCAGCAGCGAGCCGTAGGTGAAGTCGATCAGAAACGCCGTGAACCGCAGCGCCAGCCCGGTTTGCAGCACGATGCCGATCACGATTCCGGCGGACGCACAGGCCATCGCCACCGGCACGGTTTGCACCGCCCCGTCACGCAGGCCTTCAAGGCACGCGCGCCAGCCCAGCCCGGTCGAAGGGCGCAGCCACGAGATGGCGACCAGCGCTACCGTGGCGATGATCGCGCCATAGGTCGGCGTGAAGCCGTAGAGCAGCAGCGCCAGCAGCACGATGACCGGCAGGAACAGGTGCCCCTGACGGAGAATGATGTGGCCGAGGATGGGCAGTTCCTCGCGCGGAATGCCCTTGAGCCCCGAGCGCACGGCGTTGAAGTGGATCGCGGCGAACAGCGCCCCGTAGTAGAACAGCGCCGGTATCGCCGCGGCGATCATCACCTGCGTGTAGCTGACACCCTGGAACTCGGCCATCACGAAGGCCGCCGCCCCCATGATCGGCGGCATGATCTGCCCGCCGGTGGAGGCCACCGCCTCGATCGCCGCTGCCGCCTCGGGCTTGAAGCCGGTCTTCTTCATCATCGGAATGGTCAGCCAGCCGTCGACCATGACGTTGGCGACCGCGGAGCCGGAGATCGTGCCGAACAGGCTCGAGGAGACCACCGCCACCTTGCCGGGGCCGCCGCGCGCGCCGCCGGCGATCGCGTTGGCGAAGTTCATGAAGAACTGACCTGCGCCGGATCTCTCGAGAAACGTGCCGAAGATGATGAAAAGAATGACGTAGGTGGCGGCCACCGTCATCGGCACCCCGAAAATGCCCTCGGTGGTGAAATAGGTCTGGTCGACCGTGATCTCGAGACTGAGGCCCTCTGTGGTAGAGTCCAGCCGTACAGCCAGGGGCCTGCGAACCCGTAGAGCAGGAAGACGATCGCCACGATCGGCAGCGCCGCGCCGATCGTGCGTCGCGTCGCCTCCAGCACCAGCAGAGTGGCGGTAATTCCCACCGCCATGTCCATTCGGGTCAGCGAATCGGCGGTGGGAAAGCGGTTCACGATGTAGTCGTAATTCACGAACATGTAGCCGATGCACGCGAGCGAAAGACCCGCCAGGGCGAGATCCTCCCACGGCACGCGATCGGGCGTCGCGCCCTTGCTGCGAGGCCACAACAGGAACGACAGCACCAGGCTGAAGGCGAGCGTGATGTAGAGCAGCGCCTGCTGATCGGGAGCGTATACCGTCAGCCGCGCGTAGACGTGGTAGACGGACATCGCGACCGCCACCACGCCGACGACGAGGCCCGCGTAGCCTGCGAGCTTGCGCACTGTGCGGCTCCTCTACTTCTTGAGCAATCCCGCTTCGCGGTAATATTTCTCCGCGCCGGGGTGATACGGCATGCCGAAGTTCTCGGCCATCTCCGCCGCCGTCACGCCCTTCATGACGCTGGTGACGTTGCCGAACTCCTCGCGCCCTTCGACGATGGCCTTGGTGATCTTGTAGATCACGTCGGCAGACGTCTTGGACGATGCAATCAGCACGGTGGGCGACTGGAAGGTCTGAACGGCCTCGGTCACGCCCTGGTCCTTGTAGAGGCCGGCCTTGAGCGTGTAGGGCACGAAGCCCGGATTGAGCTTGCGCAGCGCGGCGATCTCCTCGTCGGTGACCCCGAGCACCCGCAGCTGCATCGCCGAGCCCATGTCCATGATGAAGGACGCCGGCACCACCGTGAACCATCCGACCGCCATCGCCTGCCGGTTCTTCACCGCCTCGGCGTTGGACGACACCGGCCCGTAGCTCTTCGCGCCGAGGTCGTTCAGCGTCATGCCGTTGACCTTGAGCAGCATACTCCCAGCCGGCCGCCAGGCTGGTGTTGCCGCGCGACGGCAGCGCCACCGGCTGACCCTTCAGATCCTTGACGCTCTTGATGTCGCTGTTCGCGGGCACCACCAGCTGCCAGACGTTGGGGTAGAAGTTGGCCACGAAAAGGCCCTTGTCGGTCTGCTTGCCGGCGAACTGACCCTCGCCCTTCTGCGCGTCGGACATGACGGTCGTCATCGACCAGCCGATATCGGCCTTGTCGTTGCGGATCTTCTCCATGTTGACGAGGGCCGCGCCCGGCTCGACCTGCACGTTCAGCTCGGGAAATCGCTTGTTGACGACCTGCGACGCCGCCGCCGCCATCGGCGTCCAGCTGCCGCCGGTCGGGCCGGCGCTGAAGATGACATCGGTCTTCTGTTGGGCATGGGCGGCGCCTGCTGCGGCGATGGCCAGTGCTGCGGCCGCGGCCAGGCAAAGGATCTCGTGAACCACGGATGTGGACAGACATCGTCAGATCCCCCTTTGGCGTTTGAACTCCCTCTGGTGCAGCTTGTTTTTTGAAGCGGTTTATTGGGGCTCGCGTCCGCGCGTTCTCGGCGGTAACTTCGACACCCGCGGCATGCGCAAATTTGGCATTCGTCCCGCTTGCGGAACAGGCTACCTGCTGGCCGCAGGGACTGTCAACGAAGTGTGTCTCACTTCTTGCATGAGTTTCCGGGGGCGCTCGGGATGACCACAGTTGCGTGCACTGCAACTCAGTCTGTTGCGGGTGTCGCCGAGCGCGCGGGCAACCGGCATTCCCCACGCCACTGGTGGAAACAGCGCTCCCGGGCGCATGGCGCCGCGCGGCTTTGTTTTTCTTCTCGCGAAAGCTGGAATCTTCGCTTGCGCCCGCGGTGACGGTGTCGCTCAACCCGCCTTCGCCTGGTACGCCGCCAAAAACATCCGCGTCGCGCTCGCGACCACCTGTTCGATGCGCTCGGGCGACGGCGCGGGGGCGGCCTGGAAGAGAAACGGCATGAACAGCGACGCCTGGCACAACTGCATGAACTGCGTCGCCGCCAGCGGGCATCCGCGATGACGAGATCGCCGGAGCGCACATGGGCCTCGAGATAGGCCGCCAGTCTTCCGATGGTGAGCGACACCACATTGTCGTAGAAGCGCCGGCCGACCTCCGGCATCCGCTCGGCGATCGCCATCACCGTCCGCGTGGCCGATCCGCCGCCGGGCCGGCACAAAAGCTGGATATAGGCCTGGCCGAATTCCATCAGCGTCGTGGTGACGTCGCGCGCGGGGTCGAAATTGAAGGCGGTCTTGCCCTGTGCGAGCGCTTCTTCCTCGACGATGGCTTCGAACAGCCGGTTCTTGTCGGCGAAATAGACGTAGAGCGTGCCCTTGGAGACGCCGGCGGAGCGGGCGATCTCACCCATGCTGGCTCCGTCAAAACCCAGGTTCATGAACACCTTGCGGGCGCCATCGAGGATCTGGCGCCGCTTCGAGGAAATCCTCGTCGGCGGCGATCTGGAGCGAGTTGGGGATTTCGATGCAACCATTGGTTTAGATTGTCTGGAAGATTTCGGTTTCGGAAACAACTCGGAAGGGAATCGCTCGATAGGGTCGTAACAATAAATATATCTTGACCGAACCGTTCGGTCAATTATAATGAATTTGAGATAAATGAATTTGAGAATGAGGCGTCAGCGCCGTTCGTTCGGCTGCGCGTGGCATCGGCTTATTGAAGTGAGGAGGCCGCATGGCCGCAGCGAGAGACCAGGCCGCCCGCATCCTTCGTACCGGGCCGGAAACGGCCGGAAGGCTGCGCGCGACACTGCCGCGTTGTCGCGAGCAGCTGCGCACTCACGTTGCCGGAAGAGATCACGCGCCGGCCCGGGGATGCGCCGGCAGCCCAGCCGCCGAAAAGCCGGCCGCACCGCGCCGCTTGCCGCGCCCGAAATCGGGCAAGCGCAAATTCGTCCTGATGGGCATCCTCGCACTGCTCGCGCTCGCCGCCGCCAGCTATGCCGTCCACTATGTTCTGGTCGGTCGCTTCTACGTCTCGACCGACGACGCCTATGTGCGCGCCAACAACACCACGCTCGGCGCCCGGGTGGCGGGCCACATCGCGGCGATCCTGCCCGGCGACAATGTCGTGGTGCGGACCGGCGACGTGATGTTCAGGATCGACGACGGCGATTATCGCATCGCGGTCGACGCGGCCCGCGCCAGGATCGCAACCCAGCAGGCCACCGTCGACCGCATCGGCCGCCAGGTCACCGCGATGGAAAGTGCCGCCGAGCAGGCCAAGGCGCAGTTGGCATCCTCGGAAGCCTCGGCGAAGCGCGCCGGCCTCGATTTCGAACGCCAGCAGGCGCTGAGCACCAAGGGTTTTGCCTCCCGCGCCACGTTTGAAGCTTCCGAAGCCGGACGCGATCAGGGTGCCGCGGCGGTGAAGTCGGCGCAGGCGGCCCATGACGCCGCGCGCGACAATGTTGAAGTCACCAGGGCGCAGCAGGCCGAGGCCCGCGCCCAGCTCGCCGAATTGCAGACCCAGCTCGCCAGGGCGCAACGCGATCTCGACTTCACCAATGTACGCGCGCCGGTCGACGGCACCTTCTCCAACCGCCTCGTCAATACCGGCGACTTCGTCCAGGCCGGGCAGCGGCTCGCCAATGTGGTCCCGCTCAACGATGTCTTCATCGACGCCAACTTCAAGGAGACGCAGCTGAAGCGCATCCGTCCCGGCCAGCCGGTGAAGATCTCGGTCGATGCCTTTGGCCATCGCAAATTCGCGGGGGTCGTCGACAGCCTTTCGCCGGCGGCGGGCTCGGTGTTCACGCTGCTGCCGCCCGACAACGCCACCGGCAATTTCACCAAGATCGTGCAGCGGGTGCCGGTGCGGGTCCGGGTGCCGAAGGACGTCGCGAAGCAGAACCTGTTGCGCGCCGGCATGTCGGTCTATGTCACCGTAGACACGCGTGAAGGCGCACATGATGCTGACAACGAAGCGGACCTAGACGCGCCGGGGATGGTTCAGCCGAAGTAGATGCAGAAGTGGCGGACGGCCTGACCTGGCCGCACGGCTGCTCCGATCGTTGAATACTGGAGGACATCGTGGCCGCGAATGCCAGAAAGATACGCGCGACGTTCTTCAACATCATTCCATCCGCTGTGGTTACCCAGGCGCTTGCCAGCGCGGGAGCGGACGCGGTCGTGATCGACCAAGAGCATGCGCCCGTCGGCCCCGAAAACCTCCACGCCATGATTGCTGCCACGGCAGGAACCAACTGCTCGCCGCTCGTGCGTGTCGCCAAGCGCGATGAAGCCATGGTCAAGCTGGCACTGGACCTCGGCGCCGCCGGAATAGTGTTTCCGCTCACCAATACCGCGGAAGAGGCCGCCGAATGCGTCGCCATGACCCGTTATCCACCGCATGGCCGCAGAGGTTTTGGCCCGTTCGTTGGACACTCGAGGTGGGGGCAAACGTTTGAAGAGAGTTTGACCCGTTTGAGCAACACGGCCCGCTGCAATCTCCTGGTCGAGACGAAAGCGGCGATCGAGAACATTGACGCCATCTGCGCTGTTCCGGGTATAAGTGCCCTGGCCCTGGCTGGGTTCGATTTGTCGGTCGACCTCGGTTGCCCCGGTCGCTTCGATGCTCCGGAATTTCTGGCGGCGGTTGAAAAATTCGAGAGGGCCACCACGGCGGCCAACATTCCGAGAAGCACTTTTGCCTTCACGCAGGAGCAGGTGACGTCGGCCGCCGCTCGCGGCTATTCGAGCGTTTTGCTGGGCTTCGACATACTCATGCTGAAGAATGCCGCGACGACGGCGATGGGCTGGCTCGATAATGGCTGACGCCATCACCGCCCCACCGTCGATGATGAACCCGGCTGCGGTATCGGAACGGATTCCGCCAAAACGGCTGTTCGCGTTCCTCATCATGGTGTTCGGGATGTTCATGTCGATCCTGGACATCCAGATCGTCTCGGCCTCGCTGGCCGATATCCAGGCCGGCCTGTCGGCAAGTCCTCGTCCGAAGTGTCCTGGGTCCAGACCTCGTATCTGATCGCCGAAGTGATCGGGATTCCGCTGTCCGGCTTCCTGTCGCGGGCGTTCGGCACCAGGCTGCTGTTCGCAATCTCCGCCGCCGGCTTCACCGTCGCGAGTTTCCTGTGCGGCTTCGCCTCCACCGTCGAACAGATGATCCTGTGGCGCGCGTTCCAGGGATTTCTGGGCGCCGGCATGATCCCGACCGTATTCGCCTCGGCCTATACGGTGTTTCCGCGCTCGAAATTTCACATCGTCGGCCCGATCATCGGCCTGGTCGCCACGCTGGCGCCGACGGTCGGACCGACCGTCGGCGGCTTCATCACCGACTGGCTGTCCTGGCACTGGCTGTTCTTCATCAACATCGTGCCGGGCATTCTCATCACCGTCGGCGTGCTGGCGCTGGTCGATTTCGACGAGCCGAACTTCAAGCTGCTGGAGCGGTTCGACTGGTGGGGCCTGATCTTCATGGCGGGCTTTCTCGGCTCGCTCGAATATGTGCTGGAGGAAGGGCCGCAATATGAATGGCTGCAGGACACCTCGGTGGCGGTCTGCGCCGCGGTCTGCGCGGTCTCGGCGATCGCCTTCTTCTGGCGGGTGCTGACGGTCGACGAGCCGATCGTCGACATCAGGACCTTCGGCGACCGCAATTTCGGCATCGGCTGCCTGATCTCGTTCTGCGTCGGCATCGGCCTCTACGGCCTGACCTACATGTATCCGCGCTATCTGGCCGAGGTGCGCGGCTACAGCGCGCTGATGATCGGCGAGACCATGTTCGTCTCCGGCATCACCATGTTCCTCACCGCGCCGATCGTCGGCCGCCTGATGCAGAAGGTCGACATGCGCCTGATCATCGCCGCCGGCCTGGTCATCTTCGCGGCCGGCTCATGCCAGATGACCTTCATCACCCGCGAATATGATTTCTACGAACTGCTGGTGCCGCAGATCCTGCGCGGCATCGGCATGATGTTCGCGATGGTGCCGACCAACACCATCGCACTCGGCACGCTGGCGCCGGAGCGGGTCAAGAACGCCTCCGGGCTGTTCAATCTGACCCGCAATCTCGGCGGCGCGGTCGGGCCTGGCGGTGATCAACTCGGTGCTGAACCAGCGCACCGACCTGCACATTTCGCGGCTGCACGAGCGGGTGACCTGGGGCAACGCCACCGCGACCGAGACCCTGAACATGTTCACCCAGCGGATGCAGGGCATGGGCGACAGCGCGCTGATGGCGATGAAGCAATTGTCCCAGATCGTGCACCGCCAGGCGGTGGTGATGGGATTCGGCGACGCCTTCTTCATGCTGACGGTGTTCTACGTCGGCCTCGCGCTCTTGGTCGTGCTGCTGAAAAAACCCTCCGCGATGGTGGCGGGCGGCGGGCATTAGGCGATCACGCGCTTGTCGCCTTGCCAAACACCCGCGACGCATTTATAAGCAGCGCCATTGTCGCTCGAACCGGGGAGGGATTTGCATGATTTCGATGTATTCGCAGATCGCGCACCCGCGTCCGATGCATTTTTCGGATGCCCGCGTGGCCCTTTGAGGGCCGTCTCCGCCGGTAACGATCGGGTCTGACGTCCCGGTCTCTTAACTCCCCGTCTGTACTGACATTTTTCAACGACGCCCGACTTCGGCCTGTTGCCGTCGCGCGTCCAGCAACGGAGCCGGTTTTGCGCGCGAGCGTGACCGGATCGGATCCCATGAAGGACCTCACCCAGGGCTCCATCGTCAGCCACATCTCGGTCATGGCGCCGCAGATTTTCGCCGGCATGATCATGATGATGCTGTGCGGGCTGATAGATCTGTATTTTGTAGCGGGCCTCGGCGACGCCGCGATCGCCGGCGTCGGCGCCGCGGGCAATGCCGGCTTTCTGATCAACGCGCTCACCCAAATTCTGAGCGTCGGCAGCGTATCGCTGATTTCGCAGGCGGTCGGACGCAAGGACCGGGCCGATGCCAACCTGGTGTTCAATCAATCGCTCGGCCTGTCGGCGGTATTTTCCTTAGCGACGCTGGTCGCGGGATGCCTGCTTGCGCGCAGCTACATGCGCGCGATTGCCGCCGACGATGCCGTGATCGAGGCGGGCACCACCTATCTGCTCTGGTTCATGCCGGCGCTGGCGCTGCAATTCGTCGTGCTGGTGATGGGCTCCGCGCTGCGCGGCACCGGCATCGTGCGCCCGACCGTGATCGTGCAGACCTCGACGGTGATCCTCAACATGCTGCTGGCGCCGGTCCTGATTTCGGGCTGGGGCACCAATTGGCCGCTCGGCGTTGCCGGGGCGGGCCTGGCGAGCACGATCGCGGTCGCGGTCGGGGTGGCGATGATGTGGGGCTATTTCCACCGCTACGAGCACTATGTCGCGATCGACCGCGCATTGTGGCGTCCGCAACTGGCGCAATGGAAGCGCATCCTGAGCATCGGGCTGCCGGCCGGAGGCGAGTTCGCCATCATCTTCGTCAACATGGCGGTGATCTATTATGCGCTGCGGCACTTCGGCGCCGCGGCCCAGGCGGGCTTTGGCATCGGCCAGCGGCTGCTGGGCTTCGTTCACATGCCGGCGATCTCGATCGCGCTGGCTGCGGGCGCCATCGCCGGCCAGAACTTCGGCGCCGGCAACAGCGAGCGCGTGCGGGAGACGTTCAGGCGCGTCGTGCTGCTGGGCACCGCCGTGATGATCGCCATCACGATGATCGCCCAATGGAAGCCGGAGCTGTTGCTCGGCGCTTTCAGCACGGATGCCGAGACGATCGCGGTCGGCGCGCTTTTCCTGCGCATGGTCTCCCTGAACAGCGTAGCCCAGGGGCTGATCTTCGTCTGTTCGAGCATGTTTCAGGGCTTGGGCAACACCACGCCGGTGCTGTTCAGCTCCGGAATGCGGCTGGTGACCTATGCGCTGCCGCTGGTGTGGCTGTCCGCGATGCCGGGCTTCCGGATCGAGCACGCCTGGTATCTGTCGATCGCAACCACCACGCTGCAGGCGGGGTTGAGCCTGTGGTTGCTGCGCCTGGAATTCCGGAAGCGGCTGCTGCCGCTCGCGGCAGCAAGCGGAGGATGACGCCATGACCGCAACGCCCCGACAGCGTCCGGCCGCGATCCGCGTGGTGATCCCGTTCGTGTTCCGCCACTGGCTCCGTCAGCCGGCCATGGCCGTAACCGTGGCCGGCGGCCTCTTGGGCGCCACCGTCGCCGACCTGTTCATGCCGCTGTTCTCGGGCCGGCTGGTCGATGCCCTGACGATAGGCGCTGCGGATCCCTCGGCGCGGCAGGCCGCATTGACGGCGTTCGGCGCCATCGTGGCGCTCGGCCTCGTCTCGATGGTCCTGCGTCTGACCGGGTTGCAGGCGATCGTGCCGTTCACGCTGAAGATCATGTCGGACGTGTCGCGCGACGCCTTTGCGCGGGTGCAGCGCTTCTCCACCGACTGGCACGCCAACAGCTTTGCGGGCTCGACGGTGCGCAAGATCACCCGCGGCATGTGGGCGCTCGATTTGCTGAACGACACCATCCTGATGGCGCTGCTGCCGTCGTTTCTCGGTGCTGGTGGGATCGATGATCCTGCTCGGGCTGCACTGGACCTCGCTCGGCGCCGTGATCGCGGTCGGCGCGCTGGTCTATGTCGCGATGACGGTGGCGTTCTCGACCCGCTACATCGCGCCGGCCGCCCGCGTCTCCAACGCCTGGGACACCAGGGTCGGCGGCACGCTGGCCGATGCGCTGACCTGCAACGCCGTGGTAAAATCGTTCGGCGCCGAGGTGCGCGAGGATGCACGATTGGCGCGCGTCATCGACCGCTGGCGCAAGCGGGTGCGGCGGACCTGGCTGCGCTACAACTACACCTCGACGGCGCAACTGGCGGTGCTGCTGTGCCTGCGCGGCTCCGTGATCGGCGGCGCGCTGCTGCTGTGGATCGCCGGCCATGCCACGCCGGGCGACGTCACCTATGTGCTGACCAGCTACTACATCATCCACGCCTATCTGCGCGACGTCGGCATGCACATCAACAATCTGCAGCGTTCGGTCAACGACATGGAGGAACTGGTCGCGATTCACGACGAGGCGATCGGCATCGCCGACAAGGCCCACGCGAGGGCGATCGACATCCAGGGCGGGCGCATCGTGTTCGACGACGTCACGTTCCATTATGGCGGCCACCGCGATCCCCTGTATGACGGCCTGTCGGTGGATATCCGCGCCGGCGAACGCGTCGGCCTGGTCGGCCGCTCCGGCTCCGGCAAGACCACCTTTGTAAAACTGGTGCAGCGGCTGTACGACGTCTCTGGCGGACGCATCCTGATCGACGGTCAGGACATCGCGGATGCGACGCAGCAGTCGCTGCGCAGCCAGATCGCTATCGTGCAGCAGGATCCGATCCTGTTCCACCGCTCGCTGGCCGAGAACATCGCCTATGGCCGGCCGGGCGCCAGTTTTGCTGCGATCGAGCAGGCGGCGCGGCTGGCCAACGCGCATGACTTCATCCTGCGGCTGCCGAAGGGGTATGGCACGCTTGGTCGGCGAGCGCGGCGTCAAGTTGTCGGGCGGCGAACGGCAGCGGGTGGCGCTGGCGCGCGCGTTTCTTGCGGACGCGCCGGTGCTGATCCTGGATGAGGCGACATCGAGCCTCGATTCCGAATCGGAGGCGCTGATCCAGCAGGCGATGGAGCGGCTGATGAAGGGCCGCACCTCGATCGTGATCGCGCACCGGCTGTCCACGGTGCGCAGCCTCGACCGTATCCTGGTGTTCGACCGCGGCCGGATCGTCGAGCAGGGCACCCATGCCGCGCTGGCCGTTCGGGCCGGCGGTATTTATCGCGGCCTGTTCGAGCGGCAGGCGACAGAATTCGAACGCATTTCAGCGGCGGAATGAGGCACGTCTTTCCGGCCCGATGACCCGGAATGACGAAGGATTGCGGCGTGTCGGCGGCTTGCGCTAGATGTTCGGGGGCCGTCGCACGACGCGCAGGGAACCATGAATGACAGAAGCCGCACCAAGAGTGCCCGGCAACTCCGTGCTTTCGTTCATCTGGTCCGCGCGGCACGATCCGGCGGCGCGGATCTTCAATATCGATCTGCTCACGGTTCTGATCGCGATCCTGCTGCCCTGGTCGACCACTGGCGTCGCGATTGCGGTGGTGCTCTGGCTCGCCGCGCTGGTTCCCACCATCGAGCCGCGCGCCTTCGTGCGGTCGCTGCTGCGTCCGGTCTCGGTGCTGCCGGTCGCGCTGTTCGCGCTGGCGCTGGTCGGCACGCTGTGGTCGGACGCTGAATGGAGCGTGCGCCTCCATGCCGTCAGCCCGACCGCGAAACTGCTGGTGCTGCCGCTATTGTTCTATCATTTCGAACGTTCGCCGCGCGGCGCCTGGGTCTTCATGGCCTTTCTGGCGTCCTGCACGCTGCTGATGCTGGTGTCGTGGGTGGTCCTTGTTTTCCCCGAACTCTCGCTCAAGGAGCAGATATCCAGCGGGCTCTACACGCCGACCAAGGGAGTCTTCGTCAAGAACTACATCGACCAAAGTCATGAATTCGCGCTGTGCGCCGTGGCGCTGGCCTATCCGATCATGATGGCACTGCAAGCCGGCAGGATGCGGCTGGCGGCGCTGCTTGCGGCGATCGCGTTCAGCCTGCTCGCCAACATGATGTTCGTTGTGGTGTCGCGCACCGCGCTGGTGACGATGCCGATCATGCTGGCGGTATTCGCGTTGCTGCACCTGAAATGGCGGACCAACCTCATCATCTTCTGTGCCGCCGTCGTCGTTTCAGTGCTGGCCTGGACGGCATCGCCCCGGCTGCAATGGACCACCACGACGTTCTTGAGGGACTACCAGATCTACAAGGAACTGGATCAGCCGACGTCGATCGGGTCGCGGATTGAATTCTGGCAGAAGTCGCTGCGGTTCATTGCCGAGGCGCCGGTCATCGGGCATGGCACCGGATCGACCCGCGGATTGTTCGAACTGGCCGCCACCGGTCCGAAGGTGCTCGCCGGCGGTCAGGTCGTCAGCAATCCGCATAACCAGACCCTGCACGTCGCGATCCAGTGGGGTGCGCTCGGGATCGCCGTTCTGTTTGCCCTGTGGTGGCGGCATTTCCTGCTGTTTCGCGGCGAGGGTCTTGTTGCCTGGATCGGCCTCCTGGTCGTGGTGCAGAATATCTTCAATAGGCGACGCGTAAGCACAAGGCGATGAGCTATGACGCATGAAGAAGCGGGAAGCCGAGCTTGCAGCGGAGGTCGACCGCTGGCTCAAGGCGGCGGAGGCGCGATGCGGAGGAGGAAAGCTCTACGGCGACAAGCGCGGCGACGAGATGCCGATTGGGTGGCGACAAGCAGAAGCGGCTTGCGAAGATCCGCGAGGAAGGCGCGCTGGAGGCGAAGCCAAGGCGCAGCGAGGCGGAGCGCAAGGCGCGGGCGAGGCCGAGGAGCGCCGCATTGCGAGGGAGGCAGAAGAACGGCAAGACGCCGCGCCGCCGAACACGGAGCCGACGGCAAGGCGCAACTTAATTTCACCGACCGGAGAGCCGCATCCTGAAGACCAAGGACGGTTACATCCAGGGTTACAACGCCCAAGCCGCGGTCGATGGTGCTCATCAGATCATCGTGGCGCAGACGCTGACCAGTTCCTCCAGCGATCAGGCGCAACTGGCGCCGTTGCTCGACGGGATCAGGGCCAATCTGGGGACCAATCCCGACGAAGTATCGGCCGACGCCGGCTACTGCTCCGACGCCAATCTTCGCATGATCAAACGGCGGCGCATCGAGGGCTACATCGCCACCGGAAGGCAGAAGCACGGCACCAAATCCGCCACCGCGAACAAGGCTTCAAGACCCGGCTCGCTGATCGCCAGGATGAGCACCAAGCTTAAGCGCGCCGGCTACCGAAGTCGCTACCGCTTGCGCAAGCAGATCGTCGAACCCGTCTTCGGACAGATCAAACAGGCAAGAGGGTTCAGGCAATTCCTGCTGCGCGGCACCGAAAAGGTCAGCACAGAATGGGCGCTCATCTGCACCGCTCACAACCTCGTCAAGCTGGCAAGGGCCGCCTGAGCCGCCATCATCAAGATAAAACCGCCTTCCCAAGGCTAACTGGACAGGCTCCTCGCTGTTCAATTCGCATCTGTTCGATTTTCACCAAGGCTGGATGTATGTGCTGGGGGTCGGCGTCGCCGGCGGCATGGTCTTGGGCAGGCGGCACGAGGGCTCCGGCAATCACCCTTCAACGACAGGCGCCTGACGGCCACGCGTCCGCGTGCTGATCGCTACCGTCGCGACCACCGCCGCGGCGAAGAGCAGGATCTGCAGCGTGATGGTCTCGCCGTTGAAGAGGGACGCCAGCGCGAAGGTGATGAACGGCTGCAGCAATTGCACCTGCGACACCCTGGCGATGCCGCCCATCGCCATGCCGGCATTCCAGGCGAAGAATCCGATCCATTGCGAGAACAGCGCGACGTAGAGCAACGCCAGCCATGGCTTTGGCGCGATCTGGCCGATATCCGCCGGCATCGTCAGGACAGCCGCCGGCAGCGAAATCGGCAACGCCATCAGCAGCACCCAGCTGATGACTTCCCAGCCCGGCATCTGCGAGGTCAGTTTTCCGGAAAAGGCGTAGCCGATCGCGGAGACGGCCACGGCCGCGAACAGGAAGAGGTCGCCGGCCGAGATCGCGCCGCCGCCCTGGCGCAGGGCGAATGCGATTACCAGGGCTGCGCCCGCCAGCGACGCGATCCAGAACAACGGCCGCGGACGCTCATGGGTGATGACGACGGCAACCAGCGCGGTGGCGATCGGGAGAATTCCAAGCACCACGCCGCCATGCGAGGCGTCGACGCTCTGCATGCCCAGCGCCATCAGGAATGGAAACGCGATGCTGACGCACAGCATCGCGATCGCCAGCTGCGGCCATAGTGCACGCGGCGGCAGCGGCCGGCGCAGCGCCAGCAGCAAGACGAAGGAGCATAGGCCGGCGATCGCGGTGCGCAGCGCGGTCAGCGCGACCGGGTCGATCGCCGACACCGCGATCCGCGTCGCCGGCAGCGTGCCGCCGAAGATCGCCATGCCGATGAAGCCCAGGAAAAGTCCAAGGCGCTCACGCGAAGCATGGGACGGCATGACGTCTGTGGTCGATGACATGGCGGGATTGGTTACCGGTTTTGCCGCTGTGCGTATAGCCAACTCGCTCGGTGCACATAGCGGCCATGCGCAGCTCAACTCGGTGCAATGCTGCTCCAGACCAGGCCGATGCCGGACAGAAACAACAGCGCGAGCACGACATCCCTGAAATTTCGGTCGCTCAGGACGTGGTAGGTCCGCGTGCCCAGCCAGGCGCCGGCCAGCGTGCCGGGGAAAGCGATCAAGGCGAGCCAGACCACTTCGCTCCTGACCAGGCCGGTGGCGGTCTGCAGGCCAAGGGCTGCGGCCAAAACAGTCCAGTTAAAAGTCTGGAAAATGCCGCGCCGCTGCTCCTTGCTCCAGCCGCGCACGCTGGCCCAGAAGGTCGGCAGCGGGCCGGACAGCCCGGCAAGGCCGCCCAGGATGCCGCCGGCAAATCCGACGGCGGCATCGGCAGTCCGCCCACCAAAAGTGAAGGCCATCGCGGCACGCTGGAAATACAGCGCTGCCGGAAACAGCAGCAGCAGGACGCCGACGCTCAGCTTGAACACACTGGGATCGGCATGGGCGATCAGCAGGGTCCCCAAGGGCACGCCGGCAAGACCGCCGATCAGGAATGGCCATACCAGGGTGAAGTCGATGTGGCGCCAGATCGAGGGAAAGGTGGAGGTCTGCGCGATCACCGAACAGATCAGCACCAGCGGCACCGCGAGCGAGGGCGGCAGCACGTAAAGCCAGATCCCCAGCGCCATCAGCGCGGTGCCGAAGCCGGCGAGGCCGGAGACAAAACCGCCGGCCAGCGCGCCGGCAAGCAGAAGCAAATAGGCGATTGCAGTCATTTCCGCCGTCATTCCGGGGCGCGAGTGAAACGAGCGAACCCGGAATCTGGAGATTCCGGGTTCGATGCTTCGCATCTCCCCGGAATGACAGCCTCTGAGTTGGCGCCGCAACATTTACATCACGCGCCGGCCCGGTAATATCGCAAATCGG
This sequence comes from uncultured Alphaproteobacteria bacterium, assembly GCA_963706975.1. Classification (GTDB taxonomy): domain Bacteria; phylum Pseudomonadota; class Alphaproteobacteria; order Rhizobiales; family Xanthobacteraceae; genus Bradyrhizobium. The sequence continues at coordinate 60,805 of CAVPOL010000065.1, forward strand.
CTTCGGCACACGCCCCAAACAAGGAATAACATCATGGGAGCGACTTTTCTCGTCTGCCACGGCGCGTGGGGCGGAGGCTTTGCGTGGAAGAAGATGCACCCGCTGATGGCGGCGGCCGGGCACCGGCTGGTGACGCCGTCCTACACCGGGCTCGGCGAACGCGCGCATCTGGCAAATCCCTCGATCGATCTGGAAACCCACATCGAGGACATCCTCAACGTCATCAAATACGAGGATCTGCGCGACATCGTGCTGGTCGGCCACAGCTACGGCGGCATGGTCGCCACCGGCGTCGCCGACCGCGCGCGGGACCGCGTCACACAGCTGATCTATATCGACGCCTTCGTCCCCGGCGACGGCCAGTCGCTGCTCGACCTCAACGAGGCCGACCGGCAGCGGATGACGGACCTCACCAGTTCCGGCGCCTGGCGGGTGGCGCCGCATCCGATCGCGGCGGATACGCCGCAGGCCGACATCGAATGGCTGACCGAGCGCCGGGTGCCGATGCCGATCAAGTGCTTCGAGGCGAAACTCAAGTTGCAAAACGGCGCGCTGACCCTGCCGCGCAGCTACATCTACGCCACGCGCATCACGCCCGCGGACACCTTCGGGCAATTCGCAAAGAATGACGAAGAACGATCCGGCCTGGCGCTATCACGAGATCGACGCCAGCCATTCGCCGAACGTCACCGCGCCGGACGCGCTGATGGCAATGCTGGAGAAGATTGCGGCGGAGCCGAAGCGATGAAGCAGCTCAGGATCGGCGACATCACCATCGACGCGGTGATCGAGCGCGATGGCCCGTGGCGGCGGCCGCAGGATTTTTTCCCCGGCTACGACGACGCCGTGTTCAGACATCATCTGCCCACCATGGAGCCGGAGGTGTTCGACACCGCGCTGGGCAAGATGGTGATCACCTACCAGACCTTCGTGGTTCGCACGCCGCGCCACACCATCCTGGTCGATACCTGCACCGGCGAGGACAAGGGCCATCCGCCGCCGTTCGACTTTCCGGGCAAGGAGCGCTGGCGCAACGAGCTGTTCGCACTCGGCGTCACCTACGAGAGCGTGGATTACGTGTTCTGCACCCATCTGCACGTCGACCATACCGGCTGGAACACGATTCTGCGCGACGGCCGCTGGGTGCCGACCTTCCCGAATGCGAAATACGTGTTCCACAAGAAAGAATATGCGGTCTGGGAAGCGGAGCATGCGCGCGGCGCCAATCCGCCCGGCACCGTATTCCGCGACAACTGCCTGCCGATCATGGAGGCCGGCCAGGCGCTGCTGGTCGACGACGACTACGCACTCGACGATACCATCACGCTGACGCCGACGCCGGGCCATTCGCCCTGTCATTGCTGCGTCAACATTTTTTCCCGCGGCCAGCGCGCGGTGGTGGCGGGCGATTTGATGCATCACGTGATCCAGTGCCGCGAGCCCGACTGGTCGGCAAAGCCGGACTGGGACGCAAAACAGTCGGCGGTCTCGCGCCGAAAATTCTTCGCCGAGGTGGCCGACACCGATACCCTGATCCTGCCGGTGCATTTCCCGGCGCCGACGGTGGGGCTGATCAAGGCGGATGGCGAGCGGTTCGATTACCGGTTCAAGCGGGATTGATGGCTTGGGCTAGGATGTTGATCTGTCAGGGAACCTTGCACCTCTTGAATTTGGCACGCCGGCAGGTAGCCTCATCCGACTGAGGAGCCGCGCGTCTTCGCGCGGCGTCTCGAAGGATGGGGCGTTCAGGAAAATGTCCGAGGGAGCGTGGCTCTACATTCTCAGATGTGCCGACGGCAGCTATTACGTCGGAACCACTCGAACATCGCTCGAAATCAGAATAGCTCAACACAACGATGGCATGGAGTTGGGCCAAGAAGGAAGCCCTCATCCGCGGTGACTTCGCGTCGCTGCAACAACTGGCAAAGCGCAAGTCGCCTCACCCGTCGAGACGCCCGCCTGTGGCGGACTCATCGTCAGAATGAAGTCCTCATTGCTGGCGTGCCAGATGGTTCGAGACGCGCGCCGACAGCGCAAGTGCGCTGCCGGCGCGCTCCTCACCATGAGGGAGTTGGGACTGGGACGCTCGCGGGATGAAGAGACTTCATTAAATCGCGTTTCACGGACAGGGGTGGTGCGTCGGCCCGTCAAATTGGCGAGGGGTCCGGCGTATTCCGCCGGACCCCTCATTTCAAAGATATCAGCCAGCCTGTAAGCCGGGTTTTGTAGGGCACCTCCCGCTTGCGCGGAAAATACGTGACGGCCATTCCTCTGGGACCCCGTTTGCACAGGGCCTCGAGCAACCTACCCGGACGGCGAGCCTGACATCGCCCTGCGGAGTTATCGCTTGCGCGAACATCCCGCGTTGCCGTCCCTATTCGGTTTTGCTCCCGGTGTGGTTTGCCATGCCGTTTCCGTTGCCGGACCCGCGGTGCGCTCTTACCGCACCTTTTCACCCTTACCGTGCCGAAGCCCCGAGGAGCGAAGGCCGGCGGTTCGTTCTCTGTGGCACTGTCCCTGGGGTCGCCCCCGCCGGACGTTATCCGGCACCGTATGTCGATGGAGCCCGGACTTTCCTCTCCCGCAGCCTTTCGACCATAGCGGGAGCGGCCGTCCGGCCGACTGACGGGCCTGTGATGGGGGTCCTGGGCCGCCGCGTCAAGCCGGATTAGACCCGCGGACCCTGCCAAAATAAATTATCCTGAAGCTGTCGTTTCGCGGTTTCGCCGTTCGACTGGGTGCCGGCGATCCAGCCGATCAAGGGGAGTTATCGAAATGCAGTATTTGCTGATGATCTACCGGAACGAAGCCGAGTACGGCACGATGGACGCAGCCGAACGGCAGAAGATGATGGCGGACTACGGCGCGTTCACCCAGTCCATCATCCAGAGCGGCAACTTCAAGGCCGGCGACGCGCTGCAGCCGACGGCGACGGCGACCACGGTGCGTGTTCGCGACGGCAAGACAATGACGACGGACGGTCCGTTTGCGGAAACGCGCGAGCAACTCGGCGGCTATTATCTGGTCGAGGCAAAAGATCTCGACGAGGCCCTTGCCATTGCCGCACGGATTCCCGGCGCCAGGGTTGGTTCGATCGAGGTCAGGCCGATCATGGTGTATAATTGACGGCGAAGCCGTCATTCCGGGGCGACGCGAAGCGTCGAACTACGGTGCGCGATTGCGCACCGAGAAATTCTCGAGATTCCGGGTTCGCCCACCGGGCGCCCCGGAATGACGATCATTGAGTAGCGTGGCCGCATGACGCCCGCCGATATCGATAAAATCTTCCGCGACGAGGCGGGTCGGGCGCTGGCGACGCTGATCCGCCTGGTCGGCGATTTCGATCTCGCCGAGGATGCGCTGCAGGACGCCGTTGCAGTCGCGCTGCATCGTTGGCCCGTATCCGGGCCGCCGTCCAATCCGCGGGCCTGGCTGGTCAATACCGGACGCAACAAGGCGATCGACCGGATCCGCCGGCAGGTCGCGTTTCGCAGCAAGCAGGGCGAGTTGACCCACGAACTGCTGCATCAACGCGCCAGCTGTCCGGCGAGCCCTGCGATGCGACCGATGCTCGACGACGACATGCTGCGGCTGATCTTCATCTGCTGCCATCCCGCGTTCGCGGCCGAGGTTCAGGTCGCGCTGACGCTGCGCACGGTCTGCGGGCTGACCACCGCGCAGGTCGCACGCGCTTTTCTGGTCAGCGAGGACGCAATGGCGCAACGCCTGCTTCGCGCCAAGCAAAAAATCCGTCTCGCCGGCATCCCCTACGAGGTGCCGGAACGCGACGCGCTCGAACTCCGGCTGCAGGGCGTGCTCGCGGTGATCTATCTGGTGTTCACCGAAGGCTATGCGGCGACCTCCGGCGCGGATTTGATGCGGCCGGATTTTTCGCGCGAAGCGATCCGGCTCGGCCGCCTGCTCGATGCGCTGATGCCGCGGCGGAGCGAGATCAGGGGATTGCTGGCGCTGATGCTGCTGCACGACGCGCGGCGCGCCGGGCGCCAAACCGCCGATGGAGACATCGTTCTGCTGGAGGAGCAGGATCGCAGCCTGTGGGACCGGGCGCAGATCGCGGAAGGACTGACCCTGGTGGAGGACGCCTTGCGGATTCCGGGCCGGCCGCAAACCTACGCGGTGCAGGCGGCGATCGCGGCACTGCATGCGCGCGCCCCGAGTTTTGCGGAGACCGACTGGCGCGCAGATCGCCGGGCCTCTATGAGGTGCTGCTGCGGATCAGCCCGTCGCCGGTGATCGAACTCAACCATGCCGCTGTGGTGTCGATGGTGGACGGACCGGCGCGCGCGCTTGCCCTGGTCGATGCGCTGCAAGCCCGCGGCAGTCTCAACGGCTATCAACTGCTGCCGGCGGTCCGTGCCGATCTGCTGCGCCGGCTCGGCCGTCCGGACGCTGCGCGCGAAGCCTATCTGGCGGCGACCGCGGCGACCCAGCTGGAGCCGTTGCGGCGGCTTTACGCGCGGCGTCTGGCCGAACTCGATGGGCCGTGAGCGACCATTGAGGTCGTTTCCGCGGCGCGGCGGAACGGTCGAATATGATTATCGCATCTTCAGGGACGGCAGCGCGGTCAAGGTGGCGATCACCGATATCCGGCTTGACGGCACCGCCCGGCTTACCGCGCCGCGACGGCTTCGTAGATGTCTTCCTCCTGCGCGGTGTGCAGCCGCACCAGGGTCTCGACTGCCTCGATCAGGCGCTGGGCGTCACGGACGAGGTAGCGGTCGACCTTTTCCGACGGCAGGTCCTCGGTGACGCGGGCGAGCAGGCGGGCGAGATGCAGGATTTCGCGATGCGCCCGGCTCATCGCCGAAAGGCCGTGGCTCTCCCTCAGGACCACGGCAAGTTCCGGGTAGACTTGTCCCTCGTCGTCACGCTCATGCGCGACCACCTGCTGCTGGATCACCTGGTTGGCCTCGGCGATCAACGCGGCCGCGTCTTCAGGGTTGATGTCGTCCAGGGCGTCGACGATCGATCGCAGCCGGTCGAGATGGCCGAGCAGCACCAGGTGATTGCGATGCAACTCGCGCCCGGCCGCGGCGGTGATGCTCCGGCCGGCGCGGCCGTGTCCGGGGCTCAGTGCGCGCAGCGCGTTGAGGATCACGGCGACGTCGATCACCTCCTGGACGATGGCGGCCGGAACCGGTTGCAGCCAGCCCAGCGTCGCCGCCAGCATCGCGAGCGCCGACAGCGCCATGCCGGCGACGATACTTTCGACCGCGATCCGCCGCGCCCGTTGCGCGATCTCGATTGCTTCGCCGACGCGGTCGAGCCGGTCGGCAAGGATCACCACGTCGGCGGCTTCCGACGAAGCGCTGGCGCCGCGGGCGCCGAGCGCAATTCCGACGTCGGCGGCGGCCAGCGCGGGGGCGTCGTTGATGCCGTCGCCGACCATGATGGTCGGGTGCAGCCGCTGCTCGGAGCGCACCGCGTCGACCTTGTCGGAGGGAACGCGTTCGGCCAGCACGGCATCGAGATCGAGCGCCGCGCCGATCGCCTGTGCAGCGCCGGCGCGATCGCCGGTGACCATGACGATGCGGGCGATGCCGGCCTCGCGCAGCAGCCGGATCGCGCGCGGCGTATCGGCGCGGAGTTCATCGGCCAGCAGCAAGGCGCCGACCGGCCGTCCCTCGACCGCGACGAACACGATCAGCGCCGATCGCCACGAGGCGCGCCGGATCGCCCGCGTCGCCCATTCCGGAATTTGCCCGGCGGGCAGAACCAGGTCGCGCGAGCCGGCGGCGACACGCCGTCCCTCGATCAGGCCGTGCAGGCCGGAGCCCATGGACTCCCTGACCTGCTCGGGCACCTCGAGGCGCAGGCCTCGCGCTGTCGCCGCCTCGACGATGGCGGTTGCGATCACATGGTGCGACGCCTGTTCGAGCGAGGCGCCAAGCATCAAGACCTGTTCGGCGGTCTCGCCGGGCGCCACCTCGACCGAGAGCAACCGCGCGCCGCCCACCGTCAGCGTGCCGGTCTTGTCGAACAACACGGTATGCGCGCGCGCCAGTGCCTCCAGCGCGCCGCCGCCCTTGACGAGAATACCGCGCCGGGCCGCGCGCGCCACGCCCGCGATGAAGGCGACCGGCGCCGCCAGGATCAGCGGACACGGCGTCGCCGCCACCAGCACCGCAAGGCTGCGCAACGGGTCGCCCGAGATCAGCCACGCAACCAGCGCCAGCGCCAGCGTCACCGGCAGGAAGACCAGCGCATAGCGGTCGGCCAGCCGCACGAATGGCGCCTTCGCGGTCTGCGCCGCGGTCACCAGTTTCACGATGCCGGCATAGGTGCTTTCGCCGGCCGCCGCCGATACCGTCATTTCAAAGGTTTCGCCGGCGTTCAGCGAGCCGGAGAGGATGGCTGCGCCCTGGGTTCTGGACACCGGGATCGGTTCGCCCGTCAATGCGGACTCGTCGATCATGGCTGTGTCCGAGTTGACGACGCCGTCGACCGGAATGACTTCGCCGGCATGGACCAGCAAGCGGTCGCCGACGGCGACGGCGCCGACCGGCACCTCCTCGATGCGGCCATCGGCGCGACGATGGGCCTCGCGCGGCGCGCGATCGACGAGCGCGCGCAGATCATGCTCGGCGCGGGCAACCGCGATATCCTCCAGCACGTTGCCGCCGGAATACATCAGCGCCACCACGGCGCCGGCCAGCGGCTGGCCGAGCGCGAGCGCAGCACTCATCGACACCAGCGCGATCGCATCGACGCCGAACCGGCCCGCCAGCAAGTCCCTGACGATCGAGAATGCCAACCCTGCGACCACCGGCGCGGTCGCCAGTGTCCAGCAGAAATCGGCGAAGTCGGGCCGGCCGGACAGCCAGGCGAGAATTCCCGCGGACAGTCCCGCGATGGCAATCGCAACCAGGCCCCACCGCAGGACGCGCTCAAATGCCATCACGTGTTTCCGTGCTCATTCCGCCGTCGCGGTTTGTCGCCGAAAATGCGTTCGTCACGCTTGATGGAAATCAATCCGGCTGACTGACTGGTCGCAATGTTATTTGGCAGCGACCGTCATCGCCTCGGGCGGCAGGCTCGCCAGCAGCGCCTGGAGGGTATTCAGCGTCGAGTGATCGGCGACGCCGTCGACGCGGGCGGGGCGGAAATGGCGCTGGAAGGCGGTGACCACTTCCATGGTGGCGGCGTCGTATTTTCCGTGGGTCGGGATGCCGTAGCCGTAGCGGGCCAGCCCGTGCTGCAGGCCGAGCACGTCGTCGCCGGTGGCGCCGAGTTTCAAGGGGTCGCCGCGCACGATCGGTGAAGGCTGCACCCAGTGGCCGACCCCGGAATTGGCCAGCGAATGCCACGGAAATTTTTCGCCGGGGTCCTTCTTGCGGGCGGGCGCGACGTCGGAATGGGCGAGCACGCGATGCGACGGCACGTCGCGGCGGAGCATGATGCCCCGGCACAGCGCGATCACGGCGGCGATCTGGCGCAGCGGGAAGTCCGGATATCCCCAGTCATGGCCGCGGTTGATGATCTCGACGCCGATCGAACAGGAATTGATGTCTTCCTCGCCGGCCCAGAACGCCACGCCGGCGTGCCAGGCGCGCTTGGCTTCCGGCACGCACTGCACGATGCGGCCGTCTTCCAGCACGATGTAGTGCGCCGAAACGTCGGTGCCGGCGGTGCACAGTTGCGCGATCGCGCCCTCCACATCCGGCATGCCGGTGTAGTGCAGCAGGATCATGTCGGGCAGACGGCCCTTGTTGCGGTCGCCGTAATTGGCCGACGGGATGACGTCGGAAGCGATCGAGGAATCGGGCGTGAATGTCTTCATGTCGGCGTTGGTCCTCGGAAGCGGGACGGCGCGCCGCCTCGAATCACTACCAACAGATGCGAACGGACCGATTGGCATAGGACAGGTCAAACCGGGCAGGAGAACGGCAACGATGCGTCTTCAGGGCGAACCGCATTTACTATTCCTTTACGATCCCGGCGGCGCAATCCGGAACCATTGAGGTGCCCCGTATTTTCGCGGGGTGTGTGCGGGAAGCATCACTTCGGTCCGGTAGACCACAGCGCTGCCTGAACTTGAGGCAAGCCACGACCCGTTGCCCGGCTGACGCCGAAATCCCTCAAAATTCTTCAACGCTTTCTTAACGCTAAGTGACGTTACTAAGTGGTGAAGAGCCGAACCGGTTTGGGGGACGGCCGAGGCCCCGTTTCACGCTCGAAATCCCATGGCAGCCCAGCAAATTCCATCGGGAGATCCGGGCCTGCGATCCCGGATACGCCTTGCCTCGGCTGGGCTTTTGGACCGAACGGCGCTTTTCCGGGCGAAAAACCCGGCGAAGCGCAGAGATTTGAGGCGCAATGGGCCGGTTGGCGTCCAGTTTCCGCAGACATTCCCGCTTCTTGCCCGGAGCCGGGGCATGAGTTCGGCTGAAACGCGCCACATTCCCGTCCTCGGCCGCCAGGCGGTCGAGATGCTTTCGCCGCGCGACGGCGGAGTCTATGTCGATGCCACCTTCGGCGCCGGCGGCTACAGCGGTGCGATTCTCGGCATCGCGGGAACCCGCGTCATCGGCATCGACCGCGACCGGACCGCGATTGCCGGCGGTTTTGAGCTTGTCGACCGGTCCGGCGGCCGGCTCACGCTGGTCGAGGACCGCTTTTCTAATCTTGCCGAAGTTTGCGCCGCGCAGGGTGTCCGGTCGGTCGATGGCGTCGTGATGGATGTGGGCGTGTCGTCGATGCAACTCGACCAGCCCGAACGGGGATTTTCGTTCCGCCAGGGTGGCCCGCTCGACATGCGGATGGGCCATGACGGGCCGACCGCGGCAGACGTGATCGCCGTTGCCTCGGAGGCCGACCTCGCCAAAATCATCTATATCTTCGGCGAGGAGCGATATTCCCGCGCCGTCGCCAAGGCCATTGTCGCGGCGCGCGAGGAAGCCCCGATCACGACCACGCGCGCGCTGGCCGAGATCGTCTCAAAAGTGGTGTGGGCAAGGCCCGGCGAGATTCATCCGGCCACCCGCACCTTCCAGGCGCTGCGGATTTTCGTCAACCAGGAGCTCGACGAACTGCATCTGGCGCTATCGGCTGCGGAGCAGGTGCTGAAACCGGGCGGCCGGCTGGTGGTGGTGTCGTTTCATTCGCTGGAAGACCGCATCGTCAAGAATTTTTTCGGTGAACGCGGCAAGACCGGCGGCGGTTCGCGGCATCTTCCCGAGATGAACCAGGCGGTGCCGAGTTTTGTCATTTTGACCAGGCGGCCGGTCACGGCCGACGACGCGGAAATTGCCGCCAACCCGCGTGCGCGATCCGCAAAACTTCGCGCCGCCGAACGCACGGAGGCTCCAGCGCGTGCCGCCGGCGCATTGCCGGCGTGGCCCGTTCTGGCCGACGTGATGAGGGGGGGCTGATCATGCGGATCGTCCATCTCCTCGTCATCGCCGTACTGGTGTTCGCCGCCGCCTATGTCTACCGGATCAAGATGGAATCGACGGCGCGCACCGAACGCGTGTTGCGGCTCAATGCGGAAATCCGCGAGCAGCGCGACGCCATCGCCGGTCTGCGGGCGGAGTGGGCGAAACTCGCCTCGCCGCTGCGGCTGCAGGGCCTCGCCGAACGCCATTTGCCGCTGAAGCCGCTGACCGCGACCCAATATGATTCGCTGAAGAACCTGCCCGAGCGGCCGCCGAGTTTTGCCAAACCGGGTGACCCCGACCCGATCGGTGCGATGCTCGAGAGCATCGAGGCCGCGGCCGGCGCTCCCGCCGTGACGGGCTCGGTGCCGGCGCCGGAGGAGCAGCGATGACCGGTTCCGCACCGACCAAAGTCAGGCCCACCGAGCCGTGGCGGCAGCGGCTGATCCGCAGCCTCTTGTACGGGCGCAATGTCGACCGCGCCGCCAAGGCGCGCGCCCGCGTCGGCTTCGTGATGCTGGCTTTCGTGGCGGTCTATGCCGTGATCGGCGGCCGGCTGATCATGTTCGCGGTGGTCGGCGACACCCACAGCGCGCGCCGCGCCGCGTCGCAGGATGCCATCGCCACCGCGCGGCCCGATATCGTCGACCGCAACGGCGAAATCCTTGCCACCGACGTCAAGGCGCCGAGCCTGTTCGGCGAGCCGCGCCGGATCATCGACAAGGACGAGGCGATCGAGCTGTTGACCGCGACGCTGCCTGATCTCGACACCGCCGAGGTGCGCGAGCGGCTGTCGTCGAAGAAAGGTTTTGTCTGGCTGAAGCGCGAGATCACCCCGAAACAGCAGCACGATATTCACCGCCTCGGCATTCCCGGCATCGGCTTCCTGCGCGAGAACAAGCGGGTCTATCCCACCGGCGCCGAAGTCGCGCATCTGATCGGTCTCGTCAATATCGACAACCAGGGCATCGCCGGGATGGAGAAATGGCTGGACAATAACGGTCTTGCCGATCTGCACCGCGCCGGGTTTGCGACCGACCGGCTGCAGCGGCCGGTGGAATTGTCGATCGACCTGCGCGTCGAGCACGCGCTGCGCGACGAATTGCTGAAGGCCAAGGAAAAGTACAAGGCCAAGGCGGCCTCCGGCCTCGTCTCCAACGTCAAGACCGGCGAGATCGTGGCGATGGTGTCGCTGCCCGATTTCGATCCGAACAATCCGAAGGAGGCGCACGATCCGGACCGCATCAACCGGCTGACCACCGGCGTCTACGAGATGGGATCGACCTTCAAGACGCTGACGCTGGCGATGGCGCTGGATTCCGGCAAGGCCAAGCTCAACACGCTGTACGATGCGCGCGGCGCGCTGCATTACGGCAAGTTCGCCATCCACGACACCCATCCGCTCGGGCGCTCGATCACGCTGTCGGAAGTGTTCACCTTCTCCTCCAACGTCGGTGCGGCGCGCGTCGCGCTCGGCCAGGGCGTCGAGGCGCACAAGGCGTTCCTGCAGCAAGCTCGGCCAGCTCGACCGGCTGCGCACCGAATTGCCCGAGAGCACGTCGCCGATCGTGCCGAAGCGATGGGGCGAACTCAACACCATCACCATCGCCTTCGGTCACGGCATCGCGGTGGCGCCGCTGCAGGCGGTGATGGGCATCAACGCCGATGGTCAATGGCGGCTATCTGATTCCGCCGACCTTCCTCAAGCGGTCGGAGGAGGATGCCAAGGCGATGGCGAAGAAGGTGATCAAGACCGGAAACATCGGAGAAGATCCGCTATTTGATGCGGCTCAATGCCGAGATCGGAACCGCCAAGAAGGCCGACGTGAAGGGCTACTATATCGGCGGCAAGACCGGCACCTCGGAAAAGGTCGTCAATGGCCGCTATTCCAAGAAGCAGGTGCTGAACTCGTTCACCGCGATCATGCCGGCCGACAACCCGCAGTACCAGATCCTGATCATGCTGGACGAGCCGAAACCGCTGCCGGAAACCCACGGCTTCATCACCTCGGGCTGGAACGCGGTGCCGACCGGCGGCAAGGTGATCGCCCGCATTGCGCCCGCTGCTGGGGGTCGAGCCGCGCTTCGACCTGCCGCCGTCCGAGCGCCTTATTCTTGCGGCATCCAGGGGAAGCCAGTAAGGCGTATTCTCATTGAGGAATGCCGCCGATTTGAAATTTCCTGCATTGGTTGTCGCCTTTTCACCTGATTGACTCGACGCCGGCCGGACTGGAAGATCATGAAGACTTCGCGACCTCTTCAGCGCCGACGCCACGCTTCCCCCGCAGGCGGAAGCGGTCGATGTGTCGGGCCTCGCGATGGACAGCCGCGCGGTGAAACCGGGCGACCTGTTCTTCGCGCTCGCCGGCAGCAAGACCGACGGCGCGCGCTTCATCGATGCGGCGGTCGCCGCCGGCGCCGTGGCGATCGCGGGCGATCATCCGCCCGCTGGCATCAGCGTGCCCTTCGTCGCTACACCAAACCCGCGCCGCGCGCTGGCGCTGGCGGCGGCGAAATTTTATCCGCGGCAGCCGGCCACCATCGCCGCGGTCACCGGCACCAGCGGCAAGACTTCCGTCGCCGCCTTCACGCGGCAGATCTGGCAGCGGCTCGGTCACGCAATCCGCCAGCATCGGCACCATCGGACTGGTGTCGCCGAAGCGCACCGTCTACGGCTCGCTGACCACGCCGGATCCGATCGCGCTGCACCGGCAGCTCGACGAGATCGCCGGCGAGGGCGTCACGCCATCTCGCGTTCGAGGCCTCATCGCACGGGCTCGATCAATACCGCCTCGACGGCGTGCGCATCGCCGCCGGCGGCTTTACCAATTTGTCGCGCGACCACATGGATTATCATCCCGACGTCGCGCATTATCTCGAACGCAAAACTGCGGCTGTTCCGCGATCTCGTTGCCGCCGACGGCGCCGCGGTGATCTCCGCCGATCATGATTGCTCGCAGCAAGTGATCGACGCCGCGCGCGCGCGAAAACTGCGGGTCGTCGCGGTCGGCCGCAAGCGGCGACGGCGCAGGCGAGGGCATTCGCCTGGTCGACGCCGAGATCGACGGCTTTGCGCAGAAGCTGACACTCGAACATCGCGGCCGCAGTCATGCGGTGCGGCTGCCGCTGGTCGGCGAATTCCAGATCGAGAATGCGCTGGTGTCCGCCGGGCTGGCGATCGGCACCGGCAGCGAACCGAAGGCGGTGTTCGCCTCGCTCGAATTGCTCGAGGGTGCCAAGGGCCGGCTGGAGCGGGTCGCCGAGCGCAACGGTGCGCCGATCTTCGTCGATTACGCCCACAAGCCCGACGCGCTGGCAAAGGCGCTGCAGGCGCTGCGGCCCTATGCCAAACGCAAGCTGGTGGTGGTGTTCGGCGCCGGCGGCGACCGCGACGCCGGCAAGCGCCCCCTGATGGGCGCGATTGCCGCCGAAAATGCCGACGACGTCATCGTCACCGACGACAATCCGCGCAGCGAGAATCCGGCAAATGATCCGATGCGGCGATCCTGCGGCCGCCAAAGGCGCGACGGAAATCGGCGACCGCGCCGAGGCGATTCGATCAGCGATCGCCGGCGCTGCAGCCGGGCGATGCGCTGCTGATCGCCGGCAAGGGCCACGAGACCGGGCAGATCGTCGGCACACCACGTTGCCTTTCAGCGACCATGAAGCGGTCGCGTCCGCGCTGTCGTCGAGGGTCGCATGAGCGCTTCGCCATTGTGGACCATTGCCGAGATCGCCCGCGCTCTGGGCGTGGCAGGCAAATTTCGCGAAACGGCCATCGACTTCGTCACCCAGGATAGCCGGCTGGTAAAACCGGGAAGCCTGTTCGTGGGCTTGAGCGGAACGCCGAGTGGCGGTTTTGTCTCCAGCTTTGCCAGCGCGCGCGACGGCTGGGAATTTGCCGCCACCGCCGAAAAGGCCGGTGCTGCGGCAATGATCGTTCCGCACCGGATCGACGGCGTCAGCATCCCGCAACTGGTGGTCAGGGACACATTGCTCGACGGGCTGTGGGCGCTGGCGCGCGCGGCGCGGGCGCGCTTCAACGGTCCGGTGATCGGCCTGACCGGCAGCGCCGGCAAGACCAGCACCAAGGAATTTTTGGCGGCCTACCCGGGCGCCTATGCCAGCCCGAGCAGTTTCAATAATTTCTGGGGCGTGCCGCTGACGCTGTGCAATGCCAACCCTCACGCCACGGTGTGGGTGGTCGAGATGGGCATGAACCAGGCCGGCGAAATCTTGAGGCTGAGCGAGTTGACACGGCCCACCGTGGCGCTGGTCGTCAACGTGCAGCCGGTGCACCTGGAAAAACTCGGCAGCCTCGAAGCGATCCGGCGGGAGAAGATCAGCATCATCAGAGGGCTGCCCGCCGATGGGGTATTGGTGCTGCCGGTTGGAATCGATGCGCCGGAATGGCAGGGCAAGAAGATCATCAAATTCGGCGGCACGTCCGAGGTGCGCGAGTTGAAACATGCCGCTCGGGGCGAAAGTTGGGACGTCTCGGCCCTCGTGGCCGGCAAGCCGGTCGCGCTCGAGCTTGTGCCCGGCGCGCCGCACCGGCTGCAGAATGCGCTGGCGGCGCTGGCGTCGGTGCACGCCGCTGATCTGGATGCGGCGGCACTGGCGCCCGAACTCGGCCATGTCGGCATCATGACCGGGCGCGGGGTGGAGCAATCCGCCGGCGGCGCCGTGCTGATCGACGACAGTTTTAACGGCAACCCGGCCAGCATGGTGGCGGCGCTGGACAGTCTTATGGCGCGGCCAGTGCAGGGCGGACGGCGCATCGCGATTTTGGGCGACATGCTGGAACTCGGCGTCGAAGCGCCGGCCTATCACGAGAGCCTCGCTGAACATCTGGCGGGCATCGATGGCGTCTACTGCGTCGGGCCGCTGATGCACCATTTGCACCAATTGTTGCCGGCCGGCCAACGTCTCGGCTGGCATGAAGACCCGGCGACCCTCGAACCGCTGAAAATCGCCGGCCTGCTCAGGAGCGGCGACGTCGTGGTGGTCAAGGGCAGCAAAAAGATGTTCTGGGTCAACAAATTTGTCCCAAAACTCGTTGCCGCGCTGCAGGCGAGGGCTTGAATCGGCCAATTTTCACGTCTTTGTGGGACGCTCTTCCCACGGGCAGCCGGGGCTTGTATGCCGATGCAGCTGGATCGCAGCCCATTTTCGCGATTCGCGCCGGCGAGGCGATTCATGATCGTCGCCGGGTTCGGAAATAAAGATGGTCGTAACGGCGCTCGATGGGCGCTTTCCCGGCAAGGCCGCACATCGCAAAACCGCGGCATGGGGCGGATTGAATGTTCTACTGGCTGATTGACCTTTCCAACACGGTTCCCGGGCTGGGCGTTTTCCGCACCTTTCTGAACGTGTTTCGCTACATCACCTTCCGCACCGGTGGGGCGATGGTGACCGGCGCTCTGTTCGTTTTCCTGTTCGGTCCATGGATCATCGATCATCTCGGCTGCGCCAGGGCAGGGGCCAGCCGATCCGCACCGATGGTCCGCAATCGCACCTCATCACCAAGAAGGGCACGCCGACGATGGGCGGGCTGATGATCCTGTCGGGGCTGGTGGTCTCGACGCTGCTGTGGGCCAATCCCGCCAACCCCTATGTCTGGATCGTGCTCGCGGTGACGCTCGGCTTCGGCTTCGTCGGCTTCTATGACGACTACCTGAAGGTGACGCAGCAGTCCCACAGCGGTTTTGCCGGAAAAATCCGGCTCCTGATTGAAGCCGTGATTGCGATTGCCGCATGCTATGCGCTGGTCCGGCTCGGGCGCCAACCGTTCTCGACCTCGCTGGGGATTCCGTTTTTCAAGGATGTGGCGCTGAATTTCGGCTGGTTTTACCTGCCTTCGGCGCGTTCATCATCGTCGGCGCCGGCAATGCGGTCAACCTGACCGACGGTCTCGACGGCCTCGCCATCGTGCCCGTGATGATTGCCTCGATGAGTTTCGGCATGATCGCCTATCTCGCCGGCAATGCGGTGTTCTCCGACTATCTGCAGATCAACTACGTCGCCGGCACCGGCGAACTGCTGGTGGTGTGCGGCGCGGTGTTTGGCGCAGGGCTTGGTTTCCTGTGGTTCAACGCGCCCCCGGCATCGATCTTCATGGGCGATACCGGTTCGCTCGCGCTCGGCGGCATGCTCGGCTCGATCGCGGTCGCGATCAAGCACGAGATCGTGCTCGGCGTGATCGGCGGGCTGTTCGTGCTGGAAGCAGTCTCGGTGATCGTGCAGGTGGTGTCGTTCAAGCTCACCGGCAGGCGCGTGTTCCGGATGGCGCCGCTGCATCATCACTTCGAGCAGAAGGGCTGGACCGAACCGCAGATCGTGATCCGGTTCTGGATCATCTCGGTGATGCTGGCGCTGGCCGGCCTCTCCACGCTGAAACTGCGGTGAGCGCTTGATCCCCGTCACCTCCTTCGCGGGCAAGACGGTGGCGGTGTTCGGCCTCGGCGGCTCGGGGCTCGCAAGCTGTCACGCGCTGAAGGCGGGCGGGGCGGAAGTGATCGCCGGCGACGACAGCGCCGACAATGTCGCCAGGGCCGCGCAGGCCGGGTTCATCACCGCCGATTTGCGCAAAGTATCCTGGGAAAATTTTTCGGCGCTGGTGCTGACGCCGGGCGCGCCGCTCACCCATCCGGCGCCGCACTGGTCGGTGCTGGCGGCGCGCGAGGCCGGCGTCGAGGTGATCGGCGATATCGAATTGTTCTGCAGGGAGCGGCGGCGCCACGCGCCGGATGCGCCGTTCGTCGCCATCACCGGAACCAACGGCAAATCCACCACCACCGCGCTGATCGCCCATCTGATGCGCGTGGCCGGCTACGACACCCAGATGGGCGGCAATATCGGCACCGCGATCCTGTCGCTGGAGCCGCCGCGCATGGGCCGCGTCCACGTCATCGAAATGTCGTCTTACCAGATCGATCTCGCGCCCTCGCTCGATCCCTCGGTCGGCATCCTGCTCAATGTCAGCGAGGACCATATCGATCGCCACGGCACGCTCGAACATTACGCCGCAGTCAAGGAGCGCCTCGTCGCCGGCGTGCAGCAGCAGGGCACCGCGATCGTCGGCGTCGACGACGGCTGGAGCCGCAACACCGCCGACCGCATCGAACAGTCCGGCCAGCGCGTTGTCCGCATCTCCGTGAAAAATCCGCTGCCCGACGGCGTCTATGTCGAGCGCGAGATGATCCTGCGCGCCGCCGGCGGCGCCCGCAGCGAGATCGCACGGATCGGCGGCATCGGCTCGCTGCGCGGCCTGCACAACGCGCAAAATGCCGCCTGCGCCGTCGCCTGCGCGTTGGCGCTCGGCATCTCCACCGACGTGCTGCAAAACGGCCTGCGCAGTTTTCCGGGCCTCGCGCACCGCATGGAACAGGTCGGCCGCCGCGGCAACGTGCTGTTCGTCAACGATTCCAAGGGCACCAATGCCGACGCCGCCGCGCACGCGCTGTCGTCCTTTGCCGACATCTTCTGGATCGCCGGCGGCAAACCGAAAGTCGGCGGCATCACCGGTCTCACCGAATTTTTTCCGCGCATCCGAAAAGCCTATCTGATCGGTGAGGCGGCGCCGGAATTTTCCGGCACGCTGGGCGCGCGGGTGCCGCACGAGATTTCGCAAACGCTCGAAGTCGCCGTTGCCAGCGCCGCACGCGACGCCGAAGCCTCCGGGCTTGCCGATCCCGTGGTCCTGCTGTCGCCGGCCTGCGCCTCGTTCGACCAGTACCGCAATTTCGAAGATTCGCGGCGCGGTGTTCCGCGATCTCGTCACCGCGCTGCCGGGCGTTAAGCCGGTGGTGTGAGGCTGGAAGGGCGCAACGGCCATATCGATCCTGTCGGCCTTGCTTTGGTCGTCTGGCTGCGCGAAAATCAGGTCCTCAAGCTCGAAATGGCGCTGGGTCGCCGACGAGTGAGGATCCGATGCTGGATTGGTTGACGCACCGACAGGCTCGATGGGACCAGGCGGAAGTCACCCGGGCAGCGAGTTGCGACATTTTCGATTCGATAGATGGCGCAGAGTTGGTTACGGATCCCTATCCCCACCTCGTCGTCGAGAATGCCCTGCCCGCAAAGCTTGCCGATGCGCTGCTGGCCGGTATGCCGGCGCTCGAGGTGTTCACGCGCAACCAGCCGCCCGGCGACAATGTACGGTTCGCGCTGCCCTCGCGGATTGCATTGGCGGACTCCCGCGCGTCCGAATCCTGGAAGGCGGCCCTGCGCCGATGCAACGCCGCGCTGCCGTCCCTGCTCGCGCATTTCGTGCGACGGTTCCGCAACGATCTGTTGAAAGCCTATCCTGATTTTGCGTCGCGTTTTGCGTCTCCCGAAAACCTGCGTGCGGTGCCGCGGGGAAAATGGTTGCAGCGTCGCGACGAGGTCGGCATGGACGCGCAGATGGTCGTCAACAGTCCGGCGCTGACCGGCGGCAACAGTGTGCGCGGACCGCACCTCGATGCTCCCGACAAGTTGATATCCGGCCTGCTGTATCTGCGTCCGCATCATGATGACTCGACGGGCGGCGAGTTGCAGCTTTATGCGCCGGTCACGGAGCGCATCCACTTCTACGGGAACAACGCCGCATTCCCCGACCATGTCCGTCCGGTACGTACCTATCCCTATCGCCACAATCTCCTGATCCTGCCGCTGGCAACGCCAGCAGCTGTGCATGGCGTTAGTCCGCGCAGCGCCACGGCGCATCCGCGTTACCATCTGCATCTGGTGGGTCAGCTGTCGTCACCGCTGTTTCAAATCTCGCGTTAGCGGACCCGCGGTTCAATCTCCGAGGCCGCGGCGTACTGGATCCCATCGCTTTCGCGGAGAATGACGGCCTGTTGCGGTTTGGCAGGCTGGCCCGATTTACAAAGATTCCTTTCCCATTAACCCCTTGGAAACCATCCTCGGCCACCAATGGGCGTTACGCCAGCCTTTGGGAACGCCCATGATCTCCCGTGAACAACGCACCCCGCTTTCCGAATGGTGGTGGACGGTCGACCGCCTGCTGCTGGCGGCGATCATCGCGCTGATCCTCGGCGGCGTCATCCTGTCGCTGGCGGCGAGCCCGCCGGTGGCCACAAGGATCGGGCTCGATCCGTTCCACTTCTTCCACCGCCACGTGCTGTTCCTGCTGCCGTCCTTCATCGTGCTGATCGGCGTTTCCTTCCTGTCGCCGCGGCAGATCCGCCGCGCCGCGCTGATCGTGTTCGCGGTATCGGTGGTGCTGATCGTGGCGACGCTGCTGGTCGGGCCCGAGGTCAAGGGCTCGCGGCGCTGGATCACCCTGATCGGCATCAACATCCAGGCCTCGGAATCCGCAAAACCCGCCTTCGTGGTGCTGGCGGCGTGGCTGTTCGCGGAATCGGCGCGGCGTCCGGAGATGCCGGCCACCTCGACGGCGCTCGGACTGCTGCTGACGCTGGTGGCACTGTTGGTGCTGCAGCCGGATTTCGGCCAGACCATGCTGATCCTGATGTGCTGGGGCGCGCTGTTCTTCATCGCGGGGATGCGGATGATCTGGGTGATCGGCCTCGCGGGGGTTGCGAGCGCCGGATTGTTCGGGGCCTATCTGTTCGTGCCGCACGTCGCTGGCCGCATCAAACGCTTCATGAACCCGGCCTCCGGCGACACCTTTCAGGTCGACCTCGCGATGGGCGCCTTCGGCAATGGGGGCTGGTTCGGCCTTGGCCCCGGCGAGGGCGTCGCCAAGCGCAGCCTGCCGGACAGCCATACCGACTTCGTGTTCGCGGTGGCGGCGGAGGAATTCGGCATCATCCTGTGTCTCGCGCTGCTCTTGCTGTTCGCCTTTGTCGTCATCCGCACGCTGTCGCGTGCCTATTCCACCGAGGACATGTTCTCGCGCTTCGCGGCATCGGGGCTTGCGATCCTGTTCGGGGTGCAGGCCGCGATCAACATGTCGGTCAATCTGCACCTGATCCCGGCCAAGGGCATGACCTTGCCGTTCATCTCCTATGGCGGCTCGTCGATCATCTCGCTGGCCTATGGCGTCGGCATGATGCTGGCGCTGACGCGGCTCCGGCCGCGCACCGAGATGGAATCCATTGGCGACGCCAACGCCGCGCCGAACTACGCTTGACCTGACGGCCTGGCCGTCTGACATCGGCAAGTCGCTTGCTGCCCATGCTTCGAGACGCTCGCGTCGCTCGCTCCTCAGCATGAGGCTGTTGTGTTTCAGCAGATAAGACCTCATCCTGAGGAGCCCGGCGGAGCGCAGCGAAGCCGGGCGTCTCGAAGGATGGGCAGCAATACCGGTTTGTGATTCTAGGTACCAGGCGATTTCATGGACAACACTTCGCCCCTCATTCTGCTGGCCGCCGGCGGCACCGGCGGCCATCTGTTTCCGGCCGAGGCGCTTGGCGTCGAACTGATCCGGCGCGGTTTTCGTGTCCGTCTTGCGACGGATTCCCGGGCGCTGCGCTACAGCGGGCTGTTCTCCAGGGACACCATCGACGTGGTGCCGAGCGAGACCGTGCGCGGCCGCTCGCCGTGGTCGCTGGCCCGCACCGGCGCGCTGCTCGCCGCTGGCACCGCGGTGTCGCTCAATCTGATGCGGCGGCTCAAGCCGAAGGCCGTGGTCGGCTTCGGCGGCTACCCGACCTTGCCGCCGCTGCTGGCAGCAAGGATGTTCGGCGTGCCCGGGATCATTCACGAGGCCAATGCGGTGCTCGGCCGCGCCAACCGATTTCTGTCGACCCGCGTCAGCGCGATCGCGACCTCGCTGCCCGGCGTGCTCGATCGCGATCCGGCGCTGGCCGGCAAAACCACCACGGTCGGTACGCCGATGCGTCCGGCGATCCTGGCGGCGGCCGCGGTCAAATATGTTTTGCCCGAGGCAGGCGGGCCGCTGCGCCTGCTGGTGGTCGGCGGCAGCCAGGGCGCGCGGGTGATGGCGGATATCGTGCCGCCGGCGATCGAGCGGCTGGAGCCGGCATTGTGGAGCCGACTGATGCTCACCCAGCAGGTGCGCGAAGAGGACATGGTGCGGGTGCGCGCGGTCTATGACCGGCTCAAGATCAGCGCCGAGCTGGCGCCGTTCTTCACGGATCTTCCGGCGCGGCTGGCATCGCACCATCTGGTGATCTCGCGCTCCGGCGCCGGCACCGTGGCCGAACTCGCCGCCATCGGCCGGCCCTCGATCCTGGTGCCGCTGCCCGGCGCGATCGACCAGGACCAGTTCGCCAATGCCGGCGTGCTGGCGCAGGCCAACGGCGCGCTTCGGCTGCCGCAGACCGAATTTACGCCGGACCGGCTGGCGGCGGAAATATCGGCGTTCGCCGCCGAACCCGGGCGGCTGACCGCGATGGCCGCAGGCGCACGCACGGTGGGCCGGCTGGATGCCGCCGAGCGGCTGGCCGATCTGGTGGTAAAAGTCGCCGGAATCTAGGCGGTTACAGCCAAAATTGCGCTTGTCATGCCCCGCGAAAGCGGGGCATCCAGTATTCTGCGCGGCTGCATGAATAGCCGGCTTCGCGGGCGATGACGTCAGGGAATAAAGCATGAGACTGCCGCGCGAGATCGGCCCCATTCATTTCGTCGGGATCGGCGGCATCGGCATGAGCGGGATCGCCGAAGTGCTGTGCAATCTCGGCTATACCGTGCAGGGCTCCGACGCTTCCGAGGGCGCCAATGTCAACCGGCTGCGCGACAAGGGCATCAAGGTCTCGGTCGGGCACAAGGCGGAAAACGTCGCCGGCGCCGATGTGCTGGTGGTGTCGACCGCGATCAAGCGCGACAATCCCGAATTGATGGCGGCGCGCGCCCAGCGCATCCCGGTGGTGCGCCGCGCCGAAATGCTGGCCGAACTGATGCGGCTGAAAAGCTGCGTCGCCATCGCCGGCACCCATGGCAAGACCACCACCACCTCGATGGTCGCGGCCCTGCTCGATGCCGGCGATCTCGATCCGACCGTGATCAATGGCGGCATCATCAACGCCTACGGCACCAATGCGCGGCTGGGGGCCGGCGAATGGATGGTGGTGGAGGCCGACGAGAGCGACGGCACGTTTCTGAAGTTGCCGGCCGACGTCGCCATCGTCACCAATGTCGACCCGGAGCATCTCGATCACTTCGGGACGTTCGAGGCGGTGCAGGACGCCTTTCGCAATTTCGTCGAGAACGTGCCGTTCTACGGCTTTGCCGTGATGTGCATCGACCATCCGGTGGTGCAGACCATCGTCGGCAAGATCGAGGACCGCCGCATCATCACCTATGGCGAGAACCCGCAGGCCGATGCACGGCTGGTCGATCTCACCCCGACGGGCGGCGGCTCGAAATTCACCGTCGCATTTCGCGACCGCAAGGCCGGCACCGCGCACGACATCGCCGACATCATGCTGCCGATGCCCGGCCGCCACAACGCGCTCAACGCCACCTCGGCGATCGCAGTCGCCCATGAACTCGGCCTGTCGGACGAAATGATCCGCAAGGCGATTGCCGGCTTCGGCGGCGTCAAACGGCGCTTTACCAAAACCGGCGAATGGAACGGTGTCACCATCATCGACGATTACGGCCATCACCCGGTCGAAATCGCGGCGGTGCTGAAGGCGGCGCGGGAATCCACCAGCGGCAAGATCATCGCCGTGGTGCAGCCGCACCGCTTCACCCGGCTGCAGTCGCTGTTCGAGGAATTTTGCACCTGTTTCAATGACGCCGATGCCGTCGTCGTCGCCGAAGTCTATCCGGCGGGCGAGGCGCCGATCCCGGGTATCGACCGCGACCATTTCGTGCTGGGCCTGCGCGCCCATGGCCATCGCGAAGTGATCCCGCTGCCGAATGCCGGCGATCTTGCCGGCGTCGTCGCCGGGGTCGCGAAGCGCGGCGACTATGTCGTCTGCCTCGGCGCCGGCAACATCACGCAATGGGCCTACGCGCTGCCCGGCGAACTGAAGGCGCTGGGGTGACGGCATGAGCAGCAGACCAAAAGCAGAAAGCCTTCGGAAGTCGCGGTTCCTGGTTCGCAAAAGTTTGTGACGAAGATTTGCCGTGCATACACAAGCATTGGCTAACAGGGATGAGATATCATGATCCCTATTGTATTCTAGGCGAGACCAAGTGGGATGAATTTGTCGCGGCAATACTATCCCAAAAAAAAGTGATTTTGACGACCGACAATATAGTTGGTGAGGGGCCGCTTGGTGACAGGATCTTCATTTCAACGAAGCGGATATGTAGCCGTATTCACTGTTGACGACATATCGGTGGATGGGCGAGACCTGCGGCTGCGACTTGTTGATCGCCTCATTGACCTTGATAGTTTATGACCTTCCCCGACATCACGCCCGAACTGAAGGCCGCCATGCCCGGCCTGCGCGGGCGTTTGCTGGCGAACCAGTCGCTCGCCGAACTGACCTGGTTCCGGGTCGGCGGCCCGGCGCAGCTGCTGTTCACGCCGGCGGACGAAGACGATCTCGCCTATTTCCTGAAACATCTGCCGAACGAGATTCCGGTTACTGTCGTCGGCGTCGGCTCGAACCTGATCGTGCGCGATGGCGGCATTCCCGGCGTGGTGATCCGGCTTTCGCCGCGCGGTTTTGGCGAGACCGGCGCCGATGGCGATATCGTCAGCGCCGGTGCCGCGGCGCTCGACAAGCGCGTGGCGGAGACGGCGGCTGCCGCCGATATCGGCGGACTGGAATTCTTCTTCGGCATTCCCGGCACCATCGGCGGCGCGCTGCGCATGAATGCCGGCGCCAACGGCGCGGAGACCAAGGACGTGCTGATCGAGGCCACCGGCATCGGCCGCGACGGCAGCAGGCACAGTCTTGGCAATGCCGACATGAAATTCGTCTATCGCAACAGCGGCGTCGATCCCTCCATCATCTTCACCTCGGCGCGATTTCGCGGGACCATGGCAGCAGCCCGAAGCGATCCGCGCCCGGATGAACGAGGTGCAAACCCACCGCGAGACCGCGCAGCCGATCCGCGAAAAGACGGGCGGGTCGACCTTCCAGAATCCGCCCGGCCACAGCGCCTGGAAACTGATCGACGCCGCCGGCTG
Source organism: uncultured Alphaproteobacteria bacterium (assembly GCA_963706975.1). GTDB lineage: Bacteria > Pseudomonadota > Alphaproteobacteria > Rhizobiales > Xanthobacteraceae > Bradyrhizobium. The sequence continues at coordinate 84,223 of CAVPOL010000065.1, forward strand.
CCGCGGCCTGCGGGTCGGCGGCGCCCAGGTGTCGGAAATGCACTGCAACTTCTTGATCAACACCGGCAGCGCCACCGGCCATGATATCGAAACCCTGGGCGACACCGTGCGCGCGCGGGTGAAGGAGAATTCCGGAATTGAGCTACACTGGGAAATCAAGCGGATCGGGATTCCGATCCAGTCGTCATTCCGGGGCGATGCGTAAGCATCGAACTATGGTGCGCAATTGCGCACCTGAGAAATCTCGAGGTTCCGGGTCTGGTCCTTCAGACCATCCCGGAACGACGAATGAGGCAGATCAACGGGACGAACTGATGCGGATTACCATCCTTTTCGGCGGCACCAACAAGGAGCGGCTGGTGTCGGTCGCCTCTGCGCAGGCGCTGCACCAGGCGCTGCCCGAAGCCGACCTGTGGTTTTGGGACGTTGACGACAGCGTGCACGACGTTCGCTCCGAGACGCTGCTCAATCATTCGCGGCCATTCGAGGACGCCTTCAACCCCGGCAGTCCCGCGATCGGCGCGATCGACGCCGGCACTCGACAGGGCCAAAGCCGAAGATCGCCTGCTGGTGCTCGGCCTGCATGGCGGCAGGGCGGAGAACGGCGAACTCCAGGCCATGTGCGAAATGCGCGGCATTGCCTTCACCGGTTCCGGCTCGGCGTCGTCGCATCTCGCCTTCGACAAGGTGGCCGCCAAGCGCTTTGCCGCCATCGCCGGCGTCAAGGCGCCGGCCGGCGTCGCGCTGGAGGATATCGATGCGGCGTTTGCCGAATACGGCAGACTGATCGCAAAGCCGGCGCGCGATGGTTCGAGCTACGGGCTGATCTTCGTCAACGCGAAACAGGATCTCGTCGCGGTCCGCGAGGCGGCGAAGACCGAGGACTATCTGATCGAGCCGTTCATCTCGGGCGCCGAGGCGACCTGCGGCGTGCTGGAGCGGCTCGACGGCTCGCTGATTGCGCTGCCGCCGGTCGAGATCATCCCGGCGGAGGGCGGTTTTGGCTTCGACTACCGCGCCAAATACCTGGCGAAGGCGACGCAGGAAATCTGCCCGGGCCGTTTTGCGCCCGAAATCATGGCGCAACTGATGGATCAGGCGCTGCGCGGCGCACAAGGCGCTGTCGTGCGGCGGTTATTCGCGTTCGGACTTCATCGTCTCGGCGAAGGGGCTGGTGTTCCTCGAAACCAACACCTTGCCGGGGCTGACAAAAGCCTCGCTCTACCCGAAGGCGCTCAAGGCGCAGGGCATCGAATTCGCCGATTTCCTGCGCGACCAGATCGCTCTGGCTGAAAGACGCGGTCAGAAATAGTACGGGCGGAAGACAGTGGCGCCGGAGCGACTTTAACCATAATCGCCGGGATTACGGCCTTTTGCCGCCGATATTGCGGTCAGCGTGCCGGATCCGGCCACCGTCAGGGCTGGGCCGCACGGCGATGGAACCGGTTCGATCGGTAAATTTGCAACGATTTCCAGCTAAAGTCCTCGGCAGGCGGACCAAATCAGCTCCTGCCTGCACCCCCTTTACCCTTTGTTTACCAGGAAGTCCGAAGGTTAACGCTGGCGGCGCATGTGGCGCTTGGCTGCCGGGGCGTGAGCTGTTGCGGATCCGCCGCGTGACCAGGACGTCATCTGTGCCAGAACCCGCGAAGCGATTGCGGGCAACATTTGACGAGCTCGTGCAATGGATGGTGCAGGACGCCTCGCTCGATCGCTGCGATCGCTGAGGCCCCAGGCTGACCTGAAAGCGGCCGCCATTGGCGCGGTCGTGCTGTTGCGCGAGCGGCTCGGGTTGTCGCGCGCGCGGGTCAAGCCGCGCCTGCTGCGCGAGCAGCCGAACCGACTGATCGCATTTCTCGAGCGCTATCTTCCGCACCGCGCCGGCGCCGCCGCCACCGTGCTGTTGCTGCTCGGCAGCGCCGGCCTCGGCGTCGTCAAGGGCGGGCACCTCGAGGAACTGACCTCGGCGCTTAGCGACACCCGCAACGCGATCGCCAATTCCGCCGGATTCCGCATCACCGCGGTCGCCATCAACGGCCGCAAGCAATTGTCCCAGGACGAAGTGCTCGCGATCGGCGGCGTCAACGGCCGCTCGTCGCTGCTGTTCCTCGACGCCGCCACCGTGCGCGACAAGCTCAAGGCCAATCCATGGATTGGCGAAGCGACCGTGCTGAAGTTTTATCCCGGCCAGATCCAGATCGACATCGTCGAACGCTCGGCCTTCGCGCTGTGGCAGCAGGACGGCCGCCTGTGCGGTGATTTCGGATGACGGCGCGGTGCTCGAGCCCTACGTGTCGCGCCGCTTCCTGGCGCTGCCGCTGGTGGTCGGCAAGGGCGCCGAGACCCGCGCAAAGGATTTCCTCGCGCTGCTGGCGCGCTATCCGCAGGTGAAGAGCCTGACCAAGGCCGCGATCTTCGTCGGCGAACGGCGCTGGAACCTGCGGCTCAAGGACGGCCTCGACATCCGTCTGCCCGAAAACGACGTCGGCAACGCGCTGGCCGCGCTGTCGAAGCTCGACAGGGAAGAGCGGCTGTTCTCGCGCGACATCGTCGCCGTCGACATGCGCCTGCCGGACCGGCTGACGGTGCAATTGTCGGAAGACGCGGCGAAGGCCCGCGAAGAACTGTTCAAGGACAAGAAGACCGAAGAAGAAGGCCGGTGACGCATGACCGGCCTCGATCCGCCATCAGACGCCGAAGACGCGGCCGATGCCGCAGAAGCGCACCGCGCTGGTGGCCTCGCTCGATATCGGCACCAGCAAGATCGCCTGCATGATCGCACGGCTGAAGCCGTGCCCGCCGAACGATGCGCTGCGCGGCCGCAGCCACGCCGTCGAATTGATCGGCTACAGCCAGATCCAGTCGCGCGGCGTCAAGGCCGGCGCGGTGGTCGATCTCGCCGAATGCGAGCAGGCGGTGCGCCAGGCGGTGGCGCTGGCCGAGCGCATGGCCAAGGTCCGGGTCGAGTCGGTGCTGCTCTCGGTATCCGGCGGCCGGCTGCATGGGCCAATTGATCGAAGCCGCGGCCGACATCAAGGGCGGCGCGGTGACCGCTGACGACGTCACCCGCGTCACCTCCACCGGCATGCGCCACGCCACCGGCGAGGGCCGCACCGTGCTGCATGCGCTGCCGGTCGGCTACGCGCTCGACGGCGTCAAGGGCATCCGCGATCCCAAGGGCATGGTGGCGCGGCAGTTCGGCGTCGACATGAACGTGGTCACCGCGGATGCGACGGTCGCCAAGAACCTGATGCTGGTGGTCGAGCGCTGCCATCTCAACGTCGAGGCCATGGCGGCGAGTCCTTATGTCGCAGGTCTGTCGGTTTTGACCGACGACGAGGCCGATATCGGCGCCGCCGTGGTCGAAATGGGGGCGGGCACCACCACCATCGCGACCTATTCCGGCGGGCGTTTCGTGCATGCCAGCGGCTTTGCGGTCGGCGGGCAACACATCACGATGGATCTCGCGCGCGGCCTTTCGGCATGCATTGCGGATGCCGAGCGAATCAAGACGTTATATGGCACCGTGCTGACCGGCGGGTCCGACGCGCGTGAGTTGATGTCCGTGCCGGCTGCCGGCGACAACGAGCGGGATGCTCCGCAGATCGTGTCCCGCGCCACGATCGCGAACATCGTCCGGCATCGCGCCGAGGAGATTTTTGAAATGGTCAGGGACCGGCTCGCGGATTCCCCCTTTGCGGCAGAGCCGAGGGCGCGGGTTGTCCTGAGCGGCGGCGCTTCGCAGCTGACCGGCATTCCCGAACTCGCCACCCAGATCCTCGGCCGTCCGGTGCGCGATCGGCCGCCCGCTCGGCTTCGGCCGGCTGCCCAACGAGGCCAAGAGCGCATCGTTCGCGGTGCCCTCGGGCCTGCTGGTCTATCCGCAATACGCTCATCTTGAACATGTCGAACCGCGGCATACGCGGCAGCGCAGGACAGGGACTGACGGCTATTTCGGAAAGGTCGGACGATGGCTTCGCGAGGGCTTCTGATGAATCTTTTCCGCATCATTCGCAATTCACCAACTCCCGCGGCCGCCGGCCGGGGCGAACCAACCGCGCGCGTAATCGAGAGGCAACCATGGCACTCAATCTGACCCCCCCTGACATCAGCGAGCTGAAGCCGCGGATCACCGTCTTCGGCGTCGGTGGCGCTGGCGGCAATGCCGTCAACAACATGATCACCGCCGGGCTTGCAGGGGGTCGATTTCGTCGTCGCCAACACCGACGCGCAGGCGCTGACCATGTCGAAGGCCCAGCGCATCGTGCAGATGGGCACCCAGGTGACCGCAGGGCCTCGGCGCCGGATCCCAGCCGGACGTCGGCGCCGCCGCGGCGCAGGAAGTCATCGACGAAATCCGCGATCATCTCGCAGGCGCCAACATGGTGTTCGTCACCGCCGGCATGGGCGGCGGCACCGGCACCGGCGCAGCCCCCGTCATCGCCAAGACCGCCCGCGACATGGGCATCCTCACCGTCGGCGTGGTGACGAAGCCGTTCCACTTCGAGGGCCAGCGCCGCATGCGCACCGCCGAGTCCGGCATCGCCGAGCTGCACAAGGTGGTCGATACGCTCCTGATCATCCCGAACCAGAACCTGTTCCGGGTCGCCAACGAGAAGACCACCTTCGCCGACGCCTTCGCGATGGCCGACCAGGTGCTCTATTCGGGCGTCGCCTGCATCACCGACCTGATGGTCAAGGAAGGCCTGATCAATCTCGACTTCGCCGACGTTCGCGCCGTGATGCGCGAAATGGGCAAGGCGATGATGGGCACCGGCGAGGCCGACCGGCGAGAAGCGCGCGCTGACCGCGGCCGAGGCCGCGATCGCCAATCCGCTGATCGACAATTCCTCGATGAAGGGCGCCCGCGGCCTGCTGATCTCGATCACCGGCGGCAAGGATCTGACCCTGTTCGAGGTCGACGAAGCCGCCACCCGCATCCGCGAGGAAGTCGACCAGGACGCCAACATCATCGTCGGCGCCACCTTCGACGAAACGCCTCGACGGCGTGATCCGCGTCTCCGTCGTTGCCACCGGCATCGAACAGGCGCTCATCGCGCGCAACGCGGCGCGCCGGCGCCAACCGTGACCAGCGCGGTGGCGCCGGCCGCTGCTCCGGCCGCCGCGCCGGAAAGCCGGCTGGCCGATCTGACGGCGCGGCTGCGCGCCGACAATGCGCGCATGGCCGAGCGCGCCCAGAAGCCGGAAGCCGCGCCGCCGGCGCCGGCGGCTCCGGCCGCTCCGCGCGCCGTCGAGCAGCATCGAGCGCGCCGCGCTGGCGGCGATCGCCGCTGCCGTTGCGCCCGAGCCCCGCAACCGGCTGCGCCGTTCGCCGCAGGCGACCTATGGCGACGTCACGGTTCGCCCGATCGCCGCCAGAAGCCGTCGCTGTTCCCGGATCAGACGTCGCGCCGCGTCGAGACCCCGGAGCCGGCGACGCCCGAGACCTTCATCCCGCAAGCGGCCGAGCGCCCGCCGGTTCGCGCGCCACGGATGCCGAAGTTCGAGGACCTGCCGATGCCCGCCCAGGACGAAATCCGCCAGGCCCGCGGCGAGGCCGAGGAGGAGCATCCGCAGAAGACCCGGATGTCGCTGCTGCAGCGCCTCGCCAATGTCGGCCTCGGCCGCCGCGACGAAGAGACCGAGCCGCCGATCGCGGCCCGCGCCTCCGGTCCGGCCATGCCGACGATGCCGCCGCTGCCGGAACGCAAGCCGCCAGCGCATCGGTGGCCGCAGCAGATCGCGTCCGCACGAGCCGGTCTCCGAATACGCCCGGCGGCCCGCCGCCGCAGGGACTTGGACGTCCACGGCCGCCCGGCACCTGTTGCCGCAGCGCCACAGGGCGACGATCATCTGGATATCCCCGCCTTCCTGCGGCGCCAGTCCAACTGACAGTTTGTTACAATTCTGACGACCAGACAGGTCCCGGCTGCATCACGCCGGGACCTTTGCTTTTGCCTTCGAGGAGCGCTCGAGGCGACTTCGCAAGCGACTGATTTTAAATGATTAATTATGTATTTCGTGATCGGATGTCGAGGCCGAAGTCGGCCCTTGACCGCGGCGCAATTTGGTTAAGCCTGTGGCGTGAATACGGCAGAGATAGGGTAACAATTGGTAAAAAAGCGTGAGTTGGCGCTATTTGAGGCAGCTGACTATGGTCTGCCGTCGACTTGGGGAAACGAACGGCGAGATTGGCGGTTGAATTGGGTCAGTGCTGCGTCTTTCTAGTGAGTCGGGTAGAGGGCAGTTGGGATGAAATTTAGCCGGCAAACAACGCTTCGGTCGCAAGCCACTGTGACTGGCGTCGGCGTTCATTCCGGTTTAGCCCGTCAACTCTCACCCTCGGACCTGCACCACGTCGATGCAGGTTTTATTTTTGTCCGCACCGGCCTTGAAGGCGCCGACCGCGAAGTCCCGGCGCACCGCCGAATCCGTGATCGCCACCGAATTCGCCACCGTGCTGGGCGACCGCGAACGGCCCGCTGGTCTCGACCGCCGAGCATGTGCTCGCCGCGCTGCGCGGCATGGGCGTCGACAACGCCACCATCGAAGTCGACGGCCCCGAAGTTCCGATCATGGACGGCAGCGCCGCGGCGTTCGTCGCCGCGATCGATCAGGCCGGCATCGTCGACTCAGTCGGCGTCGCGCCGCTTCATCCAGGTGCTGAAGCCCGTGCAGGTCGCGCTCGGCGCAGTCGTTCGGCGAAATGCGGCCGCATGCGCCGGCTTCCGCGCCGAGGTCGAAATCGACTTCGCCAATCCGATGATCGGCCGTCAGAGCTACAGCGCTCGATCTCAGCCCCGAAGGCGTTCCGCCGCGAAATCAGCCGCGCCCGCACCTTCGGCTGCATGAACGACGTGGCGCGGCTCTGGAGCGCCGGTTTCGCGCTCGGCGCCTCGTTCGAGAATTCGGTCGTGTTCGACGAAACCCGCCTGCTCAATACCGAAGGCCTGCGCTACAGCCGACGAATGCGCCCGCCACAAGGTGCTGGACGTGGTCGGCGACCTCGCGCTGGCGGGCCTGCCGCTGCTCGGCGCCTTCCGCTCGGTGCGCGGCGGCCACAAGCTCAATCACGCCGTGCTGACTGCGCGCTGATGGCCGACCGCAGCGCCTGGCGGGTGGTCGAGGCCGAACCGGCCCGCCGTTCGCGCGGTCACGCCGAGGTCGGCAGCGGACGGTCGGCGGCATGGTGGCCCCGGCCTACGGCCCCGACGTTTCCTGACGATCAGTCCAAGCTCGATCCGAAAGGTCCTGGACCGGCGTCTTGAAGCACGACTCTTCGAGCGTCTATGCCGGTCGACATCCGTTTTCCGCGGTAACCACGATCTGGTACATGTTCGCTGCTCCCGGCCGCCTTAATCCGGGCGAAATGCCTGCGTATCCGGTTGGTTAAGGGTTTTTTCGGCTAAATAGGCCCGCGGTTGCGCGACATGGCGCTACGGGCACAGCGATCATTGCGTCCATAACGGACGTGGCCTGGCGGGCACCGCATCACAGGCGTCAGGTCTTAATTCTATGTCGGCACAGCGTATGACGCTCGATTCGCGACCTCGCTGGCTCGGCTCGCGCGCAGTTGCGGCTGGCCGCGGTCTGCTGCGCGCTTGCGATGCCGCTGAGCGGCTGCGGCACCGGCGCGCTGTGGGACAAGTTCACGGCCAAGGACGACACCTTCGTCGAGGAGCCGGCCGACAAGCTCTACAACGAGGGCTTGTACCTGATGAACCAGCGCAAGGATCCGAAGGCGGCCTCGAAGAAATTCGAGGAAGTCGACCGTCAGCATCCTTATTCCGACTGGGCGCGCAAATCGCTGCTGATGTCGGCCTATGCCTTCTACAATGCCGGCGACTACGACAGCTGCATCGGCGCTGCGACCCGTTACGTCACGCTGCATCCCGGCAGCCCCGACGCCGCCTACGCGCAGTATCTGATCGCTGCCTCGCATTACGACCAGATTCCCGACATCTCCCGCGATCAGGGCCGCACCGAGAAGGCGATCGCCGCGCTCGAAGAGGTCGTGCGCAAATATCCGACCTCGGAATATGCCAACAGCGCCAAGGCCAAGCTCGAAGGCGCGCGCGACCAGCTGGCCGGCAAGGAAATGGACGTCGGCCGCTACTACATGGAGAAGCGCGACTTCACCGCCGCGATCAACCGCTACAAGACCGTGGTGACCCAGTACCAGACCACGCGTCATGTCGAGGAAGCGCTGGCGCGCCTGACCGAGGCCTATATGGCGATCGGCATCGTCGGCGAGGCGCAGACCGCCGCGGCCGTGCTTGGCCACAACTTTCCTGACAGCCCCTGGTACAAGGACGCCTACAATCTTGTAAAGTCCGGCGGTCTCGAGCCGAGCGAGAACAAGGGTTCCTATATTTCCAGGGCCTTCAAGAAACTGGGTCTCGGCTAGGAATTTACTTCGCATGCTGGCGCGTCTGTCGATCCGCGACATCGTCCTGATCGAACGGCTCGATATCGAGTTTTCCCGCGGCCTCGCGGTGCTGACCGGCGAAACCGGCGCGGGCAAATCCATCCTGCTCGATGCCTTTGCGCTGGCGCTCGGCGGCCGCGGCGACGCCGGCCTCGTGCGCCACGGCGTGGAGCAGGGGCAGGTCACCGCGGTGTTCGACGTGCCGAAGGGCGCATCCGGCCGCCGAAAATCCTCAGCGACAACGGCCTCGACGATACCGGCGAGATGATCCTGCGCCGCGTGCAGTTCGCCGACGGCCGCACCCGCGCCTTCATCAACGACCAGGCCGATCAGCGTGCAGACCCTGAAGGCGGTCGGCACCGCGCTGGTCGAGATCCACGGCCAGCACGACGAGCGCGCGCTGGTCGATGCTTCGACCCATCGCCGGCTGCTCGATGCTTTTGCCGGCCTCGAGAAGGACGTCGCGGCGCTGGAAGCGTTGTGGGACGCCCGGCGCGCGGCATTGACCGCGCTCGACGAGCATCGCGCCGGCATGGAGCGCGCCGCGCGCGAGGCCGATTATCTGCGCCATGCCTCCGACGAATTGAAGAAGCTGAGCGCCGAAGGACGGCGAGGAAACCGCGCTGGCCGAACGCCGCACCACCATGATGCAGGGCGAGAAGATCGCATCCGATCTGCGCGAGGCGCAGGATGCGGTCGGCGGCAATCATTCGCCGGTGTCGGCGCTGTCGGCGGCGGTGCGCCGGCTGGAGCGCCGCGCCGGCAATTCGCCGGCGCTGGTCGAGCCCGCGGTCAAGGCGATCGATGCCGCGATCAACGCGCTGGAGGAGGCCGACCAGCATCTCTCCGCCGCGCTGATCGCCGCCGATTTCGATCCGGCCGAGCTCGAACGCATCGAGGAGCGGCTGTTCGCGCTGCGCGCCGCCTCGCGCAAATATTCAACGCCGGTCGACGGCCTCGCCGCGCTGGCCGCGCAATACGCCGCCGACGTCGCGCTGATCGATGCCGGCGCCGAGCGGTTGAAGAAGCTGGAGGCCGCGGCCGCCGAGGCCGACAAGCGTTACAGCGCTGCTGCCGCCAAACTGTCGGCCGCGCGCGCCAAGGCCGCGCAAAAACTCGACAAGGCGGTCAATGCCGAGCTGGCGCCGCTGAAGCTGGAGCGCGCTAGTTTCACCACGCAGATCGAAGCCGATTCGCATTCGCCGGGCCCGCAGGGCTTCGACCGCATCGAGTTCTGGGTCCAGACCAATCCGGGCACGCAGGCCCGGGCCGCTGATGAAGGTCGCCTCCGGCGGCGAGCTGTCGCGGTTCCTGCTGGCGCTGAAGGTGGTGCTGTCCGACAAGGGCTCGGCGCCGACCCTGGTGTTCGACGAAATCGACACCGGCGTCGGCGGCGCGGTGGCCGATGCCATCGGCGCCCGGCTGGCGCGGCTGGCCGGCAAGGTGCAGGTGATGGCGGTGACCCACGCGCCGCAGGTCGCCGCCCGCGCCGACCAGCATCTGCTTGATCTCCAAGGACGCCCTCGACAAGGGCAAGCGCGTCGCCACCCGCGTCAACGCGCTCGCCGCCGACCACCGCCGCGAGGAAATCGCCCGCATGCTGGCCGGCGCGGAGATCACCGCCGAGGCAAGGGCGGCGGCGGACCGGCTGCTGCGCGCGGCAACGGCGTAAGCCTCTCAACGTCATTCCGGGGCGCGCGTAGCGCGAACCCGGAATTCTCGAGATTCCACGTCTGGTCCTTCGGACCATCCCGGAATGACGGGCTCAGATAGAGATCGATTTATACAAATCGTCCCAATGCGGATTTTGTGTCTCAATCAGTTGAATCTTCCATACCCGCCTCCACTTCTTCAGTTCCTTCTCCCGGGATATCGCCGAAATCGGATCATCGTAGATTTCGAACCATACAAGCCGTGTGATATTGTACTTTGACGTAGACCCGGGACGGCTTTTATGCGGTGCTCGTAGATGCGGCGCACGATATCGTTGGTTACGCCAATGTAGATCGCTCCATCTTTTCGGCTCGCCAGGATATAGACGTAGTAAGCCATGCTGGTCGCTCGCAACCTGATGAACGGCGTCATTCCGGGGCGCGTCGAAGACGCGAACCCGGAATCTCGGTGCCTACAACATCGAGATTCCGGATATGGTCCTGCGGACCATTCCGGAATGACAACGCATTAGCTTCATCATGATGGCAAAATCGAAGAAAGACAGCGCCCCCGAGCTCGCCAAACTGACCAAGGCGCAGGCCAAGGTCGAGCACATGCGGCTTGACACTGGAGATCGAGCGCCACGACAAGGCGCTATTACCAGGACGACGCGCCAAAAGTTTCGGATGCCGCGTACGATGCGCTGCGCCAGCGCGTTCAATGCGATCGAGCAGAGATTTCCCGAATTGGTAACCGGCGACTTCGCCGTCGCAAAAGATCGGCGCCGCGCCATCGGGCAAATTCAAGAAAGTCCGGCACACGGTGCCGATGCTGTCGCTCGACAACGCGTTTGCCGAAGCTGACGTCGTCGACTTCGTCGGCCGTATCCGCCGCTTCCTGAAACTCGGCGAGGACGACGGCGTCGACTTCAGCGCCGAGCCGAAGATCGACGGGCTTTCGATGTCGCTGCGCTACGAGGGCGGCGAACTCGTCACCGCGGCCACGCGGGGCGACGGCGCCGAGGGCGAGGACGTCACCGCCAATATCCGCACGCTGGAGGACGTCCCGAAGAAATTGAAAGGCCGCAACGTGCCTGACATCTGCGAGGTGCGCGGCGAGGTCTACATGACCAAGCAGGCGTTCCTCGCGCTCAACGAGCGTCAGAAGGCCGCCGGCGACACCATTTTTGCCAATCCGCGCAATTCGGCGGCGGGCTCGTTGCGCCAGAAGGATCCGTCCATCACCGCCTCGCGGCCGCTCGGTTTCTTCGCCTATGCCTGGGGCGAGATCAGCGCGATGCCGGAAGACACGCAGTCCGGGATGATCCACTGGTTCGAGCGTTGCGGCTTCAGGACCAATCCGCTCACGAAACTCTGTCAACCATCGATCAGTTGATCGCGTTTCACCGCAAGATCGAGGAACAGCGCGCCGGGCTCGACTACGACATCGACGGCGTCGTCTACAAGGTTGACCGCCTCGATTGGCAGGAGCGGCTCGGTTTCGTCTCGCGCACGCCGCGCTGGGGCATCGCGCATAAATTCCCGGCCGAGCGCGCCATGACCGTACTGCGCGATATCGAGATCCAGGTCGGCCGCACCGGTTCGTTCACGCCGGTCGGCAAGCTCGAGCCTGTCGGCGTAGGCGGCGTCATCGTCCAGAACGTCTCGCTGCACAATGAGGACTACATCAGGGGCATCGGCGGCGACGGCGAACAATTGCGCGAGGGCCGCGATATCCGGATCGGCGACACCGTGGTGATCCAGCGTGCCGGCGACGTGATTCCCCAGGTGGTCGACGTCATCATCGACAAGCGACCGAAGAACGCCAAAGAGTTTCATTTTCCGAAGAAATGCCCGTGCCCGCTGCATACCGACGTGGTGCGCGAGGAGACCGCGACCGGCGAGGAGGGCTCGCGCGCCCGCTGCAGCGGCGAGTTCGCCTGTCCCTACCAGAAGATCGAGCACCTGAAGCTGTTCTCGTCGCGGCGCGCCTTCGATATCGACGGACTTGGCGAGAAGCAGATCACCTACTTCTTCGAGCAGGGGTGGGTGAAGGAGCCGGCCGATATTTTTACGCTGCCCGCGCGTAACGCGAAACTGAAGCTGGAGGAGATCGAGGGTTACGGCGAGACCTCGGTGCGCAATCTGTTTGCCGCGATCGAGGAGCGCCGCAGAATTTCGCTGGAGCGTTTTATCTTTGCGCTCGGCATGCGCCACGTCGGCGAGACCACCGCGCTGGCGCTGGCGCGCGGTTACGGCTCCTGGCAGGCCTTTCACGACGCCTGCCTCAAGGTCGCCAGGAGCGACGAGGAGACGATCGCCGAGATGGATGCGCTCGATCAGATCGGCGACACCGTGATCAAGAGTGTCGGCAGCTATTTCGGCGAGAGCCACAACCGCGGCATTGTCGAGCGGCTGACAAGGGAAATCAGCATTCTCGATGCCGAAAAGCCGAAGAGCAATTCGGCGATCGCCGGCAAGACCGTGGTGTTCACCGGCGCGCTGGAGAAGATGACCCGCGACGAAGCCAAGGCGATGGCTGAGCGGCTGGGCGCCAAGGCGGCGGGCTCGGTATCGAAGAAGACGGATTATGTGGTTGCAGGGCCGGGCGCGGGGTCGAAGCTCGCCGAGGCCAGGAAGCACGGCGTCGCGGTGCTCACGGAAGACGAATGGCTGAAGATGATCGGTCCGTGAGGTTCGTTGGTCGTCATTGCGAGCCAACGGGTCGGCGCGAAGCGCCGCTCGATGACAGGCTCCGCGAAGCAATCCATCTTACTTTATACGGCAGCATGGATTGCTCGTCGCCAAAGCTCCTCGCAATGACGTTTCGGGGACGCCGCCACGCCTCTGTCGTTACTACCCGCGAGCCGGTGACCAATACTCCAGATGCGGTAGTGATCGCATCGAGAGGCCGCGGCGTACGGGGCGCGAATGCCCCACCTTCACCATGATTTGTGCGTACATTGGGCTACGCCTGCTGGCAGGGCAGCGCTGATGACAGCTCAGTACCATAGGTCAACGGACGACGAGTTCGAGGTGCAGGCTCGCAACTTCCTGCGCGTCGTGTCAGCTTGCACCCTGGGGCTTTGGTCCTTTTCTGCGGGCCTGCTGATCGGGCACTTTTATCTGTTTTGAACAGTGTTGCAGGCGCGGTCGGCGATGGCGGCCCGTTTCGTTGGTCCGGGTGTTCCCCCGGGCGCGCTGCGGCATCGACGTCGCGTGACGCGCTCGCCGCCAGCCGTCTGTCTTCCAGCCCTCCGGGAGGCGTGTGGGAGGCTTGCTGGTTACCCCCACCTTTTCCCAAAGCCCGGCGACTGCGCCTGATCGACTTTCCAGTCAAAAAAATCATAATTACCGGACCAGGCGTGGATCCTGGTCCTGCAAACCTCACAGCTGAAACTGCCGGAATGCTTGCTTGAATGCTGCTCCCTTGTCGCGCTGTAAGGCAGTCCGCAATTGGGACAGCTAAAATACTCGGTGGTCCATACGCTGCTTGCCATTCCGCAAATATGCGCCCGTGGCGGCCGGCTTCAAGCCGTTTCCCCTGCTACAATTAAACTTCGGTTTCCGCGATCTCAGAATTTAGGTCATTAGCTAGCTGACCCGACGGGTCCCAAATCGGACTTCCGCTACATTCTGCTTTGCATGGGGTCGTTTTCGCGATTTCTTGTACGGCCCTGCGGTAAGGGCTGCGCCGCGTCCGCGGTGCCAGTGAGCTACAGCGACAGCGCCGCCGTCGCGGCGTCCAGCCACACTTTTGTGGCTTCATCGACATGCGGCCTCACCGCGTGCCGCACCCGCTCATGATACGCGTTGAGCCAGCTCAGCTCATCGCCATCGAGCATGTTCAAGTCGATCAGCCGCCGGTCGATCGGCGCCAACGTCAGCGTCTCGAACGCGTTGACCGGTTTTTCCGCGCCGGCAATCTCGGTAGCGACCACCAGCTCCAGATTCTCGATCCGGATGCCAAAACCGTCGGTCTTGTAGTAGCCGGGCTCGTTGGACAGGATCATGCCGCGTTTCAGCGGCGTGGCGCCGAGTTTTGAAATACGCGCCGGGCCTTCATGCACCGACAGATAGCTGCCGACGCCGTGGCCGGTGCCATGCTCGAAATCGATGCCGGCCTGCCACAGGAATTGCCGCGCCAGGGTGTCGATCTGCGCACCGGTGGTGCCATCGGGAAAGACCGCGCGCGCGATCGCGATGTGGCCGCGCAGCACGCGGGTAAAGCGGTCGCGCATCTCGTGCGTGGGTTCGCCGATCGCGATGGTGCGGGTGACGTCGGTGGTGCCGTCCTCATATTGCGCACCGGAATTGATCAGCAGCAGGTCGCCGGGCGCGATGCGCCGGTTGGTCTTGCGGGTGACGCGGTAATGCACGATGGCGCCGTTCGGACCGGTGCCGGCGATGGTCGGGAACGAGACGTCCTTCAAGGCGCCGGTGTCGCGGCGGAACGTCTCCAGCGCCTCGACGGTGTCGATCTCGGTGAGCGCGCCTCTGGGCGACTTCGCGGTCGATCCAGGCGAGGAAGCGCGCCAGCGCCACCGCGTCGCGGCGGTGCGCGGTCCTTGTGCCTTCGATCTCGGTTGGATTCTTGATCGCCTTGAGCAGGCCGACGGGATCGTTGCCGCGCACCGGCTTGCCGCCGGCGGCCGCGATCAGGCGGCTCAGCGCGTCGGCCGAGGTCGCATTGTCGAGCGCGATTTCCGCGCCCGCTTTCGCCAGCGCGGTGAGTTTTGGCGTCAGCGCCTGCGGCTCCTCGACGTCGGCCGACTGTTCGAGATGGTCGCGGGCGGTGTTGGAAAGTTTCCGGTGATCGATGAACACGGTGGGCCGGCCATCCTTCGGCACCAGCGCGTAGGACAGCGGCAGCGGCGTATGCGACACATCGGCGCCGCGAATGTTGAAAGTCCAGGCCACCGCATGCGAGTCCGACAGCACCAGCGCGTCGACGCCGAGGACTGCAATTTCGGTGCGGATCCGTTGCAGTTTTTCGGCTTCCGCTTCGCCGGCGAATTGCAGGCCGTGAATGGCGACCGGGCCCAGCGGCGGCGGCGGGCGCTCGGTCCACACGGAATCCAGCGGGTTGCTGTCGACCGCGACCAGTTCCGCTCCCGATTTGGCACAGGCCGCGGCCAGCCGCTCGGCTGCCGCAGAAGTGTGCAGCCAAGGATCAAATCCGAGGCGGTCGCCGGCGGAAAGGTGTTTTGCCAGCCAGTTTTCCGGCGGTGGATCGACCAGCGGCTCGACACCCCACGCTTTTGTGTCCACCTGTTTCGCCGCCTGCAGCGTGTAGCGGCCATCGACGAAGACAGCGGCTTCCTTGGTCAGCACGATGGCCATTCCCGCCGATCCGGTGAAACCGGTCAGCCACGCCAGCCGCTCTTCCGAGGGCGCGACATATTCGTTTTGTTGCTGATCAGCGCGGGGAATCACGAATCCCGTCAGCTTTCGCCGCGCCAGTTCCTCGCGAAACGCCGACAGCCGCGCCGTCAGCGCCACGCCGGCCTCCAGGTCCTCGAATGTCTGAAAATGGGCTTCGAACATGGCCTCGCCACCTTAGGATCGCGGGGTGAACTCCGCAATGCGGCCGAAATTTCCCTCATTTGGCACGAAATATGCTTGAAAATATTGCACCTGCGAAGACGGGATGGAACTGTCGTCCTCACGAACGCTCGTTCGGACGATATCGGGGGAATTCCAGGAGTGTTCCAACTCAACGACGAGGGGATGCACGATGCCTGCTTTTACGTTTGAGAAGATCTCGCCCCCGGGTCAGCGCGCCACGATGGCTCCTGCCAAGAAGAAGCAGCCCAAGCGAAGTCGCGGCATCATCGTTCAGATGCTCGACCGTTTCGCCGAGACGCGCGTCAAGCGCAGCCTGCGCCGGAAAAAGACGTGATCGTCCGCAACCACCGGCCGGACTGAGGACTTCACTTCACATAGCGCAGCAGGAGGCTGCTCCAGCCTTCGATCCCAGATCTGACGCACCAGCACCAGCCCACGGGCGCGGTAGGCGGCGATCACGCCTTGCGCCTGGTGCGGCAAAAGCCCCGACAGAATGACCAGCGCAGATGGAGCGAGATGACGCGCCATCTGCGTTGCCATTTGCCGCAGCGGATTGGCCAGGATATTCGCCAGCACCAGGTCGAACGGCCCGCGCTCGGCGAAATGCGGCGCCGAAAAACCGGTGGCGCGGATCGTCTCCACCAGGTCGCCGGCGCCGTTGAGCCGGGCATTATCCGCGGCGACGCGCACCGAGAGCGGATCGATGTCGCTCGCCAGCACTCTTTTCTGCAGCGCCCTGGCCGCGGCGATGGCCAGCACACCGGTGCCGGTGCCCACATCGAGCACGCGCCGCGGCAGATGAGCCTTCAGCACCTCGTCGAGCAGCAGCAGGCAGCCGCGCGTGGTGCCGTGATGACCAGTGCCGAACGCCAGCGCCGCCTCGATCTCGATGCCGATCTTGTTGACCGGCACTTTTGCGCGGTCGTGCTGGCCGTGCACGACAAAACGCCCGGCACGGACAGGTACCAGTCCTTCAAGCGTGGTCTTGACCCAGTCCTTTGCTTCCACCGTGTCGAAGGCGACGTCCCTTGCGACGTCGTCGCCGGCGGCGAGCGCGACCAGTTCGCGGATCGAATTTTCATCCGGCGGCTCGGCGAAATTCAGCGTGACGTGCCAGCGCCCGCCTGGGTCCCTCGTACGCGGCGATCGCGGCCTGGCCCTCGAAAATGCTCTCGTTCAGCAGATCGACCACGTGCTTGGCGGCCTGCTCGTTGCCGATCGCAAAGCTGGCGCGGCGGGTGGAGGGGGTCAGGGTGGAGGTCATCAAGGGGGGTCCGGGGAGGAGGCGGGGTCGCTCATCTCTACAGGGCCTCGGTATCAAACGAAGGGGTTGTCCGGTAGAGGCTCGGCCCGAAATTCCGCTCCGCTCGCCGGACAACCGCCGCCGGATTTGTTATGTTCGACTCCAGGCAAGCGAGGAGCGGCCATGCATCAATTTGAAGTTATTGGCACCTGACGGGCGGTCGGCCTGGCTCCCGCGGACAGCCCAGGAGTGAAAGCATGGCGAAGGAAGGGGATAGCCCCTCGTGGTTCAAGTGGACCGAAGGCGTGATCGGGCCGCCAGTTGCTCACACCGCCGGCTGGGTGGGGGTGTTCTCCTGCGCGGTGCTCGCTTATGTTTTTCAGTCGCTCGGTTATTTTTCCCGGAACGTTGCCGTTGTTCTGATCGCGGCCGGATTTTGCAATCCCTTTGCCATAACGCGCGAAATCGTGGCCAGACGAAAGCGCAACTTCGAAACAAGCCTCTCGGACGACAAGCACCAATGACCGGAGGCCCCAGGAGCGCCGCTTGAGAGAGGTCGCCAGCATTTCAACAGCAGGCGCAGGGCTTCTCCGCAGGGTCATACAGCGAACATAACCGGATTGTTCACAGCCCGGCCGCGGGGATATGCACAGCAAATCGCGCGAGTTGTTCACGGGGCCATCCACAGGTTTTCCACAGGCTGTCCACCGGCTTATCAACCCGTTATCCCGTCATTGCGAGGCCCATCGCCCGGCGCGGCGACTCACTTAAACAGCGCCCGGTGATCGCCCAAGATCACCCGCGCGGCATTGTGGCCCGGGGCGCCGGTGACGCCGCCGCCGGGATGGGCGCCGCTGCCGCAATGGTAGAGGCCCGTTAGCGGTCCGCGATAATCGGCGTGGCCGAGCATCGGCCGCGCCGAGAACAACTGGTTCAGCGTCAGCGCGCCGTGAAAAATGTCGCCGCCGAGCAGGCCGAACTGGCGCTCCAGGTCGAGCGGCGACAGGATCTGGCGGCCGATGACGCTGCCGGCAAAGCCGGGCGCATACGCATCCACCGTCGCGATCATGAGATCGGCGACTTCCTCGCGATGGTCGTCCCATGACCCTCCATCCGGCAATTCCGGCGCGACGTGCTGGCAGAACAGGCTGGCGACATGCTGGCCCGGCGGGCACAGCGTTTCGTCCAGCGTCGAGGGGATCAGGATCTCCACGACAGGCGCTCGGCTCCAGCCGTGTGTTCGGGCGTCCTGCCAGGCGCGATCCATGTAGCCGAGGCTTGGCGCGAGGATGATACCGGCGGACAGATGATCGCCTTCGCCCGGCAGCGCCGTGAACGAGGGCAGGGCGGTGAGCGCGACATTCATCCGGAACGTGCCGGAGCCGTTGCGCCAGTTTTTGATGCGGCTGAGAAAGTCCGCCGGCAGCGCCTCCGCCGGCACCAGCCGCGTATACAGCAGTTTTGGATTGACGCCGGAGACGACATATTTGGCGCGAACCGTTTCGCCATTGTCGAGAATGACGCCGACCGCGCGGTCGCGCTCCACGATCACTTCCCGCACGCCGGCATCGGTTTCGATCTCGACGCCATGGCCGCGCGCCGCCGCCGCCATCGCCTGCGTGATCGCGCCCATGCCGCCGATGGCGTGGCCCCAGACGCCCTTCTTGCCGTTCACCTCGCCGAAGGCGTGGTGCAGCATCACATAGGCCGAGCCTGACGCGTAGGGGCTGGCATAATTGCCGACGATGGCATCGAAACCGTACAGCGCCTTGACCAGGTCGCTCTCGAAGGCGTCGTCGAGCATCTCGCCGGCCGAACGCGTGAACAGGTCGAGCAGGCTGCGCTGCTGGTCCAGCGAAAGCCTGTTGAGGATCGTGCCGGTGCGGAGCGCGTTGAAGGCCTCGCGGATCGCGCCGACCCCAAAACCCTCGACGAGATTCGGCGGTGCGCGCAACACGAAAGCGCGCAGCACGTCGGCGATGGTTTCGAGTTCGCGGTTGAACGCATCGATCCCGGCGGCATCGCGTGCGCTGAGCTTTGCCACGGATTGATGGGTGCGGCCTTCGCCGGTCAAGAGATAGCTGCCGTCGGGCGCAGGCAAAAAATTCTGGGCGCGGCGTTCGACGATGCGCAGGCCGTGGTCGGCCAGTTTCAGCTCCGAGATGATCTGCGGATTGAGCAGGCTGACGGTGTAGGCGGCGACCGAATTGCGGAACCCGGGATGGAATTCCTCGGTCACCGCGGCGCCGCCCACCACCTTGCGGCGCTCGACGACCTTACGCGCAAGCCGGCCATCGCCAGATAGGCCGCGCAAGTGAGGCCGTTATGGCCGCGCTCCGATGATGACGACGTCGGTTTCGTTCATGTGCTGCTTCAGACTCATCCCTGTCATTCCGGGGCGCATCGCAGATGCGAACCCGAAATCTCGAGATTCCGGGTCTGGTCCTTCGGACCATCCCGGAATGACGTTTCAGGACCTTTAGCGAAGATGTGAATATCAGCACAGCGCTAAGTGACGCCTCGGTTCCGCGGCCCGCATTGCTCGCGTTGTTGCCATGTGCTCTATCCTCGACTTCCCGGTGGCCTTGCCGGAATCCAGCCTCCGGCCCGGCCGGACCCATGCCGGAGCGTCCATGACTTCAGCCGATATGTCCGCCGTCACGGAGGCCCCTTCGATTGCGCGCAACCGGCTGGTGCTGGTGGTCTATACATCAGCGATCTTCCTCAGCGCGTTGCTGCTGTTCTCGGTGCAGCCGCTATTTACAAAAATGGTACTGCCGCGGCTCGGCGGCTCGCCGGCGGTATGGTCGGTGGCGATGGTGTTTTTTCAGTCGCTGCTGCTCGGCGGCTACGCCTATGCGCACTATCTGATGCAACTGCCCAGCCGCGCGATGCCGGCGGCGATCCATCTGGTGCTGCTGGTGGCAGCCCTGCTGACGCTGCCGCTGTCGATCGCCGGCGGCTGGGGCGATCCACCGACCTCGGGCTATGCGTTCTGGCTGCTCGGCCTGTTCGCGGTCTCGATCGGGCTGCCGTTCTTTGCACTCGCCGCCAACAACCCGCTGCTGCAGGCCTGGTTCGTGCGCACAGGTCATCCCAGCGGACCGGACCCGTACTTCCTCTATGCCTCATCGAACATCGGCAGTTTCCTGGCGCTGCTGTCCTATCCGGTGCTGCTGGAGCCGATGTTCACGCTGCGCAGCCAGAACCTGATCTGGACCGGCTTGCTATGGTCTGCTGATCCTGCTGATCGCGGCCTGCGCGGTGCTGATGTTGCGTTCGCCTGTCATGCCGACGGTCGACGCGACGGCCGATGATGCCGACGCGCCCGCACCGCCATGGATGCTGCGCGCGCGCTGGATTTTTCTCGCCGCAGTGCCGTCGGGCCTGCTGGTCGCGGTCACCGCGCACATCTCCACCGACGTCGCCGCGGCGCCCTTGCTGTGGGTGCTGCCGCTGTCGCTCTATCTGTTGACCTGGGTGCTGGTGTTCCAGTCGCGCCCGCTGCTGCCGCACAAATGGATACTTTGGCTGCAGCCGCTGGCAATCGCGGGCGTGGTGGTTCTGCTGGTGCTGTCGGCAGCGAACGCAATCTGCTGCTCACGCTCGGCGGCCACCTGCTTTGCTTCTTCGTCATCGCGATGGCCTGTCACGGCGAATTGGCCGCGCACCCGGCCGGCGACGAACTGGCTCACCGGCTTCTACGTGGCGCTGTCGTTCGGCGGCATGCTCGGCGGGTTGTTCGCGGGGCTGATCGCGCCCTACACATTCTCGTGGATTGCGGAATATCCGATCCTGGTGGCGCTGGCGGTATTGTGCCGACCTCCGGCGGAGAAGCGCTGGCCGAGCTGGAGCCGCTGGTACTGGCCGCTGCTCGCCATATCAGCGGCGCTGTTGATTGCACCGTCCTGGTACGGCAGCGGCAGCCTGTTTGCCTGGCTGGGTGAGCAGCGGGTCTATGTGATCGGCGCGGTGGCGGCGGTCGGAATGGTCCTGGCGGTGCTGCGGTTGGCGGACCGGCTGAAACTCGCCGGCATTGTCGTGCTGGCGCTGGTGCTGATCCGGGTCTATCCGGCCGACGACGGGCGGGTCGAAACCGTGCGCAGCTTCTTCGGCGTGCACAAGATCGTGGTGACGCCGAACGGCCAGTATCACGTGCTGATGCACGGCACCACGATCCACGGCGCCGAGAAATTCCGGAACGACGACGGCACGCCGGTGACCGGACGGCCCGAGCCGATCACCTACTACCACAAGGACGGCGGCATCGGCCAGGCGATCACAGCGGTGCGCGAACGCAAGGGTTCGCCGCTGCGAGTCGCGGTGATCGGCCTCGGCTCCGGCACGCTGACCTGCGCCTCGCAACCCGGGCGAGGACTGGAAGTTCTTCGAGATCGACCAGACGATGGTCGATACCGCGAGGGATCCGAAATATTTCACCTATATCCAGCAATGCGAACCCGACCTCAAGCCGGTGATCGGCGACGCGCGGCTGACCTTTGCCAGGGAACCAAACGGTGTCTACGACCTGATCATCGTCGACGCCTATTCGTCGGATGCGATCCCGATCCATCTCGCTACCGAAGAGGCGATGGAGATCTACAGGGACAAGCTGGCGCCGCAGGGCGCCGTGGCGATGCACGTCTCCAACCGGCATCTGGAACTGTCCAGCGTCGTGGTCGGCATCGCCGAGGCCAACGACTCGAAGAGCTGGGTCTACAGCGAGGATTCCGGGCGCGACAATGAATACATCTTCTCGACCACGGTGGTGGTCTCGGCGCGCGAGGAGGCCGATGTCGGCAGGCTGGCGTCGTCGGAACAATGGGCGCTGACCGAAGCCGAAGACAACCAGCGGGTCTGGACCGACGACTATTCCAACGTGCTCGGCGCGGTGTGGCGGCGGCTGAAGAGCGGGGAGGAGTAGCGGATTTCAAAGACAAATTGCCGCGCAGTGGAACCATTGCGGGTTGAGCCGGTTGGCTGATCGACACAATCGATCAACCGGAGACACAAAATGAAAAAGCTCGCAATCGCTCTGATGGCTGGCGCGGGCGCGCTGTTCGTCACCGCGGCTTCCGCCGCCCCGCTCTCGAACGGCATCAGCGCGCTGCCCGACGGCAACATCGAGCAGGTCCGCATGGTCTGCAACGAGAACGGCCGTTGCTGGCGCGAGCGCAGCCAACGTCAGGTCATCGTTCGGGATTCGTACAATTATGCCCCGCGCGAACGCTATTACGGGCGTCGCGATTATGATGACCGTGGCAGCGTCGGCATCCGCGCTCCCGGCGTCAGCATCGGCATCGGCACCGGCCGCTACTGACGGATAACGGATATCAAGATATGGCGGCCCCGGCACACCGTGCCGGGGCCGTTTTTTCGTGCGTGAGGGCTCGATCGACGGGCGGGCGTCTCAGTCCTGATAGGTGAACAGCCCCCGGGGCTGATAATACTGCCGCGGCTGGTAATAGGCCGGCGGCGCGTATTGCGGGGCATAGCCGCGATCATAGTAATATTGCTCCCGCGGATAGACCTGCGCGCCGTAGAGGCGCCGCGGCGCCGGATAGATCGCCCCGTTCGAGGCGCCGTCGGACGGATAGATGTAGCCATCGTCGGCCCGCGTTTGCGGCTGAACCGGCATGACCTGGCCGGGCACGCCCGGTCGCGGCGTCAGCACGATCGGATCGCCGGCGGAGTTGGCCTGGGGCATTTCCTGGGGAGCGGCGTCGCGCCGCGCCACAGCGGTATTGGCGCGCCGTGGGTTGCGCGCCAGCGCGATCTGCGAGGAGCCGGTCAGCGTCACCGAGGTGTTGAGCACGCCTTGCCGTTCCACTAGAGCATACAGCGTCGCGGCGTTGGCGCGCGACAGCCGCACGCAGCCATGCGAGGCCGGGCTGCCGAGACGGTTCACCGAATCGGTACCGTGAATGGCGTGGCCGAGTTTTGTGAAGAAGATCGCATGCGGCATCGGCGCATCGTCGAATTCCTTCGAATAATGGTCTTCCTCCATCCGGAAGGTCTTGAAGCTGCCGTTCGGCGTCTCATAGGAGGGCAGGCCGGTCGATACCGGCCACTGGTAGCGCGCGACGCCGTCCACCGCGACGGTCATCAGCTGCGCATTCTTGTCGACGATGATCGAGACGTTGGCCCGGGCGGCACCGGTGGTGAGCAACACCAGGCCGGTGAAAGCAATGAGGAAGGAACGCATCTTACCTTGGCCTCCAGGCCTTTACCGTGCCGCTCTTGCCGTCCCCCCGGCACCACTATGCCCGGAATCCGCCTTTGGTTCCAGCGGCCTGCGCGGCCATCGTTAATGAACGGCCGGGCACAAAACAAGGTGGGGACGCGGCTGAATTCGGGCGTGTCGCCCGACATTTCCGTCGTTCCGGGGCGTCGAAGACGCGAACCCGGAATGTCGAGATTCCGGGTTCGCGCTAAGCGCGCCCCGGAATGACGCGCTTTCGCGCGTCAATTTTTCAGCCGGTACCCGGTCTTGAAGATCCACCAGACCGCGATCATGCAGGCTGCGAGAAATCCCAGCGTCATGCCGAGGCTTAAGCCCACGCTGACGTCGGCGATCTCGTAAAAACTCCAGCGGAAACCCGAGATAAGATAGACCACCGGGTTGAGCAGCGTGATGGTGCGCCAGCCCGGCGGCAGCATGTTCACGGAATAAAAACTGCCGCCGAGGAAGGTCAGCGGCGTCACCACCAGCATCGGGATCATCTGCAGCTTTTCAAAGCCGTCGGCCCAGATCCCGATGATGAAGCCGAACAGGCTGAAGGTGACGGCGGTCAGCACCAGGAAGGTCAGCATCCACCAGGGATGCATGATGTGCAGCGGCACGAACAGCGCGGCGGTGGCGAGGATGATCAGGCCGAGAATGATCGACTTGGTCGCGGCGGCGCCGACATAGCCGAGCACGATCTCGACATAGGACACCGGCGCGGAGAGGATTTCATAGATGGTGCCGACGAATTTCGGAAAATAGATGCCGAACGAGGCATTGGCGATGCTCTGCGTCAGCACCGACAGCATCACCAGTCCCGGCACGATGAAGGTGCCGTAGCTGACGCCCTCGACCTAGGTGATGCGCGAGCCGATCGCGGCGCCGAACACCACGAAATACAGCGAGGTCGAAACCACCGGCGAGACGATGCTTTGCAGCAGCGTGCGCCAGGTGCGCGCCATTTCGAACAGATAGATGGCGCGGACGGCCCTGAAATTCATGGCGCCCTCACCAGGCTGACGAAAATGTCTTCCAGCGAAGACTGGCGTGGTATCGAGATCGGAGATGCGGATGCCGGCGGCCCTGAGGTCTCCGAGCAGGCTGGTGATGCCGGTGCGCTCGCCCCTGGTGTCGTAGTCGTAGGTCACGGATCGGCCGTCCTCCGACAGTTCGAGGTTGTAGGTGGCGAGGCTGTCGGGAATCGCATCGATCCGGCTCTGCAGATGCAGCTTCAGCTCTTTCTTGCCGAGTTTCTGCATCAGGCCGGCCTTGTCCTCGACCAGGATGATCTCGCCCTTGTTGATGACGCCGATCCGGTCGGCCATCTCCTCGGCCTCCTCGATGTAATGCGTGGTCAGGATGATGGTGACGCCGGAGGCCTGCAGCGCCCGCACCACTTCCCACATGCCCTTGCGCAGTTCGACGTCGACGCCGGCGGTCGGCTCGTCGAGAAACAGGATTTTCGGCTCGTGCGACAGCGCCTTGGCGATCATCACCCGGCGCTTCATGCCGCCGGACAGCGTGACGATCTTCGAATCCTTCTTGTCCCACAGCGACAGGTCCTTCAGCACCTTCTCGATATGATCAGGGTTCTTCGGCTTGCCGAACAGGCCGCGGCTGAAGCTGACGGTGGCCCACACCGATCTCGAAGGCGTCGGTGTGCAGTTCCTGCGGCACCAGCCCGATCATCGAGCGCGCCGCGCGATAATCCCTGTTGATGTCGTGGCCGTCGACGGTGACGCGGCCCTCGCTCAGATTGGCGATGCCGCAGATGATGCTGATCAGCGTGGTCTTGCCGGCGCCGTTCGGCCCCAGCAGCGCAAAAATCTCGCCGCGGTTGATGTCGAGATTGATGCCGTTGAGCGCCTTGAAACCGGAGCCGTAGGTCTTTGACAGGTTTGAAACGGATATGATGGGGGTCATGCGGGGGTCTGAGGATCTGAATTCGAATGTGGAATGGCACAAAGCTGCACTGCGGCACGCTTGAGGCCGCAACGGTGGCGGGTACCACAGATAGGAAGTGCAGGGCATGGCGCAATCGCAGCGAGCACGAAACTCGGATCCGACTCCCCAGCAATCGCGCGGGTCCTTGGCGGCCTCGAAACGGGGGACGAGGTCGGCCGGCAGCGCCACCAGCTTTGCCGAACGGTCGATGGACGATCCAAAAATCGCGGCGGCGGCGACCTGCTTGGCGAGCCGGGTGTATTCGGACCAGACCAGATACAGCATCAGCGGCGGCTGCTCGCCATTCGCCAGCATCTGCGCGCAGCGCTCGACGGCGCCTTCGGTCAGCCACCATTTCTGCGCCAGCGTCACCAACTTCCGGAAATGACGGAGCGTGCCGGTTTGCTGGGCGGGTGGAACCCCCGCCAGTTCGGCGCAATGGGTCAGCCGGTTGAGACCGGCGACAATGGCAATGGAGAAATCCGCTGTCGCGACCCCGGTGAAATCGATCACGATATTTTCGTGCGGCCGCTGCACCAGATAGGCGTCGATCATCTCGAGCTGACGGGCGGCTTCGCTCAGCAGTGCGAATTCGTGCCCGGGCACCGCCATCACATACTGCACTGCCTCCAGTCTGGTGTGATCCCAGACCGAGCCGACATCACCCTCCGTGTCCGACAGCGCCCGCTTGCAGGCCGGATAAATCAATTTGCCCTGGTCGACGTCGGCGAGATATTTGGGAACGCGCTGGCCGAGGTTTTCCAACAGCGCGTCGGGCCTGACGAAGCCCCCGGGCAGCAGTGTCGCCGCCGGGCGCTCAGGAGATGGCTTCCTTGAATGCAACCAATCGAACAAGTCCGCTGCCCCCATCAAGGGTTGATGCGGATGTTAAACTTGTTCCAAAAAAATTTCGACGATTTCTTGCGGCCCTTGTGCGTTCATTCCGCCGGGTCGGCAGCTGCGGGAAATTCGACGTACGCGATCTCGGCATCCCTTGCCTGTTCCAGAAATTCGGGGTCGCCTCGCAACTCATCGATGGTGCGCGGCGGCTTGAAGCCGGTCGAGCCGTCGGGATTGGTCCAGTCCTCGGCGGCAAATTGCAGGACCTCGGCGGCTTCCTCTAGAGCAGGTTCCTATTAATCCAAGCTGTATCCTGCGTGAGCGAAGAAGTTTGCGCAATCGTCGGGTTTGAACTGTGGCAGGGCATTGGCGGCGGCTCGTTCGAGTGCGTCGAGGGTGCGCGCGGCTGATTTTCGCACATGCGCCTTGAGCTTGGCGAAGGCATTTTCGATCGGATTGAAGTCGGGACTGTAGGGCGGCAGATAACGGAGCTCGGCGCCGCAGGCTTCAACAGCCTGTCGGACGCCGGCCACCTTGTGGACGGCCAGATTGTCCATGACGACGATGTCGCCTGGGCGCAAGGTAGGCGCCAACATCTGCTCGACCCAGGCGAGGAAGCATTCTCCGTCCATCGGCCCGTCCAGAAGCATCGGTGCAACGAAGCCCGTAAGCGTGAGCCCGCCGACAAAAGTGACGGTCTTCCAATGACCGTGCGGAATTGCAGCGCGGCAACGTTCGCCTTTGGGCGCCCAGCCACGAAGCCGCGCCATCTTGGTCGAAAGGCCGCTCTCGTCGATGAAAATCAGGTGTTCGGCGTCGAGATCGCCCTGACCGTCGACCCAATCCTCGCGCGCGGCCTTCACATCAGCGCGCTCTTGCTCGCTGGCGTGGGCGGTCTTTTTTTATGCGTCTGGCCGTGCCGATCGAGTAACTTCCACACCGCGGTCCTCACAACCGTGACGCCGCGTTCCTCCCGCAACCGCTCGACCATCTCGTCAAGCGTCGTGTCAGGCGCTTCTGCAAGGGCGCCCAGAATGAAATCCGCGTGGGCGTCCAGCACCGCCCCCTTCGGCTTGCCCTGTTTTGCAGGGCGAACGTCCCCGGTGGCCCGTTTCAGCCGCGCCCACGTCCCAGCTGTCGCTATTCCGATCGAAAACCGCGCCGCCGCCTGGTGCGTCAACTCGCCGCCTTCGATCGCCGCAACCACCCGCTCACGCAAATCCATGCTGTATGGCTTGCCCATCCCATCCTCCCAACTCAGTCGCAAAGATGGAATCAGCTTTCGGCCTCCAGGAGAATCCCCCCGACTCGCTTTTCGAGGAACCTGCTCTAGGGCTTCGTCGATACTGTCACCGCCGGTGATCACACCGGGAAGATCGGGAAACGACACGCCGTAGCAGCCGTCGTCCTCCTTGTGGATCAATGCGACATAGCGCGGCATCGCGCCTTACTCCGCCGCATGGGCTCGGCTGGGCAATTCGATGAGTGCGACCATGTAGGTCTGAATATCATCGGCGATTTCCGGGTCGTTCTTCAACTCGGTCAGTGTTCGCGGAGGAGGCAATGGCCTGCCGTCGGCCTCACAGCTCTCGGCAAACAATTCCAAAGCCTCCGGTGCGTTGCGCAAGGCTTCGTCGATGTCTTCACCCGCGGAAGTGCAACCGGGCAAATCCGGAAACCAGACGCCTACGGCGTGATCCGGTCCCGCGTCCTCAATGATGGCGATGTAATGTGCCACGGCGAACCTCAATCAGGCTTCCATCCTGCGCCCTTATAAATGGCACGAACCAGGCCTTTCCCCAAGTCCTTCTTGGGGTGAGGAACGACCACCATTTCGCCCGACCTGGAATTCCTGAAGACATGGTGGGAGCCGGTGATGCGAATAAGCGTCCATCGCTCCCGCTCAAGGCGGCGAATGATGTCGCGGCTGTTGGTTAGCATCGTACGCCTCCCATCGAACCATATGACGGAAGACTAAGCCGGGCTAGTCGGTGTTAAGTGAGAACTAAACCCGCTCGACAAAACTATCGACCACCTTCTTCTCGCCGGCCTTTTCGAACGCGATGGTGAGCTTGTTGCCGTCGATCTTGACCACTTGGCCGTAGCCGAATTTCTGGTGAAACACGCGGTCGTCCAGCGTGAATTCCGAGGTGGTGCCGGTGGATTTCGCGATCAACTCGCCTTCGATGGTCATCGGGCCGCGCTTGCGGAGCGAAGCCGCCGGGATCGCGCGCGACTGAAGTATCGCTGCGCGAACTTGAGAACGGCGACTGGCTTTCATTAAAGCCGCCGCCGGCCTGTCCGCCGCCGCGGCCGCCATTCTGGTTGCGGGCGCGGTTGGCCTGCGCGCGCTGCCAGCCCGGCGTCGAATAGCTGGAGCCGAAGGATTCGACATTGTCGAAGCGCGAGGGGCCGTAGCCACTGCTGCCGCCCCAGCCGGAGCCGCCTTTCGATTCCGTGATCTCGACATTATGCGCCGGCAGTTCATCGAGGAAGCGCGAGGGGATCGTGGTCGACCAGGTGCCGTGGATCCGGCGGTTGGTGGCAAAATACAGTTTGGCGCGGCGGCGCGCCCGCGTGATGCCGACATGGGCGAGGCGGCGCTCTTCCTCGAGGCCGGCGCGGCCCTGTTCGTCGAGCGTGCGCTGGCTCGGAAACAGGCCTTCCTCCCAGCCCGGCAGAAACACGTTGTCGAATTCGAGCCCCTTGGCGGAATGCAGCGTCATCAGCGACACCGCGTCGTCCTCGGCGCCGCCGTCGCGGTCCATCACCAGCGAGATGTGTTCGAGGAAACCCTGCAGGTTCTCGAACTCCTCCATCGAGCGCACCAGCTCCTTCAGGTTTTCCAGCCGGCCGGCGGCGTCGGCCGAGCGGTCCTTCTGCCACATCTCGGTATAGCCGCTCTCGTCGAGCACGATCTCGGCGAGTTCGGTGTGCGAGGTCACCTCGCGCTGCACGCGCCAGCGATCGAAACTGGCGATCAGGTCGCGCAAGCGAGCCGCGCGCCTTCGGTTTCAGCTCGTCGGTCTCGACCACGGCGCGGGCGGCCTCGAACAGCGGAATGCGGCGCTTGCGGGCGTGGTCGTGCAGCATCTGCACGGTGGCGTCGCCGAGGCCGCGCTTCGGCACATTGACGATGCGCTCGAAGGCGAGGTCGTCGGCCGGCGAGTTGATCACGCGCAAATAAGCCAGCGCGTCGCGGACTTCGGCGCGCTCGTAGAAGCGCGGGCCGCCGATCACGCGATAGGGCAGGCCGAGCGTGACAAAACGGTCTTCGAATTCGCGCATCTGGAACGAGGCCCGCACCAGGATCGCGATGTCGTTGAGCTTGTTGCCGTCGCGCTGCAGCTGCTCGATCTCCTCGCCGATGGCGCGGGCTTCCTCCTCGGAATCCCAGGAGCCGGTGACGGTGACCTTCTCGCCGTCGACGTCCTCGGTGCGCAGCGTCTTGCCGAGCCGTCCCTCATTATGCGCGATCAGATGCGAGGCGGCGGCGAGGATGTGGCCGGTGGAGCGGTAATTGCGCTCGAGCCGGATCACCTTGGCGCCGGGAAAATCGTGCTCGAAGCGCAGGATGTTGTCGACCTCGGCGCCGCGCCAGCCATAGATCGACTGGTCGTCGTCGCCGACGCAGCAGATGTTTTTGGGGCTGGTGAGGGGTGAGGTGCGTCCTTCACCTCTCCCCTTCTGGGGCGAGGTCGCCTCGTCGCGCAGCGAACGGGGCGGGTGAGTGCGGCGTCCAACGCAGCCATTGCCTCGACCCCGTCACCCGGAATGCTTCGCAATGCCGACCGTCTGCCCCGGAACGGCGGACGAGGTGCGCCCGGCCTGGACGGCGCCTGCGACAGCAGCCGCAGCCACAGATACTGCGCGACGTTGGTGTCCTGATATTCGTCGACCAGGATGAACTTGAAGCGGTGCTGGTATTGCCGGAGCACATCGGGGTGCTCGCGAAACAGCCGGATGTTTTCCAGCAGCAGATCGCCGAAATCGGCGGCGTTGAGAATTTTCAGCCGCTCCTGATAGAGCGCGTAGAGCTTGCCGCCGCGGCCGTTGCCGAACACCGCGGCTTCGCCCGGCGGCACCTGCGACGGCGTCAGGCCGCGGTTCTTCCAGCCGTCGATCAGCCCGGCCAGCATGCGCGCCGGCCAGCGCTTGTCGTCGATATTGTCGGCGGCCAGCAGCTGCTTCAGCAGCCGGATCTGGTCGTCGACATCGAGCACGGTGAAATTGGATTTCAGCTGCACCAGTTCGGCATGGGTGCGCAGGATCCGGCCGCCGATCGAATGGAAGGTGCCGAGCCACGGCATGCCCTCGACGGCCTGGCCCAGCATCTGGCCGAGCCGCAGCTTCATCTCGCGCGCGGCCTTGTTGGTGAAGGTCACCGAGAGGATTTCGCCGGGCCGGGCGCGGCCCATGGCTGAGGATGTGGGCGATCCGGCAGGTCAGCACCTGGTCTTGCCGGTGCCGGCACCCGCCAGCACCAGCACCGGTCCGTCCAGCGTTTCCACCGCCTCGCGCTGCTCGGGATTGAGGCCGGCGAGAAATTGCGGGGCCGCGGTCGCCCGCGCGCGCGCGGCAATGCCACCCGCCGCAGGCTGGTGCGTCGGGGACGCCGTGATGGGGTCAGCTTGTTCGGCTCGGTCATATGCGAATCGTCTTCCGCCCACGATGGCACCGCGGGGCGGTGAAGGGGAGCCTTCATAGCAGGATTGAAGGGCATATAGGGGGTTCGACGGCGGATTTGACAGGTTTTATCCCGTGCCGAAGACGCCGGTCGTTTTCGCCGCCAGCCGCGGCGATTTTGTTCCCGTCGATCCCGCAATTTTGAGCGCATTTCCTCCGGGAACATTGCGGAACTTCCGTTCCCAAGCCGGATTATTTCCACAGCCGATGCGCGACGGTCCAGTCGCGCCGATGTCGAACCGAAAGTGGAAACAGAGGTGCTGACCATGCTGAGCTGGGTCGTTACGTTTCTGGTCGTCGCGCTGATCGCCGGTATTTTGGGTTTCGGCGGCGTCGCCGGCGCCTCCATCGAAATCGCCAAGATCATCTTCTTCATCGCGATCGTGCTGTTTCTGGTCTCGGCCGTGGTCGGCCTCGCGCGCGGCCGCACGAGGGTCTAGACGCCGAGCGCTATTTCGAGGGCATCGCGACCTTTCGGCCGATGCCCTCGGGTGGCGTGCGACGGCGGCGTGCGCCTTCGCCACCGCCTCGATGCGGGCGCGGATATCGGATGGAAACGGCGCGGTCTTGCGCGCGTTCATGTCGATATGAATGGTCATGTTTTCCGAGGTCGCGGACAGCCAGCCCTCGGTGGCGTGGCGCAATTCCTCGAAGGTGTGCATCCGTTTTTCATCGGCGGCGAGCAGGTAGACCGTGATCCGCACGGGATCGCCCAGATGGATTTCGCGCAAATAGCGCACATGGCATTCCGCGGTAAAAGTCGAACCGTGGCGCTCCTTCATGTAGGCCGGTCCGATCCCGAGCTGCAGCCATAGCTCATCGATCGCCCGGTCCATCATCACATTGTAATAGGCCATGTTGAGATGGCCGTTATAGTCGATCCACTGCGGCTCGATCTGCATCACCGACGACAGAAACGGGGCGGGCGGAAGCAGCAAATCCTTTCGACGGTAATATTGGCGGCGGCAGTCGTCATCGATCCATCCGGTCTGTTCGATCTGGTCTCTTGACCCCTTATATATCCTTTGCCACGGTCGTTTCGCCGGGAGGATATCGTGGCGCATCATAACAAACAATCTGAAGCGGCCGGAACCGCAGGCGCTGAAGGGCACCATCGACGCGCTGGCGGCGCGGTTCGGCAACCGGCTGATCACCTCGCAGGCGGTGCGCGACCAGCATGCCCATACCACCACCTGGCTGGCGCCGCAGCCGCCGGACGCGGTGGTGATGGCGCAGGAAACCGCCGATATCCAGGATACGGTAAGGATCTGCGCCAAATTTGGTGTGCCCGTGATCGCCTTCGGCACCGGAACCTCGCTGGAGGGCCAGGTCAACGCGCCCGCCGGCGGGGTCTGCATCGATCTCCGCGACATGAACAAGGTGCTGGAAGTCCACGCCGAGGATCTGGACTGCGTGATCCAGCCCGGCGTCACCCGCAAGGCGCTGAACGAACATCTGCGCGACCAGGGCGTGTTCTTTCCGATCGATCCCGGCGCCGACGCCTCGCTGGGCGGCATGGCATCCACCCGCGCGTCGGGCACCAACGCGGTGCGCTACGGCACCATGCGCGACAACGTGCTGGCGCTGAAAGTGGTGCGTGGCGATGGCGAGATCATCACCACCGGCACGCGGGCGAAGAAATCCTCGGCCGGCTACGACCTGACGCATCTGTTCGTCGGCGCCGAAGGCACGCTCGGCATCATCTCCGAGCTCACGATAAAACTGCGCGGCATTCCCGAGACCATCGCGGCGGCGGCGTGTTCGTTCGAAATCCGTGCGCGGCGCCTGCCAGGCCACCATCCTGGCGATCCAGACCGGCATTCCCGTCGCGCGGATCGAACTGCTCAATGCCGCCCAGGTGCGCGCCTGCAATTCCTACTCGAAGCTGTCGCTGCCCGAGACGCCGCTATTGCTGCTCGAATTCCACGGCAGCGAAAACGAGGTTGCCGAGCAATCGAGGAACTTCAGCGAAATCGCGAAGGAATGCGGCGGCGGCGATTTCACCTGGACCACCCGGCCAGAGGACCGCACCAAACTGTGGCAGGCGCGGCACGACGCCTACTGGTCGGTGAAGGCGCTGCGCGCCGGCGCCGGCGTGGTGGCGACCGACGTCTGCGTGCCGATCTCGCGGTTGGCCGATTGCGTCACCGAGACCGAAGAGGATCTCAAGCGCCTCAATCTGATCTCGCCGATCGTCGGCCATGTCGGCGACGGCAATTTCCACTGCTCGCTGCTGTGCGACGTCGATAACGCCGAAGAGATGGCGCGCGGCGAGGAGTTCATGCATCGGCTGGTCGAGCGCGCCCAGGCGATGGGCGGCACCTGCACCGGCGAGCACGGCATCGGGCAGGGCAAGCAGAAATACCTCAAGGCCGAACTTGGGCCGGAGGCGATCGATGCGATGCGCGCGCGTGAAGGCGGCGCTCGACCCGCAGAACATTTTCAATCCGGGAAAGATTTTGCCGGCGGCGTAGGCTCAGGCCTGCAACTCAGCGGCTGCTGCCCGCTGGCCATCGATGCGGGCAGAAATTCAGGGCGTGCGCGATGTGGCGGTCAAGCAAGACCAGGCGCCAGGAAATCTGGGAAGAGGCGATTCAATGGCCGATCGGCGATATTGCGGCTGCGAAGACGGATTCGTGACATCTGCCGTGCGGCAAGCGACAGCGCCGAAAGAATCCGGGCCTTTCCCGCCCTCCTCAGGGCAAGAAGGACAAAAGACCAGGTCGAACGCTACGAACGCGCGGCCAAGGCGGCGATGGAAATCGCGATGAAGATGTCCGACGAACTGATGCGCGATGCCTCGGTGCGCCGGATCGTGGATCTCTGCATGAGCGCGAACGATCTGAAGACGTCGCGCATTCTGTTCCGGGCGATCCAGGCGCCGTCTATTCTGAAAGATGCGCTGAACGACTATCCGTCGCTTGGGCAGCAGTGACCCTTTCGAGCGCGCAAACAAGAAAATGCCGGAGATCATGCATGGGCGAACCCTCCAAACTTCCGCTCTCCGGCATCACCGTGGTTTCGCTCGAGCAGGCGATCGCGGCTCCGCTGGCCAGCCGGCATCTGGCCGACTGGGGCGCCCGGGTGATCAAGATCGAGCGGCCCGGCAAGGGCGATTTCTGCCGCGATTACGATTACGTCATGAACGGCATGTCGAGCCAGTTCGCCTGGACCAACCGCTCCAAGGAAAGCCTCGCGCTCGACGTCAAGAGCAGCGAAGGCCGACGTGTACTCGACACGCTGCTGCCGCACGCCGATGTGTTTCTGCAGAATCTGGCGCCGGGCGCGGCGCAGCGTCTCGGCCTCGATGCGGCGACATTGCTAAAGCGCTTTCCGCGCCTGATCGCCTGCGACATTTCCGGCTATGGCAGCGGCGGTCCCTACAGCACGAAGAAGGCCTATGACCTGCTGGTGCAGTGCGAGGCCGGATTTCTCTCCATCAACGGCACCGAGGAGCAGCCGGCGAAATGCGGCATCGCCGTGGTCGACACCGCGACCGGGATGTACATCGTCAACGGCGTGCTGATGGCGCTGTTCAACCGCGAACGCACCGGCAAGGGCATGGCGTTCGAGGTTTCCCTGTTCGATTCCATGACCGAGTGGATGAGTTATCCGGCCTATTACACCGACGGCGCCGGCAAGCCGCTGGTGCGCACTGGCACTCGCCACGCCACCATCGCGCCCTACGGTCCGTTCCGCTGCGGCGACGGGCTGGTCGTGTTCTTCGGCATCCAGAATGCGCGGGAATGGACCGCGCTGTGCGCCGAGGTGCTGGAGGACGCGGCGCTTTCGAACGATCCGCGCTATTGCGACAATCCGCAGCGCATGAAGCATCGCGATGCGCTGGAGGCGCTGATCGAACGGCACTTTGCCAAATTTACCGCTGCAGAGGTGCTGCGGCGGCTCGACGATGCGGCCATCGCCAATGCCAACATGAACACGGTCGAAAGCTTCCTGCATCATCCGCAGTTCATGCCCGCGATCGTGTCCGGAGCGTGGATTCCCCGAACGGACCGTTGATGAGTTTTCTGCCCGCGATCACCATTCCCGGCGTCGATCCGGTGATGGGCGATATTCCTGCGGTCGGCGAACACAACGAGGCGATCCTGGCTGAACTCGGCCTCGAGGAAAAATCCCGGATATGACCGCAGCCGCGCCTGACCCGGACTTATCTCGCCGTTCCGGCGCACCGCGCCCGGCTGGTGCAAAACGCGGCGGCCTCCGCCGCCGACGCGGTGTTCATGGATCTCGAAGACGCGGTTCCGCCGAATGAGAAGGCTGCAGCGCTGGAAGCCGCGGCAGCGGCCCTCTCCGATCACGACTGGGGCCGCAAATCGGTCGCGGTCAGGTTGAACGCGATCGACAGCCCATCGATCCCGGCCGAGATCAAGCGCCTCGGCGCGATCCCGCGGCTCGATGCCTTCATCATTCCGAAGGCCGAGGCGGTCGCCGATGTGGCTGTTATCGCCCGCTGGATCGCCGAGGCGGCCGGATCGCGCGATGCACCCGTGGCGATGGAATTGCTGATCGAGACCGCGCGCGGGCTGGTCAATGTCGAAACGCTGGCGGCGTCCGATCCGCTGGTCACGGCGCTGCATCTCGGTGTCGGCGACTTTGCCGCGTCCATCGGGGCGCGCAGCGCGGAGATCGGCGCCTCGCCGTCAGGCTACCGGCATGTCGGCAACGCGGCCGACGGTCATCCCAGCGTGCCGCTCGATCTGTTCGCCTATCCGATGATGCGATTGCTGGTGGCGGCGCGCGCGTTCGGCCTGCGCGCGATCGACGGACCCTGCGGCGCGTTCCGCGACCCGGTCGCCAACGCAGCGACCGCGGCAAAGGCCGCGGCGATGGGTTTTGACGGCAAGCAGGTGATTCATCCGAGCCAGATCGGGCCGACCCGCGATGCCTTCATCCCCTCGGAAGAAGAAATCGCCTCTGCCGAACGCGCCATCGCGGCGCTGGAGGAGGCCGAACGCAACGGGCAGGGTGCGGTGACCGTCGACGGCAAGATGGTGGACTATGCCAACATCCGGATGATCCGGCGCCTGATGGGCTTTAGGGAATAAGGCGCGCCCTGATCCGCACTTCGAGCCGGTTTCCCAGTATTGTCGCCCTCGCCGATGGCAGGGGTGGCATGGGCAATTGTGGCTGGCTCGCCCGTACGGCCGTGCGCTAGTTTCTGAAAGAGCAGGGGAGGCTGGCGATGCAGATCACTGATGTCCGGGCGCATCACATTCGTATCCCCTATGATGCCGGGGTGGCGAGTTTCAGGCAGGGCGCGTCGTCGATCGCCGCGCTCGAAATCGTCCTCGTCGAGGTCTCGACCGACGCCGGACTCACCGGCTGGGGCGATGCCTTCAGCTACGTTTGTCCGAGAACGACGTTGTCGGCCATCGACGAGATGATCGCGCCGCAGGCCCGCGGGCTGGAGGTGCCTGATGCCGCAGGTATTTCCAGCTTCATGGAGCGCATTCAGCGCAACCTGCATCTGTTCGGCCGTTACGGCATCACGATGTTCGCGATCTCCGGTCTCGATATCGCGCTGTGGGATCTGGCTGCAAAGGCAGAAGGTGTGCCGCTGCACCGCCTCGTCGGTGCCGGCAAGCGGTCGCGGATTCCGGCCTATGCGAGCCTGCTCCGGATCGGGACGCCGGACGTCGTTGCTCGCGAATGCGAGACAGCGCTGCGGCGTGGCTACCGGGCCATCAAGCTGCATGAGACCACCACGGCGGCGGTATTCGCAGCGCGGCAGGGGATCGGCGCCGGCATTCCCCTGATGGTCGACATGAACTGTCCGCTCGATGGCGGCGAAGCGATCGCTTTCGCGCGCGCTTGCGGGCCGGCTGAGCTGAAATTCCTGGAGGAGCCGGTCTGGCCGCCGGAAGATTTTGCAACCCTGGCGGATGTGCGCCACAAGGGCGGGGTTGATATCGCCGCCGGCGAAAATGCCTGCACGGTGCACCAATTCCGGCAGATGATGAGCGCCGGCGCCGTCAGCTATGCCCAGCCGTCGGTCACCAAGGTCGGCGGCATTACGGAATACCTGAAGGTCGTCGCATTGGCCGACGAAATCGGCGTGAAACTCGCGCCGCATTCGCCCTATTTCGGGCCGGGCCTGCTCGCGACGCTGCAGCTGATGTCGCTGCGCGACGACGGCACTTTCGTCGAAGTGTTCTACATGAAACGCGCGGCGTGCCTTTGGGGCGGCCGTGTCGACATCGACGCGGATGGCGCGGTCGCCGTGCCGGAGGGATCCGGGCTCGGCTACGACCCCGACAAGGAAATCATCGAGCGCTATCGCGTGGCGTGATTGAGGGCCACCGCGTGTTGCCGACCAGCGAGGCCAACCTGCCGCAGCGGATTGAGCGGGCTTGTTTCGGGCATGAAGGCCACGGGACCGCCTCACCTTGAAGAGGTCACCGAAAAATCTTGACCCGGTCGACCCCAGATGGTCCGAAGGTCCGGACCTCAGATGTGCCATTGCACATCGGCGAACCCAGAGATTCCGGGTTCGCTTCGCGCCCCGGAATGACAGATGCTGATGCGGCTTCCCTTTTTCTACGGCTGGGTGATCGTCGTCGTGACCTTCGTCACCATGGCGATCGGCGTCAATGCGCGCACCGCGTTCTCGCTGTTCTTTCCGCCGATCATCGACGAGTTCGGCTGGGAACGCGGCATCACCGCGGGCGCGTTCTCGTTCGGCTTCGTGGTGTCGGCGGCCGTCAGCCCGCTGATCGGCCGCCTGATGGACCGCTATGGCCCGCGCGGCGTGATGGAACTCGGCGTCGGGCTGATGGCGGGCGGCCTGCTGCTGGCTCCGCTGACGTCGCAGCCCTGGCATCTCTATTTGACCATCGGCGTCATGGTCGGCGCCGGCAGCGTCTGTCTCGGCTATTCCGGCCAATCGCTGTTTCTGCCGAACTGGTTCATTCGCCGGCGCGGCCTCGCGATGGGGATTGCCTTCGCCGGCGTCGGCATCGGCTCGGTCACGCTGCTGCCATGGGTGCAGCTGATGATCGAGCAGACCGGCTGGCGCACCGCCTGCACCGCGATGGGCATCATGATTTTGGTCGTGCTGGCGCCGATCAACCTGTTACTGCGCGAGCGCCCCGAAGACATCGGCCTGCTGCCGGACGGCGACGCCGCGCCGACGGCGACCTCGGCCAGGCCGAGCTCCAACATCGTCGATCCCGTCTGGGCCGGCACCGACTGGACGCTGCGGCGCGCGCTGCGCACCGCGCGGTTCTGGTGGATTGCGCTCGGCTATTTCTGCGCCCTGTACATCTGGTACGCGGTGCAGGTGCACCAGACCAAATACCTGCTCGACATCGGCTTCAGCTCCAGTGTCGCGGTCTGGGCACTGGGCGTGGTCAGTCTGCTCGGCATTCCCGGCCAGATCTGGCTCGGGCATTTGTCCGACCGGGTCGGACGGGAATGGATCTGGGCCACCAGCTGCTTCGGCTTTGCGATCTGCTTCGCGGCGCTGATCGCGCTGAAATTCTATCCGACCCTGGCGCTGGTCTATCTGATGATCTTCGTGCAGGGCGCGCTCGGCTACGGCCTGACCTCGATCATGGGCGCGGTGGTGCTGGAAATCTTCCAGGGCAAGCAATATGGCACCATTTTCGGGACCATCATGCTGGCGGCGCTCGCCGGCGGCGCGGCGGGTCCCTGGGCCACCGGCTTCCTGCACGACCTCACCGGAAATTACACCATTGCCTTTGCGATCGGTATCGCAGTCAGTCTGCTTTCGGCGCTGGCGATCTGGCAGGCTGCACCGCGGAAGGTGAGGGCGGTCGCCGGGCAATTGCATAAAGCGCAGGGTTAGACGGCCAACGCACGGATCAGGCCGGTTAAATTCCCAGCGCCCGCTGCAGATCGCCGATGGCGCGCAGAAAACTGTCAGCTGGCGTGGTCTCGGGATCGATCAGGCGGTGCAGCCGGAAGCCATCCTCCATTGCCAGAGCAACGGCGCCGATCCATGCCGGGTTCAGAGCAGGATTCCCGCCGCTGTTCTTCGATGCGGTCTCCACGATATCGGCGATCAATTTCCGCCGCGCGCGCAGCCGCTTGGCGAGTTCGGGCCGCCGCTTTTCGGCGCGCGCCACGAACAGGATCAATTCCATGTGCAGCAGGGGGGAGCGGCCGAGCGGATCCTGCTGGCTGCGGTCCATGGTCCTCAGCGCATCGATGAAATCCGCGAGCGTGTTGTGTCTGGCGAGAAGGTCGTGCAAGCGCCGGATGGACTGCTCGACGTGATTCTCGAGCATGGCGATGATCAGTTCGTCCTTGCTCCTGAAATTCGAGTAAAAGGCGCCCCGGGAGAAGCCCGCCGCTGCCGCGATGGCCTCGATGCTGGCGCCGCCGATGCCCTGTTCCTCGAATACCCGCGCCGCCGCCTCGAACAGCTTTTCGCGGGTATCGTCCCTGGTCGGCCTGGTTCGGACTCTTGACATCGATTTATTTTAGGTCAGAATGCAACTCGATACAACAGTGTATCGAATTGAGTGATCCGGATCGCGAAATTTCGAGTTCGCCAGGGGCCGATCCGCTCGTCTGTGCGTTACTTCAGCGCGGCAACCAATTGAGGTTCCCATGAACGAACATGTTCAGACTGTCCCGCTGTTCAACCCGCTGGACCCCGAGTTCATTCGCGATCCCTATCCGCATTATGAGCGGATGCGCACGCTGGATCCGGTGCATTTGACGCCGCTTGGCATGTTCGTCGCCAGTCGCCACGCCGAAGTCAGCCTGGTGTTGCGCGACAAGCGCTTCGGCAAGGACTATGCCGAGCGCTCGAAACGGCGCTATGGCCCCGACATCATGAAGGAGCCGGTGTTCCGCAACTTCGCGCTTACCATGCTGCAACAGGATCCGCCCGATCACACGAGGCTGCGCGGGCTGGTGGTGAAGGCGTTCACCGCGCGCCGGGTCGAGGACATGCGCCCGCGCATTCAGCAGATTGTCGACGAGACGCTCGACCGGATCATTCCCCAGGGCAGGATGGACCTGATCGAGGATTACGCATTCCGCCTGCCGGTCACCATCATCTGCGACATGCTCGGCATCCCCGAGGAGCATCGCGAGATGTTCTATACCGGTTCGCGCAACAGCGGACGCATTCTCGAGCCGGTGCCGCTGTCGCCGGAGGAGATCAAGCAGGGCAACGCCACCACCGCGATGACCGGAGATGTATTTCCAGCAGCTGTTCGAGTTGCGGCGGAAGAGTCCGGGTAACGATTTGACGACGCAACTGGTGCAGGCCGAGGAAGACGGCAGCAAGCTTTCCAACGAGGAACTGGTCGCCAACATCGTCCTCTTGTTCGGCGCCGGGCATGAGACCACCGTCAACCTGATCGGCAACGGCCTGCTGGCGCTGTATCGCAATCCCGACCAGCTCGCGCTGCTCAAGGCCAATCCGGC
This sequence comes from uncultured Alphaproteobacteria bacterium, assembly GCA_963706975.1. Taxonomy (GTDB): domain Bacteria; phylum Pseudomonadota; class Alphaproteobacteria; order Rhizobiales; family Xanthobacteraceae; genus Bradyrhizobium. The sequence continues at coordinate 124,233 of CAVPOL010000065.1, forward strand.
TCGCTCATCACCAACGCCATCGAGGAGTTCCTGCGCTACGATTCCTCGGTGCAGATGACCGGCCGGGCGGCGCTGGAAGACCTCGAGACTGGGCGGCAGGAAAATCCCGAAGGGCGAAGGCGTGCTGTGCCTGCTCGGTTCCGCCAATCGCGATCCGGCGGTCTATCCCGATCGCCCGGAAGAGCCTCGACATCGCCAGGCCGAATGTGCGGCCGTTGTCGTTCGGCGGCGGTATTCACTTCTGCCTCGGCGCCCAGCTTGCCCGAATCGAGGCCGAGGTGGCGATTGCGACACTGCTGCGGCGGCTACCCGATCTCAAGCTGGACGACGCCGAAAATCCGGAATGGCGGCCGAGCTTCGTGCTGCGCGGCCTCAAACGGCTGCCCGCCAGCTGGTAAGGCCGCGCGCGGCAAGCCGCCGCGCGACTTTGCTGTGACTTCGCCACACTTGCCTCTATATATGATATATGGCGCTGCTCCGGCGTTGAGGTCAGCGCGGCGGCGGGTGGGCCGTTGCGGGCCGCCATCGCGCCGGAACATGCCCAAAGGGAGACGCCGTGCAGACGACGCTGCTCGGATTGGCGATTGCCTTCATCCTGGCGCTGCTTGCCGCGCTGATCGGGCCGTACTTCGTCGACTGGAACCAGTTCCGGCCGCAATTCGAGGCCGAGGCGACACGGATTGATCGGCGCGCCGGTGCGCGTTACCGGCAAACTCGATGCGCGGCTGTTGCCGGCGCCGTCGCTGCGGCTGCGCTCGGTGGTGTTCGGCGGCGCCAACGATCTCGGCAAGGTTCGCGCCGACAAGCTCGACGTCGAGTTCAGCCTGGGTTCGCTGATGCGCGGCGAATGGCGCGCCACCGAACTGACCATCAACGGCATGGCGCTCGACCTCGGCCTCGATTCGCGAGGGCGGATCGACTGGCCGGCCTCATCAGGAAAATTCAACCTGGGTTCGCTGGCGATCGACCGGCTGAACCTGACCGGCCGGATCGCGCTGCACGATGCGGCAAGCCGCGGCACGCTGGAGCTGACCGATATCGCTTTCAGCGGCGACGTGCGTTCGCTGGCCGGTTCGGTGCGCGGCGACGGCAATTTTGTGCTGTCCGGGATGCGCTATCCGTTTCGGGTGTCGTCGGGCCAGAGCGCCGACGGCAATGCCACCCGCGTCCATTTCAACGTCGATCCCGGCGCGCGCGCGCTATCCGTCGATCTCGACGGCGTGCTTTCATTCGAGGCACGTGCGCCACGCTTCGAAGGCGCGGTGACGCTGGCAACACCCGCGGCATCGAAGGCGATGGACGATACCCCGATCACGCCGTGGCGGATCTCGGCCAAGGTCAAGGCCGATCCGACTGCCGCCCGGCTCGAGCAGCTGGAGGCCAGCTATGGCGGCGAAGACAACGCGCTGAAGTTGTCCGGCATCGGCGACATTCGGTTCGGCGCCTCGCCGCTGCTTCGCGCCAACCTCTCGGCGCGGCAGCTCGATGCCGACAAATTCGTCGCCAAGGAAACCAGCAAGGACAACAGACAAGGAAACCAACAAGGGCAACAACGAGCCGGTCCGCCTGTTGCCGGGCCTGCGTGCATTGGTAGCGGCGCTTCCGCAGGCCTCGCCGGTTCCGGCGCAGATCGAACTCAGCGCCGAGCAGATCATGCTGGGCGGCCGTCCGTTGCAGAATTTTTCCGCCGGTCTGCAGGCCGATGCCAAATCCTGGACCATCGACAAACTGGATTTTCGCGCGCCCGGTGCGACGCGCGTCACCCTCGGCGGCACCAACGCGCCAGCCGGGCAGTCTGGCCGGCGCGCTCAGTGTCGACTGTTCGGATCCCGACGCGCTGGTGACGTGGCTGCAGGGCCGCGGCGAGGTGGTTTATCGCAGCCAGAAGCCGTTGCGCCTGCGCGGCAATGTGACGGTGGCCTCCGACCGCTTTGCCATCGAAGCCATGAAGGCGGAGATCGAGGGCGGCGCCGTCGAGGGACGGGTCGCGGTTTCGACCGCGACCGGCGCGCTCGCGGGTCGACGCCGAGTTGAAGGCGGAACGTCTCGATCTCGATGCCGCCATCGCGCTGGTGCGTTCGCTGGCGGGCCCGCAAGCGGAGTGGCCGGACGAGGCGCTGCTGTCACTCGACATCGGCCGCGCCATCTCGGCCGGTCAGGAGTTGCGGCCGTTCGCGGCCCGGCTCGGCTACGACGCGAAGAATTTCGAGCTTAAGCGACTGAAGGTCGGCGAGGCCGGCAATGTGATGATGGAAGGCGCCGGCAGCTTCGACCGCGTCAACACGACCGGCAAACTGGCGCTGAATTCCAGCGCGGCGTCGCTCCGCCAGCTCACCGCGTTGATTGCGCCGCTGGCGCCCACGCTGGCGGCCCGGCTCGACGCGATCGGCGCCGGTCCCGGCCCGGCGCGCATCAAGCTGTGGCTCGATCTGGACAAGAACCGCGCAACAGGCCGACCGCGCCAGCGCCCGCGCCGTGTTCGATTTCGATGCGCCCCTGCTCAAGGGCATTGCCACGATCACGGCAAGGCCCGTGATCGCGGCCGTGCACGGCATCGATCTCGATGCGCTCGGGCGCAGCGAGTTCGCGATCGAATCGAGATTGTCGGGGGAGGGCCGCCCACTGCTGGCGGCACTCAGGCTCGACCATGCGATCGCGGCCGGCGCAGGGCCCGGCGCAATTCGAGGGTTCGGTGACCGGCATGTGGCGGGCGCCGTTGCGGCTCAAGGTGAAAATTGTCGGGAACCGGCCTCGACGCCGAAGGCGAGGGCACCGCCGAGCCATGGGCGAGCGAGCCGAGGGCCAGCGTCAATCTGAAAATTCGCAGCGTCGACCTCGCGCCGCTGCTCGGATCTCAAGCCTTCGGATGCGCTGGCACGAAACATCAGCCTGTCGTCGCGCGTCTGCGCTGTCAGGCAATCGGCTGAGCTTCGACGATCTGGACGGCGCGGTTTCGGGCTCGCGGCTGCGCGGCCGCGTCGCGTTGACGCTTGGCGACGAAAAGAATGTCGAGGGCGAGATCGGCCTCGACACACTCGATCTCGCGCCGGCTTTTGCGCTGGCCGTCGGCGCTGCGGGGCACGACGCCGCCGAACCGCTCGGCGCGGGACTGTTCGAAAGGCTGGCGCGGCCGCATCGCGTTTCAGGCGCTGCGCGGCGACCTTCCGGGCGGCGGCGAATTGCGTCCGGTCAGCGGCGTGTTCAAAGGCGACGGCCAGTCGCTGATCTTCGACGCGATCAAGGGCGGCATCGGCGGCGGCGAGGCGAGCGCCAATATCGACGCCAGGCCGACCGCCAGCGGCATTGCCTTGAATGCCCGGGTTCAACTCAGCCGGCGTCGAAGGCGCTGCGCTGCGCTATCGCGGGTTGCAGATGCCGGCAGGCCGGGCTTCGATGCAGATGACGCTGGCGAGCCAGGGCCGCAGCGCCTCGGCGTTGACGGGCGCGCTGTCCGGCAGCGGAACGGTGACGCTGGAATCGGCGCGCATCGCCGGGCTCGATCCGCGCGCCTTCGATGTCGCGGTCCGCGCCAGCGACAGCGGCAAGGCGACCGACGACGTCAAGCTGCGGCAGATCGTCGAGCCGGTGCTGTCGGCCGGCGCGCTGGCGGTCGCATCGGCGCAGATTCCGTTCGGCATCCGGGACGGCCGGATCCGGATCGGCGCGACCACGCTCGACGCGAAGGGCTCCGCGCCATCGTCTCGGGCGGCTACGATATTTCCGCCGACCAGACCGACATCCGCGCCAGCCTTGCCTCGACGGCAACAGGGCCGGCGGCAGCCGCCCGGAAATTCAGCTGTTCGCGGCGGGCACGCCCGATGCGCTCGACCGCACCGTCGACGTCGCGGCGCTGTCGTCATGGCTGGCGGTGCGGGCGATCGACCACGAAACCCGAAAGCTCGATGCGATCGAGCGCGGCGAGCCGCCGCCACCATTGCCGCCTCACTGCCGCCGCGGCGATACCGCCGACTCACCGGGACGCCGGACGCGGCGTTGCCTGCCCTGCCAACGGGGGAGGTGCCGATCCCCGGACGCGATCAGCGCCGGCCGCTGCAGCCGAAGGCCAAGACCGTCGTCCGCCTCCAGCGTCGGCGCCCGCCGCGGCGCCGGCCCCCGCTCCGTGCAAGTCCCCGCGCCCGTCCGAGTGCGGCGGCTACAATCCGCAGCTCCGTGCAGCTGGGCCAGCAGGCCGCGCCGTTGCCGCCGCCGATCGAGGTCAGGCCGGCGCCGGGCTCCAATGTCGTGCGGCCGCCGAAGCTGCGGCCGCCGCTGGTGCTGACACCTCGCGCCGCTCCACAGTGACGTGCGCGGTACCGAGCCGTCGCAATTCCCGCAGTGACCAAGCGCCGGTCCGCCGGTGCGCCGCTGCCCCAATCCGCGTTAAGCGAAGAATCAATAACTTCCAGGCATTTGAGCGAATTTTTACGAGATAATACTTACTTCGCCAACTTTACGGAAAAATCGCGTTTGACCGCTATGCTTCAGGCGCGCGCAGATATCGGCCGCGCCGTTTGTCGCGATCTAAGGTCTGAATAAAAATGAGTGTGGCAAAATCGTACCTAAGGGATCTCGACCACGCGGTGTCGCGGGGAACCGCCGACAGCCGCATGCGGGCATTGTGGCATACCACCGACCTGATGATCGCCGGACGCTACAGCGACGACGAAATCTGGACCTTCGGCGAGGTGATCGGGCGGCTCGCCGACGAGATCGAGGTCGCGGCCCGCGCGCAGCTCGCAAGACGGCTGGCCCGGGTTGAAGATGCCCCGGTCAATATCATTCACAAACTGGCCTTTGACGAATTCGATCGAAGTCGCCGCTCCCATCCTCGAGGAGTCCGAGCGGCTCGAGACCTATGCCCTGGTTGCCAATGTCTGCCTCAAGAGCCAGTCGCATATGCTCGCGATCTCGAAACGGAAATTCGCTCGCGGAGTCCGTCACCGACGTTCTGGTAACCCGCGGCGATCAGGAGGTCGTGAAGTCGGTCGCCGGCAACAACGGCGCGCGTTTCTCGGATTTCGGCTTCCTGCACATGATCCAGCGGGCCGAAGGCGATTCCATTCTTGCCGAACGGCTGGGCCTTCGCGAGGATATTCCGCGGCACGTCTTCCAGCAGTTGATCGCCAAGGCATCGGACGACGTGCGCAAGCGGCTCGAACGCGAGCGGCCCGCGATGCTCCGACCAGATCAAGTCCACGATGACCGACGTCGCCGGCGCGCTGCAATCCAAATTCGGCCCGGTATCGCGCAGCTATTTCGTCGCCAAGCGGGTGGTGACGACCCAGCACCGGCAGGGCAACCTGAATGAGAAGAGCATTTCCCAGTACGCGATATCGCACCGTCTGGAAGAGGTCACGATCGGATTGTCCCTGCTGTGTGCGCTGCCGAACGACGTGATCGAGCGCGCCCTCAAGGACAAGAACCGGGAAACGCTGCTGATCCTGGCCAAGTCGCTCGACTTCTCGTGGGCGACCACGATGTCCCTGCTGTTTCTCGGCGCCAAGGATCACCGCATCACCGCCGGGGAACTGAACGATTTGGAGAGGGATTTTGGCCGCCTCAACATCAAGACCTCGAGCAGCGTCCTCGAATTCTATCAGTCCCGCAAAAATGCCGGGAATGACGATGCCGGGCTGCAGCAGGCGGCCGGCGCCGGCCGGGCAATGACATGACCGATCTGGAACGCGATGGGGAGGCTCGGCAATGAACGCAATGTCCTTCGGCACAGCCGCGCGCAAGCGCTTCGGTGCCGCTTCCGATGAACCGAAACCGGAGCCGTGCTCACCCGACATGGCATGGCTGGTGCTCGAGGCCGCCAACGATCTCGGCGACCAGGCCGCCGTCGAAGCCTGCCGCCGGGTGATCGATGCCAATCTCAACGGCAGGCTCGGCGCCGCAGTCCGACCAGCACCTCGTCGTCGAATATTTCAGGTGAACTGAGGTTGGGGCGGAGAGCCTGCGTGCGCGTGACACACGATCGTCACAGCCCGGTCTCCTGCTGCACCCCGATTGCGCCCGGAAAATTCCGAGTGACCGCGATCAGCGTGCCGCAGCGCGAGTGCTGCGAGCCGGGTATGCTGCTTTGCATGGGGTCGTTTTCGCGATTTTTTGCAGAGGTGCGGCAGGCGCTGCGCCGCGTCCAGGCATGCTTCAGCCCGCCCCGAGCGCTTTCGCGATATTGTAGGTCGACAAGGCTTGCGGCATAGGCCAGCGCGAACATGTAGGCGAAGGTGATCGCCATCCACTTCCAGCTGCCGGTCTCGCGGCGGATCACCGCCAGCGTCGAGGCGCATTGCGGCGCGAAAATGTACCAGGCCAGCAGCGACAGCGCGGTGGCGAGACTCCATTTGGTCGCCAGCAGCTGTCCGATCTGTTCGGCGGCTTCCTTGCCGCCCTCGATGGCATAGACGGTGCCGAGGGCTGCGACCGCGACTTCCCGCGCCGCCATGCCCGGGATCAGGGCGACGGCGATCTGCCAGTTGAAGCCGACGGGCGCCAGCAGTGGTTCCAGCGCCTTGCCGATGACAGCGGCGAGGCTGTAGTTGATGGCGGGATCGGTAGCATCCGCCGGCGGCTGCGGGAACGAGGCCAGGAACCAGATCAGCACCATCATCGAGAAGATCGTGGTGCCGGCGCGCTGCAGGAACATCTTTGCACGCGTATAGATGCCGATCGCGATGCTGCGCAGACGCGGCATCTTGTAATCCGGCAATTCCAGCATGAACGGCGCCGGGGCGTAGATCGCGCAGCATGAAGAATTTGATCAGGAACGACATGCCGAGCGCGCTGGCGATGCCCGGCCGCGTAGAGCCCGAACATCACGAGGCCCTGCAAATTGACAAAGCCCCAGACCTGTCTGGCCGGGATGAAGGCCGAGATGATCAGCGTGTAGACCGGTATCCGCGCCGAGCAGGTCATCAGCGGCGCGATCAGGATGGTGGTCAGCCGGTCGCGGCGGTTGTCGATCACCCGTGTCGCCATGATGCCGGGAATGGCGCAGGCGAAGCTCGACAGCAGCGGAATGAAGGCGCGGCCGTGCAGGCCGGCGCCGCCCATGATGCGGTCCATCAGGAACGCCGCGCGCGCCATGTAGCCGAAATCTTCCAGCAGCAGGATGAACAGGAAGATGATGATGATCTGCGGCAGGAACACGATGACGCTGCCGACGCCGGAGATCACGCCGTTCTGCAGGAAGCTTTGCAGCAGGCCCGCGGGCAGGGTGTCATGAACAAACTGGCCGAGCGCGGCGAAGGCCGCAGCCAGCAGTTCCATCAGCGGCGCCGCCCAGGCGAATACCGCCTGGAACATCACGAACAGGATCAGCGCCAGGATCGCCAGTCCGGCCACCGGATGCAGCACCACGGCGTCGATCCGCGCGGTCCAGGTGTCGGGCCGGGTCGGCAGGCTGATGGTCGCGGCGATGATGCGGTCGGCCTCGCGCTGGGTGGCGCGCAATTGCGCCACCGTGAGCGGCTGCCAGAGATTGGGTATTGCGGGCGCCGGCGCCTCTGCCGCGATGATCTCGTCGGTCAGGCGCAGCAGTTCGGCGGTGCCGCCCTTGCGCACCGCGATCGAGGTCACGACGGGAATCGCCGAGCGCCTCGGACAGACGAGGCACATCCACGGTGACGCCGCGCCGTGTGGCGATGTCGAACATGTTGAGCACCAGCAGCAGCGGCCGGCCGGTGCTCTTCAATTCGAGCACGAGGCGGATGGTCAGCCGCAGATTGGTGGCGTCGGCGACGCAGAGCACGAGGTCGGGCAGCGCCTCGCCGGCGGTGCGGCCGAGCACCATGTCGCGGGTGATCTCTTCATCCGGGCTGCGTCCGCGCAGCGAATAGGTGCCGGGCAGGTCGACCAGCGATATCTGGCGTCCGCGTGGCGTGACGAAGGAGCCTTCCTTGCGTTCCACCGTGACGCCCGGATAGTTCGCGACCTTCTGGCGGCTGCCGGTCAGCGCATTGAACAGCGAGGTCTTGCCGCTGTTCGGCGTGCCGACCAGGGCCAGATGCAGTCAGCGGAGCTTCCATGAATGACAGGATCCGGTCGCGTCAGGCGACGATAATGGCCATGGCCTCGCGCCGGCGCACCGCGATGGTGACGTTCTCGACGCGGACCGCGATCGGATCGCGTCCGACGATGCCTTCATGCAGCACTTCGACCCTGGCGCCTTCGACGAAGCCGAGTTCGATCAGCCGGCTTTCGAGTTCGATCGCCGACAGCGCCGAGCCGGCCTCGGCGGCGGCGAGATGCATGGATCACGCCCGAATAGCCGCGCTTGGCCAAACCCAGGGGCAATTGCGGTCGCGCGCCGTTCTGCTTCGTTCATGGCCTGTATTTCCAACCGGCGGCCGGCCGGTCAAGGCTGCGGCCGAAATGCGGCTGCACCTTAGAGCGATTATAAAGTGGCCACGCCCTGCGAGCCCGATGGAGACCGGAGCGCGTTGATCCAGCGCAGATCGCCTTCCGGTCACGAAATGTTGTTCGGGAATGTCGCGTGCGAGACGGGGTTTGTCCCAGTGGCTGGAGAGGATCATCGACACGGACAGGCAGGAGGCCCGCATGAGCAGATCAGCGATTAAGGCTGGCGACACTGGCAATGTTCTCGATCGCGCTGATCGCCGCGCCGGTCGTCCCGACGTTGGCCGCCGGAGGCGGAGGTGGCGGCGATCCCCCTGCGGCCAAGCCCGCCGCCGGACGACCAAGGCGGCGCCAGTCAAGAAGGGCAAGAAAGCCGCCAAGCAGTCCAGCCTCGCGGACCCGGCCTTTGTCGAAGGCTACCGCTCGGCCTATGCGACGATCTACCAGCGCAACGATCTATGCCGCGGGGATCGAGCAATTGAAGGCGCTCGGCCGTGACGATGTCGCCAACGTGGCCAATCTGATCGGCTATTCCTATCGCAAGCTCGGCGACTACCGGCTCTCGCAAATCTGGTACGAGCGCGCCTTGAAGGCCGACCCCAACCATGTGCTGACCTGGCAGTATTACGGCCTGTGGCAGATCGAACAGGGCAACCGCGAATCCGCGCAGTATCACCTGAGCCGGATCGCCGCGATCTGCGGCACCTCCTGCGAGGAGTATCGCTCGCTGGCTTCGGCGCTCGAACAGGCGCCGGGCACCGGGCTGGTTTATTGAAGATTGCGATGACGGGCTGCGGGCGGGCCTGTAGCAGGGCGCGCCCGCAGCCGGTCGGTCATGCCTGGCTGTGCGGCTTCGGATCCGGCGCCGCGGCGACATGGCGCGGGTCCGGAAATAATCCAGCACGAACAGCCGAATCGCCGACGACAGATTGCCCTGCTGGCGGTTGCTGTCGATCTCGCCGACCAGTTCGGACAGCGTCATGTCGCGCAGGCCGGAGATTTCCTTCATGCCGTTCCAGAATGCCTCTTCGAGGCTGACGCTGGTCTTGTGGCCGGCGACCACGATCGAACGTTTGACGACCGGCGACTTCATGACGCGTCCTCGCCTTCGATGCGATGCTGATCCAGCAGATCATTCGCACGGCTCGCGCGCTGCTGGTCCAGAGCGCGTTCGGATTTGGTGCGGCCAAACCGCGCCCGGTTGGCGTCGGCCTGCTTGGCCGACGTTTTGCGTTCGGCGCGCTTCTTGAATCGCTTCAGGTTGACCACGTCCCCCATGCCGGCCTCCATCATCCAAATACGGAACGGCAGGAGAAATGGTTGCGAAGGCGTGATGGATCGCTGGGCGTCTCAGCCGGCTCGGTCGTCATCCCAGAAATCTCCGTTCCAAATGTCTCTGATAGCATCAAAAAATATGTTTCGCTCTGCGAAAACCAAATATTTTTGTGCTCGTACCATGAGCTAGATCAAGGCGCATAGCAGATCGGTCTCAGTCTTTTGGTGTTATGATCTATAATTATAACAACGCCGAAACGCCCGTAGTTTCACCGGGGCTCCCGCGGCGATCAGCCCGGGTGTGTCATTTTGTCCGGCTGTACCAGCCGGTCGAATTCCTGCGGCCGAAACAAACCCCAGCCGCACCGCCTCTTCGCGCAACGTGGTGCCGCGGGCATGGGCCGACTTGGCGACCTTGGCGGCGTTGTCGTAGCCGATTTTCGGCGCGAGCGCGGTCACCAGCATCAGCGAGCGCTCCATCAGATCGCGGATGCGTTTCTCGTCGGCGCGGATGCCCTCGACGCAATTGTTCCGTGAACGAGCGCGCGGCGTCGGCCAGCAATTGGATGGAATGCATCATACAATATGCCAGCACCGGCTTGTAGACGTTCAGCTCGAAATGGCCCTGGCTGCCGGCCACCGTGATCGCGGTGTGATTGCCGAACACCTGGCAGCACACCATGGTCATCGCCTCGCACTGGGTCGGGTTGACCTTGCCCGGCATGATCGAGGAACCCGGCTCGTTTTCAGGCAGGATCAATTCGCCGAGGCCCGAGCGCGGACCGGATCCCAACAGGCGGATGTCGTTGGCGATCTTGAACAGCGCGGTCGCCACCGAATTGATCGCGCCATGCACGAACACGTAGGCGTCGTTGGAGGCCAGCGCCTCGAACTTGTTGGGCGCGCTGGTGAACGGCAGTTTGGTGATTTTGGCGACATGCCGCGCGAACAGCTTGGCGAATTGCGGTTTCGAGTTCAGGCCGGTGCCGACTGCGGTGCCGCCTTGCGCCAGCGGGTAGAGATCCTTCGACCGCGGCGCGCAGCCGCGCGATGCCGCTCTCGACCTGCGCGGCGTAGCCTGAAAATTCCTGGCCGAGCGTCAGCGGCGTCGCGTCCTGGGTATGGGTGCGGCCGATCTTGACGATGCGGGCGAACGCCTTCTCCTTCTTGCGCAGCGCGCGATGCAGTTCGCCGAGCGCGGGAATGAGGTCGGCGACGATGCGCTGGACAGCCGCGATATGCATCGCGGTCGGAAACGAGTCGTTCGACGACTGGCTCATATTGACGTGATCGTTGGGGTGAACCGGCTTCTTGGCGCCGAGTTCGCCGCCCAGCATTTCGTTGGCGCGGTTGGCGATCACCTCGTTGAGGTTCATGTTGGTCTGGGTGCCGGAGCCGGTCTGCCAGACCACCAGCGGAAAATGATCGTCGAGCTTGCCGTCGATCACCTCGCGCGCGGCGCGGACGATGGCGCGGGCGCGGCGCGCGTCGAGCAGTCCCAGTTCGCGATTGGTTTCCGCCGACGCCAGCTTGACGATGCCGAGCGCGCGCACGATCGGCATCGGCATCCGGTCCTGGCCGATGCGAAAATTCTGCCGCGAACGTTCGGTCTGCGCGCCCCAATAGCGGTCGGCGGCAACCTCGATCGGGCCGAAACTGTCGGTCTCGCTGCGGGTGGAGCGGGATCGCGGAGAAGGTTTCGAGCGAGCCATCGATCATGTCCGATTCGCGGGGGCGATTGTCCGGCAGCCGGATGATCGGCGCGACTCTGCCGGATCCGGCACGGTCGCGCGGAGATCCGGCGGGCAACTTATTTCTTGCGAAAGCGATCGATCCGCACCACGGTCGGCGCCTTCGTTCGCCTCCTGGCGGCTCCTCGGCGACGGCTGCCGGCGCCGGCGCCGGCAAGCCGGACGCGGGCGGAACGGCGGGCAGGTTGGCCGAGGCCGGCATTTCGACCTGCCGTCTCCTGCGGCTCGAATTGCAGGCCGAACTGCACCGACGGGTCGAAGAAGCTCTTGATGGAATTGAACGGAACCACCAGCCGCTCGGGAATGCCGCCGAACGACAGCCCGACTTCAAACCGGTCCTCGGTCACCACCAGGTCCCAGAACTGGTGCTGCAGGATCACGGTCATCTCTTCCGGATATTGCGCCAGCAGCCGCGGCGACAGCTTCACGCCTTCGGCGGTGGACATGAAAGTGATGAAGAAATGATGCTCGCCGGGCAGGCCGTGCTCGGCGGCGTCGGTCAACACGCGGCGCAGCACCCCACGCAGCGCATCGCGCGCCAGCACGTCGTATCGGATATGATCGGTCGCCATTATCGGTCCTGTCGCGTTCAAAAGGTATTTTGCGGATCGGCAGCGAAAGCCCGGGTACCCCAACTCGCCTGTTCCGTCCATGCTACCCCGGCGGCGGGCCGAGGTCAGCAGGCCTTGGCGTCGATGGCGGGAATTCCAGCAGAAGATCCAGCAAGCAGGCAAATCAAAATGAGGTGGAGGCTTCTGTTGCCAGGTGCCTCCGGACCCCGCCCGACGGAGCTTAACCCATCAGGACTTCAGACTGGTGTTTCAAACCGCTCAAGCGGCCTGAGTAACCGGAAGCTGAGGCAAATCTTGAGAAAACAGCGCTGGAAGGGGCCGGATCGACAGGAAAATGGCGTCGCCGAGGCGGGAACCTGCCGAATTCGGATTGGCCCCGGCCGTTCGGCCGTTCGAAATCCCGGACATGCCTCCGGATTCCCCGCCGGCCGCCGTGCCGGCGCCGGTTAGCCCAGATGTCCCGGCGCCGCCCCCGCCCGGGCTGATCGAGCTGTTCACAGCCTTTGCCGGGATGTCGCTCGCCGGCTTCGGCGGCGTGTTGGTCTGGGCGCGTCGCAGCCTCGTCGACCGATGATGATGCCGCTGATCACAAAGCGAGACCTGGTCGGACTGGTCGTTCTGGTTGCGGTGTTGGTTGCCGTCGGCCTGATGCGGTTGCCTTTGCCGGCGGTGCTGCTGACGGCAATTCCGCTCAGCATCGCCATCACCATGGTGATGCGGCGGCGAGGTGCGGCGTGAGTTCGGACGCCAACCCGCTCCGGGCGCTGGCCCTGACCTTCGGAGTCATGTCGCTGTTCGCGGTCGGAGGCGCCAATTCCGCGGTTCCGGAAATGCACCGGGTCGCCGTCGACGTTCAGCACCGGATGACCGACCAACAATTCGCCGATGCGTTTTGGATGTTGCTGGCCGGGGGCTGTTTGGGTTTCGCTGGCATTATCTGACGAAAATCGCTAGGCAGTGCCTTGGGGGCGGGGTGACCCTTCCAGTCGACAAAAAAATTGGAGGCCGCAACAGCCGGCCGCGGAGGAGACATGCATGGCCGATACGATGGGCCACTCGCCGGATAGGTCGGCAACAACCACCGGCAATTCGTCCGCGGCCATCGCCGTGCTGGTTCTGGCGCTGACGCCGCAACTGTTCGAACTGCTGTGGTCGATCGGCGCCCAACTGGCAGCCGTTGCCGGCATCGCGAAATATTCGGGGCGCAGTCCGTTGCAGGTGCTGTCCGCTCATGGGTCGGCGCTGCTGCTTGCGGTGCAAAGTCTGACCGTGGTTTTTTCCCAGGTCTCCAGTTCGATCCTGGGCGTTCTGTTTTCCGGTTATACCGCCCCGCCCATCAAGACGGCGTTCTCCTCCGACACGCTGCTGGCGATGATCTATTCCTATCCCCTGTTTGCCGTGGCGATCCTGACCCGGTTCGTCAGATTGAAGGCGCCGCAGGACTATCTTCGGCGGCGTCGTCGCTGATGGCGATCGCGCTGTTCGCGCTGTGGGCATCGAGCGACCTGCAGGGCATGCGCGGGTTTTCGTTCGGCGCCGGCACCGCGCCGCGCATGTTCGGGGTGTTGCTGCTGCTGCTCGGCGTCGCCATCGCCGTGATCGGGCTTTTTACCGAGGGGCCGCATCTGGCGAAATATGCATGGCGCGGACCGCTGTTCGTGTCGCTGGCGATTCTGTGCTTTGCGCTCAGCATCCGGCCGCTGGGTCTGATCATCTCGGCATTCGCGAGCTTCATGATTGCAGCGCTCGGCACGGCGGAAACGCAGGTGGAAGGAAACCATCATCGTCGCCGTCTGCCTGACGGCTTTCTGCAGCTTGTTGTTTCCCTATGCGCTCGGTCTGCCGTTGCAGATGAAGCCATGGTTTATGATCCGGTGAGGGCGTGATGGGTGATGTATTTTCAAATCTCGGTCTCGGCTTCGGCGTCGTATTCCAGTTGGTGCAGTGGACCCCCGCCTTTCTCGGCGGCATCTCGATTCCCATTCCGGTCAACATCCTGCTCTGCCTGATCGGCGCGCTGGTCGGCACGCTGGTCGGCGTGCTGCCGGGCATCGGCACCATCGCCACGGTGGCCATGCTGCTGCCGATCACCTTCGGCCTGCCGCCGGTCGGCGCGCTGATCATGCTCGCCGGCATCTATTACGGCGCGCAGTATGGCGGCTCGACCACCTCGATCCTGGTCAACATTCCGGGCGAGGCAGGCTCGGTGGTGACCGCGCTCGACGGCTTCCAGATGGCCAAGCAGGGCCGCGCCGGTCCGGCGCTGGCGATCGCCGCGATCGGCTCGTTCTTCGCCGGCTGCGTCGCCACCGTGCTGATCGCCGTGCTCGGCGCGCCCCTGACCAAGCTCGCGCTGGCGTTCGGGCCCGCCGAATATTTCTCGCTGATGGTGCTCGGCCTGATCTTCGCCGTGGTGCTGGCCAAGGGCTCGGTGCTGAAGGCGATCGCGATGATCGTGTTCGGCCTGCTGCTGTCGATGGTCGGGTCCGACATCGAGACCGGCGCGTCGCGGATGGCCTTCAACATTCCCGAACTCGCCGACGGCCTCGGCTTTGCCACCGTCGCGATGGGGCTGTTCGGCTTTGCCGAGATCATCCGCAATCTCGATGCGGGCGGTGAAAGCGACCGCCAACTGGTGCAGCAGAAGGTCACCGGCCTGATGCCGACCAGGAAGGACCTGATCGAATCCGCGCCGGCGATCGCTGCGCGGCACGGTGCTGGGATCGATCCTCGGCATCCTGCCGGGCGGCGGCGCGGTGATCGCCTCGTTCGCGGCCTATACGTTCGAGAAGAAGATCTCCAAGGATCCGTCGCAGTTCGGCCGCGGCGCGATCGAGGGCGTGGCGGCGCCGGAAAGCGCCAACAACGCCGCGGCGCAGACCTCGTTCATCCCGCTGCTGACGCTCGGCATTCCGCCCAATGCGGTGATGGCGCTGATGGTCGGCGCCATGACCATCCACGGCATCGTGCCGGGACCGCAGGTGATGCAGAAGCAGCCCGAACTGGTCTGGGGCATGATCGCCTCGATGTGGGTCGGCAACCTGATGCTGCTGATCATCAATCTGCCGCTGGTCGGGATCTGGGTGCGGCTGCTGCGGGTGCCGTATCGCCTGATGTTCCCGTCGATCGTGGTCTTCTGCGCGATCGGCATCTATTCGGTGAACAATGCGCCGACCGACGTGATGCTCGCCGGCGTATTCGGGCTGCTCGGCTATTGGCTGATCAAGCACGATTTCGAACCGGCGCCGTTGCTGCTCGGCATGGTGCTCGGACCGCTGATGGAAGAGAACCTGCGCCGCGCGCTGCTGATCTCGCGCGGCGACTGGACGGTGTTCGCCACCCGTCCGCTGTCGGCGGTGCTGCTGCAGATGGCGATCCTGCTGCTGGTGGTTGCCATACTGCCCATGTGCGCAAGAAGCGCGACGAAGTGTTCGTGGAGTCCGAAAACTGACCTCGGCGCCGCATCCTGAAGTCCAATCGACTTCGGGTGCGGCGTCGGCTAATCTAAGTGCTGGTCGGCATGCGCCGGTAAAATAATAACGGGCATTTGGGAGGAATCTGATGAATAGGTACGGTCACATGCTCGCGAGCAGTGCTTTGGCTGCGCTTGCCGGCATCGGCGCGGTTCCCGCGCAGGCCCAGGCGCCCGCCTATCCGACCCGCGCCATCACCATGATCGTGCCGTTCGCGGCGGGCGGTCCGACCGACGTCATCTCGCGCATCGTCACCTGCGCATATGGCGCAGACGCTCGGCCAGAGCATCATCATCGAGAACGTGGTCGGCGCCGGCGGCACCACGGCCACCACCCGCGCGGCGCGCGCCACCAATGACGGCTATACGCTGATCACCGGGCATATGGGCACCCATGCCGCGTCGGTGCCGCTGTATCCCAAGCTCGCCTATCATCCCGAAAAGGATTTCGAGCCGGTCGGGCTGCTGGCCGGAACTCCGATCCTGATCCTGGCGAAGAAGGATTTTGCGCCCAAGGACCTCAAGGAATTCGTCACCTACGTGAAGGCCAATGAGAGCAAGGTCAACGCGGCGCATGCCGGCATCGGCTCGGTCTCGCACGTGTCCTGCGAACTCCTGAATTCGGTGCTCGACATCAAGCCGGTCGGCGTTCCCTTCAATGGCACGGGCCCGGCGATGAATGCGCTGGTCGGCGGTCAGGTCGATTATATGTGCGACCAGATCGTCAACGCCGTGCCGCAGGTCAAGGGCGGCACCATCAAGGCCTATGCGATCGCGACGCCCGAGCGCAATCCGTCGCTGCCCGACGTTCCGACCACCAAGGAAGGCGGTCTGCCGGCCTTCCAGGCCCAGGCCTGGAACGCGATTTTTGCGCCGAAGGGAACTCCGCCCGAGATCATCGCCAAGCTCAACGCGGCGGTGGTCAAGGCGCTCGACGATGAAAACGTCCGCAAGCGCCTGCTCGATCTCGGCAGCGTCATCCCGGCAGGCAACGACCGTACGCCCGCCGCGCTGGGCGCCCTGGTGAAGAGCGAAATCGCCAAGTGGACGCCGGTGGTCAAGCCCGCGTCCAATTAACCCGAGCTGCGGAAATCAGCCGACAACAAGGGCAGAACGTGAGTTCTGCCCTTGTCGATTCGTGCGCCGGAACCTCATTTTTCCGGGTATAATCGAGCTCTCGGATCGAATCGCGGCTGTCGGTCGGCCGCTGCGGCCGCTAGAACTCGCTTTTCCCCCGGGTGAATAGCCTAACGCCATGAATCAGTACCACGACCTGCTCGAACGGATTCTCAGTGACGGCGCGGAGAAGCACGACCGCACCGGCACCGGCACGCTGTCGATCTTCGGCCACCAGATGCGCTTCAATCTGGCCGCCGGGTTTCCGATGCTGACCACCAAGAAGCTGCCGCTGAAGTCGATCATCCACGAGCTGCTCTGGTTCCTCAAGGGCGACACCAACATCGGATATCTGAAGGACAACGGCGTTTCGATCTGGGACGAATGGGCCGACGCCAATGGCGATCTCGGCCCGGTCTATGGCTCGCAGTGGCGCTCGTGGCCGGCGCCGGACGGCCGCAGCATCGACCAGATCGCCAATGTCATCGAGATGATCAGGCGCAATCCGGATTCGCGGCGCCTGATCGTGAGCGCGTGGAATCCGGCCGATGTCGACAAGATGGCGCTGCCGCCGTGCCATTGCCTGTTCCAGTTCTACGTCGCGAACGGCAAATTGTCGTGCCAGCTCTATCAGCGCTCGGCCGACGTGTTTCTCGGCGTGCCCTTCAACATCGCCTCCTATGCGCTGCTGACCATGATGGTGGCGCAGGTGACCGGCCTGAAGCCCGGCGACTTCGTTCACTCGTTCGGCGACACCCACCTCTATTCGAATCACCTCGACCAGGCGCGGCTGCAACTGACGCGCCCGACGCGGCCGCTGCCGACGATGAAGATCAATCCCGAGGTGAAGGACATCTTCGCCTTCCGCTACGAAGACTTCGTGCTCGAAGGCTACGATCCGCATCCGCACATCAAGGCCGAGGTCGCGGTGTGAGCGCTACCGCCGGCGCCCGTCCTGAAATCGTCTTCATCGTCGCGGTCGCCGAGAACGGCGTGATCGGTGCTGCGCGGCGCGATGCCATGGCGGCTGAAGGCCGATCATGCAGCGCTTCAAGGCGATGACGATCGGCAAGCCGGTGGTGATGGGGCGCAAGACCTTTGCCTCGATCGCGCAGGCCGCTTCCCGGACCGCACCAATATCGTCGTGACCCGCGATGCAAATTTTCGCGCCGCCGGCGCGGTGGTGACGACGTTCGTTCGCCGCCGCCCGCGCGGTCGCAACAGGCGACGCGCTGCGGCGTTTAGCCACTGAGATCGCGGTGATCGGCGGCGCCGAAATCTACGCGCAATGGATGGATATCGCCGACCGGCTGGAAATCACCGAGGTTCACGCCCGCCCCGAAGGCGATACGCGCTTTCCCGCCGATCGATCCTGCGGTCTGGGAAGAGGTTGCGCGGGTGCGAAACAAGGCGGGCCCGGGCGACAGCGCCGACTATCTCCTATGTGACATGTCGGCGGCGAAAGCCGCATTAACCGCGTTCGGCGATGTTAACATTGACAATTACCCCCGCTGGCATAGCTCCTGCGAGCCAACAAGCCGCGTTGTAAGGGCCGGGGCGGTCCCCTATAAGGCCGTGCAGAGATCGCGAGGCCGGGTGTCTTTGCCCAGCGGCCCGCCCTAGGAGATTGTCGATGCCGTGGAAGAATCAAGGCGGAGGCCCGTGGGGCTCCGGTCCGAAAGGGCCATGGGGCTCCGGCCCGCAATCGGTGGGGCCGAGGCCGCCCGATCTCGAGGACCTGCTGCGCCGCGGCCAGGACCGGCTGCAGCAGATGTTGCCCGGCGGCTATTTCAGCGGCATGGGCATTGCGATCATCCTGCTGCTGGCGCTGGCGATCTGGGGCCTGTCCGGATTTTTCCGGGTCCAGTCCGAAGAACTCGGCGTGGTGCTGCGCTTCGGCAAGCATGTGAAGCACCGTGCAGCCGGGTCTGAACTATCATCTGCCCTATCCGATCGAGACCGTGTTGCTGCCGAAGGCGCTGCGCGTTTCCACCATCAACATCGGCATGACCCTGATCGAGGATGCGGCCCGCCGCGGCAGCACGATGCGCGACGTGCCGGAAGAGAGCCTGATGCTGACCGGCGACGAGAACATCGTCGACGTCGACTTCACGGTGCTGTGGCGGATCAAGCCCGACGGCGTCGGCAATTATCTGTTCAACATCCAGAACCCCGAAGGCACCGTGAAGGCGGTGGCCGAAAGCGCGATGCGCGAGGTTATCGGCCGCTCCAACATCCAGCCGATCCTGACCGGCGCCCGCACCACCACGGAAGCAGGCGTGCAGGAACTGATGCAGAAGACGCTCGACAGCTACGGCTCGGGCGTTCTGGTGCAGCAGGTGCAGATGCAGAAGGTCGATCCGCCGGCGCAGGTGATCGATGCGTTCCGCGACGTGCAGGCGGCCCGCGCCGACCTCGAGCGCCTGCAGAACGAGGCGCAGACCTATGCCAACCGCGTCGTTCCCGACGCGCGCGGCCGCGCCGCGCAGATCCTGCAGGTCGCCGAAGGCTACAAGGAGCAGGCGGTCGCCGAGGCCAAGGGCCAGAGCGCGCGCTTCCTGAAGGTCTATGAGGAATACAAAAAGGCCCCGGACGTGACGCGGCAGCGCATCTATCTGGAGACGATGGAGCGCATCCTCGGCAGTGCCGAGAAGCTGGTCTATGACGGCGGCGGTTCGTCGTCCGGCCAAGGCATCGTGCCGTATCTGCCGCTGAGCGAACTGTCGCCGCGGCGTCCGGCCGCGGCGACGACGGGTCAGCCGCAACAGCAGGGCGGAGCCACCCGATGAAGATCGGGAATTGCAGGAATTGTCGGGCTGTTCGTGCTGTTTGCAGTCGTGATCATCGGCTACAGCTCGGTGTTCACGGTGGCGCAGACCGAACAGGTGCTGGTGGTCAGGCTCGGCGAGCCGATACGCGTCGTCACCGATCCCGGGCTGAACTTCAAGGCGCCGTTCGTCGATACCGTGATCAGCATCGACAAGCGGATTCTCGATCTTGAAAACCCGTCGCAGGAAGTGATCGCTTCGGATCAGAAGCGGCTGGTGGTCGACGCTTTCGCCCGCTATCGCATCAAGAACGCGCTGCGGTTCTACCAGAGCATCGGCTCGATCCAGGCCGCCAACATCCAGTTGACGACGCTGCTCAACGCAGCGCTTCGCCGCGTGCTCGGCGAGGTCACCTTCATCAAGGTGGTGCGCGACGAGCGCGAGGTCCTGATGGCGCGGATCCGCGAGCAGCTCGACAAGGAGGCCGACGGCTATGGCATCGAGGTGGTCGATGTCAGGATCAGGCGCGCCGACCTGCCGGAGCAGAACAGCCAGGCGGTGTACCAGCGCATGCAGACCGAGCGGCAGCGCGAAGCCGCCGAGTTCCGTGCCCAGGGCGGCCAGAAAGCGCAGGAGATCAGGTCGAAGGCCGACCGCGAAGCGACCGTCATCATTGCCGACGCCAATTCCACGGCCGAGCAGATCCGCGGCGCGGGCGACGGCGAGCGCAACCGGCTGTTCGCCGAAGCCTATGGCAAGGATCCGGATTTCTTCGCGTTCTACCGCTCGATGACGGCCTATGAGACCGCGCTGCGCAGCAATGACACCCGTTTCCTGCTGCGGCCGGAATCCGACTTCTTCAAGTTCTTCAGCAACTCGTCGGGCAAGCCGCCGGTGGCGGAAGCGGCGGCGCCGAAGCCGTAAGGTTGCCTGCGACAGGGCGAAGCGGACGCCGCTTCGCCCTCAAGGCGAGGAAGAACATCAAGCGGGAGGTTGCAGTCCGATGAGGTCCATAGCGTTCGCCGACTTCCTCATCGGTCTAGGTATCCTGTTTGTGCTCGAAGGCCTGCTGTTTGCGGCCAGCCCGGCCTGGATGCGCCGGGCGATGAAGAGCGCCATGGCGACGCCCGACAACATCCTGCGCATCGTCGGTATCGGATCGGCGGTCGTGGGCCTGATCCTGATCTGGTTCGTGCGGCGCTGACCGGTCCGGTCCCGGCGCGGCCGAAAATCTTGCCTTTTCAACGCGATCGTGAGCGATTGGCGCCGGTTTTTCGCCGGAATGGTAGGCGCAAATGCTTGCGCCAATGGCCTGTTCGGGCGCAGTGTGGACGCCGAATCCCGCCGATTTCAACGAGAGAAACCGATATGACCGGTGCTACTCCTTATCCGAGCCGTCGCATCCGCCCGCTGGTGGCCGCGATCTGCCTTGGCGCCGCGAGCCTGCTTTCCGCGATCCGCTGACGCGCGCGGTCCCGACGGCATCGCCGACGTCGCCGAGAAGGTGATCGACGCCGTGGTCAATATCTCGACCTCGCAGACCGTCGAAGCCAAGGGCGGACCCAACAGCGGCGATCGGGGCGCGATGCCGCAAGTGCCGCCGGGCTCGCCGTTCGAGGAATTCTTCGACGACTTCTTCAAGAACCGCCGCGGCGGTCCGGGCGGCAATTCCAAGGGCGGTGAACTGCAGCCGCGCAAGACCAACTCGCTCGGCTCCGGCTTCATCGTCGATACCGCGGGCATCGCCGTGACCAACAATCACGTCATCGCCGATGCCGACGAGATCAACATCATCATGAACGACGGCACCAAGATCAGGGCCGAACTGGTCGGCATCGACAAGAAGACCGATCTTGCGGTCCTGAAGTTCAAGCCGCCGGCGAAGCCGCTGGTCGCGGTCAAGTTCGGCGATTCGGAAAAGCTGCGGCTCGGCGAATGGGTGATCGCGATCGGCAATCCGTTCAGCCTCGGCGGCACCGTCACCGCCGGCATCGTCTCGGCGCGCAACCGCGACATCAATTCCGGTCCCTATGACAGCTACATCCAGACCGACGCCGCCATCAACCGCGGCAATTCCGGCGGCCCGCTGTTCAACCTCGACGGCGAGGTGGTTGGCGTCAACACGCTGATCATTTCGCCGACCGGCGGCTCGATCGGCATCGGCTTTGCGGTGCCGTCGAAGACCGTGGTCGGCGTGGTCGATTCGCTGCGGCAGTTCGGCGAGTTGCGCCGCGGCTGGCTCGGGGTGCGCATCCAGCAGGTCACCGACGAGATCGCCGAGAGCCTCAGCATCAAGCCGGCGCGCGGCGCCCTGGTCGCCGGCGTCGACGAAAAAGGCCCGGCAAAGCCCGCCGGCATCGAACCCGGCGACGTCGTCATCAAGTTCGACGGCAAGGACATCAAGGAGCCGAAGGATCTGTCGCGCGTGGTGGCCGACACCGCGGTCGGCAAGGAAGTCGACGTCCTCATCATCCGCAAGGGCAAGGAAGCAAACCAAGCAAGGTCACGCTCGGCCGCCTCGAGGATCCCGACAAGGCGGTGCAGGCCGCGGTCAAGGCCAAGGACGAGCCGGCCGAGAAGCCGGTGACGCAAAAGGCGCTCGGCCTCGATCTGGCCACCCTGAGCAAGGATCTGCGCACCCGCTACAAGGTCAAGGACAGCGTCAAGGGCGTCATCGTCACCGGGGTCGACAACGGCTCCGATGCCGCCGAAAAACGCCTCAGCGCCGGCGACGTGATCGTCGAGGTGGCGCAGGAGGCGGTCGCCAACGCCGCCGACATCAAGAAGCGCGTCGACCAGCTGAAGAAGGACGGCAAGAAATCGGTGCTGCTGCTGGTGTCGAACGCCGAAGGCGAATTGCGGTTCGTGGCGCTGAGCGTGCAGTAGGTCCTTCGTCATTGCCGGGCTTGACCCGGCAATCCCTCTCTTCTGAAGAGTGATGGATGCCCGGATCAAGTCCGGGCATGACGGCTTATACGTCGGACCTGAACGGCCCGCCGGCCGCGCAACATCCCGGCAATGCCGAGATCTTCGTCAAGTTCGGGCCAGTGAATTCCCATCGGCATCAGCTCGAAGTTTGCCCGCGTTGAGGCGCTGGCATCCCTGAGCCGCGGATACCACGCCATCGGCGTCGCTATCCTGCGACCGTCGGCCAGCGTCACCACCAGCTCGTCGGCGGTGAAGGCAACCGAGACCGGCCTGATATCGCCGACATCAATTTCCAAAGTGCTCATGCCATTTACCTTCGAGGACACCGCGTTGCGACCTCAGATGGCGAACAATAGCGCCGATTTCGTGGGCAGGAAATCCCGCATTGACCGCAACCGAGAGGTCGTGCAGCCAGAACTTGGCTTCGAAGTCTCCGGACCGGACGTGGATATGCGGCGGTTCGCCGCGCTCGTTCGAATAGAAGAATGCACGATACGGCCCCCAGCGCAGGACGGTCGGCATTGGGCTACCCCTCCACAAACTCGTCCCGCCTGTACCCCTGCGCATACAATAGCGCGGTGAGGTCGCCGTGGTCGATCCGGGCCGCCGCGGCTGCCGCGACCGCCGGCTTGGCGTGGTAGGCGACGCCGAGGCCGGCGGCCTGGATCATGCCGAGATCGTTGGCGCCGTCGCCGGTCACCAGCGTGTCGATCTCGTCGAGATCGGAGGACTCGCGCAGTTCGACCAGGGTGGCGAGTTTTGTGGCGCGGCCAAGGATCGGCTCGCGAACCATGCCCGCCAGCTTCTCGTCCTCGACCAGCAGCTCATTGGCGCGGTTCTCCTGGAATCCGATCGTGGCCGCCACCGCGCTGGTGAACAATGTAAAACCGCCGGAGATCAGGCAGGTCCAGGCGCCGTGGGCGCGCATGGTCATGACCAGTTCGCGGCCGCCCGGGGTCATCGTGATGCGGCTTTTCAGCACTTCGTCGACCACGCTGACCGGCAAACCCTTCAGCAGCGCGACCCGCTCGCGCAGCGCCGGCTCGAACTCGATCTCGCCGCGCATCGCGCGCTCGGTAATGGCGGCGACATGCGCCTTCAGGCCGGCGAAATCGGCCAGTTCGTCGATGCATTCCTGGCCGATCATGGTGGAATCCATGTCGGCCAGAAAAAGCTTCTTGCGCCGGAAGGCCCTCGGCTGCACGACAATGTCGATCGGCAGGTCGCCGCGCGCCTCGCGCAGGCGGTTCTCGATGCCGCGGATATCGTCGCTCCCCTCGAAGGGAATATCGACCGCGACTTCGTCGAACAGCCAGTGCGCCGGGCCGGCCTCCGGCAGAATGGCGCGCGCGCCGTCGACGACCGTGCTATCGAGCGCGGGGTTGGCGGGGTTGCATATCAGCGTGGCGACGAGAGACATTTGACGTGAATTCACCCGATGTCAGCAAGGCCGTGCTTATCGCAGGGCCGACCGCCAGCGGCAAGTCGGCGCTGGCGCATGGCGCTGGCGCAAAAAACCGGCGGCGTCGTCATCAATGCCAATTCCATGCAGGTCTATCGCGACCTGCGCGTGCTGACGGCGCGGCCGACCCGGCAGGAGGAGGCGCAGGTTCCGCACCGGCTCTATGGCCATGTCGACGCGTCCGTAAATTGCTCCGCCGGCCAATGGGTGGCCGATGCCGCAAACGTGCTGGCGGAGGCCCGCGCGCAAAATCGCCTGCCGATTTTCGTCGGCGGCTCCGGCCTGTATTTCAAGGCGCTGACGCGGGGGCTGTCGGCGGTGCCGCCGATTGCGCCGGAAATCCGTGAAGGCGTCCGCGCGCGGCTGGAGCGCGACGGGGTGGAGGCGCTGCATGCCGAACTGGCGCTTGCGCGATCCGGTTTCCGCCGAACGCCTGAAGCCGCGCGATCGCAGCCGCATCGCCCGCGCGCTCGAAGTGGTCGAAGCCACCGGGCGCTCGCTGACATCGATGGCATCGCGATGGCCTGCCGCCGCTGTTGCCGCCAGCCGCATTCCGCGCCCTGTTTCTCGAGCCCGATCGCGACGCGCTCTACGCCCGTATCGATGCGCGCTTCGACACCATGTTGAAAGCCGGCGCGCTGGAGGAGGTAGCCGCGCTGGCATCGCGAAAACTCGATCCGCTGCTGCCGGCGATGAAGGCCCACGGCGTGCCGGGGTTGATCCGGCATCTTGCTGGGCGAGATCTCCCTGGAGGAGGCGGCCGTGATCGGCCGCGCCGATACCCGCCACTATGCCAAGCGGCAGTTCACCTGGTTCCGGCATCAATTGCCGGAGATTCGAGTGGGTGAGGCCGGAAGCGGCGGGGGAGTGGCTTCAGAAGCAGACCACCGGCGTCTAAAGCCGTCATTGCGAGCGCAGCGAAGCAATCCGAGCTTTCTTTCTTGATGATGGACTGGATTTGCTTCGCTACGCTCGCAATGACGGTTCGGGGAGGCCCGCGCATGGCTGCAACGAGCATTTTCGCCTCGCCGAAAGCCCGGAACCGCGCTAATCTGGGTATTCTGCGCCAAATGCGGCTGCCGGCTTGACTTTCCGGGCTTGGGCAGTATGTTCCGCGCAACCTTTGGGAAGTTCGAGCCCTCAAATGCGTAATATTATTACCAAACTCCTTATCGTCGTCGTACCCAGGCGCACCGCCGGGGGTGGCTGAGGCCATCCACATACGGGCGGTGTGCTGGGGCCTCTTGGGCCCCTTTTTATTTTCCCAAACGCGATCTGCAAAGAACACCTGAAAGACAGCCGCTGACAGCAGCGCATCCGGAGCAAGCCATGAGCGACAAGAGCCACGATCCGAACCAGATGACCGGCGCAGCGATGATCGTGCGCGCGCTGATCGATCATGGCGTCAAGCATATCTTCGGCTATCCCGGCGGCGCGGTGCTGCCGATCTATGACGAGCTGTTCCAGCAGAGCGATGTCGAGCACATCCTGGTGCGGCACGAGCAGGGCGCCGGCCACGCCGCCGAGGGCTATGCGCGCTCCACCGGCAAACCGGGCGTGGTGCTGGTGACCTCGGGTCCGGGCGCCACCAACATGGTGACGCCGCTGACCGACGCGCTGATGGATTCGATCCCGCTGGTCTGCATCACCGGCCAGGTGCCGACGCACCTGATCGGCAACGACGCGTTCCAGGAATGCGACACCGTCGGCATCACGCGCCCCTGCACCAAGCACAACTGGCTGGTGCGCGACGTCAACGATCTCGCAAAAGTGCTGCACGAGGCGTTCTACGTCGCGAGCACCGGCCGTCCCGGCCCGGTCGTGGTCGACGTGCCCAAGGACGTGCAGTTCGCGCTCGGCACCTATCACCCGCCGCGCAAGTCCGACGTTCACATCTCCTACACGCCGCGCTTGAAGGGCGATGCCGGGCCAGATCCGCAAGGCGGTGGCGCTGCTGGCCTCCGCGAAACGCCCGGTGATCTACTCGCGGCGGCGGCGTCATCAATTCCGGCCTGGAAGCCTCAAAACTGCTGCGCGAGCTGGTCGAGGCCACCGGTTTTCCGATCACCTCGACCTTGATGGGGCTCGGCGCCTATCCGGCCTCGGGCACGAACTGGCTCGGCATGCTCGGCATGCACGGCACCTACGAAGCCAACATGGCGATGCATGATTGCGACGTCATGCTGTGCGTCGGCGCGCGCTTCGACGACCGCATCACCGGCCGCACCGACGCGTTCTCGCCGGGCTCGAAGAAGATCCACATCGATATCGATCCGTCCTCGATCAACAAGAACATCCGCGTCGACGTGCCGATCATCGGCGACGCCGCCAACGTGCTGGGCGACCTGCTGCAGGTGTTCAAGGCGGAGGCGAAGAAGCCGGACATCAAGCCGTGGTGGCAGGAGATCGCGAAATGGCGCGCGCGCAATTCGCTGTCCTACAGGAAGAACAGCGATATCATCCTGCCGCAATATGCGATCGAGCGGCTGTTCGCGATGACGCGCGGCCGCGACACCTACATCACCACCGAAGTCGGCCAGCACCAGATGTGGGCGGCGCAGTTCTTCGGCTTCGAGGAGCCGCACCGCTGGATGACCTCCGGCGGCCTCGGCACCATGGGCTATGGCCTGCCGGCGGCGGTCGGCGTCCAGGTCGCGCATCGCAACAGCCTCGTGATCGACATCGCCGGCGACGCCTCGGTGCAGATGACGATGCAGGAGATGTCGACGGCCATTCAGTACGAACTGCCGATCAAGATCTTCATCCTCAACAACCAGTATATGGGCATGGTGCGGCAGTGGCAGCAGCTGCTGCACGGCAACCGGCTGTCGCATACCTATTCCGAAGCGCTGCCGGATTTCGTCAAGCTGGCGGAAGCCTTCGGCTGCGTCGGCATCCGGGCGATAAAGCCCGGCGATCTCGACGGCGCGATCCAGGAGATGATCGATGTCAGGCGTCCGGTGCTGTTCGATTGCCGGGTGGCGGCGCTGGAAAACTGCTTCCCGATGATTCCGTCCGGCAAGGCGCACAACGAAATGCTGCTGCCGGCGGAAGCCAACGACGAAGCCACCGCCGCGGCTTTTGCCGGCGGCAAGGCGCTGGTGTGATGATGTCGGAGATTGTCGCAATCCGCTGGCCACAAATTCCGGCGTCGTCGTCCGGCTTGACCGGCCGATCCAGTACGCCGCGGCGGCGCGATTCAATCTCGGGCGTCTGCGATTACTGGATCCCCGCTTTCGCGGGGACGACGAGGGTGGTGGGACAACAGCCGATGTTTGATCTCGGACAACTGGAACGCGCGCAGGCGATCGTGGCGGCGGCGATGCCGCCGACGCCGGCGCATGCGTGGCCGCTGTTGTCGGAGCGGCTCGGCGCTTCCGTGGTCGTCAAGCATGAGAACCACACGCCGATCGGCGCGTTCAAGGTGCGCGGCGGCCTGGTCTATCTCGACCGGCTGAAGCGCGAACGGCCGAACACGCCCGGAATCATTTCGGCGACGCGCGGCAATCACGGCCAGAGCCTCGCCTTTGCGCCGGCCGCCACGGTGTGCCGGCGACGATCTACGTGCCGCACGGCAATTCGGTCGAGAAGAACCGCGCGATGCGGGCGTTCGGCGCCGAGCTCGTCGAGCACGGCGAGGATTTTCAGGCGGCGCGCGAAGAGGCCGGTCGCCACGCCGAGGCCGCCGGACTGCACATCGTGCCGTCGTTCCATCCCGATCTCGTGCTGGGGGTTGCGACCTACGCGCTCGAGCTGCTGCGCAAGGCGCCGGACCTCGACGTGCTTTATGTGCCGATCGGGCAGGGCTCGGGCATCTGCGGCTGCATCCTGGCGCGCGACCTGCTCGGCCTCGAGCACCGAGATCGTCGGCGTGCAGTCGACCGAAGCGCCGTCCTATGCGCTGTCCTTTGCGGCCGGCACGGTGGTGACCACCGAGAGCAGCAACACGCTGGCCGACGGCATGGCGACGCGCATTCCCGACGCCGACGCGCTGGAGATCATCCGCAAGGGCGCTTCGCGCATCGTGCAGGTCAGCGACGAAGAGGTCGCCGCCGCGATCCGCGCCTACTGGACCGATACGCATAATCTGGCCGAGGGCGCCGGCGCCGCAGCGCTCGCCGCCGCGCTGCAGGAAAAGGCAAAACTCCGCGGCAAGCGGGTCGGCCTGATACTGAGCGGCGGCAACATCGATTTCGAGCTGTTCCGCAGCTGGGTGATGCCGGAAGCGGCTGTGGCCCAACGGATGGCGGTGTGAGGATGACGCCAGCTGCATCATCTACTCCGCTGTCATCGCCCGGCTTGACCGGGCGACCCAGTACGCCGCGGCCTCTCGTTTCAATCAGGGCTGCTCTGGAATGCTGGGTCCCCGCTTTCGCGGGGACGACAACTGAGAACAATAACAGGGACGACAATGAACCAGCCCGCATCCGCCTATTTCATGGAAGACCGCCACGACCCGACCGAGACCCACACGCTGTCGGTGCTGGTGCAGAACGAGCCGGGCGTGCTGGCGCGCGTGATCGGGCTGTTTTCGGGCCGCGGCTACAACATCGAAAGTCTCACCGTCTCGGAGACCGAGAACCAGAAACACGTCTCCCGCATCACCATCGTCACCACGGGCACGCCGATGGTGATCGAACAGATCAAGCATCAGCTCGACCGCATGATCCCGGTCTACCGCGTCGTCGACATGACGCTGACCGGCCGCTCGATCGAGCGCGAACTGGCGATGGTGAAACTGCGCGGCACCGGCGAGCACCGCGTCGAGGCGCTGCGGCTCGCCGAGGCGTTCCGCGCCCGCGTGATCGACGCCACCACCGAAAGCTTCGTGTTCGAGATCACCGGCAACTCCGCCAAGATCAACCAGTTCATCGACCTGATGCGCCCGCTCGGCCTGGTCGAGGTTTCGCGCACCGGCGTTGCCGCGATCGGGCGCGGGCCCGAGGGGATGTAGGCCATGCTGGCGCGCGACTGGTATTACAACGAGCGGCGGCAGCTCGGCATCGATTCCGCGGTCGCCTCGATCTACGACCGCCACGACGACAGCGACTGCGCGCCCGCGCCGCGCTGTCCATGCTCGGCGTGCAGCCCGGCTGGCGGGTGGCCGATATCGGCTGCGGCAACGGCCTGTTGGCGGTCGAGGCGGCGCTGATGGGCGCCGATGTCGACGCCATCGATATTTCGCCGGCGATGCTGGCGCTGGCAAAGATCCAGGCCAGCGATCGCAAGGTCGCGATCCGGACCCAGTCGGCGGGATTGTTGAGTTTCGCCTACCAGCCGAATTCCTACGATTTGATCGTCAGCGAGTTCGCGCTGCATCATTTGCCGGATTTCTGGAAGGCGGTGGCGCTGGCGCGGATATTTGGCGCGCTGAAGCCGGGCGCGAATTTTTACCTGCGCGACATCGTCTTCGTCAGCATGCCCGACGGCGTCGACCGCGACGTCGAGGGCTGGGCGGATTTCAGCATCAAGAACCACGAATTCGACCGCGACAGCGTCGTCACCCATATGCGCGACGAATATTCGACCTTCGGCTGGGTGATCGAGCGCATGCTGACCGATGTCGGCTTCACGCTGGTCTCGGCCGATTATCACGCGCCGCTGCACGGCACCTATCTGCTGCGGAAACCGAAACCCGGCGAGCAGGGCTGAAACGGCGAGCAGAGCTAGACGTCAGATGAAGCCTTTCGACGTCTTCCTGGCCGTGATGGTGGCGGTCACCTGGGGTGTTGCCTTCGTGGCAAGCCGGCTGGCGCTCGACGAACTGTCGCCGTCGCTGATGACGGCGATGCGCTTTTGCGATCGCCGCGGTGCCGTGCCTCTTGGTGCGGCGGCCGAACGTGCCATGGCGCGTGCTGGTCGCGATCAGCGCCACGCTGTTCCTCGGCCAGTTCCTGGCGCAGTCCTGGGCGATCGCGCACGGCGTCCCGGTCGGCCTCGCCGCCGTGATCGTACAGAGCCAGGCGCTGTTCACGGTGGCGTTCGCGGCGCTGGCGTTTTCCGAATTTCCCACCCGCCTGCAGATCGCCGGCATCGCGGTCGCCGCCGTCGGGTTTGTTGATGATCTGCGGCACCGTCGGCTTCGATTTCAGCGTCGGCGCCTTCGCGGTGCTGATGATTTCGCCGGTCTCGTTTGCGGTCGGCAATCTGTTGCTGCGGCAGGCGAGGGAGGTGCCGATGTTCGACCTGTTCGCCTGGCTCTGCCTGGTGCCGCCGCTGCCGCTGCTGGCGCTGGCGTTCGCCGTCGACGGACCGCAGGCGACGTGGCAGTCGCTGCTGCAGCTGTCGGCGACCGGATGGGCCAGCATGTTGTTCATCGGCGCGGTCTCCACCAGCATCGCCTATTGGCTGTGGGGACGGCTGCTGCGCGACCACACCGCGGCCCAAGTGGTGCCGTTTGCGCTGCTGGTGCCGTTCGTCGGCGCCGCGGCATCGAGCGCGGTGTTCGGCGAAACCTTTGGGCCGCTGCGGCTGACCGGCATGATCACGGTGGTCGGCGGCATCGCCATCATGCTGCTGTCGAAGCGGCCGCACGCCCGTGCCGGCCGCGGCGTGAGGATCGAGGCATAGCATGTCGCATTCGCTGCTGATCGCCTTCGTCATCTTCGCCACCGTGATGTTCTTCACGCCGGGGCCGAACAACATCATGCTGCTGTCGTCGGGCCTGACCTACGGCTTTCGCCGCACGCTGCCGCATGTCGCCGGCATCACGATCGGCTTTGCCTTCATGGTCGGTGCGGTGGGTCTCGGCCTCGGCACCATCTTCATCACCTATCCGGTGCTGCAGACCATCCTCAAATATGCCGGGGTCGCCTATCTGGTCTATCTCGCCGCCACTATCGCGATGTCCGGACCGGCGACGCCGGACCAGGACAATGCGCGCGGGCCGATGACGTTCTGGGGCGCGGCCATGTTCCAGTGGATCAACGTCAAGGGCTGGGTGATGGTGATCGGCACCATCACCGCCTATGCCGGCATTGCCAGCTTCCCGTGGAATATCGTCATCCAGGTCGCTGCTCAGCCTGTTGCTGGGAACACTGTCCTGCTCGGCCTGGGCGCCGTTCGGCAGCGCGCTGCGGCCGCTCCTGACCTCGCCCGGGGCCGTGCGGGCCTTCAACATCGTCATGGCGCTGCTGCTGCTGGCCTCGCTCTACCCGGTGTTCATGGACGCATGATGCCGCACCGCGCCATGCCAGAAACGGGTTTCCCCTGACGGGAAAAATGCTCTAGACAACGCCGGAAATTCGCGGGCGACCGGCGGTCCCGACCACCTAAAAGCCTGATCAACCGGCCGATTTGGCCCACCCATGAGGAAACGACCATGCGTGTTTATTACGATCGCGACGCCGACCTGAACCTGATCAAGGGCAAGAAGGTCGTCATCGTCGGCTATGGCAGCCAGGGCCACGCCCATGCGCTGAACCTGAAGGATTCCGGCGTCAAGGACGTCGCCATCGCGCTGCGCAAGGGCTCGGCCTCGGCCAAGAAGGCGGAGACCGCCGGCTTCAAGGTGATGGAAGTCGCCGAGGCCGCCAAATGGGCCGACCTCGTGATGATGCTGACCCCCGACGAATTGCAGGGCGACATCTACCGCGACCATCTGCACGACAACATGAAGAACGGCGCGGCGCTGGTGTTCGCCCACGGCCTCAACGTGCATTTCAACCTGCTCGACCCGCGCGCCGATCTCGACGTGCTGATGATCGCGCCAAAGGGCCCCGGCCACACCGTGCGCTCGGAATATCAGCGCGGCGGCGGCGTGCCCTGCCTGATCGCGATCCCAAGGACGTTTCCGGCAACGCCCATGACCTCGGCCTCAGCTACGCCTCGGCGATCGGCGGCGGCCGCGCCGGCATCATCGAGACCATCGTTCAAGGAAGAGTGCGAGACCGATCTGTTCGGCGAGCAGGTGGTGTTGTGCGGCGGCCTGGTCGAACTGATCAAGGGCGGCTACGAGACCCTGGTCGAGGCCGGCTACGCGCCCGAGATGGCCTATTTCGAATGCCTGCACGAGGTGAAACTGATCGTCGACCTGATCTATGAAGGCGGCATCGCCAACATGAACTACTCGATCTCCAACACCGCCGAATACGGCGAATACGTCACCGGCCCGCGCATCGTCACCGCGGAGACCAAGGCCGAGATGAAGCGCGTGCTGGCCGACATCCAGTGCGGCAAATTCGCCCGCGACTGGATGCTGGAGAACAAGGTCAACCAGACCTCGTTCAAGGCCACCCGCGCAAAGCTCGCCGCAGCACCCGATCGAGGAAGTCGGCGCAAAACTCCGCGACATGATGCCGTGGATCAAGAAGGGCGCGCTGGTCGACAAGACGAAGAACTGAGACGCGCACCCCGGACGCAGCGGTGCGCGGCGTCCGGGTCTATCGCCATCGTCGTCCCGGCGAACGCCGGGAACCCATAACCCCGGTCGTCTGTGGGACGACAGGTCGTCCGTCAGCATCCGTCAATCGAGAGATCGACGCGGTATGGGCCCCGGCGTTCGCCGGGGCGACGGTGAGAGAGCCGAGGCGACACGGCGCAACGCCGCGCCGCGCTACTTCTCGATCTTGTTGTGCAACTGCCAGAACCGCACCGTGCGCTTGGCGGTCTCCGATCGTCAGTTTGCGAAAA
Organism: uncultured Alphaproteobacteria bacterium; assembly: GCA_963706975.1. Taxonomy (GTDB): domain Bacteria; phylum Pseudomonadota; class Alphaproteobacteria; order Rhizobiales; family Xanthobacteraceae; genus Bradyrhizobium. The sequence goes on from CAVPOL010000065.1 coordinate 156,569, forward strand.
TCCTTTTCCGCCAGCGCCAGGGTTTGCGCGTTGATCGGCGCCGACATCGGCCGGTTGCGCAGGATGGATTCGACGCTCGGCCAGTTCAAATGGGCCGAGCGGCAGGGGATCAGGATCAGGTCGGCGCGGGGGCCTTCCAGCAGCCGGGCCATCATCTCGACCGGCGCGTCATTCAGCACGGCGAGGGCCACGATCACCTCGTCGAATTTTTTGGCTTCGGCGAAGGGGAAGACGGCCGCGTCGTCGCAGTTCGTTCGATTGCTTCATCCGCGTGACGAGGTGCTCGGCGCGGCTGAAATCCCGCGACGGCGGCGCTTCTCGTCGATTCCTCGCCGAGGATCGATTTCAACACCCGCTTGATCTCTTCCCGCAATGCCGGCGACGCGATCGCCGCCAGCCTGGCGCGTACGGCGGCCGTGGCCCGCCGCAGCAGGTCGCGCAGGAATTTGATCGGAAGGTCGACGCGCAGCCCGAGGATTTCGGTGAGTTCGTCGTCTTCTTCGGCCCGCTTGACGATGCCGGAATAGCCGGCCTCGGAAAAGCGCGCGCTGGCATTGGTGGCGAGCTTGCGGATCACTTTGCGCTCGCCGCGATCGACGATCACGTCGGTGACGGCTTCGGGCAGGTCGTGCGGCCGGAAATGGCGAGCAGGTGATCCTGTCCCTTGTTGCTTGCGATCTCGACCAGCGTGCTGGTTCGCAGTTGGCCGGAATGGGTCAGCACATGGCCGGCGACCGCGATTTCATCGTCCCATGCCAGCTGCTGGACACGCCCGCCGGCGCAAAGGAGATCGGCGCGATGCGCTTGCCGAATTCGGCCCTGGCGCGGCCTTCGACCCGGGCGATCAGCAGGCACCAGACGTCGTCGAAAATCTTGACCTGTTCCTCGCTGAGGCGCTCGGCGTCCTGCAGGAACAGGTTGGTCACCTGCCGCAGCGTTTCGACCCGCTCCTGCGGGCGTGCCGGTTCTGACCGCGTCCTCGAGTTCGGCAATGATGGAATGATCCGGCAGGGGAATCATCATGGGCGGGAAGCCGATCAGGGCGTTCAAGGGAATTCAACCCGACAATGGCCGTTGTTGCCCTGCGCTCGCGTTAAACTGGAACTCCGTAGAAATACAGGGCGGGTGTGCTGGCTTCTTCACCCTCCCACGCGCAAGCACCGCTGGTAGCGATTTGCGTCGAAGCGCCGCTACGACGTCAGCGACGCCAGCGGCACATCGAGCGAATAGGCAAAACCGCCGGCTTCATAGCTGAGCTTGACCTCGCCCTTCAGCTGCCGGCCGAGGGTCTCGATCAGGCGGGTACCGAAAGCTCTGCCGGGCGGGCGGCTGAACCTCGGGTCCATCTCTCTCGGTCCAGGTCAGGCGCAGCCGCTGTGTCGCGTCATTGACCGCCCAGGCGATGTCGACGTGGCCGATGGCACCGACAGGGCGCCGAACTTGGTGGTGTTGGTGCAGAGTTCGTTAAGCGTCATCGCAACGGCGATCACCGCGCCTGAGCCCATCCGGATTTCCGGTCCCTCCATCGAGAATTTCGGCGCATCGGGATCGTCAAAGGCTTCGGTGGCGCCGCGCACGATCTTGCCGAGATCGGCGCTGGTCCATTGCGCCTGCAGCAGCAAATCATGGGCCCGCCCGAGCGCCAGCAGCCGGCCTTCGATGGCGTGTTGCGCGTGTTCGGCGCCGGCCACGTTGCGCAGGCTTTGGGAGGCAATGGCGCTGACGGTCGCCAGCGTGTTCTTGATGCGATGGTGCAGTTCTTCCAGGATCAGCTTCTGCAGCTTGTCGGAGGCCGCGCGCTCGCGGGCGACGATGCCGGCCTGGTCGAGCAGTTCCCGTGCGTTGATCTCCGCCTGCGCCAGCAGCAGCCGAAGGCTGACATTCTCCGCCGCCACGAAGTCGTGCGGCGGCGCTGCGCCGTCGCTCAAATAACGGCGATCCTCATGATGGTCGATTTCGTACATCCGCGACCATACCACCTTATGTCGCCTAGCGCTCAGATCAATTACGGCGGTTTCAGCCGCGATTGATCGGTTCCCGGCGTTGTTGGTACGGTTTCCGGCAGTCAGGCCCTGCCGATCAGGTGTCTGTATCTCGGCGATCATTGCCGCAGCTCCCAGCGGCTTTCCGAAGAAATGGCTGTCGGCGGGAATATCGAGGTTTGCGAGCTTCAGCTGCCCCGACACCAGTATGATCTTGATCGGTGGCCAGCGCTCGTGGACGGCGTGGGCGAGCCTCAGGCCGTCCATCCGCCCTGGCATCTGGATGTCGGTGAACAGCAAGGCGATATCGGACCTGGATTCCAGGATGGCGATGGCCTGGTCGGCATCGACGGCCTCGAGCGAGATGAAGCCGGCGTCCTCGACCATGTCGACCGCGCGCATGCGCAGCAGCATCTCGTCTTCGACGACCAGGACGACAGCGGGGGTAGCGGAATGACTGGAGACCATCATGGCGGGCGCTTTCGAACATGGATGATGAAGCCGGCCCGCCCCCTCAGCCCGAGACTGCGAACACCGGGACAAGCATCTCGGCGATGATATGATCCCGATTATCTTGGGCATCAGCGCAATATCAGCTATGCGGCCCGCCGGCCAGACCTCGAAATCGATCTAAGTCACTGATTATCCGAGGCGATAAGCCGAGAACGCCCTGTTCACTACGTGAACTCTTTTGACCGTTGGCAGAACTCGCCAGCCGATTGCGTTGCGGCCTGCGCGGGCTACAAGGAAGTCGCTGCACCGGAGCGGGAGACAATCATGCAATCCGTCGTCATCACCGGCGCGTCCACCGGCATCGGCTGGGCCACGGCAAAGCTGTTGCTCGACCGCGGCTTTCGCGTGTTCGGCAGCGTGCGCAAGCAGGCCGACGCCGACCGCCTCAAGACCGAATTCGGCGCCAATTTCACCCCGCTGCTGTTCGACGTCACCGACGAAGCAAAGGTGCTGGCGGCGGCGCGCGAGGTTCGCGCCGCGCTCGGCGGCGAAACCCTCTTCGGGCTGGTCAACAACGCCGGCATCGCGGTCGCGGGGCCGGTGCTGGAGCTTGCCGCCGACGAATTCCGCCGCCAGATGGACGTCAACGTCATCGGGCCGATCATCGCCACGCAGGCTTTTGGTCCGCTGCTCGGCAGCGATCCCTCGTTGAAGGGGCCGAAGGGGCGGATCGTGATGATCTCCTCGGTGGCGGGCAAAGCGGCAGTCCGCTGATGTCGGCCTATGCGGCCTCGAAACATGCGATCGAGGGCCTGAGCGAAAGCCTGCGCCGCGAGATGATGCTGTTCGGGATCGATGTCATCATCGTGGCACCGGGCGCGGTGAAAACGCCGATCTGGAGCAAGGCCGAGGAGGTCGACGTCTCCGGTTACCGCAATTCGCCGTTCTTCCCGCCGCTGCAGCGAATCCGCAAATTCATGCTGCATCTCGGCGAGAACGGATTGCCGCCGGAGACGATCGCAGAGGCGATCGCCGATGCCCTGACCACGCCGCGTCCCAGGGTGCGCTACCAGCTGACGCCGGACCCGATGCGGCAGCTGATATCGGCGGTGCTGCCGAAGCGAATGGTCGACAGGATCATCGCCAAGCGGCTCGGGCTGGTGCCGCCGGCGTAACGCGCGCTATCCGGCCTGCACGCGGTGCGGCGTTCGCCGCGCCGCCATCGCGATCAGCCGCAACGCCATCACCGCCAGCAGCGGGAGCAGGAACAGCGCGTAGAGCGGCATGTCGGGAATCCGCTTGCCGAACGACACCGTGAACTGAAACAGCAAATAATAGCCGCCGGTGAGATGCAGGATGCGAAAGGCGCGCGGGCCGATCGCCGCCGCGCTGCGGTCGAACGAGGTCGCCGCCATCGCGATGATGAAGGCATAGCCGATGCCGCCGAAGATATAGGAGGCGGCGTTGGTCGCGGCCGCATAGGCGGCGGGATCCATGATCGCAAAGCAGGCGATGGCGACGGCGTGGATGCCGTGCGACGCCGCAAACGTCACGCCGAGATAGCGCCGGTTGCGGCGCTGCCACCGCGTCCAGCCATTCGGCCACAGCCGCGCCAGCGCCGCGGCGCTGAAGGCGAGGCAGAAGAACAGCAGCGAGGTCCGCGCCGTGAAGCGGATCACCATGCGGACGCCGTCGACCTCGAACTGCCGCATGCCCGCGATCCAGACGCAGAGACCGGCCAGCGTGAGCGTCAGCACGGCGAACAGCCGCCAGCCTTCGAACCAGTTTTGGCGATGTGGCGGCGTCATGGCTTCCTCCGGGGTAATGTAATCACCAATTACATTTCATCCGCCGCCAGCCGTCAATCGTGTATGCAGTGCTTACATTCACGATCGGGTGATGCTAGACTTGATGGGATCGGGTTGGGGCGCCACTAGGCATCCTTTGCATGGGGTCGTTTTCAAGATTTTTGTATAGGTCATGGTCATGCCCGTCCCCGCGAAGCCAAAACGCCGGCCCGCCGAAAATCCCGCACCACCGCCAAAGCCCTATCACCATGGCGATCTCCGGCGCGTGCTGATCGAGGCGGCGCTGCAGCTGGCGGAGCAGGGCGGCGCGGCGGCGGTAAGCGTGCGCGAGGCGGCGCGCCGCGCCGGCGTTTCGCCGGGGGCGCCGTTCCGGCATTTTCCGAGCCGCGACGCCCTGATGAATGCGGTGGCCGCCGAGGCGCAGCGGCGTTTTCGCGCCGAGATCGAGGCCGCCCTGGCGAAGGCGCCGGCCGACGATCCGCTGGCGCCGGTTCCGCGCGCTCGGGCTGGCTTATCTGCGCTGGGCGATGCGCAACCCGACCCATTTCGAGATCATCTCGAGCGGCCGCAGCTTCGACCACGACAAGGCCACCGAGCTGTCGCGCGACAATGCCGAACTGATCGCCCTCTCCGAGCGCACGCTGGCGGACGCGTTTGCACGGGGGCAATTGCGCAACCTCGACCTGAAACAGGTCCAGGTCGCCGGCCGGGCACTGGTCTACGGTTTCGCCCGCATGAACATCGACGGCCATTTTCCGCGCTGGGGCATTGCCGAAGCCGAGGCCGGGCGCACCGCCGAGGCGATCATCGACCTGTTCATCGACGGCATCGCGAAGCGCTGACGCTGCGCGCGAAATGCTGCGTCGTTTTCGCCCGGAACAAACCATCAGCGCCGCCGTTTCCCGTCAACCTGACAATAGAGGAGACGACAATGGCACTGGAATCCAGAGAGACAGGCAACCTGATCGGCAGCGACAAGGTCGAGGGCACCGCGGTTTACGGCGCCGACAGCCAGAAGATCGGATCGATCGAACGGGTGATGATCGACAAGGTGAGCGGCCGGGTATCCTATGCGGTGCTGAGTTTCGGCGGATTTCTCGGCATCGGCGACGATCACTACCCGCTGCCGTGGCAGTCGCTGAAATACGACACCAATCTCGAAGGCTACGTCACCGGCATCACGCAAAGGCAGCTCGAGGGCGCGCCCAGATACGGCAACGACAACAGCTGGAACTGGGCGGATACGTCCCGTACCCGTGCCGTGAACGATTACTACGGCGTCCCGTTCGTCGCTTAGCAATTCGCCGAACTTTCACGCACGCGAAGGCCCCGGCGATCGGCCGGGGCTTTTTCGTAGCCGTGGACCATGCCGGTGTTACGCCGCCATCTTCCGGCAACTTTCCGCACAGGTCCGGCACGATGCGACGCAGGCGTCCATGCTGCCGATCCGCTCGCAGTCCGCGGCGCATTCGGCACAGATTTCGGCGCACTCCCGGCAGGTGTGCTTGTGATGTGGGGAGTTGATCAGCATGAAGTGGGCCGACGTCCGGCACATCTCCGCGCAGGCCATCATCAGGCGAAAATGCGCGGGCTCGACATGCTTGCCGCCGGCGACCAGGCAATGGTTCATCGCCGTGCCAAGGCAGGTCCGGTAGCAATTCAGGCAGACCTCGATGCAACGGTTCATGTCTGCGGTCATTTCCATGGTGTCACTCCGTTCCGCAATCATGGGCAACGGCGGGGACGGAACCGGGTTCCCGGGCTGGCGGGTTCGCTCCGGCGGAACTGGAACCGGAACCAGCTGAGCCGCCGGAGGTTCTATTTCCGGGCGTGGGCAGGACGGGATTTCGCTGAACCATCACCGGACGCTGACGATGAAACGAAGTCTGCTGTGCGCCGTCCTGCTGCTGACGCTGATCGAGCCGGGTTCGCCCAGCAGACCATCGACACCAAGCCGGCATTTTACGTCGTGCTGAATTCGCTGACCAAGAACTGCACGGTGGTCGACAAGGTGCCGCACACCGACACGCCGAACATCACGGTGGCCAGCGACACCATCTACAAAAGCCGCGAGGAAGCCGAAGTGGCGGCCAAGACGCTGACGCCCTGCCTGAAATAGATTTGCGAAGCGCGCGATAAAAAATCCGGAGCAACGTCATGCCCGATCGCCAAGACCCCAAGTCCGGCAACAGAAGAACGATCGCCATCATGGTGGTGGCCTTCGTCATCATCCTCGTCTTCCTGACATGGGCGCCGTGGAATCCCCAGCACGTTGCAAGCAACCCCGGGCCTGCGGGAACGCCGGGGTCCACCGCCGTCGAGCGCGCGCCGCCGCCGGCTGCCAACCCTTCAGGAGGTACCACCACGGGAATGGCGCGCTGACGCCGGCGGCCCGGCGCCCGGGCTCCGGGGCCGAAGGTCGGTCTTAAGGTTTCAGGCCCCATCCCGTCACCGGGCGAGGCAAATTCATTGCGCGTTCATGACGTTTACCCTACATTTTTGTGACACGTCGCAGGCTCCGGCTGCGCGTCTGTCTCCTGGTCGTCGCCAGCCAAGGCTCAAAGTGCCGGTGTAGTTGCGTCCCGCCATGGCGCCCGCGCCAAACCCCGGTCCTGTCGCTACCGTCGCCGCCGCCGGCCTTGCCTCGGTCGGGGTCTGGCGGCTGCTTGCCGTGGCCGCCCCGCATCTGGCCGCTATCGGTCTGATGCTGCAGACCGAAACCGATTTCGCATCGTGGTTCGGGTTCCTGCTGGCCTGGGGCATCCTGAACTGCTTCTGGATCGTGCTGTTGCGGCGTCCGGCGCTATCGGGCGCACTGTCGCTGACCCTGGTCGTGATCCTGGTGCTGCTGTCTCAATTCAAGCACAACGTCGTGCAGATGACGGCGAATTTCATCGATCTGATGGTGATCGACCGCGATAGCGCGGCGTTCCTGTTTACGATCTTTCCCAATCTGCGCTGGTCGGTGATCGGCGCCGCAGCCGTCATCCTGCCCTTGATGTACGCGCTGTGGTGGCTCGATCCGTTCCGTATCCGCCGCCTGCCGGCGCTGGCCTGCAAGTTGGTCTGTCTTGCCGTGCTGGCCGGATATTCCTTGGCGTGGCCCGATCAGCCGTGGCGCAGCTATTACGACGACGGATATCTGTCGAAATTCTCCCGCTCCGGCGTCACCGCGGTGTCGGATTTCCTCAGTTACGGATTCATGGAATCCGACGCCGTCGCCACCGAGCGGCTCAAGATGCCGCTGGAGGAGTCCTGTCATGCCGCAGGTCGCCGGCCCAACATCATCATGATCCATGATGAATCCAGTTGGGATATCCGGCAGGCCGCCAATATCAGGGTGCCGGCCGGCTACGGCAGCCATTTCAAATCGTTCGACGGCAAGGCGCGGACCTTCCTGGCGGAGAGCAGCGGCGGGGCGAGCTGGTTCACCGAATACAATGTGCTGGCCGGGCTCTCGTCGCGATCGTTCGGCCGGTTTTCCTACTTCGTGACCCGCATCGCCGCGGGCCGCGTCGAGCGCGGATTGCCGCTGGCGCTGCGCCGTTGCGGTTACACCACGACGTCGCTCTATCCGGCTCACGGCGCATTCATGAGCGCGCGTGCAATTCCACACCACCACCGGGATCCAGCATTTCCTGTGACGCCCGCGATCTCGGCGCCAGGGGCGTCGAGCCCGACCGCTTCTTCTACGACAAGGCCTTGACGCTGTTGTCGCAGGAAGCGCCGGCCAAGCCGCAGTTCATCTTCGTCTACCTCGCCGCCAATCACTTTCCCTGGGAGAAGCGGTTTCGTCCCGACCTGACGCCGTCCTGGTCCGGGCCGGGCAACGGGCCCGATGGTCGATGAATATCTGCGCCGGCAGACGATGAGCGCCGACCACTACTCGGCATTCGTCGCAGGACTGAAGAAGAAATTTCCGGCGCAGCCGTTCCTGATCGTGCGCTATGGCGATCACCAGCCGGAATTTTCGTCGAGATATCCTCGATCCCGGTCTCGACGAGGCCGGCGTCGGCAGGAAATTCGAGACTTTCGACCCGCGTTACTTCGCGACCTATTATGCGATCGATGCCATCAACTTCGAACCGGTGAAGAGCCCGCCGTGATGGACACCATCGACGCGCCCTATCTGCCGCTGGTGATCCAGGAAGCCGCGGGAATCCCGCTCGACCCGTCGTTTGCGGAACAGAAGAGCATCATGATGCGTTGCAAGGGCGTGTTCTATGCCTGCAAGGGCGGCGCGGAAGCCCGACGCTTCAACCGGCTCCTGATCGACGCCGGTTTCGTCAAAAACCTCTAGCAGCAAGCGAGGTCGAAGATTCCAGCGTCCGACGAAATCTGGAAGAGACTCGGCCGGTGATCCCTTTTGGCGCGCGGCGTCAGGTTCTATGCCGGCGCCGGCGCGGTCGCCGCGTTGCATCTTGCGGCGTTGAGCGTCCTGTTGTTCTGGGAATACGGACCCTTCAGCGATAACGCTGGCGCTGCTGGCGTGGGTGTTCGTGAATTGCCTGTTCCTGCTCGTGCTGCGGCGGCCCGGCGTGTCCGCGGCGCTGGCGCTGAGCTTCATGGTGCTGCTGATCGCGCTGTCGCGTTTCAAGTTCGACATTCTGCAGCTGTCGCTGACATTCCTCGACTTCCTGATCATCGATCGCGACACGTTCTCGTTCCTGCTCTCGGTGGTTCCGCAGCTGCGGACCCAATTGATCGTGGCCGGGATGCTCGCCGTTCCGCTGTTGTGGCTGATCTGGCGCGTCGATCCGTTTCGCCTGAGCCGTCGCCTTTCGCTGGCCGTTCTTGCCGCAACGACGGTGCCGATGTCGGTGATGTCGGTCGCGGTGCCCGAGCAACCCTGGGAGCCGTTCCAGGGCGTCAATCATATCTCCAGCCTCGCGCGCTCGGGTGTTCTGGCGGTCTCGCGGCTGGCTTCGACAGGATGGATCGAGGCCGATCCGCCTGCGAGCCGCCGGCTGGTGCCGGAAGCCTACGCCGCCGGACGGCCGGCGCTGCCGCCGGGCGAGCCATGCGACAGCACGGCGAAGCGGCCGCATATCATCATGCTGCTCGACGAGGCGAGCTTCGATGTCACCGCAGCACCCGGCGTCAAGGTGCCGTCGGGTTACAGCCGATTATTTCAAGTCCATTGACGGTGTCAGCCGCACCATGATCGCGGAGGCGACCGGCGGCCCGACCTGGTACACCGAATTCAACGTGCTGACCGGGATGTCGGCGCGATCGTTCGGGGACCTGAAGTTTTACGTCACCAGAATAGCCGCCGGCCGGGTCACGCGCGGGCTGCCGCAAGCGCTGCAGCGCTGCGGCTACAAGACCTTCTCGCTTTATCCGACCTATGGCAACTTCCTCAGTGCGCGCAGTTTCCAGAAGGGTGTCGGCGTCGATCAGTTCATCGACATGGCGGATATGGGCGTCAACGAGGACATGCAGCCCGACAAGTTCTACTTCGATCAGGCGCTGAAGGTGTTTGCCGGCGCAGCAGCCCTCGCAGTCGCCGGTTTTCATGTTCGTGTACCTCACGGCCAATCATTTTCCCTGGACCACCGTCTATCGGCCCGATCTGACGCCGGACTGGACGCCGCCCGGCAATACCGCGGAGACCGATGAATACATCCGCCGCCAGGCCATGACGGCGAAGGATTACCGCGATTTCACCGCACGGCTGGCGCGCGATTATCCGGATCAATCGTTTCATGGTGCTGCGTTTCGGCGATCATCAACCGGCGATCTCGCAGAAATTGCTGGAGCCCGGCATCGACCGCAAATTGCTGGCGCAGCGCCTGATGGCCGCGGATCCGCGTTACTTCTCGACCTATTATGCGCTCGACGGCATCAACTTCTCACCCCCCGATCTGTCGTCGGCACTCGAAACGCTCGATGCGGCCTATATCCCGATCGTGATCCAGGAAGCGGCCGGCATTCCACTCGATCCGTCGTTCGCCGAGCAGAAGAGCATCATGCTGCGCTGCAAGGGCGTGTTCTATGCCTGCAAGGGCGGTGCGGAAGCCCGCCGCTTCAACCGCCTGCTGATCGACGCCGGGCTGGTACGGGGACTGTAGCGCAGGCCCCAGTTCCTGCAGGAGCGGCCTGCCGCCTTGAGTGTGGCCGCCCAAACCTGCTAAACCTGCCGCGGTTTAGTGGGCTTTCCCGGGGTTTCCACCATGGTGATGCGTCTGTTCGCGCCGCAGTTTCTCGTGCTCTGGGCCTTCATCGGCTCGGCGCTGGCTGTGCATTTCCGCGGCAAGGTGCGGCTCGGATTCTGGCGGCAGTTGTCAGACCATTCCACCCTGATGGCGCCCTACAATGTGCTGATGTACCTGTTCTCGGCGGTGCCGAACCAGCCGATCCTGGACGAGCAGTCAATCCCCGAGCTCAAGGTGCTGCGCGACAACTGGCAGCCGATCCGCGAGGAGGCGCTGCAGCTGTTCGCGCAGGGACAGATCAAGGCCGCCGACAAGTATAACGACTGGGGTTTTAACTCGTTCTTCCGTACCGGATGGAAGCGGTTTTACCTGAAATGGTACGACGCGGCGCTGCCGTCGGCGCTGGCGAATTGCCCCAAAACCGTCGAGCTCCTGAATTCGATTCCGAACGTCAAGGGTGCGATGTTCGCGAGCCTGCCGCCCGGCGGCAAGCTGGTGCAGCACCGCGATCCCTATGCGGGCTCGCTGCGCTATCATCTGGGCCTGCTGGTGCCGAAATCGCCGGGCGAATGCCGGATCTTCATCGATGGCGAGCCGCATTACTGGTCCGAGGGCGGCGGCCTGTTGTTCGACGAGACCTATCTGCATTATGCCGAGAACACCACCAGCGACGACCGCATCATCCTGTTCTGCGACGTCGAGCGTCCCCTGCGCACCCGCGCCATGACCGCGGTCAACCGCTGGGTCAGCCGCAACATCATCAACGAGAGCGCCACCCAGAACGAGGAGGGCGAGCGCGTCGGCTGGCTGAACCGGATTTTTGGTCGGTGTACCAGGTGCGCCTGCTCGGCAAGCGGATGAAGGCCTGGAACAAGCGCGTCTATTACGCCGTAAAATACCTCGTGCTCGGCGGCATTCTGGCCGCCTTCCTGGCGACGGCGTTCGCCTGAGCCTTTCTTCACCTCTCCCAATGGGAGAGGTGAAGGATTTCGGTCCAACGTTGGACGGGCTTCCGTCCCGGACTTCCCCCCGCGGCCCGGAATAGTCCCCCTCCGCGTCGCGGTACCGAACCCGCAATCCCCCTGGTTTTCCCCTCCGCAAGACTTGACCGCGGGCGTCCGGTTCATGTGAGATGAAACCATGAACCGCATTCTGACGATCATTGCCGTCCTCAGCTTCGCCGTCGGCGTCATCCGCCTCGGCGGAGACCATAAAATTCGAGGAATCGGCGGCGCTGCTGGGCGCCGCCTGCGCCAGGGACATCGACGCCAATTGCCGCGGCGTCAATCTCGACCCCCAGCGCATGAAGGATTGCCTGCTGCGCAACCAGGATGTGCTGACGCCGCAGTGCAAAAGCGAATACGGCCGGGCTTTCGATCAGATCCAGAAGCGGGTGGCCGCGCGCCTGGCCGTCTTCAAGCTGTGCGAGCGCGACATGGTCAAGCTCTGTCCCGGCGTCCAGAAGGGCGATCGGGGGGCTGCGGTCGACTGCCTGCTGGCGGGGCCGCGCGGCATCGGCATCAATTGCGGAAAATCGCTCGGCGAAGCGGGGTATCGCTGATGCGAACGAGTGGGAAAAACCGGCTCCGCGTCGGCTTGCTGCTGGCCGCGCTGATCGGCTTCTCGGCGGCCTCAGGCCCTGGCGCAGGCCCCGGCGGGTGGCACCTCGGAAGAATGGATCAGGAAGCTCGGCGGCCTCACCACCGAGCCCGACCTCGATCTGGCCGAACTGAAGAAACAGGCGGCGGAACGGATCAAGGCGAAGGTGGAGCCTGTCGCCGAACAAGCGGCCGCCGATGGTGCCCGAATTGAGCAAGCTGCCGCAGTTCGTCGCCGAAATTGTGTTCGACGAAGACGCCGCCGTGGTGCGCCCGGATTCCTACCGGACGCTGGGACGGATCGCCGATACGCTCACCCATCCCTCCATGCTGGGCTACAAATTCCTGATCGTCGGCCATGTCGCATCGGGCGGCCGCCGCGACTTCAACCTGACGCTGAGCCAGCGCCGGGCCGACGTGGTCCGCGAGATCCTGGTCAATACCTTCAAGGTTTCGCCGAAGCGGCTGGTGACCCTCGGCCTCGGCGAGGAGCAACTGCTGGACCGCGCCAAACCGGGGGCGCCGGCCAACAACCGGTTCCACATCATGACCGTCGAGAACATGCTCGCTGCCGCTCCGGAACCGCCGCCGCCCGCCCCGGCCCCCGCCAAAAAACCGCAAAAACAACCCCGTGCAAAGTAGCGTAGGGCGCTTGGGCGACTTTCCTTCACCTCTCCCTTCGGGAGAGGTCGAATTTGGAGCGCAGCGACAAATTCGGGTGAGGGGTTATGGTCTATCGTTCGAGCTTAACCCCTCACCCGGCGCTCCGCGCCGACCTCTCCCAAGGGGAGAGGTGAAGAAACTCGCCGCGCTCGCGGTTCACCGCCCCCCGACCTTGTCCCACAGCCAGCGCGCCACCGCATCCGGCGACGACGCGCCGTCGCCGCCGGCGGCGCGCAGATTGGCTTCGCGCATGGTGGCGATGTCGATTTTGCCCAGCAACGGCTGAAGTGCGGTGCGCAGCGGCTGGTCGCCGGCGCGTTTTGGAGCCAGCAGCAGGATTGCGTCATAGGGGGGGATCGCGTGTTTGGGATCGTCCAGCACCACCAAATCGTACTTCGCGATCAGGCCGTCGCTGGTGTAGCCCGCGATCACGTCGACCTCGCCGGAGGCGGCTGCGGCATACATGAAGTCCGGCTGCATCTGCCGCTGGGTGCGGAATTTCAATCCATAGGCCTTTTGCAGGCCGGCCCATTCCGGCCGCGAGAAGAATTCGTAGTCCGCCGCCATCGACATGCCCGGCCGCATGCGACGCGAGATCGGCGATGCTGCGAATGCCGAGCGCCGCGGCGCGCTTGCGCGGCATGACCAGCGCATAGGCGTTTTCAAAATCCGAGTTCGCCGAGCAGCGTGATGTTTTGCTGCGCCAGCGATGGCCTTCAATTCGGCGACCAATTCCTCGCGTGGCTTGATGTCGGTGCGGTGAAACTGGTTGGCCCACAGCGTGCCGGAATAGTCGACATAGACGTCGATATCGCCTGACGCCAGCGCATCGAAGATCACGTTGGAGCCGAGCCCCTCGCGCGAGCTGGCGGAAAACCCCGCCGCCCGCAGCCGCTGCGCGATCAGCGCCGACAGCACATATTGTTCGGCAAAGGTTTTGGCGCCGACGATGGTGATCGACGGCGGGCGCGCCATCGACGGCACCAGCGTCGCCGCGACCAGCGCCGCGATGCCGACGCCGCCGAGCGGCTGCGCGCAGCCGGCTGCGGTTGCGAATGCCGGTCTCGATCAGCGCCAGCAATTGGTCGACCGCCAGCGCCAGCACCGCGGCGGCAAGGCAGCCGAACAGCACGAACACCCAGTTCTGGGTCTGCAGCCCCGCAAAGATGTAATTGCCGAGGCTGGTCTGCCCGATCGGGGTCGACAGCGTCGCGGTGCCGATCACCCAGACCGCCGCGGTGCGGATGCCCGCCATCATCACCGGCAGCGCCAGCGGCAATTCGACCTGAAACAGCGATTGCCGCGGCGTCATGCCGACGCCCTGCGCGGCTTCGAGGATCGCGGCGTCGACGCCCTGCAGGCCGGTGATGGTGTTGCGCAGCACCGGCAGCATCGAATACAGCGCCAGCGCCAGCACCGCCGGCAAAAATCCGAACGCGGAAAAACCAATCCCGAACCACGCCAGCGACAGCGCCGCCAGCGCCAGCAGCAGCGGATAGAACAGCGCCAGCAGCGCCAGTCCAGGCACCGTCTGCACGATGCTGGCGAGCCCGAGCAGCGCGCCGCGCAAGGCTCGACGATGGCGTGACGCAATCGCCAGCGGCAGGCTGACCGCGAGCCCGAGCGCCAGCGCTGTGACGGATACGCGCACGTGATTGCCGAGATAATCCGGCAGATGCGCCAGCGCTTCGCCCCAGCGTGGATCGGCGAAAAAGCTCATGCCGCGCCATCCCGCGGCAGCAGCGCGCCGAGCCGCTCGGCCTGCCGCCGCGGCGTGCGCAGCAATTCGCCGACATAGGCGTCGCCGCTATTCGAAAGCTCCGCCGGCGTGCCCTGCGCCAGCAGTTTTCCGCCGCGCATCACCGCGACGCGGTCGGCGAGCAGGATCGCCTCGGTCATGTCATGGGTGATCATGACCGTGGTCAGCCCGAGTTTGCGATGCAGTGCGCGAAAATCGTCGCCGAGCGCGTCGCGGGTGAGGGGATCGAGCGCGCCGAACGGCTCGTCCATCAGCACGATTTTCGGCCTCGCCGCCAGCGCGCGCGCGACGCCGACGCGCTGGCGCTGCCCGCCGGAAAGTTCATGCGGCAAGCGGTCACGATACTGGGCGCGGTCGAGCCGCACCAGATCGAGCAGTTCGTCGACCCGCGCGGCGATATCTTCGCGTCCGGCCAGCCCAGCAGTCTTGGCGTGATCCCGATATTGCCGGCCACCTCATATGCGGAAACAGCCCGCCGCTCTGGAACACATAGCCGATGCGTCGGCGCAGCCCGATCGGATCGACCCCGCCGACATCCTCGCCCTCGACGGTGATGGTGCCGCTATCCGCCTCGATCAGCCGGTTCGCCAGCCGCAGCAGCGTGGTCTTGCCCGAGCCGGAGCCGCCGACGATGGCAAGGAATTCGCCTTCGGCGACCTCGAGCGAGACATCGTCCACGGCCCGAACCCGCTCCGCGCCGCGGCCGCCGTCGAAGGTCTTGGCCACGTGCGTGTAGGCGATCAGGGGAGGGGCTTGTTTCTCTGTGCTGCCCAAGGCGGGTGTCCCTTACCCTCCCCGGTGTTCAGACCGGGGACATGGTGGACGGGTGTTCGGAGACATCGTGGACACTTTCGACAGCGAATCAAGGAGGCTGTCGGATGCCGTTCCACGAGGGATGCCGTATGGACGCGAGATTGGAGTTTGTGATGTTGGCGTCGGTGGAAGGAGCCAATGTTCGGAGGCTTGCCGCCGGTTCGGATCAGCCCGACGACCGGCTACAAATGGCTGGAACGTTGGCAACTCGACGGGATGGCTGGGCTTCAGGAGTTGTCGCGCCGGCCGCAGAATTCGCCCTCGCGCAGCGTTGCGGCGACCGAGCAAGCCGTGCTTTCGCTGCGTACCGAGCATCCGGCCTGGGGCGGCCGCAAGATCGCCAGGCGGCTGAAGGATCTGGGGCACGATGCAGTTCCGGTCCCCTCGACGGTGACGGCGATTTTGAAGCGCCACGGTATCGAACTGGGCGCGCATGGCGGCGGTCAGTGCTCCTACACCCGGTTCGAGCGGGCGCGACCGAACGAGTTGTGGCAGATGGACTTCAAGGGCCATGTGGCCTTGCACGCTGGCCGGCTGCACCCGCTGACCGTGCTGGACGATCATTCGCGTTTTGCCGTGGTGCTTGCCGCCTGTGGCAACGAGCAGACCGAGACGGTCAAACAGCAGCTTGTTCTCGCCTTCCGCCGTTACGGCCTGCCCGAGACATTGATCACCGACAACGGTTCGCCCTGGGGCGACGGACCGGGAAGCCCGTTCACTCCGCTCGGGGTCTGGCTGATCGAACATGGCGTCAGGATCAGCCACTCGCGGCCCTATCATCCGCAGACCATGGGCAAGGACGAACGCTTCCACCGCAGCCTCAAGGCCGAGGTGCTTTCCGGTCCGCCCTTTGCCGATCTGGCCGCTGCCGAACGCGCCTTCGATCGCTGGCGCAATGTCTACAACACGCAGCGACCGCACGAGGCGATCGAGCTTGCCGTGCCGGCCAGCCGCTATCAGCCGAGCCCGCGCGATTATGTCGAGACCGTCGCTGCCTTCGAATACGCGCCGGGCGACATCGTGCGGCGTATCCAGCAGGGTGGTCACGTCAGCCTGCTCGGCCGCAACGTCAAAGTCCCCAAGGCTTTCCGTGGCAAAACGATCGCGTTCCGACCGACTACACAGGATGGCGTCTTCGACGTCGTCTTCCGAACCCAGACAATTGCAACTATCGACATTCGGCCTCTCGACCCCAGGCCCGAAAGTGTCCACGATGTCTCCGAACACCCGTCCACCATGTCCCCGGTCTGAACACCTGGAGGGGGAGGGTAAGAGAACTACCACGTCGCCGCACCGCGTTGAACTTATCCTGCGTAACCGCTAAGGCTTCAACGAAACGGGGAGTGATCTGGGTGGATACGGGCAAGCCTACGGCGGTCGCGCTGGAGAACGCGACGGTGGCGTTTCGCGTCGCGGATTCGCGGGTCTATACCGCGGTCGAGCAGGCCAGCCTCACCGTCGAGCATGGCGAATTCGTCGCCATTGTCGGCCCCACCGGCTGCGGAAAATCCACGCTTTTGAATGTCGCCGCCGGGCTGCTCAAGCCGGCCTCGGGGGCGGTCCGAATCTTCGACCAGCCCTTGACCGGCCTCAACCGCGAGGCCGGCTACCTGTTCCAGGCCGATGCGCTGTTTCCCTGGAAGACCGCGATCGACAACGTCGCGATCGGGCTGGAAATCAAGGGCGCGCCGCGCGCGCAGGCGCTGGAACGCGCGCAGGTCTGGCTGACCTCCGTCGGCCTCGGGGGCTTCGCCGGCCGCTATCCGCACATGCTGTCGGGCGGCCAGCGCAAGCGCGTCGGCCTCGCGCAAGTGCTGATCCGCGACCCCAAAATCCTGCTGATGGACGAGCCGTTCGGGCCGCTCGATGCCCAGACGAGACAGATCATGGGCAATCTGCTGCTGGAACTGTGGAACGCCGACCGCAAGGCGGTGCTGTTCGTCACCCACGATCTGGAGGAGGCGATCGCGCTGGCCGACCGCGTCGTGATCATGTCGGCGGGGCCAGGCTCGCGCATCATCGGCGACTGGCGGGTGCCGCTTGCCCGCCCGCGCGACATTTCGGAAGTCCGCATGGAAAACGAATTTCACGCGCTGCACCGGGAAATCTGGAGCGTGCTGAAGGACGAAGTGATGAAGGGCTATGCGCAGTCCTCGCAGGTCGCGGAAGCGGGGGCGGCATGATGAGCCGGCCCGTCCTGCTGCTCTGCCAGCTGCTGGTCGCCGTCGTCGCCCTCGCGCTGTGGCAGTTCCTCGCCACCGTGCCGGTGTTCGGCCGCATCCTGCTGCCGCCGTTCTTCTTCTCCAACCCGGTGGATGTCGGCAGCCAGATCGTCGACTGGTTCGTGCGCGGCGTGATCTGGAGGCATCTCCTGATCACATTGTGGGAGTCGGTGCTGGCCTTCACCATCGGTTCGGTCAGCGGCGTGCTGGTCGGCTTCTGGTTCGCGCGCCAGCCGCGGGTCGCCGCGATCTTCGATCCCTATATCAAGATGGCCAACGCGCTGCCTCGCGTCGTGCTGGCGCCGATCTTCACGCTGTGGCTCGGGCTCGGCATCTGGTCCAAGGTCGCGCTCGGCGTCACGCTGGTGTTCTTCATCGTGTTCTTCAACGTCTATCAGGGCGTCAAGGAGGTCTGCCCCACGGTGCTCGCCAACGGCCGCATGCTCGGCATGAGCGAACGGCAACTGACGCGGCACGTCTACTGGCCGTCGGCGCTGTCCTGGATGTTCTCTTCGCTGCACACCGCGGTCGGCTTTGCCGTGGTCGGCGCCGTGGTCGGCGAATATCTGGGCTCGGCGGCGGGGCTCGGCTATCTGATCCAGCAGGCCGAGGGCGTGTTCGACGTTGCCGCCGTGTTCGCCGGAATGTTCGTGCTGTCGGCCTTTGTCATCCTGATCGACTTCGGCGTGACGATGGTCGAGCGGCGCCTGCTGGTCTGGCGGCCGGATGCGTCGGAGGGCAGGGGGTAGGGCTTGCGATGGCGGCAAGTCCGCGCTCTTCACCTCTCCCATAGGGAGAGGTCGGCGCGCAGCGCCGGGTGAGGTTAAGTTCCAACGAGAGACCGTAACCCCTCACCCGCCTTCTCAAGCGCTGCGCGCTGCTCTATCGTGCCGGCAAAATGGAGGAACCCATGCGGAAAATACTCAACCGGTTCGCCGGGGCGCTGATGGCCCTGGTGCTTTCTTCGGGCCTTGCCGCGGCGCAAACGAAAGTCACCATCGCGATCGGCGGCGGCTCCTGTCTGTGCTATCTGCCGACCGTGCTGGCAAAGCAGCTCGGCGAATACGAAAAGGCCGGTCTCGCCGTCGAACTGGTCGACCTCAAGGGTGGTTCGGACGCGCTCAAGGCCGTGCTCGGCGGCAGCGCCGACGTGGTATCCGGCTATTTCGATCATTGCGTCAATCTCGCCGCCAAGAAGCAGGAACTGACCTCCTTCATCGTCTACGACCGCTATCCCGGGCTGGTGCTGGTGGTGTCGCCGTCGCACAACGCCGAGATCAAGTCGATCAAGGATCTCGCCGGCAAGAAGGTCGGCGTCAGCGCGCCGGGTTCCTCGACCGACTTCTTCCTGAAATATCTCCTGAAGAAGAACGGCGTCGATGCCTCCGGCGTCGCCGTGATCGGCGTCGGCCTCGGCGCCACCGCGGTCGCCGCCATGCAGCAGGGCCAGATCGATGCCGCCGTGATGCTGGATCCGTCGGTCACCGTGCTGCAGGGCAGCTACCCCGATCTGCGCATTCTCAGCGACACCCGCACCGCGAAGGATACGCTCGACGTGTTCGGCGGCGAATATCCGGGCGGCTCGCTTTACTCCACCACGGCATGGGTCGCCTCGCACGAGAAGGAGGCGCAGGCGCTGACCAATGCGATCGTCAATACGCTGAACTGGATCCATTCGCATTCGCGCAGAAGAGATCATGGAAAAGATGCCGCCGGAAATCGTCGGCAAGAACAAGGAGCTCTATCTCGCAGCCCTGAAAAACACGATCCCGATGTATTCGACCACCGGGCTGATGGATCCGAAGGGGGCCGACGCCGTGCTCGCGGTGTTCAGCGAGAGCTCGCCTGAAGTCGCCAGGGCCAAAATCGACCTGAGCAAGACTTTCACCAACCGGTTCGTCGAGCAGGCGAAGAAGACGACGGGGATGAATGCGAAGTAAGCCTCCCCGATGACGCCGGTCTTTCACCGCGTCACCGCGCTCGATCTGAAGGTGCAGCCATGGTCATGGCCGTTCGCGGATGCGCGGCGGGAAGAGATCGCGGCGCATTTCGCGGTCAAGCAGCGCGAAAAACCGCAGATATGGAACGGCCGCGTGCTGCTCGGGCGCGAGCCGGTCTTCAACCGGAGCGGCTTCAGCGCCAGCTATTTCGAGACCGATTTTGCCAGTTTCCTGGCCTGGCGCGACTGGGGTTTTCCCGACAGGGACGTGTTCAACGGTTTTGGCATGGGCGCGCTGCGCAGCAATGACGGCGCCTTCGTGCTCGGCGAGATGGGCCGGCACACCGCCAATGGCGGGCGCATCTATTTTCCCTCAGGCACGCCCGATCTCGACGACATCGCGCGGCGGCACGGTCGACATATCCGGCAGCGTGGTGCGTGAAGTGGCCGAGGAAACCGGGCTGGCCGCGGCCGACTATCGCGCCGATCCGCATTGGGATTGCGTGGTCTCGGGGGCTGCGATCGCGATGATCCGGCTGCTTCATGTCGATGCGCCGGGCGAAGCGCTGCGCGCGAGGATCGAGGCCAATCTGGCGTTGCAGAGCGAGCCCGAACTTTCCGCGATCCACCTCGTGCGCGCTGCCTCGGATCTCACGACGGCGATGCCGCGCTTTGTCACGGCGTTCATCGAGAAGCAGTTTGCTGCGGCGTAGTCCGGATGGAGTGCCCTGGGTAGCCCGTCCTGGGCAATACCATACTATCCCAAAATGCCGTATTTTATTGGCATTTCCCGCTTCCGGCATTTCAACCGGGTCCCTATTATCCCACGCTTGCGCCGCCCTGCCGATTGGCCAGTCGCGCAACCCTCTTAAGACCGCCAAAACGCTCGGGACCTCCTCAGTCGCTTCTGACGCGCGCGGGGATGAGGTGATCGAATAGCGTTTTCTTGTGCAGCGCATATGTCGCTTGTTGGCACAAACCGGTCGTCGAACCTGTGATGGTCGATGTCTGTTGTCGGGTGCAAAACGGACCTCAGCCCGGCCGCTGGCGAGGTCGCCTTATGACCCCAGAGCGGACGAGCCGGGGCTCGCCATGAGGATGCGCGCGGTTGCGACATCAGCACCTCGATCTGCCGGAGCACCGTAACGATCTGCTCCGCGCTAAACCGCTTCTTCGGCATAACCAAGGCTCCTTATCCAAGCTCATGTTCTCACACTGCATAGTCCAAAGAAGCCCGGTGAGATCACGCTTAAGAGCAACTGACGGGAGGAGTACATCCAGATGCTCGCTAAAATTGCGGTCGCCGCTCGCGTTGGCAGTCGTCCGCGCCGCCAAGCGGACTTGCCAGAACGGGGCAAAAGCGCAAAAGTCCACGATGTTCGGGATTCATCTGGAGAATCCCGTCGGTTGCAGGGCCCTGTTCGGGAACAGGGGTCCTTTCATTCCCGCAGTCTGACTTTACCCTGGGGAGTTCTAACGATGAGCAAGTTGAGCACTTTATGCGGATTTGCAGTAGCAGCTTTTGTTCTGGTCTTTGCCTCGGTGTCCGCCAACGCTCAGGCGTCGCGTACCAGGGTTTCCGGCGTCGGCGATGACGCCAATCCCTGCAGTCGCACCGCTCCCTGCAAGACGTTCGCGGGGGCGATCTCGAAGACCGCCCGAGGCGGCGAAATCAGCGTGCTCGATCCGGGTGGCTTCGGCAACGTGACGATCACGAAATCAATCACCATCAACGGCACGCCCGGCGCCGGTTACGGGTCGATCCTAGTGCCGGCCGCCAGCACCGGTGTGATCATCAACATTACTGATCCGGCCGACACGCTGCGCACCGTGCGGCTCAACTGGCTTGACATCAACGGGGCGGGAACTGCAGCGAATGGCATCAAAATCCTCAACACCGGCCTTGCCAACTCGATCGTCGTGGTCGAGAATTCCGTCCTCGACGGTTTCACCAACCGCGGCATTTCGGATGAGCGCGCTTCGGGCGGCAAGCTTTTTGTTTTGAACACGACCATCAGAAATACGGTCGCAGCAGGAGTCATCGCCATTCCGTCGGCCGGCTCGACCAAGATCGATTCGTCGATCGATCAGGTTCGCGCCTACAACACCGGCATCGGTTTCAGGGTTGGCAGCGGCGGCAGGATGATGGTCAGCAATTCGGTCGCTTCGGGGGGTAACGCCGAAATCGTGGCGGACGCCGGCAGCGAAATGTCGGTGACCCACTCCGTCATCAGCAATAACACCACGGGTATCCTTCTGAACGGTGGGACCATCCGGCTGGCCCACTCCGACGTGGCTTTCAACACAACCGGCATCGTCGGTACGGTCAACTCGTTCACGAACAATCGGTTTGTGAGCAATGGCGCCGGCGGTACGATCACGGCGATCGGCGGTCCGACCAACGACACGGGTCAGCAGTAACACTAACCCGCAAACCTGCGCCTCGCTCGCCTCATCCAAAGAGGCGAGCGAGGTTTTTCTCTGCTCTGGCGCGTTGCTCACCCGCCATGTACCGTCGCGGCCATGCGCCCACCGGAGCTGCCGACACCATGGCCAAAAATTCCTCGCAGTCGCTGTCCGACCAATTAAAACCCTTCGTCGCACCGTTCCGCATCGACGGCTCAAGCGAGTTTCACCTGAAATCGCACAACACCGGCGAGAAGGGCGGCCTCGACAAGGAACAGGCCGAAAAAATTCTCGAGGCCAATCGCGAGCGCCTCAACGAATTTCAGGAAAAGCTCTATGCGCAGGACCGCTGGTCGCTGCTGCTGGTGTTCCAGGGCATGGACGCGGCCGGCAAGGATTCGGCGATCAAGAGCGTGTTCGAGGGCGTCAATCCGCAGGGCTGCGAGGTCACATCCTTCAAGCAGCCATCGTCCCATGAACTCGATCACGACTTCATGTGGCGCAGCGCGGTCGCGCTGCCGGAGCGCGGCCGCATCGGCATCTTCAACCGCTCCTATTACGAGGAATGCCTGGTGGTGCGGGTGCACCCGGAAATCCTCGCCAAGCAGAAAATTCCATCAAAACTGGTCGGCAAGAACATCTGGCGCGAACGCTTCGAGGATATTTCTGCGTTCGAGCGCTACCTCGCGCGCAACGGCACCATGATCCTGAAATTCTTCCTCAACGTCTCCACGCAGGAGCAGCGCCAGCGTTTCCTCAGTCGGCTGGACGAGCCGGCCAAGAACTGGAAGTTCTCGATGGCCGATATCGCCGAGCGCGCGCTGTGGGGCAAGTACCAGGCCGCCTATCAGGAAGTGATCCGCCATACCTCGGCGGATACCGCGCCGTGGCACGTGGTGCCGGCCGACCACAAATGGTTCGCGCGGGTGGTGATCGGCTCCACCATCGTCAGCGCGCTGGACGGCCTCGACCTCAAATTCCCGCGGGTCGACGAGGCGTCGGTGAAGGAGTTCAAGGAGGTCCGCAAGGCCTTGCTTGCGGAGGGCAAGGGCTGAGTAGGAAAGCAACGTTCCGGCCTGTTATGGACACCAAAAAAGCGGCGATCATCTGACCCGACGGGCAAATCACCCAAAACCTGTCAAGCCTCCTCTGTTCACAATATTCTGATTTTCAGAAATCGCAAATCGATCTATATTCATCGCATCCCGTCCCAAGTCAGAGGGGCGTTTCATGGACGTCACGGACGTCGGGACGGGATGCGATGGACGCGAAGCGTCGGGCGCGCAAGGGATTGCAGGGCGGGATCAACTCCGTGAGCGGTCAACCGGCGTGCGAACGAACGGCGCTTAAAACTGTCTTCGTCGAAACTGGCCGGATAGGTACGAGGTCCGGCGAGAGCTTTGGCAAGACAGGCGCGGACGGCGAAGTCGTGTCGGCCTGGCGCCCCGAATGCTGGCGTCAAGTCTTGTGGAGATGTGCCGCCCAACCGGGTTTGGATGCGTCTGCCATCCGCAAGGCGACGGTGGCAACAGAGCATGGTCTCACCGGGGTGAGCGCGAAATAAGCCGTAAACCGTTGCGCGGGGAAAGCCGGATGATCCGGTTGCCTCGTGGTCTACTCGTGCGCTTTGTGCGCACGACCGCGGGTGCGATCGGCGCCCGGCTTTCCCTGCGCCCTCTGTACTCGAGGAGGGTGAAATAAACGCAAAACCTCGGACGCAGCGCGCCACGAGGCCGAACGTGTTTGAACTCCGGAGTCACAGCGTCATTGCGAGCGCAGCGAAGCAATCCTCGCAATGACGGTGAGGGAGCGGAGTGAAACGATCAATGCGCCGCTTCATGCTCCGGCTGGCGGGTCATTTCCTGATGTTCGACCGACAGCGAACGGTAATGCGCGGCCATTTCCCGGTAGTGTTGTCGCGTGATTGGATCGACGGCTCGTTCCGCCCGCTCGTCGAACATCCGGGCTCGTTCAATCAGATCCTTGGCGCTCGGCATGGGACACCTCTGATGCAAATGCTGGCCTGGTATGTGGGGCGAATTGGTGCGCCGTGCCCGGCCAACCCGGTTCAAATCGGCGTGTTGAACAGGTTTCGCCGGACCGGGCCTTCAAGCTGCCGTCGCGAGCCGGAACCTGCGCATCTCGATCAGGCGCGCCCGGCAATACCCGCGGTAAAACAAGCTGATCAACGCCCACATGATCGCACCTCGTTGTTTGATCGTGAGCGCCATCATACGAGGGGATCGATTTCCGGCGCTCTTCTCCGGTTCCGGAAAATGGCTTCGTCGGCGCCGCCGGGTGTTTCGAGGCCAGGCCCGGATGAAGCCGCTTCACGAAACCGGGACCGGCATCCGGGGATGATTAGGTCACCTATCCTGACCATCTTTTGGCGTTGCGGTTGGCGGTATTTCTCGTCTAGAACATGACCGAAGCGTCGTCCCGGCAACCAACCGTCAATGGTTTTGGCCGAGGATTCCGTTTCCCAAGGGTCTGGCAATGCTGATTCGCGGCCAAATGTATGGAGTTCGGGGTGGAGCGGCGCAGGCCGTCCGTACCTCTGCGATTCCGGCTGCGTCACTGCCCACCCTGCTTCTTGGCGGGCTTCTGCTTCTTATCGGCCCCTGAGGGCCGTCTGGGCGGTTTGCGCCTGGGCACTCAGGGGTTCGCGCGAGATCACCAGACCCTTCAGCGCGCCACAGCAGCGCACCGACCCAAAAGGAATTTTTCCATGACCGCCACACCAAAGTCCGACAAGGACCGCGTCATCATATTCGACACCACCCTGCGCGACGGCGAACAGTGCCCAGGCGCCACCATGACCTTCGAGGAGAAGATCGAAATCGCCGAGATGCTCGACGACATGGGCGTCGACGTCATCGAGGCCGGCTTTCCGATCACCTCCGAAGGCGATTTCCAGGCCGTCAGCGAGATCGCCCGCCGCTCCAAGAATTCGGTGATCGCCGGCCTGTCGCGGGCCAACCCGAAGGACATCGACCGCTGCGCCGAAGCCGTGAAATTCGCCCGGCGCGGCCGCGTCCATACCGTGATCGCGACCTCGCCGCTGCACATGCGGGTCAAGCTGAACATGACGCCGGAGCAGGTGATCGAACTGTCGATCGCCAACGTCACCCGCGCCCGCAACCAGATCGACGACGTCGAATGGTCGGCCGAAGACGCCACCCGCAGCGAGATGGATTATTTGTGCCGGATCGTCGAAGCCGTCATCAAGGCGGGTGCCACCACGGTCAATATCCCCGACACCGTCGGCTACACCACGCCGGAGGAATATGCCCGCTTCATGCGCACGCTGATCGAGCGGGTGCCGAACTCCGACAAGGCGGTATTTTCGGTCCACTGCCATAACGACCTCGGCATGGCGGTGGCGAATTCGCTGGCCGGCATCGCCGGCGGCGCGCGGCAGATCGAGTGCACCGTCAACGGCATCGGCGAGCGGGCCGGCAACGCCGCGCTGGAAGAAGTCGTGATGGCGATGAACGTCCGCAACGACGTGTTTCCGTGGTGGAACAGGATCGACACCACCATGCTGACGCGGGCCTCCAAGCTGGTATCGGCCGCGACCTCGTTCCCGGTGCAGTACAACAAGGCGATCGTCGGCCGCAACGCGTTCGCGCATGAGAGCGGCATCCACCAGGACGGCGTGCTGAAGGATGCCTCGACCTACGAGATCATGAAGCCGGAAATGATCGGTTTGAAAAAATCCTCGCTGGTGCTCGGCAAACATTCCGGCCGCCACGCCTTCATCCACAAGCTGGAGGAGATGGGCTACAAGCTCGGCGCCAACCAGCTGGAAGACGCCTTCGTGCGCATGAAGGCGCTGGCCGACCGCAAGAAGGACATCTACGACGAGGACATCGAGGCGCTGGTCGATCAGGAAATCGCCAACGCGCATGACCGCATCAAGCTGACCTCGCTGACGGTGATTGCCGGCACCCACGGTCCGCAGCGCGCCACCATGAAGCTCGACATCGACGGCGTGATCAAGATCGAGGAAGCCGAGGGCAACGGTCCGGTCGATGCGGTGTTCAACTGCATCAAGGCGCTGGTGCCGCACGAGGCCAAGCTGGAACTCTATCAGGTCCACGCCGTCACCGAAGGCACCGACGCGCAGGCCGAAGTCTCGGTGCGGCTCGCCCATGAGGGCCGCTCGATGACCTCGAAGGCGTCCGATCCGGATACGCTGGTGGCCTCGGCAAAAGCCTATCTCGGCGCCCTCAACAAGATCGTCATGAAGCGCCAGCGCGACATGCCGGCGCAGGCGGCGAGCTGATTGCGTTGAAATTGGGCAGGTTACGCTAACGAAGTGAAAACGCGGCGCCCGGGGGCGTCGCGTTTTTGCATTGCACCATGGTTTCCGGCGCCCCCTGCGAACGAGCAATGGCATTTCACGCAGCTTCTCTGTAATGGTGCCGCTGGTATACAAGGTCGGAAGCCGCGCGGTCGCGCGCTTCAGAGGAACCACGCGGGAGGAAAGCGCATGCATAAATTGATTTTGGCCGCAGCGTCGGTCGCAGCATTGGCTCTGACGGGTCCGGCGTCGGCGCAGTCGCCGATCGTCATCAAGTTCAGCCATGTCGTCGCGCCGAACACGCCGAAGGGACTGGCTTCCGAAAAATTCAAGGAACTGGCCGAGAAATACACCGCCGGCAAGGTGAAGGTCGAGGTCTACCCGAACTCGCAGCTTTACAAGGACAAGGAAGAGCTGGAGGCGCTGCAACTCGGCGCGGTGCAGATGCTGGCGCCCTCGAACGCCAAGTTCGGCCCGATCGGCGTCAAGGAATTCGAGGTCTTCGACCTGCCGTACATCCTGCCGGACCTCAAGACGCTGCGCAAAGTCACCGACGGTCCGCTTGGCGACAAACTGCTCAAGCTGCTCGATGCCAAGGGCATGACCGGTCTCGCGTACTGGGACAACGGCTTCAAGATGATGAGCGCCAACAAGAAGCTGATCGCGCCCGCCGACTACAAGGGTCTGAAATTCCGCATCCAGTCCTCCAAGGTGCTCGAGGCGCAGTTCCGTACCCTTGGCTCGATTCCGCAGGTGATGGCGTTCTCGGAAGTCTACCAGGCGCTGCAGACCGGCGTGGTCGACGGCCAGGAAAATACCTGGTCGAACATCTACACCCAGAAAATGCACGAGGTGCAGAAGCACATCACGGTCACCAACCACGGCTATATCGGCTACATCGTGGTGGTGAACAAGAAATTCTGGGATGGCATTCCCGCCGATATCAAGCCTCAACTCGACAAGGCGATGAAGGAAGCCACCGCCTACGGCAACGGCCAGTCGGAGAAGGAAAACGACGACGCGCTGGCGGAGATCAAGAAGACCGGCAAGAGCGAAATCATCACGCTGACGCCGGAGCAGGATGCGGCGATGCGCAAGGCGCTGGATCCGGTCTATCAGGATGTGGCAAAGCGCGTCGGCCAGCCGCTGATCGACGAATTCCTCAAGGAGACGAGGGGCGCGACCAACTAGGACGACATCGGGGGGCTTCCGTGCTTCGGCGCGGAAGCCTTTTCGTGTCTGGCGGGCTTTTTGGGGTTCTGCGGCCGTTGCCGCAGC
The DNA here is from genome assembly GCA_963706975.1 of uncultured Alphaproteobacteria bacterium. Lineage (GTDB taxonomy): Bacteria > Pseudomonadota > Alphaproteobacteria > Rhizobiales > Xanthobacteraceae > Bradyrhizobium. Next base: position 183,951 of record CAVPOL010000065.1, read on the forward strand.
GATTGCGCAGGATCATCCGCCTTGGCGCCGGGGCTGATCCGCACGGGGGAGTTCATGTTTCTTCGCATCCTCGATCGTCTTGAGGAGATATTGATCACGACGCTGATGGGGCTCGCGACCTTCATCATCTTCCTCGCCGTGATGCATCGCTACCTCATCGGCATCCCCCTGCTTTATCCGCTGCTGTTTCCCATCCACATGTCCTGGGCGCAGGAACTGTGCATCTACATGTTCGTGTGGGTGGCGAAGTTCGGCGCGGCCTATGGCGTGCGCACCGGCATCCACGTCGGCGTCGATGTCGTGGTCAACCTCCTCAACCCGCCGTGGCGGAGGACCGTGGTGCTGTTCGGGCTGTTCTGCGGCGCCTTCTTCACCGCGGTGATCGGCACCATGGGCGCCAAGTTCGTCCTCGGGCTGATGTTTACCGACCAGGTCTCGCCGGATCTCGAGATTCCGAGCTGGATCATCTATCTCTGCATCCCGCTCGGCTCCTATCTGATGTGCTTCCGCTTTCTGCAGGTTGCGTTCAATTTCTGGCGCTCCGGCGAACTGCCGCATCATGACCACGCCCATGTCGAGGGTATCGACGTCGACGCGCCCGGTATCGGCGCCGCGGAGGTCACCCGATGAGCAGCCTATTCATCTTCGGGCTCCTGATCGCGCTGATGCTGACGGGCATGCCGATCTCGATCGCGCTGGGCATGACGGTCCTGACCTTCATCTACACCATGACGACCGTTCCGACCGAGTCGGTGGCGCTGAAGCTGTTCACCGGCATCGACAATTTCGAGATCATGGCGATCCCGTTCTTCATTCTGGCCGGCAACTTCCTGACCCATGGCGGCGTCGCGCGCCGCATGATCAATTTCGCCACCTCGATGGTGGGGCACTGGTATGGCGGCCTCGGGCTCGCGGGCGTGATGGCCTGCGCGCTGTTCGCGGCGGTGTCCGGATCTTCGCCGGCGACCGTGATCGCGATCGGCTCGATCATGATGCCGGCGATGGTGAAGCAGGGTTTTCCAAAACGCTTCGGCGCCGGCGTCATCACCACCTCGGGCGCGCTCGGCATCCTGATCCCGCCATCGATCGTGATGGTGATCTATTGCGTGGCGACCGGCGGCAGCGTCGCGCTCGATCCCGCCGGCCAACGGGTGTCGTCGGCCTCGGTCGGGCAGATGTTCATGGCCGGCGTCATTCCCGGACTGATGCTGGCGACGCTGCTCGGGGTGACGACATTCTACCGGGCATGGAAATTCGATTACCCGAGACTGCCGCGCGCGAGCTGGACCGAGCGGCTGGTGGCGTTCCAGAAATGCATGTGGGGGCTGCTGCTGATCCTGATCGTGCTCGGCGGCATCTATGCCGGGCTGTTCACGCCGACCGAGGCGGCGGCGATCAGCGCGGTGTATGCCTTCGTCATCGCGGTGTTCGTCTACAAGGACATGGGGCTGAAGGACGTCCCCAGGGTCCTGCTCGGTTCGGCCAACATGAGCGCGATGATTCTCTACATTATCACCAATGCGGTGCTGTTCTCGTTCCTGATGGCGAACGAGAACATCCCGCAGCAGATCGCCAACTGGATCACCTCGGTCGGCGTCGACTGGATCATGTTCCTGCTGATCGTCAACGTGCTGCTGCTGATCGCGGGCAACGTGATGGAGGCCTCCTCGATCGTGCTGATCATGGCGCCGATCCTGTTCCCGGTGGCGGTCAAGCTCGGGATTCACCCGGTGCATCTCGGCATCCTGATGGTCGTCAACATGGAAGTCGGCATGTGCCATCCGCCGGTTGGGCTCAATCTCTATGTGGCCTCGGGCATCGCCAAGATGGGCATCACCGAACTGACCATCGCGGTGTGGCCCTGGCTTCTGACCATGCTGATGTTTCTCGTCGTCGTCACCTACGTGCCGGAGATCTCGCTGTGGCTGCCGCGCGCGCTCGGCATGCTCTGATGAACGCAGGCTTAACGGCGGCGGATTACATTTTGGCAAGATTGGCCACTCTTTCCAAACTGTAAGTTGATTGGCGGTCCGCGCGCGCTCATCCTCAGGCAACCCTTTCAAGGAGGTTCGCATGAGGAAATTCGCCATCGCCGGAATCGCAGCCCTCGCGATCGCCGGGTCCACCGCAGTCTATGCCCAGCATAACCGTCCGTGGTCTCACCACCACGAGCGGATGAACCCGGAAGACCGGGCGGCCTTCACCGACGCGCGAATTGCTGCCGTCAAGGCCGGGCTCAAGCTCAATGCCGACCAGGAGAAGCTGTGGCCGCCGGTCGAGGCTGCGGTGCGGGAATTTGCAAAATTGCGGATCGATCGCGCCAATGCGCGGATGAACGCGCAGCGGGATGATTCACGCTCTGCGCCGGACGATCCGGTGGCGCGCCTGCGCGACCGCGCTGAGAGCATGGCGAACACGGCGGCGGCGATGAAGAAGATCGCGGACGCGGCCGACCCACTCTACAAGACCCTCGATGACGGCCAGAAGCGCCGCCTCGCCATCCTGACCCGCATGGAAGGCCGGTTCGGCGGCGGCGGGCGCCACCACGGATTCCATCGCGGCATGGACCGGGACGATGGCGGCCGGGACCGCGGGTTCGACCGCGACCGCCATGATCGCGACGGCGGGCCGGGCAGGGACCGGGGTGCGCCCGAGCGGCTCTAGTCTGGCGGGCAACCGCCTTCGGGCGGGCGAAATGCGCCAAAAGCCGCCGGATTCCGGCGGCTTTTTCATTTTGGCGATCAGCGGGTTATGCCGTGGATTATCCGCCCGCCTTGCTGGACATCGCCGAATTCGCTTTGCTAAACGACGCCCTCTTGCGAAGGCTTTTCCGGGTCAGGTTCCGGGCGCATAGCTCAGTTGGTAGAGCAGATGACTCTTAATCATCGGGTCCCAGGTTCGAGCCCTGGTGCGCCCACCACTATAAAGATCCTTGCAGCGCAGTCACTTTTTGAATTTTTGACGTTCTGATTTTAGCCGAGAAAAAACCGACCAAAACCCTATTTGGGTGCATTTTTGGGTGCATTTGCGATTTTATAGGTGCGGCTTGAACGGGTGATCAAAAGTCTGCACCTTTTTGGCCAGACCGCCATGACCTCCTACCCCGTCAAAATCACCTTCGGCGAAATGCGCGAATCCGGCGTCCGCGATGTCCTGATCTTTTGCCGGGACCATCGCTGCTCGCACAACGTCAAGGTCAGCGCCGACGGCTGGGCCGATGATGTCAGGATCTCCGACATCGAGCCGCGGTTTGTCTGCACCCGCTGCGGCAAGCGCGGTGCCGAGATCCGGGGCGAGTTTACGCCGGGCAAGATGGGGACCAGTTAGCGCCCCCCGTGGAGAGACCCCGGCCGTTACTGCGGCGGTGAGGCCAGAGTCCCTCCGGGGCGGCTGCAAACGGGGGAAGATGCGCCGCCGACGACATTATGCCGGACACAGGGAATTGTTCCGAACGACTTCGAACGATCCCATCCCGGACGGCGGATCGCCCGTGAGTTACCCCGCGCCAGCGCCTGCTCGCCGCGACCGGCGTACAATCTTCGCTTCGAAATGTTGGAAATCGTACAGACAGAATTCGCGCCCGGCGCTTAACTTGCAAGCGGGGGGCGCGAGCGATGGCTGTTTATCGTCGGTTGAAACATCGTCCATTAGCTGAGACCGCCCATCTATTCGCGGCTTACGAATTGACGTTGCGTTCGCTACGTCTGGTAGATCGCAACGATCTACTGACCACAATGATCGCAGACAAGATCATAGAGATCGGAGCAACCGGCCTCAAGGACCCGGCCGAGATATCGAAGCGCGCCGTGAAATTACTGACGATCAATTAAAGATTTTTAGATCTACCGACAGGTGGCAAGAGGTTGTCTATTGCGTCTAGCGCCTTTCGTAAGGCATCAGCCCGGTAGCTGGTTTGGCCAGTACGGCTCCTCAAGGGTGGGGCAAGTTCGACCGTCCATCGACAACCGGCAGCAAACGACAGCACTATTCGATCACCTCGTCGGCGCGGGCGAGCAGCGTCGGCGGCACGTCGAGGCCGAGCGCCTTGGCGGTCTTGAGGTTGATCACCAGTTCAAACTTCGTCGGCTGCTGAACGGGGAGATCGGCGGGTTTTGCGCCTTTGAAGATCTTGTCGACATAGCCAGCAGCACGCCAATGTAAATCAGCAAGATTTGCTCCATAGACAATGAGCCCACCATCATCCGCAAATTCGCGCAATCCGTAGATCGCCGGAAGCCGGTTCTTGGCCGCGAAATCCACAATCGTTTTACGATAGGCAATGGTTAGAGGGTCCTCTACCGCAACCAGTGCATTCGCGCGCTGCTCCGTGGCGGCTTCGAGCGCGTAGTCGAAGTCAGCGGGAACTCGCACCTCGATGGATTGAACCTCAAGCCCCAATCTCTGGGCGACCTCTTTGGTTTCGCCGAAAACGAGTGCGGAATAAGGACTCGCCGCATTCCAAATGACCGCCACGCGAGAGATACTAGGAGCAAACTCCTTGAGTATTTCCAGCCGCTTCCCGCCCACGTCCGGCACCATGAGGCTCAGTCCGGTCACGTTTCCGCCTGGCCGCGCCAAACTAGCGACGAGACCGCTTCCTAGCGGATCGCCCGCGCCTGTCATGACGATGGGGATTGTTGCGGTAACACGCTTGGCAGCAAGCGGCGCGAGCGTTCCCCCTGCTACAATCACATCTACGTCGAGATTTACAAGCTCCTCCGCTAGCTGAGGCATTCGGTCGCGCCATTCGGCGTGTCGACGCTCAAAGATGAAGTTTTGCCCTTCAATCCAGCCCAAGTGGCGGAGGCCCTCAGTGAAAGCTTCGTGTAGCCTAGGGACCCCCCCGATCCTTGGTTCAAAAGGCCTATCCGATAAAGCTTTTGGGCTTGCTGCGCATGCACCGCGAGCGGCCACGCCGCCGCCGCGCCACCGAGCAGCGTGATGAACGAGCGCCGGTTCACTGCCCGGTCCCTCCCGTGCTTCCAACCAAAAGGATAGCACACCTCGGTACGCAAGAAACTGCTGCGCTGCGGGATTTCGATCCCGCAATGTCGCAGATGGGTCATGTGTGGACGGCTCCGGGTTGGCAAGAGCTTTCTTCACGTTTTGCAGTATTGGTCGGTGCAGCCATGTGTTCGGCCTGTTGACGCGGTTCACATGACCGCTGGCCATAATGCCCTCCGCGGATCAGGTCCCGATCAAAACCTCGCATTTGACAATGCTTCGACCCGAGTGGGTTGTCCTGATCGCCGGATCGACCGGCTCTGCATTACGTGCTGTTCGCCCTCCCAACCTTCACATCACGCCGGTTGCCCCGGCGCGATCTCGTTATCGCGCAAGCGCGATGGGTTCCTTGTAGCGCTCGCCCCTGGCCATCATGGCCCAGACCATTCGAGCGATCTTGTTGGCGAGCGCGATCGCCGCGACCTTGGTCGGCTTTCGCGCCAGCAAGGCCGTGAGCCAGGGCCGATGTTTGGTGCCATGGATCTTGGCGTAACGAATGACAGCAAGCGCGCCGGCCACGAACAGGCCGCGCAGATAGCGGTCACCTTGTTTGCTTATATTGCCGAGCCTGTTCTTGCCTCCACTCGAATGCTGCTTCGGCACAATACCAATCCAAGCCGAGAAGTTGCGCCCTGATCGGAAGGACTTTGGATCGGCAACGGCTGCGACCAAAGCCGTGGCCAGCACCGGACCGACGCCGGGAGCTTCATCGAGCCTCATGCTCGTCTCGTTGGATCGGTGCCAGGCCCTGATCAGCCGGTCGAATTCCAGGACCTGCTCCTTTATCATTCGCAACTGAGCCCGGAATGCCGACAGACACGCACGAGCTATCTCTGGAACTCGCTTATCGTTTGGATCGGCGACGACATTGAGCAGCTCTTCGACACCGCGGCGCCCGACCGGTGCAACGATCCCGAACTCGGCAAGATGGGCCCGGATTGCGTTGATCACCGCGGTCTGCTGACGGATAAACAGATGGCGCGTGCGGTGCAGCACCAGGCCACTCTGCTGTTCTGGGGTCTTGGTTGGCACAAACCGCATGTTGGCCCTGGCGACCGCCTCGCAAATGGCCTCAGCGTCAGCTGCATCGTTCTTCTGCCGCTTGACGTAGGGCTTCACATAGGCCGGCGGTATCAACCGCACCTTGTGACCCAGCGCCTGCAGCTCGCGCGACCAATGGTGCGCCGAAGCGCAGGCCTCAATCCCGACCAAGCACGGCGGCAACTTCTCAAAGAACGTCAGCACCGAGCGTCGTTTCAACTGGCGGCGGATGACTACCTGGCCGGCGCCATCAATCCCATGAACCTGGAAGACCGACTTGGCGATATCTAAACCGATTGTCGTGATCGTCTGCATGGCTTGCTCCTCGGACGCGTGGGAGCCTTAACAGCGCCCACATCCATGGCATCGATGTGCCGGTGGAGGAGCCGTCCACAGCATCAAAACCGGAAGTCGCGGCCTTGCGGCGGGATGTCTGCTTCACCCCCGAAAGCGGACATTGGACGGACATTCCCGGAGGTCCGTTTTGTGCCAATCGGTTCACTTTGCACCGCGGAAAGCGGCAGCCCTTTTGGCTGAATTGCCTTGACACCCCGAACAATTCACTCCACGGGACGCAGCAGCTATCGATAATGCGGATCCTTACAGTTATTCGCTTCAGAAAATGCAGGGGGCTCCCGTTCGTTACCCCAGATTTTCTTCCCGACTTTCTTCGGATGCTGACGGAAATAGGCGTTCCGATCTTCGAAGTATCGATCGATTGCCGCCTTTGCAATATCCATCGACTTATAATCACTGTTGTGGATGATCGCACGCGCCATGCCACTGAAGACCGACTCGATTACGTTCAAGAATTGAGCGCCTGCCGGCAACGGTGCAGTCTCGATGAGCGGACCGCCTTTATCAGGAACTGCCGAATTGTGAGCGTCGATACGAGCGAAAAGTTGTTTTGAAATGTGCCATGACGCAGCGTCCCACGATAGATATAGCTTTCGGCGGACACTGTATGTATCGATTAACACATCCATCATACGAATCATCTCAGTGGTGTTTTTCTTCGCGCTGTAGAAATGCGTGACTTGATTGCCGGACAATTCCAGCGCCGCCGTCATGATCAAACAGCCGCGCGATTTTTGCCACTGAGGGACAGTCGGTTGAACACCGGGCGGAGACAGTGTGCGTCCGGGTTTGGCTTTGATTGCAAAGGGGCCGTATTCGTCAATTGAAAAGAAAGCCTCGTCGGGCTGTAAACTTGAAAGGATAGACCTAATGCGAGCGAGCTTCTCCTTGTAGGTCGGGTCGTTCGACGTCAAGACGATTTTCGCTTTGCGCCACTTGTAGCCAGCTGCCTTGATTATTTTGGCGACGAGCGCCGTGCCAACTTGCGTGGCATTTTCCTCCAAGATTCGGCGCAGGAGCGCCATAGTCCAGGACGTTCGATTGATGCCGTGATTGGATGGCGGCTCGTGAAGCAGACTAAAAACGGCTTTCCGCAAATCCTCGTTGTCGATCTTGCGGTTCGACTTGGTTTGAGGGGCAAACAAACGCGGGCGCCTTCGCTTTCAAACTTGTTCCGATATTTGCGGACAAAGGCTTTACTTACGCCCAGAAATGCTCAAATCGTCCGACTTGGAATTTTTCTGCGGCTTGCGAGGACTACCATTGCGCGGTTGCGGTCGATTAGCCGACCGTTGTGGAGGTGCTCAAGTAAAATGGAAAGGTCTGGAATATCGCCCAACTCGTGATGGAGGTCGTCCTCATTCAACTCTTTCTGAAGCAGCCGCCGCATCCATTCTATGTGCAGCAGACGTTGTCTTTTGCGGTTAGGTCGCGCCGATAGCATTCGAGGACATGCGGCCTCGCGTACGAATGATCGAAGCTGTGCAGACGCAAATGCTGGTGGTTGGCCTCGCGACAAGCACCGGATGAAGTCAAGCGCCCGAGGTTTTGGGAGACGAATGATCAGGTCATATGCGCGTGCCCATGGGTTCTCTTCATCCGTGCCCGGCGGTGGATGTAATTTCGTACAGAATCGTAACTGCCAGCAAACCCCTCCTCACGGCTTAGATACTGCACGATATCCTGGATTGTCATATTGGCCGCAAATGGAAATGAATCGTTATCGCGCAGAAGTCGATCAATCGTGGGAATGTGTGGTGCCAATTTTGGATATCTACTTCGCCTGCGGCGGTAGCCTGGAGGCTGCTCATGCGCGAGCATCTTTTTGATCGTTTGCCGGCTTATCCCGGTCTCGGCGGAGACCCGCTTTTTCGGTGCCCCTTTCTCTAAAATGCGCCGTCGGATTTCTCGCCATTGCCGTACATCGCAATACATGGAACCGATCCCTTGAGGTCTGTGGAATCACGTAGTATACGTCAGGATAGCTTTCACGCCGCCGCTCGTGCTGCCTTGCGCCGAAGCTTTGCAGACAACGACGCAGTTGGATGTGCGGTGGAAAAGCGGCGCTTTCCAGTGAGCGCAAGTCCCACCTTGGCAAACTCACCCGAGCCTATTGGCTCAAGGCGAGCAACGCCGCTTTCTATTTCAACATCGGTCGGTACAATTCCGCCCGCTAATGTTGCACTTCGCGTTATAATAATAATCCTACGTTTAGTGTTATTGGAGCATTTGCGATGCTTGGGGCCAAATTCGACGTGATCGTATGGGTGAGGAAAACCAACACCTTCCGCGCCTTCGCAAGACGAACTGCTCCGCCTCGCGGGTGACGAACCGGATGAATCAATCGCTTACGAGGACATGGTGGACTTCCACTGGGGATTCGCTCATCTCACCGACGCCCAGCATTTGGCCGCTGCTCTCAACCCTCTTACGTCATGGCCCGAGGTCGCGCTTCTGCGCCTCGCGAATTATGACAACCTCGATGCGTCGGTCACATACAAAGACGACCGAATTCCCCGACACTAGCCCTCGCGATATGGAACAACGGCAGTACAATATAAATGACGTGTGCGATTATACGAGGCATGAACGGTCGTCGACACAAAGTCGACTTTGGGGACTTGCCAGTACGTGTCGAAGTTTATGCCAGCGAGGAAATCCTACCGGCTAACGTATCGGCTCAAACGAGCCTTTTGAAAAGGGCTGAAACCAGCTTCGCCACTGCAATCTGAAACGCTAGAAATGACGCGATGAGGTCAAAACCGGAAGTCGCGGCCTTGCAGCGGGATGTCTGCTTTACCCCCAAAAGCAGACATTGGACGGACATTCCCGGAGGTCCGTTTAGTGCCACAAGCGGTCATCTGGCGACTAAACCGCGACCAGCTTGTCGGGCAGTTCGTCCGGATTGACCGAGCCCAGCGGCAGCGGAAAGTGCTCGGCGAGGACCGCGCCGCATTGGTCGATCGCCGCAACGAAGCCGTCGGCGGGTGGGCCGTCCTTGATCGCCACAATGATCGAGGCGACCGCATTTTCCCACACCTCCTTGTAGCGCCCGGCGTGGGTGTTGGTGGTGGAGCCAGGCCGGCTAATCTTCGGTCGTTCTAAAAGCCGGGATCGCCAGTATCGCAACGGTCCCAAAGTCCAAGAACGGCGGAACAGGTCATGGAGGATCCTTCTTCGCCGCGCCTTCGCTCGGTTGCTCCAACATGTGGCGAAGATTTCGAAGCTGAGCTCGGTGGACTGCTCCTTGGGAACGGGTTTGTTCTGCCGTTGATAGACTTCCGCGCGCCCTCTCTGGGCATAGGCATCGCCAGGCGCGAGCTTGAGCGCCTTATCGAAGTCGGCTTCGGCCTTGGCGAGTTCATCCAGGCCGAGGAAGGCCCAGCCTCGCCGCTCATAGGCTTGGGAGTAGTCCGGATCGATCTCAATCGCGCGGTCGTAATCGGCGATTGCGCTCTGATAGTCGCCCATGGCGTAGCGGGTATTACCGCGCCATGAGAAATACCTCGGGATATCAGAGTTTATCGAGATCGCGGCGTTGCAATCGGCGATCGCTTTGCTGAACTCGCGCCGGTCAAAGTAGGCCGTGCCTCGGCTGGCGTAGGCTTCGTGCAGACGCAACTCGAACGTGATGGCCTGTGTGTAGTCGGCAATCGCGCGGTCAAGGTTGCGCTTGTAGTACCAGGCACGGGCCCGATTGAGATAACCGCAGCCAGCCTGCGGGCTGATCGCAATCAGCGCATCGGAGTCCGTGATGACACCATCGTATTCGCCCCGTTCGGTCATTGCATAACCGCGATTGCAGTACGCGACTTTCAGCGGCCAGCCGCTCAGCGTTCCCAACTCGATACTCGCGGTGCAGCCCGCAATTCTTTGCTCATGCGTAATGTCCTTTGCGCTGCAGAGACCAGGCGGCAGTTGCACCGCTTTGGGGATTTCACCCCCCGTATGGACGAGATGTCTGCGCAACACGTCATTGTCTGGATCGAGCACCAGTGAAACCTGAAAGTCGGCAATCGCTTTGTCGCGCCGGCCGATATCCTCATACGCGGCACCGCGCAGGAAATATTCGCTCGTCGGCTTCTTTGCGAGACCGATCGCGGTCGTCAGGTCCGCAATCGCGCGCGGATAGTCCTTGCGTTTGACGTACATCGAGCCGCGCTCGCGAAAATAGTTCGCGTTCTTCGGATTGAGGGAAATCGCCTTGTTGACGTCAGCGAGGGCACGCTTGGGATCGCGTTCCGCCCGGATGGCTCCCCGATAGTAGTAGGCGGTGGCGAGCTTCGGGTTGTTCCGGATCGCGGCGTCGAAGTCGGCGAGCGCGCGGTCAAAATCTTTCTGGAAGGCGTGCCCGATTCCGCGCGCCATCAGCGCCTGCGCGCGAGCCGCAGGCTTGGCCCGGCCCGACTTGATGATCGTGGTGCAATAGGCGATGCGGTCGGCCGAGGAGAGTTGCGCCGCGTTGCAGGCCCTCCAGGCATCATCGAGGGACGTGACCAGGGCTGCGGCGCCCGAAGTAACGGTCGCTGCTGCGGGCACCGCGAAGGCCAAGAGGCCGATGGCGACCCCGCCAAGCGCGAAAAGGCGAAATTCATAACACCGGGCACGCATGGCTGCTCCGTTGCTTCTGACCGGCCCACCCCTGCGCCTGATTGGTCGCAGCCCGGTCACCAATAGTTCACACGGAAACGCAAAAAATCGGGCGCCGCGGTTAAGGAAAGCTTCCAACTCCGCTGCGGTCCGAAGGCAGTCCTCGGCAAGCCGTCGCCATCTACTCGCGCGCTCTTCAATGCTCGCCTTCTCGGCCATTTCGTGACAGCGCACCTCCGAGATGGGTCCATCAACGGACCCGACGCGCCCGAAATTCGATCTCCGATCTTCCCCGAAAACGGCCTCAAGTCGGGCATTGGACCATGTCCGAGATGTGCCAGAGCGGAACCGTTGACGCCTCGGCTACCAACTGAACCTGTCTTGATTGGGAGCGTCTAACGTCGGAAAACTCGGAACCGGGCCGGCCACGGTCGGCTTTTTCGAGGCCACAGTGTTGCCGCCGCTAGTCGCTGAGCCTCGATTGTCGCATCATTGCTGGTCAGGAGGCGAAGACGCCAATGACAGATGCTCACCGATCAGGTGATCGCTGCGGAAGTAGCGAGCCAGCGCCCCTTGCGTCGTTCGGGCGGCGGCTCGCGGCATTCATTCTCGATATGCTCCTTCTGAGTGTCATCGGCGAGGGTGTTCGGGCGGCGTTTTCCGATCCGCTAAGCCAGATTGGTGAGTATCGTCGATTGGTCGAGTGGACCTGCGCGATAGTCTACTTCGGATGCTTCGAAAGCCGGTGGGGGCGCGGTCAATCAATCGGCAAGCGCCTGCTTGGCCTCTGCGTCGTCCGCCCCGACAACACCTTTTCTTCCCCGGTCGAGGCCGGACTGCGTGCGGCATCGCGACGGCCTCGCTTATGTTCAACCACATCGGTGTGGCCACCGTCACTCATCGTGGGAGGGTTTGGGGAGGATTGCTCGGCGTTGCACTAATAGGAATGCCTCTCTCGGTGCTCTATCTCGTCGCGATCAGCAGCAACAAACGGCGGCCTTTACTTCACGACCTGGCGTTCGACACTTCGGTGGTGCGACAAGAGGATCGTGATATCCAGCGTCCGCCGCCATTACCGACCGCACTTTGGAGAGGTCACTTTGTAGTGGTCAGTTTGATCTTGCTCGCGAGTTTTTTGGCGTTTCTCGCGATGTCGATTTTCGCGGTGCGGGATCGGGTGAGCGTCTCTTCTGGGTAATGACCCAACCTCCTCGGCGATCAGCCTAACGTCCGGTTCAAGTCATAAACGGAAGTAGCGGCCTCGCAGCAGGTAAACCCCTTCGTCGGCAGCGACGGCACCCGGCGGCGATGGCTGCCGATCCCGCCGCCGACCGCTGATGATCCCCGCGAGGAGGAGGCTTATCGGTTGTGGCAGATCAAGCACCAAGGGCAACGGACCGAGCGGGCCGGTCTCGACTTGAACGAACCCAACGGCTTTGCGGTGCAACGACATGT